>FMEL01000037.1 GCA_900066355.1 uncultured Ruminococcus sp.
ATTTATCGATGTCTTCCTATCTTACGTTTGTATATCAAGGATATTTGATTAGTTAATCAAATTTACATGTATGCAGTTTTCAAGGTACGATATCAGGCTTACTCACTTAACCTCACGGCTAAATCTTATAAGCCAATGGGCTTAAGTGGACTCGAACCACCGACCTCACGCTTATCAGGCGTGCGCTCTAACCAGCTGAGCTATAAGCCCAAGCGTCCTGTCACTAAATTCAAGCTGCGTCTCCGACTTGCTTTCATTAAGTGTCATGACATGCCTCGTACTAAATTCAGTCTTCGCTGTCGCTCGTCTTCATTAAGTACTCTGGCGATGGAGATGAAGAGATTCGAACTCTCGACCCCCTGCTTGCAAGGCAGGTGCTCTCCCAACTGAGCTACATCCCCATTTAATCTGGCATCCACCTGCTCTCCCACACCGTCTCCAGTGCAGTACCATCGGCCGCTTGCGTCTTAACCGTCGTGTTCGGGATGGGAACGGGTGTTTCCCACAAGCGCATCG
>FMEL01000036.1 GCA_900066355.1 uncultured Ruminococcus sp.
GATTATGAAAAGTAATTCCACTGCTTTTTAATAAAAATAAAACTGCGCCACAGCCTTGGCAGGCCATCGCGCAGCGATTTTGTTCAATCGGAAGTTGTAGTAAAGGAGGTTTACAATGGGGTTTTGGATTTTTATGTTGATTATGGATTTGCTTCTTCCATTTACGATGATTGGTTTTGGAAGATATTTTATGAAAAAGGCTCCCAAGGAAATAAATTCAGTATTTGGATATCGGACTTCGATGTCTATGAAGAACAAAGACACATGGGAATTTGCTCATAAATATTGTGGTAAAGTCTGGTATGTCTGTGGAATGGTTATGTTGCCGATAACGGTAATCTTCATGCTTTTAGTGATTGGAAAAAATGAAGATTGTGTTGGGAGTATAGGAGGAATTATCTGTGGTGTTCAACTTATTCCTTTAATTGGGTCTATTCTCCTAACAGAAATAGCATTAAAAAAGAATTTTGATAAGAATGGAACAAGACGATAAATCCCAGTTTGGAGAATTGAAAAAATCGTTAAGGAAAGAATCGAAGGTGGTGCAAACGAAAAAGCAGTATGGAGACTTTTCATTAACTGCCCTTTCGTTTGCATCAATTT
>FMEL01000034.1 GCA_900066355.1 uncultured Ruminococcus sp.
AATACGGTTATCCCCAAAGGACAAAGATTTTTCATCTTCCTTGATGAAGATGAGGTTTTCTCCGTTCCCACCAGCCGAATTGAAACGAGGGACTACCGTATCATCGGCGTCATCTTCCGTTGTCTGATAGATGATAGTCATAGGCTCGTTTTCTTCCGTTTCGGTGAAGGGCAGAGGTTCGCCCTTTGAGAGCAGGGCGGCAATGGAAAGCATTAGCTTGCTTTTTCCATCGCCAGGATCGCCCTGCAACAGCGTAACCTTGCCAAACGGAATATACGGATACCACAGCCATTTCACTTCTTTCGGCTCGATTTCGCTTGCCTTGACAACTTCAAGAGGTACGCTGACAGTCATTTCATTTTCAATCATTTTTCTTTGTTCTCCTTTTCGATAAATATTTCGGGCAAAGCACCACGACACAGCGGGAACTCTGCTTACAGTCATTCCTGCATTTTTTGCAAAGTTCGTTGTAGGTAATGCGATTTCTTTCATTCAGAAACAATGCCCACTCTTGTTTCCGTTTCTTGCTCATTCTCGGCATAGCAATCAATCCTCCTTTCCTGCCGAAAACATAAAAACCACAGGGAAGATACATTCAGCCTTGTTTGTGTCATTTCCCGGGGCGAAAAACAGGGTAAATATCCCTTTCTAAGCCTTTGAAAAAATCACACAAGGTATTTGTACTAACCTGTGGTTATGTATTGAATTGTGGGTTTTGGGTAACAAAAAACACCGTATTGCTACGATGTTTTTTGTTGTTCATATTCTATTTTGATACTGATAAACTGGAATTTATAGTCCTCTCAAAACCAATTTGCTTTTTCTTCTCGAAATACGGGAATATCACTATCTCGATATGGATTGTAATTATGAAGATTGCAACCAAACTCTTTTAATGATTTTATTTTGTTATCCTGTGTCCATACAATTAAAGATATTCCGTCAAATTCTTCAACATTTCCATTATTCATTTTGTTTTTAAAATACCACTCCACGATTGTTTGATTGCCTTGATGAAAAAATTGCTTAATCTCCCAGACAAGAACACTTCCACGTGTATTCCATTCGTCAAACCAGTGCTTTACCGTTTTGCGGTTTTCATATTTAGGACCCCAACTCTCAGTATATACAACATCATCTGTAAAAATATTGTCAATTCCTAAATCTGCTTTCTTAATCCACATATCAAACCATAATCGGATAATTTTTTCTCTCTCGTTCATAAAG
>FMEL01000029.1 GCA_900066355.1 uncultured Ruminococcus sp.
GGATTTTCGCTCATATCTCAAGGTTTATTTTTTCTCGTTGGACGCTGATTATTTTTGCCTTTTACAGGCTAATAAGCATTGCCCTAAAACATAGAGAAATAAACCTTTGTTTATATTATACCTGATTTAAGTATAAATACAAGCCCCACAATTCAAAAAGGATAGAGAAATTTCTATCCTTCTGAACACTTGTATGCGTTATAATTATTATCTAACTGGTTCTAATTTAACTGAAAATATTGCTGTTCCCGTATAACTTCCTGCTCTTGCATCCATTTCCATTTGTCCATTCATCCTTACGGTTGATGTAGATTCTCCATTACGAAATGCTCCAACTTCTCCATTGCTTCCATCTCCGCTTAAATTCAAGGTACATGTATCACCTCTTTCATTGGTCATTTGAACACTTGAATTTTCAGCATAAACACGAACAATCTCGTTATCCAAAATATTTATTGATTGAGCTGTAAACACATATCCATTCTCGACAAGATTATTTATCCTCAGTGGAATTTTTACGATATATGAAGAATTTTGAACGTACGATAATTCCGTATTTGCCGTTGAATCATCATATTGTGAAACGAAGGAATATTCATCATCGCTCATAGCTGCATATGTCATTAACGGAGTTGTTGCCATTATTGCACCTATCGTAATTAAAGAAAGTATTGTCTTTTTCACTTTTGTTTTTCCTCCACAATTAAATCAAATTTTACTTTTGCCTGATTACACACTGTTCCATCCTCCAAAAAGCACTCTACCAGCAATGTTCCATCATATACACCAATATCCAACTTCTTTTTTAAATCAATATTGTAGTAACCATTTCCCGGTTCAATATAACCTGATTTCCAAAGTTCCTGATTATCAGCGTAAATACTCATTCTCAATAATGCAGAGTTCTCCTCTGGATTGTATAAATTTACTTTTTGCTTAGTTTGCCCAGCATAGCATACAAGTGACTTAAACCCTGGGATTGCAACCTCTTCAGAAGATCCTGACTGTGGTAATTCCTGTTTTCCATTCCATTTTTCCGCATCTTTATCCGGAATCAATAATGAAATTGGATTTGAATTGTCATTATCTACATTAGATTTAGTCCCCCAAAATATGAAAATGCCAACCAGCAAAAGTAACAGAAGAATTATTATACTTACCTTTTTCTTTTTCGACATACGACATACGCCACCTCCGTTTAATAGCCTACCTGATTTCATCGCTTGCCAAAAGGCAAAGCGGGTGTGTTTACATATTTTTCCATCTTCTAACGGTTGAGTCGTCTGCAGTATAATAATTACATTTTCCGGACAATATACTTTCTATTGTATTTTTACTGTATTGCTTAAATGGTTCAATACAATCCGGTATTTCTATATGAATTTTTTTACAATCTACACATTGAAATCTTCGCAACCTAAAAACATACTCATTTCCTATTTCATCTTTGATCTTTCTTTGTCTGGAATCCCTTATCCTCAATTTACCTTGACAATCTGGACAATAATTCACTTTATTCGATTTAACACAATAACAGTTTTTTTAAGCGTTAATTTATATTCGGTTTGTATAAACATTAAAATTCCTCCCACAAAAAAAGAGCCTGATTTTTCAGACTCAAACTATAATCTCTTACCAACCTTCATCGAATCAACAATAATCTGAACAGCTTCAATTTCTTTTGGTGAAAGTCCAGAAACATCAATTATATTCTTATTTTCTTTCTCAATTCCAAGCAAAAAATCTGTAGACACATTAAATATTTCTGCAAAACGTTTTAAAACCTCTGGGCTTGCAGCCCGTTCCTTATGTTCATAGAATGAAATTACAGATTTAGTAACATTCGCCATTTCTGCAAGCTCTGTTTGAGTATAGCCGTATTTTTTTCGCAATTCTCTGAGTCTTTCGCCAAATTCCATGATTTCAGCCCTCTATAATTCCACTTTTTTAATACTTTCTTTTACTTTTATTTGATTATAACAAACGGTTGGTGTATATTATTATCAATAGAGTGGAATTAAGTATCATATTCGTGGAGGATATCGTATGGAAGAGAAAGAAAAACAGCTTCAAGAAATCCATAATATTGAGCATAGCATCCAGAGTAACAAAAAAGGCATGGGAATTATGCTTATTTTAGCAGTTGTATTTTTCTCCATTGCTGCCTATGGCTGGAATTTTGATAATTCTGCTTTACTCATTCTGGGCGGTTTTGCAACTGCTATCTGCATTATCCTTTATTACAATCTTTATCAAGGCATGAAACAAATGGAAAAGAATTTATCTTCTGCCAGAACTGATTATACAAAATATCAAAAGAAACAAGACTATATTAAAACAGTACGCAAAGCAGAAAGAATGCAGCAAGCAAAAATTGAGGGAGCGCAACACCCACAGTGTCCAATGTGCGGCAGTTTACAAACCCAAAGAATTACTACAGCTAAACGTGCTGCTTCTGTATATGCTGTTGGTGCTGCTTCTGACAAGATCGGCAAGCAATTTGAGTGTCGAGCATGTAAATATAAATGGTAAAATCACTGTAAAAAATCCACTCTCACTATACATTTTGTTTAAAAGCTTCAGTTTTACTGGAGCTTTTTGTTCGAGAATAATATAGCGAGCAGAGAATAAGCTAAGCCTCGATATACTATACATCCTACTTATCAAGCTTTAAAAATGTTAATACTCCCCCCTTGACCGATTCTTTCAGAAGAACACTATTTTCTTCCTTGTATTTATAAAAAATCACAGAAAAGCCCAGGTATAAAAACCCAGGCTATAACTTTTCATTCCATCATTCCATTCGCTATCATTTCCTGCCTTATCTCTTTTTTATATTTTAACAACGTAGGCTCACTGATACCAGAAAGCCGCATAATTTCTTTATTATCAAGCGAGCCTCCAAAACTCTTTGAATGCTTTTGTATAATTTTCTTTGCATCTTTTGATTTTTTTGTTACTTTAGGTTTTCCGGCTGTGACTGTTCCTCCAATTTTTTTGCCATCCAAACGTGCTGTTTTGATTCCTTCTTTTGTTCTTTCCTGTAAATCTACAACCTCTTTTTCTGCCTGTTCAAACGCTTGTCTTATTTGTTTAATCGCTAATAATTTAATAACTTTATTAGTCGCCTCAATATAAATATCTGCTATTTCATTACCTGTCGATGCTATACTTTCATTAACTGATTTACGGTATGTATCAGTATCAATGTAATGTTCCTTAATAAACACTAGATTGATGTTCTTATCAAACAAATCAAGGTATAATTTTATTCCATTGTCTGCATCTCTACTCATTCTGCTGACAGAATCAAAAATAATAGTATCACCTGATTTTACATCTCGTAACAATTTCTGTAATTCTTCTCTTCCTTGAAATTTAGTTCCAGTATAAATTTCTTGTCGTATCTCTGCTGTCGGACATTCTGCTAAAATATTTCTAATCTGTCTATCTATACTCTGTTTCTTGGTACTAATACGGCAATATCCATATACTTTACACATTTGCATTCCTCCACAGCCACAAATAAAAACGTTCGTTGTTTCTTTATGTTTTATAATATATAATTTATCAAATATATACTATAAAATCAAGTGATTTTTCACACCTTCTCAATATATTTTTATGTTTTTGCTTTCTGGTTGTTATTTGTTGTTTTTTAACTCGATAAAATTCGACAACCATCGTTGTTTAGCCCCAAAGATTCATTACCGAAAATTCCCCCTGAGCTTTCAAATAGCGATAGTTGTCGTAATTTACCGAGAGCGTCTCCGAGCTTTTTTACAAATTCTATCTTATATTATATTGCTTGTAATGCGACTGTTATCGTATTTCCCAGTTTTCTTTAAATTTCCATAAGTTAAAAGATTACTATTTATTCCGTAAAAAGTTGTTCGAGCAAAAAAATTGATCCACAAACAGAGAAAATCTTGTATTTTCATCATTTTTATCCTGGCTTCTACTTTTTAGAATCAAAATATTTAGCTGGTATCTGAGGCAAATGATAAACAATTCCTGTATTGTCTCGAATAATACCCTTTTTCCAGAAGTCAACCAACGCTTGAACAAATTCTTCTGTACTATCAAAATTTCTGAGAATCAATATTGTTTTTCCGTCTTGATGGTATCCAGCTTTCATATCTATATTTCCATACATTAGACGTGGAATACAAATAAATGGTCTTGTGTTTAACTTTTTAGTAAGATTTGATTTCCTTGAATTTTCGCCTCGTGTCATTAGAACTAGATTAGCAGAACAACAGTTTGTTCTATCCGAATCTAAATGATCTACGCTTAGCCAAAGGCGTTTTCCAACTCTTTTCATTGCTAATATCCACATGTCAACATTAATGTTCTTATCTGGCATATCATAAAAGAACTTTATAAATTGATGTATTGATACCAGTTCCTTCCCATATCCACCCAAGAATGTCACTAATCTATTATACTTTGGATCATAATGCCAGCGATAGCACTTTAAAGCCTCATTTAATTCCTCATTTATATCCGTCTTTACCATAAATCCAGATTCTTGATGTTTTACAATAAAATATTGGTTCGTGCAATAAAATATATTAACCTTTCCATTTTCACCGGTATAGTCAAGGTTTGAACTTCTTAAGTCCCAGTATTTTTCAGAATCTACCAGATAAATAGCATAACCTTTCACTATTTTCAGGTTTTTATCAAAGTCGCCTTCCATCAATGAAGCAATTATCAACTGACGCAAATTGCAATAATATTTTACTTTACAATTTATATATGAGTTATAATAGAAGATATTTTCCTTTTTATTATAGGAAAAAGACCGCCTTCCTTGTAACATCTTCTTTATCTGATCAACAATTTTATGTTCTTTGTCAAAGATCGCCCTATTGCCATTTCTATCCCTAAACTCAAAGAACTCCTTTTTCTCAATTATTTCATTGTTTCCTGATTTATATATTATTTTCTCCATATCTGCTCCTTATATATTTGTGTTGCAACGCAACCGCAAATAAAAATGTAATATTTGTAATTTGTAATATTTGTTTTATGAATAAGCATATACCCCTTGTTCTTCTAAGACACAAGCGACTAAGCGATAAAGCTCATTCTTCTATACAAAAATCATTTTCCTCATACACCTCCCATTTATGTTCTTTCGGAAATTCATAAAAAATATAATAATCTTTCTTTTTACATTGCATCAAAAAGCCTTTATCTATCAATTCCTTTACTGCAGATGTATATGCTTTTCGTTCGTAGCCACTCCATTTCATAAAATGTTTGCTGGACAATGCAAATTCATAATTATTCTGATTTTTTGCTATGTAAAACCACAATTTAAAACCAGCTAAACTATGTAATCTTAAAGCAGCGTTATCAGCAGCATTCAAATTAAATACTGCATATTTATTTTCACTATTCGCCACCTCTTTTATTACTTTTAAAACTTTTTGATTACAACTTTTTTCAATCATTATTCTTTACTCCTTCAAAATCCTATTTTAAGCACAAAAAAAGCAACCAATCTCCAAAAAGAAATCAAACACTTTAAAGTTGTGTTTTCTATCTTTTTTTTAATTGATTGCTGTAAGTCCCTTTATTCAAGGCACATATTTTACTGATACAACCATGTATATCACATTTCTCCGCTTGTGTCAAGAAAAAAGCCTTGACACAACTTTAAATATTTTTCTAACAAAATCCTCTTATTTGTATCCGCCTCTTAAGATCTTCTAAACCTGCTTTTAATTCTTCTTCTGAAATCGCATCAAAATCATCATCAGTTAAATTCAAATCTTCCATAATATTTGCTACCATCGCATCCGTAAAACTCGGGTATTCCTCCATAAGTTTTATACAGGTACGAACTGCATCAACCGACATAAGTTTTTCATAACATGATTCAAACAACTCCTGTGTCATAGGCACTACATGCTCCAATGCAGCTGTCTCTTCATCTGATAAAACAAATGTAACCTTAAAAAATTCATCAACTTCCTCTGGATATTTCTCCATAACCTCTTGTGGACTCAACATAAAATTACCCTCCGTTTATCAAAGTTTTATGTACACTATTTTGCTACTTTTATTCTAATATAGAACACCATATTTGTACAGAATGTAAGTAAACTATTTTTTGATAGGAGTGGTAAATAAGTGGATTTTGGAAATAAATTAAAAGATCTTAGATTACAAGCTGGACTAACGCAGCAACAGTTAGCTGACTTAATCGGTGTAACGAAATCTGTCGTTTCATTTTATGAAAGACAAGAACGAACACCTTCTCCAGATGTATTGAAAAAGCTGGCAGCAGTCTTTCATGTTAGTACGGATTTTCTTCTTGATATTGATAAAGTAAAACGCCTGGATCTCTCAGGCTTAGATGAAAATGATATTCAGATTGTTTCTATGATGGTTGATGCCTTGCGAAAGAAAAATCAAAAATAACTTCTGGCTATGGTACATATTCCATAGCCTTTTTTCAAATTAACATTTCAATTTTTTCTACAGTACCTATATCGGTATAATTCGGAATATATGGAAAACATCTTATTAAATCCGCTTTTCTCATATTAGTCAAATTTCTGATCTGTTTCCAGTTCAGTCTATTCCCCTCTGTGATAATATGATTGACCGCCCACACAACTTCTCTAGCCCAGTATTCTTCCTGTGATTCTTGATATTTCTCTATTTCTGCCCTACACTTCGGAAGATATGTTGCAATCCTTTTACTTGGTAAATGCAGCAGCTTTTCTATTGCAAATACGGTCACTTTCTTGGGTCTGTTCTTTTCATTTCCCTGTAGCTTTCTAATAGCATCTCTGACAAATGGAAGTGTATCTTTATCTATCTGCTGCCAGTTATAAGCCCTTACTCCACCTTTCAATGCTTTATTTGATTCTTTATGATGTTTCTTATATCGTTGTTCCCCGATTGCCTTTACTGTATCATAAGAAGCCCCTAACCGCCTTGCAATCTCAGGATATTTTAAGCCTTGCTCATGCAACAGATATATTTGCTCATCAAATCGCTGTTCCTGAGTCTGTTCAGGTAATTTCATCCTTGCCAAATCCGCTACCGATACATTTAAGAACATGGCAAGCATACATACCTCATACAGATTTATTCTATCATCTGTCAGCACCTTCTGAATTTGCCACAATTCAGAGAAATTGTTATCAGGCAGTTTTCTATAATATTCCTGAAAATCTGCATGGAGCAGTGATATATTTCTTTGTTCCCCTCTGACTGACCTGTAAGGGGTATTTTCCATTCTGGAATGAAGGAATTTCCCTACTGTAATATCACTATCCAAATCAAGTTTTGATTGAAAAAAAACTGTTACATAATTAGCAAGTTGATATTCTATATCATTCTGACATAATAAAAGATTTTCATATTTTTCAGGAATAATTGTTTCTGCTGCTATCAGTGTCGGGCTTGCTTTACCGCTTATTTGCACCTGACTATCCACCAAATAACATCTATGCTGTGAACAGATTTTAACCCCTTGTAATTGGTGTATCCTGTGCCAGTATGCTTCTCCATATTGTTTACGGTCATTCTCTGCACATACAGGACAATATCTCAAATATCTGTCTGTATTACCTTTCCTTTTCGGCATCGGCAGCAGATTATGATAATCTCCTTTGGTCTGTATCATTGCAGTATATGCCCGATTTCTACGCTCTTTTTGCAAGAATCTACCATAATACGGAAACATGGTATGATTTTCTATTATCTCTGACATCGGCATTTTTTCAGTAATAGACTGTAACATTGGAGCGGTATATTGATTCACAAATTCTATATCTGGTCTGACAGTTTTACTCTGAAATAATTCTTCTGCTACAAAAGCATATCTGACATATCCTGTCTGTATGTAATATCTTGCTAACCAACTATATACCAGCTCATCAGGATAAATTTCTGGAAGATACATTGTCATATTGCCACCTCCACGACCTTATACACATTTTTCAGAAGTGCAACAACATCTAAATTCTCTGTTTTTGCTTTCTCTGCTATGGCAGCAATAGAGCAGTTATCCTCTTTTATCTTTTCCTCTGACTGATTCATTGTCAGACTGGCAGCAGTCTTTTTCTTTTTGATTGTCGGTTTATTCTGAATCACAGAGGGCTGTATATATCCATGAAGCAATGTTAATCTCTGTTGGTATGCTTCATTCAGAGTATCAAGATTTAAAACCTCTTTCCCTGTAAGAATTGCTATTTCCTGTGCATCATGAATCAGAGATACCACAACAGAAACGACACCAGCAGAATGTTCATATAACCATTCTGTAATGGCAGCAGTTATCTCTGTTTGATTTTTTAAAAATTGATATTTAAAAATTATCTTGCAAAAGCTCTGGAAATACTCATCATATTTCATAGTTGTATATTGTAGTCCTACAGACCGCCTTGCAAGCTGCATAGCCTGTTCAAAAAATACCGTACTTTCAGGAGTACCCACCATACAAATAGAGATACCTGAATTATTGATGAGCTGAGTTAATGCACCTATCAGGCTTTTTCCATTCTTGGAATTGACAACATTCTGTATCTCATCCACTACCAGCATACCAATATGATTTAAAGCCACCTGTGCCACCGAACCAATCAACATATCTGTTGTTGCTCTTGCTTTGAGTGCATACTGATAATAATTGCTTTCCAGTGTTTCATCAACTTTTCTGAGAATTTCAAATAACATTCCTTTTACTGAAGAATCAAACGGACACTGTACAATCAGGCATGGGATAATCTTTGTATATGGCTTGTCTGTTTCTATGATACGATTCTCAGTAATCAGGGATATAGCTCTACTGATTGCAGAGGATTTCCCGATACCAGAAGTACCGATAATCGTGAATGAATCAGAACCTCCCAGAATACCGCTATAGGACTGCTGCTGTATCGCTTTGTAGTTCTCATATCTCTGTTTTATTGCCATCAGTGTTCCCTTTTTCTGCATGGAACGAAGCAAGGCAAGATACAATTTACTATAGATTTCAAGACTCATCTGAGAAGGAATGTAAATCTGATACAGGTCTGATAATGCTATCAATCTAACTGCTTGGTTCTGCTGGCATATGGTTTCATCATATTCAGGAATGATAGATAATGCAGATATAAGCTCATTCCCTGATTTCATTTCTGGAAGTTTCGTTGTAAAGTCAATCATGCTTCAATCCCCCTAATATAATCAATATGGTTCTTTGTCTGCTCCTTCTGTCTGGTATTCCTGATTGATTTTACATTGACTTTATCAGGATTATTTACAGATGCAGCTATGATTTCTATAGACTGTGCAAGGTTAATCTGTGCCTGTATATTATCCGCTGTAGCAGCCTTTACAAGCTCTTTCTGACCTTTCTGCATTATTTCTACATCTGATAATTCTTTGCCCTTATATCGGCTTTCTATCAAGTCAAATCGGATATAAGAACCATTGTCAATCAACCATACTGCTGATACATCATCTGGATTGTAGGCAACTGTTACCTCTCCACCAGCAAGATATTTTTCTGTGAAGTTTTCATGCTTATAACGCATTTTGTTTACTTTGAGTCCAAATCTGGAGAACTTACCTGTAGTCCTTGGAAGAAGGGTCAATACAATCTGTTCTTTATCAACTGTAATCAAATTAGCCCCTATCTGTGTCTTTCCCCATTCCCAGATATTACTTGCAAAAGGCTGAATCTGATTCTGTATCATACCTTCAGTATATGGGAAATTTTCTATAATCCTCTGTGAGTTATAATAAATGATGCATCGGAGAATGACCTTTTCAAAATCTGCCATAGTAAGGCAAGCATCCTTCCTGTAATCATGCGAACCTCTCTCTTGATAATCTGGCTCTATTACACCTTTCCCCTTCAGGTGTGGCTTATAGGTGTTCTGTACTAAATCAAAGAATTTCTCCACAGCTCCTTTCAGCTCAGGTCTGTATGATGGAAGATTTACCACAGTTACCCCTAGTTCTGTTATCTGTTCAAAGTTCTCTGATTTATATTCAGAACCCATATCAGTTACAAAGATTGCTGGAAGTTTGTCTGCATCCCACTGTGATTTTTCAATGTTGATACCGTATTGATTGCACCACTTCTGTTTATCTGAAATGATATTTAACATCAATCCTCTGAGAGAATACACACCGCCTTCCCATGACAGGGAATAACCACAACACAGAGAACTATAGGCATCTATGCAAGCGGTCAATATCGGTCTGCCTACCAGATTACCAGCTTCATTAACAAGGTAAATATCACACACAGTTGCATCTAACATTCCCATTCCTACAGATGAAGCATATTCCTGTATTCCATCCCCTAGCAGCGGTCTGTTGTTCTTTTGGTAATCCTTCAGCCCATCTCTGGAAATATAATAGGTCTGCATCTTCTTTGTTCTTCTGTAGAAGTATCGGAACTGATAAAATGAAGGATATTCAGGCAGCAGATTTCCCAGTGCATCACAATATTTTTCTTTCAATAATAGCGTATATGTCACAGGCAAACTGTTCTTGTGCTTGGTATAAAAGAACTTGTTTAACGCCCACCTCATATTCTTCTCGTCCTGAGATAAAACGCTTTCTTTCACGCTCTGCTTGCGTACAAGTATAGATATATTCTGATAAACCAGATATAAGCAGAGATAGTATCTGATTGTCTGTTTACTGACTGAATTTATAATAGCAAGGCTGTTTATCAATTCGTTTCTTTTCTTCAGATCTGATGCAAAAGGTAACAGAGGGGAAATCATCGTATATCTTTTATACGCTGTCTTTCTGCTCTCTGAATCCAAATTATCAAGGTCAATCAGAAATGTATCTGTGATTTCCTGTAATGCATCCTCAGAACAGGGAACATATTCATTTATAGATTCTACATCTGTCCAGACTGGCATAATTCTTTTGATACAGTCAATGATAAATACTCTGTCGGCTTCCATATCCAGAATCCTTATAAGCTGAGTACCATTCTGAAATAGCTGATTCTTTGTGATTGTATTCTTTTGCAATTTATTCTTCATCAATGACCATCCCCCAATCTGATACACCATGATTTAGCCAGTAATTTCTTGAAGCATCCAAAAGCTTCATTGTCATAGGCTTTTTAAGAAACTTTCTAAAAACACATTCCCTGACCATCAAATCTCCATCCGCTTTAACACAAACAAAGTCTGAAGTATAAGCTCCCTCTAATAAACCATCTAACAATACATTGCATCTGATTTCCTGTATAGCATTGTCATTCTGAAGAATATCTGCATAGTTGGATTGTATTGCATCGTATGTTCTGCATACTTCCTGACTTTTACTTAAATCCTTCTTTTCACACCTTCCCTTGTAACCTTTCTTACGCATAGCGCACCTCCTGTTTTCTTTCTTACAGTTGTTTTCCCAAAAATATTTCCCAAAATGGATTATTTTCCCCAAAAACACTTTTTCCTTCCCCAATTTGAATTTTTGGGAAAAACCATATTCTTCAAAAATATTGATTTTACGCCGTTTTTTGTATCTTTCAATTTTCCCAAAAGCAACTTATTCCTAAAACACCATGTCATAGGGCAAAGCTTTTTATCGTCTTTTGAGGCAATTTCTTTATCCTCTGTTATCTGCTGCCGCTTTGCTTTTTATGACGTT
>FMEL01000028.1 GCA_900066355.1 uncultured Ruminococcus sp.
TACAAATCAACACATAATAATTTAAATTCGTAACTATAACGCATAAAAATACCCTCCTTACTGGTTTGTCCAGTAAAGAGGGTACATATCATTTTCTCTCGTACAGCATTCTTTCTTATAAAACCATATATTATTCTTTATGCAAGTCTGCTTCCTGCGCGCAGCATACGGAACATTCTTCTTGCAGCGCAAAGGTAAAGTTCCTCCGCATTTTCCAGTGCCTCGGGAAGTGTCATCACTCCGTTGATCGTTGTGATCATCGATTCAATTCCATAATCGAAAATGTCTTCAGCACCTTTTCCCATGCTGCCTACGATTGCCACTGCCGGAATGTTATGTGCCTTGCAGTGCATGCCGACACCCTGCATGACTTTGCCGAATACAGACTGCCAATCGGTCGCACCCTCACCGGTAACAACTATATCAACGCCTTCCAGACGTTTATCAAAATCAACCAGATCAAGTACTGTTTCAATTCCTGATTTCAACGTTCCCTTCAGGAAAACCATCAGTGCTGCTCCAAGCCCACCTGCTGCTCCGGCACCTTCTATCTGATCCATATCGACACCAAACTGTGCTTTCAGGATATCACGGTAGTTCTGCATTCCTTTTTCCAGCTCATCCTGAATCTCAGGTGTTGCACCTTTTTGTTTTCCGAATGTATAGGTCGCACCGTCTTTTCCGCACAGAGGATTGGTCACATCACACATTACCGTGAAATTGCATTCTTTTACAAGCGGATTCATATCGGATACATCAATCTTGCGGATTTTGATCAGATCTTCGCCACAACCTTTCAGCTCTTCCCCGTTTTCATCAAGGAAACGTACACCCAATGCGCGGATGCAGCCGATTCCGCCATCGTTTGTTGCAGAACCACCGATTGCTATGGAAATATCACGGAAGCCTTTATTTAAAGCGTCCAGGATCATTTCGCCGGTTCCATAGGAAGTTGTATATCGTGGATCTCTTTTTTCATCCGGCACCAGTGGAAGTCCGGATGCTGCTGCCATTTCCATGACTGCTCTTTTTTCATCCAGCATTCCGTAACTGCAGGTAAGTTCTTCCCACAACGGTCCATGCACTTTCAGTGAATTGCTTTTACCGTTTACTGCCGAAAGAACTGCATCTGTCGTACCTTCTCCGCCATCCGCAACTTCTATGCTGTCACAGATGCAGTCCGGAAAAATCTCCCGGGCTGCACATGTGAGTAATTCTGCTGTTTTCGGAGAAGACAGGGTTCCTTTAAAAGAATCTGATGCAAATAAAAATTTCATTGGATGTCTCCTCTCAAGATACAATTTTTTGTTCTCTGATTATAAGAACAGAGATAATATAAAGATTTCAACCATTGAACTGATACCAAGAATCAGGGTAGCAACGGTCTGCGTTTTGTAACCTTTTTCTGGTGTCATTCCACCAAAGTTTGTAACAACCCAGAAATAAGAATCGTTTGCATGGGATACGGTCATTGCTCCTGCGCCGATAGCCATAACTGCCAGAGCGGTACGAACCGGTGTTCCAAGTCCGAGAACAGTAAGGATCGGAGCTACAATACCTGCAGTTGTTGTAATTGCAACTGTAGAAGATCCCTGTGCTGTTTTCAGGATTGCAGCCAGAATGAATGGGAAGAAAATACCAATCTTTTCAAGCAGTGCTGCATTCTGTGTAATGTAGTTGATCATATCTGTAGAAGAAATTACTTTACCAAGTACACCACCTGCTGCTGTTACAAACAGGATTGGTCCTACAGTTTTCAGTGTTTCATTTGTAATATCATAAAAATCTGCCATCTTGCCTGCACCGGAAAGCTGAACGATTGCAAAGATCGTACCAACTGCCAGAGCGATGATCGGTGTTCCAAGGAACTGAAGAATGTCATTTGCTGTTCCTGTAAGTCCTGCCATGCTTGCGATAGAACCAAGTGCCATCAGGATGATCGGTACAAGGATCGGAGCGATTGCATTAAAGCTTCCCGGAAGTTTGCCATATTCAGCAACAAGTTCTTCATATGTTTTCTTTACATCATTTGCATTTGCTTCATCGTCTGCCTGTACTTTTTTTCCGATATATTTTGCAAAGAAATAACCTGCGATCAGCGGAAAGATGGAGCAAAGAGCACCAAGTCCCATAACCAGAAGAAGGTTATCACCAACGCCCATAGTAGATGCTGCTGCGATCGGGCCAGGTGTCGGTGGGATAAATACATGCGCGATGTACAGACCGGAAGAAAGTCCGATTGTCATTGCAACGGAAGATGCTCCGGTACGGTTTACAAGTGCTTTTCTGATCGGGTTCAGGATAACGAAACCGGAGTCACAGAATACCGGGATAGATACAACCCATCCCATCAGTTCCATGGCCAGTTCCGGATGGTTTTTACCAACGATATGGATAACCATATCTGCCAGTTTCAGTGCGGCACCGGTTTTTTCAAGAATCGTACCGATGAGTGCACCGAGAATAATTACGATACCGATACTGGTGAATGTTCCGGAAAAGCCCTGTCCGATGACATTTGCAAGACCAAGCGTTACCGTTCCGTCATCTGCTGTCTGATTCACAAGCGGAATTCCGGCAACCAGACCGAGTAACAATGATACGGTCATGATGGAAATAAACGGATGAATCTTGAACTTCGAAATTGCTACAATCATTAAGATTATCGCGATAACAAACGCGATGATAAGTGGAAAACCTGTCATACTAACTCCCCCTTTTCTCATTTGTTTACATCAGGTTTTTCATTGATGAAATGAATTCTAACAAACTGAGAAAAAGATTTCAAAGTATTCTGACACAAATCAACACGTAAATTTTGTTCTCTGATGCCAAAACAGATGTTTGTATTATTTTTGATTCATTTATTTTTCAAAAATAACTGTAAAAAAATCAAAAACCACTTATCTTCATACGAGCTCTGCGGATTGACATTCAGCACATCACGGATTTTATTATACTGATAAAGGAAAGTATTTTTGTGCATATACAAAGCTTCGGAAGCCTTCGCTGTGTTAAAGTTTGTATCTACCAATGTATTGATCAGCTCCTTGCAGCTGTTCTGCATATCTTCTGACAAAAGCTTTCCATATACATTAAAGATATGATCCAGTTCATCCTCTGGTACAATCGACTGAACGAAATCACAGATATGATCGTAAAAATAAACACTGTTGTGCCTGCTTTTTGTGTTCTTTTCAAGCCATCTGCAATGCCGGTACGCATAATGATATTTTAAAAAGCTGTTCTGAAACGTACCGATATAAAACCGGCACACGATTCCCTCTCTCTGCATCCACTGAAGCGTACCCTGCAGATATTCCGCCAGAATGTACTTATACTCTGCGAACATTCTTTTTTCTGTGGAATCCATTGTCTTAAAAATCAGTATATATTTTTCATCGAGTGCAAAACTGATATCCTCGCTTTTGTGGAGCATGCCTTTTTTGACAGATTCCAGAAAATCCTTCTGATACTGTGGCTGCTCCAGACAGCAGAGAATTGGGATACGGATAATGTCTTCGCGATACTGCAGTTCTTCTGCAAGGCGACGGAGCCCTTTCGGATCTGCATGATCTTCGGAAGTGATCATCTCAATAAAGCGTTCTTTCTTCGTCTGTCTGCGGATAGACTGTAATTTCTGCCTCTCGTATTTAATCAGCACCTCGATCGCCATCTTCGTGATATTTGCGACCGGACGGATTTCTTCGGGCTTCCCCGAAACCCCTACCACGCCAATTCTTTTTCCATCGATCTGGATGACCATGTTAATTCCCGGTGCAGTTCCCTCATATTCTTCGGAATCCTCCACCATGATGACATCACGGTCATTATGTGTGATCACGTAAGCTGCCTCATGAAAAGTACCGACTCTCTTCGGATCAACACTGGCAATGATGATCCCGTCCTCGTTCATGATGTTGACATTGTAACTGGTGTACTCACTGACTCTTTCAATCAGTTTCTTTGCAAGTGTCTCTTCTAACATGTCATGTCACCTTACTTTAATTTGAACTGTACATACACCGGATCATGGTCTGAGTAAGAATAACCGGTATTGATATTTTCATATTTCAGACATTCAATATTGTCAGAAACAATAAATCCATCCAGTGTAACTGTATATGTCTCGCCCGGAATATATTCCATGTCTGCATTACGTGCACTGTCCCACAGGGAAGCACACTCTTCATCACTCAACTGGTCAATACAGAAAGAAAAATGATCCGGAAGTTCTGCTCTCGGGAACGGATATGCCCATGATTCTCTCTCTGCGGAATCGTCCTCAGCAGCCTTCAGATCATGGTTAAAATCACCTCCGCAAAGTACATAATTGCCTGCATCGTATTCTTTCTTCATATCTGCCGTAAGCATCTGGATCTGGCCTTCCCGGATCTCGTCACTGTTTCCATAAGCGGACATATGAAGTTCGAAAATCACCAGTTCTTTTCCATTATCGACCGGAACGCGTGAAATACTATAGCAGCGGTCCAGATCAAAAAACTTACTGAAAGAAGTGGATACCGGAAAACTTCTTCTCAGAGAATCCGTCACCGGATATCTGGAAAACAGCGCAAGCCCGGATTTACTGCTGCCATGCGGCTGTGTAAATGGATAAAACAGAAACGCAGAATCGTAATTCTGTGCAAATACGCAGTCATAATCTGGCATACAGTCTTTCAGAATAGAATATTCATTCACATGATAGCTTCTTGTCGAATCCAGATCTACTTCTTCGATCAATGCAAAATCCGGATCGTAGGATGCCACCAGTTCTCCGGCTCCCTGAACTGTCTCAAGAACGCTGTCTTTACTCTTTGCCCAGGAAGACTTCCCGCCATCCATAAAGAAGCTGAAGTCCGGAGTATATGCTCCAAAACCAATGTTGTATGTAAGCGCAGAATACTCTTTGCCTGTTGTAAGCTTCGCATCTGCCTGCTCCACGCGGGACTCCACCTCAAGCGGCAGATTATCCTCGATTCGATGATAGCTCGCATAAAGATAAATAAGATATGCAAGAAGTGCAATTACAAGAATGCCAATGATGATACCAATGATCTTAAAAAATTTTTTTGCTGTTTTCATGGTTTTATCCTCGTTTCCTCGTTATCCACAAAAATGTACAGGTAAATATGATTCCTTTTATGATTGATGTTATGGAAAGTGCCCACCAGATTCCACTGAGACCGATCAGACCTCCCAATATAATTGCAAGCGGAATTCTTGCACTGGTAAAAGCGATGCTGATGATACTGCAAAGCCTTGTCCTGCCTAGTCCGGACAAAGCACCGACGGTCGTCAGTTCCACACACATAAAAGCTTCACTGAAACCAATGATCACCAGATATCCAACGGCTGTTGCAACTGCTTTCGGTTCGTGGAAAAAGATATCTGCGATTGCCTGCGGAAAGCAGATAAATACAAAGCTGATCAGCAGTCCCCAGATACCTACTGTCCACAAGGACGCACGATATCCTTTACGGACACGTTCCATCTTTCCTGCACCATAGTTTTGGGCAATAAAGGCATTCAGCGCTGCCGCAAAACCATCCGCCGTATTCCATGAAATGGATTCAATCTGCCCGCCGACTCTCTGCGTGGCAACGGCTTCGGCTCCGTAGGCGGATACCATTCGCGTCAGTACCATGGAAATCGCACAATAAGCCATACCCTGAATTGCAGTCGGAATGCCAATCCTGCAGAGTCCGCCGAGATATTCTTTCGGTATCTTTGCCGTCAGCCGGATTCCTTTTAATACATTTTCTTTCTTTTGTATGATCACACCAAGAATCATAATCGTCATAACAATCGCCTGAGCTGTCACCGTTGCGATTGCAGCACCTACTACTCCAAGCTTCGGAAACGGTCCCGGTCCAAGGATCAGCACCGGATCAAGAATCATGTTTGTAACAAGTCCAATCAGGTTGGCCAGAAACGGTGTCTTCGAATCACCCTGTGCCGTATACAACCCTGTCATTGTCAGCGTCAGAAATGAAAATACAATCAGTCCGCATGCAATCTTGGTATAGGATAGGGCTGCGGTCTGTGCCTCCGGATCCGTCAACTGAAAAAATGCGACCATCTGCCGTGTAAACACAAGCGAAATAACCGCGTATGCCATTCCCATAAGTGTCGCAAGCTGCACTGCTGCCTGTGCAAAACCATGGGCTCTGTCACGTTCGCCGCGTCCAATGCACTGTGCCACCTGCACCTGTCCACCCATCCTCGCCATAGCCGCAAGTCCCTGCGAAAACCATGTAAACATACCGCCGACACCAACTCCTGCAACTGCTTTTGAGCCCAGCAGTCCGATCCATGCCATATCTGTGATATTATATAAAGTTCCGAGAAACGAAGATGCCATGATCGGAATGGCAAGTTTCGTCAGTGTTTTCAAAATAGGACCTTTGGTTAAATTTCCTTCCATTCTCTTTCCCTCATCCGTTTTCGTATTCATCCATTAGTCCTATTATACATGGTTTAATCCCTCTTTTCATCAGAAAAATTCACAGTTGTAAACATATTTCCAAATCACACCAATTTACCACTCATAAATTAGTTGACCCGTGCTATAGCAATCGTCTTCTAAGTCAATGGAATCAAAAAATGCAGGACAGTATATTAGAACTATACTTCCCTGCATTTCATTTTTAACGTTTATTTATATTTTACCGCAGTTCCGTACGCGATCACTTCTGCCGCACCTGCCATGACCTGAGAAGAACCATATTTCACACCAATCACTGCATCGGCATCCATCTCTTTTGCCTCATCAACCATACGCTTCGTGGCAATCTGTCTTGCCTCATTCAGCATTTCCGTATAGCCGACGATTTCACCGCCAACCAGTGTTTTCATGCCTGCCATAAAATCTCTGCCGACGTTTTTTGTCTGTACAACTGTTCCTTTTACGATTCCAAGCGGCTCAAACTCCACACCCGGAATATATTCAATACTTAGAAGCTTCATCCTCTTCTCCTCCTTCGATCTCTTTCATTCTTCCTGCAAGTGCTACGAGCGTTCCCACAATAATTACTGCCGGAATCCCTGCTATAAGCAGAAGCATTCCCAGTGGAATTGGATCCTGTGTGTTTGCCCAGAATACGATTACGATCGTAATCAGCATAAGCAATACCATAACTGCCGCACCAATGATCGCCCCGTTTCTTTTTTTCTTATGGACATCCATTTTGTTTATATCCATAAACTTTGCACCTTCTTTCTCCATCTGCTCAATTTCTTCCAGACAGTCCTCCGCATTGAGAGAATCCAGTGACCGGTGTTCCAGGATCAGGCGTTCGCAGATATCCTGCATCTTCGAAAGACCGTCTTTACGATGTTCCAGTTCTTTCAGATGCTGTTCGAGGCAGATCTGCAGGCTTTTCTTTTTTTCGAAGAGAGCTTTCATTTCTTCTATGGAAATATCCACCTTGCGGAACAGTTTGATTTCCTGAAGTCGAATGACATCTGCCTGATGATATTCCCTGTATCCGTTTTCTGCACGTGCTACATTCAGTAATCCCTGCTCTTCGTAAAAACGGATATTTTTTCTTGTGATTCCTACCAGCTCTTCCACCTGTTTGATTTTCATACTGCTACCTCTTACTTTCCTGACAGCCCCGGAAACCATTCACATCGCTGTCTGTATCTGTTTTATACAGCTTCCATAAGGTGGAAGGTCAACTGTTTTTTTAAATTTCTTTATTTTTGTATATAAATATGCCGCTTTCTCTGAACCACTGCTATTTGTCACTCTTTAATATTGTGACAATGGATGCCAGCAGAAGAAACATCGGATAATAAAGCTTCGGCATAATCTGGAAAGCGGAAATTTCGCCGCCCAGCTCATTGACCGCTGAGATTGCCACAAGCATCTGTGCTCCATATGGAATGATTCCCTGAAAGATACAGGAAAATGTGTCAAGGATTGATGCTGTCTTTCGTGGTGTAATGTCATACTCCTGTGCCATTTCTTTTGCAATCGGATTTGCCATCACAATTGCAACCGTATTGTTCGCTGTCGCAATATCCATCGCACCAACCAGAAGTCCCATGCCAAGCTGCCCGCCTTTTTTGCCTCGAAAAATCTTGTGAATCCATCCAAGCAGCGCATCAAATCCACCATATTCACGAATCAGGGCACACATTGCCGCAACAAGGATTGCAACCATACATGTCTCAAACATTCCGGATACACCGGACCCCATGTTTGTCAGAAGTTCCACCGGGGTGATATGTCCTCCGGCAAGCATGATGACAGCTCCTGACACAATTCCGGTCAAAAGAACTACAAATACGTTGACTCCGATAATTCCACCGATCAGCACCAGCACATACGGAAGCACCTGAAGCAGATGATAAGACTGGGTAACATGTCCTTTAATTTCTGTCTGAAAGGAAAGAATGAGAATCACGGCCAAGGTTACGACTGCCGCAGGAAATGCGATCCAGAAATTCTCCCGGAATTTATCTTTCATCTCACATCCCTGTCCGTTGCATGCCGCAATCGTCGTATCCGAGATAAACGACAGGTTATCTCCAAACATTGCTCCGCCTATGACTGATGCCACACAAAATGCAAGATCAAAACCGGATGCTTTTGAGACTGCTGCCGCAATCGGTACAAGCAAAGTGATCGTTCCTACGGAAGTGCCCATTGCCACAGAGACAAAACAAGCCACAACAAATAATACCGCCACAGAAAATCTTGCCGGAATCAATGTCAACATGCAATATGCCACACTTTCCGCACTGCTTCTTCCTACTACACCAACAAAAGAGCCAGCTGCAAGAAAAATCAGAAGCATTGTGATGATATTTTTGTCCCCGACACCACGTGCCATAAGCTCCAGTTTTTTATCAAAATCTACTTTTCGATTCTGCAGACATGCGACCAGAATTGCTGCAAGAAACGCAACAACAATCGGCACATTATAAAATCCCATCGGGATTTTCATTACATATTCAAATAAGATCCCCAGTCCCAGATACAGTATAAGAAATACCCCGATCGGCAAAAGTGCAATGGCATTGCCTTTTTCTTTCTTCATTATCAAAATTCCCTTCTCCATTTAGTAAAGTAAAAAATATGGGAAGGCTAAGCTTCCCACATAGAAATCTTCATCTCTGTAATTATAATAGGTTATTTCACCACTCCTGTCAATTACAATCCCAGAACCCTTACCCTAGTCAAAATATTTTTATTTTGCAGGCAGCTGTTCCAACTGCCTGCATTTTCTTTACTTTCTATACACTGCCTTCGAACTCATTCCCCGAGCTTTTAAAAGCTTCTTATATGCTTTCAGCTGCTTTGCCGGAACTTTGACAGTTGGCTTTTTATAGGTTCCTGCAAAAGCTTTTGAACCTATAGTCTTGCCTGACAGTGTACTTGTCTTAATTGTAATACTCCTGAGTTTCTTACAATTACGGAATGCCTGTTTTCCAATACTTCTGACAGTTCCAGGAATTGTTATTTTACTCAGGCTAATGCAATTTGCAAATGCTCTGTGGTCAATCTTTACGATTCCATTTCCACCACTTACCCTGCTCAGCTTCCTGCAACCATAAAATGCATTTGTTCCTATCACAGTAACATTTCTTCCTATAGTGACAGACTTAAGTGACTTATTATTTTTAAACGCATTTGCTGATATAGCAGTTACCTTGCAAGTGATTCCATTTACTTTGACCGTATCTGGAATTCTTACAGATGATTTCTTATAAACAGGTTTTGTAAACTCAACACTTGCTCCATCCATCAGGACTTTGTAAACACCATTTGTTGATTTATCTTTTACCGTCTTTCCAGGAGTTACTGTTTGTTGTGTGAGTTTTGCAATTCTTTTACCTGAACTTATTTTCTGATTACAGATTGTACAGTAAATATCTCCTGTATATCCTTCGGAAGTGACACTTGCATCTTTTTTATTCCTGATCTCCTTTACTCCATGACCAGTTGCTGCGATTGCTTCTGTTTTAGTTATTCCACAGGAAGTACAGGTATATGTCTTGATACCTTCAGTAGTACAGGTGGACGATGTTGTAACCTCACCCTTATTCCATACATGATCTGTTTTTGGAATTACCTGACCTTCTTCTAAAAGTTCATTACAATCCTGACAGTAAACATCACCTGTATATCCTTCTGACTTACAGGAAGCTTCTTTTGCATCTTTTGTAATCTGATTTACATGTCCTGTTGCCGGAATCTCTACTCTTTTCGTATCATTACAGTTTTGACAAACCGAAATCGAATATCCATTTGCTGTGCAGGTAGCCTTCTGTTGTTGCTCTATTATGTAATTATGTGCAGTCTTTGGAATGTTAATTGTATCGGTATCACCACATTTTTCACATGTGTAGGTCCTGATTCCTTCTTCCGTACAGGTTGCCTTTCGTGTAACTATACCACTATCCCAGTCATGATCAAATTTCTTAGTTACTTTTCCAGAAGAAAGTTTTATTCCACAGTCTTTGCAATAGATGTCTCCGGTATAACCCTCTTCTTTGCAGGTTGGTTTTTTTGCATTTCTGGTTTCTTTGTTCTTATGACCGGTTGCTACTAAGGTTTCCGTTGTTTTATAAGGACAGTTTGTATAAGTGCAACAATATTCTTTTTCTCCAGTGGCTGTACAGGTTGGTGGTATTGATATTGTTCCTGAATCTAAAACATGGGTATGCTTCTTTCCACACCCTTCCCGGCTACAGGTTGCGGTTCCATCTCCATTGTCTGCCCAGGAATGTCCTAACGCTGGATGTTTGCTGTCTTTCTTAGTGATTGTTTTCGAACAGCGACTACATTTACCGTGGAGAATGCCGCTGCTTTCACAAGTTGGTGCATCTTTTTTTGTTAGAATATACTTATGCCCAAGTTTTGGTATATCTTCTGTTTTTATGCCATTACACTTTGCACAGGTACAATGAAATGTCTGTGTTCCCTGCTCGGTACAGGTTGGTTCTGTAGTTCTTTCTCCTTCATCCCATTCATGAGTATGTGTTGCCTCACATCCGCTACGCGTACAAGTTGCCGTTCCGTCTTTATTATCTGCCCAGATATGACCTAAAGCATCAATACTTCTCTGATCTGTTGTTGCTGTACAGTTTTTATTTTTACAATGGCGGCTTTCTGTGCCTGTTTTTTCACAGGTTGCAGCTATATCTGTAGTCCAGGTTGACGCATAGGTATGTCCCGTTGCAGAAACGCTTTCTTTTTTGGTGTTTTTACAAATACTGCAGGTAAAAGTTTTTTCTCCAGGTTCTGTACATGTTGGTTGCTGGGTGATACTTCCATTATCCCAATGATTCTTACAATCGTGGACAGATACTGTCGATGAACAAGATGCAGTTATACCATAAAGGGTTGCGGTCAGATTTGTTGTACCCTCTTTTACACCGGAAAGCTGATTATTGTTATAGGCCGCTGTTGAAGGATCCTCTACGGAGATAACAGGGGTATCCAGAACAGGTGCCAAGCCTCTTCCGCCTGACCAAAACTTAGTAACATCTATTCTGATCTCTTTAATCGCTGGTGTTGTGTTCTCTCCTATGCGTAAAGAGTAAGACTCCTGGTCAAATTCTACATTGATCTTTTGGATTTTAGTTTTATCTACAGAAACAGAAACCGTTTCTGTACTATCATTTGCTGAAACTTCAGTTGTATTTATTTCAGGTCTGTATGCAAATTCTTCTACCCAGTAATGTACTCCGTTATAATAAACGTGTCCAATTCCGACACAATTAAATTTAGAAGAAAGCATATTTCTACGATGTCCCTGCCCACCATAAGGCTCATTATCTTCTCTCCAATCGAAATTTACCTGAGAAGCCGTCATTTGGCCGGCAGCAATATTTTCACCAAAAAAATTGTAGCTAATATTTTCTTGCTGATAAATGCTCCTGGAATCCCCTCCCATTGGACGTTCGTGATCATAAGATAATGCAATTTCTGTGGCACGTTTCATAGCTACTCGTTCAAGGTCATAATCATACTTAAGTTCTTTTAAATCCGTACAATAAGTTTTTGTAGTATCATCCATATTCCAATACCATGCATACTCACTGTTTGTTCGTGCCTCGTTAATCATGTCAACAATTTCTCGAGCTTCCGTCTGTCCGTATTTGACGGAAATATTTACCGGAATGATCTCAGCAGCTTTAGCTTTTTGTGGAAGGATAATGAGTCCTCCAAGAAAAAGCACGAGTACCAAAAGTCGTAATTTTGTTTTCTTCATATTCTTCCCCCTCCGAATCTTCAAATCTCAGACGTTTTGATACATCTGAATAGAAGCATGAAACAACAGTAAACGTACTGTTTTTCGTGTTTCAATTGTAATTTTCGCTTTTATTTGAAGTATACCATATGCGTTTCCTAACGTCTACTATTCGACATGTTTCCTCAGCTTCTTTTCTATATCTCGTTACTGTTCATTCCGTTCACAGCAACTTGGTCAAAATCCATTCCAAATCACTTTCGGTGATGGGATTTTGCCAATATTCATGGCAAAACACCTCGCGAGATATTACCTGTGAACAGTAACTATATCTCCTATAAAATGTTGTGTAACTGATTCCGAGTAAATTACCGAAAATATATTTCCAAACAACAGAAAAACCCCGGAAACCTTACGGTTCCGGGGTATCTTACGTTTGGACACATGTACCTTCACGATACTTTAATCCCGTTTTACCTCATATTTTTTATGGTTTTCTCTCCAAAATACAGTGAAAAACGGCTGAATTGCACCACCTATTTTGATTTGCCTGATTTCTTGGCACCGTTTTGGCACCGGAGAATACTCAAACTGATTCTCTTCTGTATCTGCCAAATACTTCTCTACAGACTTTATATTGCACCGGTAATTTTTAACTGTTATAATCGAAACATGGGTGCTACCATAACGGTAGGCGGTTAGTCCTTCAACAGAGGGTTGCAGAGTGCCAGTGGCACTCGTTTTGCAACGACCGAAGTGAAACGGAGACCTGTGACCCTCTGATTACATAGAAACCTGTAAAGGAATCCAGTGGAAAGGAGGGCTAAGCCAATGAGTATTGTTGACTTCATAGCAGTAGTGAGCTTCGGCTTAACCTGCTTTAGTATCGGATATACATTAGGCAAAGATAATCATAAACCACAAAAATAACCGCCCTGTGAACCGACCCCCAGAAGTTAGACCAAAAAATCTAACTATTGGAGGTCGGTTTTCTTATGGCAAAATATAACTTTGAGCTTAAG
>FMEL01000035.1 GCA_900066355.1 uncultured Ruminococcus sp.
CTTTATGAACGAGAGAGAAAAAATTATCCGATTATGGTTTGATATGTGGATTAAGAAAGCAGATTTAGGAATTGACAATATTTTTACAGATGATGTTGTATATACTGAGAGTTGGAGTCCTAAATATGAAAACCGCAAAACGGTAAAGCACTGGTTTGACGAATGGAATACACGCGGAAGTGTTCTTGTCTGGGAGATTAAGCAATTTTTTCATCAAGGCAATCAAACAATCGTGGAGTGGTATTTTAAAAGCAAAATGAATAATGGAAATGTTGAAGAATTTGACGGAATATCTTTAATTGTATGGACACAGGATAACAAAATAAAATCATTAAAAGAGTTTGGTTGCAATCTTCATAATTACAATCCATATCGAGATAGTGATATTCCCGTATTTCGAGAAGAAAAAGCAAATTGGTTTTGAGAGGACTATAAATTCCAGTTTGCCAGTATCTTAGACAGAATATGAACAACGAAAAACATCGTAGCAATACGGTGTTTTTTTGTTACCTAAAACCAACAAATTCATACATAACCACAGGTTAGTACAAATACCTTGTGTGATTTTTTGAAAGGCTTAGAACGGGGATTTTCTCCGATTTTCGCCCCTAAAAGATACACAAAAAGGTTTCAAGTATCTTTCCTGTGGTTTTTTTATTTTCAAACGGAAAGGTGGATTGATATGCCAAGAATGAGCAAGAAACGGAAACAAGAATGGGCATTGTTTCTGAATGACCGTAATCGCATTACCTACAACGAACTTTGCAGAAAATGCAGGAATGACTGTAAGCAGAGTTTCCGCTGTATCGTGGTGCTTTGCCCGAAATATTTATCGAAAAGGAGAACAAATAAAAATGATTGAAAATGAAATGACTGTCAGCGTACCTCTTGAAGTTGTCAAGGCAAGCGAAATCGAGCCGAAAGAAGTGAAATGGCTGTGGTATCCGTATATTCCGGTTGGCAAGGTTACGCTGTTGCAGGGCGATCCCGGCGATGGAAAAAGCAAGCTAATGCTTTCCATTGCCGCCCTGCTCTCAAAGGGCGAACCTCTGCCCTTTACCGAAACGGAAGAAAACGAGCCTATGACTATCATCTATCAGACAACGGAAGATGACGCCGATGATACGGTAGTCCCTCGCTTCAATTCGGCTGGTGGGAACGGAGAAAACCTCATCTTCATCAAGGAAGATGAAAAATCTTTGTCCTTTGGGGATAACCGTATTCGT
>FMEL01000032.1 GCA_900066355.1 uncultured Ruminococcus sp.
GCCACTCTGCATCAGAGCAAATACCGATGCAGAACCAACAAAGCCACAGCCTATCATTACTGCTTTTTTTGAATTAATCACTTTCTTCTTCATAATAATCTCATCTCCTTAATAATTCTCTTCATGTACTTCAAAATAGCTCTGTGGATGATTACATACCGGACATACTTCAGGCGCCTTAGTTCCTACCACAATATGTCCGCAGTTACGGCATTCCCATACCTTAACTTCGCTCTTTTCAAATACCTGTGCAGTTTCAATATTCTTAAGAAGTGCACGATATCTTTCCTCATGGTGCTTCTCAATCTCACCTACTGCCCTGAATTTTGCTGCAAGCTCAGGGAATCCTTCTTCCTCAGCTGTTTTAGCAAAGCCTTCATACATATCTGTCCACTCATAATTTTCGCCTTCTGCCGCTGCCGCCAGGTTTTCCTTTGTATCACCAATTCCTGCTAATTCCTTGAACCACATCTTTGCATGTTCTTTCTCATTATCTGCAGTCTTTAAAAACAATGCTGACATCTGCTCGTAACCTTCCTTTTTTGCTACAGAAGCAAAAAAGGTATACTTATTTCTTGCCTGTGATTCCCCTGCAAATGCCTCCTGTAAATTCTTCTCTGTCTGTGTTCCTGCATATTTGTTTGCTGCCATCTCTTTTACCTCCGTTTTCTTTACTACTTTTTCAAAATCTGATGCTGGGTGCTTGCACAAAGGACATATAAAGTCATCTGGTAATTCCTCGCCTACATATTCATATCCGCAAATTCTGCAACGCCATATTATCTGACTGTCCTCTGTTTTTCCAATCTCCTGTGGCTTAGGCTTAATATTATTCTGATAATAATCATATGTTACTGAAGGAACATTGCTTAAAACTTCCATATCGGTTATCTCACCGATAAACATCGTATGTGAACCCACGTCCTCTGTTTTAGTAACTGTCACAGAAATGTATGCATTTGTATCTTCTGTAATATAATAAATACCATTTGTGCCCCTGGCACACTGCTCAAATGCTTCAAACTTATTGGTATCTCTTCCTGATTGGAAGCCAAAATGTTTGAACAATTCAAATTGTGCCTTCTGACTTAAGACTGATACAGTAAATTTTCCCGTTCTTTGAATCATATCATGCGTATAATTTGCCTTATTTACACAGATACTTAACTGGTTTGGTTCCGAAGCTGCCTGAATGGCTGTATTAATGATGCATCCGTTATCTTTTTCTGCTTCTTTAGCGGTCAATATAAACAGTCCATAACTCAACTTATACATTGCTTTCCTATCCATGCTGTTTCTCCTTTACCTTCTCCCTGCATTTCGGGCAAATGCCTTTAAATGAAATATCATAATCCACAAATTCAATTCCATGAGTGTTATGAATTCTTTCCAGCAAATCCGGTATTGGATCCATATCCACATCAAAAACTTCACCGCACTTTATACATCTTACATGGTAATGATTTTTCAATGTAAAATCAAATCGATTCGGTCCATCCGGAACTTCAACCTTTCTTAATACACCTTCCTCTACCAATATATCAAGATTTCTATATACAGTTCCTTTTCCAATTGTTGGATATGCTTCTTTTATAAATTCATACACTTCATTTGCCGTAACGTGTCTTCTCATTTCGTATACAGTATGTCTTACAAGATCTTTTTGAATGGTATTTCTCCTACTTGTCATTTGTTCTCCTTATTAGGATTAGTTCTTAATAAGGATTATATACCACTATTATACTGTTGTCAATCAAAATAGTAATAATTCTTATTATTACAAAAGCTGCCAAACTGAGCAGCTTTTACCTGAATAACTATTTTATTTTGCGTTCAAATACATATTCTGAATCTGAAGATAAATCAGACCTAAACGAATATCCGAGTCTGTCAAATTTCTGAATCTCCACCGGATTTTCAATATTATTTTCCGCTATGAATCTGACCATTTCACCACGAGCCATCTTGGCACAGGTACCTTTTGTTACCAATTTATCTCCGGATAACTCACAAAATACAATCGTAATATATCTGTCCTGTGGTGTCAGATACTTTTCTATACATTTTGAGTATTCTTTTGATGCCTGCTTCGTACATCCTGGTGTATTATCCTTTGGATAAAAATATAAGATCACTTTTTTCCTGCATAATCGCTTAATTTATGCACTTCTCCGTTCTGATCCGGCAAGTCAAAATCCGGTGCTTTTATTCCTAATATTTCTGTTCACTCAATCTTCAAACTTTCAATCCTCCAACTCACAATCCTATCTTTTTTACAATTTCTCCCAGTGCACTTCTTACAGGAGAATCTTTCGGAAGCCGTATGATTGGCTTTCCAGCACAGTCATACTGATATACCTGATCATCATGTGGTACAACCCCTAACAGTTCCAGTCCCTGATTTCGGATTTCTTCCAGAGTTCCGGCATCCAGTTTTCCATCTGGAACACGATTCACGATTAATCCGGTTTTCTGTGGTTTAAAGTTTAATTCATTCATCAGCTTTGCAATACGTCCGGCTGCCTGAACACCTCTTCTGGAACAGTCACTTACAAGAATCGCCACTTCCATCATTGGCAGGATTCCTCTGCTGATGTGTTCCATACCCGCTTCGTTATCAACCACAATATATGGATAATGTCTTTGCAGTTTCTGAACCTGGGTCTGTACAAGACCATTTACAAAGCAATAGCAGCCCTGTCCCTGGGTTCGCCCCATTACCATCAGATCATAATCATCTTCTTCCGCAATCGCATCAGAAAGACGCATTTCCAGATATGCCTGCTTCGTCATACCGGATGGGATCTGATATCGTGGATCTACGCCTGCCCGCTCAATTTCTTCTCTCAGCTCTCCAAGTGTGATCTCAGGTTCTACACCAAGTACTTCATTTAAATTGGCATTTGCATCTGCATCCACGGCCAGAACCGGACGTTTCCCACTTTCACACAAATACTGGATCAATAATCCACAAAGGGTTGTTTTTCCTACACCGCCTTTTCCTGATATTGCAATTACATGTCCCATGTTTTTCCTCCTAATATTCTGAACAATCTGTTGACTTTTTCTTTAAATCTCATTATAGTTGTTACTATATAAATTACAATAATCAGTCTGTGAGATTTGTATAGCTACTCAACACATCAGAAAAATTGTTGAGGAATCATATGATACCAAATAATACAGGAGTATATAATGTCAGAAAAAACGAGAAAACAAGATCGCCGTACCCGCTATACCAGGCAAACCATAAAAGATACGTTCTTAGAATTGTTAAAACAGAAAAGTTTTACGAAAATTACAGTTACAGAGATCTGCCAAAATGCTGAAATCAACCGTGGCACTTTTTATCTTCATTACTACGATATCCATGATGTATTATCAGATATTTTTAATGATATGACTCAGGATATGTTAACAACTGTAGATCATTTATTCTGTCTAAATCAAAAAAGCTGTTCCTATCCGTTCTGTCAGAAAATACAGATGGAATCACAATACAGGGCACTGTTTCTGGATGATGCAATTGCCCCTATTCTTCTGGAAAAAATAGCAGAAAATACAAAAGAAGGCTATGTGACCTGGCTTATGTCA
>FMEL01000027.1 GCA_900066355.1 uncultured Ruminococcus sp.
ACATTCAGTGAAAAGGCTTTTGCTTATAAGATGAAGAATGAAGCTATGAAGCGAACCGGAGGAAGAAGAAAAAGTAGCCAGTCTGACTACCCGTTGAAAGGAAAAAAGACAGTAGAAATCATTGGTGAAGAATTTGGTGACAGCGCAAAACAGGTACAGCGGTATTTAAAGCTGACGGATCTGATTCCTGAGTTACTGGAAAAGCTGGATAACGGAGAACTTTCATTTAACCCGGCTGTGGAACTTTCGTATTTAACATTAGAGGAACAAAAGGAATTTATAGATGCTATGGAGTATACACAGGCAGTCCCATCCATTTCCCAGGCACAGAGAATGAAGAAATTAAGCCGGGAGAAAAAGCTGACTGGAACAATAATGAGAGAGGTCATGGGTGAGATCAAAAAAGGGGAAATTACCAGAGTGATGTTTAACAACGAACAACTGTATCGGTATTTTCCGAAATCATATACCCCGGCAGAAATGAAAGAAGAGATACTGAGCATGTTAAATCAATGGAAACCGCAGAAAACGGCAGCAAAATAGGAGGAAAATTATGTGTAGAGTAATCGCAATATCAAATCAGAAGGGCGGAGTTGGAAAAACCACCACAACCGTAAATCTTGGAATTGGACTTGCCAGACAGGGAAAGAGAGTTCTGCTGATTGATGCAGATCCACAGGGAAGCCTTACAGCAAGTCTTGGCTATGTAGAACCGGACGAAATAGGAACTACACTTGCTACAATTATGATGGCTATTATCAATGAAAAAGAATTTGAGATGGCGTTCTTGTAAGCGCTGATGCAGAGAAAGGAACCATCAAAGTAGCAGCTTCTGCAACACCGCATGCAGAGATTCTGGAAGAAGCAAAACCAATCCTCGAGAAAGAAGGATGGGATCTGGAAGTTACGGTATTTGATGATTATGTACAGCCAAACCTTGTAGTAGAGAGAGGAGATTTTGATGCGAACTATTTCCAGTATATTCCATATCTTGACAACTTCAACGAAGAACAGGGAACACACCTTGTGAACGCAGGCGGAATCCACTATGAGCCATTTGGAATCTATCCTGGCAAAAAAGAAACTCTTGATGACCTGGAAGATGGCGATACGATCGCAGTTCCGAACGATACTACAAACGAAGCAAGAGCACTTCTGCTTCTCCAGGACAACGGTGTGATCACTCTGAAAGACGGAGCAGGACTTGAGGCAACTGTCAAGGATATCGAAGAAAACCCGAAGAACATTAAGATCGAGGAGCTGGAAGCAGCACAGGTTTCCCGTGTCAAAGATGAAGTTGCATTCGTAGTATGAAACGGTAACTATGCACTGCAGGCAGGATATTCCGTATCCAATGACTCCATCGCACACGAAACTTCTGATTCCGAGGCAGCAAAAACTTATGTAAATGTCATTGCAGTCAAAGAAGGAAATGAAGACAGCGAAGCAATCAAAGCCCTGGTAGACACTCTGAAATCTGATGAGATCAAGGACTTTATCAACGAGAAATACGACGGTGCAGTTGTTCCGTTCGAGGATTCAACAGATGACACAGAAAAAGCTGCAGACGAAGCAGCTGACACAGATGCTGAGACAACAGAAGCAGCAGAGGCTGACGCAGAATAACAGGAATTCAGGTATTTTTAAGGGACAGGGGGAGAAATGAAATGGAACCGATGATACAGGTTGAAAACCTCTGCAAGCGCTTTGAAACCAAGGGCGGAACTGTAGAGGCAGCCAAAAACATCAGTTTTTCTATCGAAAAGGGAGAGATCTTTGGAATCATCGGTCTCTCTGGTGCAGGCAAAAGTACACTGGTGCGATGTCTGAACCTTTTGGAAAGACCAACATCAGGAACAGTAAAAGTTAACGGCAAAAATCTTACGGAGCTCTCAGAAAAAGAGCTCCGTAAAGAGCGTCAGAAGATAGGAATGATTTTCCAGCATTTTAATCTTCTTATGCAGAGAACAGCACTGGATAATGTCTGTTTTCCGATGGAGATTGCCGGGATCGGGAAAGCAGAAGCCCGCAAAAAGGCTCTGGAATATCTTAGGATTGTAGGACTTGAGGAGAAGGCTCTTTCTTATCCGTCCCAGCTTTCCGGAGGCCAGAAGCAGAGGGTGGCGATCGCCAGAGTACTGGCAAGTGATCCGCAGATCCTTCTCTGTGATGAGGCGACCAGTGCACTGGATCCTCAGACAACCAAGGCAATCCTGGAATTGATCAAAGAGATCAACAGAGACTATGGAATCACAGTTGTTGTTATTACACATGAGATGAGCGTTGTGCAGGAAATCTGCGACAAGGTAGCAGTTCTGGAGAGAGGTTCTCTGGTAGAAACGGGAACGGTGGAGGAACTGTTCCGAAATCCAAAGACAGACGAAGCCAGAAAGCTGGTATTCAGTGGAAGAACCCAGATTAAGGAAATGAAAGGCAAACGCCTGGTTCGTGTGACCTTCCGGGAGAAATCCTCTTTTGAACCGGTAATTGCGAATCTGGTTCTGACATACAGAACGCCTGTCAATATTCTGTATGCAGATACAAAGAACATCAATGGACAGGCACAGGGCGAAATGATCCTGCAGCTTCCGGAACTTGAAGAAGTGGCAGATAAGATGATCCAGTACCTGAAAGAAATCAATATGGGAGTAGAGGAGTTGAAGGAAGATGTGGGATGATCAGACAATTATGATGCTGCTGGAAGGCACAAGAGATACATTGTATATGACTCTGGTATCTACATTCTTCGGATATGTCCTGGGTCTTCCGCTTGGAATTCTTCTGGCAGTTACAGACAAAGAGGGAATCCGTCCAAATGCCCCTCTCTATAAAATTCTGGATGTTATTGTGAATATTCTTCGAAGTATACCGTTTCTGATTCTTCTGATTCTGGTGATTCCACTCACCAAGCTGATCGTAGGACAGAGCTATGGTTCCAGTGCGACAATTGTTCCACTTGTGATCGCGGCCGCTCCGTTTATTGCACGTATGGTAGAGTCTTCTCTTAAAGAGGTGGAGCCAGGTGTGATCGAAGCTGCTGTCAGTATGGGAGCGGGAACAGGAACCATTATCTGGAAGGTTCTTCTCGCAGAGGCAAGAACTTCTCTTCTTGTAGGAGTGACTATCGCAGTAGGAACCATCCTTGGATACTCTGCCATGGCAGGTACTGTTGGCGGAGGCGGTCTTGGTGATATCGCGATCCGTTACGGATATTACCGCTATCAGACAGACATCATGCTGGTTACGATCGTGATCCTTGTCGTGCTTGTACAGATCCTTCAGGGAATTGGAATGATGCTTTCCAGAAAATTAGACAAAAGAAAAGCCTGAAAGATATAATTATTTTATAAATTTTATAATTTTATTAGAAAAAAGACAAAAACTCCTCACATTTTATATTGTAAGATGTAATTGTCTTAAAGGAAAAGCCTTTTAAGACCTTCGGCAACACTTCAATGCCGGGAGAGTTGCCGGAACTCTTTCCTTTCCCTAAAAATAAAACAGAACTTTAAACTGCCGCCACCTGGTAAGATTCACCGGGATGGCGGCAGTTTTCTGTTATCTGATTGATTTATAGGTTTTAAAGATTAGAAATTTTGAATGAACTGGTCAATATAATAAATAGCAGCACCTACGGCAGCAGCTTCTGTGCGATAATGGCATACGCGGATATAGCTGCCATCTCTCTCGAAAGGATTTAACTTTGATGCTTTTTCACGAAAATCCTCGATATAATCTGCCATATACGCACCAACATTTCCTCCCAGTATAACATCGCAGTCAAAGCACATTCGAAGATTATTTACGGCGATTGCCAGATAATCGGTATAATCTTCAAATATATTCTGAATTCCCCGATTGGTTCCTGATTTTAAAATATCAAAAAATTCTTTTAAATTTCCTTCTGTGAAATCAGTTAGTACATTGGCAGCACAGTAAGCATCCAGACATCCATATCTACCGCAGTAACAGCGCTTTCCATGAGGTATGATTGTCATATGACCGAATTCACCGCCTCTGTTATTGGAACCTCCGTAGATCATTTTATTATTCATATATGCACCACCAATACTGCTGCTTAGAGAAAGATATGCAACAGCATCTTTATAATCTCCTTTCCAGCTTTCTGCCAGGCCGGCAGAGTTTGCATCATTGAAGAATAAAAACGGTTCATGTATATAGTCGCTGAAGAAATTGTAAATGTTTAAAGACAGAGGGATTACTGTTGCGTATGTTACAGTCTTATGATCTTCGCCTATGATGACTGGAAGAGCAATGCCAACTCCAAGTAATTTAGAACGGTCAGGTATGTTTTTCGAAACAATTTTTTCGAATTCCTGTTTCAGAATGCAGAAGTAGTCGTGACTTTCGTGGAATGGAATTCGAAGTCTTGTATTATCAATGATATTTAAAGCAAGATCAATCAATACGATAGAAAGATGATTTCGAGAGATATCAATACCAATCGCATATCTGGAATTTGCGACACATTGATATCTAATTGCTTTTCGCCCTCCGGTAGATTGGAATTCTCCGGCATTTTCAATAAAACCAGATTCCTGCAGTGCATTAAGGTTACGGGTAGTTGTAGGAAGGCTGATGCCGAGAGATTGTGCAATTTCCTGTCGGGAACTCTGTTTATTTAAGTATAGAAATCTGAAAATGTCTCCGGATATTTTGGATTTATTAAGATACTCTTCCATTAGGTTTGCCTCCTTTTGTGCGGAATATATAAAAAATATATTGCCTATATGCATATAATAGCATTTTTGTTGAGTGAATACTAGAGGATAAATAAAAACTTTTGTTAAAATATTAATGCAAATAATGTGAAAAAAATGTCAATACATAAGATGAAACAGGATTAAATATAAAAAATGCACAAATAAATAATTATAATTTATTATATATTCTACAAACTTACATAAAAGTATTGACATAAGTAAAACACAGGAATATACTCTTAAATAGAAAGCAGGTCAAGCAAATTAAAAAGGCGGTGAAGTAATGGACGAAATCAAGATGCGGGTCAGCGGAGTAGAGAAATCCTTTCCTGGCGTAAAAGCATTGAGCGGAATTGATTTTGCAGTAAGAAAAGGAACCGTTCATGCGCTTTGTGGTGAAAATGGAGCCGGAAAATCTACACTGATGAAAATTATCATGGGATTGTATCAGGCAGATAAGGGTCAGATATATCTTGATGAAAAACCAGTAACAATCAAGAATCCTATACAGGCTATGGAAATGGGAATTTCCATGGTAGCACAGGAATTAAATTATGTGCCGGAACTTTCTGTAGAGGAGAATCTTTTTTTGGGGCGGCTTCCAGTTAACAGATTCGGAAAAGTAGACTGGAGAAAAATAAGACGGGATGCCAGACAGTTTCTTAAAGATGAGAATCTTCCATATGAACCAACACAGAAACTGAAAACTCTGACAGTATCGGATATTCAGATGCTTGAGATTATCAAAGCAGTTACAAATAATGCACAGGTTATTATTATGGATGAGCCGACATCTTCCATTACAGATCGCGAGGTTGAAAATCTTTTCCGTAAGATAGAAGAACTGAAAGCACAGGGTATTTCAATTATTTATATCTCACATAAGATGGAGGAAGTTTTCCGAATCGCAGATGACATTACAGTCTTAAGAGATGGTGCTGTAGTTTCAACAGACAGAGCGGAAGATCTTGATCTTGATACGGTCATTGCCAGAATGGTTGGACGAAAACTGGATAATGTATATCCGAAAGAAACAGTTCCGATTGGAGATAAAGCTCTTGAGATAAAGGATTTTTCTCAGAAAGATCTCTTTGAAGATATAAATTTCCATGTTGCGAAAGGTGAGATTGTTGGTTTTGCCGGATTGGTCGGAGCTGGAAGAACAGAGACTATGAGAGCGATTTTTGGTTTGGATCCTCATGATTCAGGTCAGGTTTTTATTAATGGAAAAGAGGCAAAGATTAAATGTCCTCATGACAGTATTCAACAGAAGATGGTCATGCTTTCTGAGAGCAGACGAGATGACGGAATTATTCCTGTCAGGAGTGTTATGGAAAACGCCAGTCTTGCCAGTCTGGAAAAAATTATCTACAAGGGTTATACGCATAAGGCAAAAGAAAAACAGAGTGTAAAAGAAAGCTTCGAGAAGATGCATGTAAAGACACCGACTCTTGATACCGCTATTTCCACACTTTCCGGAGGAAATCAGCAGAAAGTACTTTTAGCAAGATGGCTTTTGTGTGAGCCAGATATTATGATCCTGGATGAGCCGACAAGAGGTATCGATGTCGGAGCAAAATTTGAAATCTATAAACTGATTACAGATATTGTAAAGGAAGGCAAAGCGGTCATCATGGTATCCTCAGAGCTTCCGGAACTGATTGGAATGTGTGACAGAATCTATATCATGTGCCAGGGTAAAATAAGCGGATGTATCAACAGAGAGGAATTCTCTCAGGAAGTAATTATGAGATACGCAACTGGCTTAAAGAACGGTTGAATGTGCGGAGGGTAAAGAGAATGAAAACAAAAAAAATAAATAACTTACAAAAATTTAGTATTTATATTGTACTGATCGTATTGTTTGGGGCATGTAGCATTATCAGTCCATATTTCCTTCAGTACAGCAACTTGATCAATGTTACGAGGCAGTTATGCGTCGGAATTCTGATTGCATATGGTGAAATGCTTCTGATTATCAGTGGATTTCTTGATCTGTCGGTTGGTTCTGTACTTGCATTGGCAGGTGTTTATTCTGTATCTGTTTACAAAGCGACAAACTCTATTTTACTTGCACTTATCGTAGCAGTAGCAACTGGTGTGGGATGTAATCTTGTCAATGCATTTTTCATTGCGGAGTTTAATGTGCCGGCATTCATTGCGACGCTTGGTATGCAGCAGGCAGCCAGAGGACTTGCTCTTTATTTTACCGGTGGACAGAATATTCTTCAGTTAGGAAATTTTGTTAAGATCGGACAGGGAATGGTAGGTCCGGTGCCAGTGCCAGTAATTCTGGTAATACTTGTAACAATTGTTGTCTGGTATCTGGTTAATAATACACGATATGGACGTGCACTATATGCAATCGGTGGAAGTCGTGCGGCAGCAGAAGCGAGTGGTATTAATGCAAAGAGAAATATTTATAAATCTTACATATTAAATGGTATTATGACAGGACTTGCAGGAATGATTTTTATGGCAAGAAATAATGCAGGTCTTCCTAACGGTGCAATTGGATATGAAATGACAGGTCTGACAGCAGCAATCGTTGGCGGTACTTCTTTTACAGGCGGTATTGGTACAGTAAGTGGAACAATAGCCGGAGCATTTATCATTGGTTTTCTGGAAAATGTTATGAATCTTCTGGGTGTTAACTCTTATATTCAGCAGATTATTGAAGGTGCAATTATTGTTCTTGCAGTAGCATTTGATGTGGTAAGTAAATCTAAAAAATCAAGAAAAGTGATCATTGTTAAAGAAGAGGGGAATAAACGGGCGTAAAAGAGAAACTATTCTGTCGAGGAAGTGACAGTATAAGTAAATCACATTTTATTAAGGAGGAAGTAATTTATGAAAGCAAAAAAAATCGGAGCAATTTTATTGGCAAGTGTTATGGCAGTGTCTATGGTACCGGCGATGAGTGTCAGTGCAGCAGATGCAAAGAGAGTATGTTTTGTTGCAAGAGCAAGTTCAGATACCTTTGCGGCATGGCTTACAACTGAAATGAAAAAGCAGGCAGAAAAGTATGATGATATTGAACTTACCTGTGTAAGTGGCGAGGGCGATGATAATAAAGAAAACGGTCTGCTGGAAGATTGTATTACAAAACAGTATGATCTTGTTATTGTACAGTCAAATAACAATGGTGCTCAGGCTCCATATGTGCAGCAGCTTGTAGATGCAGGAATTCCGGTTATCACAACAAATCCGACTACACATCAGAATGATCTGGATGGTGGAGATGATACTTCTGTTATGGCAGGAACGGGTACTGTTGATGCAGATCCAATCGAGCAGGCAAAAGTCAGTGCAACAAGAGCTGTAGATGAAGTTCCTGAAAATGCAAATGTTGTTGTATTGAAAGGACCTTCCGGAAATTATCATGCAGATAAAAGACGTGAAGCATGGGATGAGAACTTCTTCAGCAAACGTACAGATGTAAAGATTCTTTATGAAGATTTTGCAAACTGGAACAGTGATGAAGCACTTACATTGATGGAATCCTGGGTACAGGCGGGAACTCATATTGATGCTATCATTTCTATGAACGATAACATGGCAGCAGGTGCGATAGAAGCAATCAGAGAAAATAAAGATTATTTCAATGAAGATGGAACAGCGAATTTCCTGGCATATGGTGTTGATGGAACAGCACAGGGATGTCTCCTGATCAAAGAAGGACTTCTTACTTCTACAGCATTACAGTCAGCAGCAGACCTTGCTGAGAAGAATCTGGAGTATGCAGAAAAAGTTGTTAATGGTGAAATGGAAGTAACAGATGTAAATGATTATGTAGATGCTCCGGAAATCAATGCAGATAACGTAGATGATTACATTCAGATCTATATTGATAATGGTGAACTTACCGAAGATGATGTGAAAGCAGCTGAAGAATAATTAGGTTATTAAGTGTTGCCCGGTATGTCAGAACATATCGGGCAATTACTCTAAGAGAGAAAGGGGAAGTTACAATGAAGATGTTACAGAAAAGTGCTGTTATGAGAGGCACAGATAATATGGTAATTAAAGAGATTCCTGTTCCTCAGATCAAAGACAAAGAGGTTCTTGTATCATTAGAATATGTTGGAATTTGTGGATCAGATGTACACTATTATCATAATGGATGCTGTGGTGCATACAAAGTGGATCTTTCAGAGGATTTCATGTTAGGACATGAGTGTGCAGGTACAATTGTTGAAGTGGGTAAAGGTGTGGAAAATCTTAAAGTCGGAGATCGCGTTGCTCTGGAACCGGGAATTACTTGTGGTAAATGCGAATTCTGTAAATCAGGACATTATAATTTATGTCCAGATGTTGTATTTCTTGCAACTCCTCCAGTTCAGGGATGTAATGAAGAATTTATCGCTTTTCCAGAAGATATGTGTTTCAAACTTCCAGAAAATGTATCTACAAAAGAAGGTGCACTGATTGAGCCATTGTCAGTAGGATTTTATGCAGCTGAGCAGGGAAATGTAGGAACTGGAGATACAGTTGTAATCCTTGGTTCTGGATGTATTGGTCTTGTAACTCTGTTGGCATGCAAAGCACATGGTGCAGGTCAGATCATTGTGGCAGATCTTGTTCAGGCTCGTCTGGATAAAGCCATGGAACTTGGAGCAACAGCTGTGATTAACAGTGGAAAGGAAGATGCTCTTGAAAAAATCAAAGAACTGACAGGTGGAAGAGGTGCAGATGTAGTATTTGAGACTGCCGGATCACCTGTGACTATTGCACAGACTCCATTTATTGTCAGAAGAGGGGGAACAATTACATTAGTTGGAATTTCCTCAAAAGAAGAAATCAATTATAATTTTGCTCAGATTATGGACAAGGAAGCAACAATTAAATCTGTGTTCCGTTATAAGAATATTTATCCAAAAGCAATTGCAGCAGTTGCAAGTGGAGCAATTGATGTTAAGAATATTGTAACACATGAGTTTGATCTGGATCATATTAAAGACGCATATGATGAAGCTGTAAATAACAAGACAGACCTTGTTAAAGCAGTTATAAAGGTAAAATAATCTATGATTTATATTGGTATTGATTTAGGAACATCTGCTGTCAAATTATTGGCAATGGATGAAAATGGAACGATACTGAAAACAGTATCAAAAGAATATCCATTATTTTTTCCGCATCCGGGCTGGTCAGAACAGAATCCGGAGGACTGGTTTACGCAGAGCGTAGAGGGAATGAAAGAACTGACAGAGGGAATTGACCGTTCTAAGGTGGCAGGAATCGGATTTGGGGGACAGATGCATGGACTGGTAACGCTGGATGAGAATGACAAGGTCATTCGCCCGGCAATTCTCTGGAATGATGGACGTTCCCAGAAAGAAACAGAATATCTCAACAACGAGATTGGTAAAGAGAAACTGTCTGCATATACAGCAAACATTGCTTTTGCAGGTTTTACAGCTCCGAAGATCCTGTGGATGAATAAAAATGAGCCGGAGAAATTTGCAAAAATTGCAAAGATCATGCTTCCGAAAGACTATCTTGCTTACAGACTTTCCGGATCTTTCTGCACAGATGTTTCTGATGCATCCGGTATGCTCCTTCTTGATGTAAAGAACCGTTGCTGGTCCAGGGAAATGATGGAGATCTGCGACGTAAGAGAAGAACAGCTTCCGAAACTGTATGAGAGCTGGGAAGTGGTCGGAACGCTGAAGTCGGAAGTGGCAGAGAAACTCGGATTTTCTGCTGATGTCAAAGTTGTGGCAGGTGCCGGAGATAATGCAGCTGCTGCGGTCGGAACAGGAACCGTTGGTGACGGACAGTGCAATATTTCTCTTGGAACGTCAGGAACCATTTTTATCTCCAGCAAGAACTTCGGCGTTGATGAGAATAACGCACTGCATTCTTTCTGCCATGCAGATGGAAGCTATCACCTGATGGGCTGTATGTTAAGTGCAGCATCCTGCAACAAATGGTGGGCAGAAGAAATTCTTCAGACAAAAGATTTCGCTGCAGAACAGGCTCCAATTGAGAAGCTTGGCGAAAATCATGTATTCTTCCTTCCGTACCTGATGGGAGAGCGGTCACCGCACAACAATCCGGACGCAAGAGGTGTGTTCTTTGGAATGTCCATGGACACCACAAGAGCTGACATGACACAGGCTGTTCTGGAAGGTGTGGCTTTCGGACTTCGTGATTCTCTGGAAGTAGCAAGAAAACTCGGCATTAAGATCGAACGGACCAAGATCTGCGGTGGCGGTGCGAAGAGTCCGCTTTGGAAAAAGATCATCGCAAATGTGATGAACCTTAAAGTAGATGTCCTTGAAGTTGAGGAAGGACCGTCCATGGGCGGAGCCATGCTGGCAGCCGTAGGATGCGGAGCATATCCGGATGTTGAGACCATCGGAAAGAAGATGGCTCACGTAGTAGACACCGTTGAGCCGGAAGAAGAACTGGTGGCGAAATATGAAGAATGTTATCAGAGATTTAGAAAGTTATATCCTACATTAACCCCCTTATTTTAATAAAGAAAAGATATCTGGAAATTATGATGCATGATTTCCGGGTATCTTTTTTTGAGTTGTTTATTACCTCCGATAACGATTAAAACAGGAATAGATTTCCTGGAGTCTTGGCATGGCATAGCCACAGGAAATATAAGAACCTCCGGACAGGAAGGAGAGTCCGTTCTGCTCAAGCTGTCCGGAAAGAATTTCAATGATGTCTGCGACAGTGCGGTGGTCATCGGCAAGCTTTTCGATGGCATATTTGAGAAGCAGTCCAAGTGCTGCTGTCTGCTCCGGATCAATCAGCTGCTCCACGTAGCGGAGATCTACATCCTGTTTTCCAATCAGGAATCCATCTTTTCCATGTACTTTTATTTTGAGCTGTTCCGGGCGGCCGGCGTTCCTTCCGTGTGAGCGGATGGAAGGAGCCTGCTTTTTCATGATGCGATGACTTGTCGGAAAGGCAAACGCTGATGCTTTGACAGGATTCAGAGGATATTTTCCACATAATGCTCTGACTTTTTCGGAGATATCTACAGGATGATAGGAATCCATCTGGATAATCGTGTCTGCAATGTGGAAAAATGCTTCGGAGCTTCCGGCCACGAGGATTGTGGATATCTCGGCCTTCTTATAGAGATCTTCGGCACGTTCAAGAAATGGGGTGATCGGTTCTTTTTCTCTGGATATCACTTCCTGCATGAAAGTATCACGCACCATGAAATTTGTGGCAGACGTATCTTCGTCCAGCAGGAAAACTCTGCTTCCGGCCTCCATTCCCTCTACGATGCCAGCCGCCTGGGAGGTGCTTCCACTGGCGTCTTCTGTAGAAAAACAACGAGTGTCTTTCTGATTCGGAAGATCATTGATAAACAGAGAGATATCTACATCTTTAATAAAACGTCCGTCTTCGGAACGAAGTTTCAGCGCGGTATCGTCTGTGATGACATATTCGCGGCCGTCACCGGAAATATGGTTGTATACACCGAGTTCCAGAGCATTCAGAAGCGTAGATTTTCCATGGTAGCCGCCGCCCACGATCAGAGTAATGCCGCGCGGGATTCCCATGCCGGAGATTTCTCCCTTATGCGGAAGAGTCATGGTGACACGCAGAGATTCCGGGGAAATAAAAGGGACGGAATCTTTCATTGGACGGGAAGAAATCCCGCTTTCTCTCGGAAGAATGGAGCCGTCAGCGACAAAGGCGACAAGATTTCCTGAAGAGAGCTGCTTTCGGATACAGGTCTGATCTTCAGCAAGAAAAATAGCCGCTTGCAGTTCCTGGTGATTTGTATTTTTGTAGAGAAAGGCCTTCTGTACACAGACCGGAAGAAAATCAAAGAGAATCTTTTCCAGTTCAGTGGCGTTGATCGTTCTTCCGTTTGCCGGAAATCCGATAAAGAAACGGGCGATGATTTCTTTTTCCGTGATCTCACAGGCGGTACGTTTAAGAACTTCCTGTCCGCAGTGACTGATGGAGATCAGGCCACTTTTGCCGGAGCCTTTTGCACGGAAGGTATAGTGGACAATCTGTTTTTCAAACTGTCTGGCGAGATAATCGGAAAGGGTCATGCTGGTGACGGAATCTTTATAATATTCTTTTGGAAAACCGGCTGTTTTGTGCGGGATCCGGATACTGATGTGAGAGGGAGAGGCAAAAGGATCTCCCTGTACATGATCAATGGAGAGAATATAATTATTGAACGGATAGCTGCCTTTCAGAGCTTTGTAGGCAGGATAGCTTTTTTTGTGGACAGAATGTAAAAGATTCTGCAGATCGGTGGATTGTTGCATAGATGATCTCCATGGATAAGATAATAATTTATAACTGTGAGGGTACTGAACAGTTACAATAATCTTATTGTAATGACACACAGGAATTTTTCAAGAAAAAACTGTAAAAAATAAGGAATAAATGAGGTACTTGTAACGGTTCACAGATGATATGTTGCTGTGAACAGTTACCATGTGAGAAAAAAGAGGTAAAATAGTGGCCAAAGCATCTTGCGTAAATGGCGGTATCTGATGTATAATTTAGAAGAAATCTGACAAAGAAAATAGTGTATCACACATTTCATTTCCCGCTTTTAAATGGGCAGGATAGTTGGATTTTGTGATTTGAAAAATTATAGATGGAGTTGGCGCTTTATATTAGAAGCGTACAATCATTTTCTCAGAAAATGTAAAAATCCGGAATAATTTTCAATGATCTTATATGAACAGAAATAGTCCGGGAAGACGCTTTTTTACTGGACTTATAAATGAATAGGTTGTCTCTGTTGGACTAGTCTGAACCTGCATAAAAGTTGCTCCTAAGCGAGGGGTCGGAGGTTCAAATCCTCTTGGCGACGGGCTTCAAAGCGTTCGAAAATGTTAGCTGGATTAGCTGACAACGAACGCTTTTGTTATTTTCTAATCACGTTCGTGACACAAAATTCCATTTAAAATGATCAATTTCCAGCTAACGTGATCCGATTTTTGTTAGCTGACAGCTAATCAAAATTACCGGTTTGCAAACATGGGTTTTAGGAAGTTCAGCTAACATTTGGGTTCCGCTCTGTTGTCACCCCTTATTCGGGGATGTAAATCAGAGAAAAGGCGGGAAAAGAAACAATCTCTCCCAAACCTGCAAACATAAATTAGCTGAAACAGTATTCAATTCTATTAGCTACAGCTAATGGTCAAACAGTAATGTCTGTTTGGAACTTTACTATCTATAAAAGTTCCAGACAGGCATTTTTTATTTCCGGAATCCTGGAGGAAAGGAGTCAAGATGACTGAGACAAACAGACAATCAGAAGAAAAAGAAGAAAGAATCATAGAAATTGAATTTGCTTTCAGGATTATGACAAACTGCTTAGTGTATTGAAAAATTGAGAAATCGTAAAATTGAAGAAAAAAGGAATGCACAGTTCTTAGCTTATCGGGAACTGTGCATTTTTGTAAATAAATACTTTTAATTAGCCGATTACAGCATCCTCTGCTGTAAAATGTTCCAGAGAATTTTCTTTTACCTGAATGCAGATATAAGTAATTCCAGAAATATCGGATGCAAAAAACTGACGCTTTGCAGCAGGTGCGATTTTTAGCCAGTCTCCAGTTGAAAGGCTGATTTCTTCTCCATCAATTATGGCTTTGCCGTTACCTGAAAGAATTCCATAGATTTCTTCATTTTCTTTATGAGAATGAACAAATGGGACATTTGCTCCTGCAGGTAGTTCGTTTAAACTGATTTCTGCACCTGTTAAAGACAACTTTTTATGCAGCTCAATTCGGTTTTCCTTTCCAATAGTTGTTTTTGTGTAATTTGCCATAATAACCTCCATAGTTAATTTGTAGTTTCTGGTTGCTTGGTATTAGTATAGTGTGAGACACATACAAAAACAAGTACGCACCTTTTTGTAACTGTACACTCAAAAATGAATGTGTTACAATAGACTCGGAGGTGAGAATTATGCGAGCAAAAGAAGAATTACCGGAATGCCCAGTTGCAACAGCAGTATCTCTTATCGGAGGAAAATGGAAACTGCTGATTTTGCGTAACTTAAAAGAGCGTCCATGGAGATTCAATGAGCTACAACGAAGTATAGATGGTATTTCACAAAAGGTTTTGACAGATAGTTTAAGACAAATGATGAGTGATGGGCTGGCATATCGCCACGATTACCATGAGCAGCCACCGAGAGTTGAATACGGCTTAACGGAACTCGGAACAAAAATGCTTCCAATTGTTAATTCACTTGCTGACTTTGGTAACTACTATAAATCAATTATTGAACAGAATTAAGGACGTTAGTATTTGAAAAGCTTGAACAATCCCAGTTTGTATATATCTTTTAAAAGGTATATGATTAAGAAAAACGGCAGGAGGTATCTGAATGAAATCACATAAATATTGGTCTATCGGTGCACTGATTACAATGTTTGGAACTTTTTATACAGGTTATAAGGGATCAAAAGAATGCCATAAGTACTTTGCAGCAAGTTCTTTGCTTTGCATGATTATGGCTATTTATACAGGACACAAGATGATTTCTGGTAAAAGTAGGAAGAAAAAAGAAGTTTCAGTAGAGAGTGTTGAAGATTAAAAAACAAAATATTTTAATAAATAACGCCGGTGCGGGATTTTTGATATGTACCCTCTTTACTGGACAAACCAGTAAGGAGGGTATTTTTATGCGTTATAGTTACGAATTTAAATTATTATGTGTTGATTTGTAT
>FMEL01000031.1 GCA_900066355.1 uncultured Ruminococcus sp.
GGAACTGTAAAGATTACCGTAAAATCCGGAAAGAAATCTTATACAGTTAAAGTAAAAGTAAAATAAAAATCAGATAACTCACTTTTTTAAGACCGGAGTCCATCGCGACTCCGGTCTCTCTCTATATATAAACAAACATTGTTCTAAAACATCTTGCAAAGTTTTAGAGCAAATGGTACTATAAAACCAAAGCATATTTCTATAAAGTTCAAGGCAGTAATGCCGTCTGATATTCTTAATTCACTTCAGAAATCCATGCTTTTAAATCCAGTCAAAAAAGAACAAAAAGGTTACTTCAGAAAAAAGACAGAACAGCAAAAATGGGACGGCTGCAAATATTTCTACGAAAACACAGGTCGGAGGTGATCGGAATGAGCATATTCGAGTACAATAAGGAAGAGGAAGAACGAAAACTCCGAAAAGCAGAATACGAAGCAGGATATGATTCAGGTTATGATCTAGGACGGAAAGAGGGGATCGAGGAAAATATGCGAAAGATTGTGTGTGCAATGCTTGCATCTGGTGAAATGATTGAGAAAATTGCCCAATACACAGGATATTCCGTTCAGGAAATAGAGAAATTCAATGTAAAATGAAAATAAAATAAGAAACCAGGATTATACAAGGCGGAAGTTACAGGCCTTTCCTGTGATGAAATACGATCCCTTAAAGGTAGATAATAACTTTTGAAATTATTCTAAAGTTTGGAAAAATACCTGAAATACTGTAAATAAATTGACGCTATCAGGTGAAAGTGTTATAATAATCGGACAACAAGATAACCAAACGTGGTCTGATTTGCTAGTCAGTTTGAGGAAATCCGGTGCGAATCCGGAACTGTTTTTTGCTGTATTTAATGTCAAACGCGGAAGACATTATCAGTCGGCAAGCCAACACGTTATAAAGGACAGAGACTCATCAATTCATGAGGCTCTGTTTTTTGTTGCTAAAATAATAATTCACAAAAGGAGGAGCAAAGTGAAGAAAAAAGAATTAATGAAACGGTTATCAGCGATTGCTATGGCGGCAATGATGACCGTAACAATGATTCCATCTAATGCATTTGCAGCAGATATTGATTTCTCTGATGGCGGACAGGAAACGATAGAAGTACAGGCAGATACAGATGAGGAAGCTGATGCGGGGCTTTCTGCGCAGAATGAGGAGTCAGAGAATGCAGAAAATCTGACAATTGGGGATGCATCTCAGGATGAAATATCTGATACAGAGGTGTTTTCTGTAGAAGAAGATGAGAATGCTTCAGACAGTGATGATATTGCAGCATTCAGTGATGCCGAGTCAGATACAGCCAGCGATGCTGAAGCAAAGGCTGCGGCAAAGAAATGGCTTGAGGAAAATTACATTAGTGGCAGTAAAAAACTCATTAGTAATGGAGCAAAAAGTGCAGATGGTTTATCTTATACAATGGATTTAAAATCATCAAGAGGCTCTAATATTACATCAATAGCATTTTCGAGATTTACTGGTGGTAAATATTTTCCATATATATCGGGGTGGTATATTGATAGTTCTTGTGAATGGCTGAAGATAGACAAAACACCTAGTAAAACCGGAAGTATATCCATAGTTAACCGTCCAACAGCAGCGCAGGGGGATCAGAGTTTTAAGGCGAAGTTGAGAGTATTTGCAGATGGCACAAGTGCAGATACTATCAATGACGAAGCAGCCGCTGCTGCAGCTGCCCTTGCAGAGCAGGAATTTACTATTACAATTAAAGCTGCAGAGCCGAACTACACCATGACTGTCAAAGTAGTGGATGCAGACGATAATTCCGATCTTACAACAGATGGAAACACAACCGTCAAATTAGAGAAAAACTGGACTGCAGTTTCTCCGGAAACGGATGGCTCATATAAGATGGAAAAGGGCGCAGAGTATACGCTGACTGTTACAAGAGACGGATATCTTGATTATAAAGACAGTTATTTTACCTTCAATCCAGAGGAAGAAAATACAGTAAAAACTGTACAGCTTAAGAAAAAGATTATAAGAAATATCAGCTTTAATGTTACAGACAAGGCAACCGGAAATCCAATTACAGGTTCTGCAGTAAAGGTAAAAAAAGATGGCGACTGGGATAGCATAAAAGCTGAAGATGATGGCAGTTATAAGCTTGTCAATGGAGTAACCTATAATTACACCATTGAAGCTACGAACTACAAGACAGTGAACGGCTCCATTACACCGGATGCGAACAAAACCATCGACATTCAGATGGAAAAAGACATCAGCAAGTATAATGTTACATTCAAACCGGTTGATTTTAAGGGTGCAGACATTGCAAATGCAAAAATTTCCGTGACATATGAGGAAGAAGATTATTTTGGTGATACAGATACCATAACTGTAACCGCAAAAGACGGCGTCTATACCTTGGATAAAAATACAACCTATGATTATACCATTGAGGCAGACGGATACAAAAAAGCAACAGGATCCTACAAACCATCAGGTGATGAAGAAAACATTACTGTTCCGGTTCTTATGGGAGCAGCAAATGTTTCAGAAGCTGATCAGGCAACAGTAGAAGCTGTAAAAAAACAGTTTGACAAAGAGTATACACTTCGTCCGAAATTTGCATCCTGCAAAAATATTTGTGATTTTGTAAAGACTAAAATTGCGAAATATGATATTGCAGGCGCTTCAGATGTAAATGTATACGTTGCTTCAACAGATACCCCAGATGTAATTGCAACAGGTGGAACAATCAATTACAACAAGGCAGATACTCCAAGTTCATCATTGAGTGGAATTAACAGTACAAATGTTTCTCTTGTGTATATATTTGAGCTGAACGGAGCTTTTGTAAAGAGCGGAGAGAGCAGGGCAACAATTGGATGGGATTGTGATCATTACAATGCAAAAATGTCCGCTGAAAAGGATGCTCTTACGTGGGATACGATCAAGGGAGATAATACAGACATTGGTGATGTAAAATCAGCACTGACACTTCCGCAGTGTATGACGAACAGCGCCAGAACTGCATGGTCTGAAATTACATGGTCTTCTTCTGAACCGGATGTGATCAGCCTGAAAGAACCGGAGATAAATGCAATCATCAATCCGGTAACGGGCGAGATTCATGCACCGGCAGTAGACACAGAAGTAACATTGACAGCAATCTTTACAGCAAATGACACTCTGTTAAATTCTAATGTAGAATCTGTAAATGATTTTGCTACATATAGAAAAACTTTTACAGTTACAGTAAAGGGAACCGGTGAGACTGGAGCTACAGAAGAAGAACTTCAGAAAATCCTGAACAAGTATTACACAGCAGACCGCATAATTGATTTTAATACAAAAGAAGCAATTGATCTTTCAAATTGTAAATCAGATCTTCAGCTTCCAAGATATACCAGAATCAAAGATGAAAATCAGAATTATGTATTTGAAAACAAGGAAATTACGGTAACCTCCGATACAGATGCTATTCAGATTAATGGATACGCAGCATATCTGGATCGCTTTACCAGTGATAATGATGTGGCAGGACATCTGACCGTTACATTTACCCGTGGTGGAGTAAGCGTATCAAAGCAGATTGCAGTTACAATTAAAGCAATTACAGATGCAGAAAAACAGGCTGAACTGGATATGATGAAAGCTGCAAAAGACAATTATTTTGCAGGAATCAATGACGGACAGAATGCAGATAAAGATTCTGTCAAAGAAAATCTTCATGCATTCCAGGAAATGATTCTTGATGAAAACGGACAGCCAAAATGGATTTATAATGTTGATAATAAAACTGGTGAAGGTATCGTTGCAGATGATCAGTTTGACGATCCGTGGATCATGGAAGGCGCCGGATATAACAAGTTTAAATCATCTAATAATGCGGTAATTACGCATGAAAATCTGCTTGTAACCAGAAGAGAAGATGATACTCAGATTAAAATTTCTTCTGTACTCAGCAGCGAGCGTTACGGCAAATTCGCGGAAAAGCATCCGGAAAATGAATTCTTAAAGCAGGTATACAAACAGCCGGTAGAAGTAGTCGTTACCGTTAAAGGAACCAAAGAAGCACTTGCAACATTACCTGACAGAATTAAAGAGGCAAAAGAATTTGCAGCAAACATTGTTGAAGGTACAGAACCTGGACAGTATAAAGAAGGAACAAAGGCAGCGCTTGAGGCAGCAATTAAAGAGGCAGAAGATGCAAATGCACAGACAGAGGAAGCAGCCAGTGCAGTACTTCTCAAACTGAATGAAGCTGTAAAAGCAGCAAAAGATGCACAGAATGTCACTACTGCAACAATAACTGTCCGTTCCTATGAAACAGCTGAAGCAGATGCTGAAATCCGCACATTTGAAGTAACATCAGGTGATGCAGAAAAATATGGATACGAAAAACCGGAAGCAAAAAGAAATCAGGTAACGATCACAGATGCGTTATACAAACTTCATGCAGAGATGTATGGAGAGCAGTTCGCTGAGAATCCGGAAGCTTATTTGGAAATTGGCGGCAATGGATGGATCAACAGAATCTTCAAAATTCAGGGTGCCGCAGTTGGTACGCTGGTAAACAACAGATTTGGCGGTACTACAAATGAGGAAGTACTGAAAAATGGTGATGAATTAGGTGTATTCTTATTGGCAGATACTGCAAAATACAGTGATAAATATCTTTATTTCCAGAATGTACCGGAAAAAGTAGTAACTGAGCAGGCATTTACAATTAATTTCAGGGATACAGATATGTGGGGAACAGATGAAGCAGCGGCAGGATGTACTGTTGAAATGAAGAATCTGGACACAAACAAAACAACAGAAGCAATAACCGATAAAGATGGTAATGTAACGCTGAGTGCGGATCAGGCAGGAAGTTATCAGATTACAGTTACCAAAACACCGTACACATATTTTGTAGCGCCGACAGCAGTTGTTCAGGTTGAGGCTCATTCCCATAACTTTGTATGGAATACAATTGCAAAAGCAACCGTATTCGCACCGGAGAAACAGCAGGGAACATGCGCCGTATGCGGCAAGACAACTACAAGAGACTATGGAACCAAACTTGCAGCAACGATCAAACTGAATGCGAAATCCATCAAACTTCAGAAAAAACAGACTACAAAGAAAATCAAAGTTACAATGGCAAACGGTGATTCTATCAAATCATGGAAATCCAGCAACAAGAAGATCGTAACCGTCAATAAGAAGGGTGTGATCAAAGCCGGTAAGAAGAAT
>FMEL01000026.1 GCA_900066355.1 uncultured Ruminococcus sp.
ATTGATGCAAACGAAAGGGCAGTTAATGAAAAGTCTCCATACTGCTTTTTCGTTTGCACCACCTTCGATTCTTTCCTTAACGATTTGTATTTCTGTTTGTTTTAAAAATGGGCAATCCCGATTGGAATTGCCCACTCATTGCACTAATTATGCGATTTTTTCTTGCTTGCACCGATTTCTGCATCAAATGATGTAAGTTTGATGTAAATCGCTGTTTTTTCAGTTTTTTATCAAATGAAGTATGTCCCGTCTATTTGGTAAAAAGGTACATCTTTACATCATCTTAATAGAGCTTTGCACCTGCCGGAATATGGTTATCAACCATCAGAAGATGCAGTTCTTCATCCTCTGAATCCTTCAGATTATTCACTGCTGAAAGCAGCATACCGCAAGACTCGATTCCCATCATCTTTCTTGGCGGAAGGTTGGTGATTGCGATCAGTGTCTTACCAACTAATTCTTCCGGCTCATAGTAAGAGTGGATTCCGCTTAAGATCGTGCGGTCTGTACCTGTTCCGTCATCCAGTGTGAACTGAAGGAGCTTCTTGCTCTTCGGAACTGCTACACACTCTTTAACCTTTACGGCACGGAAATCAGATTTGCTGAATGTATCGAAATCAACCTCTTCTTCAAATAAAGGCTCAACCTTTACGTTGGAGAAGTCAATCTTCGCGTTGTCTTTGAAGAATCCGTTGTTGTCGTTTGCAGTTGCTTCTTCTACTGCTCCGGATTTTCCTGCTTTTTTGTCAGAGTCAAGACTCTTCATTGTCGGGAACAGAAGTACGTCTCTGATTGCCTGGCTGTCTGTCAGTAGCATAACCAGACGGTCAATTCCGTATCCGATACCACCTGTAGGCGGCATACCGATCTCAAGTGCATTCAGGAAGTCTTCATCTGTGTGGTTTGCTTCCTCATCACCAGCGTCAGCAAGAGCATCCTGTGCTTTGAAACGCTCTCTCTGATCGATCGGATCATTCAGCTCGGAATATGCGTTACACATTTCCCATGTATTACAGAAGAGCTCAAAACGCTCTACCTTGCTTGGATCAGAAGGTTTCTTCTTGGTCAGCGGAGAGATTTCGATCGGATGATCCATGATAAATGTAGGCTGGATCAGTTCTTTCTCACAGTATTCTTCGAAGAACAGGTTAATGATATCACCCTTCTTATGATGTGCCTCATATTCAATATGATGCTCGTCAGCAAGTTTCTTGGCTGCCTCATCATCTGCTACTTCATCAAAGTCGATTCCTGCATATTTTTTGATTGCTTCATTCATTGTCATTCTGGCAAACGGCTTACCAAGATCGATCTCTACACCATTATAAGAAATCTTTGTGGAACCACATACTTTCTCTGCAAGATAACGGAACATGGATTCTGTCAGTTCCATCATTCCTTCATAATCTGTATATGCCTGGTAAAGCTCCATCAGAGTGAATTCCGGGTTGTGACGTGTATCAACACCTTCATTACGGAATACACGGCCGATTTCATAAACTCTCTCAAGTCCGCCGACGATCAGTCGTTTCAGATAGAGTTCCAGTGAAATACGAAGCTTAACATCTTCGTTCAGTGCATTGTAATGTGTTTCAAACGGTCTTGCAGCTGCTCCACCTGCGTTGGAAACCAGCATAGGTGTTTCTACTTCCATGAAGTCACGCCCTGCAAGGAAGTTACGGATTTCTTTGAGGATCTGGGAACGTTTGATAAATACGTTCTTGCTGTCCTGATTCATGATAAGGTCTACATATCTCTGACGATAACGAGTATCTGTATCTGTCAGTCCGTGGAATTTCTCCGGAAGGATCTGTAAACTCTTGGTTAACATAGTCATTTTTTCAGCGTGAATAGAGATCTCGCCTGTTCTTGTTCTGAAAGCAAAACCTTCCAGACCGAAGATATCTCCAATGTCGGATTTCTTGAAATCTGCATAAGATTCTTCTCCGATAGCATCTCTTGCCACATAGACCTGGATATTTCCCTGCAGGTCCTGAATATTACAGAAAGAAGCTTTTCCCATGACACGCTTGAACATCATACGGCCAGCGATCGCAACGTGGATCGGGCTCGCATCCATGATTTCTCTTCTTTCTTCATAGTCCTTCTTGAGAACTTCTCTTGCCTGTGCTTCATCAAGACCTTCTACATCCGGAGTCTTGCGGTCTTTTAAGATCTCTGCCTCATGTGCTTCATAGAGATTCTTCACCTCAAGTGAATGATGTGTCTGGTCAAATTTTGTGATCTGAAACGGGTCCTTTCCATTTGCCTGCAGGTCTGCAAGCTTTTCACGACGAACCTTCAGCAGCTGGTTTGTATCCTGCTTCTTCTGCTCTGCCACTTCTTTGGCCTCCTTCTGTTCTTTTGATTATTTATACGTTTCTCTGGATTTCCAGAACTTTATATTTCATAATACCCATCGGCATCTCAACTTCTACAACATCACCTGTGTGTGCACCGATCAGTGCTTTACCTACAGGAGATTCGTTGGAAATCTTACCTTCCAGGCTGTTTGCCTCTGTAGAACCGACAAGTTTTAATTCCATCTCTTCTTCAAATTCGTAATCATATACTTTTACTTTGCAGCCAACGCTGATTCTGTCAAGGTCCACTTCATCCTCAACTACAACCTCTGCGTTCTTAAGGATCTTCTCGATTTCTTCGATTCTTGCTTCGATATCTCTCTGCTCATCCTTTGCAGCATCATACTCAGCATTCTCGGACAGGTCACCCTGCTCTCTTGCTTCTTTGATTTTTTCTGCAACTTCTTTTCTTTTTACTACTTTTAAATCATGCAGTTCATCTTCGAGACTTTTGAGACCTGCATATGTCAATAAATTCTTCTTTTCTTCCATAATCCTTACACCCTTTCAAAATAGCCGGATACTCATTGGATATACTCTCCCAGAATCATCATACCGCAAAAAGGGCAGACTTATTCTAGGATATTCACAATTCCTGTATTATACCGAAATCTATATGCCTTGTCAAGGACAAAAAAGGCTGGAAATCCGCGATTAACCGCGAAAATCCAGCAATTTTTCGAGTTCTTCATAACTGCTTACGAGATTGGAGTCCCGGCGCAATCCTGCACTGTGTTTCATACCGGCTGTATACCATGCAATGTGCTTACGCATCTCACGAATTCCGGTAAATTCTCCCTTCAGTTCAATCTGCATTCTCGTATGACGAAGAATCATCTCTTTGATTTCTTCCCATGACGGCCTCGGAAGTAATTCCCCGGTTGTAAAATAATGGTTCATTTCCCGGAAAATCCATGGATTTCCTCTTACCGCACGTCCGATCATCACGCCGTCACAACCCGTTTCTCTGACAAGTTTTTCTGCTTTTTTCGGCGAATCCACATCACCGTTTCCAATAACCGGAATCGAAACCGCCTCTTTGATCCTGCGGATCGTATCCCAGTCTGCTTCCCCTGCATAGTACTGCTGCCGTGTCCTGCCATGGACTGCTACAGCTGCTGCGCCGGAATCCTCGATGATCTTCGCAATTTCTACCGGATCCACCGGATATCCCTCAAAACCAATACGGATTTTGGCTGTCACCGGCTTTTTTACTGCATGAGAAACCTGCGTCACAATCTCACGAATCAGCTCCGGATTCTTGAGAAGCGCAGAGCCCTCGCCATTGTTGACTACTTTCGGCACCGGGCAGCCCATGTTAATATCCAGTATGTCAAACGGCTGTTCTTCAATACTCTTTGCCACCTCTGCCATCAGATCCGGTTCGCTTCCAAAAATCTGCATGGACACCGGATGCTCCGAAGGATCGATCTGCATCAGCGAAATCGTATTTTTATTATGGAAAGAAATTGCCTTCGCACTGACCATCTCCGTACTGAGAAGTCCTGCTCCCTGCTCTTTGCAAAGCATACGAAACGGAAGATCTGTCACACCGGCCATCGGCGCAAGAATAAACGGATTTTCCATCTCAACTGAACCGATTTTCCACTTCATCTCCATAAATCAGTTCCCTTTATCCACATTTTCCCCATCGTCTTCAATGGTTTCGCCGAGGAAAAATACCCGATAATACATTTCCAGAGATTCCAGAAGTTCTCTCTTCTCAGTCTGCAGTTTTTTGATTCGGAGAACACTGCCGATTTCATCATACATTGCATCAGCATCGAGAGCTTCTGTCTTGAACTGAAGGCTTCCGTTCTCATCAAACTCCAACGTCAGGATACCTCCAATCTCTTCTGTATAAAGCACGCACATAATGTGCAGTTCCTGCTTTACAGATTCCGGCAGAGCATCAAAATCCTGATTAAAATAATATTTCTGCTCATAGGCGCTTGCACCGCAGAGCACAACATTTTCCTGATACATAAAAAATAACTCCTTATATTATACTTGCTCACACATAACTGTACAGTCCACGCACAGACACCTCACCGGAACACACCTTGCGGATTCTGCCATCTGCTACCCGCACCAGAAGTTCTCCTTCGCGGTCAATACCAAGTGCCACGCCCTCGTACGGATCCAGTTTATCCAGAATTCTCACCGGCTGGCATTTATTTGCAAGCATCATATTGTAATCATCGATCATCAGTGAAAGATCACAGGTCTGTACAAATTTCTCGTAGTTCTTTTCAAATTTGCCCATAACAAGGCCGATCAGAAGATTTCTGTCGTAAGTCTTCCCTGTTTCCAGATAAAGAGAAGTTGCTTTATCTTTGAGGTCTTCCTGAATTTCTGCCAGATTGACATTGATTCCGACTCCGATCACAACTTCCCGGATCTTCCCTTCCTCAATCCCCATCTCTGTCAGAATTCCACAGATTTTCTTCCTTGAAACTACAACATCATTCGGCCATTTAATAGAAACGTCCACCCCCAGTTCTTTGACCGCCTGCGCCACACTCAATCCCATGACAAGTGTCAGCATGGATGCAAAACGCGGCTCAAAGTCCGGTCTCAGAAGGATCGACATCATAATCGAATTCCCCTCCGGCACAACCCATCTGCGTCCGAGTCTTCCCTTACCGGCAGACTGGAATTCTGCAACCGCCAGTGTCCCATGTACGGCATCTTCTTTCGAGAGGCGCTTGCACCATTCATTCGTAGAATCGATTTCTTTTGCAAAATGGACGGTTTTGCCCGCCCATTCTGTCTGTATTTCATTTGAAATTGTATCTGTATTATAAGGTATTACGCTCATTTTGTCTCCGGCTCTCCAAGAGTAGCTACCATCACTGCTTTGATCGTGTGCATACGGTTTTCTGCCTCATCAAATACATGTGACTGTGCAGATTCAAATACTTCATCAGTAACTTCCATGTCGGTCAGGTTGAAGCGCTCTCCCATTTCTTTGCCGATCTTTGTCTTGAGATCATGGAATGCCGGCAGGCAGTGAAGGAAGATTGCCTTTTCTCCTGCATTTTTCATAACTGCAGATGTTACTTTGTATGGTGTCAGGTCTTTGATACGCTCTTCCCATACTTCATCCGGCTCGCCCATAGATACCCATACATCTGTATAAATAACGTCGGCATTCTTTGTTCCGGATTCTACGTCTTCTGTCAGAGTTACACTTCCGCCTGAAGCTTCTGCATAAGTCTTGCACAGGTCAACCAGTTCCTGATTCGGGAAATATTTCTTTGTTGTGCATGCTACAAAATGCATACCAAGTTTGGAGCACGCGATCATCAGAGAATTACCCATATTGTAACGGGCATCACCCATGTAAACCAGCCGACGGCCTTTCAGGTCACCGAAATGTTCACGGATCGTCAGCATATCTGCCAGCATCTGTGTCGGATGATATTCGTTTGTCAGACCGTTCCATACCGGAACTCCTGCATATTTTGCAAGCTCTTCTACGATATCCTGTCCGAAACCTCTGTACTCGATTCCCTCGTACATTCTTCCGAGAACTCTTGCTGTATCAGCGATGCTCTCTTTCTTTCCGATCTGGGAACCTGTCGGATCCAGATATGTACTGCCCATTCCAAGGTCATGAGCAGCTACTTCAAATGCACAACGTGTTCGGGTACTTGTTTTTTCAAAAATCAGGGCAATGTTTTTGCCTTTGTAATATTCATGAAGTTCTCCGGCTTTTTTCTTTGCTTTTAATTCTGCTGCCAGATCGATCATGTATGTGATTTCTTCCGGTGTAAAGTCTTTCAGTGTAAGAAAATTCCGTCCCTTTAAGTTCATAATAAATCTCCTCTTTTTAACTTATCTCAGTACATACGGATTGTTGCGTGCTCTGCACTCTCACAGTTACGAGCCAAAATGCCTCGCGGAATGCTGCCTGCTAAACAGTTACTCCCTAGTATCTGTGTTGTCATCTGTAACGATTTCTTTCAGAGAGGAAGCCAGACCTGCAAGTCCCTGAATCTCAGATGGGATAATGATCTTTGTCGCTTTGCCGTCTGCGGCCTTGCCAAATGCTTCCAGACTCTTCAGAGTCAGAACAGCCTGATCTGCACCTGCTTCACGGATCATACGGATACCTTCTGCATTAGCATGCTGTACTTTCAGTACAGCCTCTGCCTGACCTTCGGCCTCTTTGATCATACGCTCTTTCTGTGCCTCTGCTTTGAGGATTGCAGCCTGTTTCTCAGCTTCTGCATCCAGAATTGCGGATTCTTTTTTACCTTCTGCAACAAGGATCGTAGATTTCTTCTCACCTTCTGCACGAAGGATAGCTTCTCGTCTTTCACGCTCTGCTTTCATCTGTTTTTCCATGGCTTCCTGAATAGCAGCCGGAGGAATGATGTTTTTGAGTTCTACTCGGTTGACTTTGATTCCCCATGGATCTGTGGCAACATCCAGAGATGCACGCATTTTTGTGTTGATTACTTCACGGGAAGTCAGTGTTTCATCGAGTTCCATATCACCGATGATATTTCTCAGTGTTGTCGCAGACAGATTTTCGATTGCCATGATCGGATTCTCAACTCCGTATGCAAAAAGCTTCGGATCTGTGATCTGGAAAAATACAACCGTATCGATCTGCATGGTTACGTTATCTTTTGTGATAACCGGCTGTGGTGGGAAGTCCACTACCTGCTCTTTCAGATTTACTCTTCTCGCTACACGGTCAATAAATGGTGTCTTGAAGTGAATACCTGTGTTCCATGTTTCTTTGTAAGCACCAAGACGTTCTACAACGATTGCATATGCCTGTGGCACAATGCGGATACAGGATGCCAGTATCCAGAGTGCGAGAACTACCAGCACGATAAAAATAATAATTCCTGCCATTTTACTTACCCTCCGTTTCTTCTTTTACAATCAGTTTTACTCCCTGAACATCTTCAATTGTAACAATTGCATGTTCCGGTATTGTTACTTCATCGGAAGATGTCCTTGCCATCCACTCGATGTCATTGATCCGAACCTGTCCGGACTGTTCCAGATTGTTGATTTTCTGGATCACTACTGCTCTTTCGCCGATCAGACTGTTAACGTTCGTCTTTGGTACGCCTTTGTTCATGTAACGCACAGCAAGCGGACGTGTAAAGATCAGAAGTACCAGTGAAATGACCAGAAACAGAACCCACTGGATCAGGATTCCCGCTCCCAGCCCGGAAGCGATTGCCGCAACAAGCGCACCTCCCGCAAACCAGATCGTAGTCAATCCTACTGTGATTGCCTCAACTACCAGAAAACAGGCCAAAAGTATAAGCCACATTATCGGTTCCATCTTATTCCTCCTTCCGGATCACGGCATCAATTCCGTCTCTGTCTCGCAGCCTCATACATCAGTATGCCACCTGCCATTGCTGCATTCAGGGATTCTACATGACCACACATCGGGATACGGATCAGACAGTCCGCAGCATCTGCTGCCTGGTCAGTCAGTCCTTTGCCTTCGTTTCCGATAAGGAAAGCGGTTCCACCCTGATAGGATTCCCTGTCGTATGCATTTTTACCCTGCAAGTGTGCTGCAAAAAAACGGATTCCGCAATTTTGAAGTTTCTGCTTTAATGATACCACATCTTCTACGTAGAAAAAAGGAATTCTGTAAATAGATCCCATTGTTGCACGAATAACTTTCGGATTAGTGATATCCACACAGGTTTTTGTAAGAAAAACGCCTCCGATGCCGGCACCTTCCCCTGTACGGATGATCGTTCCGGCATTTCCCGGATCCTGCAGGTCCTCAAGCACCATAAGAAGAGGTGATTCCTGCTTCAAAAGATCCTCTATCTGATAGGACGGCTGTCTGAGAACAGTCAGAACTCCCTGCGGGGTCTGTGTGTCACTCATCTGGCGAAAAACACTGTTTTCAACTGCATCCCAGGAAAAACACTTTGCTTTCTGCATGATTTCCTCATCGTCAAGCAGGGATTCAGCCACATAGACCTTCTCGATCCAGTCATCCGGCGCTTCCAGAAACATCTTTCTTCCTTCTGCGATAAAAAGCCCCTGCTCTCTGCGGGCTTTTGCCTTCTGATTGAGTTTGATCACATTTTTCACCTGTGTATTCTGTGCACTGGTAATCATATAATTGCTCCTTTAATCCAGAACGGAGGCCACCTGATGGTTGCCTCCGATGTAAATATTATGCTGGTTTTTTGATAACTGCGAATTGTTTCGTGCTATGCACTCTCACAATTCTACCTGATATCATTTAGAATAATTATGAGAAAGAGAATTGCAAACTTCCCACATGTATGGGGAAACATCTTTCTGCATTGCAAGCGCTTCGTTGATATCGAAGTCCATGAACTCGCCATGACGATATCCAACGACTCTGCAGGATTTACCCTGTACAAGAAGATCTACTGCAAGTGCACCCATCATAGATGCATATACACGGTCTTTACATGTCGGATTACCACCACGCTGCATGTGGCCAAGAATGGTCGCACGTGTCTCAATACCGGTTGCAGCTTCGATACGTCTTGCCATTGCTTCTGAATGGCCGATACCCTCTGCATTTACGATAATGTGGTGTTTCTTTCCTGCCTTACGGCTTGCGATGATATTGTTGATCAGCTTCTGCTCATCGTAATCATATTTCTCAGGAATCAGGACATCCTCTGCACCATTGGCAATACCGCACCACATAGCAAGGTATCCTGCGTTACGTCCCATAACTTCAATAATACTGCATCTTTCATGAGATGTGGAAGTATCACGAACCTTATCAATAGCCTCCATTGCTGTGTTTACAGCTGTATCAAATCCGATCGTATACTCGGTACATGCAATATCCAGGTCGATTGTTCCCGGAACACCGATCGTATTGATTCCAAGGTTAGCAAGCTTCTGTGCACCTGCAAAAGAACCGTCACCACCAATAACTACCAGTCCGTCGATTCCATGTTTTTTGCAGATCTCAGCACCTCTCTGCTGACCTTCCGGTGTACGGAATTCTGCACATCTTGCTGTATAAAGGATTGTTCCACCACGTTCGATTGTATCTGATACATCTCTGGCAGACATATCAACGATTTCTTCATTCAGAAGTCCGTTGTATCCCTTGTAAATACCCTTTACATTCAGTCCGCTGCTCAGTCCTCGTCTTACAACCGCACGGATTGCAGCGTTCATTCCCGGAGCGTCACCGCCACTTGTAAGTACACCGATGGTTTTTATCTGTTTCTCTGCCATGATTCATTCCTCCATCTCCAGATCTCAAATTATAATCTGTATCTTAAATTTCATATTATAATAGGAAATCTTAGTTATATCTTCTACACATATTCGTTGTATAGTGTAAAGCATTTTCAGAAGTTTTTCAATACTCTTTCCACAAGTTCGTTCACTTTTTACCCCTTGAAAATATTATATTTATGTCGTTTTTATCACAATTTAATGCACCTTTTACAACTCTTTTACTGTATTTCAAATTTTTTCGTATCATTTGCGTATCAGACCAACCGCAGTGCAACCCTTTCTGTGCTGCTTGTCCAGGTCCGGTTAAACTCTGCCGTCCCATTCCCATGCAAAGCATTATTGTATATATACGAGGTCTCATAGAATGGCCTGAGCCGGTTCGCCCTGCTTGGCTTTCTCAGTTCCCTGAGTGCCTTCTGCTGCCACCGTCTGGCCGCATCTATTGTTGTCCCGGTTCGTTCTGCGGTTTGTTTTAAAGTCAGATTTTCCTGATACCTTGCTCTGATCACATCACCCTGACAATCTGGTAGATCATCCACCATTCCCCAGAGTATTTTCTTCAACTGCCTGTCTTCAATATCGTCCAGCATATCCTCATAATGGTCTGCCGGATCCGCGATACTGTCACCAACCGTTATACTGCCATCTTCCGAACCGGCAGCAGGTGCATCTATACTTCCAATACAGCTTGCACGCTCACTCTGCCTAATCTTTTCAAGTGTTGCCTCGGAGCATCCCAGATAATAACAGTATTCTCTGATATTGGGCAGTCTGCCGACATGAAGATAAAACAGGTTCTGTAGTTTTCTGTATTGCTGTATCTTCTCACTGACATGAACGGGCATCCGCACTGTGCCATTGTTCTGACAATACCTTTGCATCTGCTGCCGGATCCAGAAGATCGCCCACGTCAAAAAGCTGCTGCCTTTATCCGGATCATAGGAATCTACGGCCTTGCAGATAGCAAAGTACGCTTCCTGCTTCAGATCTTCCTTTTCTGCCATGTGACAGTATTTGCCGGCCAGTTCTTCGATCATGCCTTGATTCTGCTGCCAGAGCTTGAGCATATTGTCCGCTACATCCTCACCGGCTTTGATTCTCAATGCAAGCTGTTCATTACTTTCCCCAATACTTGACATAGTACAGCACCGCCTTTTATTATAAATTTATCCCTGTGGCCTGCTGCTCTGTGTAGTGGGCTTCTTTTCTGCTCACCTGATTTTGTTTATAATAACACGTTTTCCCTGTGCATGGAAAGGGCAAAATCGGAAACAGGGGTGCAAATTGTACCCCTGTCCTGCTTACGCGCGTTATCGTGTTGCACAATTTTGCTCTCGACGCTTTACTCTCCCGTGCGCGTTACCGTGTTCATTATTCATTCAAGATCAACAACCGTAAGCAATTTCACTCTTGTGTATATACCATTATTCCCGGAATTATTGTTGTTTTTCTCGGAAAAACCTTGACATTTCTCAACATAAAACTTCCGCAAACTTTAACAATCCTTAACATAAATACTCGAAAAAATGCTAGCAAAAGTTAGCATCAAAGCTATGGAACGCTCCGAAAAAATACGAAACGCTCCAGACATTTTTGTGTGCACACTTTTTTACTTTTTTGTGTGCACACCTTTTTTGCACAATCAGAACGCTTTCATAGGTCGCAAGGCTCCATAAATACCAGGTTTCACCAGATCCCACTTTTCCAAAAAATTCCATCATTTTCCATCATTCTATGTTCGAAAATACCCTAGCATTTCCTAGCATCCTCGTTATAATAAACCTTAGTTTTTCTTAGTGTGCAAACCGCTGTAAAACCTTGTCATTTCTCAGCATTCTGCAAATGCAACGTTGCAATGGTTCCACCTACCTGTATTCGCAACGTTACACTCTTTTACTGTGTGTCTTTCCTGCTATTCTTCCGAACGTTCACACGATTCGTTTCGTTTTTTAAAATACCCTAAACCTGCACGCATACCAAAAACATTCACACTGTTTTTGTTTCCCCAGCATTCCATACCCGTCTTTGCTTTTATTTAGGCATGTTTTATACTCTATATCCACCCAATAACTGCCTCATAAACCAGAAATAACCCATTGCAAAACAATCTATAATTTCCCACTCCGGCCGTCCCCTGCTGCCCCCTTCATATTTCCCCGAAACACTGCATTTATCAGTCTTTTCTGAATGCTGTCCTTGTGCTTCACTCAATTCTTTTATCGTGCTTTCTTTCAAAATTTCTGGAATTTTTGAAATTTCCCTGGATACAACCCCCTCACCGGTCACGCGTTCCCCGGAATTTTTGTCTTTTTAAGAGGGGGGGGGACTTGCTGTAGTTGCGCCGGCGCAAATCTCCAAAAAAAAGAAAAGTGATACCTGACCCCACATTACGGACCGATTTATCACTTCTCCTTTTGCAAAATGAATATCTTCTTCGGTTTTCGCGAAAGTATTGCACTTTTGCGAATATTATTGTAAAATTTATCCACCGAGAGAAGTGATACCTGACCCCCACATTTTGGGTTGGGCCATCATTTCTCTTTTTTTGGCAAGCAGGTATCACATGTTTTACTTCATCTCGATCAACAGCGGTCTTCTTTCTTCTGCCAATTTAAAGACTTTCTGTAAAAATGCTTTTACCCTGAAAGGTTTCACGGATGCCAACATCATCAATTTCATCTGCTGATAGTCCTCCGGTGTTGCCCTGGACAGTTCAAGGATGAGTTCTGCTGCCGTGCGATTCACTTCTTCATTCATCCTTGCGCGCCTCCTGTAATCTGGATAGTCTCCAAAAGCATGTTGGCCGCTCGGTCTGCCTGTTCTTCATAACTTTGATTTTTATTGTCTACAATATTTCCCTTGTCATAATGTAAATATGCATGGGCCAGCTCATGCGCCAGTGTTTTGTTGATGGTCTCTAAATCCATATCGTATGATATTCCTATACGTTCCTTGTAAAGTCTTCCGTTATAACCCTCAAGCGGTGCAAGTAATATTCTCATTCCCTTAACCCGGCATATCTTGATAAGTTCCTCAAATACTTTTCCGTTATCCATTAGTTTCAAATCTTCTTTCTCTATTGATTTTTATGTTCTGGACTCTCGTATAACGCTAAGAAATCCAGTTAATTAGTGATCGGGTTTCCTACTCCTGCCGGTGTTGGTAGCACTGACAAAAGCACTTTGGTGTTTCTTTGTTGGCCAGAAGCGGCAGCAGTTGCCGCTCTGGTCGTAAAATATTGTATCATCTTCGGAGTTCGGGACATCTATATTTTGATGTCCACCAGACAGCCATAATTTTCTTTGTAACTATAGCCGCCTAATATCTGCAGTAGTTCCGTCTCGATGTGTACCCCTGCATCAATGACTGCTGCCAGACCAGCAGCAAGTCTTCTCGGAACATAACCAACAACAGTTTTGCGGTTGATTGATCGTAAATGAATCACAATCTGGATTGCATTCTTGTCGAACCGGTTATCCGGATCTCTCACAAGTTCTGCCTGCATGGTCTCTACTGGGAACTGTTTCATAAACTTTAATCTTTCCTGAATGTTCCCGGATGTGGTACCCACAACTCTGATCTTCATAGACACCTTAATACGTCTCCATGCTTTCCGGAATGCCTGTGATAAGCTATAGCCGGACTTTCTCAGTTCATTTGCCATTGTACAAACCGCTTTCCTTGTGTTGGTTATCTGCTTCATGTTCTTCCCTCCCTTCGATCTATTTATAGTATATCGGATATGTACATATCTGTAAATTGACATTTTGCACGAATATGTACATATCTTTTCGTTTATTTTGTATATGTACATATCTTGAAATATATGCTATAATAAAGTCATAATGAGAGAGGTATATTCTTTTATACCGTCCCCACTGAAAGAAGGTGAGTTAATGGCTCTTAGTGACAAAAGAAAAGAAAGCATGTACAACTATGCAAAAGCCAATCTTAAACGTATTCCCCTCGATGTTCAAAAAGAGAAATACGAAGAAATCAAGGCTGCTGCAACTGCTGCCGGTGAATCTGTAAACGGCTACATCAAAAAAGCTGTAGATCAACGAATGGAGCATGATAACGCATAATCATTGTTACTCTGTCAACACGCTCTCCTGAAAGGATATGTTGCTATGCCGCTACCACCGCATGAAGAGTACACCATTGAAGATATTTACAATTTACCGGAAGGGACCAGAGCCGAGCTGATTGACGGCCAGATCTATTACATGGCACCGCCAACCAGAAGACACCAGGACATCGTGGGAACGCTCTACCGGAAGATCGCAGACTACATTGACTCTAAAGGCGGCTCCTGCAAGACTTATGTTTCCCTATTTGCCGTATTCCTGAACGAGAATGACAAAAACTATGTAGAACCGGATATATCCGTGATCTGTGATCAAAACAAACTCAACGATAAAGGTTGTTCCGGTGCTCCTGACTGGATCATAGAAATCGTGTCACCGGGCAGCAGAAAAATGGACTACTTTACCAAACTGTTTAAATACCGCACTGCTGGTGTACGTGAATACTGGATTGTCGACCCGGTCAAAAATTTGATTCTGGTTTACAATTTTGATACCAGTGATTCCGAACAGTACACCTTTTCCGATACAGTCAAAGCAGGTATTTATGATGATCTGTGTATTGATTTCAGCAAGATCACTCTTTAACCCCTACAGGCCGTTTATTGCTTTTGTAATAAGCGGCTATTTTCGTTTATTCTGCCTTACCCTATACAAGACTACCCTTGTGCGGTTTGCGTCCGTTTTTGCCCGTTCCAGCCCTATACTGTAGCTGATTCCGCACCATTCACAACGATTGATACTTGTTGTCCTGTACAGTAATTCTTTTTTTATCTCACCTGCTGCCGGTCCGGTCTGTTTCTTCATAGCCCTCGTTTTCAGTCGGTTACAATTCGTAACCAGCTCATCCACACATGAATTGTGTCCGATTCGGACACCTACTTAATACCCGACAAGTAACCAGTGTGCAAACATTCCTACGGGAATCATCAATGTCATTCCTGAAATAACCAACCAGCAAATCCCAGATGTCACCGTGTCCCGGATCATCTTTTTGATGTTTTTCCGGTACAAGCGTTTCCACTGGTCATAAGTCATTACTGTTTCTGTTCTGCAATACTTCTTCATTTTCTGCCTCCTTTTTTTGTTCTGAACATCTGTAAATCTGCGCCTTTGCCTGAATTACAGTTTTATCGGGATCCTTTTCTTTTTCCCCTGCTTTACACTGTTTCTGTATTTGACCAGATATAGCCGCGCACCAGAATCATAAGCAATCCGCAACATTTCTTTGTGTGAAAACTCTGCTGCACTGTACAGCTCATGGTGATCCTCACTGTAGGAAAGGCAATAATAATATCCGTTTAGTTCTCTCATGCTTTCCCTTTCTCTCACAGATTTAGTACTTCCTGCAAAAAGTTCTGCTGTTCTCTCTCTGCTTTCTTTTTCCGGATGCTTTCCTCCGGCATCTGCAATTCAATACTTGCCTTTATGATCCGGTCACGTGTCCTCGGTCCTACGTTCAGGCTATCCGTACTCATGTTCGATGTGTAGATTGTGATCTTGCCATTTTCCATTCGTCTGTTTACAAGCCGGAATATTTCCTGCTGCTGCCATTCTCCACTGGACTGTGCGCCAATATCATCAAACACCAGTACATCACATTCCTGATAGACCTTTGACCGGTCTTCTTCGCCCCTTGCCCTTTTGATCTTCTCCCCTACCGTGTCTATGTAATCCGGAACAGTGATAAACCGCATCTGCAGGTCGTATTTGATCATCAAAGACCGTGCTATGCAGCAGGCCAGAAAGGTCTTACCGCTTCCCGGTGTCTTGCTCCAGAGATATAATCCTTTTCCCTGCCTGCCCCATTTCTCAAAGTCTTCTACGAAACTGGTAAATACTTTAGCCATCCGTTCCATATTGCACTGATAAACGGAATAGTCAAATTTCGAAATATCTGCGTCTCTGTATTCCGGTGGAATCCCTGTCTGATCGTTTACCCTTCTCCTGCCTTTGCATCTTGGACATATCCTCGCAAGTGATAAAGGTGTCGGATAACCTTCTACCTCGTGACTGCAAACTTCCCATCCGGTACCATGACATACAGGGCACTCATTGCCATATTCGGACTGAGTTGGTCGGTTCTCTTGGTTCATCCTTTTTCACTCCTTCCTGGTCTTTCTTCACCCATGTCCTGACTGCTGCCTTCCAGTTCTTCATCTTGTTCTTTCCAACCATCCAGCCTTTGCACTCGTAAAAGTCAACAAAGCGTTGTGCATCAACTGAATAATCATTATCCCGACAATACTGTCTTACTTCCTCCACAGTAGGAGGAACAAAACGGGGAGTTTGTTTCTTTTTGGGTGGGTGTGGTGGTTCCAAAACCTCGGTTTTGGTACACATATCTTTATCTTTCTTTGTATATATTTCTTTCTCTATATCTTTCTCTATCTCTATCTCTAATCTCTGGTGCATATTTGTTGTGACATTTGTTTTACGCTTGTTCAACTTTTGTTGTGACATTTGTTGACACGTTTGTTCATTGCTGATTCGTGCCCTGTATGCCCTCTGCCTGTCAGCTACATTACTGCTTTCCCCTATAAAGTTTTGTATATCTGTCATGTAGATCGCACCTGTATCAAGAATTTCAATCAATCCCAGTTCTTTAAATATCTCCAGTGCTTTTTCCACTGTCCCCACCTGATGACGGGTTACACTTGCAAGCATTTGAGCATTGTACGGGATAACATTGTTGAGCATTAATCTACCGCTGTCTTTTAAGCTCCTGAGATATAACTTTAAAAGTATATTGCTATACAAATACCCGTCTTTCATGTTTTCAAGTAGTATCATGCTGTCTGATTCAAAGAAATTTTCTTTTAACTTCAAGTAATAATATTTTCTGCTGTCCATCACTCTTTGCTCTTTCCTTTCCAGCTCAGGAATACCATTACACCATTTTCAACTGGAATCACGTAGCCTTTTGAAATTAACCGGCGCAAATCGCCATTTGTACAGTTTGCTATTTTTATAATCTTATTCGGTGAAGATACAAACCCGTTATCATCTGCCCTCATGCCCAGATGGAAATACAAAGCCTGTGCTGATGACGGCAACTCTAAAAAATCATCTGTATCTATCACATCAACGCTAAATATTCTCCTTACTGCCATTACTATTCCCGTTCTTACCTGAACGGCATTTCCTCCCCTCCGTCTGGAATATCAAAGTTATACTGCTGATCTGGTGGTATCGGCGATGGAACTGTCGGCATCTTTTCAAATGCACTCATAGCCCTCAGATACTGTTCATGGTTCATATTCTGGACTGCTGCCACCTTGTACCGCTGACACACCGTAGACAGGTTTGTACCGGTCCGTGCTGCCTCCTGCTGTAGCTTTGCTATTTCTGCCTTGCTTATACCGTCCTTAGGCTTTCCCTGCTGTTCAGGCCGCTCTGTTGGATAATCCGGATCTTTTGCATCATCAATACAAAACAGACCGTTCAGGGCATACTTACGGGCATAGCTGCTGCAGGATCCTGTTATCTGCGCCGCGCCCATCTTTGGCTTTTCCTCAACCTCACGGGCGAACGCTGTGTTCGCTATCTGCTCATTGTTCTCTATGTCCTGCAGGGCAGCAGTTGCCTTTATGTAAAATCTATTCCCGATCTGTATGATCTCATCACTGATCAGCAGCACCGCTTTCACCTCTTTCAGAATGGGCTTTACCGCTTCTTGTATGTCTTCACAGCTCCTGTAGTGGAAATCTCCGAATTTGTTATACTGCCCCTTGGGTGCTTTCAGGTTCTGCTGGATGTAAAACAACTTTTCCTGTATATTCATACCTCTCCTCCTGTATTCCCCTCGAAGCCATAGTATTTTTTGCGGAAGAACGCAACCGGAACTTTACCGGCAATGGTTATATAGCCTGCTGCTTTTAATTCCTCGTTTAGCTCCCGGATAATGCCGTAGGCTTTCCCCTGCGATGCTCCGGTTACTTCCGCAACTTCTTTTGCGGTCAGATACTGTTTCATGCTTTGCTGCTCCTTTCTCTTGATTTTTTACTCCGGAATCCTGTATAATAGCAGGGAATCCATTTAATTTGTGATCGGGTTCGTCCGCCCCTGTCGGTGTTGGTAGCGCTGACAAGGGCACTTTTTTTATATTTTCTCTGCATCTTCCAGCGCACACAGATAGCCGTACATAAAAGCATTCTCTGCGCCTTTCTGAAAATCAGCCTTTGCGCTTTTATCATAAATGCCGAACCCTATACTGAAAACTTTCCCGATGATCTCGGTTCGTTTCCTCAGGTTTTTCTTTATGCGCCTCTTTCTGACCCGTTGCAATACTTTCTCTGCTTCTTCCTTTGCTTCTGCTTCAATGCGTTCCTTTCTCCAGTCGTGCCATATGCCGGCAAGAACATTACAGGCCTTTTCCCCTGCAAGATCTGTAAACTGCTGATAAAGCCGGTCCGTCCTTGTGTTGAAATATCTCTGTTCCATCAGTTTGTTGATGATAGGGATCAGTTTTTTGCTGTATTCCAGTGACTTGTTCAGATAGATCGTCTCTTTCTGATGAGGACATATAACAAACTCATCTATGCCGGTTTTGTAAAGTGTACTCAGGACAATCCTGTCTATTGTTCCCAGTTCTTCCCTGTCGATCAGTACGATCTGCGGAATATTTCTTGTTACTACTGTTGCCATGTTGCTGTAGTTCCTTTCCTGTGTTATTTAGTGCAATTTTGCCTTCTTACCCCTTTAGGCTATAAATTGTGCCTTGAAGTGGTTTGAATTGATTTTAGGTCTGTTTTGTAATGTTATTTACAATCATCCACACCATTCTGACGACTGAGTAACAGCTTTTCTCCAATTGCTTTGCGCTGTTCGTCCGTCAGCTCTCTAACTGCTGGTGGGTTAATTCTGACCCATGCCGTAGGAATATGTGCACAAATGCTTTCGCCCTCTCCGGTGCTCTTATTGATTGCCACAATCTCACCTGCTGCCTCTGATTTCCAGATTGATTTACAGTTAGACGTTCAGTGCCTTTCACGATTCCCTTTCTGTGTCAAAAAACCTATAGCTACGTGGGTAGTTTTCACTTTTAACCCGTTTCGGCGGTAAATTGTTCACCTTTGGGTCTATGTCCCATTCTATAGCCCCATAGAGGGCAATTTTTGATAGTGCATGCTCTGACCTCTGCATGTTGTCCGCTACAACAGTCGAGGCATTTTTTTCTGATTGCTTTCATAGGTGTTAAATTTGCCATCTTGTCTCCTTTGATCCTTAAGCCACCGCCCCCGGTGAATTAAATAATGTCAGTTACATCAACTTCAAGTGCTCTTGCAATCTTCCCGATTGTTTCAGGTCTTACATTTTTTCCTGACATTGCAGTGCACAATGTTCCTCTTGGGATTCCTGCTGCTTCAAGCTCTTTTGTTCCCTTACAAGTTCTCGCCTTTGCAAGATCGAATTTCTCTTTGTTTAATTTCATTTCTCCCTCTCCTTTCCGCAATTTAATTGCGTATTTTTATATATAATACATAATTAAATTGCGCTTGTCAATATTTTTCACATATTTTATTGAATTTAATTGCGTGTTATGATATGTTAATACTATCAAATAAAAAAGGGGAGGGTAATCTTGAACAATACCGAGAAAGAAAAGGCTACTATTTCTAAACTTTTAGAATACGGACAAACTCATAATATAGAGAATCGAAACACAATTATTGGATATAACATAAAAAAGCATCGTAAATCTCTCCATCTAACACAAGAACAATTAGGAAAAAGAATAGGGAAAACAACTAGTTCAATTCAAAAATACGAAGCAGGCAAAACCGAAATTCCCAGAAGTGTATTAGAAGACATTGCAGCTACTCTTAATGTACATTTGTTAGATATATTAGATGATACCAGTGCCCTTGAATGGTATGATTCACGTGATAATGCTATTATCTCTTTGCTAGCGTCTCTTGGCTGCAAGGTAGATATTGGAATAAATGCTGCAGGTGATACATCGTTGCATTATAAAGGCTATAATTATATTGTTTCTACCTCTGATCTTCTCTATGAATTTTTTGGAGACATAGAAGATAATACCGAATATCAGTTAAAAAAATTCATTAAAAGATATTGCTCTACAGCAAACAATTCAGAATAATATTAACCCCCTCGAATTCGAGGAGTTTTAATAACAACAACTAAACAGATTTTAATATAGCCATAACTTTAACCGTCAGTAATTCCATACGGTTACACAATTTTGATATAAAAAGAAAACGTGTCCGAATCGGACACCATAGACTAATGACAAAGCTGTGGCAGATTGTCACGATTTGAAGATAAACAGAACGGCAGCAGAACCATTGATGAACCAGTGATGATTATCACCAACTGAAAACACCTGCTGCCTTTAATAATATACTTACCCAGGGGGCCGTTGGGGTGTTATGTCAGCCGCCAGACACTTTTGTGAAAGGAGGCTGGTGCTGATGGTTACATACAGTGATTTATTTACGTTTGTAATTATGCTTTGTGCAGTTATAACTCTTGTTATCACCTTTATGCATAAAAAATAGCGCCCTCGTCCTGGTAAGATATGAGGTGACCCCAAAAAGTTAGACTTTTATTGCGTAACAGATTTTGTCTGTTACGCATTTTTTATGCAGCCAAGAGGCTAAGC
>FMEL01000025.1 GCA_900066355.1 uncultured Ruminococcus sp.
GATTCTATCAAATCATGGAAATCCAGCAACAAGAAGATCGTAACCGTCAATAAGAAGGGTGTGATCAAAGCCGGTAAGAAGAATGGAACAGCCAAGATCACTGTAACACTTGCAAGTGGTAAGAAAGCAACATTGAAAGTAAAAGTTCAGTCCCCGAGAGTAAACACAACCAAAATCAAAGGACTGAAATCCAAAGTATCCCTGAAAAAAGGTGAGAAACTGACGCTGAAACCGGCAATCAGCCCACTCACCTCTCAGGACAAAGTAACCTACACTTCTTCCAACAAAAAAGTGGCAACCGTGAGCAAGAAGGGGGTCATCACAGCGAAGAAGAAAGGAACTGTAAAGATTACCGTAAAATCCGGAAAGAAATCTTATACAGTTAAAGTAAAAGTAAAATAAAAATCAGATAACTCACTTCTTTAAGACCGGAGTCCATCGTGGCTCCGGTCTGCTTTTTGTTACTGGTTGACTTGACTTTAGACAGTACTTTTTTTATAATAAAGCTACAGTTGTTTTCGGACATTAGTGGAAAAATCCGGTGAGAATCCGGAACAGGCAAAATGCCTACTGTGTAGATAAGTCAGGGCCCAATGTATTATCTGTTTGATACAGGAATTGCGGGCGTAGTGTCTCCTGATCTTCCTGAATATCATTCAGGGAGATTTTTTTGTTTTCAGAATCAAAAAGAACAGGAGGAGACGAAAACATGAAGAAAAAAGAATTCACAAAGTTTCTGGCACTGATGATGAGTGCAGCCATGGTTGCCGGAAGCGGTGTGCCGGTTACAGCGGCAGATTTTTCATCAGATGATGTAGTTGTAGAGACCACAGCAGAATCAGATGATGCAGAGACTGCGGATGAAGCCGATGACGCGCAGATCGAACTTGGGGGGGTTGAAAATGAAGAACCAGACACAGCCTCCGAAGACACAGATGAGGTAATTATCTCAGAGGATGAAAATGAAACTTATACAGATGCATTTGATGTATTCTCTGATGGAGAAGAGGAGACGGACATACTTGCAGATGATACAACGACTGTCAAACCTGATTTTAATGTAACATTGAATGGAAAGGCATCTACTTTAAATGTAACAGATAAAAAAGAAACCGAAGACTCAAATGAATGGCAGGTAGTGGATGTAACATTTAATGGAGAGGATACGAATGATGCAAATAATGTCTCAGTAAATTTGCCTGAAGGTACAACGGTGACTAAAACAAATGTTGGAAGGGCAAGTAAATACATCAATGATAACCGTGGTTTCCCTAAGAGAGTGAACGGAGATCCGAAAACAGGTCCTTTTGCGGCTGATATGGGTGACAGTTTAAACTCTACATCATGGTATGTAGTTCAGATTTATTCAGATGGAACACATAAATATTATAAACTTAATTTCCACATCAATGTAGAAAAAAGTGACTTACAGGGAACTGTCAGACTTGATGCCGGCGCGCAGACAGGCACAGCAAAAGACCTGACTTTTGACGCAGACAGCAAGAGCGCCGAATGCACGTTTGAGAGCAGCGAAGCTTCAGAGACAGAAAACAATGTGCTTACATTTAATCTTCAGGCAAAAGGCATAAGGAAGATTGAAATGGGTACTTCATACGACGCAAACAAGGATGCTATTCTTGAGCCGATTACTGTAGGTGAGGATGGTACATGTAAACTCAGCTTTGGAAGAGGAAACGGACCGGCAGCGAAATCAACTACATATCATTGTGTAGTTACTTATCAGGACGATGAGAAAGTACACTATACAATTAAGATTACACGAAAGGGCCGTGCAGGCGCTTCATATATGTGGGGTGGTTCAAAAGATAATCCGTTTAGTATGAGTACATTTGACAATAATAGTGAAACAATCAGCGGACTAATATCATCTCTGAAGACTGCGCCGATAACAATCTATGATGAAAACGGAAAATCAAAGATGGTAACTCCATCATGGACATTCTATAATTTAGATGAGGAAAAAGATAATTTCTATTTCAGTGAAGATGGCTCAACACTTTATGCGAAGAAACCGGGCATTGGTGAGTTTGGAGAATGGACGTACAATGGTACAACATATAAGCTTTATGCACAGGCAAAATATGGCTCAGGGGCAGCAAAAACACTTCTTGAAAAATATGGAAAAGGTGGAAAGGACGGAAATGTTTCCATTTCCGCATGTGAGAAAGCAGAAGAGTTTACCGGCCTTTTCCCGGAAAATATGAAGCAGGATGCAGAAGACCTCTACAATCTGATCAAAGAACTGAATACGGCTGTAAATATAGGCAGTGACAAGGAAGGCGGCTGGGATTATTCAATTACAGGAAATACCGGAGCTGTCTGGACTGATGACTGCGAAAGCGCCAGACTTTCAAAAGCAATTGAGCTTGCAAAAGCAGTATGGCCGCATATTTATGGTTTACAGGATGCAAAGGATGCTCTGAACAAGATGGTTGAGAGCGCTCCGGGAGAAAAGCAGGCAGAACTTAAGAAAATAGCAGATGCAGCGATTGCCGAACTTGACAAAGCATATAATGAAGGCACACTGACTGTTGATATGGTAAATGAAACAGCCAAAGAGACCACAAGAAAGTTACAGGAAGCTAATCCGACAGATGTAGCAAACTGTGAGATAACACTTGACCAGACAGAATATGTTTATGATGGACAGGCAAAAGAACCGGAAGTTACAGTCAAAAACGGTGATGAAGTTGTAGCAGCAGATGAGTACACAGTAGAGTACAAGAATAATACAGATGCAGGTACTGCAACTGTTGCGGTTACAGGTAAAGGTATTCTTACAGGAAATAAAGAAGTAACATTTACGATTGCACCGGCAGAGCAGGAAGTTACAGTTCCGGTCTCCTCTTTCACAAAAACAGAGGGAGATGCGGCATTTGCATTGAATGCATCCGGACGTGAGGGCGCTGTTCTTACATACAGCTCCAGCGATGCAAAGATTGTATCTGTTGATGCAGAGGGTAATGTAACACCTCTTAAAGCAGGTACAGCAACAATCACAGTAAAAGCATCTGCAAAGAACTATAAGGATGCGACAGCAAGTGTCAATGTAACTGTTATAAAGAAAGTCCTCAATGTGACAAAAACATCTGTCACAAAGACAGAAGGAAACAAAGCATTCAGCCTTGGGGTGAAGACAAATGTAAAAGCAACTGTTACATATAAGACCAGCAACAAGAACGTTGCAACCGTAAATAAGAAAGGTAAAGTAACAGTAAAAGGACCGGGACGTGCAGTAATTACAGTTACCGGTAAAGCTTCCGGCAGAGCAACAGAAACTGTGAAGATTACAGTTACAGTAAAACCTTCTGCAAAACTTTCTGCAAAGGCAACTGCACTGAAAGGCAAAAAGGCTCAGGTAACATGGAAACGCAACAAAAAAGCAACCGGTTATCAGATCGTTGTTGCCACGGATAAATCTTTCAAAAATGTAGTAAAGACAGTCAATATTAAGAAAAACAAAACAGTGAAGACATCTGTAAAAGGTCTGAAAAAAGGTAAGAAATATTACGTAAGAGTACGTAGCTATAAGAAAGCATCTGGCGGAAACGTATATAGCAGCTGGAGTAAAGCAAAACCGGTAAAAGCAAAGAAATAAGAGAAAAACATATTGTATACTCACAGGGGAAGATACTTTCCCCTGTGACTTTCTCTATAAAAAGGAAATATGCGGATAAAAAAATTAATTTTGAAAACAACAGGCATGGCAGTGATGATTTCCATGCTGTTTACAAATACATATGTGCAGGCGACGGAGAAAACGGGCAATCTTTCTGTGATGGAAGAGGAGACGGTGACACCGATTCCGGATTCGAATGAGGAAGATGTAGTACCGACAGAAACACCGACACCGGGGACAGAAGAAGTAACGCCGACGCAGACACCGGCATCGGGAGCTGAAGAAGTGACGGCGACAGAGACACCGACACCGGGGACAGAAGAAGTAACGCCGACGCAGGCACCGACACCGGGGGCAGAAGAAGTAACGCCGACGCAGGCACCGACACCGGGGACAGAAGAAGTAACACCGACACCAACTCCGGTTCCGGCTGAAAAGGGTGCACCTCAGATCCTGACACTGGAGGCAGCAGATAATATCAGCAATCTGGAGAAGATGAGTCCGGCATTTAGTTCGGATATATATGAGTATCATTTTCTGGATAATGGCCCGGAGGGAAGACTGAGGACTATGAGAGCAACTGTAGACCCGGATGTGCTTGTGACAGTAAACGGAGAAGAGACAGAAGTAAATGCGAACGGGGGCTGCACTTTGGTGATCCCATATAAAGGCAGCGGCAGTGAAAATGATGTGACGCTCACAAGAAAAGAAACAGGCGAAACAACAACCTATCAGTTTCATACTTATTTTTATGGAATTACAAATTATTCCGGACAGTATACGCTGGTAAACTCAAATAAGCAGGAAGATACTGCGAACATCAGTAAGCTTACTGTACAGGGTAACTCAAGAGTTTACGATGCAACGACCAATTTGAGTAAAGTAAGACTTAGAATGAGTGTCAGACCGGGAGAAAACAAAGTTTTTCATGCAGACCTGACAGATAAAAATAATAAAACGATAGATTCCTTTATGCTTGCAGGAGGAGAAGACGGAGAGCCGGTGATTATTGACTCAAAACCACTGTCTCTTGAAAAAGGTGATAACATTTTTTATCTGAAATGTTATGGAATATATAAAAGATGGGAAGACGGCCATGAAGCAGAGGTCGAGGGCATACTGACGGTGACTTTCCGTATTCACAGAAATCCGGTGGATGATCCGGAGACAAATGCTAATACAGCGCTGGATGGCATTTCTCTTTTTATTAATGGTGTGGATGGCAGAGATTACATAAAAGATTTTTCACCGGATAAAAAGGAATATACAGTAAAACTTACAAATCAGGAATTTGATGAAGCACTTTCAAATAACCATTTATGGATGAAAGTAAAAGAGAGTGACAGCGGGCAGCAGATCAGAGTATATGGCGGAAGCACAATGCACGGTGTTACGACGGATGATATAAAGAAAAATTCCAATGGCTGCTATCTTGTAGCAGATTATACTGCCAATGATCTTTACAGTGAAGACTCTTTCACAGTAGAAATAAGAGTTACAGCGCCGGATAAGATCACATCTGACATCTACAGGATCACCGTTTGGAGAAACGGTAAATCAGGAATGATCGTACCGGATATTTATCGGAATACAAGCTTTATGATCGTGCCTTCCCGTCCGGATCGTGTGATGGTTCTGGTACTTGCATCTGTTGATATTTATGATAATGGCATAAGAATTACCGGTTCACAGGCAATCAGTGAGGGAAAACTGAAGATAAAGATTCAGAATACAGATGTGATTTCTGAGGAAGGCAAGCCGACATCGGGATCCGGTTTCCCGGTAAGACTGAATAACCCGGGGACAACACCGGTGCAGGTGACCTATGACAATGGAAAGTCGCACTATGAAGCCCAGATTTCAGTTTCTGTATATTACAGTATTTTATCTTTGAAAAATGAAATATCCATTGCACAGGAGCTTCTTGATTCTGCAAAGAGTGGAAGCAGAATTTATGCAGATGGTGCCGAAGAGGCACTGTCACTTGCCATCAGCAGTGCACGGCAGGTTTACAATACTTATGCAGATGCAGGCAAACTGTCGTCAAAAGAGTTGCAGATTATAACAGAAGCTGTCAAAACACTTCAGAGCGCGGAAGATACCTTCAATCGGTCAGAGGTTGGCAAAAAAATCACGGCATTTCTTCCTCTTGATGAGAGTGTGGCAGTTCAGAATGTAAAAAACGGAGCATCCATATCGAATGTAAAACAACCAGGAACACTGGAGGCTGTGATAGACGGAAAAACGGTGACGATATCCGGTGTTGTGTGGACATCAAGACCGACCTGGCAGACATCTGTGGATGAAGAAACAGTGTATCGGTTTACACCGAAATTACCGGCAGGATATGTGGTTATGGAGGGTGTGAATTGTCCAGTGATCACCGTCACACGTAAAGCTAAAACACTGCCCATAGAGGTAAAACGTACGATTCCGCTGGACGAATCTGTTCTGGTACAGCATGTTCCGTACGGAACCCTAAGATCTGAATTAAATTTCCCCGGTTATCTGGAAATGTATCGTGACATAACAGCCGGCGATGAAGGCGGAAGGATACAGATACCGGTCAGATGGGAAGACCTGGATGGATATGACGGAAATACTCCGGCATCGTATAGATTTCTGTCAGTGATCAATGCACCGTCAGATGAATTCAAACTGGCGCAGAATACTTCTCAGACTCCGATGCAGACGATCACAATAATCGTAGATCCGCCAAAAGATGGGGGAAATACCGGTGGGGATGACCAGGAAAATGGTAATGGAAACGGTAATGGAGACGGATCCGGAAACGGAAATGGAAGCGGCAGCGGATCCGGAAACGGAAATGGAAAAAGCAGTTCCGGTAACAGCAGCAAAAAAGGCAATGGTAAGAATTCCGGTTCCGGTGGCAGCAGGGATGGAAGTGGAAACGGCATGGGGCAGCAGGAACAGAAATCGTCAGGTGATGCCGGTGAAGCATCAGGCGAGGATACAAATAAGACAACCAGTGATGTGGAGCATAATAATGATGGAGGAAAGTCCGGCGGAGCATTGAAAGGTTCTGACATACAGAAGCATGCAGGCGCGCAGGAACAGCAAAAAGATTCCGATGGAACAGGAAAAAAGAGCAGATGGAAAGTAGCCGAGATTGTCGGAGACACGGTAGAGTCACACAGAGGGGAATTTATTTTTCTGGGAGTGATGATTGCGTTACTGCTGCTCTACGGGGGATTCAGAGAATACAGGAGGCACAGAAACGATGACAGAAAGAAATGATGTAAGAGGATTTCGGACAGGAAGAAAAAACAGCCTGAAGATATTCATTGCTTTGTTGTTTGCACTTTTCTTTGTACTTTTCTGTGGAAATATGACAACAGTCCATGCAGAAAGCAAAGCAAAAGGCCAGATTGTCATGTCAATCGAAAAGGCAACAATTGGACAGGGCTTTATCATGGAACCACAGTATGTGGATTTTTACGAAGGTGATACGCTGGCGACAATTACGGTGCGGCAGCTTACAAAGCTTGGAAGAAGGTACAATTACGATGGTCGTATACAGAGTGGTTTTTATCTTTCGGAAATATCAGATCCGGGACGTGGTGCGATAAATGTACCTGATTATATCCGGGAAATTATGCAGAAGAAAAATCTGAAACTTTACGAGAAAGATAACACACCGGAATATCTGGGAGAAAAGGATTATTGTGCACAGTCAGGGTGGGTATACGATTACAACGGTGTTCAGCCGAATGTTTCTTCCTGTGATGTCCAGCCGACAGACGGCAGTGTCCTTCAGTGGAAATTTACAATGGTAACTTATGGCCTGGATGTGGAAGGTGACACAGAGTATTTCAGCCAGAACGGACTTGAGAAACCGGACAGGGTGCGGTTAAACAAAATCCTTGCAGAAGTCCAAAAAAATTCAGCTGTGTTGAATGATCCGGAGGTAAAGAATTCCTATGAAAGATGTTTGAAGCTGACGATGAATCTGCGGACATCCAGAACGGATCTGCTTGCGGATATGAATGTGTTGCGCAAAGCACTGAGCTGGAACACGATCAGAGACGTAGAATATTATGGAAACCAGCAACAGGAATGCACAGTCCAAAATGGAACACCCGAAGATAAAATACCTTATATCAGTCAGGCGGGTATTGTGCTCAGGGCGACAAAAAATAATGGTACTGTAGCATTTAATCCGGTCTGGCACTGCTCAGAAAAATATACACCGGATGTTGCCGGGGATTATGAGTTTTATCCGGAGATCCCGGATGTGTACAAACTGGCAGAAGATGAGAAACTTCCGAAATTTACAGTACATGTACGAAAATTAGGCGATGTCAATAAAGATGGTCAGGTCACAGAATCAGATATAGAAGCACTTTTGAAAAACCGTTATTTTGGAAATGAAGAAGAAGTGTCGTCAGATGAAAGTGAAGCTGTCGGAGATCTCAATTTTGATCAGAAGATCAATATGCAGGATTATTCACTTCTTTCGGGTGCGCTCAGCAGTTCAGACATTCATACGGAAGATGATGGAAGAATTGTACTGAAGTTTTCACAGTCTGACTGCAAAGCCGGGGATAAAGTGATGGCAGCACTGCTTTTGTACAGCGGAAGTATAGATACGGTCGGGATAAATCTGAATCTTGCGGGGGTTCGTGATCTTTCGATTGAATGCCATCAGGATTTTCAGATGGAATATCAGAAGACAGACGCAGATAAAAACAGGATGTTTGTGATGCTCGGACGACGTACAAAGGGAGCTTTGCGTGCGCAGAGCATTCAGGGAATCAGCATTGCAACAGTTTCATTTACCTGTACAAAGGACGGTGATCCTGCCCTGAGTTTTGATAATACAGGAGATGTACTGTCAGAAGGCCAGTCCGTGCTGGGGTACGGAAATGGAAACAAAGTTACATTCAGTACAAGTGCCAACTATGGAAAAGATACCCGATTTTTGTTCCAGCTAAATGACGGAAGAGTACGTACCGGACAGATATCCGATCAGGAAATTTCAGAGGATGGCATCTACATGAAACTGGTCGAGGTGGCTTTTCGTGCATCGGATGCTGAAAATACAGGGCAGAATCATGTGCGAATCCGTGCACAGCTTCCAGAGGGAGCAGATCTTGTGATAGGCAGAACTCTGGAAAATGGTGAAATCAAAGATCCGCTTACATTAAAAGAAAATGTATATTATGCAGAGGGCGATGTAGGCTGTTTTGTACTGGGACAGTCGGCACAGAGAGAAGAATGTGCTCTTTACGGAATCCTGACGGATGCAGCAGGAAATAAGACTGTCTATAAATTCAAGATAGAAAGAAAAGGATATAAAAAAGCCACATGTGCATACGGCAGCAAGACACCGCTTTTGATTGACGGATGGAATCGTGAAAATCCGGAGATCCTTTCTGCAAAATGGAATCTTGAGGAAGCAGAATTGAAAGGCTGGGATGAAAACGGAGATCCGACACAGCTCTATGTGGATATGCCGGTGAATGATTCTTCACAGAAACTGTATTACAAAGCAGATACAGAAACAACAGGAACTTTGTATGCAAAAGAAGCAGGAGAGTACTGGCTGGAAATAAAGGACAGTGCCGGAGAAACAAGGGGAAAAATGCGGCTTGTTGCACAGTATCCATACGAAGCAGCAGATTATTACATAAGCAGGGCAAAAGAAATTTCTCTGGATGTCGGAGACTATAATGCATCCGTATCAGATCAGCTTTTTACATATAAAGATATGATTGACAAAGTACAGCGTATTCAGACCAGATATCCGCAAAATCTCCCATTGTATTTTGACGGAATGGGAAGATATACGGTGAGTGAAACATCCGAGAGAGCGACAGACGAAGAAGGTTATGAATTATCAGCGGATTTTCTGCGGACAGATGTAGTGAATGAACTGCGCAGGGGAATTGCGGAAATCCGTCCCGTTCTTGAAAAGAACAAATATGTTCCGCCGGTAGAACCAACGGTAAAGCCGGATGTAACACCGGACAAGAAAGATGTAAGCTTTACAGGGAGCAATGTGATCAGCCGGGAATTTGCAAAAAAATCATTTAATCTGGGAATCAGATCTGACAGCAACGGAAAAGTTACCTATGCAAGTTCCAACAAAAAAGTAGCGACAGTCAGTGCTTCCGGTAAGATTACGATGAAAAGCATGGGAAGTACGGTAATCACAGTCAGAACAGCAGAGACATCTTCCTTTAAAGCAGGTATCCGAAAAATTACGGTAAATCTGACACCGAAGAAAACTTCATTAAGTTCTGTAAAATCTTCAAAGAAAAAAACGCTGACTATTCGATGGAAAAAAGCAAAAAATATCAGTGGATATCAGATTCAGTATGCAACATCAAAGAATTTTAAAGGTGCAAAAACAGTGAAAGCTTCGGCAAAGGCGATTTCCGGAACTGCCAAAAAACTGAAAAGTAAAAAGACTTATTATGTTCGTATACGGACATTTAAGAAAGCATACGGCAAGACTGTATACAGTGGATGGAGCAAAGTAAAAAAAGCAAAAGTAAAATAGCAGACAGAGAGAGGACAGGAGATAATGAATTATTCATTGGTAGATATACTTCATACAGCCGGACAGGCGATCAGGATTCCGTGTAATGTGGTACTGATTCTTCTGATGATCATATCAGTAGTACAGGTTGGGCATGTGATCGTGGAGAGCTGTTTTGAAATACGTCACGGGAAACTGAACAGTATAGCGCTGGCGGAAAGTTTATATGGAAAAGATAAAGAAGAAAAGCAGCGGCTGATTGAAGAAAGTCTTCTGAATTCTCAGGAAAAACAGATGCTTCGGGAATTGCTCAATGCAGAGAACATGAGTGAGGATATGCGGCAGGCTGTAGCCGAAAGACTTCTGGAAGCGCAGGAGGCACGATATGCAAAAATTCTTCATGTGACAGAACTGGTCGTAAAACTCGGACCAATGTTCGGACTTATGGGAACACTGATTCCGCTTGGACCGGGAATCGTTGCACTGGGAACAGGAGATGTGCAGACGCTTTCGAGTTCTATGGAAATGGCATTTGACACAACGATTGCCGGCGTGATCAGTGCAGCGGTCTGCAGTGTACTGACCGGGATCTGCAAACGCTGGTATAACCGGAATATGCAGAATATACAGCTTCTTATGGAAAGTATACTTTAGAGGTGGTAGTTTATGAGAGGTTCAAGACTTGGAAAAAGAGGAAAAAATAGTTTCTTTGACGAAGAAGAACAAAACCCGATGGAAGGTGTTGCCAATCTGGTGGATGCGATGCTGGTTCTGGCCTGTGGGCTTATGATGGCTATTATTTCTTTTTATAATGTTGATATAAACGGTACAAATACCAAAGCGGAAGAATTGAAGCAGGAACAGCTTCAGGAAGTTGATGACTATGGTGTGATCGATGAAGATGGAAATGTTTCAGGGGGATTCGAGTCACGGGGAAAAGTCTATGAAGACAAAAAAACAGGGAAAATGTATGTGATAACACAGGAAAATGAGGACAGCACATCAAAATAAGTTATGATTTACACAGGTCGGGACACAGCTCCGGCCTGTTTTATATTCCAATCTATTATATTAAATATAGAATAGATGAATTTTACATTCCCTACCCATCCTCCTATAATAAGCCTTAAAAGGAGGCTTTAATATGGGCACAATATTTCCAAGAGAAGAAAAGGCGGAGCAGATTTTTGACGAGATCCTCAAAAATCCCCGTGCATGCGACCGCCTGAAGAATACTTTTTTTGCTGCAATTCCATCTGCAGAAGAAAGTGAAGGTGCCGGAACGGATATCCCGGGAACTGTTTTTGCGGCAGCATTATTTAATGCATACGAAAACAAAGATTTATCTGCATTTATGATGGCAGTATGCAACAACAGCGTCTTTGATCTTCTTCGGAATTCTTTTTTGATCCCGATCCGTTTCAACGATAAAGGTGTGGAAAATCCAATCTTACTGACGGATGAAAACGGGAAATTTCTCGATGAATCCGAACTTCACCTCTGGGAGAAAAAATACAAAATGTTCCGCAAATTATTTGAACAGCAGAACGAAATCCCGGATTATCAGATGTATATGGCGGATGGTTTCAGGGAGAATCATTTCTACAGCAATGAGGGCGAGATCGAGACAAGAAAGGTTTCCGAACACAGAGGAATCCTTTTGATGTTTAATTTCCCGGAATCGATAGAATTCGAGATCAACGAAGAAAAAATATATGCCATTGTCTGGGAGGCATTGATGCGGCTTCAGGAAGCACTTCCGCGTGCGCTGATGTATTATGGCAAACGAGATGAGAATGGAGTTGAAAAGCATACAAGCACCCTCGGAATTTTTCTCCCGTTCTGTCATTTTGAGCGGGAAATGGAAAAAACGATTGAGCTTGCAAATGGCATCGGACTGGGATGCCGTGAAGCAATTCTGGCAGAAATGAAGGCGCAGGCAAAATGACTTTAAAAGCTAAAAAATCAGCAGGGATGTGGAAATCATGCAGCAGATGATCAGAAAAAATCACATGGATATTGCGTGGCATGAATATACGGACGAAAACGGTGAGGATATACCTGTCACGCAGGCAAGCCTGACGGAGAAGGCATCTATCATTGGGCGTGTCGGAATCATGCTTCTGTCCTGCGGCACGGGAGCGTGGCGTGTCAGAAGTTCTATGAATACACTTGCAGAGGTTATGGGAATTACCTGCACGGCAGATATAGGCCTGATGTCTATCGAGTATACATGTTTTGATGGTCAGGATGGTTTTACACAGTCACTGTGTCTGACAAATACCGGAGTTAACACCTCCAAACTGAATCGTTTGGAAAACTTTATCCGTGAATTTGAAATAGATGGAAAAGACATGTCAGGAGAAGAACTGCATTCTCTTCTCGATGATATCGAAAGAATCCACGGGCTGTACTCCCCGATAGCCCTTGGATTTGCTGCCGCTCTTGCATGCTGCGGATTTACATTTCTCCTCGGCGGAGGACCGGTGGAAATGTTCTGTGCTTTTGTCGGTGCAGGCTTTGGAAACTTTCTTCGCTGCAAACTGACAAAGCATCACTTCACACTTTTCCTTTGCATTGTGTCATCCGTTTCACTGGCATGTCTGGTATATGCAGGATTTCTGAAAATCGGAGAAATGCTGTGGGGTATTTCCATTCAGCATGAGGCGGGGTATATCTGCGCGATGTTATTTATCATTCCGGGCTTTCCGTTTATTACCAGCGGAATTGACCTTGCAAAGCTTGATATGCGCTCTGGGATGGAACGTCTGATGTACGCGCTGATCATCATTCTGGTTGCAACGATGGCAGCGTGGATCATGGCTTTGCTTCTCCATCTGAAACCGGTTGACTTTATTAAAATGTCCATGCCGGTGGAAATGTGGATTTTGTTGCGGCTTATAGCGAGTTTCTGTGGTGTGTTTGGATTCTCTGTCATGTTTAACAGTCCGGCGCGCCTTGCAACGATGGCAGCCCTGATCGGTGCAGTTGCAAATACACTTCGTCTCGAACTTGTGGATCTGGCAGGAATGCCACCGGCAGTGGCTGCGTTTATCGGCGCACTGACTGCGGGGATTTTTGCTTCTCTGATAAAAAACAAAGCAGGTTACCCGAGAATCTCCCTGACGGTTCCTTCTATCGTAATTATGGTTCCGGGACTTTATCTGTACCGTGGAATTTATAACCTGGGTATGATGTCACTTTCTGTTGCGGCATCGTGGTTTGCCGCTGCAATCCTGATCATTGCCGCACTGCCGCTCGGGCTGATTTTTGCAAGGATACTGACAGACAGAACGTTTCGTTACTGTACCTGATAAGAGCCGGTGTTATATGGGCAGAATTAGTGACATCCGGCGCAGAATGTCCTATGGACGAATCGTAAAAAAGACGGTATACTGTTCCTAAGATATCCATTGGGATGAAAGGAGCGGAAACCAATGTGGGAAAAAATCAATAATTTTTTAAAGGGGCAGATCGTGACTTCTCTGATCTACGTTGTCCTTGGTGTATGTCTCGTGTTTATGCCGGTCAATACAATTAACGTCATCTGCAAATTTGTGTTCGGAATCCTTCTGATTCTGGTTGGACTGTATCACATCGTTATTTATGTTGCCGAGAAACTGAATTCAACAATCTTCGATCTGTTTTCCGGTGGTATCCTGATGGTACTCGGAATTTTCCTGTTTATGAATCCGCAGATCGTGGTCAAACTTCTCCCGATTTTGCTCGGAACATTTATCCTGGTTGACAGTATCTGGACACTCAAGGGAAGCTTCAAACTCAAAAAACGTGGAGTCGATACATGGAGAATCCTTTTGTTTGGAAGCCTGATTTTTATTGCGCTTGGCATTTCGCTTGTGGTCAATCCGTTTACGATGGTGAAATACACAGTAATTTTTGCAGGATGGATTTTCCTGTGCAACGGAATCATTGATCTGATCTATCTGGTTCTTCTGAAAAAAGGTCTCAAAGAGCTGAAACAGGATGTAGAAGCAGTGGATGCAGATGGAAAAATCCTGTCTGACGGAACAGACAGTGATGCGGATGGCATGAATGCAGAGGATTTTGTACAGGAAGCGAAAGACATTCAGCCTGAAACGGAATACGCACCGTGGAGCTCACGTAAGAAGAAAGACGCACCGGAGGAAATACGTGATTTCGCAGATACTGCAGAGAATGAATCAGCAGAAGAAAAGCATGTCGAAGAAGTGGACATCTCCCGAATGGAGGAATCACTTGATGATGTGCAGATAAGTGAAGAAGATGTGAGCCCGGATGAAACAGAGAATTCTTTCTCTGAGACAGAAGGTGACATTCCGCCAGCTGGCAGAGGAGCCTATACCGTATCTCAGCCAACGATCACCGACGAAGACCTTTCTGATATGAAAGACGAGAGCCTTCTGGATGTAATATCCCGCAAACGCAAAGACAGTAAGAAAGAAAATAAATAGAATCAAGTTATTCTGACGGCATGTGATGACCTGACAGTGTGGTACTCGTACCGGGGTCATCAAAAAACTGCCTGAGGAGTGACTTGATTTTTTTTCTAAAAAAAAGAACACATTTCTTGATTTTTTATCATGGTATAAAAAATCAACAAAAACTATAATAAAATCAGCTTAAGAAAGAACAAACCTTACAAGAAAAGGAGAGGACAATCACTATGAAAATGAAAAAAGTTACAGCAATGAGCATGGCAGTTTTAATGGCAGCTACAATGATCCCGTCAGTACCGGTTATGGCAGACGGAGGCGGAAAGGTTTACTACCTCAACTTCAAACCAGAGCAGGATGAAGCCTGGCAGAACCTGGCAAAAGCTTACACAGAAGAAACAGGAACAGATGTAACAGTAGTCACAGCAGCATCCGGACAGTATGAGACAACTCTTCAGTCAGAAATGGCAAAGAGCGATGCACCGACACTGTTCCAGGTAAATGGACCGGTTGGCCTTAAAAACTGGAAAGATTACTGCTACGATCTGAAAGATGCAGATATTACAAAAGAACTTACATCTGATGCGTATGAACTGAAAGATGGAGATGCTGTAGCTGGTATCGCATATGTAATTGAATCTTACGGACTTATCACAAACAAAACATTACTTGAAAAAGCAGGATATACTCTGGATGATATCAAGAGCTTTGATGACCTCAAAAAAGTAGCAGACGACATTCAGGCACGTAAAGATGAACTTGGTGTAAAAGGTGCTTTCACCTCAGCAGGTATGGACGGATCCTCTGATTGGAGATTCAAAACACATCTTGCAAACCTTCCAATCTACTATGAATACAAAGCAGATGGAATCGATGATACAGAAGCAATCAAAGGAACATATCTTGATCAGTATAAGAATGTATTTGATCTGTACATTACAGATTCTACATGCGATGGAAGCGAACTTTCAGCTAAAACAGCTGATGACTCCAGAAATGAATTTGTAAATGGAGATGCAGTATTTTATCAGAATGGTTCCTGGGAATATGCAGAACTCGCTAAGACATACAGCGATGATGAAATGGCAATGATCCCGATCTACTTTGGCGTTGACGATGAGAACGAAGGTCTTGCAACTGGTACAGAAAACTACTGGTGTGTAAATAAGAATGCATCTGAAGAAGATGTTCAGGCAACTCTGGATTTCATGAACTGGTGTGTAACATCTGAAGCAGGAACAAAATCTATGTCTGAAGACATGGGATTCACAATTCCTTTCAAAACAGCAGTTGCTCCTACAAACGTATTTGTAAAACAGGATGCTGAGTATACAGAAGCTGGTCTTACACCTGTTTCATGGAACTTCACAACAATGCCATCTGAAGAGTGGAAGAATGGTCTTGGTACAGCTCTTACAGCATATGCGGCAGGCACTGGTTCCTGGGATGATGTTGTAAGTGCATTCGTTGACGGATGGGCTACAGAAAAAGCTCTTTCTGAATAATTTGATTTAAAAAATAACATGTAATCAGCAGGAGGAGGCAGAATTTCTTGCCTCCTTCTGTCAGTCATAAAACCGTAATAATTATTTTTGCGGAACAGGGAAGAGGAGATTCATCATGGTAGGAAGAACAATCAAAAAGTGGTGGCCGATTTTTGTACTGCCAACCTTTGCGGCATTCGTAATCGGTTTTCTTTGGCCTTTCATCTGGGGCATTTATCTTTCATTCTGTAAGTTTACCACTGTACAGGATGTGACATTTGTAGGATTTTCAAACTATTCCAAGATCTTACTGGATAATACCTTCAGCCATTCCTTCTGGCTGACGGTTGTATTTGCATTCGTATCCAGTATTCTGATCAACGTACTGGCATTCTTTATTGCACTGGCACTGACTAAAGGATACAGGGGAACAAACGCTTTCCGTACAGTATTCTTTATGCCGAACCTGATTGGTGGTATCGTACTTGGATACATCTGGCAGACTCTGTTAAATGGTCTTCTGTCCAAATGGGGACAGCCGCTGCTTTCACTTTCCGCGAGAAACGGATTCATCGGTATGCTGATTCTTCTGATGTGGCAGCAGATCGGATATATGATGATCATTTACATTGCCGGTCTGAATAACGTATCTCCGGATCTGGTCGAAGCTGCTCAGATTGACGGTGCGACAAGCAGACAGATCTTATTTAAGATAAAACTTCCGATGATCATGCCGTCTGTTACAATCTGTACATTCCTGACACTGACAAATGGATTCAAGATGTTCGACCAGAACCTCTCACTTACCGGAGGTGATCCGGGAAAACAGTCCCAGTTACTGGCACTCAATATTTACGATACATTCTATGCAAGAAGCGGACCACAGTGGAAAGGTATTGGCCAGGCAAAAGCCGTCGTATTCTTTATTCTCGTTATAGTGATCGCGCTGATCCAGCTTCGTGCTACATCATCTAAGGAGGTTCAGCAGTAATGGAAAATAAGAAAAAAAGTCCTGTTGCGACAATTATACTGACAATTATCTGCATCCTCTGGATGTATCCGATCGTACTGATCCTGATCAACTCACTGAAAAAAGAGGCGGCAATTACAACCGCAGGTGTATTCAGCATTCCTACAGGTGAAACCTGGAACGGCATTACAAACTTTGTGGCAAGTGTAACACAGATGGATTTCCTGAAATCATTCTGGTACAGTCTTGTAATTTCAGTAATGTCCGTTGTTTTGATCATGCTGTGCTGCTCTATGGCGGCCTGGTATATTGTTCGTGTAAACGGAGCATTATCCAAGATTTTCTATTACCTCTGTGTATTCAGTATGGTAGTTCCATTCCAGATGGTTATGTTTACACTGGCAAAAACAGCAGATACCTTACATCTCAACAATCCGTACAACATCTGCATCATCTATCTTGGATTTGGTGCAGGCTTGGCAGTATTTATGTTTACCGGATTTGTAAAAGGTATTCCACTTGAAATCGAAGAGGCAGCTCTGATCGATGGATGCAGTCCGCTGCAGGTTTATTTCAAAGTGCTTGTCCCAATTCTGAAACCAACGATTATTTCTACGGCAATCCTTGAACTGATGTGGGTATGGAACGATTATCTTCTGCCGACACTGGTTCTGGATATTAAGAAATATCGTACGATTCCGATGGCAGTCCAGTATTTCCGCGGAAGCTATGGACATGTACAGATGGGACCGATGATGGCAAGTATCATGATCGATATCATTCCGATCATCATCGTATACCTTGTATGCCAGAAATATATTATTGAAGGTGTTGTAGCCGGTGCCGTAAAAGGCTGATGCGAGCTATAAAAGACATTTAAAAAAAGTCTCCGGGAAGATATTCTTTCCGGGGACTTCATGCTATACTGAATCTAAACTAACAAAACAGGAGTATGAAAATGACAAATGTTCTGATCGTAGACGATGAAAAAATAGAAAGAGAAGGTCTCAAATACCTTCTGTCCAGAGAAGAAGGCGAGCGAAAAGTATTTGAAGCTTCGAATGGCAAACAGGCGCTGCAGATTATCCGCACAGAGGATATTCAGCTTATTCTGACTGATATCAAGATGCCGCATATGGATGGACTGGAGTTATCGAGACGTGCCAAAGAAGAAAATCCGGCATTACAGATCGTGATCTTCAGCGGCTACAGTGATTTCAGCTTTGCGCAGGAAGCAATCCGTTACGGAGTGACTGAATATATTCTGAAGCCGGTTAATCCGGAAGATTTCCACAAAGTGATCCAGAAGGCCGAGAAAGAGATTGACCGCCGGAAGAAAAAAGAAAGCCAGGAGATCAAGGAAAAAAATTTCCTGCAGCAGTATTTTCTCCAGAACTATCTTTATTCCGGAAAGACAGAAACACTGGAAAAAGCAAAGGATATGATTGATCTTGAAAAATGGAACGGCTGGCATTGCGGAATCCTGATTGAGTCTGATGTGGCTTTTTTTGATACGGCAGAAGAAAACCTCGAGAATGAAATTCAGAAAGAACTGCGGAGAGTCTGCTTTTATCTGAATCTGAATGCGAGACAGTCACTGCTTCTGTTTCAGGATGTTTACTGTGATTATCAGCTTGTTGCAAATCATCTCTATAATTATATGAAGCGCAACTACCGGGACAGTTTTTATCTGGCGGTCAGCCGGAAGTTTGAGGGATGTGAGTGCCTGCCGGAGATTTTGGAACAGCTGGAACAGCAGATGGAAGAAAAATTCTATCATCCGGAAAAACATGTTTTTTCAAATGAGGATGATGTACTGAAATTATCTGTGGGGGAGGTGCAGGATTCGCAGATCATGCAGATGATCTCAGAAGATATCACGCGCAAAGATACAGAGCAGCTTCGCAGACATTTCGAATGTCTTAAAGAAAAATATTATGACAACACGCAGTATTCTGCAATGTATATCAAATTTGTATTTTCCAATGTCATTCAGGAGCTTTTCCAGGAAAATCAGTTTTCAGGGGAACACCGTCTGGAGCAGGAAGTAGAAAGACTTTACAAGTGCAAAAATATTATGGAAATTCTTGCGGTGACCGAAGATAACATCAAAGAATACGAGGCTTTTCTGGAACGTTCTATGAGTGCATCAAGGAATGAAGTGGCAACAGTCAAGAACTATATCTATCAGCATTATGAAGAAGATCTGAATCTGGAAATGCTGGCAGAGAAAGTTTATCTGTCGTCCGGATACCTGAGCTTTATTTTTAAGAAAGAGACAGGCATGAATCTGAACCGCTACATTCGTGTGTTCCGCATGGAAAAGGCAAAGGAGCTTCTTTGCAGTACCAATATGAAGGTGGCGCAGATCAGCGAACGTGTAGGATTTGCAAATGTCTCCTATTTCTGCAGGAGTTTTCGGGAATATTACGGAAGCAGTCCGGAGTCATACAGGAAAGGAACCGGAGAGGATGAACAGACTTCGTAAGATATTCAAAAATATGAAATACCGCCACAAGCTGACGATTCTTCTTGTCGTGACGAGCCTGGTGCCGATGACGGTGCTTGCACTGTACAGTCACAGCCGTCAGAGTACGATGGTACGAAGCAGTGAACTGGAAGATATGCAGTCAATTATGGAGCAGACCAAAGAGAGTATCGACAGCCAGACCGCAGTATATGCAAGCCTTCTGAACTATCTGACGTATTCGCCGGATATTGAAGAGATCATTAAAGAAAAAAATATCGATAATTATACTGCTTACGAGAAGTATACGGAGATTGCGGATCCACTTTTGTCCGTACCGAAATCTTATCACGATGCGATCAAACGGATTCAGCTTTTTGCCGACAGTATTCAGGTCGAACATGAATATACACTTGTTCCACTTGACAAAATGCAGGAAGAGTGGTGGAGTGAAGGGCTGAAAGATGATGTACGGATTCAGTGGAAAGTGGATCGGACGAGGGGAGAAGTTGTAGCTGTACGTATGACCTATGCCCATCAGAAGCTGAATGCGGTTCTCTGTATTTCGTTGGATTATGATAAGATATTTCAGCCGTTGACGAATATTCTGACTGATGAAAATGGTGGAATTGTAGCGGATAAAGATGGTAATGTGCTGTATAACAAAACCGGCTTGAAAGAACTTAAGTTGTCCGACGATAACAAAAAGGATACTTCGCAGACCGCGGACAAACTGCTCAGCAAAATCAGTCAGACATGTACCTGGACGCAAACCGAAAGTGAGGAAAATGACTGGGTATTTTACTTTTACAAAAGTCAGGATGCAATCTCGGGATCTGTACGGAGACTTCTTCTTGAGGAGATTCCGCTGATTATTGCCTGTGGTTTTATTATTTTATTTCTGGGACTTTCTTTTTCAAGAATTTTTACACGAAAGATTGAAGAACTTACCAAAAATATGGATCAGGTCAATCATGGAAGTCGTGAAGTTACGGTAAGCAGCGATTCTGAAGATGAAGTTGGTATCCTGATCAATAGTTTCCACAATATGATGGATGAGATCAACCGTCTGATTGATGAAGTGTATGTAAATAAGATTGCGCTCAAAGAATATGAGCTGAAAGCACTGCAGGCGCAGATTAATCCACATTTTCTGTATAATACACTTTCGATGATGAACTGGATGGCAATTCGGAGTAATCAGATGGAAATCAGCAAGGTAACGCTTGCGTTGTCGACATTTTACCGTACAGCACTCAGTAAAGGAGAGGACGTTGTTACTGTTGAGAACTGTATTCAGAATATGCAGGCATATCTTGAGATTCAGCTTACTATGCACGATAACAATTTTACAGTTGACTGGGATATTGACCCGACGATCAAAAATGAAAAAATGCCGAAGCTTCTGCTACAGCCGGTTGTTGAAAATGCGATTGAGCATGGCATTGATGAAAAAGAAGACGGAGACAAAAAATTATTCCTGTCTTTCCGGGGGAACGGTGATGATGTAGAAATCACAGTCCGGGATAATGGAATGGGAATGCCACAGGAAAAAGCAGAGACGCTTGTTACTTACCAGGCAAAAGGCTATGGCCTTAAAAACGTCAACGATCGTATTCGGCTTTTATATGGAGAAAAGTACGGAATCCAGATTTTCAGCGCGCCGGATGAAGGCACGACTGTCGTGATGAGATTTCCGAAGGAGGGCAGGAAAAATGAAGCATAAAAAAATAACAGCACTGATACTTTCCTGCGCTTTTGCATTGAGCGGATGCGGTGGCGCAGGCCAGCAGGGCAAAGAGCAGACACAGGAAACGCAGAGTGCAGATGTCGCCGGGGATACAGAAGCATGGCAAAAAGCAGAAGAGAGTCCATATGCAGCATATCCTGAACTGGTGACCTATACACTTGGTCAGATGAGTGGGGTAAATAATTCAAACCTCCCGGATGGAGACACCTACGAAGATAATGTCTATACGAGATATCTTCGGAAGATGTTGAATATCCAGAACGACAATGCATATATGGAACGGGAAGACCGTTATGATGAGTTTATCAATATTCTGGTAAAAGACCAGACACTGCCGGATGTACTTGTTGTTTCTGACAGAGAGACACTTAAAGAACTGGTAGAAAATGATCTTGTAGAAGACTTGTCGGATGTCTATGAAAGCTGTACAACGACAAGAATCAAGGAGATGTTCGAGAGTTATGGCAGTGACCTTATGGATGCGGGGAAATTCAACGGAAAGTTGATGGCAATCCCGGAAACTGTGATCGATCATGGTCCGAGGCTTCTGTGGCTTCGAAAAGACTGGATGGATGAACTTGGGCTTGACGAACCGAAGACGTTGGACGATGCCTTTGAAATTATCGAAGCATTTGTGGAAAACGGGATGGGAGCAGAAGAGGGTGAAGATCCGGTGGGACTGGTGTGCGACACAGATCTTGTCGGAAGTACCAGCTCCAGTTATTCGGTAGAGCCGGTGTTTGACAGGTATCATGCGAGTCCGCAACGCTGGGTAAATCAAAATGGTGAAATTGTATATGGTTCCGTGACACAGCAGACCAAAAATGCATTGAGCTATCTTCACGAGTTATATAAAAGAGGTGTCATTGATCAAAATTTTGCACTGCGTGCCCAGAATAATCTGCGTGATCTTGTGGTAAGTGGAAAATGTGGGGCATTTTTCGGACTTTGGTGGACACCGAATAATCCGTTGGTAGATGTATATGAAAAAGATAAAAATGCAGACTGGGAACCATATTATCTTCAGCAGCCTGAACATGATAATGCATATGCTTCTTTTCGTGATAATAAATATGTGGTTGTGCGTAAGGGATATGAGCATCCGGAAATAGTGATGAAAATTATCAGTGTATTATTTGATTATACAAGATATGAAGCAGAAGATGCGGATGACGTCAATGAATATTCTGCGTTGAATGTAGAGCCGACAGCAAGACCACTGGTCATTAATGTCGATTATAATGAAGCAACATTTCAGATTACAAAGGATATACGTGCTGTTCAGAATGGAACAGACAAAAAAGAAAATTTATGGGGCTTGGAAAAATCTTACTATGACGCATGTGAGAATTATCTTCATGGCAAAACATCGACTCCGGAAGACTGGGCTGCCTACAAATCAAGAATTTCCGCAGTGGGACTCCTTATAGATGGCGGCTATCAGTCACAGGAGCAGAAGTATCTGGATGATACTGATGGTGAGTTACCGAAATCTCTGCAGCAGCTTGAAAAAGATTCGTTCATCCAGATTATTATGGGTGTGAAGCCGGTTTCTTATTTTGATACGTTTGTAAAAGAATGGTATGAGCAGGGCGGTGAGGAGCTGACGGAACAGATCCGCCGCTCCAACCCCGGTGAGTGATTTTCTGAATGTATCGGGTCACTTATTTTCCCAGATGCCAGATGTCCTGATCGTATTCGGCAATCGTTCTGTCTGATGAGAAGAATCCTGCTTCTGCAATATTGATCAGTGTTCTGCGGCTCCAGTCTTCCGGGTTGACTGCATAGTCTTTCATCGCCTGTTCTTTGCGAACCACATAAGCGTTGAAATCCGGAAGAGTCTGGAACCAGTCTTTACTGATCAATTCATGCTGAAGTCGTTTCAGATGTTCTTCGTCGCCATATTTCAACATTTCCTCATTGGTGAGGAAGTCGATAGCGCGGTGCAGATTCGGATCAGCTTCATACCAGTCACGGGCACAGTAATCGGCAGCAGCATAGTGGTGGATGACCTGTTTACTGCTCTGACCGAAGATGTAGATGTTGTCATTGCCGACTGCTTCTGCGATTTCGACATTGGCGCCATCCATAGTTCCGAGTGTCAGTGCGCCATTCAGCATAAATTTCATATTTCCGGTTCCGGATGCCTCCTTGGAAGCAAGACTGATCTGCTCGGAAAGGTCGCATGCCGGAATCATTTTTTCTGCGGCAGATACATTATAGTTTTCAACAAATGCAAGCTGAAGCCATCTGGAGACCTGCGGATCTTCGCTGATTACCTGAGACAGAGTCAGAAGACCGTGGATGATATCTTTTGCAATGATATAAGCAGGTGCTGCTTTGGCACCGAAAATGCTGACAAGTGGGGTGGCAGGTACATGACCGGCTTTGATCTCCAGATATTCGTGAATCAGGAATAAAAGATTCAGCTGCTGGCGTTTGTATTCGTGAAGTCGTTTGGACTGGATAGAAAACATTGCATCTGTGTTCAGCTGGATTCCCTGTTTGTCAGCGAGCCATGCTGCAAGCTGTTTTTTATTATCTTTTTTGATTGTGCGGATTTTGGACAGTACCTCGGTATCATCGGTATAAGCAAGGAGTTTTTGGAGTTCAGAGGCATCTTTTTTGAATCCGTCTCCGATCAGGTTTTCAATTTCACTGGTTAATGCAGGGTTGCATTTTAAAAGCCAGCGTCGGAAAGTGATACCGTTTGTTTTGTTGTTGAATTTTTCAGGATACATCTGATAAAATCCGGCGAGTTCACTTTCTTTCAGAATCTGAGTGTGCAGTGTGGCAACACCATTTGTGGAATGGGAAAAATGAATATCCATATGTGCCATGTGTACAACCTGATTCTGGTCGATGATAGCAAGTGCGGCATTATCAGTACGTGTTTTTGCAATTGCATCCAGCTTTTCGATAATCGGCATAAGCTGCGGTACAACGGTGTCAAGATAATGACGCGGCCATTTTTCAAGTGCTTCTGCCAGAATTGTGTGGTTTGTATACGCGCAGGTGTCAGTAACAATCTGAACAGCTTCTTCAAATTCGATTCCATGCAGTCCGAGAAGACGGATGAGTTCCGGAATTACCATGCTCGGATGAGTATCGTTGATCTGGATTGCCGCATAATCTGCGAGGTCGTGCAGGTTACAGCCTCGGGTCATGCATTCATCAAGAATCAGCTGTGCACCGGCAGAAACCATAAAGTATTGCTGATAGATGCGGAGCAGACGACCATCTTCATCGGAATCATCCGGATAAAGAAACAGAGTCAGGTTTTTGGCAATATCTTTTTTGTCAAAAGAGATACCGTCACCGATCACAGACTCATCGACAGTATCGAGATCAAAGAGATTTAAGGTATTGGTGCGTCCTTCGTATCCTGTCACCGGAAGTTTATAAAGTCTTGCGGAATATGTTTTTCCGGCAAGAGAAACAGGGAAGACTGTATCGGTCGCTTTGGCAGCACACTGATCAGTCAGCCAGAAATCAGGTGTTTCATTCTGGACATTGTTTTTGAAATTCTGACGGAACAGTCCGCAGTGATAGCGAAGGCCGACACCGTCGCCGGGAAGGTTTAAGGTTGCAAGGCTGTCCAGGAAGCAGGCAGCAAGACGACCGAGTCCGCCGTTTCCGAGACTTGGTTCTGGTTCCTGTTCTTCAATATCAGCAAGAGCTTTACCTGCTTCGGCAAGTGTATCACGCACATCGTCATAAAGACCGAGATTGATCAGATTGTTGGACAGTAGTTTGCCAATCAGAAATTCAGCAGAAATATAATACAGTTTTCTCCCGCTGACAGATTTGACATGCTGTTGGCTCTTTTCATGCACAAGCTTCAAAAGGGCAGTATAAAGTTCGGCATCTGTAGCCGTAGAGATTTCTTTCTGACAGAGATCAGTAAGAGTTGCTTTCATGGATTTACTCATAAGAGTTGCTCCTTTCTTTATATAAAAAGTTGAAATTGTTCTAACTTCAGAAGTTATTATAGTTATAGCATATGTCGTTCGTCATTTCTTGTAAAAAGCTTGCAGGAAATGATACTATCCTATCATTTGGATTGAAAAAATCGGTTACAGGAGGTACCGGACACATGAGAGAAAAACAAAACAGCGCAGAGTATCAGGAAACGAAACAACATGGAAGCCGCCTGTTTCCATTTAATATATATCCATGTACGATCCCGCTTGATTTTCCGATTGTTTCACTTCACTGGCATAAAGAGATGGAATTAATTTACGTAAAAAAAGGAAAAGGGCAGATTCAACTCGAAACTGAGAATTATGAGGGGAATCCTGGCGATATTTTTGTGGTGACTCCGGGTACGCTGCATTCCATTCACAGAATAAAAGGATATGTCATGGAGTACGAAAATATTATCTTTGAGATGGATTTTCTCGGAGAAGGTGCAGCAGATCTCTGTGCGGGAGAGTTTTTAGTGCCGCTTGCATCGGGCCGCCTGCTTCCTCCGGCATGTATTCGGAAGGGGGAGGAGCACTATGAAGCACTCAAAAGGTGTCTTGTCCAGATGGAAGAGTTATGTGAAAAAAAGGAGAAAGGTTATGAACTGGGAGTAAAAGCTGCCGTACTTCAGATGATTTTCCTGCTGATCAGAAAATATCCTTCTATAGAGGAGGTTTCTTCGCCTGACCGGGAACGGCTGAAAGAAGTGCTTCAGGAAATCGGTGAAAAGATCAATCAGAATCTGACAGTACTGGATATGGCAAAATTTTGCGGATTGAGTGAGAGCCATTTCATGCGCTGGTTCAAAAAAATGACAGGGGACAGTTTTGCTTCCTATGTAAATGACCGTCGGCTTGCAAATGCGGCAGAAGCATTGCGTCGAACCGATGATAAAATATTGTCTGTTTCACAGGATGTTGGTTTTACAAATTTGTCAAATTTTAACCGCCAGTTCAAGAAACGATATGGAATAACTCCAAAAGAATACCGAAAAGTTTCGAAATTTTGAAAAAAAATAAGATTTTACATTTCTTAATTAATAAATGATCAATAAAGGTACCATGGATCCGAAAAGGTCTATGGTACCTTTTGTTGATACATGTCGATGTTTTTGTAAAAAAACTTCAAAAAGGTGTTGACAGCCCGGTTGGAAAGTGTTATTCTAACTGAGCTGTCACGAAGAATTGTTTCTTCTGAACAAACAATTTAAAAAGTTTTGAAAAAAGCGAAAAAAGTTGTTGACAATCCGGTGAGGATGTGATAGAGTAAACGAGTCGCCTGAGAGCGACACACAAACATCAAAAAAACTTCGAAAAAACTTGAAAAAAGTGCTTGACAAGCTCGGATGAATGTGATAAAGTAAACAAGCTGTCTGAGAGACGGCAAGTTAAGAACCTTGATAACTAAACAGTGAAACACATACGATTCTCGAAAATTTCTTTTTAAATTCAAGAACAAAACCTTAA
>FMEL01000023.1 GCA_900066355.1 uncultured Ruminococcus sp.
TGATATGTACCCTCTTTACTGGACAAACCAGTAAGGAGGGTATTTTTATGCGTTATAGTTACGAATTTAAATTATTATGTGTTGATTTGTATAAATCTGGGATTTATCCAGATACACCAAATGGTACAACAGATGAAAGATTTAAGAAAAATGTAAGAGAATGGGCACGTATGGTTGATTCAAATGGGCCGGAAGTATTAAAACATAAGGTTTTTAACAAAGTTTGGTCTCCTGAAGAAAAACTAGCGTTAGTATCACAAGTTATTGCAGGTAAATCAAGAACGGATGTTGCATTAAAAGCTGGTATTAATCCTGGAATGCTTTATCAATGGGTTCAAAAATACAAAACTATTGGATATAATGGATTAGTAGAAAATAGAAAGGGGCGTCCGCCACAGATTTCCGATATGAAAAAATCAACTAATCCAAATCCACTTACTGAATCTGAACGTGAAGAACTTATTCGCTTGAGAGCAGAAAACGAATATATAAAAGCTGAGAACGAAGTAATAAAAAAAAGGATCGCCTTGAGGCAAGAAAAATGGGCTGCGCAACTCAAGGCGAAAAAGCAGCAATTATCAAAGAACTTAGAGAAAAGGGATACCAACTAAAGCATCTTATTAAAGCGATGCATATGGCTAAATCTACTTATTATTTTGAAATTAGTAAGAAAGATGCTGTTGCGGAACGCAATCGAGTATTACTGGAAGAAATATCAAAAATTTTTGAAGTGAACAAATGCAGATATGGAGTAAGAAGAGTTCATCAAGAATTAATAAACCGTGGGTACCAGGTGAATCATAAGCGTGTTCAACGCCTTATGCATAAAGCCGGATTAATCGGCAAACGACCAAAGGAAAAATATCATTCTTACAAGGGCGAAGTAGGAAAGATTGCTGATAACATAATAGATAGAGATTTTAGTACAACTGCCCCATTACAGAAATGGACAACAGATGTATCTCAGTTCAATTTTTCATGGGGAAAGTGTTATATATCGCCAGTGCTAGATATGAATACAAATGAAATTATTTCATATGATCTATCTATGAGTCCTAATTTTAAGCAGATAGAAAGAATGTTAAATAAAGCATTTGAAAAATTCCCTTCTGTTGAAGGTTTAATATTTCATTCAGATCAAGGTTGGCAATATCAGCATGCCTATTACAGAAACGCTTTACAGGAACATGGAATTATCCAATCCATGTCACGAAAAGGCAATTGCTATGATAATTGTATTATGGAAACATTTTTTGGAAGATTAAAAAATGAAATGTATTATGGCTATGAGAAAGATTATTCTTCTTTTGAAGAATTTTCAAAAGCAGTTGAAGAATATATAGATTACTACAATAATAGAAGAATTCAGGCAAAAACAAAATGGATGCCACCTGTGCAATACAGAATAGCATCCATGTGTTCAGCCTAGTTCATATAAATATGTGTCCAGGATTCTGGGTACATATCATTTTGATATCCAGTACTGGCGTTATTTATTCTACAGGGGCTTGGGGGTGTAGCCACCAAATATATTATTAATTTTCTTCTTCGGTAAGTTTGTTAAGGATCCACTGGCCATGATTGATTTGCTTTTCAAGTAGTAGTTTTCTCAGATATTCTGATCGGCTAATGGACAAACAAGCTGCACCTTGATCTAATAAATCCAGTTCGACATCTGTAAGACGTAATCCTATAAAATGTCTGTGATTCAGTTCTTTATCTTTGTTTTTTGTTCTCATACTCCTCCTTCCGCTGAGACTATTCCTCCCACCGGGAGTCCACGTATTTCAATATCGGCTGTCCCTTCCGATATTAGAAATAGTGCTGTGAACACCTTTAGGTGGAACCAACAGACAAGTGAAACGTCTGTTATTGAGAGGGTATGGGGAGATCCCCATCAAGATAAAACCCATAGGTTGATGGGAGGCCAAATGGCAATACCGTTAAACATGGGTGGATCTTGCTCTGTATGTGTACCCCTCTATATAACGAAACGCTCAGAGGCTGTTTTACAGTGGGGGAAAAGAAAAAATATCAAAAAATCGATGATTAATGGTAAGCTTGTGATAGAATGGAAAAAAGAGAAAAGCATAAAGGATGTTGTTGTGGAGAATATTTGTTATGATTAGAAAGTTGCTGAACAGAGATATCGATAGAGTCGCTGACATATGGTTAAAGACAAATCTGAAAGCACATTATTTTATTTCCAATCAATACTGGAAAAGTAATTATGAATTAGTGAAAGAAATGCTGTCACAATCCGAAGTTTATGTGTTTGAAGCAGATAAAATGATACAAGGATTTGTAGGACTAAATGATGAATATATCGAAGGTATTTTTGTCTCTGATGAAATGCAGTCATGTGGCATAGGTAAGCTTTTATTGGATTATATTAAGGATAAAAAAGTCAGCTTACGATTAAATGTATATCAGAAGAATGCCAGAGCAATTTCTTTTTACCAAAGAGAAGGGTTCATTATTCAATGTGAAGGTTTGGATGAAGCTACTGGTGAAAAAGAGTACACCATGCTATGGAAACAAAAATAGAAATCGGGATTTGTGAGGAAAAGGTGAATGAAAAGGCGAATGAAGCAAAAAAGTAAAAATGCGATTTCAATCATAGGTGGTGCAGATGGTCCTACAAGCATTTTTATAGCAGGACATTTAAAAAAGCAACCATTAAAGATTAGAATCAAAAATAGCATATATAGATAAGAGTATTTGGGTAAAATAAAGACTCGAAGTGAAATGATTGCTGAAATACCCGATAGTATAATTCCGATGGATTTTCATTTGTATAAAATAAGAATCGATGATGATTTTATTGAAATGGAGATAGATTATACTTGGAATATATTTGGAATGTCTTATTCAGGAAATAAGGCGGTAATGAAAAAATTTAAGAAAATATCCAGAGATTTATACAGTTATTATGGTGTTACTGAGGAAGATATTAAAAACAAGACAAAAAGATATTCGTCACTGGTAACGAATTTGAGTTCATAAATTATAAATTTAAGGAGTTAGTTATGGCTTTTGATTTTAAGAAAGAATATAAAGAGTTTTATATGCCTAAAAATAAACCGGAGATCGTGACTGTCCCTAAAGCAAATTATATTGCGGTCAGAGGAAAGGGTAATCCAAACGAAGAAGGTGGAGCATATCAGCAGGCAATTAGTGTATTATATGCGGTTGCATATACTTTGAGAATGAGTTATAAGACAGATCATAAAATTGCAGGATTTTTTGAATATGTAGTTCCACCACTTGAAGGATTCTGGTGGCAGGAAAATATACATGGTGTAAATTATGCAGATAAAGATTCTTTTAATTGGATTTCAGTTATACGCCTGCCTGATTTTGTAAATCAAAAGGATTTTGAATGGGCTGTTGAAACAGCAACCAAAAAGAAAAAAATAGATTGTTCATCTGCAGAGTTTGTGACCATTGACGAGGGATTGTGTGTTCAAATAATGCACTTGGGAGCATTTGATGATGAACCGGCAACTGTTGCACTTATGGATACGTATTTGGAGCAGAATGGATATGTTAATGATATGAATATGGAAAGATTACATCATGAAATATATCTGTCTGATGCAAGAAAGGTTGCCCCAGAAAAATGGAAAACGGTCATTAGACATCCTATAAAGAAACTGTAAACTCGGCAATTGTCGAACTGACACAGTAGAAAGGATTATATATGAGTGAACAGTTTGGATATGGAACAAGATTTTATAAAACGGTGAGTGACGATTTGAAATCTATTTTACCAGATGTGAAATCATTTTCTCCAACTAACTTGAAATATATGAGATACTTTTATGAGATGTATCCTGACGCAGTAATTTGTCCTCAAGTTGAGGACGAATTGATTACAGATGCAAATCGTCCCCAAGTTGGGGATGATTTACAAATCATTTTTAGAATACCATGGGGACATAACAAAATAATACTTGATAAATGCAAAGGAAATTCTGCAAAGGCATTGTTTTATATCAGAAGGAGCATATGAAAATTCCCAAAGAAAAAACAGTACGAGTAACAGCTATTCCAGTAAATACCAAAGAAGTTATTCTTCTGGAAAAAAGAGTACTCCATCGCGTTCATACAATACATACAGCAATGCTTATTCATCCCGGAGAAACGATTCCTATGATGTTTATAATTATGATGATCCGGATGATTTCGCCGATGACTGGGCTGAGGAATTTGGTGGAGGAAATTATGATGGCGGATATGATGATGCGTATGATTACTGGGAGGAGAACTACGGGAATTAATAATGCAAGGAAATTGTGGAGGTGAACTTGTTGAAAGAAAGTACATATCAAACTCCTTGTGGAACGATTCACTATTGGTCAAGTATTCTGAGTTTGGATACAACGACGCTTGTATTTCTTCCGGGGCTGACTGCTGACCATAGATTATTTGATAAACAGGTTGAGCATTTCGTGGAAAAATATAATATTATTGTATGGGATGCACCGGCTCATGCCTCATCCTGGCCGTTTCGGTTTGAATTTGATCTGTTTGATAAGGCAAAATGGCTGAATGGGATTCTTGAAAAAGAAGAAATCATAAAACCAATTATAATCGGTCAATCAATGGGAGGATATGTGGGACAGGTTTATGCACAATTGTATCCTGACCGGCTGGCAGGTTTTATTTCCATTGATTCAGCACCGCTCCAGAGGAACTATGTGACAGCAGTGGAAATCTGGCTTCTGAAGAGAATGGAACCAGTATATGCACATTACCCATGGAAGTTGCTTTTGAAATCCGGAACCGAGGGAGTTGCAACTTCTGATTATGGCAGAAACCTGATGAAGGAAATGATGCTGGTCTATGATGGTGATCAGCATCGTTATGCACAAATTGCCGGGCATGGATTTCGTATTCTGGCAGAGGCAATGGAAAAGGATCTGCCATATGAAATCAAATGTCATTCCCTGTTGATATGTGGTACAAAGGATCATGCCGGTTCATGCATAAGGTATAACAGAGAATGGCATCGAAAAACGAAAATTCCTTTAAAGTGGATTGAAGGGGCCGGTCATAATTCTAATACAGATAAACCGGAGATGATAAATAGTTTGATAGAAGAATTCCTTTCAAACATATAAAGACTATTGAAAACAATTGGTCAACCGTTATAAAAGGACAATAAACAAATCGAAATTGACCGAGTTCTTTAAGTGAGGAATGTCATACCTGATTATACGCAATGGGAGGTCGCGCAGGAGAAGAATACGGAGAAATATTGAAAGAAAACAAACTATGAAATGAGGTGACATTTATGATGAAAAACGAAGCGGGAGTAAGAATCGAAGAAATGCTGTGTCAGCTGGCCGATGCGACGCGCATCGACGGAGAGATCTGGCGTGCAGCGTATACTCTGGAAGACAAAATCGCGAAGAACATCCTGCGTGAGTGGATCGAGGAGCTGGGGCTTGAATACAGAGAGGACGCGATCGGTAACGTGTATGGACGGCTTCCGGGGACAGAACCTGGAACCATACTGACGGGATCCCACCTGGATACCGTAAAGAACGGTGGAAAATATGATGGCGCACTGGGCGTTGTGACCGGTGTGGCAGCGCTGGGATACCTCAAACAGTCGGGCTTCGTTCCGAAACACAGCCTGGAAGTGGGTGGTCTGATGGAAGAAGAGGGCAGTCGTTTTCCATCCGGCTGTCAGGGGAGCCGCGCAATCTGTGGCACGCTGAAAGAAGAGGATCTCGAGGAGCTCAGCCGTGATGGCGTCACACTTCGTGAAGCACTGGTATCTGCCGGGTATCAGACGGAAGCGCTGAAAAACGTGAAACGTGACGATATTCGAGCAATCGTAGAACTGCATATCGAACAGGGACCGGTGCTTGAAAGCGAGCAGAAGCAGATCGGTATTGTGGACAGTATCGTCGGTATCGTCAACTATGAGCTGACCATTCAGGGCAGCCAGAACCATGCAGGTACCACCTCGATGTCTTTACGGCACGATCCTGTGGTAGCTGCTGCGGAATTTATCACAGAGTCTACCCGTCAGATGATGGCGCAGGCCCCTTCTGCCACCCTTACCTATGGCGCGATACAGGTATTTCCTGGAATGCAGAATGTCATTGCAGATCGAGTGAATCTGCTCATCGATCTGCGCGATGGTAGCGATGAGGAATTGCTTCAAGATGTGGTTCTTCTGAAACGTGCACTGGAATCCATCGAACGCAAGGGCTTTCAGACCCGGCTTCGACAGAATGACTGGCTGGAGTCCGTACAGATGGATCCGAACGTGATTCGGGTGATCGAGCGGCACTGTGAAGAGAAACATCTCGCGTATAAGCATATGAACAGCGGCGCCGGACACGACTCGATGGTATTCGGAAAGCATTTCCCGACCGCGATGATCTTCGTGCCGAGTATCGGAGGTATCAGCCATAATCCGGCAGAAGCCACCGCTGTAGCGGATATACAGACCGGTTTTGAACTGCTTTGTGACGTGTTAAAAGAATTATCAGCTCAAACCTTTTTATCATGGTAAGTTTTATTACATTGCTAATGATAATAAAGCCTTTGTAATTATTGGCTCGTCCAATATAAGTAAAACGGCATATTTAAACAACTATGAATTATATCGGCTGTTTGAAATAGATTGTAATAACCCCGAAGAACAATATTTTATAACTGGTTCTAAAAATTCAAATCAGAATGTATAAAAATTGAAGAGATAATCTGTGAAATAAGATGGGTTAATTCTTCAATTTACATATTTTTTAAGGTGTTCCGGCATGGTATTATGGTACTTATAAAGAACCCATTATGTCTGTTGGAGAGAGCGGTGAAAAGTTATGAAGCTATTGTTTAAACAAAGGTTGTTTTCATGGTTTGACAGCTATGATATTTATGATGAAGCAGGCAACACTGTTTATGTAGTAAAAGGTCAGTTGTTCTGGGGACATAAACTTGTAATTTATGATGCCTATGGAAATGAAGTAGGAATGGTTGTTCAGAAAGTATTTTCTTGAGAAGGGATATCGAGTGGAGGCAACGGATGGATCCTCTGAGCTTTGTAAATTAGCCAGTGCTTTTACTGGAATAGAAGTTAAAGAAATGCTATTTCAGGACCTGGATGCGAGTGGTAAATATGAAGGCATCTGGGCATGTTCCTCTATTTTGCATTTGCCAAAGCAGGAACTTCTTCCCGTAATCCAAAAAATGTGTATTGCACTTAAAGATAACGGGATGATTTATACGTCCTTCAAATATAGTAATTTTGAAGGAGAACGCAATGGTCGTTATTTTACAGATTTTACAGAAGATGCTTTTCACGAATTTATTAAAGCGATACCGGAACTTATGATAGAAGAAGAGTGGATTACTTCGGATGTGCGTCCGGGAAGAGGGGAAGAAAAATGGCTCAATCTAATTTTGAGGAAAATTCAGAAATAGAGGAACTCCATATTGAACCGACAGATGTTATGATCGGAGACAGAAACAAAAGCAGATATCTGCTGTATCAGTTAAAGCTTAGCATGGCTCGGGCAAGGAAACAATGAAAAGTCTGTTAAATGAAGCGGACTGGGTAGGTATTGGTAGCAGAAAATATGGAGAAAAAGATGTCGTTGAATTGGAGTTTTGGTTTGAACTGGCAGAAAAGTTAAAAAAGTAAAAGGATATGAAATGACTATTCCACATATATCGTTACTGTGATAAAATGTGAGAAAAATATATATCAACATATGAAAAACAGAGGAGAGAGTTATGTTCGATACCATTCATCATATTGCAATCATTGGAAGCGATTATGAAAAATCAAAACACTTTTATGTGGATCTGCTTGGACTTAAGGTGATCAGAGAAAATTATCGAAAAGAACGTGATGATTACAAGATTGATCTGGCATGTGGACCGCAGGAAATAGAGCTTTTTATCATAAAAAATGCTCCAGCTCGTGTAAATTATCCAGAAGCATTGGGATTACGCCATCTGGCATTTAAAGTTGAGAGTGTGGATGATACAGTAAAAGAATTGAATGGGAAAGGAATTGAAACAGAGCCGGTACGCTTAGACGATTATACTGGAAAGAAAATGACATTTTTTCATGATCCGGATGGACTTCCATTGGAAATTCATGAGTAGAAAATAGCATAGGATAGAAAGAGACAGATGCAGGTAATGAAATACTCCCACATCTGTCTTTTTTGTGCATAGATTTATTTATCGGAATGTCGCAGACAGCTTTTTATAAAGGCATTATCCGGATTACGCATACAATCATCCACTGTATAGTTCTGGTATGAAGATCTATAGTGATGTGTCAGTAAGTGATTTCTTTAAGGGTATCCGCTCCAGACTTGAACGGAAATGTCAGAAGCGAGTTCGTATCTACCAGTGTAATCCGTGATGTACATAAGTTGCTGAAGAGTTGTTTTAATCAGGCTGTGAAGTGGGATATTATGGAGAAGAATCCGGCATTTAAAGCAACGGTACCAAAGTATAAATCAAAGAAAGTTTCCAAAATTCTTGGCTGATCTGGAAACCTGGCAGAGGAAGCAAAGGCGGCGGGGGTACAGCTGTGCCTGGCACAGATCGAATATCCGCAAAAATAGAAGTAAAAGATGTGTAGATTTTTAAAAAAAAATTATTGACGTGAGGAAAACCACGTGGTATGTTTTTTTTGAAAAAAAGAGATTATTTTAAAGGCAAACCTGTTGAAAGGCAGGGTCGCAAAGCCAGAAGGGACTAAAGTCAGAAAGCTTGGCCATGTCAGCCGGTTGCCACTGTTTCCATATCATCATAATATATGGAAAAGATGTGTGAACAGAAGAGATTCCGATACCTTTTATACTATATAGATGTGTGATTTTAAAAAAATATAGTAGGGACACTGGCAGATTTTGGCAAGTGTCTTTTTTGTATGCAAAAATAGGTAACAAAACTGGCAGGGACAGGTTTTCTGTATACAGATAAAAGCAAGATGAAGAAGGCATAAGACGGAGAGAGGATTTTTATAAAATGAAAAATTATGAAGACAAAATATATTCCTTAGGTGAGACTGTAACGGGGCAGACACAGGCCATGTCACAGGCCGTACAGAAAACACTGGAAAATAATGGCGGGGTAGGTATAATGACAGGATCTTATGACCAAAACCTGTCTATTTTGTCTGTGGATAATCTGCTGTTGCATAGTACAGGATATACATTCGATACTTTCATGGAACAGACAAAAGGTTCATTGAGAAACTTCTTTTATGACGAGGAAGATATACTGGAGCGAGACCGTTTTTTGCAGCTTCACGGAACAGGGGAAGCACAGATCCTTACAGCAGACGGTACAGTGAATAATGTACGGCTTTGTAAAGAGGATGCGACAGATGAGGCGGGCAGACAGATCTGGGTTATGTCCGTACAGGTCAACTGGGATCATGTAAATTTGGCACTGCTCAATGAGGCTATCTATTCCGGCTTCTGGTATTTTGACTGTGACGAAAACAGTGAGATTGTGAATGCAAACTGGAGTCATGAATTCCGAAAAATGCTCGGCTATCATGACACTCTGGACTTTCCGAATAAACTGGAATCCTGGTCAGATCTTCTGCATCCACAGGATAAAGAAAGAGTAATGGTGCAGCTTCAGGCGGCAATTAAGGATAAGACGAACCAGATAAAATACCAGGTAGAGTATCGTATGAGAATGAAGGATAATCAATACCAGTGGTTTCGGGCATCGGCAGAAGTAATACGCCGTCTGGATGGTTCTGCCAGCAGGATTGCCGGGATTTTTATTAACATTGATGCGGAGAAAAAAGAAATCATGCAGGCACAAAAATCTGCTGCTTTCCACCGGGCTTTTACGAAAGCAGATCTGTGCGAGTATTATGTGAATCTGGAAGCGAATACTTTTGATACCTTTAAGGTTGAACCGTCCCTGATGACAGTCTTTGAACAGAGTCGTACATGGGATGAACTGATCCGGCATTTGGTGGATTCCTATGTTGTGGAAACAGATAAGAAAGCGGTAGCTGCTTTTTACGACCGTGGTTATATTGCAGAAAGGCTGAAGGGTCTGGAAAGCGAATTGGCTTTGGAGTGCCGTATCACTCTGAATGGAGAAGAACGATGGGTCCGCAATGTGGTCATACGTGGCGAAATAGAGGATTCAGAATATGCCATGATCTTTCTGCGTGATATCACAGAGGCAAAGGTAGAGAGCGCACGGCATCTGCAGATGGCAGCGGATAATGCTTCCATGGAGCAGCTGATCCAGAGTATTGTGCGGCTGGTTGACCGTTTTGTTGTCTGTGATCTGGAAAATGACAGATATGAATTCTACAATCTGAATGGACAGATGATATATAAACCTCTGGGATTCTATCATGATTTCCAGATGCAGGTTCTTGAAAAATATAAGACACTGGAACCATTGGATGCTCTGGATATCCTGACAGCACCGGAAAATATCCGGAAGAATCTGAAAAGTGAAAATGATATTTATAAGTTTGAGTATTGCAGCCTGGATGAAAAGACTTATAAAATCGCTTCTTATATTCCCTTGGAATGGAAGAATGGAAAGCTGGAAAAGGTATTGCTGGCATCCATGGATGTGACACAGGAGAAGAAAGCAGAGATTGAATCCCGTCAGGCACTGAAAGAGGCTTACTGGTCCGCAGAAAATGCAAATCGTGCGAAAACAGAATTCCTTTCCAATATGTCCCATGATATCCGGACACCGATGAATGCCATTGTCGGTCTGACGGCAATCGCAGGAGCAAATATTGAGAGTCAGGACAGAGTCATTGAATGTCTCAGCAAGATTACAGAATCAAGCCGCCATCTGTTGGGGCTGATCAATGAAGTGCTGGATATGGCACGTATTGAAAGTGGAAAAATGACACTGGCACAGGAAGATTTCAATCTGTCAGAGCTGGTAGATAATCTTATTACACTTACGAAACCGGTGCTTGATGAACATAAACATAATTTTGATATACACATCAACCATATTGAACATGAGGCTGTCTGTGGTGACAGCTTGAGGATTCAGCAGGTATTTGTGAATCTGATGAGTAATGCGATCAAGTATACACCGGATGGTGGGAATATTATTTTTTCCATAGAGGAAAAGCCAAATGGATTTTCAGAACTTGGATGCTATGAATTTACGATTGAGGATAATGGGATCGGTATGTCACCGGAATTCCAGAAAATCATGTTTGATCCGTTCAGCCGCGCGGATGACCACCGGACAACCAGAGTCCAGGGAACCGGTCTGGGAATGGCAATCAGCAGAAATATTGTGAATCTGATGAATGGCACTATTAAAGTGGACAGTACCTTGCACAAGGGAACTAAAATCACAGTAACAATTTATCTGGAGCTTCAGGAAAAAGAAAAAGAACAGGACAAAAATCTGATGAATCTGCCGGTTCTGGTAGTGGATGATGATAAGACATGCTGTGAAAGTACAGTTGCCACACTGAAGGAAATCGGTATTATGGGTGAATGGGTTCTCTCTGGCAGGGAAGCTGTTGAACGTTGTTATGCACGGCATGAGTTGAAAGATGATTACTTTGCTGTTATTTTAGACTGGAAGATGCCGGATATGGATGGTATAGAGACTGCCAGACAGATCCGGAAACGGATAGGAAAAGAGATCACCATCATTGTATTGACATCCTATGAATTCAGCGAAATTGAAGAAGAGGCAAAGGCTGCAGGTGTAGATGCTTTTATTGCAAAACCGCTGTTCCGTTCCCGGTTGACGGCTACACTGCGGCAGTTTACTTCAGGCAGAAAAGAAAATACAGCGAGAAATTATCTGGAGAAACTGTCAGAAGCAGATTATACAGGAAAAAGGATTCTGCTGGTTGAGGATAATGAGTTGAACAGAGAAATTGCTGTTGAAATTTTGCAGATGACAGGGGCAGAAGTGGAAATAGCAGAAAATGGGAAAATCGCAGTTGAAAAAGTGGAAGCTTCTCCGAAAGGTTCGTATGATCTTATTTTTATGGATATCCAAATGCCTGTCATGAATGGTTATGAGGCAACTGCAGCAATCAGGAGCCTTCCGGGTGAAAAGGGAAAACTGCCCATTGTTGCCATGACTGCCAATGCTTTTGCAGAAGATGTACAGTTGGGCAAAAATACAGGCATGAATGGACATATCGCGAAACCGCTGGATATGAATAAGCTGAATGATATTCTGGAAAACTGCCTGTAATTGCCTTCCTGGATGCATGGGAAAAGCAGCTAGGAAACATAGAGAGGGTTTTGTTATGACAGAAACTAAGTATATCTTTCCGAAGCAACCGCAGTCCATGGCAGTTTTGGCTTTCATAGCCGTGCTGATCATTTTGCTTCTTGTTCTGATTGTAATGGTACATATGAGAAACAGAAAATTAAAAAGTATACTGGAAGAACAGATGGCAGAAAGACAACTTCTGGATATAAAATCAATCTCTATAGAAGGAGAATAAGGCAATGTCAAAAGATGAATATTTAATTACAGATGCGCCTCTTAAAGCGCTGACTGTTTTTGCAATGCCTATGATTCTAGGCAGTTTTTTTCAACAAGTATATAATATGGCTGATTCTATTATTGTTGGTCAGTTTGTTGGTTCATCTGCACTTGCTGCAGTTGGTGCCTGCGCCGCACTTACGAATGTATTCATTTGTGTAGCATTGGGTGCAGGTGTAGGTGCAGGGGTTCTTGTAAGCCGTTATTTTGGTGCCCGGGATTATAGCAAAATGAAAACGATTGTGTCGACATCATTAATTAGTTTTCTGATTCTAAGTATACTTCTGGGTCTGTTTGGATTTTGCTTTTCCCATCCAATGATGAGTTTATTACAGACACCTGCTGATATATTGGATGAAGCGGTACTGTACCTTCGAGTGTATTTTGTGGGATTTCCGTTTCTGTTTATGTACAATATCCTTTCAACGATGTTCACTTCAATCGGCGAATCAAAGATTCCGTTAGGTCTTTTAATATTTTCTTCGGTTTTAAATATATTTATGGACCTTTGGATGGTGGCTGGACTTGGTCTTGGTGTGTTTGGTGCAGCCCTTGCGACTCTTATTGCACAAGGAATTTCTGCAGTATTGTCACTTTTGATTTTCTTTAGTCGGATGCGCCGATATAAAAGTCACTTTAGCTGGTTTGACGGGCAGGAGTTACGTTCAATGCTTCGAATTGCTGTACCTTCGGTTCTTCAGCAGTCTACAGTGTCAATTGGGATGATGATTGTACAGGCGGTTGTAAATCCATTTGGTACACAGGCACTAGCGGGTTATTCGGCAACGATGAGAGTAGAGAATGTATTTTCACTGATATTTGTATCTATTGGAAATGCAGTTTCACCGTATGTTTCCCAAAATCTTGGTGCAAAGAAAATCGAACGTATCAAAAAAGGATATCATGCTGCACTGGTGTTAGATTTATGTTTTGCAGTTCTTGCTTTTATAGTTATTGAGACATTGCATACGCAAATTTCTTCGTTATTCTTAGGAAAAGACGGAACTGCTTTAGCTTATCAGGTATCAGGGGATTATATGAGATGGCTAGGCTACTTTTTCATTTTCATGGGTATCAAGATGGCAACAGATGGAGTCCTTCGTGGGCTTGGAATCATGCGGCCATTTCTTATTGCAAATATGGTAAATCTTGCAATAAGATTGTCAGTTGCCTTAATCTGTGCCCCTCGTTTCGGTATTGCATTTGTCTGGCTTGCTGTACCGGCTGGATGGCTCGCAAACTTTTTGATTTCTTATGCGGCACTCAGAAAATTATGGCCGATTGATAAGGTGGATTCAATTTGATATATAATTTGACAAAACAGCCGTTTCTCTATATAATCTCATCTTTGACAGTTGATTAGTTAAAAAAGTGCCACAATCCCTGTAAATGTGAGGGTTTGGTAAGGATGTTTTTAAGATTTAGGTTTTGCGGTATAGTATATTGTGCACTATACCGCTTTTCCTTTCCACAAAGTGACCTTTGAATGGTCGAATACTCCGATATGGTTATAGATAATTTCAATTTCCTGTAAGCGTTTACCGCTGCTCTTATCTGGAGCGTGGACAATAATTTTGTCGATAAACTCATGCACAATTTCTGGTGTGAGTTCTGTAAGGTTAGTGTACTTGCGGACTACTGAAAGAAATTGCTTTACATCCACAGATTGTTTTTCTTCTTTCTGTAATTCTTTCTCTAAGGAAGTCTGTTCTTCCTGCAAAGTATGCTGTTCTTCCTCATATCCTCTTGAAAGTTTCATAAAGCGTTCATCTGAAAGTTTTCCACTAATGTTGTCTTCATAAATCCGTTGAAAAATTTTGTCCAACTCCTGAATACGGGAATGAATTTCTGTAAGCCGCTTCTTCTTTTGCAGCAGTTCTTTATTTCTTTGCCGCATATCCGTGTCCATTACCATCTGAACAAATTCATCTTCATAATCTGACACATAGCGGATAACTTCTTTCAGGTTTTCCAGTACAATTTGTTCAACTACTACATTACGAATATAGTGCATAGTACATGATTTTGAATTGTGTCGGTAATTGCTGCATACAAAATTATGTTTCTCTGCACTCTGTGCCATTTGCCTATGAAATGTCATTTTGCTTCCGCAATCTGCACAGTAGAGCAAACCAGAGAACATAGGCATATCCCCCATTTTGGTAGGGCGGCGTTTTCCAGAACGGATTTTCTGTACAATCTCAAAGGTTTCCTTGTCAATGATTGCTTCATGGGTATTCTCAAAAATCTTCCATTGTTCAGGACTGTTATCAATTTTTTTGCGATTTTTATAAGACTTAATATGGGTCTTAAAATTCACAGTATGTCCTAAATAGTCCATTCTTTCTAAGATATGAGATACCACAGTTGCGCTCCACAGATACTTGTCAGGTGGAAGAACGGTTCGTGGCTTTTCCCCATGCTCTAGCGCATAATAAGTAGGGCAAAGAATTTTTCTTTCCGTTAGAATATTGGCAATTCGTGTCGGTCCGTAACCATTGACACATAAACGGAAGATTTCCCGAACTACTTCGGCGGCTTCTTCATCTATAAGCCATTCCTTTTTATTGTCTGGATTCTTCATGTAGCCATAAGGAGCGTGAGAACCGATATGTTCACCTGCCATTCCTTTAGAACGCTTGACTGCACGTATTTTTTTGCTGGTGTCCTTTGCGTACCATTCGTTGATTATGTTACGAAATGGGGTAAATTCATTATCTCCCACATGACTATCCACGCCATCATTGACAGCAATAAAATGGACATCCATGTTCGGGAACATAATTTCTGTGTACATTCCCACTTGCAAATAATCACGTCCAAGTCTTGACATATCCTTGACTATAACGCGTTTGATTCTTCCTGCTTCGACCTCTGCAATCATTCTTTGAAAATCCGGTCTGTTGAAGTTTGTACCAGAAAATCCATCATCTACAAAAAACACATAAGGCTGATAACCGTGCTCGATTGCATAACGCTTCAGGATTTTTTTCTGGTTAATAATACTGTTTGAATCACCCTCCTGTTTATCGTCTTGTGAAAGCCGACAGTATAATGCGGTTAATTCCTCTGTTTGATTTCCCATCGGATAAATGGAAGTAATAGTGCTGTTTGACTGCTGTAACATAAGTACCTCCTATCCGACAGTCAAACAGACAATGCTTTTACAACTTTATTGTACCGCATTTTCTGTTTCCTGTCTGCCTTATTTTATCTTAAAATTATTGTTTCAAATCATTGCGGATAAGCCTTTTTACTTTCGTTACTGCGTCTTCCTGCGCCTGTTCTTTTGAGCGGGATTTTACCACATAGCAGGTGTTTCCTATCTGGTATTCTCGTATCATTTCAGGGTCAGGATTCTTTGTATTTTCCATAAGATAACAACCTCCTGTTATTTTCTTTGAAGCAAACCGAACAGCTTTCGCTAAAGCTCATGGGAATCTCACCCCTGCATGGTTCTCATCCAGCCGTACCCTTTGCCAGCGGTGCTACATCATCACACGGACTAAGGCTGTACGGAAGTATCATTATTACGATGGAAAGGTCATGGCGGCAGCTTTTGCGGTAAGCTGCTTATGGAACGCTGGCAGGAATCGCTATCCGTTTTCATCCCTCCTTTGGTGGGTTACGGCGTGCCAGCCCAACGGCTCTCTTTCTATCGAAACGTATTCGGCTGCTTTATGCTGCGTTGATTAGACGCTTTCTTTTTCAAGGAACAATCCGGCTTTGTCAGCCTGTTAAAATGCACTGGTGATAATGCACTTTAATAGACTGGCAAGCTCTGTCTGGGAAGCATGAGCTTGTCCATGCTTCCACAGGAGAGCATTATTTCTAGGTGGGTTCCCTGATTTCAAAAGATAAAATCTTTGCAATCAGACGTGTTTCCATCCGGCGGCGTAGGGTTTCATCTACAACCATGTGGGTATTCCCGTATTCGTCTTTCATGGGACGCATGGAACGGCTGGCAATAAAACCGCTATAATGGCGTACAATCTGGTTGACTGCTTCAATATCACCGTCCGCAGCCCTTACAATTACAGGAAACGGAATCATAGGGTGCTTTGCTGTCATGCTTCTTCCTCCATAAATTTTTTGATAAATTGCAGTCCGGCGTGTCTTCTTCTCTGGATGGTAGAACGATTAACTTCCAGAATTTTTGAAATTTCTGTATCGTCAAATCCAAGAAAATAATATCTCAGGATAACATCACGTTTCTTTCCATCCAGATTTTCTAATGCTTCTGCTAACAGGCTGTTTTCAATACGGACAGTAAATCCATCCATTTCAAAAGTATGGAAGTGGGATGGATAGGTGTCTTCGGAAGAAAACAGATTAACGGTGTAATCGTCCATATCACAAAACAGGGTTTCCCGTTTGCACTGTCTGGACAACGCTTTGAGATAGTCTTTGCGTTCATCCTCCATAGCGACTTTACAGATGTAATCAAACTGGTTCTCTATGGTTGTCTGAAATTCAGATGGCTTCATCATTGCTCACCTCCTTTCCAGCCTTGAAAGGGAGCGAGCTGATAGGAATTTCTGCTTCTTTCCCCCTTTTCGCTCTTAGTCCCGACAGGACAGGGGGTGCAGTTGCGTTTTGAGAAGAAAAATTTAAAACCTTTTTCTTCCAACTAAAAAAGCACGCAAACAGACGATATTTCTGCTTGTGTGCTTCGATAGTTCTTTCTATGTATTCTGAAAAACCATATTGAGGGTCAGACTTTTCTAGTGTAGGTGGATGGCTTTTTTTAACGGTTTACCGAATGTAGATATATTTAAGAAAATATTTTGCATAGCGGCTTCCTCCTGTAAGCCGCTGTCTGTATAAAGTAGTAGACTTTAAAAATCATCTATATTTCATGCAAAAAAAGACGGCGGCTTTTGTTAAACCGTCGTCTGGAAAAGATGATGTGATTTTTGACGCAGGGAAAGTATGCTGCCAAATAACGGTTTTTTTTATTTCCGTTTCGGCAGCATAGTTTTATCTTTGATACGCATAATAGGAACTGTACAACTATGTAATACGTTTTTCTATACCTGTCGTTATTACAACAGGAACAGTAAAATGTACAGAGGTGGTGTATTATGCGTAAAAAAGAAGATAAATATGATTTCAGGGCGTTTGGGCTTGCCATAAAAGAAGCCCGTAAAAAACAGGGTTTGACCCGTGAACAGGTGGGAGCAATGATTGAAATTGACCCACGCTATTTAACCAATATTGAGAATAAAGGGCAGCACCCCAGTTTACAGGTGCTGTACGACCTTGTATCTCTGCTGAATGTATCAGTGGATGAGTTCTTTTTGTCCTCTGATAATCCGGTAAAAAGCAGCAGACGAAGACAGCTTGAAAGTAAAATTGACAATTTTACAGACGCAGACCTTGTTATCATGGAAAGCGTTGCTGATGGTATTGTCAAATACAAGGAAATGGAAGATAAATAACTTCTATTGCCTACCAGAATAGGACTGAAACTAAAATGAGCCGATAGTCTATAAGTTTCAATAACTTATAAATTATCGGCTCTGCGTCTAAGCGTCTGGCTCTTTGATAATTTCTATTTTGAAGTTATTTACGCATATCAAACTTTCTTTTTTACATTTTGGACAATACAACGGAAAGTTTTTTAGCTGTGTATCTTTTCGTATTTTAATCCTTGTTTTATTGTTGCATATAGGACAAATAACCCACTCCATCATATTCATTCTGAACCTCTGCAAAAAATTTGTATTGCTTCATTAAAAAAAGCTGCAAGATTTCCACTACTAAATCTATTTATAAAAGTGGTAAATCTTTCATCTGTAATATAGAGAACTCCCAAATTAGATAAAATTTGTTTATTACATTCATAAAAGTGTTCAGAAATATATTGTTGCCATTCATGTACTATTGCTTGTACTTCTGGACTTTCCGCAGGACTATTTTCATACATAGCTAGTTTTTCAAAAATATTGCGAGCCATTGAATAAAAAGATTCTATTTCTTTCTCTTGTATTTGCTTTGAATGGGAAGAAAACATAGTCTTGTATTCTCTGAAACTTTCAGTATTTCCCCATTGTTCTAATACTTCTTCTTGAAATTGCGATTGTAACTCAAGTATTTTTGCATTTGAAAATGCAGAAAATTTAATTTCTTTATTTCCGTTGATTGTGTCTTTTACAAGTGAAATCAAAGCTTCTATTCGTTCTTTCTGAGCTTCCAAAATCAGTACATGACTCTCTAATGCTTCTGAACGAACATAATGAGGTGAATCCAGCAGTTCCTTAATTTCTTTTAGGGCGAATCCAACTTCTCTAAAAAACAAAATTTCCTGAAGCCTAGTTAAATCGTCGTCTGTATACTGACGGTATTTTGCTTCGGTTATAATAGACGGTTTTAATAAACCAATTTCATCATAATAATGTAGTGTTCGAGCAGTAATACCTGTTAATTTAGCAACTTCATGGACTGTTTTAGCTTTTTCATTCATTCCAAAAATCCTCCGTAGCATCTAAAATTTCTTTTGCAGGTAATAGAGTTGCTTCGACAATGTTTTTTCCAGTCTTTTGCAAGTAGTGTTTAATCAAGTGATAGCCACACGCATATCCGGAACAATAGGGTAATCCGACCTGAGGATAGTTTTGTAATGCTGCCATTTCATCACCATAAAGGTATGCATTCAGATTTTCTAATCCTTGAACATTTAAACCGTCCCGAATAATAGGCTTAATATATTCATTTAAGGTTTCTATATCAGTTTTTGTTACCCAAGGACCTGCTTTATCTTCACCATACAGAAATGTTGCAAAGTTTTCTGCCAACCCCTCATTGACTATCATTTCACCAAGAGTGATGTCATTCTTCCATTTAATAAATTGAAATCGTACGTTGTGATTAGTTTCATGTGCTAATGCTACATGAAGATGTGATAAAGTGTATTCATTAGGTAGTAACCAAGAAAAAATATATCCTGGAATACCACCATCACCGCAGTAACCATCATTTAAAATAATGTAAGGATTCTTAGCATTTGCAAGTAAAATTGTAAACGCATATTCTTTAACGGGTAGATTAACACCGTGTTCAACAAAGCAATTCAACGACTGCTGAATGGATAACTCACATTTTTCCCAGAGTGTATTATCAGAAATTAGATTAATATTATTTTGTTGCTTCTGGTCAACAGCGGTTGGGGCGATATGCCCAAGCATTTCGCTTGCCATAATTACATCATATCCATTAGGCGTTAGAGCTTTCATAGGAACACTATAACAAGCCCACTTTTTTTCAAAAGGCTTCATAAGTTCATATCTATAAATGTCATTTTTTTTGTCTAACGGTGCACTCATAATTTTTGAATAAACTTTGTCAGAACGGATAGCGGATATTTTCATAATTCTAGTTCCTCCTTTTGATTTTATCATATACTATGACGTAACGTTAAAGTCAATAGGCAAGTTAAAATTATCACAAATATTTCACTTGAAAAGTAAGATGCTACCTAATTTCCGCTTCGGGTGCAAACCGGATTCAGCAGTTCAGAATTAAATTGAAATAAACGGCTCAATATACTTTTGTATAAAATCTATACGGTCGAATATGGTTGGCTTAAAATATGATGTAACTGCTATCACTATATTTTCTAATGAATTTACATATATAACATTCCCACTATTTCCTATGGCTGCATATACATTTTCATTCACAATCCACCAAAGATACCCATAAGACATATTTCTAAATTCTTCTCCGCATTTATAATTTGGTTTTGTTATTTCTTCAATCCATTTAGATGATACAAGTTGTTTTCCATTATGAACACCTTTATCTAAACAAAGTTGTCCAATTTTCGCCATATCTATTGCAGAAAAGCATAAACCATATCCAGCCGTACCTATTCCTTTTGGGTCACAAAACCATATATTTTTTTGCGGTTCTTTACATATAGTAAAATGTTTATGTTCTTCGGCAGTTTCTGCTAAATAATTTATATGTTTTTCTACTCCAATAGGTTCAAATAAAAACTTATTTGCAAAGTCCACGACTTTCAGACCACTCGTTTTTGATATAATACCAGTTAGTATATGTATGCCTAAAGTTGAATATTTGAATTGTCCAGTCAATCCTTTTCTTCCACCTAGAAAATCTAAAGCTGAAACCGTCCAATCATCACTTGAACAAATTTTAGTCCACGGTTCGTACTTATACTTATATGGTGCAGTCATAGTCAGTAAATGTTTGATTGTAACTTTTTGAATTGTTTTTTCTCCTCTTTTAATTTTGTATTCAGGGAAGAAATCTAGTACAGGTTGGTCTGTGCTTTTTATAAATCCTTTATCAAGTGCTATCCCTACAAGTAGTGCTACGATACTTTTGGTTGCAGACATAACATGGCAAGTATCTATTTTTTTATAATTATTCCATTCATCAGAATAAACTTCTTTACCGTCTTTATAGCATGATATTTGACAGATATTAGGCTGTTTTTCTTCAATAAAATCGTGTAGTTCTTTTCTATTCATAGTATCAATCTCATCTCCATTTCACGTTATCGTATCTGAAACTTCTATTCACAAAAATTTTAATCTTTGATGTATACCTATTTCTTTTTTACTGGATAATAAATTTCAGTTATAAATTCATCTTCGTTTGAAGTTTGTGTTGGGTCAGTAATATAAACTTCATAAAGGGGACCATTGTTTTCATAACCATTCTGTTCTGCCCATTTACATTGTTTCGTATAAATAGATGGCAAATTAGAATATCCGCCATGTAGAGTTGTTTTTAAACATAGTCCCGGATAAAAATCTCTTGTTCCCGTGACAAATTGCTTTACTGGAATAGCAAATTCGGTATCTAATCCCAAAGGAGTAAACTCATCACTATGAAAAAGTACCATAGGCGGAGCAGTGGCGGTTAATTTGTCATATTGAATTTTCCTTAATATTGAATTAAAACAATAAGCGTATTGTTCTTCCATTTCAAACTTATAAACCATTTTACGAATAGAAACCAAATACATAACCGGTAATTCAACAAGTTGTACATCAATCTTATTCAAATAAGACATAATTGATTTTCCTTGTTTCAAAGCCGCTATATCTTCATTTAATCGTTCTGTAATTTGCGAATATATCTGTATTTGTTTTTCTAATTCTACCTTTTTCTTATAAAGTTCTATGGATAATTTTTCATTTGGTATTTCTTCAGATGTAATAATTGCTCTAATTTCTTCCAAAGAAAAATTATATTGTTTTAGACGGTTAACAAATAACATGGTTTCTAATTGCTCAATGGAATAATATCTATAACCGTTCTCTTGATTGATTTTACTGGGATTTATAAGTCCGATTTCATCATAATAACGAAGTGTTTTTGTAGAAACTTTACATATCTTTGAAAATTCACCAATAGATAACATAAATCTCATCCTTTCAATTTACTACTTCCACACTTATAGTACACCTTGCCGTAAGGGTAAAGTCAATGTGATAATTCTATATGCTATCCTCCATTTACACATAAAATAACACGATAAAAAATAAATTTCCAACTATTTTTAGTTTTATAAAAAGGCTTGTATGCCACTAAAAAGCAAGATACAAGCCTTTATTATTTAATGTTATCCAACAATCTTCCAGTTTTCCCCGTTCTTTTCCAGCACAAGGTCAAACTGTGATACCTGTGTTGTCATGGTCTGGTTATCCAGATATTTCACTGCAAGGGAAGCGGTCACCTGATTTCCGCTTCGATTGTAGACCGGATTTACCAGTTCGGAGAAAATATATTCTTTTCCCACAGGTTTCAGCACACCCTCATTTACATAATAGGTCAGCTCCTTTGCGGTTGCCGTAGGGTACAGCTTGAAAAAGGTAGTGAGAAATTCGTTGATGTCCTCCGTGGTGATGGAATCCACCGTACCGTCACTTTGTACTGCTTTTGGCGTATAGCCGGATTTTACGGGAACGCTGGTGATGGTTGGGTTCTGGATAATCGTCAGGTTTCCAGAGCCGTCCACATAGACCGTCACCTGATAGGCGGAACGGACGTTTTTACTGGATTCTCCCGCTGTGATACGCTGTTCCACCGTATAGGTCACTTGATAATGCTGCTCCTTTTCTTCTGTGATTTCCCATATCTGAAAATCGGTCAGGGCAGACGATACGGGGATGTCTTTTCGGACAGTATCTACATTCAGGGCTTGCAGTTCTCCGGTGAGATAGCCTTTTAAAGCATTTGTCCGGTTATCAATGGAAGCAGCGGACTGTTCCCATGAATAGTAGACTTCTGCGAAATTCTCCACAAAATTCTCTATCTTGTGGGTGTCGAGGATGGTTTCCTCAATTACTTTGGTTTCATGGACAGTATGAATGTCTATCGCCGTGAAATTCTTATAGACGGCAAACAGGAAGCTCACTGCCAGCAGCACCCACAGGGCAATCACGGTTTTTTTATGGGTATTGACTTTGTAGACTTTCAGTTTCTTTTCTTTCTGCTTTTTCTGGTTTTCCTCTTTTCTAATCTGAATCATATCGGGTCATCCTTTCTTATTGTTTGATTCGTCCGGCTCCGGCAAGGTGCTGTTGCCAGTAGGAGCCTGTCAGGTCTGCGTAACCAATGGGATTTCCGGCATGGTACATCCGGTTATTTCCCACATACAGCCCCACATGGGTGATGTAGGTTCCGGCGTTGTAGGTGGAGTGGAAAAAGACTAAATCCCCTGCTTTTGCTTCGGACAGGGGGATGTGCTGCGTCACTTTGTACTGTTCCTGTGCTGTCCGTGGCAGGGCGATTCCTGCCTTGCCATAGCACCACTGCACCAGTCCCGAACAGTCAAAGGAAGTGGAGGGGGAATCGCCCCCATACACATACGTCCAGCCCTCATACTTTAAGGCTTCGTCCATGATAGCCTGTACCGTTTCATTATCAAACTGTGCCACGGTCAGGTATTGCGATACCAAGAGGACATAGAACATATTCCCGTAGGAATACCGCCAGCCCCCGTTTTTCTCTACCGCAACAGGGTTGGTGTAGGTGACTTTCTTTCCGCCGGATTTGTCCCTTGCGAAGCTTTCTGCCAGTTCAAAGGTGTATTTTTTTCCACGTCCTGCCACATAGTCTAGGAAACCGCCGCCGTAGTTGTAGGACTGAATCACACTGTTTAAGTCACAGCCCTTTGTTTCTGCCGCTGCGAGCAGTTCCGAGAAATATTTGCAGCCCTGTTTGATGGATTCCTCTGTGCTAAGGGAGTTTGGGGGAAGCCCAAGGGATTCCGAGGACTGCATAACGTCTTCCAGCGTGCCGCCGGATTCCACCTGAATGATGGCGAGCAGCACATTTAAGTATTCCTCTATGCCATATTCCCTTGCATACTTTTCCAGCATAGGCTTATGGGCGAGGACTTCCTGTGATACGCTCACGCCCCCATAGATAAGGTTTCCGCCGCTTCCGCCGTCTTCCTCATCCGAGAAGACAATCACCACCAAAAGGAGCAGGGAGAACATCATCACGAACACGCCGGAACAGGCAAAGAAAAGGTGTCTTAACTTCATGGTTTCTCCCCTTTCTTTTGTTTGGCAGCCGCTGTTACCGTTTTTGTCCACTCCTTTCTGGCGGTGGTACGCCGGATGGTAAAGTTCGATTCTTTTACCGCAGGGGCAGCCCGTTTTCTTTCCGGTATCACAGGAGCCGTATTTGCCTTTTGTCTTTCCTCTGGTTTGTCTGGGGCAGCCGGAGGGAGTATCTGGCGTTCTGTCCTTGCAGACGGTATCTGTTCATGGTGGATGGAAGCTGCCTTTACTACCGGAACCGAAGCCCGTTCTGCCACAGTTCCCCCATAAGGAACCTGTCCCCGTTCCCTGATGGATGGGGAAACCGGCTGCATGGCTGGTTTTCCTGTATGAGTGGTATCTGCATGATGTCGGAAATCTTCCGGCTGCTTTGCAGTAACAGGGCGTTCATGGACGGGAGCCGCCCCTTTGGGGGATTCGGAAGCTGTCTGTTGCGGCTGTTTTGCCTGTTCCAGTTCCGCCCTGCGTTCTGCAATGGTCTGTCTGCGGCTTTCTGCCTGTGCGTTCCGCTGTTCGGCTCTGGCAGTTCGGGTCTGGGTCACGCTGGAAGTAAAATCCCGTACTCCCTCTGATACCTGTGTTTTCCCGTGGTAAAGGGCGTACTTTGCATTGACAGGCAAATCCTTTGCCTGCTCCCGAAGCTGTCCGGCAGTATCGGCTATCTTATCTTTGGTATCTGCCACCGCACCCACAGCAGAGCCAGCCCGTTTCCATGCAGATTCCTTTTCTGGTGCTGCCCGTCCGTTTGGTCGGGTGTGGTCTGCCTGTGTATTTTTGGAAGTACCGGAGTTGGAAGCATTTCTCTGGTCTGGGCTAGCTTGTTTCCCTGCGTGGTATGCAGCCGTTCCAGCCCCAAGAGCTGCCACAGAACGCCCTAACTTATGCTGTAAACGGTGCATATGGGCGTGCATGAGCATACGGGGTCTTCGCATGATACGGCTCCCCATACTTTGGGAATCGCCGCTCTGTAAGGAGAACATCCCCATCAAATCCCCCAGCTTAAAATAAATTCCGGCAAAGGTCACTATCTGCAAGAACGCCGTCAGGAAGAACGGATATTCCCCAGACAGGTTGTAGAGCATGGTGGAAATGCTGAACGCTACCGTGATAATCAGGGTGATTCCGGCTCTGGTAAGGATGGTATTGAACAGTTTTGTAATGGCACGTTTGGACATCCCCTCAAAAGAGGGAACCATGCTGAGGAGGAAGCTCACAGGCAGGAACATGGCGTAGATGATAAAAAGCACCTGTGAAAAAATCATTATCCCCGTGAGCAGGAATACAAAAACGGAGATACCGATATTGAACATAAACAGGAAGAATACGGTTCCCAAGCGGTTGATGGTCTTTGTGATGGTAAGGTTGGTATTTTCCCTGTCTTCGATTTCCTCCACTACGATTTCTTCCCTGTCCTGCCCGTTGTTTTCGTCTGGACTGGTTGAGAGCAGGCGTTCCACACGGTCAGCCCCAAGGCTTTCCACATCCGAGTTGCCGTATTGCAGCAGGAGCCACGGCTGCTTGACCTGAATGGAAAACAGGCTGTCCCGTATCAAATCCACGCTGTCTTTTCCCTGGCTTTCCGAGTTTGGCAGCACAATCTTTGTGCCAAGGGTCAGGCTGGCATTGCTGATGTCTGCGGAAAATTCATTGATTTTCCCAATATAATCAGGAGCATAAGCGATAAAGGCAGCGGACAGCACGAACACCACCACGAAATTCACAACGGCATGGATGGCTTTTGTGGTTTCCCGTTTGATAAGTCCTGTGTAGGCAACGTAAATCCCCACCACCAGAATGAGAATCAGCAGGAACCCGATATAAAATCCCTCCGAGGACAAGCCGCCTGTGGTAACGCCTGCAAGGGTCTGCATATTTTTCCCGATAGAATCCGCCGTAGAGGAAATAAAGTCCAGCGAGTAGGCTTCCTGAATCAGATACCCCGTGGCGTTGGAAAGGTACAGGCTGATTGTCCAGATAAAATTTGTGATGGCATACAGCCCGTACATCACCTGTTTTCCGATACCGTCCAGCCAGTTCCACGGGAGCCAGTCCCATCCGCTGTCCACATAAAAATCAAGCTGGTAGTTGTCCAGAGGATATTTGCTGTATTCGTTGGCAGCGTCCACCGTATCATCCACCAGTCCGGCAGCGTGGGCGGCTGTGCCGAAGACTGCCAGCAGCAGGAGGATGAGCAGGAGTGCCAGAAGCACTTTTCCTGCTATACTCCCGATTTTTTTAAAAGAGTTTTCTCCCTTTGTCCGGCAAGGGACAAGGGCTGTCCCCTGCTGGATGGGCTTTCTTATCTTCATACCTCCACCTCTTTTCTTACGGGCGGTCTGGTATCAAAGGCATGGAACAGGTCTTCAAAGATAGGATGGAACTGTATCACTCCCACACGCCCGTACAAATCACTGATAAGGCACTGCCCGTTTTCCAAGTCACGGAGCCGCTTCTGGTTGTTTTCATCTTCGGAATCCACCCCGAAAAAGGCGAGGGTCTTCTTGATTTCGTTGATGTCCGTGGAACGGAACGCAAACTTCAAGCCCAGATTATTTTTCAGCTTTTCATCCAGCAAATCGTCCGTGTTCTGGGTGACAAAGTAAACGCCTGCGTTCATGGCACGTCCGGCACGAACCAGCTTCATAGAAAGGGTCTTGCCCTGTGCCACCTGTAAGAAGCTCCATGCTTCATCCAAATCCACAATCTTAAACACGCTGCGGTCTGTATGGATGAAGTCGAGGGCAAAGGTGCTGATTACAATGAGCATTGCCACGGAAAGCAGTTCCATTGTGGTGTATTCTTCAAACGAGGTTTCCTTATCCGGCAGCACCAAATCCGCCACCTGAATGATGTTGAGCTGCTTTTCAAGGCTGATGGACTGTGTGACATCCCCATCCGAAAAGAGCAGGTGTGCAAAGTCATAGTCCGTAAAGGATTCGATATGGTCGGCTATGCTGGTGCTGATGGTGGTTCCCTCCGCCCGAAGTTCCTCAATCACTTTGAAAAGCCCCCGTTCCTCACTGTTTGTTACTGCACGGATGGCTTTCCGAAGAACAGGGAACTTTTCCCCGTCACGGCTGGAAATGCCTGTTAAAAAGGTCAGGATGTCGATTGCCAGTGATTCGGAATCCTTTGGGTTCTCCATAATCACATAGGGGTCGAGCAAGCCCCTGTTCTGTTCCTCTGAGGTCAGGTTTACGATATTGATTTCATGGGCGATTTCCGGCAGGGTTTCTTTCCAGCGTCCCCGTTATAGCGATAGGTAACTTTTTGATGTTATCTCCAAGTTTTCCCCCGCTTCACACCGTACATGAAACTTTCGCTTCATACGGCGTTCCATCATATCCAAATAGATTTATAAGTTATTTCCCAGTTATTGTCTGGTATCCGTAATTCGTCCGTATTCTGTTCAGTTTTTTCTTCTGCTGACTATTAAGAACATAACCTTTTAACAGTGATTTTGCTTCGTCTGCTGATTCTGTTAGGATTGCCTTTGCAATGGGAATTTCCACAAATGCCAGATTAGAATATCTATCAAGGTTATCTCCTTTGTCTGATTTGTGAATACATATCAGAGTGGACGGAGTTCCTCGACGATTCATTACATAGCAGTTGCCTTGTTGTGCGATATATGCCGAAATACGATTGTCGTTAAACTCTACGCTATCGGCAGGGTTTTCATTTTCCAACAACGCTCGGATTTCTTCTTTTGTTACAACTACAACGTCCTCATGCACCTTGTTTCTCCCTTGCTTTGTAAAATTACAAATATCTTGCGAGAAATTCATAGGATTTTTGTGTTGTACTCCTTGAATCGGCAATAGCGGATTATCCGCAATCATCACTATTTTTGTTTTTGGTCTGATTCCTTTTGTCCTGCTCTGAAATTCTGAACTTGTACTTTCAAATGGAACTGATTTTGCAATGTTCCTTAAACGGATTCGTATGGTCGGTAAGAGAGCGTAACTTACTTCTGTCAGGTTGTTATATACGTTAGTTGCTATGCAGTAGTAATTCTGCATACCGATAACTGTCAGATTATATCTGCTGATATTGAAGCCAGTCGTATGTCTGGCTATATCTTTTACCTTTAACTTTAGATTTGTTTTCGCTTTCTTTAATGCTTTTTGGTTCATATCTGTTTTGGCAACATAACCGTGTTTCGTTCTTCCTTTTGGAATGACTTTGATTTTGAACCCAAGAAAATCTGATGAATTTTTCTTCAGATTTACTACCTTTGATTTCTCTGGACTGATTTCTAATTTCAGCCTTTTATTAAGAAAATCTACGGTACTGCGGTAAAATCTTTGTGCTTCTCCATAGGTTGAACACATGATTTTAAAATCATCAGCGTAACGTACAATAAAACCGCTTTTCAGTTTGGTATATTTCTTTGCGTATTGAAGCCACCCATTTTTACTGCGGTTCTTCGGCTGGAATGTTTCCCACTGACTGCTTACCCACCAGTCTAATTCATTAAGGACTATGAGGGAGAGCAGTGGACTTAACAGACCGCCTTGTGGCGTTCCTTTTTCTGGGACACCCTCGCCGTCAATTTCGGCTTTCAGCATTTTGCTGATAATGCAAATCAATCTTTTATCCCGAATACCAAGTGTCCAGATTTGTTTTAATAGTTTTCCATGATTGACATTATCGAAAAATCCTTTAATGTCTACGTCAACACAGTAATGATATTTTGATAAATTTATCAGTGTCGTTACTCTGCTGACTGCATGGTGGGCACTTCGATTCGCACGGAATCCATAGGAATGATTATGGAACTTTGGTTCGCATATCGGCTCTAGGACTTGCAGGATACATTGTTGTACCAGCCTGTCCCAGATACACGGAATCCCCAATGGACGCATTTTATCGCTCCCAGCTTTTGGAATGAAAACACGTCTGACTGATTTGGGGCGGTAGTTGCTAAGGCTTTCCCGAACGGTAGCAACAATCTCAGCATTGCTGAGTTGTTTTATATCGTCTATCGTCATTCCATCCGTTCCAGCCGTTTTACTGCCACTGTTTGATTTCAGATTACGGTAAGCTAAACAAATATTTTGTTCCGAACCAATAATTTCAAGTAACTTATAAAAGTTATTACCGTTCTTGCTCTGTGCGTATAACTCGTCATAAATATGTTGCATATCATAATACTCGTTATAGCGGAGCTTGTTTTTCTTTAGCATGGTCTGTACCCTCCTTGTTTGCAGGAGCAAGTACATCTCTTAGTCTTACTCGAACCCATACCATTTTTCTTAGTAATTCTATTCTTCATATGACTAGTGGCTATCCCTCCACCGCTTGTTATCACGGTTTCATAGGTACTGTGCCACCACTCTCACTGACATTAACACACCTTATATCATTGCTAATCTCACAATAACTTTCTGATGTGAACACTTCACAGACAGTAAAATCTCCATGTTGTCAGCTTTCAACGTTCCAAACACACTATCTGTACATATATCCTTAGGTTTCCTCTATAAGCCTGCTACCTTGATAACGCCTTTAACGTTATATGGATTTTCATAAATGCGGAGTCTTACTCACCCACAGTAGCGACACTGTTTGTGTCACTGGACATTTCTATCCAGCCCCGATATAGACCTGTACATTCAAGGATTCGTCAGTAGACCTCTCATCTACATTCTAACCATAGATATTTTATAGACTTCCGGCATATAGGACACAACGCCCACCTCTGGGAATCTTTCGTCAGCATTATCTGTTACGGTGTCTGTCTGCCGACTTCACCGAGCTTCTGACAGAGCCTTGTTTACTCAAGTTTCTGCCAGTCGGAGTATTAAAGTAGCCTTTCAGGGCGTTACCCCGTCATTCGACTATTCGTGTGTTTAGTTCTCCAACACACATTAAATATTGATTTAATGAAGTGCTGTGCCTACTCTTTTCAAGTAGGAACGTTTCGCACCCGCTTTCGGGTCAACAATGAGAGCCTGTGCCCCAAATAATACGGAATAATAGACAATCATGTTGTTGCTGAATGATTTTCCACCGCCGAGGGAGCCGACAAAAGCGGCAGCAAGGGCGTTGGTGACGGAGCCTTTTACCCCTTGACTGGCAAGGGCAGGCTTTAAGTAGACGTTTCTTCCTGTATCAAGGCTGTACCCGATATAAATGCCCTCCGGTTCCCCTAACATCTGGGTTGCCCCGAAGCCAAGACCAGCAAGGAAGTCACTGGTGACATACTGGATGTAATCGTTCAGATACCGTTTGCTGGCAGGGAGAAATTCCCCATGCAGCCCCAGCATATCCCCAAAGGGGCGAACCAGCTTCACGTTCAAATCGTCATAAAAATCTTTCACCTCATTGCAGCGGCGTTTCAGTTCCTCCAAGTCGGGAGCCGTCACACGCACCACATAGGACAGCTTATACATGGATTCCTTGCTCTGGTCTAAGGTGGATTCCAGCTCATTTACGCTGTCTAAAGCGTCCACCACGTTTGTACTGGTTTCACTGTCATTCTGCCATGCGTGGTTGTCCAAATCTTTCAGCTCTTTTTTCTTGTTCCGCACCGTGGAGAGGGCTTTCCGGTTTGTCACAATCTCCACATTCATAGAGGTATCAATGGGAAAGGTGAATTGCTGCTGCTGATAGTAAAAGATTTCCGAGGATGGGAAGTCCAGTTCCCCCACAATGCTGTTGATGGTAAAGTAGGCGGCATATACTGTCCCGTCTTCCTGTTCGATTTTCAGATACCGTTGGTTTTCCTCTATCAGACAACGGGTGGGTTTGATGAGGTCATAGTATTTCACCAGCGTTTCCTCCTGAAACCGTTTCTTCGGAAGATAATACTCATAATCTTCGTAGGCGGTTCCGGTCTGCCCGTATAAATGCTCAATCAGATAGCCAAAATCGTCCTTGTTAAGCCGCCGGACTTTGAAGCGGCGTGAGATTTTACTTTCCAGCAGCTTTTCCATCTTCTGAAACCGCCAGATTTCTTCATTGCTCATGGAAACAAAATCCCCCATGAGTTTGTGGTTGACTTCATGGAGGAAATCGGAAACGGCGGTCTTTGCTTCCCTGCGAAACTGCTTCATGGTGACTTCCTGCTCATTGACAAGCAGCTTGAAGCCGATAAAAAAGCGGTAGTCCACCTGATTTTCCCCTATCATGGAAATCAGGGCTTCGGTCTGTGCGTCAATCTTTGCACAGGCAATATCTTTTAACTTGCCTGTTACTTCCTGTTTGGAGCGTTCCTGTGCTGCCCGTATGCTGGATTCGGTGCTGATTTGCAGGGCGTGAATCTTCCCGTCCCTGTTCTGGGCGATAAGCTGCCGGAACGAATCGTGTACCTGATATTTCTGTTCAGGGCTTAAAAAGGAATAGTTGTAGGGAAGCAGCTCATAGTAAGCAAAGCACTCCCCGTCATGGTTGAACACAAGATTATTTTCGATATACTTAATCGGATATGCCATAAATATCACTCCTTACTGCCGTGATGGGCTGTGCCGGATATTCCTTTTCCAGCTTCACGGGCTTTCCTGCATAGGTCAGTTTCGGGCGTACCAGATATGCCAGTACGGATTTCAGGAAGCCGTAAGGCTTCTTCCCGTCAAAGGTCTTCTGGCACATGAACCAAGTGAGGGCAAAGGGTACGCCGAAGTATTTTAAAAATGCCCCGTCAATGAACGAAAGGGGAGGGAGGTTCCCCAAGAGCATAACTGCAAACACCGATACTACGAACCACGCCATCTGTGTGAACGTGATGGGGAATGGCAGCTTAAAATCATTGATGGAATAGAGTACCTTTTCCACCGACCAGATACTGGTATAGCTTCGTATTTTCTTCATGTTGTCCGTCCTTTCTAAAAGATGGGGACAGCAAAAGAGCCGCCCCTGAATAAAAAATCCGCCTGTATTTCCTGAAAGAGATACAGACGGGTCTACCGTATGATTTCATATACGCCGTGGTTCGTGACAACAAAGGTTCCCTCCAATTCCATGTCACGCCCATAGGCGGCGTAGTCGATATAGTTTTGTAAGTGTGCCGGAAGTTCTCCAAGTTGTCCGCTTTCTTCCAGATAGCAGCGAGCCACATCCGCCATATCGTCACAGCCGGAATGGCAGATAATATCGTCTTCATGCTCACAGAGTTCTTCGATACTGCCAAAATAGGATTGCAGCTCTGATAGTTCCTCCTGAATGTACTCCGGTAAGTCCTCCACCATTTCACACAGGCGGTTGACTTCCTCAATGGGGGTATATTCGTCAATCTCAAAAGGCAGCTCATAATCATGGATGGCGTATTCCTCATACTCATCATTCAAGCCGATACGTTCCTTGACTTCCTCAAAATCCACAGGCGGCGTGAACCATGCCCCTACCAGTTCGCCCTCATTGTATTTGCCTAAGTTGGCAATGTAAATCCGCATTTCTTCCATAGTGTCACCTTCATTCTCTGTCATGCTTCTTTTGGGGAGTTACGCTCCCCAAGCCCCTAGTGGACTTCCGCCATGAAGCAATCAGAGCTTGCTCCATAACGGAAGTGTAACAAGGGTTTCCTATGCACCGATAATCTTATTGAACAGTTCCAGTAAGATGTCCTTTACACCGTCCGCATTGAAGACCAGACCGACCGCTACAAGGGACACCACCAGAAAACCGATAAGTTTGGAAAATTCCCTCTTAAATCCGAGGTACAGTCCAATCACCACGATTGCCAGCAGCACAAGGGACTGGGCGTTGGATAAAAACCAGTTATAAAGATTCTGTCCGAAATTCATAAAAGCTCCTTTCTTTCCTGTAAGAGTTCTTAGGTTCCAAGATTGCCGCCGTTAAAGCACCACCTCCTTTGCAGCGGCGGCTTGCTGCTTCAGGATTTTTTCGTGTTTCTCCGTCAGCTTTGCATGGGTGATGATGTCATGGACAATCTGGGTGTGGTTCATCTTATCCAGACGGAGAGCCAGCTTTAACGTGGGGGCTACCTGATGGGAGAGCCAGTGCAGGGTACGTTCAAAGGAATAGGGTTCCGGTTTGGTTGTCAGTTTCAGGATTCCTCTGTGTTCTCCAATGAACCACGCCCATTCCTCATTGATACGCCAGTCAGAACGGGGCTTCGTATCGTCCCTATCCACGAACCGGACATAACGGTTGATGATTTGAAAGGCTGTCCGTTCTGGATTGTCATGTTCTAACAGGTCACGGATGGCGTAAAAGGCACGCTCATTTTTCAGCCGGATTTCAAAACGGTTCTTTACCTCTGCGTCTTCAATGGGAATATCATGCTTTTTGTACTGCTCATAGTCTTTTTCGTAAATGCAGAAGTACACCTCACTTTGGAGGGAGCCGATATACAGGGTGTTCCCCATACATTCTTTTTCCTCACGCCGTACCAGTTCGCCGCTGCGGTAGCTTTTGAAGCTGCGGAAGACCGAGATACATTCCTCATTCCGGCACTTCTCTGTCAGATGGGGAATGTTCAGGATTCCCGTTTTGTCATTGATGGCGAGGTCAAGCCGCTTCATCACGCCGTCCTCCATGAGAACGTCCATGAAAAACTCATACCAGCTCCGTTCCTGTGCCAGCAGATAGCTTTCAAACTGGCGGCAGCCACGCCCTTTCAGTTCCAGCAGCACCCCTTTTTCCAGTTCCGGCGATACCAAAACGAAAATATCCCCAAGATAGTAATGTTCTGTGTAAGAGTAGAAGCCGTAGTCTTCATGGATAAAGTAGGGAAGCCTTAGCCGAAGCACGTCTTCCACGATATGCTTCACATCCGTAGTGGGAAAACGAATCCGCACATAATCAAAGAGCATTTCAAGGGGAGTGTCTGGATTGAAGCGTTCCAGAGCTTCCGTGATGGCTTCCTGTAATGCTTCGGACGGGTGAGCCTTGCCCGTTTCAATATCGCTCAGGTACGGACGTGTGATTCCGGCAGCTAACGCAAGTTTCTGTTGTGAGATACCATAAATTTCCCGTTTTTCTTTGATGTCCCGTACCCATGTTTCTTCATTCAGTGAAAATCCCTCCTGTCTAAAAAAGCGTATGTCAACTTTCAGAGCCTTGTTGACACACGCCGGATATGGGGAAAATCCCTTGTGTACCGTGGGATTTTGCCCTGTTGTTTGGTTGTTGCCTGTCGATTTGTACCCCTCTGTTAGATACGAGGGGTTTATGCTGGCGTGCCTTGCGGCACACCAGCCACAGCAGGTCAGTCCGTTTCTGCGGCTTTCGCTTCGCACGCCGCCTGCACTCCCTGCCTGCTGTCTGTCAGTTTTTTTATTTCTTTGAGGAAATCGTGTCCTTTTGGGACAAGGGGCGTGTAAAACTCCGAGATAACGCTGGTTCCCACATCCACATAGCCACGCCCTTTTATCTGCTTGAGGAAGAAGTCCTTTGTGGTTTCCCCGAACATCATTCCATAACCCATTTCCGACATCCGCCCCAGAGCTACACGGAAATTAAACTGGTCACGGATTCCGTCCCCCAGATACTTTGCGTCCGGACGCTGGCAGGCGAGAATCAGGAAGAAACCAGCCTGCCGCCCAAGCATAACGATTTGCTTTAATTTGTTGAGGACAGCGGCGTTTTCCTTTGTGCCGAGCATTTCCATAAATGCTACATATTCATCAAAGATAAGGAAATTTGCAGGAAGCCCCAAGTAAGCGTAGTTTTCCCCTGTCCGGTAATTCTCCATGAGCTTCATGTCTTCGCTGCGTTTCATCATTTCTTCATAGAAACGGTCAATGCAGGCGAGCATATCTTCCTTTTTGTAGTACACATCCGGCATAACCGCCTGTAAATCCGCAAGGTCGGCGTTCTTCGGGTCTAACACGGACAGGACGGCGTTGGTGCGGAGCAGGGCTTCAATGAGGGTCAGGATAAAGTAGGTCTTTCCGCCGCCGGTTCCTCCGGCAATGAGCATATGGGGGAGCTTGTCATACTCCCACCAGACATTTTCCATGAGCCGGAGCCTGCCGTCCTTTGCCTGTACGTCCTCAATGGAGATACGGCCTCCAATGGTATCATAGAGCAGGGTGTACTCCACGTAGGAATCCTTTAATTCTTTATCCGTCAGCTCACAGTACAAGCCGCTTTCCAGCTTTTTCTCCAAGTTTAAGAGCTGTTCCTGATATTTACCCAAGGTGATTTCCACACGGATATGGAGCAAACCCTGTTTCATCCGGTAATAGATTTTTGGAAAGTAAGTGATGGTTTCCTTGGAACGGCTGGAAGACAAGTCCTTGAAAAAAGCGTCCTCCTTTCTCTGCTCCGATTCATACCACTTGTTTTCCAACACCATCCTTGCCAGCTTTTGGCGGTGGATGAGTTGCTTTACTTCATCCCTGCGGTATCGCCAGAACAGAAGAACTGCTGTAAGGCACACCAGCCCTGCCACGCCCATGCTGAATAACAGGTAAGGGATATTTACATCCTGTACTATCTGGGAGAGGGACACTTCCTGCCAGTCGGTTCCGGCAATTTGCCGGATATGAAACAGCAGGACAACCAGCAGGAAGACAGGGAACAGGGCGGCAAGGGCAGTATGGAACACAAGGTCTTTATCCGTGGGGCGGATACGTTTTCCACGGGGGAAAAGCTGCTTCATGGGAACAATCCTCCTTTCGCTTTTCTCTTATTTAGCTGCTATTTTACAGGGGGAACGTCTTTCTTCGGTGTCTGGGGATTCATGGCAGCCCCTTTTTTCAGGACAATATCCTCTGCTTTGATGTACCAGTCCACCTCTGCTCCCTGAAAGGTAGCCGTTGCCACGGTATCTGCCACTGGATTGATAAGCTCCACCTCTGCGTTGTAATCGAACTCCTTTAACGGCACGCTGGCAGGGATAGAAACCTGAATCATACGCCCCTGTCCTCTGGATTTTAAGTCATAGGTACGCTCCTTGATTTCTTCTGATACCGAGCCGTCTTCATTCTGGAGGTGAACCTCACGGCGGAGGGCAGAAAATTTCAATGCCCCGAATGTTGCTTCCTTGTCAATCACGATTCCGTTTGCTAATCTCATAGTCTGATGTCCTCCTTTTCCTTATGCTTTTACCATATCGTCAGCGTGTAAAATGTAGTTGGTAAAGCCCCTTGTGCCGATTTTATAGCCCTCTGCGGTGATACGGGGATTGACGAGCTTCACACGTTCCTCAAAGTCAAAATGTTTTTCTCCGGCTTCGGCAGGGAGGATAACCACAATATCATCCGCCCTCTGTACGTCTGAATAAAGGTTGAAGCTTCGGGAGAGTACCGCCATGCGTCCGTTGATTCTTCTCTGTTCTGTTTTGTCTTCTCCGGCAAACTCCAAGTTGCCGAATGTCTTTTCCATGTTGGGGATAACGAATTTTAATTCCATATAGATGTACCTGTCCTTTCTGAAATAATATAGTTGGTTCGATAGTTTCTGTTGATGTTCCATCCGACAGCGGAGGGGAACGATTCTTCTCTGTCATACAAGACCGCCTTTCTTATTCATGTATGGTTTCTGCTATTCCTGCCATGATGTAATCAGCACACGGCAGGGCGATTGCGTTTCCAAGTGCTTTGCACCGTGCATTATCGCTAATGGGCTGTCCTAAATTTCCATATGCTGTCCACCCATCCGGTAATCCCATCAAACGCTCACACTCTACGGGTGTCAAATTTCGGAGAACTCCGTCTTTTTCTTCTCCCTCATACCAGAATGAAATCATATTGACTGCTTTTGCCAACAGAGTTGGAAAAGGTTCATCTGGTCGTCCGAAACTTGTGAGGAAAGCAGACTGATTTCCTGATTTTGCGGCACTCCGCATACGCCGTTCCTGAAAGGGGCGGATGACGGGTATTTTCCCCCTTGTTTTATCAAGAGATATTCGACTGGCTCCGGCGGTGGGCAGTCCGTAGTCTGTGCAAGGCGGAGGAAGCGGGAACATATCGCGGGGCTTAAATAGTATTTCTGCGGAACGCTGTCCTCTAAAATCTGCCACGAGGAAGATTCTTTTTCTTCGCTGAACAAGCCGGGGCTTTCCCCAATACTGGGCATCCATGAGCCGCCAGCACAGGTCAGTCTTTCCCCCTCGCACCATACCGGCGTTAGCCCATCCTCCAGTAGGAGGCATTGAAATTTCGGTATCGGAAAATGATTGCAGCACGGCTCTAAAATCCATCCGGTCATTTGAAGAAAACGCTCCCATGACGTTTTCCCAAACAGCGATAACTGGATATAACCCATTTGTAGCACACCTCATTTCTTCTATAATTCTGATAGCCTGAAAAAACAGTCCTGATTTGCTTCCGGCCAGTCCCTCACGCTTTCCGATTTTAGAAAGGTTCTGGCAGGGCGAACCGAATGTAATAATGTGAACAGGAGAGATGTTTCCTCCGTGTATCTTTGTAATATCCCCTAAATGTTCCATGTCTGGGAAGTGGCGTTTGGTTATGGCTATCGGGGATTTTTCAATCTCGCTTGCCCAAACGGGAATAATTCCATTACGGGAAGCCGCAAGAGGGAACACGCCGATTCCGTCAAACAGGCTTCCTAATTTAAGGGCACACATAGACCGCCTTTCGTTTTGCTTTTTCATGTGTTGTTTCCATTTTTCTGCTCCTTTCCAGACAATAAAAAAACACCATCAATGGAAGTCCATTCAATGGCGTTTGCTGTTGTCTGCTCATTTCTCAAGGTAAAGCAGAAAGCCCAATAGAAAAAGACGCAAATCTCAAAATGCGTCTTTTTCCATCTTCATATTCATTTTTTATAAAAGCACCGTCTGCCTGCTGTCTGCAAAGCCTTGATTTTACTGGTTTTCTACTACCATCCTTATCAAAGCCTTGCTAATACAAGAGGGTGTGGCACTTTTATCTGCATACACGAAATATAGTAATGTTTTATCTCCGCTTACTTTTTGTCTGAATTCCTTTTATTTTCCGTTTTGTTATGAATTGATAGTCCGTTCTGAATCCGCAGGTTTCATGGAGAGCATCAGTGATTTCCTGACGTTCATATACCGGCATGAAGCCATGTTCTTCTATATCCGTAAATTTTATGTCTTTTAAAGTGTGAAGTAATTGTTCTGTGGTATAAGTCCCTTTCAAGGAGCGGTTTAATAACCGGAAATGTAACTCGATTTCCTTTTGATAGAGCTTGCCGACATAAACATTATATGAAAATAGATCATACGCTCTGTTTTTTGCAATATTTTATCTTGCGAATTTATCATTGTAACGAATATGCATATCTTCCCAATCCATGAACAATACGTAAAATACTTTCCCGTATTGCGGGCTCTCTACAATTCTTCCATGATCAAGAACAGAAAAATAAGTTCCGTCAGCTTTTCGAAGATGAAAGTGAATATAGTCATTTTCATTACCATTGTCAATCTGTTCCCAGATACTTGATTCTATCTGTTGCTGTTCATCTTCACGAATCAAGTTGCGAAAACTTTTCTCAGTAAGTCTGAACAGTTCATCTATATCTTTATATCCGGACATATGAAGAAATTCATTATTTGCAAAAAATAGTTCATCATCTTCTTTGTCAGCTCTGTATATAATAAATGCACCTGGAAGATGTTCCGAGATATCCTTGAATGCGAACCCAAGTTGTTTGCGGGCACCTGACCGAAGATCTTCCCTGTAGGCCATCTATGACAGAAGAATGTATATCGATAACTTCAAGTTTGCGGGGGTGGCAATTTATGATTATATCAAAGTAAGATAATTGCAGCCTACTTCATATCCGTATCAGGCATCATATGACAAAGAACTTTTTCTTTTTCTCTCAATGCGGATACCGTCTGATAGATACAAAAAGCATGGAAGTACAAACAGCACTGCAATCATGGAAAAAACCGTTCCTCTTCCCAGAAAATAGCCAAGCTGTGACAACAGTCTATGGGTAGAAAAAACTCCAAGTCTTGGAATGTTTCTGACAGAATAATGATCGAATCTTATTATATCTGATGTCTATTAACAGTTTACTAAAAAAGAGCATGTGGAGAAAAGCCATATGCTCTTTTCCGTACTGAATTTCAGAAAAATACAAAATTTTCAAAAAAATAATTTCTTCTACTGTAAAACATGCACCATTATGCTGGCTATAGAATTCAACTTATATTGTTTACGATGAGTATCACTATACTCGTAAGAATCATGACTACTCCAACTGCACGGTTAAGGGTCTTTGCATCTGACTTGTTGGCTATTATAGCAGCGATTCTAGCCCAGAGAAGTGTGAATGCGGCGCATAGGACCATAATCGTAATGTCTGGCATGCCACCGATTGCGAAATGACTGATTCCGCCTGTAAGGGCGGTAAATGCCATGATGAATACACTGGTTCCAACTGCCATGTGCATCTGATATCCCAGAAAAGAAGTCAGTACAAACAGCATCATCATTCCACCACCTGCACCGACAAATCCGCAGATAAAACCGACGACAATGCCTCCTATAATCGCTTTCATTAGTCGCTCTTTGGCAGAACCGGCATTCATCTGTTCCTTTGTGGTTGTGACTGGTTTTAGGATAAAGCGTAGCCCGAGGATGATCAGGGCAATCTGCATGGTACTGCCCATCGCTCTTTCAGGTAGAAAACTTGCAACAAAACTGCCGATGACTGTTACGATCAAAACGCTAATCATCATGGGTAAACTGTTTTTGACGTCCAGATTTCCGCTCTTTTTGTAGGTGTAAGCACTGACAGCGCTGGCCAGTACATCGCTAACCAGACCTATTCCGACTGCTTCATATGCTGGGACACCTAAGAAAGAAGCCAGCATAGGCCCAATAACTGCAGCTGCACTCATACCGGCAAATCCGGTTCCAATGCCTGCTCCGGCTCCGGCAAGAAAACATATGAGTATTTCTAATAATAGTTTCATTGAGATTGTCCTCCATTCAACGATTCATGTATGGCAAATACTTGACAATATATGCTACAGTCAGTATTGTAATATACAAATGTCGCATACACAAACGCCAGTTTTGACAATTTTGGAAGATATGAAACAGATACCTTTGTTTTGTCGCATAAAAATCAAAAAAAGGATGAAGAGGGATGTAGCAATGAAGGATGATCAGAGAATTGCATTGACAAAAAGGCTTTTGCGTGAGGGACTTTTACGTTTGCTCAGCAAAACTGATCTAAATAAAATATCAGTAACTCAGTTATGTATAGAGTCCGGTATCAATAGAGCAACCTTTTATCGTCATTATGAAGAGCCTCGCGATATATTAAATGATATTAAGTATGAAATATTTCAGGAAGTTGCAGCATTTGCGGACAAAGCTGCATCTAAGGGTGACACGAGGAAATGGCTGGAACTTGCATGCTGCTACTTTTACGAGCATTCTGATATATTAAAAATTCTTTTTCGGTACAGGACAGATGATGATTTTGTATTGTTTTTAAATGAGAGATTTAATGAGCAGTATCCGAATCTGATAAATAAAGGATATTTTACTGATGTTGATGATGATACGATGAGACTTGGTACTTTTTATTATGCAGGTGGTATTTATTATATCCTAAGACAGTGGATTACAGAGCCAATCAACAAAACACCACAGGAAGTAGCCGTACTGATGTACCATTTTCTCAATGTGGATTAACTTGATAACTCGGGATTTACAGGAAGTGTGACAAGAAAGCCAAAACGGTATACTGGGAAAAAAGATTAAGAAAAGAATAAAGAGCTGGTTTTAATTGTAAAATTTATGGGGAACTAACATCAGCTTATTGACATGAATTTAAAAATAAGTATAATAATAGTTGAGTAATTGTTCAACTATTATTATTTGGAGGTGAATATATGTCAAAAACGTCTTATATTTGTAATTGCGATGTAATTCATGAGGATATTGTGAATGATGTGAAATCCAAGATGCAGCCAAAAGATGATTATATCCAGTTGGCTTCTTTGTTTAAGCTATTTGGAGATGGAACTAGAGTACAAATCTTACACGCTCTAGAACAGAGTGAGATGTGTGTATGTGATCTTGCAGTGCTACTGGGGGTAACAAAATCTGCAATTTCGCATCAGTTAAAGGCATTACGCCTTGCGAATCTGGTAAAATTCCGTAAAGAAGCACAGATAGTTTACTACTCGCTGGCAGATGATCATGTGAAAGAGATTATTGACAAGGGATTTGAGCATCTTTGGCAGAAATAATATTTTTTAACATTATAGTTGAGTAATTGAACAATTAAACAAATTATAAGGAGATTAGCATGAAACGCATATTTCTATTAAAAGGGTTGGACTGTCCAAATTGTTCCGCAAAAATTGAAAAAGAAGTCGGAGAGTTGGATGGAGTGCAATCCTCAGTGGTAAATCTGATGAAGCAGACGCTTACAATCAATGTT
>FMEL01000008.1:0-51255 GCA_900066355.1 uncultured Ruminococcus sp.
ATTATGAAAAGTAATTCCACTGCTTTTTAATAAAAATAAAACTGCGCCACAGCCTTGGCAGGCCATCGCGCAGCGATTTTGTTCAATCGGGCTTTGATGAGTTCATCTAATTTCTGAAGTTCCTGCTGTCGCATTTTAATAATTCCATATAACCGATCCAAGCGTTCACAGATTTCCATCTGATTCTCCATAGAAGTCTCTGACACTTCATATCTTGAAACATAATCATCTGTTTTTAGATTATGAAGCCCTGTAGTTTTATTTTCAAAAGCTCTTGTTCCGCCTCTACGATAATTTGAATACATAGAGTAAAAAACATATCTTGGATACCATGTAGTTTGATCCTTTACTCGCAGTAATCCCGTAAAATTATTAAAAAGATACGTTTGTTCAGGTCCATCAAAAAAAACAACTCGTCCTACTGGTTGCTTATCGCTTCCGCCTGATTTTTCAATAATGATATCACCCTTTCGAAGGTACTTTTCTTCAATCTTCTTTTTGGTTATAGTTCTGGTTACTACATTTCTATAATCTACAACGCCTTCGTTTGTAAAATTAGTTGTCCTGAGAACTGGAATTCCGTCACCCGTCTCGTCATCAGTTCCCCATTCACCTGAAAGGGCTTTCCCTGTAATTTCAATTAATTTTGCCATCTACATCATCCCTACAAATCCGAATTTGAGTTTTCCATCAACTCATATATTTCTGGTGGGATGATTTTACATTATTTTGATTTACCATCGCATATTGCATTGTCGTGTCGATCTGGGAATGTCCTAATATTTTCTGCACCTGTTCAATTGGCATTCCCTTATCTATTGCTCTTGTAGCCATTGTTCGGCGGAATTTATGTGGATGTATCCTTTCCAGTTCCAGTTTTCGTCCCAACTGGCGTAACCGAATTTCTACACCACTGATTTTCAACCGATCATGTGGTGCATCTAAAGTTACAAACAATGCCGGGTTAGCATCTTTTCGCTCTGCAATATAACGCATCAAATGTACTTTAGATTTTGCATCAAAATAGACTCTTCTTTCTTTATCTCCCTTTCCATAAACAACACATTCTCGACCTTCTAAGTCTATATCATCTATATTCAAATTGACTAATTCTCCTACACGAATTCCTGTGGAATAAAGCAAATCAATAATTGCAAGGTCCCGGATTTCCATACAATTATCACGAAGTTTTTCTATTCCTTCATCTGTAATAACACTTTTTACCACTGTTTTAGTCCTAATCTTGTGGATCCTTCGCATAGGACTTTTCAAAATATAGTCCTCTTCCTCCAACCATGAAAAAAAGCTTGATATATTTCGCCGTATATTATCGATTGTGACATTGGAACACTTACTGTTTTTCTGATAATCAGCCAAATATGCTCTAATTTCCTCTGTTGTAATCTTCCTGACAGATGTTTTTATTTGTGAAAGCAGGTGTTCTACAGTAACTTTATAATATTGTAGTGTTCTGTCTGAACATCCTTCTATTTTCTTTGCATCCAGAAACATTTTTAAGAAATCTGTATTCGGAACTTCTATTTTATTTACTGTATCCTCTGAAAATGTCTTAAGAATAACCTCCTGAAGTTTCTTCATCTGTGTAATCGAAAGATACTCGGACATTTCATTCAATATTTTGACAATTTTATCTTCCATGCTAGTATACTCCTTTCAAAATATACCAGCATCCTTCAACCATTTTATTTAAAGTATTTGATTTTCTTTATATGATTCGAATATATACGAAGGATTCTCGTAATATACACTGCTGTTATAATCATCAATCTTGGCACTGATAAATGAATTGTATACTTTAATTAATGCATCAATAATACTTATCTTTTCATTCTCCGCCACCTGTTTTATCAGGCGTTTATACACCTTTCCGATATCCCAATGAGATGGAATTGCGTATTTGCATTCCCCAACATTATCAAATGTGCCATTCTTTATCTGAGCCTCTTCTATGAAGTCATCACTTACTTGATCGATGTTATCGCAATGATAAACATCCGCAAGATCATATATCCTCTCTAATCGTTCTTTACCAAGTTGATTTACAACATCTGCCCTGATATTCTTTGTTTTTCTGGCAATGTAATCAATTAAGCTACATGTAAAAAACAAGTCTTTATCCTTCTGTGGTTCTCTTCCCATTCCTATCATCAAAGCACCTCATCCAAAATACTGTTGCATAAGACTATCAAATAGTTTCTGTGTCTCATCAAGAGATTTCTGCACTGCAACTTTTGATTTGTCGACTTGCTTGACAAAGTCCGAAAACTGGTTTTGAAGTTCCATCGGTGGGATATGCACATAAATTTGTTTTAATTTTGTGACATTTACTCCAGCCATAATCGCACCTGAACTTACCAGTTCAATTTGACGAGTAACAGCTCCGCTATAATGTAGCTGTCTCATCATAAACATAGGATTCACTCGCTTCGAATCTACTCTTATACGAAGTACATCTGAATGAATAATACCGTCTGGATATTCTTCAGGATAAATAGCACATTTCCCGACGTTTCCTTTTCGTGACATAGCAATATCGCCTGGAATTAGTGAATAGGCACGTAACTGCTCCGCCTTTTCATTTGTCAGATAATGCGTTGGTTTAGTTTTAAAAGATGAATTAATCTGTGGGATTTCCCATACCGCTATTCCTGTATCCGTATACTCATCCTTGCTTAGCTGCGTCCCGAACGGTCCACACTTTATGTCATCTGCTTCTTCACAGGCTTCAACCAATTTACACCTATCCCAAGCACATGATGGATTTGTAAGATCACCAAACATCTCGACAAATCGGGCTTTGATGAGATCGTCTAAAAGTTGCAATTCCTGCTGACGTTGTTCCTTAATTTTAATAATACAATTTAGCTCATCAACAATATGTTTCTGTTCTTCCATACATCTTAATGGAATTTGCATTTTTCGCATAGCAGCCTGAGTTAACTTCTGTCTTGTCGCACCATTTACCATTCCATCTACTTTATAAAACATGAGTGAATAACATAGATAATCCACATCTAAACCAACTTTAGGTTTCAAAACATGAGCATGATTATTAACCCAACATTTTCCAGAAACTCTATAAGCAATAGGTCTTTCCTTAGATTCAAAATTACCGCCATCCTCAGCTAGTAAAACCAGCTCATCATCAAATATATAATCCGCAACATAGTCTTGAATACCATTTGCTCCATAATAAGGATATTCTCCTTCTTTTCTATCTATTGCTGTAATTGGGATTCTCATCGAATCTAATATCTCACAACAATCTTCTACAAACATCATGTTCATCTTTTCATCCCTACAAATCCGAATTTGCATTCCTTTCTGTCTAATTAATTGGCATTAACCGCAATCAAATAATTCACAAAAGCACTACATGAAACCAACATAAATTTTGCTTCTTCAAATGTTGATGCAGGACCGCCAATATTACCTGCATGCCTTATTCCATTAGCATCCGAAGTATATCCATACAACGAATTAAACGCTGCTTTCAATCCAGAATGGATTACTACACCGTTCTCTTCTAATTTCTTAAGCATTTTCCCAAGAGTGGCTTCTCTTCCTGTAATACCGGTCAATACCTCACATATTGCTTCAACAGCACTAATACTTTCTTTTATAGAATTTTCATAATCAGGTTTATTCCTGTCTGCAATCAACTTATTAGCCTTAGACAAATGATCATATACCGAACTATATGGACTATCTAATGCTTGTTCTACTTCTTTCAGTTCAAATTCATCACTTATTGGAGTAAGCTTTCCATCTACAAATCTATATCCAATAAATTCACGTTGAAAAATACTATTAACTACTTCATAGATAGATTCACCTTGATATCTTCTATTATACTCATCATAATAGTCACATCCTTCTGTGTCTCTAAGATATGAATCCCAGTACTCAATAATTGCTTCAATCAAAGTCAAAACGTCATAGTAACTATCTTCTTGTATTGTCTTATTAATTATTTCAAACACATTGCTATCATAATAAGTATGTCTGCAATCAATCGGTTCAGCATAAATTTGCCCCATCACATACATAAAAAAATTCTGTATAACATCTCTCCCATAATATATATCCTCATATACCTTTTTATAAAGCAGACTTAGCATACTTTGTAATTGATTTCTAGTCCGTTTATCAAAATCTTTTAACTAAATTTCTGTATTTTCAGGTTTTATCTTATTACGGTCTGAAAAACCGCCTCGTCTACTTACTTTTGCCAAAACTCATACCTCCAATAATTTTTCCAGCTCATCCATCTCTTTCCCAATCTCCATTTCGATCTCACGGATATTAGCTATAATTTCCGATGTCGGTGGATATTCGACCGGTACATATTCAATTTCTTTGTATTTATTGATACTTAGATCATAATCTTTCTCAACGATGTCCTGTTTCGGAACCATGAAGGATTTGTCTGTGCGTTTTCTGTCTACTTCTTTATCCAAATTTCGGAATCTTTCGATGATATCCGGAATATCATTTTCTGCAGTCGGAACTCGTTTATCATCCAGACTGAGTCCATCTGCTGTCATATCATAGAACCACACATTATCAGTTCCACCATGTTCAGTTTTTGTAAATATAAGAATAGCAGTCGACACCCCTGCATATGGTTTAAACACACCGGAAGGCATTGAAATAACTGCCTCTAGTCTCTGGTTTTCCACAATTTCTTTTCGAATACTTTTATGGGCTTTGGATGAACCGAACAGTACGCCATCTGGAACGATGCATGCACATCTTCCGCCTATCTTCAGCATGCGGAGAAATAGTGCCAGAAATAGCAATTCCGTTTTCTTTGTCTTGCAGACTTTAAGTAAATCTCCCGATACCGACTCAGCATCAAGACTTCCCTTAAATGGCGGGTTGGCAAGTATTAATGAATACTTATCTTTATCCTGATTCTGGTCTGATAAACTGTCTCTGTATTCAATAAACGGATTGTCAATCCCATGTGTCATCATATTCATGGCTCCAATGCGAAGCATTGTTCTGTCCATGTCATATCCATGAAACATATGATTCATATAATGATCTTTTTTCTGTTTATCAAAGAAAATTTCTTCTTTTCTCTTTTCTTTCAGGTATTCTCCTGCTACAACAAGAAATCCCGATGTTCCGCAGGCCGGATCGCAAATCACCTCATCACTTGATGGATCCATCATTTCTACCATCATACGAATGATATGTCTTGGAGTTCTGAACTGACCATTCAGGCCAGACTGTGCAATTTTGGATAAAAGATATTCATAGACATCTCCTCTTACATCTGCCGTCTGAATTTCATTCATCATTATATATATTTCGTCTAATGAATCCACTACCTTCGATAAAACAAGTGGTGTTGGCAGTTTAAAAATTGCATCATCCATATATTTGGAATACGCACTGTTCTTATCACTGTGTAATTTTTTTATAAAAGGAAATACCCATTCCTGAATTACAGAATACATTCTATCAGCAGGAAAATCGTGAAATACCGACCACTTAAGCTGTGCGCCATCAATCGTTCTTTCTCCAATTTTTACTTCATCCGCAAAAATACTCTGATATGGAAGTCCGAGCATTGCACTTTCTTTTGCTCTTGTATTATCTGAATCATCCAGATCATGAATAAACATCAGATAAGTAATCTGCTCAATTACCTCAAGTGGATTTACCAGACCACCGGAAGCAAAAATATCCCATAAACTGTCAATTTTATTTTTTAATTCACCTGTAATCATTTCGTTTCCTCTTTCCACAAGTACTTTGTATAACGTCCCCCGCCGATTTTTTGTATTTCCCCATTCTTTAATAAATCTGCCAGAGTTCTCTGTATTGTTGTATCGCTTATATCCGGATTCATTGCTATTAATTCCGATTTTGTGATCATACCTATATGATTTTTCATTATTTCACGGATACGATCTGGTTTTGATAAATCAGAATCTGTCACTAGTTTTACCCTGGTCTCAAATTCTCTATAAGCATTTATAATAACTCCAAGCATGTAATTCACAAAAGGCTTGTAATCATTTTGATTTTCATGCCAATTTATAGAACTGTCCTGAAGTACTTCGTAGTAAGTTTTCTTCGACTCTTCAATGATTTTTTCAATACTGATGTATTTACCCACAATAAAACCCGACTGATATAATAAAAGCAGCGTAATCAGCCGACTCATTCTTCCATTTCCGTCATTGAATGGATGAATACATAAAAAGTCCAAAACAAACATAATATCTAAAAGCAACGGATCCACTTCTTCCTTTGCCGCACGAAATGCTTTACACAACTCATCTATTGAAGCCGGAGTTTCCCATGCTGCTACTGGTCTGAAACGAATATATTCATTTCCCTCCATATCCATCTCTCGAATAATATTATCTGCAGTCTTAAAGGTTCCCCCATCTACATTTCCAAGAAATTTATATAAATCTCTGTGTAATTGCAGAAGATAATTTGCGTTTATCGGAATATAGTCATAACTCTCATGAATTGTGTTCAATACATCCCTATATCCGGCTATTTCAGATTCATCACGATTTCGTGGAGTTGTTTTCGCCTGTACCAGATTCTTTAATCTGTCATTCGCTGTCGAAATGCCTTCAATCCGGTTGGAAGCTTCTGTACTTTGAACTTTTGCAATTTCTACCAGCTCATTGAGTTCATCCTTGTGAGCTTCAATAAACAACCTCTGTTCACCCTTATATTCATGAATAAGAGTAAGTTTTTTGACTATTTCCGGTGTCAATAATTTCTTCCATTTTTCTTTGTAATTATAATCCCTCATCCGATTGCTCCACCATTTTTATTTTAGTCATTTCTATCCTATATTGTTTACTTAATTATATTCATACTACAATAATTCAATTTCGTCGTCAATAATTTTAATTTAGTCATTTTTATATATTTTGACTAAATTAAATTTTAAATGACGTAATTGAAATTTTTTTATTTTAATAAAAAACAACTCCAGCAAAAGTCATCAAAGGCTCACCTGTGGCAATACCTCCTGACATTCTCTACCGAAGTTGTTCTACTATAAGCATCTGCACTTATATAAAAATTACTATTATATTTAAATTAAAATTCTTCCATCTTCTCCATAATATGTTCGCTGCTTTTTATGGAAATCCCCAGGCAGCCAACGCATACAATCACCATCCCAACCGCAATCCAGGCTCCATTCCGGGCGAAGGAAAAATTCTCCACATTTCCGTTTATATGAAGCTTCTGCAGTATTTCATTACACAAAGCAATGACTGCAAAAACAGCAACGGCAAGACCTCCCATAAGAATTCTTCCTCTGTCTCCGTATTTCAGTCTCAACGGCAGCACCAATGCCAGACACAATATCGCGCAGTAAAAAACAGCGCCCGCACTTACCAGTAATTCCATATTAACCTTCCTATAGACCAGCATACTGATCAACAAAGAGATTACTCCAAACACTGCAGTCAGGCCGATACAGAACAGATATTTTTCCTTCACGTATTCTCTGCGTGTCACAGGCAGTGTCAAAAGAAATTGCATTCCGTGATCTGATGTATCGTAAGAAATTGTTCCGGCAGACAGTCCAATGCTCACAAACATCATATATGCAGTAAAAAAGCTGCCACCATCCATGCTTTTGCCACTGAACAGATATATCACTCCTATAAAAAACAGGACTCCCCATATTTTGATGTTTAATCTTGCCAGTTCCAGATCTTTCCGCAATAATCCTCTCATACCCTTTCCCCCTTCACAAGCATAGCGATTACTTCATCTATATTTCCTTTTTCATTCACGATCATCGGATAATTTTCCAGATAATAGGTTCTCTGATCTGTCAGACAGCTATATCCAAAGGATTCTTTTCTGACACGAAGAAGATATTCTTTATCAAGACCGGTGAATTCCTGCTCCGACATTTTGAGCAATCCATATTCTTCCATAATGCGGTCTGTATCTTCATGCAGTACTATTTTTCCCTTATCGATCATGTACAGATCGTCACAAAAATGTTCAAGATCTCCGGAAATATGTGAACTGAGTACAACAGACCGCCCCGGCACCTCCATGTAACCCCGCAGAATATCCAGGACCTCTTCTCTTGCAATCACATCCAGACCTGCCGTTGGCTCATCAAGAATCAAAAGACGACTATCGTGGCTGACTGCCAGCAGAATTTTCAGTTTGGCCTTCATTCCAGTAGAAAACTCTTTTATTTTTTTCTTCTGTGGAATATGAAAGTACTCACACCGCCTGTAAAACTGTTCCGGCTCAAAGTCCGGGTAAAATTCCTGCATAATTCTGCCCACCTGCTGCACTGTCAGGTATTCTGAAAAACCGCTGTCCGAAAAAACAGTTCCCATCTTTTGTCTGTCTTCTGCACTCAGCTCTCCCGCTTTTTTCTCAAACACTTTCACGTCTCCTGCGTCCGGCCGGATTAATCCCAGCATCAGTTTAAATGTCGTACTTTTACCGGCTCCATTTGCACCGATCAGACCAGTTACTCTGTTTTCCGGTATATGCATATCCAGTTCAAGTGTAAAATCCTCATATTCTTTCTTCACATGATCCAACTGTATTAACATTCCCCATCCTCCATTATAATCTGAAATGTTTCGCAGATTTCCTGTGCGGTCAGTCCTCCGATCCGCGCTTTGCGCACTGCTGCTTCCAGTTCTTTTTCCAGTTCCCTTCGCCGCTCTTCCATCAGAAGTTCCTGATTCGTAGCTGCAATAAAACTGCCTTTTCCATGGACCGTTACCACCAGCCCTTCCGCTTCCAGACTGTCATATGCTTTTTTTACCGTAAGTGCACTGATCTTTAAATCCCTGGACAGTGCCCTCACTGACGGAAGTGCTTCTCCCGAAACAAGCGTTCCATTGATTATTCCAGCCTTGATCTGTGCAATAATCTGCTCATAAATTGGTTCCATGGAAGTATGATTGATGATCAGATTCATATCCATCCCTCCTTGATAAACAGTATATAACAGCATAGTACTGTTGTCAACTGTTATATACTGTTTACTCAAATTAATTTCATCTCAACACAATTTTCTCAAAAAGCAGCGTAGTAATTTTCTATAACCAACATAAAAAGCCTCTCTCTATCTGCTCTTCGATAGAAAAAGGCTTTATCCTGCTTTGAAGCAATTGCTTTTTAATATTTAATTTTTCTGGTCTCACCCCTGAGGTATCTGTATTTGATATAATGAAGTAATTTTTCCTCTCCATGATCATTCAGAATACGAAGAAGTGCCTCAAGTTCTTTCTTTGTCTGTGGATGGATAAACCAGAGCTTTTCTTTACTTTTCAGGAAATAATCCAGCGGCTGGCTGTCATCATAAGCATCCCCAAGATAGTTTCTGGATGCACTGATACGGTCGACTACCATCTCAGCTACGTATTTTCGGGGCATCTGTGCACCCATGATCACATGCTCGCCATCAATGGAATAATCTACCCAATGTTCAAAGTGATGTTTGTTTCGACCTTTGTGATGCAGCCAGGAAGTAGATACACCGATGTCTTCTCTCTCTGCATTATTCGGACTTCTCGTTCCCTGATAGTATCTGCATCCGACAAGAAATTCTGTCGGAGAATATTTTGAAAGATCGTGAAGCAGTCCCTGCTTATATAACCCTATACGGAAACAATATTTCATTACAAGTAGTTTATGCCTCGTTATCGTTTTGAAGTGGAGCCACGGATGCATGTTCTGATTCCTCCTGCCTTGCTGTCAGCACCACGATCGTTCGTGGATTGATCTTGACAGATTTTTTGTATGGTTCCTCCTGTTCACGGAACCACGGTTCTCCCGTCTCGGATGTGTCTGCTATCTTTTTCCAGTTCATTCCCTCCGGAAGATTCGGGAGTGCAATATTACGTTTTTCCCAGTGAAAATTCATCCCTATATAAAGGAAATCATCTTCTGTGCCATCGTCCTTCGGTGCATAGGCACCGCAGTACATGATACCAAGGAGGCGGCTCGTATTATCGCGGTTTAAAAACCATGCGCGCTCTCCGTGCACAGAAACATCCGGGAAACCTTTTGCCATATAATCTACCCCTCGCATTTCCTTCGGCATATGGAGAATCGGATGATTTTTGCGAAAAGCGATTGCCTCCTTCACAAAAGAAGATAGTCCGATATGTCTTCTGGCATTTTTCCAGTCCGTCCATCCGGTCGGATTATCCTGACACCATACATTGTTGTTGCCAGCCTGTGAATTTGCAAATTCATCTCCGCCATAGATCATTGGTGTACCCTGACTGAGCAACAGCATCAGAAACGCATTACGCATCTGCTGTTCTCTCATCCTGCGTACCGCCGTCTTTCGCGTACTGCCTTCTACTCCGCAGTTCCATGAATAATTAAATTCACTGCCATCCCGGTTATCCTCGCCATTGGCTTCATTGTGGCGATAATTATAAGAAACAGTATCATACAGCGTAAAACCATCCTGCGTCGCCATATAATTAACTGTACCAAAATTCCCGGTATTTCTTCGCACATGGAACTCTGCGCCGGAGATCATTCCTTCATCACTCTTAAGGAAACGTCTCATATCAAGCATAAATCCGGCATTATATTCTGCAAGCATATTTTCTGCATCTGCTTCCCCTGAAACATTTGAAAACAGCTTTTTTGTTCCATAAAGGATTGGGTCATGCTCGATCACATCCTGCTGCACCCCATCTCCCAGCAGATGAAAGCCGTCTACATGATAATAAAGTTTCCAGAACCACAGTGAGCGTATCATCTGTAAGGAAGGTGTTCCCTTAGGGAAATACATTTCCATGAGGCACTCAATCCCTGCTTTGTGCAATGCCCGGATCATATCGCGAAACTCTCTGTCCGGTTCCTTCGTTGCACAGTAAGATTCTTTCGGTGCAAAATAAAATCCCCTGGTATATCCCCAGTAATTTATTCTGTCATCGGATTTCTTACGAACTGCCAGATTCACAGCATGATCTGCCTGTACACATTCCTGAAATTCATATGCCGGCATCAGTTCTACCGCATTGATCCCAAGCTCTTTCCAATACGGAATCATCTCAGTAAGTCCTGCAAAAGTACCTCTTTTTCGAAGTGCAAGCTTCGCCTGTCTGGTATATCCACGTACATGTATTTTGTAAAGGATCATTTCACTGTACGGAATCTCCGGTGCGGTGTCCCCCTCCCAGTCATATTCTTTTTCTGAAAGAAATGCACAGCGAACCTCATGTTCATCTTTCGATAACGGCGCACCAAATTTCTCGCGCCCACGGATTACGCAAGCAAAAGGATCCTGTACGATTTTTCCATCTATACGGAAATTATATTCATATCGTTCCGGTCTCAACCCGGTTACCAGCATCGCACACATCCTGCCGGTGCGATACTCCTCTGTAAAAGGAAGCTCTGTTTCCGGTTCCGCAGCCCCCTTTCGATATAATACCAGTGAAGCTTCTGTATCACCCGAAACCTCCACTGCAAAATTAATGCCGTTTTTCTTTTTGTTTACACCGGGGACTACCGGATCTCCCTTATACGCACAGATTCTGTTCTTTTTTTCCATTCCCGGTTCTCCTTGTCACTTTATTTCGCTCAGATCCATTATTTCTCAAAATCAATATCCAGCTCTACCGGACAATGATCTGAGCCCATAATTTCTGTATGGATCGATGCATCCTGAAGTCTGTCTTTCAACGACGGAGATACAATAAAATAATCGATTCTCCATCCTGCATTCTTTTCACGTGCCTTAAATCTATAAGACCACCAGGAATAGATTTCTTCTTTATCTGGATAGAAATAGCGGAAAGTATCAACAAATCCACTTTCCAACATACGTGAAAAACATGCTCGTTCTTCATCGGTAAAACCTGCATTTTTGCGATTGGTCTTCGGATTCTTCAGATCGATCTCCTGATGCGCCACATTCATATCACCGCAGCAGATCACAGGCTTCTTTTCCTGCAATTTCAGAAGATAGGCCAGAAAATCCCGTTCCCATTCCATTCTGTATTCCAGGCGGCGCAGTTCACTCTGGGAATTCGGCGTATATACCGTAACAAAATAAAATTCTTCAAATTCAAGTGTGATCACACGGCCTTCTTTGTCGTGTTCTTCTATCCCGATTCCATTTACTACCGACAATGGCTCTTTCTTTGTAAATACGGCTGTGCCGGAATACCCTCTGCGGTTCGCATAATTCCAGTACTGGTGATACCCCGGAAGCTCCAGCTCCACCTGTCCCTGCTGGCATTTCGTCTCCTGCAGACAGAAAATATCTGCATCCAGCTCCTTAAATCTATCCTCAAAACCCTTTGTAATACAGGCTCTGATTCCATTTACATTCCATGAAATCAATTTCATTGTCTCATTTACTCCTTCAACTCGATCAAATGTCTGATATTTCCATTATACATGATTCACGATACAGTTTAAACACATTTTTTTATTTTCTTCTCACGCATTTTCTCTGTCTTTTCTCCGGCATTTTTGCTTTCCCGTTGTATTCGCTTCTGTTATCTGTTAAAATAGACTGATAATGAAAACAAAGTGAGGAAAATCAAATGAGTGACGAACTGAAAAATGGCTGTACGCCAAGCGACTGTGCTTCCTGCGGACTGGACTGCGGCAGCAATTCTTCCACCGAAAACCATAATACCATCACCCTGACTCTGGACGATGACACAGAGATCGAATGCGCAATTCTGACTGTCTTCCCGGTAGATGCCCAGGAATATATTGCCCTGCTTCCACTTGACGAAAACGGACAGAATCAGGACGGAGAAGTTTATCTTTACAAATTCTCCCGTACCGAGAAAGGTGACCCGATCCTTGCAAACATCGAATCCGATGACGAATATGCAAAAGCTGCCGAAGCTTTTGATATCGTACTGGACAATGCACGTAAAGCAGAAGCTGCCGGTGCACCGCTCGAATAATTTATTTTATCTTAAAGAAAACGGAGGTTTCCGCCATTATCGGCTGAAACCTCCATTTTAATTACGTCTTATTTCTTTTCTGTGGTGCTTCCGAATCCACCATTGCGGACTCCGGTTGCTTCATCATCTACCGTGATTCCATACTCTACAAAGATTCCCTGCATAAAGCCTGTACCGGCTGCAATGCTGACAGTTTTATCTTCGTTGCTGTCATTTGTGATCTTTGAGAAAATATGACCTTCATTATCCGAATAGAAATAATCACTGTCAATGATTCCCACTGTATTATTTAACTGCAGACGGAATTTGAATCCAAGTCCGCTTCTCGGGTAACATTTCAGTACCCAGTCCTGTTCCATTTCCACGCGGATACCAGTCGGGATCTTTGCAGTCTCTCCCGGGGCCAGTGTAATATCAACAGGGGCAAAAAAATCATATCCGGCACTTCCGGCGGTTGCCCTTAATGGAAGACGGATGTTTTCGTAAACAGATAAAATTTCTTTCTCATCTGCTGTCGGAAAGGTATCTTTCCAGTCCTTTGCAAACTGTGCAGGACTTACTTTATGAAATTTTGCGATTCGTCTCATGCTTCCTCCTGTGCCTCATTATATAACAGGTATTTTGCTTTTGATCTGCAATTTAAGCTTGCTTAATTTGCACAATGTAAAACAATTTTTCCCTCGCGAAGTGTCGCGGGAACATTAATGACACGCTGATTGGAAGATCCTTTCCATCGAAGAGAGGTATCTGCTTTGTCAGCCTGAAACTCTCCATCTACACAGACATCCAGATACTGTACGACTGCTTCATTCTGAATTTCTTCCCATGTAGAACCGGTATACAGCCAGATTGTCTTGTTCGGGTATCTTTCACGGATTTTTTTTGCCAAAGCGGTAACTGCTGAAATGTTCGATGGATGCAGTGGATCACCTCCTGAGAAAGTGATCCCACTGACATAATCTTTATCCAGCTCTGTAAATATCTCGGTTTCCTCCGCTTCTGTAAATGCAAGTCCACCATTTGGATCCCAGGTAATCGGGTTCTGGCAATCCCGACAGCAGTGATTGCAGCCGGCAACCCACAGAACGACCCGAAGCCCGTCTCCGTTCAGCATATCATCTTTGGTTATATTATGATATCTCATATTTATGCTTCTTCCGGTACATCCTTAATACTGAAACTCATTCTTCCCATCTTGTCTTTACCAAGGCAGATAACTTTTACCTTGTCACCAAGAGTCAGAACATCTTCTACACGGTTGATTCTGTGATCACTGATCTTGGAGATATGAACCATACCTTCTTTACCAGGAGCAAACTCAACGAATGCACCGAATTCTTTGATGCTTACAACAGTACCTTCAAAAATCTGTCCTGCTTCGAAATCTGTTGCGATCGTCTTGATCATTTTCTTTGCTTCATCCATACCGTGCTGGTCAACACCGCAGATAGATACTGCTCCTTCATCTGTAATGTCAATCTGTACACCTGTACGCTCGATGATCGCGTTGATGGTCTTTCCTCTCTGACCTACTACATCACCGATCTTCTGAGGATCGATCTGGATCTGAACGATCTTCGGTGCATATTTGTTTACATGATCACGAGGCTCTGCGATACATTTTTCCATAACCTCTGTGAGGATGTACTCTCTTGCTTCTTTTGTTCTGCGGATTGCTTCTTCTACAATCTGTCTTGTCAGGCCATGGATCTTGATATCCATCTGAATTGCAGTGATACCGTCATGTGTACCTGCAACCTTAAAGTCCATATCTCCGAAGAAGTCTTCCAGGCCCTGGATATCTGTCAGAACGATGTAATCATCATCTGTAGCACCTGTTACCAGACCACAGGAAATACCTGCAACCGGTTTACGGATCGGTACACCTGCTGCCATAAGAGACATAGTAGATGCACAGATACTTGCCTGAGAAGTAGAACCGTTAGATTCGAATGTCTCAGATACTGTACGGATTGCGTACGGGAATTCCTCTGCTGACGGAAGTACCGGTACGAGAGCTCGCTCAGCCAGTGCTCCATGTCCGATCTCACGACGTCCCGGTCCTCTGGACGGTTTTGTCTCACCTACAGAGTAGGACGGGAAGTTGTAGTGATGCATATATCTCTTGGATGTTTCGAATTCATCCAGGCCGTCGATTCTCTGTGCTTCGGAAAGCGGAGCCAGAGTTGTCATTGTACAGATCTGTGTCTGTCCACGTGTGAACATTGCAGAACCGTGTACTCTCGGAATAATGTCTACTTCTGCTGCCAGAGGACGAATCTGTGTGATCTGGCGACCGTCCGGACGTTTGTGATCTTTGAGGATCATCTTACGTACAGTCTTCTTCTGGTACTGGTATACAGCCTCGCCGAGAACTGCCAGCCATTCTTCATTGTCTGCAAATGCATCCTGAAGTCTTGCTGTGATCTCGCGGATATTTTCTTCTCTTGTCTGTTTGTCGTCTGTGAATACAGCTTCTTCCATTTCTTCGGAAGGTACGATTTTTTTGATTGCCTCGAACAGTTCTTCCGGAACTGCGCAGGAAGCATAAAGATGTTTTTCTTTGCCGCATTCTGCAACGATCTTGTCGATGAAACGAATGATCTCCTGGTTTACATCATGTGCCTTGTAGATTGCTTCAATCATGGTGTCTTCCGGAACTTCGTTTGCACCTGCTTCGATCATGATAACTTTTTCTCTGGTAGAAGCAACTGTAAGCTGAAGGTCAGAAAGTTCTTTCTGCGCAAGTGACGGGTTGATGATGAACTCGCCATCGATCAGACCTACCTGTGTGGTTGCACACGGACCGTCAAACGGAATATCGGAAATGCAGGTCGCGATAGAAGAACCAAGCATAGCCGGAATCTCCGGATTACATTCCGGATCTACAGACATAACCATGTTTACCAGAGTAACATCGTTTCTGTAGTCTTTCGGGAACAGAGGACGCATCGGACGGTCAATAACACGGGATGTCAGGATTGCATGCTCGCTTGCCTTTCCTTCTCTCTTATTGAATCCTCCCGGAATTTTGCCTACTGCATACATTTTTTCTTCGTATTCAACGCTCAAAGGAAAGAAATCGATTCCTTCTCTCGGCTCTTTGGATGCTGTTGCTGTGGAAAGTACAGTTGTGTCACCATAATGCATCAGCGCTGCACCGTTTGCCTGCTTTGCAACACGGCCGATATCTACAGTCAGTGTTCTGCCGGCTAATTCCATAGAATAACTTTTGTACATACTTTTTCTCCTTTAAAATCTGTGTTTGACATTGTAAACAGAAGCCCGAAACAACTGAAAAAACCATTGACCGCAATGGACTTTTCAGTAGTCTCGGAAAAAGTTACTGTTCACTCCGTTCACAGCAACTGGAAATAACTTCTGTTATAAATTTTACATGCAAAAATGGGGCGGATGGTTATCCGCCCCGTCCGCATACTAATTATTTTCTTAAACCTAATTTTTCAATCAGTGCACGGTATCTTTCGATGTCTGTTTTCTTCAGGTATGCCAGAAGTCCACGTCTCTGTCCAACCATCTTCAGCAGACCGCGTCTGGAATGATGATCTTTGTGATGTGTCTGTAAATGCTCTGTCAGTTCCTGAATTCTTGCTGTAAGAACTGCAACCTGTACTTCCGGTGAACCTGTGTCGCCTTCACATCTTGCATATTCTTTCATGATTGCCTGTTTTTTTTCTTTTGAAATCATTCTGATTTCCTCCTTAAAATAATTTAATAATGAATGAACCGCCACATATTAAGAAACGGTTGGAGATTCCAATCTCTGAATATGGGCTGATTTACACCTCGACTAGTATAGCATAAAACAAATGACGTGTAAATAATTATTTTGATTCAAAGCGCAAAGTTTTTTGCAAAATATTCTCATTCTGAAAATATTCTTTGCCGGACTGAATATCTTTCCGAATCTGCGCCTTGAGTGCTTCAAACGAAGTAAACTTCTGTTCCGGGCGGGTATATTTATAAAAATCCACGGTACATTCCCTGCCATAAAGATCCAGATCACAGTCAAACAGATTCGTCTCCACACCAAGAAAACTCTCTCCGACCGTCGGTTTGTATCCGACATTGGTGATTCCCGGATAATCTCCGTCTTCAAAATGGGACATCGTGACATACACTCCGTTTGGCGGCATCAGCTTCGACTTTGGCGGAATGATATTTGTAGTAGGAAAGAAATCCCTGTGTCCCAGCCCCCGGCCATGTTCAATTCTACCTGACACGCAAAAAGGTCTTCCGAGAAGATCCTGTATCTTTTCCATGTTGCCTTTTTTTAGTTCTTCACGGATATAGGTACTGCTGACCTTACGGTTTCCCTCCATCTCTTTCGCAATGACAACAGTCTCGTATTCATATTTTTCACCGAATTTCTGCAAAAGCTCCGGTGTTCCCCTGCGTTCATATCCAAAACGGAAATCCTCACCAACAACCACACACTCTGCCTGCAGATCACCTTTTAAGATCTGGCGGATAAAATTTTCGGCTTTCATATGTTTGATCTCATCATTCAGCGGACACTCCAGAAGGACATCAACTCCCATCTTTTCGAGATATGTCTGTCGTTCTTCGGATGTAAGGATCGTCTGTCTGTCAGAGATAAATGCCATCACCACAGCAAGTTCACCATATTCTTTTTTGCGCTCCAGAATCGTCCGGATCAATTTCCTGTGTCCACGATGGATACCATCAAATTTGCCAAGTGTCACTGCACTTCTGCCAAGTTTTGGAAATTGTCCATTCAGTTTTACGTATTCCATATTATGCTGTTACTCCTGCCTACAAAAACATCTTCTGGGGCTGATAGCGGTTCTTTGCCTCATCCCACTGATAAATCCCTTTAAATTCGCCCTGACTGTCACACATCCGAATCCATCCTTCTTTGTGGCTGCCTTTTACAAAATATTCCGTAAGAGCATTTCCGTTTTTCAGAAGGCGGTCACCTTCACGTGTACAAAAAATTTCCGGATAATCTTTCAGTACCTGCCCGATACGGATCACCCGGTCTTCAATCGTACCATCTTTGACTGCCTCTTCTACTTCTGCAAGTGTCATGCTGTCTTCCCATGTGAAATTCCCCGATCTGGTACGGATCAGTTCTTCCATACAGCCACCGCATCCAAGCTTCTGCCCGATATCATGACAGAGCGTACGGATGTAAGTTCCCTTACTGCACGTAACAGAAAAACGAACATACGGAAGATTTATTTCTTTTATATCAATTTCATAGAAATGAACTGTCCTTGCCTTACGCTCCACGGTTTTTCCTTCGCGTGCAAGCTCATAGAGCTTTTTGCCATCTACTTTCAGCGCAGAGTACATCGGCGGAATCTGCTTGTATTCTCCGACAAATCCCCGAATCACAGCCTCGACTTCCTCTTCTGACACTTCAACAGTTTTCTCACAGAGAACGGTTCCTGTCATATCCTGTGTATCAGTCTCCAGTCCCAGATGCATAAGCGCCTCATATGTCTTCTGCTTATCAGTCAGAAGATCTACGAGTTTGGTCGCTTTGCCAAGGACTACCGGAAGCACACCTTCTGCTTCCGGATCCAGTGTCCCTGTATGTCCGATTTTTTTCATATGGAGGATTCCGCGCAGTTTCGCAACGACATCAAAAGAAGTAAAACCCTTTTCTTTGCGGATATTCAGTACGCCATCCATTATGCGTTGTCCTCCTCTGTAAGCTGACGTTCAATTTCTGCTGTGATATTATTGATCACATCGTACATAGAACCATGCAGATCACATCCTGCCGCTCTTGTATGTCCGCCGCCGCCAAAGAAAACAGCGACTTTACTTACGTCCACTTTGCCATTCGAGCGAAGAGAAACTTTGAATGTCTGTGTCTCTGTCTCATAAATAAAGATTGCAACTTCTACTCCTTTTGTAAGGCGGAGCTGGCTTACAATACCATCCAGATCACTGCCCTCAACACCGTAGAAATCCATATCTCTTCTTCGCATATAGCCAATAATGCATGTACCGTTCTGGAGAAGGATACTTTCTGCAAGCACACGTCCCATAACCTGATTCTGAAGATATGTTTTCTGATAGAAAGATTCATCAATGATCCTGCTGAACGGAATTCCGGTCTTCATCAGCTCGCCGGCAATGCGCATGGTCTCCGGTGAAGTAGATGAATACTGGAATACACCGGTGTCGTGTACCATTCCTGTATAGATTGCAGTTGCGATCGGAAGTGTTACCTTCTCAGAATCGAGGATTCCGTACAGCACCTCACAACAGGAACTGATATCTCCCTGAACATGGTTGATATCCGCAAATCCCAGATTGCTCACATGATGGTCGATGCAGACAGTCTTCTTTGCTTTTTCAAAAAGAGCACCTGCAAGTGCCAGACGGTCTCTGGCACTGACATCACAGGTAATAAAGAGGTCAAATACGCTGTCATCTGCCTCTGTTTTTATTTCATCTATACATTCAATATGTCCGAAGATCGGCTTCGGATGATCAAGATAAACGGTCACATCAATATCCGGAAAATATGTTCTGATATACAGGTACAGCGCCATACAGGAGCCGACACAGTCGCCATCCGGACGGATATGTCCGCCAATCCCGACAGTTTTTACACCTTCCAGTACTTCTGCTATATTTTTCATGGTCATTCCTCTTATTCTTCCTCAGGCTTGCCCAAAGAAGCATCTCTTTTTGCAACATCGTCAATCAGTTTTGACATATTTACACCATATTCGATCGATTCGTCCAGAATAAAACGAATCTCCGGTGTATTTCGAAGGTTCAGGTTTCTGGCAAGCTGGCGGCGGATATATCCTTCCGCACTGTTCAGTCCCCTGATCGTAGCCTCCTTTGCTTCCTGATTGCCCAGCACACTGATATATGCCTTGCAGGTTTTTAAGTCCGGAGCCACTTCCACAGCCATGACAGAGGTCATCGGGTGAATCCGCGGATCTTTGATTTCTCCGCGGATGATGGAACTGAGTTCCTTCTGAACCTCCCCATTGATCCTTGTATTCTTAATGCTGTTTTTTCTCATTTATGATCTACTCCTATCTTGGCACTTCTACCATGATATACGCTTCTACTTTATCTTCTTCTTTGACATCGTTGAATCCGTCAAATACAAGACCACATTCGTATCCTGCTTTTACTTCTTTAACGTCATCTTTAAATCGTTTCAGAGATGCAAGCTCGCCTTCAAATACCAGATCGCCTTCTCTTGTAATACGTACTTTGCAGTTTCTCTGGAAAATACCATCCAGAACATAGCTTCCTGCAATCGTACCGACACCGGATGCCTTGAAGAGCTGACGTACTTCTGCATGACCGATAACTTTTTCTTCAAATACCGGATCAAGCATACCTTTCATTGCTGCTTCCACATCTTCGATTGCCTGATAAATAACTTTGTAAAGACGAAGATCTACGCCTTCCTGATCTGCAAGCTGTTTTGCCATCGCATCCGGACGAACGTTAAATCCGATGATGATCGCATTGGAAGTTGCTGCCAGAGATACGTCGGATTCATTGACTGCGCCTACACCGCCGTGGATCACACGAACAACAACCTCTTCATTAGAAAGTTTGATCAAGCTCTGTTTCACAGCTTCTACAGAACCCTGTACATCTGCTTTGACGATGATCGGCAGTTCTTTCAGATCACTTGCCTGAATCTGATCAAAGAGATTATCAAGGGAAAGTTTGCCTTTTGTTTCTTCAAGGAGGTGTTTCTTATTCTCGGTAACAAATGCTGCCGCAAAGTTTTTCGCTTCTTTGTCACTCGGGAATGCCATCAGGATCTCACCTGCATTCGGCACATCACCAAGACCAAGAATCTCAACCGGTGTGGACGGTCCTGCTTCTTTGACACGTCTTCCTCTGTCATCCATCATTGCACGTACCTTACCGCTACATGCGCCTGCTGCAATAAAGTCACCTACATGAAGAGTACCCTTCTGTACAAGGATCGTTGCAACAGGACCTTTACCTTTGTCAAGCTGAGCCTCGATAACAAGACCTCTGGCTGCACGGTTCGGGTTCGCTTTCAGTTCAAGTACTTCTGCTGAAAGAAGGATCATCTCAAGCAGTGTATCAATTCCTTCTCCTGTATGTGCAGATACCGGTACGAAGATGGTGCTTCCACCCCAGTCTTCCGGAATCAGTTCATATTCAGAAAGTTCCTGTTTTACTCTTTCAATGTTTGCACTTGGTTTATCAATCTTGTTGATTGCAACAATGATTTCTACACCTGCTGCTTTTGCATGGCTGATAGCCTCAACAGTCTGTGGCATGACACCATCATCAGCCGCAACAACGAGTACTGCAATATCAGTAGAGTTTGCACCACGCATACGCATTGCTGTGAATGCTTCATGTCCCGGTGTATCAAGGAAAGTGATCTTCTGTCCGTTGATTTCAACAACAGAGGCACCAATGTGCTGTGTGATTCCACCTGCCTCGCCTCTTGTTACATGTGTATTACGAATTGCATCCAGAAGGGATGTCTTACCATGGTCAACGTGACCCATAACGCAGACAACCGGCGGTCTGGAAACCATTGTGGATTCGTCTTCCTCTTCTTCTTTCAGAAGTTCTTCGATAACATCTACTTTTTCTTCCGGTTCTGCAATGATATCGTAGTCAAGTGCGATTTCCTGTGCTTTTTCGAAATCGATCTCATGGTTTACAGTTACCATGATGCCTTCCATAAAGAGCTTCTTAACAATTACAGACGGCTGCATCTTCATTGCTTCTGCAAGCTCGCGGATTGTCATTTTCTCCGGAAGAGTGATTTCTTTTACTTCTGGTTTCTTCTCTTCCTGTTTTGGCTGAGGAGCAGGTTTCTGAAGAGCTTTCGGAATTCTGGAAAGATTTCTTCTTCCGCCCTGATTCGGTCTGTTGTGACCTGCACCGGAATTTTTCTCAAAATCTTTCTTTTTGTTCTTATTCTCTCTGTCACGCTCTCTCTTGCTGTCCTTGGATGTTTTTGTCAGTTCTGGTGTGAATACGGCATCATTATCTCTTCTTCCGCCGCCGGCTCTCTGTCCGCCACGGTTATTTCCGCCAAAGCGTCCTTCACCTCTGTTGTCCGGTCTTCCGTTTCCGCCCTGTCCTGGTCTTCCCTGACCACCCTGCTGCGGACGGCCATTACCTCTCATTGGACGGCCATTGCCTTCACCCTGACGTGCCGGACGGCCTTCTCCCTGTCTCTGCGGACGGCCACCACCGTTACGGTTGCCCTGCGGTCCACGATCAGATGGTCTTTTGTCTCCATTGTTTCGGAAATCACGGTTTCCTCTGTTATCACCGCGGTTATCTCCACGATTCTCCCTGTTCGGGCGGTTCTGGTTTCTGTTGTTATTATAGCCACCCTGCTCGCTTCTCTGCGGTCTTGCCTGAGTCTGAGCTGCTTCTGCCGCCGGTTTCTCAGCCGGTTTCTTAGCTGTCGGTGTTTCCTGTACCGGAGTACTCTGCGGTTTCTTCGGTGCAGTAGTTTCTGCTGCCGGTTTCTGAGCTACTGTCTCAGCCGGTTTTGCTGCCTGTGTTCTCTGCTGCGGTCTTGCAGCCGGTTTTTTATCTGATGCCGGACGTTTCGGTCTGTTTTTGCCTCCGTCACTGGCATTCTGTGCGTGATATACGCGAATAATATTTTTTTTCTTTTTGGGAGCCTCTGTCTTTTCTGCTTCCGCCTTCGTTGTTACCATCTTTTCATCTGCCACCTTGGTAATCTGCTCCTTTCCCTCTTGTGTTGATTTTTCTTTTATTCTGACATGTTCTTGCTCTTTGATCTTCGGCACATTGGTTCCTCCTTTACGTCAATGAATCAAAACCAGTTTTCATTCTTACTTTTCGGTTTTCGCAAGTTCTTTCATCATTGCTTTCGCAAAGTTTTCATCCTGTACCGCCAGACTGGCACGAAATTCTTTTCCGCAGAATTTTCCGAGTTCTTCTTTATTTGCAATGAAGTAAATCGGAACTTCGTAAAATTCACACATATTACTGAATTTCTTTCTGGTGTTTTCTGATGCGTCAGCCGCTACCAGAACCAGAAATCCTTTGCCGGTCTTTACAGATTTTTCTGTAGAAAATTCACCGCTGGCAATCTTGCCCGCTTTTGTTGCAAGACCAACCAGTGATAACACTTTATTGTTGTTTTTCAATATTAGCTAACTCCTTTTTCAGGTCTTCGTAGACCTCAGCCGGTACCGCCATCTTCAATGAGCGCTCGAGCCCACGGCTTTTGACTGCTTTTTCCAGACACTCCTGTGACAGACAGACATAGGCACCTCTGCCGTTCTTTCTTCCGGTAGCATCCAGCACAATCTCATTTTCCGGGGTTTTCAGTACTCGGATCATTTCTTTTTTGCTTTTCATTTCTCTGCATCCGGTACACTGACGCAGAGGTGTTTTATTTTTTGTAGCCATAGATTATTCTTCTGTCAGCTCTTCGGAAACAGCTTCTTCTGCTTCTGTATCTTCAGCAGTTTCTTCTGTATCTTCTTCGCTGTACTCGTCCTCATCATAGTACTCATCTTCGTCATCGTAATCATAGAGCTCACCGGATTCTCTTGCCTGTGTCTCGCTCTTGATATCGATCTTGAATCCTGTCAGGCGGGCTGCCAGACGTGCATTCTGTCCCTCTTTACCGATTGCAAGAGAAAGCTGATAATCCGGAACGACTACCAGTGCCGTCTTTTCATCCGGATCTGCCATAACAGCGATTACTTTCGCCGGGCTCAGTGCATTCTCGATCAGGATTGCCGGGTTTTCATCCCAGTTAATGATATCGATTTTCTCGCCGCGAAGTTCCTCTACGATGGAGTTTACTCTGGCACCGTTCATACCGACACATGCACCAACCGGGTCAACGTCCGGATCGTTGCTCCATACAGCGATCTTTGTACGGGAACCAGCTTCTCTGGCAATGCTCTTAATCTCAACAGTTCCGTCCTTTACTTCTGCAACTTCAGATTCGAAGAGGCGTTTTACAAGGCCCGGATGTGTTCTGGAAAGAAGGATACGCGGTCCTTTCGGTGTATCTTTGACTTCAAGAATATAAACCTTGATTCTCTCAGTTGGTTTAAATTCTTCACCTTTTACCTGCTCGTTTTCACTGAGGACACCGTCTGCCTTACCGAGGTTTACGCTGACATTCTTGCCCATCACACGCTGTACGATACCGGTAACAACTTCTTTTTCCATTCCGTAATACTGATCATAAAGAACTTTACGCTCTTCTTCACGAATTTTCTGAAGGATAACGTTCTTGGCATTCTGTGTTGCGATACGTCCAAATTCTTTGGAGTGGATCTCAACTTTAATAATATCACCGAGTTCTGCATTGGTATTAAGCTTCTGAGCTTCTACCAGAGAAATCTCCATTGCAGGATCTTCTACGAATTCCTTAACCTCACGCTCTGCATAAACGCTGAAATCACAGGTTTCCGGATTAATTGTCACATGCACATTATCTGCTTTACCGAAATGGTTCTTGCAAGCCTGGATCAGGGACTGCTCGATAGCTCCCAGTAATGTATCCTTGCTGATATTTTTTTCTTTTTCCAGGATATCCAGCGCTTCCATTAACTCTTTGTTCATTTTTTTAATTTCCTCCTCATTTTATCAAAGCCTATCTGAATCGTACCTAAAATTCAATTGCCAGTCGGATCAGGGCAATGTCCTTCTTTTCAAATGTGCGTAAGGCACCGTCCTCGTTGATCGTAACACTGTTTTCATCATATGCATCCAGAACACCACAGAATTCCTTCTGTTTGTCGATTGGACGATATGTCCGGACTTCTACCAGTTTGCCCATGCTTCTGGCAAAATCCTTTTCTTTTTTCAGTGGTCTGTCAAGACCCGGCGAACTGATCTCCATAATATAACTGTCTTCAATAAAATCGTTTTCATCCAGTTTATCGCTGAATGCCCTGCTGACTGCCTCACAGTCATTGACCGTGATTCCGCCCGGTTTGTCGATGTAGCCGCGAAGATACCAGTTACCTGCTTCTTTTACGTATTCTACATCTACAAGCTCGAATCCCTCTCGCTCTACGATCGGCAAAAGCAAAGCTTCTGCTTTCTGTTCATATTCATCCCGTCTGCTCATTTTTACACCTGCCTTTCGCACATTCGGATTATCTCGCAAAAAGAGTGGACCGAAGCCCACTCTCTTGTTTATCCGTTATCATGTTATCCCTATCATATCACCATCACTGATGAAAAGCAAGGATTTTTTTATATTCTGGGCTTTACACCCTTTGTATCACGTTTTGCCAGACGCACTTTGTTCAGGGAATACTCTTTGTCATGATAAGTGATCGTATATTCCTGATGTCCTGCCAGAAGATATGCATGTTCCAGATAGTCATCATCGGCAAGTTTCATTCCACGCACACCAATGGCTGTCTTTTTCATAATGGAAATCTCCTGTTTCAAAAAACGCAGGAAGCATCCACCATGACTCTGTAATACGATCTGCTCCATTTCCGCCGAACCGCCTATAAAGATCAGTTCATCATCTTCTGCAAGTTTCGTCGATGCGATCGTACGTTTCGCCACATCAAACTCAGCGCCCTCTACCAGTTTGCACATAGATGACTTTGTCACAAACAGCAGGCGGTCTGTGCGGATCTGTCCGACCGGTGCCACATACAGCATCCGTTCTTCTGCACTGTTGTAATTGCTTAAGTTATCTGCCGGAGTACCTTTGTCTCTGAAGCGTACCAGTGGAATATCTGCCGCCTTGATCGTATGCATCTTGCCTTTGTCTGTAAAGATACAGATCTTATCTGTATTCATACAGTTAAAGACATATTTGCTTTCGTTGTGAATTGCTTCTTTATTTCGTTCGTACGCATTTTGGTCGATCAGTTTCATATAGCCGAAGCGATCCATCAGGAAGCAGACTTCCATCTCTTCCATCTTCTTTTCTTCGTAAACGGCTTCCTCTGCATTCTCGACTGCCGTACGGCGTTTTCTTCCATATTCTTTCTTGATCTCATCCATGTCTTTGATGATCACTGCCGCCATGGAATCATAGTTTTCCAGAATATCTTTATAAAGTGCGATATTTTTCATCGTCTCCTGGTATTCTGCCTGCAGCGCTTCAATTTCCAGACCAATCAGTTTATACAGACGCATATCCAGAATCGCATTTGCCTGTCTTTCTGTAAATAAAAGTTTCGCAGCCGCCTTTTCACTTGCTTTTGATTTAAACCTGATGCCCTCTGTAATGCCTTCGACCAGACATTTCTTTACCTGCTCACGGTTCTTGCTTCCGCGAAGGATCTCAATGATCAGGTCAATAACATCGCAGGCTTTGATCAGACCTTCCTGCACTTCCTGTTTTTCCAGTTCTTTGTCCAGAAGTGTATGATATTTTCTTGTGGTGATCTCAAAGACGAAATCTACATGATACTCGATGATCTGTTTCAGACTGAGTGTTTCCGGACGTCCGTCTGCAACTGCCAGCATATTAACACCGAAAGTATCTTCCAGACGAGTCTTCTTGTACAGCATATTGGTCAGGTTTTCCACATCGGTATCTTTTTTCAGTTCAAGTACGATACGAATACCTTCTTTGGAAGACTGGTTTGAAATATCTACAATGTCTGTCGTCTTCTTTGTCTCGACAAGAGATGCCACGTCATTGAGAAACTTGCCAATGTTTGCTCCGAGCATGGTATATGGAATCTCGGTAATGACGAGCTGCTTTTTGCCGCCTTTGAGTTTCTCTACTTCTACTTTGCCTCTCAGACGGATCTTGCCGCTTCCTGTCTCATAGATCTTACGCAGATCATCTTTATTTACGACAATACCGCCGGTTGGAAAATCAGGACCTTTGATATAACGCATCAAACCTCTTACGCTGATAGTATTATCTTTCATATATGCCTTGACCGCATCGATCACCTCACCGAGGTTGTGTGGCGGAATGCTGGTTGCCATACCAACTGCAATACCGTCTGCACCGTTGACCAGAATGTTCGGAATACGAACCGGAAGCACGGATGGTTCTTTCTCCGTCTCATCAAAGTTCGGCACAAAATCCACTACGTTTTTATCGAGATCACTCAGAAAAACTTCCTGCGTGAGCTTTTCCAGACGCGCTTCGGTATATCGCATGGCCGCTGCTCCGTCACCTTCGATAGAACCAAAGTTTCCATGTCCGTCTACCAGCGTCCTGCCTTTCTTGAAATCCTGTGCCATCACAACCAGTGCATCATAAATGGAACTGTCACCGTGCGGATGATATTTACCCATGGTATCACCGACAATACGGGCACATTTACGATATGGGCGGTCATAACGGATTCCCAGTTCATACATATCATAAAGTGTCCTTCTCTGAACCGGTTTCAGACCATCCCTCACATCCGGAAGTGCACGTGAAATAATGACGCTCATCGCATAATCAATATAAGATTTCTGCATGATTTCCGAATAATCGGTACGAATTACATTTTCCTGTTTTGTTTCCATATCAGTCTCCCACCTTATACATCAAGTTCCGCATCTGCCGCATGTTCATAGATAAATGCTTTACGCGGAGGTACTTCGCTGCCCATCAGAACCTCCGTTACGCTGGAAGCAAGACGTGCATCTTCGATCTCAACACGTTTCATTCTTCTTGTCTCAGGATTCAGAGTTGTCTCCCAGAGCTGCTCTGCATCCATTTCTCCAAGACCTTTGTAGCGCTGTAGTGTAAAACTGCCCGGTTTGTGAGTCTTACGGTATTTTTCCAGAGCTTTATCATCATAGAGGTATTCTTCCGGACCTTTTTTCGGCATTGCCTTGTAAAGAGGCGGCATCGCAATATACACATGTCCCTCATAAATCAGTTCCGGCATAAAACGATAAAACAGTGTCAGGAGCAGGGTAGAAATATGCGCACCATCCACATCGGCATCAGCCATGATCACAATTTTGTCATAACGAAGCTTACTGATGTCAAAGTCATTGCCGTACCCTTCGGAAAAGCCACAGCCAAATGCATTGATCATGGTTTTGATCTCGGCATTCGCAAGCACTTTATCGATTGTCGCTTTTTCTACATTCAGGATCTTGCCACGGATCGGGAGGATTGCCTGATAGTTACGGTTACGCGCTGTCTTTGCTGAGCCACCTGCAGAATCACCCTCGACAATAAAGATCTCGCACTGCGCCGGATCTTTTTTTTCACAGTTGGCAAGTTTACCATTGGAGTCAAAGGAGTATTTCTGTTTTGTAAGAAGATTCGTCTTAGCCCGTTCTTCTGTCTTGCGGATCTTTGCCGCCTTTTCCGCACAGGACAGAATAGTTTTCAATGTTTCCAGATTACGGTCAAAATAGAGAACCAGCTGCTCACCCAGCACTTTACCGGTTGCTTTGGCTGCATCCTGGTTGTCCAGCTTGGTCTTTGTCTGGCCTTCGAAACGAGGTGCAGGATGTTTGATAGAAACAACTGCCGTCATTCCGTTACGGATATCAGCGCCTGTAAAATTCGGATCTTTGTCCTTGAGGACACCGATCTCTCTGGCATAGGTATTCATAACAGTCGTAAACGTTGTCTTAAATCCGGTCAGATGTGTACCGCCCTCTGCGTTGTAGATATTGTTGCAGAATCCCAGTACGTTTTCACGAAACTCATTGGTATACTGAAATGCCACTTCCACCTGAATGCCATCTGCCTCGCCTTTCAGATAAACAGGCTCATGAAGTGATTCCGTATTGTGGTTCATGTCACGGATATAGCCAACGATGCCCTCCGGTTCATGATATTCTTCTTTTACCGGTTCTGTTCCTCTGAGATCCTCAAATACGATCGTCAGTTCCGGATTCAGATAAGCGGTCTCATGAAGACGGCTCTTGACATCTGTCGCAGAAAAACGTGTCTTCTCAAAAATCTCCGGATCCGGAAGAAAGTTGATACAGGTTCCGGTTTCTTTCGTCCGGCCAAGTTTTGGAAGGAGACCGTTTTCAAGTTCGAGAGTCGGAACTCCCCGTTCATAATGGTCATGATGTACATAGCCATCACGACTTACTTTAATGTCCAGATAAGTAGAAAGTGCATTTACTACCGAAGAACCTACACCATGAAGTCCACCACTTGTCTTATAAGCAGAATTATCGAATTTGCCGCCTGCATGAAGCGTCGTAAACACCAGTCGCTCCGCAGACATTCCCTTTTCGTGCATATCTACCGGAATTCCACGTCCGTTGTCTGTTACAGTACAGGAACCGTCCTTCTCCAGAACTACATTGATCAGGCTGCAGTATCCTGCCAGATGTTCATCTACTGCATTATCCACGATCTCGTAGATCAGATGATTCAGTCCCTTCCGGGATACACTTCCAATATACATACCCGGACGTTTGCGTACCGCTTCCAGTCCTTCCAGAACAGATATGCTCCCAGCATCGTAGGTTTCCTTTTTCGCCATCGGTCTATTTTCCTTTCTTTTCTTACTTTACTCATTCAAACATTTGTTCTTTATCATACATGATTTTCCCCGAAAAAGTCAAATATTAATCTTAATCGATTTCAGGGCAAAAAAATAATCAGGACCTCGATCCTGATTATCTGTAAAATATTTATAGCAGCCAGTACGGGAATCGAACCCGTGTTTTCGCCGTGAGAGGGCGACGTCTTAACCCCTTGACCAACTGGCCTTGCGTCAACCGACTTGCTTAGTATATATCAGCGAGTCGGAAAATGCAAGCCTTTTTTTCAATTTTTTTAAAAAATTTTAAAAAAGCAATTTTTATGACAATTTTCAGCCCAGATCAATCTTCAGATCTCCCGGCTTGATGATTCCTTTGGCACGGAAAATCTTACCGATCACCCAGGTGATCACAAGCGGCAGCACAAAACAGATCAGGATCATGCCTGCCCACTCAAATGCTCCTGTCTGATATCCCTCCGGCATCTGTGCCCATCCGGTTACAACACCGATTGGTCCAACCAGGCCGGAAGTTCCCATTCCTGATGAGATTGCCGGTCCGTTATTTCTCATATGGAACACACAGGTAGCAATCGGTCCTGTAATTGCAGATGTGATCACAGGAGGAAGCCAGAGAACCGGCTTTTTCATAAGGTTCGGTACCTGAAGCATGGAAGTTCCAAGTCCCTGCGCCACAAAACCGCCGATTCCATTATCCGGGAAACTCAATATTGCAAAACCAAGCATATGTGCGCAGCATCCTGCGGTTGCCGCACCACCTGCCAGCGCAAGACCATTCCAGATCTCCACTGTCACACTTCCGTCTGTAAGTCCGGCAAGCACGGCTCCGCCGCTGATGCCTACAGCCGCACAGATTGCCGCTGAACTGATCGGCAGTGTCAGTACGATTCCTACCACTACTGAAATGATCATGCCCATCCAGAACGGACGCAGGTCAGTTGCCCATCCGATAAATGCACCAAGCGCATTACAGATATTTTTGCACACCGGTGCAAGCAGCATCGCCAGTACTACACCGACAATAACCGTTACTGCCGGAGTTACAATAATATCGATTTTCGTCTCTTTTGAAACCAGTTTGCCGATCTCGCAGGTGAGCACTGCGACAAAAAATACCGCCAGTGGTCCGCCTGAACCGCCTATTGCATTGCAGGCCGCACCGACTGCACAAAGAGAATACATGACAAGCGGCGGTGCCTGTAAGGCATATCCGATTGCAAGTGCCATAGCTGCACCTGTCACACTCGTTGCATAACCACCGATTTCCAACAGTTTCTCTGATACGAAACTTCCCGGGCAGATGTTTTGCCCGATCGTGTTAATGATCGTACCGATCAAAAGTGATGCAAAAAGTCCAAGTGCCATGGACCCCATCGCATCAATGCCATATCTTTTGAAGGATATGATCACGTTCTTTCTTTTCAGAAAGCTTTCTTTTTCGTTATTCATTTTCTCTTTCCTCTCATTTTAATTACTCCGGATCAGCTACCGATTCAGCCGGAATAAAGACGCGAGTATGCTTCTTTTCTTCTCTTTTCTGCTTTTTAGCTTTCTGCTGCGCTTCTTTGCAGAATTCCATCTGGGAATTTACAAGCATTTTGCCACGTTTGTCCTGTTTTTCGTATGTGCCGTCCGGCTGTAAAATATGTGCTTTGACATTGTCACGGAATTCAAGATCCAGCACATGCAGAATTTCCTTTTTGATATTTTCGTCCTCTACCGGAAAGACAATTTCCACTCTTCGATCCAGATTTCGCGGCATCCAGTCCGCACTTCCCATATAGATTTCATCAATGCCATCATTTTTGAAATAGAAAATACGGCTGTGCTCCAGAAATTCTCCGACGATTGACCGCACATGGATATTTTCACTGATTCCCGGAATACCGGTTCTCAGGCAACAGATTCCACGGACAAGCAGATTGATCTGCACACCACAGGAAGATGCATAATAAAGTGCTGCAATGATCGCAGGATCACAAAGTGAATTCATCTTTGCAGTGATCTCTGCCGGTTTTCCCTGTTTTGCATGCTCCGCTTCTCTTTCGATCATCTGAACAAAACGGTTCTTCATCCAGATCGGAGCTACGATCAGGCGGTTCCATTTCTTCGGTTCAGAATATCCGGAAAGCATATTAAAGACTGCTGTTGCATCTTCACCGAAACGCTCATCGCAGGTAAAAATACCACAGTCGGTATACAATTTTGCAGTGGAATCATTATAGTTACCGGTTGCCAGATGTACATATCTGCGGATGCCTGTCTCTTCCCTTCTTACCACAAGCGTGATCTTACTGTGAGTCTTCAGTCCTACCAGACCGTAGATAACATGGCAGCCTGCTTTTTCAAGCATTTTCGCCCATACAATGTTATTTTCCTCATCGAATCGTGCTTTCAGTTCAACCAGCACGGAAACCTGTTTGCCATTTTCGGCAGCCTGTGCGAGCGCCGCAATGATCGGGGAATGACCGCTGACACGATACAAAGTCTGCTTGATTGCAAGTACGCCTGGATCCTTTGCCGCCTGACGGACAAAATCCACAACCGGATCAAAACTCATATATGGATGATGCAGGAATACATCGCCTTCACGAATCACTTCAAAGATATCTTTGTCATTCTGGAACTGCGGAACCGGTGCCGGTGTATATTTCGGGCTCTTGTACTCATCAAATCCGTCCAGACCGTAAACTTTCATCAGCATAGTCAGATCCAGAGGTCCCGGAATATTATAAATGTCTGCATCTTTGATCTCGAATTCTTTTTTCAGAATGTCCAGCAGACGTTTATCCATCTTTTCTTCTGCTTCAAGACGAATCACCTCGCCCCACTGGCGTTTCTTGAGCTGTTTCTGGATCTCTACCAGAAGATCTTCTGCCTCATCCTCATCAATCGTAAGATCTGCATTTCGCATGATTCTGTACGGATGTGCGCAGACCACATCATTGCTCAGGAAAAGTTTGCCGATGTTTCTTTCAATAATCTCTTCGAGAAGAATTACCGTTCTCTCACCTTTCTTTACAGAAGGGATCTCGACGATTCTCGGAAGGACGGACGGCACCTGAACAGTTGCAAATTCCAGTTCTTTTGTATGCTTTTTATTGTTTTTCTTTGCAATCAGTGCACCGATATTCAGTGTCTTATTACGGATCAGCGGAAATGGTCTGGAAGAATCCATTGCCATCGGTGTCAGCACCGGATAAACGTTATCTTCAAAATAGCGGTCTACAAATTCTGCCTGTTTATCATTCAGATTTTCGTGTTCTGCCACCAGATGAAGGCCGACCTTTTCCAGTGCCGGAAGCACAGAACGGTTGAACGTACTGTACTGCACACGTACCAGCTCATGGGTCTGTGTGCTGATTTCCTTTAACTGCTCCTCGGAAGACATTCCGGCAATATCTTTTTTCTTATAGCCGGCATGCACCTGATCTTTCAGAGATGCCACACGGACCATAAAAAACTCATCCAGGTTTGAGGATGTGATGCTCAAAAATTTCAGTCTCTCAAATAACGGCAAATTTTTGTCCCTTGCCTCACTTAAAACACGTTCATCGAATTTCAGCCAGCTTAATTCTCTGTTTACATAGTATTCCGGTTTTTCATATTTACTAAAATCCATATTTTTCCTCCTCAGCCACTCACACTCTGCGTTTGCGCTTTAATACCAGACGAATGCCAAAAACTTCTTCAAAGAACTGTACCTTATCACGAAGCAGTCCAAGTTCCAGAGAAATATCTCTGCTTGAATCAATGATCATCTGCAATTCACGATCTTTCAGCACCACTCTCAGTGCCTCAACCTTCTGATAATGGCTGCGGTCCATGGCATTGGCAAGCCGAAGGATTGCCGTCAGTTTTGCTACAAGCAGATACTGCTGCCTGTCAATGCCCGGTCCTCTGTCATAATTTCCGCAATATACAAACTCTGTTGTATTGTATCTCACTGCACTTGCAATGATCTTTCGTTCTTCGGTAGAAAGTCCGATAATTTCCGTCGCCATAATGATCCGGTAGGAACACTCAGCCACATCTGCCATACTGATATACTTGCCACAGTCATGGAGCTGAACCGCAATCTGCAGAAGCAGCCGTTCTCTTGCTCCCATTCCATGAATTTTTTTCATGCTGTCAAAAATAGTCAGTGCGATATCCGTCGTACCTTTGATATGGTCTTTGCCGGTAGAATAGCGCTTTGCAATATTTCGCGATGCCACCAGTATATCATTTTCGAAATTATGGACGCTCTTTATGAATTTTTTCTTTTCGCCGTAGTCATAGGCAATTCCATCCATAAGTGAAACACCCGGAACCCAGATGGATTCAGCCTGGAAGATTTCCAGAAAACTCTTGCAGATGACCATAGTCGGAATCACAAGCGATGCGTATTCCGGATCAATGTCCATTTCTTCTGCAAGTGCCTGCTCTGTTTTATAAATTATTTTTTCATAGCGTTTTGTAAATTCTTCGCTGGTGATAATATGATCTTCGAGTTCTTCCTGAAAGATCGTATCTGTCAGAAAATCACCCATCAGGATCACATTTTTGATATCCCGGTCTTTCAGATACAGTCTCTGAAAGGCTGTCAGATCATTACGGATAAATTCCTTGATCAGCTGGTCGTAATGCGTTGTCGTTTTTTCCAGTTCTTTCAACCGCTCACGAATACGCATGCTTCCCATCTTGAAACTCTGCGTCGTTACCAGCGCATCCTTGTCAAACAGAGACACCTGAAGATTACCACCACCAACATCAAGGATCGCCGTTCCTTTCTGAATGATCTTTTTGAATCCGGATTCAATCGCAGCAATAGATTTGTATCCCAGAAAATGCTGCTCGGCATTGCTTAAAACCTCGACTCGAATCCCTGTCCGCTGAAAGATCTGTTCCTGCACGATTACCGGATTTACAATCTCACGGAAAGCACTTGTCGCACATGCACGATAATCTGTCACCCCAAATTCTTTCATCATGCCGGAGAAATCTTTTAAGATCACGCAAATCGTATCTACTGTTTCCGGTTCCAACCTGCCGCTGGAATAAGCCCCCTTACCGATTTCCAGACGATATCTGACATCATTCAGTTCCTGAAATCCGATCTTCTTCGAAAATTCAAAGATCTTCATACTGATCTCATAAGAACCTATGTCGATCGCCGCAAAAGTTGTCATTGCCATACACTCCCGCTCCTTCCCAATTATTATGCTTCCTGTGTCTCCTCTTTTCCAAGAAGATGATCGATAAACTGCTGCGCCGTACGTCCTGTCAGACCGCCATGGGAAATTTCCCATTTGCCGGCTTCCAGAAGAAGCTGATCTTCCGGCATTGAGATTCCGTTACGTTTCGCAAGCGTTTTGACAATCATGTGGAACTCTTTGCGATCCGGCGCACCAAAGTAAATACGAACGCCAAAACGATATACCAGTGAAAGCTTTTCCTGCACGGTATCGGAGGAATGGATATCGTCATCTGCGCCTACTTCCAGCTTATCCCCTGCACGCTCTCTTACTAGATGGCGGCGGTTGCTTGTCGCATAGATCAGAATATTCTCCGGTTTGCGTTCCAGTCCACCCTCGATCACGGCTTTCAGATATTTATATTCAATCTCAAATTCTTCGAAAGAAAGATCATCCATGTAGATAATAAATTTGTAATTGCGGTCTTTGATCTGGGCAATAACCTGATTCAGATCTACAAACTGATGCTTATATACTTCGATGATTCGCAGTCCCTCATCATAATACTGATTCAGGATACCTTTGATGCTGGAAGATTTACCTGTTCCTGCATCACCGAACAGCAGACAGTTATTTGCCTTTCTTCCACGTACAAATGCCTCTGTATTTTCGATGAGTTTCTGTTTTGGTATCTCATAGCCGACCAGATCATCCAGACGTACATGCGCGATCCTTGTCACCGGTACGATCACTGCCCTGCCGTTCTCATCATGTTCAATGCGGAATGCTTTGTGAAGTCCGAGTTTTCCTACGCCGAAGTCTTTGTAGAACCGGACCATGTCTGCCATAAATTCTTCAGTATCTTTGGCAACTGCCAGTGTTTTGCTCATCTCACAGATACGGTCACGGATACGTTTGTTAAACATTTTGCCGGTATCCTGCGGTGCTTCATAATTGCAGAGGATTCCACAGCAGGATGTATGAAACAGTTTGTCCAACACTGTCAGATCAAAGTCATAGAGTTCTTTAAAAATCGCAAAATCATGAAGTGCAAGCTGATTGATACTGCCTTCAATCGCACCTCTGATCTCGCTCGCAGTACTGAATGCATTTTCATGATTTACCAGAAGAAGTGTAAGATAATCGTGCCACAGATTTCCCGTAAATCCATAAGAACCTGCAATTTCGATCAGACCGTTGACGCATTCATAAAATTCTTCTTCCATCTCGCTTGCATTGACTGCTGATTTTTCACTTGCATCCATAAGCGCTGTCATTTTGTCCAGTATATCTCCATGCTCAAATCCACGATAGAGCACGCATTCTTTTACACGTGTCATTTTATTATTCCTCCTGCTGTCCGTAATTTCCAAGTACTCTCATGCGATTTGCTTCTGCTTCAAGACCGCGCAGTGCATTTTTGACTGCCGGGTCTTCCAGATTACCCTCAAAATCTACAAAAAATCTGTATTCCCATTTCTTTCCGGTGATCGGGCGGGATTCAATCTTTGTCATGCTCAGTCCGTTATAAATAAAATGTGACAGCATATGATAAAGTGTTCCGCTCTCATGAGGCAGCTCGAAGCTTACGCTGATTTTTGCCGCACTCTTTTCATAAACCGGATGTGCACTTACAATAATAAATCTGGTGACATTTTCCTCATTATAACAGATGTTTTCCGCCATAACAGATAGTCCGTAAAGCTCTCCTGCTGCACGGCTTGCAATCGCCGCCTGTGTTCTGTCCAGTTCTTCATGGATCTTCTTTGCTGCACCTGCTGTGTTTTCGGTCTTAACTGCTTTCCAGTCCGGATGACTTTCCAGATATTTTTTGCACTGCGCAAGTGCCTGCGGATGAGAATAAACGGTTTTGATTTCTTCAAGAGAACTTCCCGGAATGCCAAGCAGTACATGCTCTACTTTCATCCCCTGCTCTCCGACAATATAAAGCTGATACTCTGTAAGCAGGTCATAAATATCTGTCACAATTCCTTCTGTTGAATTTTCAATAGGAAGCACTGCATAATCTGCCTTGCCGGAAGCAACCTCTTCCATCGCATCACGGAATGTTTTTACATGGTAGCTGTTGATCGCATCAGAAAAATATGCACGCATGGCGGCATAGCTGTATGCGCCCTCCACTCCCTGAAATACTACATTGACTCCGGTCAGCGGCAGTGCCTCGACCATTTTGTAGTCTTTGATGTCATTTTCGACACCATTTTTTGTCAGAAGCTGATACTGACGTTTGCGGCTGATCGCCATGATCTGCTGAAACAGTTCCTGTGCACCAAGTTCATTAAATTCACCGTGTGCAGCATCCTTAAGAACCGTGATCTTATCCTGTTCCCTTTTAGGATCCAGTACCTTCTTGCCTGTATGTATCTTGTATTCTGCAACATTCTCGCAGACTTTCATTCTTTTTTCAAAAAGCCGTAAGATCTCCTTATCAATGATATCTATCTCTTTACGGCATTCCTGTAAATCTGTCATAAGTTCTTTTCCTCCCGGTTTTTGACAATTGCTGTGATCTCTCCGATAAAAGAAAGCGATCCAAAAGAAAGGATGAGATCCTCTCGCTCAGCCATGGCAAACACCTTATTTACCGCATCCTGTATATTCTCTGCTGCCTGTACATGTGGATTGCACTCCCGCACGGCTTCTGCCAGTTCCTGCGCCGGCAGTGCCCGTGGGTTATGCGGTGTCTCAATCGTAACAATCTGTTCTGCATAAGGACATAACTTCCTGATAATATAAGAATAATCTTTGTCACGGAAAACTCCCATGATAAAGTACATCTTCCGTCCTTTAAAATATTTGCGAACTGAATCTTCAAGCATATCTGCTGCTGCCGGATTGTGTGCCCCATCCACAATAAACAAGGGATTTCTGTGGATGATCGTCAGACGACCATTCCATTTTGTCTCTTCAAGTCCTTTTTTGCGCTGTTCCACTGTTGTCGGATAGCCTTTATGATTCAAAACTTCCAGTGCGTCCAGTGCAAGTGCAGCATTCTCTGTCTGATAAGAACCTGCCAGTGAGATTTTGTATGTTTCTTCCCGATACTCCAGTATCTGTCCTGCAAAATCCTCTTTAAGTGCTTTTATAGAATTTAAATCTGTCTCTGTCAAATCCGCACCTTTTTCCTGACATACGTTTCGAATGACTTCCATCGTCTCCGGCTGCTGTCCGACCGTTACAACACTGCAACCCGGTTTGATGATACCGGCTTTTTTCTGTGCGATCTCTGCAAGTGTATTTCCAAGAAATGCCTGATGATCCATACTGATCGGAACAAGAACTGCAAGCACTGTATTTTTTATAATATTTGTCGCATCCAGATTACCGCCCATTCCGACTTCCAGAATCACCAGATCACATTTTTCTTCTGCAAAAAATAAAAATGCCACCGCCGTTTCTATTTCAAATGGGGTGGGATGTGCAAGACCTTCTTCTGTCATTTCTTCAATTGCTGCAGCAACCCTTGTGATATATCCGGCAAACGCTTCCCGGCTGACTGCCCTGCCATCCACTTCCATCTTCTCTCTGTATGAATATACCGAAGGAGAAATATATCTTCCGACACGATATCCTGCATCTGAAAGAGTGGTGTACAGATAAGCGATCACCGAACCCTTGCCGTTGGTTCCTGCCACGTGTACGTATTTTAACCGGTCCTGGGGATTCCCAAGACGGTTCATCAGTTCTTTTATATTTGTAAGATCCAGAGCGCCGCCCGCATACTGATCCGCGTCTTTTACATACGCTCTGCTTTGCTGATAATCCATTTTATGTACTCCTAATATTGATAATTGTTTATTACTAGTAATATAGCATTTACGTATCTTTTTTTCAAGACCGGGACATACTAGAATCAAAGTTTTACAACAAATTCACATGATCAGGAGGGTCTGACATGAATCAGAATCTCTCGAATTTTTTCCTCTGCGGATCTGCCGGATGGTGCCTCGAAATCCTGTGGACCGGGCTGCATTCTCTGCTCGACGGTCAGCGTACCATGAACGGCAAAACTTCTCTTTTGATGTTTCCCATTTACGGCTGTGCTGCAGTCATCGCACCGCTGTATGCCAGAATTTACACGTTTCCTCTTTTTTACAGAGGACTTCTTTATATGTTTGGCTTTTATCTGGTGGAATTTTTAAGCGGAAGCGTTCTCAAACATTTCAGCATGTGTCCATGGGACTACAGCGGTGCAGCTTTTCAGTATCGTGGAATTATCCGTCTTGACTATGCTCCGCTATGGTTTGCCGCCGGACTTATTTTCGAAAAAATCCTGACAAAAGTATCTTGAAAAAATGATTCCACTAGTATATGATTGTGCAAGAGAGAATTTTACAATTTTCCGCACCAACAAGGGAGGTATTACATGAGACATTTAATGAGCCCGTTGGATCTCACGAAAGAAGAACTCGACGATCTTCTGACACTGGCCAGCGACATCGAAAAAAATCCATCCAAATACGCGCATGTCTGCGACGATAAGCGACTTGCCACCTGTTTTTATGAACCAAGTACACGTACACGATTAAGTTTTGAAGCTGCTATGATGAACCTCGGCGGCAAAGTTTTAGGTTTCTCATCAGCCGGTTCCAGCTCTGCTTCCAAAGGCGAAAGTGTTGCCGATACAATTCGTGTTGTTTCCTGTTATGCAGATATCTGCGCTATGCGTCACCCGAAAGAAGGTGCTCCGCTGGTCGCTTCTATGGCATCTTCTATTCCTGTTATCAACGCCGGTGACGGTGGTCATCAGCATCCTACTCAGACGCTTACCGATCTTCTTACTATTCGTTCCCTTAAAGGAAGGCTTGATAACCTTACTATCGGTCTGTGTGGTGACCTGAAATTCGGACGTACCGTTCATTCTCTGATCGAAGCTCTGGTACTTCGTTATTCAAATGTTAAATTTGTCCTCATCTCACCGGAAGAACTTCGCGTACCAAGCTATATCCGCGAAGATATCCTTGAGAAACATAATGTGGAATTCGAAGAAGTAGAGCGTCTGGAAGATGCACTTCCGAAACTCGATATTCTCTACATGACACGTGTACAGAAAGAACGTTTCTTCAACGAAGAGGATTACGTACGCATGAAAGACTTCTACATACTGGACAAACAGAAAATGGAACTTGCTCCGAAGGACATGTACATTCTTCATCCGCTTCCGCGAGTAAATGAAATTGCCGTTGAAGTCGATGATGATCCGCGTGCCGCATATTTCAAGCAGGCACAGTATGGTGTCTATGTTCGTATGGCACTGATTCTCAGATTACTGGAGGTGGAAGTATAATGTTAAACGTTGGAGCACTTCACGAAGGTTTTGTACTTGACCATATCAAGGCCGGCAAAGCCATGACAATCTATCATGACCTGAAACTCGACAAACTTGACTGCACCGTTGCAATCATTAAAAATGCAAAGAGCAACAAAATGGGTGTCAAAGATATCATCAAAGTAGAATGCCCGATTGAAAACCTTGATCTGGATATTCTCGGTTTCATTGATCACAACATCACAGTAAACATCATCAAAGATGAAAAGATCGTCGAAAAAAGGATCCTGAAACTTCCGAAACAGATAACAAACGTTATCAAATGTAAAAACCCTCGCTGTATCACTTCAATCGAGCAGGGTCTGGATCATGTATTCATCCTTGCTGATCCTGAAAAAGAAGTATACCGCTGCAAATACTGCGAAGAGAAATACAGAGGCAAACGTAATAAATAATTACATAACAAAAAAGAAACGTCGTAATGACGTTTCTTTTTTGTTGCAAGCAGGCCGATAAGCCGGGTTATGTCGTTGAGTGATCATCTGTCTAGGCCATCCGTTGCCAGATGGCTCAAGCGACCCACCTGAAAGCACGACGGGCAGCCGTATCGCTTTCGTTTCGGTCTTGCTTCGAATGGAGTTTACATGTGCCCGTTCTGTTACCACAACGGCGGTAGTCTCTTACACTGCCTTTCCACCCTTACCTTCATAAAGAAGGCGGTTTATTTCTGTTGCACTGGTCTGGGAGTTGCCTCCACCGGACGTTATCCGGCATCCTGCCCTATGAAGCCCGGACTTTCCTCGTCTGCACCCTTTCGTCTGTACAGCCGCGATCACCTGGTCTGCTTGCGCAAATGCTATTCTAACACAAAAGTAGTATTAAAGTAAAGTTTTAATTTCAGCGTACCGTGATTTTACATCTTTTTCTGATTCTTCCCGCTTTCACCGTAATAACCGCAGTTCCCTTCTTTTTCGCAGTAACTTTTCCCTTTGCTGTAACAGTTGCCACTTTTTTGTTCGAAGAAGTAAACGTTACTTTTTCCAGCGAAGTAATCGGAAGAATCCCAGGCACAAGCGTGTATGATTTCTTTCTCCGAATGGTAAGTTTCTTCTGGATTCCCTGAATCTTCGTGGTTTTCACTGCAGTCTTCTGAACCTTAACAGATATTTTCTTCTTATATCCGCTTCGGAGTGTAATGGTAATCGTCGCTTTTCCATCTTTTTTCGCCGCTTTAATCTTTCCTGAAGAATTTACGTTCACAATCTTCTTGTTGCTGGAAGTCCAGGATGCGATTCTGTCTCCTTTTGCAAGTCCGGTCACTTTCAGTTTTGTCGTACTCTGACCTCTTCTCAAGACAATACTCGATGCATTTACAGACATGGTCGGACGCAATTTGGCCAGCTGATTTGTTTCTTTTTTGCCGCACCGTGTGCAGGTTCTCTCCTGACTTCCATATGCCAGTGCCGTAGCTTCCTGAACAGTTTTCATCGGTCCGTCCCACTTATGATTTTCAATTACAAAAGTAATTTCTTTCATTCCGAAATAATCACCGATGCCCGTAAGTACGGCTGTTGCTGTTCCGACTTTGACATTATTTCTCCAAGTCACTGTATAATCAGTACTTTGCGAAAGAGCAGCACCCTGATATGTTACGGTAAATTCCGGACGAATCTCTGCTCCTGTATAACATTTTGCAGAAATCTCACTGATTTCAGCATCTTTGATATTCTGTCGGAACACCGCATAGAATTCCATATCGTCTTTAAGAATCTGTCCTTCTTCCGCTTCTTTTCCATCGCAGAACCATCCAGCAAATTCACCGTTGCCCTGTGGAGTCTGAGGTAGTTCCAGAACTTCTCCTGCCTGATAAATATTTTCTTCAAGCAGTTCTCCTTCAGAATAAAAGCTGACTTTCACTTTTTTATCTACGATTACTTCATCATGATTATTACTTGAATCGTAATCTGCAGTCTCAGATTCCACTTCTGCAGTAAGTTCCAACTCTGTAGTACCTTCTTTAAAAATATCATTTGAAAGTTCCAGACGTATGGACTGTTCCTGTCCTGCTTCAAGAATCTCTGTCTTATGCTCCTGAAGAAGTACGCCATCTGCGCGGGCGGCATCGTAAATTTTAAGGCTTCCCGCTGCCGGCACCTGACTGTTGTTTTTTACTGTTACAACCAGGCTGTTCTTTGCTGCTGTCGTATAAAGCTTTGCAGACACTTCAAGATCTGTAAGCCCGACTGTAATTTCCGAGAAATTGTTATTATCAGAAACTTCATCAACCACCGCACCATCTTTCATCTCCCATATCTGTAATTTCAATTTTCTGGAAGAAATATTTTCCGGTATCGGAACATTGACCACAACAGGTATTGTTTCTCCGGCTGTAATCGTTACATCTTTTTCCTCTTCTACCAGTACCTTTTCTGTCTGATCTGCGCTCTGCATTGTCACCTTATATCCGATCCGACTTACAGATTCGCTTCCTGCATTTCGAATTTTCAGTGTTACCGGAAGAGTTGTTCCCGGCATTGCATCTTTCAGTTCAAAAGTAGTTCCGTCAAGTGAAAGATCATGTACTGTACCAACTTTCATCCAGCACAGATTATCTGATGGATTCTCAAAATCCATATTACTCTGCATCATGGTAATATAATCTTCATCATCTATTCTGCATACATCAAAACTTGTAATCTGTTCTGTCTGTGCAGTCACCTGAACAGGTGAAGACCATCCTCCATTTTGCTTTGTAATACAGAAAATATTCTGTGCATTGTTCTCATCTGCCCCCAGATAGTAGATACGGTTTCCACACGCTTTAAATGTACTGTTTGTGATCGTCTCTTCTCCTGTAAGAGAAATGCTTTCATTTTCAACAGAGTCACGAAGTTTCAGTGTTCCACTCTGATTCCATACAAAGCCTTTCAGACCTCCTGATACCTCTTCATTCACATAAACCGCATGTGAACAGCCACCGGCTTCGTTGAAAAGAATATTTCCTTTCAGATCCAGTCCGTATACCGTTCCGTCTGATACCGTTGCAGGATCATTATCTCCGTCTACACAGCAGAGAATCACCGCCTGGTCTCCCAGAGTTCCGATACTGATCGTTGAAATATAATTGCTGTTATCGAGAAGTGTTTTTACTTCACTCCACCGATTACCGTTCTTTACACGGCAGAGAAGTTTATTATTTTTATTCCTGCCGAAAATGCTACTGTCTGTGTTTCCGACCCAGGCAATTACTTCCTGTCCGCCGGCTATACCTGTCTTAGGACGAAATGCATATACATCAGAATTTTTCTCTGTTACTTCTTCTGCAGATGTAAATTTCTCAGTTTCTGCATCATATTTTGCAGTTCTAAGCCCCGTATGTTTTGTCAGTTCTTTTAATGCTGCAGTTTCCTTTGTCAGTTGTTCAGTTGCTTCCTGATAGGTAAGATAAATCTCATTTCCATCTGAATAAAGGTTAAAATCAATATCAGCCAGATCATTATCATCGACCGGCCGCGGCTCCTGCCATTTTCCGTCCTTCCATACAGAATACATGAGTCTTCCCATATTGTAGACATCTGTCGTACCATCATCATATCTGAATACCATCACCGATGTGTCTCCGGCGGACGCGATCTGTGGTGCCATTCCTCCATAGGTGTCTGTCAACAGTGATTTGATCTCATCCGAAGATTCCTCACTGCCTTTCCACTGTGACTGTTTTTTAAGATACGATCTGTCTGTTTCTGAATAGCTGTCTTCATCATACAGAACATCTGCGTACATCAAACACTCAGCCGCACTTTTCTGCTGGTTATTTCGTGTATAAAGATACCACGTATTCTGTTTGAATGTTTTCGACGTCTCCGCAGAACCAAAATAAGCTTTTACGCCCAGTGAACCGGTCAAAGTCGCTGCATTCAGTCCCGGATCCCCGTTGGTGCTTGCAAGATAAAACTGCAGATCTAGGGATGCATTTCCTGTAACTCCGGCAGCTGTGATACCGCTGAATCCAACACCAAACAGAGCATCCACAGATGGTTTAAAATCAAATGCCAGCGTTCCTGTGAGATTGCTCGTCTCAATATTATATGTTGCCGTCGCAGAAAGTTCTCCGCTTCCGCTGAATTTGATTTCTATTACCATCGGAATACTGAATGCCGTAGGAATCGTCCAACCATATTGTGCAGATGCTTTCACCATAACGCACAAATAACCTTTCAACTGCGTCACATTGCCAGAAGACAGTTTTCCCTCAAAATATCCGATCGCAGTAAGCTCTGGTTTCTTTATGTCCCAGCCGCCAACAGACATCCGGTTTTTCTGCTTACAATATTGATCATATTTAGCATTCAGATCCGCTACATCCCTGGAACCAAATTCATAGTTCTCCTTCATTGAGGAAATCCACTTCTTAAATGCCTCCCGCTCTTTCTCTGCTGAAAAAACACCTTTCTTCACATTGATGCCAAGATGCATCGTCTGTTTTTCTGCATCAACTTCAAAATCAACCGGCAATGTCGGTAATCCCAATGAAAGATTCATACCGCCCAGGAACGGGACATCATCATCCACTGTAACAGCTGATTTTCTTCCCAGACTGAGTGTATTGTTTGTAGATGGCGCTTCCACAATTTCAAGGTTGAGCAACGTTCTTACATATTTTGTCTTATCATTGGCATCATAATAATTTCGTACATGAATGCCCTTTCCTGTTCCGAACTTTCCAGGGCTCAGTTTAAATACACCTTTTTGATCCGCCTCTGCAATCTTCGTGGTATTCTGCCACAATTCCAGTCTTTCTCCATCCAGGTTTCCGGATGCTGTCTCACATGTAATCGTAAAATCAAGCTTTGCATCTGACGAAAACCGTTTGGCATGCTTCAGAAGATCCACTTTTGCCGATGGCAGAGCCTCGTATCCATTTATGGTGCAGTAAGCTTTCGTCAGCATATGGCCTTCCTGCGAAGTTTTATAAAGCGTGATAATGTCGTACCCGGCCTTACTTATGTCATAATTGAGATTTTTGAATGTCACATACCCCTTTTTCTCAACTGTAACACCAACAAGTCCCACTGTAGCTGCTTTAAATACAGCATCACCTTCAGCATCTGTTTTTACTGTTTCAGATCCGGTCGTATCCTTTCTGGTCACCCTGGCGCCTTCGACCGGATTGCCGGCATTGTCCACAATACGAAAACCATATTCATCTGGTTTCAACTTTACAAGCAAAGTCGCCGCACCACCCGGCTCATCACTCCAGGATGCATACCAGGTCATACTCTTCGATGCAAGTGTCCTGTGTGTCAGCTGGGTTCCTGTTCCGTCCTCATTTTCAAACCATCCGTTAAAATATTGTCCGTCTTTAGTCGGAATTGCCGGAAGCTGTATCCTCGTACCTTTCTTGATGTCTACCATCGAAGCCACAGGAGAACCGCCTCTTGAATCGAATCGATAAGTAACAGTATCCCTCGCCTCTTCAAAATAATCCAGATCTTCTTTGATAATTTCTACTTCCAGTCCATAGGTATGCTGCGCATCATAAAATGCTTCCTCAAGCTTCGCATTTCTGTCTTCCAGCTCTTCATCTTCATTAAGATAATTATCAACCGAATCTTCATAATGATATACAAGTTTGTCCCCGATCGCCATAACTTCCAGACTGTCTTCTGTAATGGAAACTCCCTTCTTTGAACCATTCTTATAATAGATTACGCTGTTCAGAATCCCCGGTGTATTGACTCTCGGAAGATAGCGTTCCACATTTGCCTTATTCTCAAGATCTACATCATAATAAAAACTTCCGTCTTTTAATTTGTTCGCCACATGCGCAGTCAGCTTCATTCCCTGCAGGCCATATACTCTGATTGAATCTTCTGATTCAAAATGCGCAGTGACCGGACGGTTAAATTCAGACAGAATTCCCGAATAATCCGCAGACAGCTGATATTCACCAAGCTCGTCTCCGCGGAGGATCCATTCAATTGTCTTCGTCGTCTGGCCAGGTATCTCCGGAACAGACACATGTGCACTGTTCTCGGTGCCTGATGTAGTCTCGGCAATAGCAAGTCCCTTTGGAACATTCAATGTAATTTCATTATCCAGCATACTGAATTCTGAAGATGCATTATTCATAATATGAAGTTTTACATCAAAGAACTCTTTCAGTGCCGACACACCAATCGGAATGTCCAGATAGATCACTGACAGCTTCTTTACAGAAGAGGCATCATCACCCCCATTGCCGCCTCCCCAGCTGCCTCCGCCGGAACCACCGCTTCCTGCGCCGGAACCTGACCATACAACATGAGGAATCAGTGCTCTTTTTCCGGATGATGTATCAACGATGACCGGGCTGGCATTTTCCCATCCGGTTACCGGGTTAAATATAATCTTACTCTTAACCGTTTCCGTGCCATATTTCAGCCTTACATTCACGGTAACCATGTACTGGTTTTCAGGATCAGAAATTTCAATTCCTGCCGCTTTGATTTCATCAAAGTTCATTCTCCTGATGTCGAATTTGCCCTCTACGATCGGCTGTTCTACAAGAGTCATAGTAACTTCTATTGTCTGCGCCGCCGTGATCACAACTTCTTTTTTGACCGGAAGATATTCGTTATTTCCTTTGATACAGCCAACTGCATGTGTTCCCGCATTTGCTGTTATGACAGCTTCTCCGCTTCCGTTCGTCCTTCGTACAAACTGATTTTCACTTCCGAGATCAAAATATACTTCGGCACCACTTAAAGCCTGACCATCTGCATTTCTGACTTTTACCTTAAGAGTACCCAGCATATTTCTTTCTTTTACAGTAATTTCTTTTTCAGTCTCTGACGAATTTCCATCTTTATCAACAACCGTAAGTCTGACCTTATATGTGCCTGCTTCGCTGTATTTATGGACTGCTTTCGCACCTGCTGCCTTTTCAGTATTATCTCCAAAATCTATTTCATATGAAATGATTCCTGTATCATCTGATGAAAGGGAAGCATCAAACAGATACTCCACATTCTGCTCCATAATGCTCTCACAGTTCAGTACTGCTTTCGGGCTGCTCCTGTCCAGAAGTATTACCTGCTCATCTGCAGTTCGGAATGAAGTATTTCCGATTGCATCTACAGCTTCAACTTTATACTCCAGAACAGTGCGGTTTAACGGAAGATTCCAGTCATCGCAGGAATAATCTTTCTGGCCGCTTACCACCTGCCGCTGTGCGATTAGATTCCAGTCTGCCTTATCTTCTCTTCTGTAAATTCGGAATCCGATCAGGTCATCCGGAAGTTCTGCATTCCAGGTAAGTGTTACCTTCTCTTCCTCTCCTTCCTGATATACGGATGATACTTTATTCAGCTTCGGCGCAGTCAGGTCTACTGTGTATTTCACCACTGTCGGTTCACAGGTATTTCCTGCTACATCCGTTGCACCTGCTCTTACTTCGATCACATCGCCGTCGTTCATTTTTTCTACAGGAAGTGTTGCATTTACCGTTACGTTCCAGTCATTTATTTCTTTTTTCTCTGTCAGCTTCTGATACGTTTCATCTTTTTCGGGTTTCCACTCAAGCTTTACTGAGGAAAGCAGCCGGTTATCCTGCACCAGTACACTGATATTTTTAAAGTTATCTCCAATCTTTGAACCATTATCCGGATAGAAGCTTACGATCTCCGGTTTTTCTGTATCCGCCAAAACGCTGACCGGCTCTTCCATTTCTTCTGAAGACTCACTGACATTTCCTGCCTGATCTGTTACTTTCAGACGATATCTGTACTGTGTGTTTTCTTTTACGTCTCTGTCAATATAATTGAGCTGATAAAGACCTTCTGCAATCTTGCTGTATTCTCCATCATTTTCCTGGCGGAAAACCTGATATGCATCAATGTCTTCTTCCTGCCCCTGCTTCCAGTTTATTTCAATATAACCATTATTTCCTTCCACGCTACTGATTTCCGGTGCTTTCGGCGGAGTATGATCAATACTGTACTGGATAAATGGTGCTTTCGCCCCAGTCTCACTTTCATGTCCGGAGAAATCTTCTGCGACTGCACGGAAATAAATCATTCCATCTTCATGGTCTTTGACCATAAGTGTACATTCCGCTGTAACAGTCGTCTGTGGTGTATCAAATTCTTTTACTTCCTGTGTAAGCCAGGCCTGACCGTCATCTGAAATCTGGAATGAAATCTTTTGGATTCCGTAATCATCTTTTGCCGTTGCCGAAACAGGAATCTCCTGACTGTATGTTCCCGGCTTTGGATTTAGTTCCGTGATCACCGGATTGTTGTCATCTGCCTTTGTAAGAAGTGTGATTCCTTTTTCCGGTTCCGCACCTCTGTTTCCAAGCTGATCATATGCGATCACTCTGTATGTATATGGAGTTGCCGGTACCAGACCATAAATATTCATGCCCAACGTATCATTCACATCACCGATGGCATTCCATTCACCGTCAATCAACTGCTCAACACGGAAAAATGCGACATCTTCCTCCGGTACATTATCCCAGACAAGTGTTGCCGTCACAGAAGTAGTCACGCATTCCTCTTCTCTTAATCCGACCTCAGACGGACCCACGTTGTCAATTTCATACTGACAGGTAAACGGATCACTTTCATTTCCACTCGTATCAACAGCAAGTCCTTTTATCCAGAGTTTTCCTGAGGCTGTTTTTGAAGTATCATAATCCGCACTGGCAAAATCCTTCTTCGCAGAAGATATGAGTGTCCAGTTTTCGCCATCCTCTGATGCATAAATCTGTATTTCTCTGACAGCTACATTGTCTTCAGCCTGTACACCCAGAGAAATGTTTCCACTGATCCTGCTTCCTGATGCCGGAATCATTTTGAGAATTCGTGGTTGCTCTGTATCTGAAACAGGACTTGCAGACACAATTTCAGATGGCAGACTTTCTACGCCCAAATCGTTCACACTCGTCACATAATACAGATAGGAACGTTCTGCTTTCACAGATCTGTCTATATAATTTAAAGTTTCTCTTTCATTGATGTAGCCGATAATTCTGAAATCAGAATCTCCCTGTGCTTTACGGTAAACACGATACTTTGTTGTGTTAATCTCAGAGGCCATCAGCCAGCTGACGTTAATCCCATCAGTTGATCCGACTGCCATAACACCCTCGATCTGATGTGGTCTTGATTTGTCCACCGTTATAATCTGTTCTGTCTCCGCAGATTCACCGTCTCCGTCCGTAAGAACAAATACAACTGTATATTCCCCGGATTCCATCTCATCAAGATTCCATTTCAAGCTGTATCTGGCGGTTTTTCTGCTGTTGTTTGTGGATGTGATTTCTCCCACACCCATTAATATTTTTCTTCCCGTACTGTTTTTGTAATAGAAAACACCTGTCGTCTCTTTTGCACCAAGCGACTGCAGATTTCCGCTGTTTGTCACTTCTGCATAAACAGTGTTTCTGGAAAGTCCGACTCTGCCCGTCTTATCATTTGTATAAATTCGTCTGACTTCAGGAGCAGCCGTAACTGCAGTTATCTGCGCAAATTCAGATTTTCTTCCATCTGTCAGGCAGCCGCGGACATAATACGTATGAGACTCTCCAATCTCCAACTGTTCATCTGTATAAGAAGCATCTTTTAATACTTTTTCAGTAAGAAGATTTTCCTCTTCTGTTCCGTCTCTGTACACCTGATATCCGTCCAGCAGATCATTCTGTACCGGGTTCCATGTCAGATGTACGGTATGGCTGTATACGTTTGCAGCTTTCAGATCAGCCGGCGGAAGTTCCCACATATCCGTACACCACTCCACAGAATCAGGTACCAGTCCGGCATATGCACTCTGGTATGTCTTCAGTACATCCGGCATTACATATATTTTCTGCAGATTCGGCATAGACACAAAGATACTGTATCCGTTTCCTGACGGCGGTGTTTTGCCCAGGAACCTCACACTTTTGACACCTGCCATATTATAAAATGCATGGTCCGAATCATTGTAATAAGTATAAACTGAACTTATATTTTCACCGAAAGTCAGAGAAGTAACTCCACTCATTCCGGAAAATGCACCTCGGGTTATTTCTGTGATTCCGGCCGGAATCACAAGTTCTCCCGTAATTCCGGTGCAGCCAGAAAATGCCTGCGTTCCAATACTTGTAATACTGTCAGGCAATTTTAAAGTTCCATTTAAACTGAAACAATTATAAAAACATCCCTCTCCAACAGAGATCAGACTATCAGAGAATTTCAGTTCGCCTGTCAGGCTTTCGCAGTTCCAAAAAGCCATATTCTGTATTACCCTGAGTTTCTCTCCAAACGCAAATCCGTTAAGTTTACTGCATCCTTCAAACGCACCGCTGCCTATAATCTCCACGTTATTTTCTCCGGAAAAAATCACTTCTTCCAGAGATATACAGTTCTGAAATGCATAATCAGCAATTTCTGTGACTTCCGATGAAAAGATCACCCTCTGTATCTGACTCGTTCTGAATGCGCGGGCACCGATTTTGGTCACACCGGAAGGTATCGTAAACTCCGTCTCTTCTCCGGTATAACTTAATAGTTCTCCATCTGTAATAAGAAGATCTCCACCTCCGTTTTCTTTCAGCCGAACATTTTCAGGGATTTTTGCACCGTATGCCTCATTGTATGCTTTGTAAGTTCCCTGTGGCACATAAATAATCTCCAGATTCGGCATATTGCGGAAAATACTGTACCCAATATCGCTGACAGAAGGTGGTGTTTCGCTGAGAAAAGTTACTGTTTTCACTTCCGGCATGTTATAAAAAGCATGTGCATCCTCTGATGCAACATTTATGAATTTTACACGGTTTCCTATTGTAATCGCAGTGATTCCAGTCATTCCTGAAAAAGTACCATACAAAATATCTTTAACTTTGTCCGGTATCACCAGTTCTCCTGTAAATCCCGTACATCCTTTAAAAGCTTCTCTTCCTATAGATTCCAGATTTTCCGGCAGCTTCAGTTCTCCGTTCAGACTGCTGCAATAACAGAATGCATAGTTTCCTATATTTGTTACGCTGTCAGGAATATTCAGTTTTCCGTCGAATCCCTTGCAGGAAGCAAAAGTTCCAGGCTTAATTTCTGTAATCCCGGACGGGATCGTAAGATCTCCTGAAAATCCGCTACAACCGTAAAAAGCACTTTCACCAATGTCTGTAAGACTTGATGGCAGGTTCAGTTCCCCGGTAAGCTTCCCGCACCACTGAAATGCTCCACTGCCGATACGTGTAATCCCTTCCGGCAAAGTCAGTTTTCCATTAAGTTCTGTACAGGAAGAAAATGCACTGTCGCCAATCTCTGTAAGTCCTGACGGCAGGTTCAGTTCCCCGCTCATTTTTTCACAATACTCAAATGTCCGGGCTTTGATTTCTGTCAGTTTTTCGCTGAAGCTGA
>FMEL01000008.1:51505-107093 GCA_900066355.1 uncultured Ruminococcus sp.
TCTGTAATAACAAAATCATCTCCGCCGGTTTCTTTCAGACGCACTGTCTCGGCAAGACCTTCTCTGTAGGCATCACTGTATGCTTTATAAGTTCCTTTCGGCACATAAACAGTCTTAAGGTTTGACATACCGTAGAAAATACTGTACCAACGATCACTCGCAGACGGTGGTACCTCTCCCAGAAAGGTTACTGTTTTCACTCCCGGCATATTATAAAAGGCACTCGCCTCATTTGATGCCGTATATATAGAAGTTACGTTTTTATTTATTGTGACTGCTTCAATTCCTGTCATTCCGCCAAAAGTACCATATGGAATACCTGTGATCTTATCCGGTATCACCAGTTCTCCGGTAAGTCCCGTGCATCCTCTAAAAGCTTCACATCCTATAGATTCCAGATTTTCCGGAAGGTTCAGTTCTCCGATAAGACTGCTGCAATAACAGAATGCAGAGTTTCCTATATTTGTTACGCTGTCAGGAATATTCAGTTTTCCGGCAAATCCAGAGCAGGACGCAAAAGTTCCCTGCTTAATTTCTGTAATCCCGGACGGGATCGTAAGATCTCCTGAAAATCCGCTACAACCGTAAAAAGCACTTTCACCAATGTCTGTAAGACTTGATGGCAGGTTCAGTTCCCCGGTAAGCTTCCCGCACCACTGAAATGCTCCACTGCCGATACGTGTAATCCCTTCCGGCAAAGTCAGTTTTCCATTAAGTTCTGTACAGGAAGAAAATGCACTGTCGCCAATCTCTGTAAGTCCTGACGGCAGGTTCAGTTCTCCACTCATTTTCTCACAATACTCAAATGTCCGGGCTTTGATTTCTGTCAGTTTTTCGCTGAAGCTGAATCCGATAAGCTTCCGGCAACCACTAAATGCCTCTTTTCCGATAACAGCCACATTATTATCCCCGGAAAATTCAACCACTTCCAGAGAAGAATTCTGGAATGCTTTTTCTCCGATTTCTGTGACTTCCGGCGGAATGATCACTTTCTGAATCTGTGCTTTTGCAAATGCCAGATTGCCGATTTTGGTTACGCTTTCAGGAATCGTTACCTCTGTACTGTCGCCCATATAACCGATCAGTTCTCCATCTGCAATAACAAAATCATCTCCGTCGGTTTCTTTCATCCTTACCGTTTCAGAAAGATTCTCCAGATATGCAGCTCTGTATGCCGTATAAGTTCCTTTTGGCACATAAATGGTCTTAAGATCCGGCATTCCACGAAAAACACCGTACCAGGAATCACTTGCAGCCGGCGGTGTTTCACTCAGAAAAGTTACTGTTTTTACTCCCGGCATATATAATGCATGTCTTTCATCCGATGCAGCATATATGTAATTTACACCAGTACCTATTGTGATTTCTGTAACCCCTGTCAGTCCGGAAAAGACACCGGCTGTGAGATTTGTAATCTTATCCGGCACCACCAGTTTCCCTGTAAATCCTCTACATCCTCTAAAGGCCTCTCTTCCTATCGATTCCAGATTTTCCGGCAGCGTCAGTTCACCAGTCAAACTGTAGCAAGAAATAAATGCATAATTTCCTATACTCGTTACACTCTGCGGAATATTCAGCTTTCCGTCAAATCCGTAGCAGCTGTAGAATGCATTATCAGGGATTTCTGTGATTCCTGATGGTATCGTAAGATCTCCTGTAAATCCACTGCATCCGTAAAATGCACCAGCTCCGATTTCCGCCAGGCTTTCCGGCAGTTTCAATTCCCCGGTAAGATTCTCGCACCCTATAAAGGCACTGTTTCCAATACGCTTCAACCCTTCCGGCAAAGTCAGATTTCCACTGAGCCCACTGCAATAATAAAATGCACTTTCTCCAATCTCAGTAAGATTTTCTCCAAAGCTAAAGCCAGTAAGATTCGTACATTCACTGAATGCATAATTTCCGACTGTTACAAGATTGTTTACTCCTTTAACGTCAACCGCTTTCAGCGACTTGCATTTTTCAAATGCGTAAGCCCCGATTTCCGTCACCTGCGGTGTAAGCGTTACTTTCTCTACCTTTGCATTCAGAAATGCATTTCCGCCGATGCCGGTCACGCCTTCCGGAACAGTAACTTCTTTGTCGTTTCCTGAATAGCTTATAAGTTCTCCATCTGAAATGAGAAAATCTCCACTTCCGATTTCCTTCAGCCGTACCCATTCAGGCATATTGTCTTTATATACTTCCACATATGCTTTGTAGGTTCCCTCCGGAACGTATACTGTCTCCAGGTTCAGCATAGAATAAAAGATACTGATAGAATTTCTCGATGGAGGCGTTACTCCCCGGAAAGTTACTGTTTTTACTCCATTCATCTGATAAAAAGCATGCCAGGAATCCGAATCTGTCCTGATATAGTTCATACCACTGCCTATCGTAAGCGCAGCAACACCCGTCACTCCGGCAAATACTCCATAAGACAGCATAGATACTTTATCTGGTATAGTCAGTTCTCCCGTGATTCCGCTGCAGTTATAAAAAGCAAATTCCCCGATTGTTTCAAGACTGTCCGGGAGCCTTAATTCGCCCCTAAGACTGGAGCATCCGTAAAATGCATTGCTGCCGATTTTTCGGAGATTATCTGGAAATTCTACGGACTCTATCGTTTTGTTATCCTTAAAAACATTATCTCCGATTTCTGTAACTTCATCCGGAATCACCACATCCGAGTCGGAGCCTTTATATTCTGTCAAAATCCCGTCTGCATTAATCACGAAATCAGAGTCTTCTTCCACATTGGCTGAATCAGAAAACACTTCTGTCTGTCCCTGCTCTTCAGAATCATCCGCATCTTCCATGTCATCACTAAACACTTCTACCGAATCTGTCTCGTTTTCATCCTGAGCTTCTTCTGTCGCTTCTGCTGTTGATGCCTCATCCTGAGCTTCTTCCGTCTCTTCTGCTGTTGATGCCTCATCCTGCGTATCCTCAGACTCATTTCCTTCCTCAATTACAAGATCATCTCCAGCATCTTCCTGCCGACTGATTTCCTCTGTATTCTCTTCTACAACAGTGTTTTCTGCGCCAAATGGATAGGCTGTTTCATTTGTCACCATAAAAAGAGCCAGCAATAGCGCTGTTATACGTTTCTTTTTCATACGCTTCCTCCTGTATTCAGTTTTTCACAAGATTTTATACCAAAATTATAGCAAAAGAAGTGTACCTTTAAAAGATACACTTCTTAAATATTTTCATATTTTATACATCAAAGCAGCTTCCGCCTACAAATTCTCGCAACAGAGAGTTATGAGGAATATCTTCGCTTGGAACGGAGATAAAATAATCCAAAAATTTCAACAGACGCTTCGCTTCCAGATATTCCGGCTCGCTCTTATCAATTCCAAACAAAAGCGGTTCGGCATATACTTTCAGGCAGGCAAGTTCATATACAAGTGCTGAGTTAAACATCACATCTGCCTCTTCCTGATACGGAAAAATATTTGCCTCTTCTCCTCTTCTGACAGAAGGCCATCTTGCGATCGTCTCTTTTGCTGAAGTGCCTCTCGTACGTGCATCACGTACAATTCTGCGGATCAGACGGCCGTCCGTTGTCGGAATACGATTATGCTCATCAATATTTAACTGCGTCAGTGCGCTGATATAGATTTTGAATTTACTTTCTGCCGGCAGTGCATAACTGAGTTTATCATTCAGTCCGTGAATTCCCTCGATCACCAGTACATCATCTTTGCCAAGCTTCAGGAAATCACCTTTGTACTCTCTCAGTCCTGTCTTAAAATTAAATACCGGGAGTTCCACACGCTCTCCATTAAGAAGCGCCAGCATGTCTTTATTGAACTGCTCCACATCGATTGCTTCGAGGCATTCGTAATTTTTTTCACCGAATTCATCAAACGGAGTGTCTTCACGGTTTTTAAAATAATTGTCCACACCGATCGGGTGCGGTTTCATGCCATGTGCAGTAAGCTGAATGGAAAGTCTGTGCGAAAACGAGGTCTTTCCTGATGAAGACGGACCCGCGATCATGATAAACTTCTTATTTCCTTCTGATACGATCCGCTGTGCGATATCAGAAATTTTCGCTTCCTGCAAAGCTTCCTGTACAAGCAGAATATTGCTGATTCCTTCTTTCGTAATTCGGTCATTCAGATCGCCGACATACGAAATATCCATCTTTTCTGCCCATTCCTGCGATTCCTTCTGCACATGGAAAATTTTATCCTGCGGATGGAACGGCGGGATCACGGACGGGTTCTTCCGCTCCGGAAGTTCCAGAACAAATCCCTCATCATACAGTTTCAGGTCAAAATACTGTACATATCCTGCATGGTCTGCCATATAGCCATAAAAATAATCGTCATAGTAACCGATATTGTAGATGTTTACCTTTGAGACACGGCGAAACCGGAACAACTTTTCCTTATCATACATCCGATGCTTATGGAAAAGTGCTACTGCCTCATCTGTATTGACAGAACGTTTCCCGATCGGAGTACATTCGTCCGCCAGTTTGTGCATCTGTAACTTGACTTTGTCAAGAAAATCCTGATCAAGAGCTGCTTTTCCTTCCATTGTAAAATAATAACCATTTCCCACTGAATAGTGTATCATTACTTTATCAACGTTTTCCCTGCCTGCTACATCATATATTGCACGCAGAAGCACGAGACACACACTTCGCTTATAAGTTTCAAAACCGATATGGTCTTTCGTTGTCACAAATTCCAATGTACAGTCTGATTTCAATCTCTTCTGAAGTTCACGGAGTTTTCCGTTTACCATCACGAGGATGACCGGAGCCTCCGTGTGTATATCGCTCTCGTCAACAATTTCTCTGTATGTGGTTCCTTCCGGATACATCCTTGTTTCTCCGGTGATCACGACCTTAAACATCTTTTTATCCATACAACAGACCTCCTGTTCACGGCATCTTTTATTTTATTATAATATCATATACGGACTCTGCACCTTTGCACATGTGATCTGAAGATTCGGATACTGTTCTTTCAGAACTTTCTCCATCGCTTTCATAAAAATATATTCTGTACCGTAATGACCTGCATCTACGATAGTCAGACCCTGTGCTACCGCATCAATTCCTGTATGATGATCAATGTCTCCTGTGACATAAACCTGCGCACCCTTTGCAAGAACATCCGAAATCATACTCTTGCCGCTTCCGGTACAGATGGCAGCCTTTTCGACCTGTGTATCCGGATCTCCGTAAATCTTTACATCATTTAAAGACAATGCATTCTTGACAAATTCTCCACATTCTTTTAATGACATCTTGCGAGGCAGTTCTCCTACACGACCAAATCCATCCTGACCCTCCTGCGTCTCCGCGGTCACGGAAAGAACTTCTCTGTCTGTCAGCCGTAGATAATCTGCACTAAGATCTGCCATTCCGAGGATATCATAATTCGTATGCATTGCATAATACTGAATATTATGCTTTATAAGGGAAAGAATCCTGCGTCCTGTAAATGTATGATTATTAATTTTTTTCTGTCCTTCAAAGATCATCGGATGATGAGTAATGATCATATCCGCTCCGGCATCTATTGCCTGCGCAAGTGTCGACTCTGTAAGGTCAAGCGCCAGAAATACATGACTGACCTCTTCTTCATCATCTCCGACCAGAAGTCCTACATTATCCCAGTGCTCTGCTGCGGATGACGGATATCTGCCATCCAGCCAGCCGGTCAGTTCTTTAATTTTCATATCGTTTTAAAGCAGTCAAAATCAACTGCTTTTCCTCCTCTACTTCCATTCTGCGCTTCATCGCTGCATCACCGGAAGCCGACTCCAGCTGTGCCGAAATCTCACTTCGGATGCGGAGTTCACGCTCCAGATATAATTTCAGTACCGGATGTTTTCTCTCAAGAAGCAGGCGTCCAAACATTTCCTCTTCTCGACTCCATACAGCAGGCTGTTCTCCTTCATGCTGAACCACTTTCATGATCGGATAAAACTTGCCGTCTTCGAGAATCATCTCTTCCTGAATGATCTGATAACCGTTCTGCATAACAAAACGTCTGAAGTGGGGAATATCCGACTGTGGCTGCAGAATCAGCTCCTGAAATCCCGGCAATGCATGTCTGCCTTCACTTAAGATTCGCTCCATCAGTGGTCCGCCCATTCCCGCGATCACAAGGGTGTCTCCCTCACCTGGCCGGATTTCGGACAAACCGTTACACAATCTCGTTTCTATGTATGCTTCCATATGATACTGTGCGATGTGTGCCTGCGCTCTTGCCAGAGGACCTTTGCCCACATCTGTGGCAATTGCTCTAGAAATCTTATGCTGAAGCATCAGGTACACCGGCAGATATCCATGATCACATCCCACATCAACCAGCCGGTTTCCTTCTGTTACCATTTCCGCGATTGCTGTCAGCCTCTCTGACAGCTGCACCTTGCCTGCCATCAATCCAGATAATCCTTAAGTTTACGGCTGCGGCTCGGATGGCGGAGTTTGCGGAGTGCTTTCGCCTCGATCTGACGGATACGCTCTCTGGTAACGTTAAATTCTTTTCCAACTTCTTCCAGTGTACGTGCACGTCCGTCATCGAGTCCAAAACGAAGTCTCAATACTTTCTGTTCTCTCTCGGTCAGTGTACCAAGTACTTCGATCAGCTGCTCTTTCAGAAGTGTAAATGCAGCTGCATCTGCCGGTACCGGTACATTATCATCCTGAATGAAATCTCCAAGATGGCTGTCTTCTTCTTCACCAATAGGTGTTTCCAGAGATACCGGTTCCTGGGAGATTTTGAGAATCTCACGCACACGCTCTACCGGCATCTTCATTTCTTCTGCGATTTCTTCCGGAGTAGGTTCACGTCCGAGTTCCTGCAGTAACTGGCGGGAAACGCGGATCAGTTTGTTGATCGTCTCTACCATATGAACCGGAATACGGATGGTTCTCGCCTGATCGGCGATTGCTCTTGTGATTGCCTGACGGATCCACCATGTCGCATAGGTACTGAATTTGTAACCTTTACGATAATCAAATTTCTCGACAGCTTTGATCAGGCCAAGGTTACCTTCCTGAATCAGATCCAGGAACAGCATACCACGTCCCACGTATCTTTTGGCAATGCTGACTACCAGACGGAGGTTGGCTTCTGCCAGACGTTTCTTTGCTTCCTCATCGCCCTGTTCCATACGCTTTGCAAGCTCAATTTCTTCGTCTGCCGTAAGAAGGCTTACCTTACCGATCTCTTTCAGATACATACGAACCGGATCTTCAATACTGACACCTTCCGGAACAGAAAGATCGATCTTGTCAAGTTCGATTTCTTCCTCGTCATCCATCTTTTCGATGTCGGCATCGTCATCCACATCAAGTATCAGTTCTTCATCATTTCCTGAAATACGAAGCACATCCACTCCACTGGCTTCCAGAAAATCCAGAACCTTTTCCATCTGCTCGACTTCCAGTGGCTGGTCTTTAAAGAAATCGCTGATTTCCTGATATTCCAGTACATTTTTCTTCTTTTTTGCAAGCTCCAGAAGTTCTACCAGTTTCTCGCTGAATTTGCCCATATTCATTTCCATAGGTGCTCATTCCCTCCATATAGTGTTTATATTTTAACCTTATTCAAAAGAAATATGCAGTTCCTGACGTTTTCGTCCAAGTTCTTCCAATTCTTTTTTCTCTCTGAGGATCTGCTGCAGTCCCACCATATCTGTCGGATCCAGATTGCGATTTTTTTCTGCAAGGCTTTCTGCCTTGATACGAAGAAGCGTATCTGCAAAAGCCCGATCCTGTTCCTGCTGTGTCTCCAGATGGATCGTCGCATTAAAAAGTGATGCGACTTCCCGCTGCTCTTCACTGTCCGTAAAGCTGTTCAGAAGTTTGGCAGGATTGACCTGTCCTTCTTCCTCTCTCTGACGAAACAGCATCTGTGCCACTTCCTTATACAGTGGAACGATAAAATCCTCTGCATTCAGATACTGTGCCACTTTATCAAAAATTCCCGGATAAGTAACCAGCCATGTCAGCATCAGTTTCTGTGCCTGATCCGAAGCGGATTCTTTTTTCTTTTTATTCTGTCCGCCACTGGTCTTTGGCTGTGTTCTGTTTTCCGCCGGGGTTCCCTTCAGCGCCAGTGTATTGACCCTTTTTCTTAAATCCTCAACACTGACACCATACTGTCCCCTGTATTTCTTAACGATTGCCTCAATATAGAGGTTACGTTCCAGTTCATCTTTTAATTCGAGCAGCAGCTCCGCACACCGTTCGAAGAAACGATTCTGCCCCTGCGGCTCATCCATCGGAAATTCCGATTCTGCAATACTCACACGGAACATAAAACTGTCGGACGCCTGTCCGAGACGCTCTTCGAAAGCTTCTGCTCCCATGTTTTTGATAAATTCATCTGGGTCTTTATATGGCTTCAGATTAACGACTCTCGAACTGACTCCGGCATCCCGAAGGATCGGAATTCCTCGTAGAGCCGCCCGTATTCCTGCCTCATCACTGTCATACAGAAGAAGAACTTCCTGTGTATAACGTTTCAGAAGACTGGCATGTCCGGAAGTTAATGCTGTTCCGAGCGATGCCACCGCATTCGTAAATCCTGCCTGATGCATGGAGATCACATCCATGTAGCCTTCACAGAGGATCAGATACTTTTTCCTCGTTGTCCTTGCAATATTCAGTCCGTAAAGATTCCGGCTCTTATCAAAGATTTTGGTTTCCGGTGAGTTCAGGTATTTCGGTTTGCCGTCACCCATCACTCGTCCGCCAAAACCGATCACGCGGTTGTTTACATCCATGATCGGAAAAATCACACGATTCCAGAACTTGTCGTACATTCCATGGCGTTCATCAACATTAAAAAGTCCGGATTCCCGAAGTCTCTCATCACTGTATCCCTTTGATTTCAGGAATTTGTAAAGTCCGCCGCCAAACTTATCAGAATAACCAAGTCCAAACTTACGCATTGTTTCTTCGCTCAGCCCTCTGCCGGAAAGATACTGATATCCGATCTTTCCGCCCTCGGTACGGAGCTGATAATAGTAATACTGTGCAGCCTGCTTATTGATTTCAAGCAGTTCCGCTCTTTGCTCTGCTTTCTCTCTGACTTCTCTGGAATACTCGATCTTCGGAAGCTCTACTCCGGCTCTGTCTGCCAGATGTTTCAGAGCTTCACCGAACGTATAATTCTCGTATTCCATAATAAAATTGTATACATTTCCTCCTGCGCCACATCCGAAGCAATAATACATCTGTTTGCCCGGTGTCACAGAAAACGAAGGAGTTTTTTCATTATGAAACGGACAGAGTCCAAAATATGTACTGCCCCTTCTTGTTAATCTGACGTATTGCGATACTACATCTACAATATCATTTTTCTGTCGCACTTCTTCAATGATATCGTCCGAATAACGCATACTTATCCCCCTCTGCCATTTAATAGACCTCCCAGGACTTTGGTATGAAGATCTTCCGAAATTTCGCCATGGAATACTGGTCCGTCATACCTGACAGATAATCACATACCACCTGCGCTTTTGATTCTCCCCTCTTCATCAGGAGCCGATATTCCTCAGACATCTCTTCCGGATTTTCTGTATAATATACATATAGCTTTTTCAGCATTTTGATTGCTTTTAATTCTTCTTCTTTTGCTCCAGGATGTGTATATACATTCTGAAACATGATTCCACGAAGATCCATAAGTGCTTCATAAATCTCCGAAGACATCTCTATATGATCTTTTTCAAGACTGTTTTCGATAATATCATGAACAAAGGTATTCAGTCTCTCACGCGTCGTGTATCCCAGAAGCATCCTGAGCGTGACCGGTATATCATCTTCCGTGATGACCCCTGCCCTCTGTGCATCATCCATATCATGATGAATATATGCAAGTTTGTCCGAAAAACGCACAACCTGACCTTCCAGAGTCGTCGGTGAGCCGCTGATCCGGTGATTCAGGATTCCATCCCTTACTTCCCATGTAAGATTCAGACCTTCACCGTTTTTTTCGAGGATCTGGACTACACGGATGCTCTGCTGATAATGTGTAAAACCGCCTGGATGGATTTCATCCAGTGCCCGTTCACCGGCATGTCCGAAAGGTGTATGTCCCAGATCATGACCAAGCGCAATTGCCTCAACCAGATCTTCGTTCAATCGCAATGCCTTCGCGATCGTACGTGCAATCTGAGAAACTTCCAGTGTATGGGTCAGACGGTTCCTGTAATGATCTCCCTGCGGTGCTAGAAAAACCTGCGTCTTATCTTTCATCCGCCGGAATGCCTTACAATGCAGTATCCGGTCACGGTCTCTCTGATAAACCGTACGTACATCACACTCTTCCTCTATCCGCTCCCTGCCACGCGAATGACCGCTATGTGCAGCATAGGGACTGAGAAGCTCAAGTTCTCGCTGTTCCATGTTTTCTCGAATATTCATAGGCATGTCCTCCACAGACTCCATAGACTGACAAAATACCTCTTATTAATTATATTCTGCACAAAGTCCCAAATTCCTCTTTTTTTCAAAAAAATCATTCAGATTAAATATTTCGACATCTGAATAACTGATTTCGCGTTAAAAAAGAGGCTCCGGCGTCTGTTTTGCCAAAAGAAAAAGCCCTTGAAAATCAAGGGCTTCTTATGCGGAAGATGGGACTTGAACCCACACGAGCGCAATGCTCACAAGATCCTTAGTCTTGCTCGTCTGCCAGTTCCGACACTTCCGCATATCGCATTTCACGGATAACTTATTCGCGACAACAGAAATTATACAAAAAGATTTAAATAATGTCAACCTCTTTTTTGTATTATGCGGAAGATGGGACTTGAACCCACACAAGCGCAATGCTCACAAGATCCTTAGTCTTGCTCGTCTGCCAGTTCCGACACTTCCGCATATTCTGTTTCGCAGGATTGTTTCCTCGCGACAAGTGATAGAATACCAGAGATATGACATAAAGTCAACACTTTTTTATAAATTTTTTTATTTTTTTGTATTTTTAGTTCAATTCCGCAATTCTACTGACCGCAACATAGATTTCCTGTATCTTATACCACGTCTGATAATCCGTGATTCCCGTTTCCGGAATCCCGAACACATTCTGGAATTTGCGCACAGATGCACTGGTCTGTTCCCCGTAAATGCCATCTGCATTTACCTTCGGAATTGCAGGATATGCACCTGCGATCACATTGAGCTGTTCCTGCATCTGGAGCACTTTTTCTCCTGTCGCACCGATATTCAGATCATATCCCGGCCATGAGGATGGAATTCCGGAAATTTCTTCTGCTACATTGATATACATATCATTTCCGTAAAAATATCTGAGGATTTCAATCGGTGAATAGCCCTGATCTCCCAGTGACTTACTTCCCCACTGCGTCATCCAGCCACGATTTCTGCACTGTACCCGACGCCCGTCACAGTACTGTGTAAGAATTGGCTGGCGCACATCCGGCCTGGAGAGATAATTTTCAAAAAGTTCATCCGTAATCCTGGAAATACTGTCAAATACATTTCTTCCCCGGATCCACTTGTGGTCATACGCTGTGGAGGCTGTGATCGTAAAATCTTTGCCCTTATTCCGATACCATTCCGTATAAACACGGTTCAATGTAAAAGACATGATTGCAAGGATATTTGCACGGATCGTATCATCCGGCCAGGTTGCATAGATCTCGCTGCTTGCAACATTTTTTATATAGTCTCGATACCTCTCATAATAGTTCGGTGCTGTCGTATCATTTACCGAACCGTCATGTACTACGATATATTCCGGTATTACTACCCTGCTTAAAACAATTTCTCCACTCTCATCCACCGGTTTAACTTCCGCTTCTTCTATCTTTGGCGGATATTCCGCAAACAGAGTATGGGGACCGATCACCAGACGCTCAAATGATGTTTCCGCACGAAACGCCATTTTTACCGCCTGCTGTGCCTGCACTCCCGGAAGCACCTGCGTACCGGCAATCTCCGTATTTTCGAATCCTTCCGCTTCTACCTGTATGGTATATTCCGCGTATGGCTGTTCTTCCACCGGCTCCATACTGTACTCAAGCGGAGGTGTTTTCAGATCCAGTACCGGTGTCTGCCCGGACGAATCCGTCCGTACTTCATCCACCGTCTGTCCGCTCTCACCTGTGTAAGATATTCGCACCAGCGCATTTTCCACCGGACGCGTACCGTCTTCTGTAAATACACTGACTTTCAGCGTTCCATCATCCACCTGATCCTGCTGCGCCCGAACTTTTCTATAAAAATCCATTTATTTTCTCCTGACAAAGGTCTCTCAGGATAGTTTATGCATTACCATTGGAAAACTTTCTTAAAATAGTTTTCAACTTTCTTACCGGCCAGGTTATCGCGCGTCCAATCTTCCATGAAGTAGATTCTTTCATCTCTTTAATCTTTTTATTCGCTTTTTTAAGATCTTTATTGGTTTCTTTTATTTTTTGCTGAAGTTTATCATTTTTTTCCTGCTCTTGTTTCCTGTCTGCTTCCAGCTTTGTAAGCTGCTGTTCTAAGTTCAGTATCCTGATTTCCTGTTTCTGACGTACTTCCTTATTTTCTCTGTTCACACGCTCCAGAAACTTGCTTTTGGCATCCATTCTGTCTTCTGCTTCTATTTCTCTGCGAATAAGTGCATCGAAATAAAATTTCTGTTCTTCTGTCAAGCGCTCTTCTAAACTCTTTTTTTCCTCCTCATCCAGCAGACGATAGGTTCTTTTTATATCCCTCCGTGCAATATCCAGCGGAAAACCCATATCCATATTCGGCTTTTTCACATCCCTATAATCTGCAATAAGATAAAGATCCTGAACAAAATTTACAAGATAACCTTCTACATTTTTATGCGTTACTTTCTGTGTCATGATTGAATTTTCACGAATTCTTCTCTCAAACAAAACATCTTTAACCGCGGTTGTTCTGTCTGTCAGATACATACACATAAATGTTACATAATTATCTTCATGGAGCTGTCCTTCTGTATAGTAAACATTATTATCCTGCAAAAACTTTCGTCTGTAAATTCTGGTTGACTGTTGAACTGCCCATTCTCCATTTCTCTGCAATTCAGCCATCAGTTCTGTTCCCTTCATTATACGAGGATACTCATGCTCTATTCGATAACTTTTTTCATAATATGAATATTTTTTATAAAACTCTTCTGTTTCAAAAAAACTTCTGCCAGCTCCTATCAATATGTCTAACTGATCTTCCTGCATTTTCTCGCAGCACTTTTCCAGAATTGCAACATCTTTTACTTTATCGTCACTATCCAGAAAATAGATAAATTTTCCCTTCGCAATATGCAGCCCCTGATTCCTTGCCACTGAAACACCTTTGTTTTCCTGATTTATAACAATAACACGGGCATCTTTTTGTTTCCACTGCTCAAGTATATCTAAAGTACCATCCGTCGACCCGTCATTCACACAGATCACTTCTATATCGGCATCTCGATCATTGCATACAGATTCCAGACATTCTTCAATATATTTTTCCACATTGTAACAAGGTATAATAATGCTTAATGTCTTATCCAACTTTATCTCCTGCCTTTCTCTCAATATTCTATCATTCGTTTTCTTATTTCAAAAAAGAGTGTGAAACTATTCCACAATATTCACACTCTTTTTTAACCAGCTTATCCAATTTTAAAATATTTTCAAAATATCATTATACATAACAACTACCATCAATGCCATCAGAAGCATCAAACCTGCAAAATGAATCCTGCCCTCGATTTCACGGTTGATCGGTTTACGCCGGATTGCTTCAATAATGAGAAATACCAGACGGCCGCCGTCAAGTGCCGGAAGCGGAAGCAGATTCATTACACCAAGGTTCGCTGAAAGAAGCACTGCCATATTCAACATATTCATCCAGAGCATCAATGCTCCCTCTCTCTTGCTTTGCTCGTATGTCGTTCCGATAGCATCTACAACGCCTACCGGACCGCTTAAGTTCTGGAATCCGAGCTGCCCTGTCACAAGCTCTTTCAGACTGAGTAGCGTCGTTCTGACCATATATTTAATCTCCAGTGCGCCGTATTTCAACACCTGCAGCCCGGAGGTCTTTGTATATCCCAGATTATAAGAAAATCCAAGCTGCGGTGTCCGGTACTCTCTCGGTGTAATCGTAGCTGTATAATCCAGTCCGTCGCGATCATAAGTGATTTCTACCGGCTCATTAGACAACGGATGCTCTTCCAGATATGCATCATACGCTTCTCCATCCGCAATCTCCGTACCATTGATCGCCGTGATCGTATCTCCTGCCTGAAGTCCTGCCTCCTGAAGCGGCATACCATCAATCAGAGACTCTACAGTCATGGACGATGCATCTGAACGGTTAAATCCAAGAAGATACCGTACTGAAACATCCGGTGTATAGGTGATCGTCCTGGTCTCTCCGTCACGTTTCACTGTCATTGTAACTGTATCACCTTCTTTGAGGTCATTCAGATACATATAAACATACAGATCTTTTGCCAGATCTACATGATAACCATCGTATTCGGTAATTACATCACCCTTTTCAAGGCCTGCCTCTGCTACCGGTGATCCGCTCTCCACTTCAACGACCTCTGACGGATCATAACCAACAAAACCTACAATGATCACTGCCAGTACAAATGCCAGAATAAAATTAAACACCGGGCCTGCCGCAACAACAGAGATTCTCCCCCCTACCGACGCTGCATTAAAAGAACCCGGGAGCTCTTCCTCATCTGTGTCCTCACCGACCATTGCACAGGAGCCACCGATCGGAAGTAATTTCAGAGAATAACGAGTTTCCCCTTTCTGAAAACTGAAGAGTCTCGGTCCCATTCCCAGAGAAAACTCTGTAACCCCGATGCCATTTAATTTTGCAAACAAAAAATGTCCAAATTCATGAAAAAGAATGATTGCGCTGAAAATGATTACAGCAATCAATATCTTCAAATTACCACCTGCTTTCGATCCATTGATAAGTTTCACTCTCTACTGCAAGAATTTCTTCAAGATTCGGATTCTCAATTACTTTATGTCGTTCCATCGACTGTGCGATAATATCATAAATATCAAGAAAGCCAATCTCCTGATGAAGAAATTTGCTTACTGCCAGTTCGTTTGCCGCATTAAAGACCGTTGGCATCGAACCGCCTGCTCTCGATGCCTGCATTGCCATCGGAAGTCCCAGAAATGTCTCCATATCCGGTTCTTCAAATGTAATTTGCCTAAGTGCCGCAAAATCCAGACGGTCTCCTCCGAGGTATCTTCTGTGCGGATAATATAACGCATATTGTATTGGCAGACGCATATCCGGAGTTCCAAGCTGCGCAATAATTCCTCCATCCTTAAATTCTACCATGGAGTGAATCACACTCTGTGGCTGGACAACTACCTGAATATGATCCAGATCCACATCAAACAGCCACCTTGCTTCCATAACTTCCAGACCTTTATTGACCAGTGTCGCAGAATCTACGGTAATCTTCTGTCCCATCACCCAGTTTGGATGTTTCAGAGTATCAGCAAGCGTAACTGTTTCCAGATCTTTACGCTTTCTTCCACGGAAAGGTCCTCCCGATGCAGTAATCAGCAGTTTATATATCTCCGAACGGTGTTCTCCATTCAACGACTGAAAAATCGCACTGTGCTCGCTGTCCACAGGCAAAATCTGCACACCATATTCTTTTGCCATAGGCATAATCAGATGACCTGCTGTCACAAGTGTCTCTTTATTTGCAAGCGCGATGTCCTTACCTGCACGGATAGCTTCAATCGTCGGACGAATTCCAAGCATACCCACAATTGCTGTAACAAGAATTTCTGTTTCCGGCATGGCAGCCAGTTCCAAAAGCCCATCCATTCCGGAAACAACTTTTGTATCTGTATCTTTAATCTTATCTGCAAGATCTTTCGCTGCGTTTTCATCCCATACAGCAACAAGACGTGGAGAAAACTCCCGAACCTGTTCTTCCAGTTTCCGGATGTTTCTTCCGGCACTGATACCCAGCACTTCGATATCTCCATTGGCCCGGACTACATCCAGCGTCTGTGTTCCGATCGAACCTGTAGATCCTAAAATTGCAATTTTTTTCATGCTTTTCTCCTTTTGCAACATCAGATACCAAGAATAATTTTGGCGAGATAGTAAATAACCGGTGCAGTAAAGATCACACTGTCAAAGCGATCCAGAATGCCGCCATGTCCCGGTATCAGTTTACCATAATCTTTGATTCCCTGGTTTCTCTTAATTGCGGACGCTGCAAGATCCCCAACCATGGAAATCAATGCACCGATGCCACAAATTACTGCATATTCTACCATCGGTCCCTGTATCGCAGCAGCATAGATTACCCCCAGAAGTGCAGCTCCGACAACTCCACCGATGCCGCCTTCTACAGATTTCTTCGGACTGAGTACCGGTGCCATCTTGTGCTTGCCAATGAGCATTCCCACACAATACGCACAGGTATCGCATCCCCATGAGCAAAGGAAAATCAGCCAGACAATAAATTTACCATCCGGAAGATTCCTTGTCAGAAGAATAAAAGACAACATTACTGCCACATAAACCACACCGAAAAACGCAGACATTATCTGATGTGCATTATATTTCGGATATGTAAACACATAAACAAACATGATCAAAATCAGTGAAACCAGAACAGTCATCAAACCATAGCTTTCAAATCCCAAAAGCAGACTGACATAATAAAGGATTGCTCCCAGATATCCAATAATTTCCAACAATCCAGTACTCTCTCCATGTACCCCCATTGCCTTATAAAGTTCCTGCATTCCGATCAGCGAAATACATACCAATGTAAAAAAGAGCACATAACCACCACTTATGATCGTAAGCAGTGCTGCAATCACAAGTAAAATTCCACTTATGAGTCGTGTTTTAAACATAATTATTCCCCTTTCACGCCTCCAAAGCGACGATCTCTGCTATTATATTTTTCGATTGCTTTAATCAGATCTTCTTTATGAAAATCCGGCCACGGCACATCTGTAAAGTAGAACTCCGTATACGCAAGCTGCCACATCAGGAAATTAGACAGTCTCTGCTCCCCACTTGTACGAATCAGAAGATCAGGATCCGGAACTCCGGCTGTATCCAGATAACTTTCAAAAAAAGGTTCATCTATCTCTGACGGATCACACTTGCCATCAACAACATCCTGCGCCAGTTTGCGAACTCCACGAATGATTTCATCCCTGCTGCCATAGTTTAATGCAATCTGAAAGTACAGTTCGTCATAATCTTTTGAGAACTCTTCCAGCTCGCGGATTTTGTCCTGAATATCCGGTGCAAATGCAGAAGGATCCCCAATAATCTTTACACGCATATGGTTTTTCTCTGCACTTTTCATACATTTCTTAAGATAGCTGCGGAACAGTTTCATCAGTCCCTCAACTTCTTCTCTGGAACGTTTCCAGTTCTCTGTGGAAAAAGCATAAACCGTCAGATACTTTACTCCAAGATCTTTGATGTCATCACAGATATTTTCAAGGTTGGCACAGCCTTTAATATGTCCATATCCTCTCGGCATCCCCTTGGCTTTTGCCCATCTGCCATTGCCATCAAGAATAATCGCAATATGATTCGGTACTTTCATATGTTCTCCTTTTATTTCGAAAAGATTCCTGTATTTCAACAGAAAGAGAGCCTTTATGCGGCTCTCCCTCTTCTTTCTGTCTGTGTCATTATACAGTCAGAATTTCTTTCGCTTTTGTATCTACTGCTGCATCAATTTTTTTGATGAACTTGTCTGTAAGCTTCTGTACAGAATCTTCCAGATCTTTGATTTCATCTTCGGAAACATCCTGCTTAGCCAGCTTCTTGAATGCATCGTTTGCATCACGACGGATATTTCTCACTGCGACCTTAGCTGCCTCACCTTTTTTCTTAACGTCTTTTACAAGTTCTTTACGACGTTCTTCTGTGAGTTCAGGCAGAACCAGACGGATAAGCTTTCCATCGTTACTCGGATTCAGGCCAAGGTCTGATGTAAGGATTGCTTTTTCAATGCTTTTGATCAGGCTGGATTCCCAGGGCTGAATCTGAATCATACGAGCTTCCGGAACAGTAATATTCGCTACCTGCTGAAGTGGTGTCGGGCTTCCATAATAATCTACTGTGATTTTGTCAAGAATATGCGGATTTGCACGGCCGGCACGAATCGTTGTAAGCTCCTCCTCAAAACCACTTAATGTCTTTGTCATTTTCTGCTCATATTTCTGAACTCTTTCATCCATTTGTCAAACTCTCCCTCTTCTGATTTTTATTACCTTCTCTTATATAAATGTAAAACTTATACAGTTACTTTTGTACCTGTAAATTTGCCATGTACAGCATTTACAATGCTGTCTTTTTCTTCAAGTCCAAATACCAGCATTGGCATCTTCTGTTCCAGACACATAATAGATGCTGTCAGATCCATTGCAGCCAGTTTCTTATCTACAACTTCTTCGATAGAGATTTCATCATACTTCACTGCATTTGGATTCAGTTTCGGATCGCTATCGTAAATTCCATCTACTGCTTTTGCAAGGAGTATTGCTTCAGCCTCAATTTCAACTGCACGGAGTACAGTTGCTGTATCTGTAGAAAAATACGGGTGTCCTGTACCGCCTGCAAAAAAGAGAATCTTGCCTTCTGCAAAAGCTTCTTCTACAGCATCTTTAGAATAAAGGCTGGTAAAGGCGCCACATACAAACGGAGTAAAGATTTCTGTCTTAAGTCCCAGATATCTGCAGATATCAGAAACATAAATACAGTTCATAACCGTAGCAAGCATTCCAATCTGATCCGCTTTGTTGCGGTTGATTGTCTCGCTGGTACGGCCTCTCCAGAAGTTACCGCCGCCGATTACAACACCTACCTGCGTACCTTCCTCTGCAATCGTGCGGATCTGCTTTGCAACAGCAATGACTGTTTCCTCATCAAATCCTCTTTTGGCAGCTCCGGCAAGAGCTTCTCCACTTAATTTGAGTAAAATTCTTTTCATAAATTTATCCTTTCTGTAAACAGATTCAGGTCAAAGTTCTCGAACTTTTACCATACACCTGTTACAATTTCATTTCCATTTTCATCTACAGATGTAGATACTGTAAAGTCTGAGTAATAGTAATATCCTGTCGTTCCTGCAGTATCATCGTCATCATACTCCGAAGACTGTGCTGCGCCAACTGCACTTTCCAAATCATCAATGGACATTCCGATATAACTCTCTGCCTTCTGAATCGTAGAATTCGTCGGATCGGTATCATTATCATCCGGATCAGAATTATTATCTGCGGATGGTGTACTTGTCGGATTTGCATTATTGCTGTCGGAATTTGAAGAATTACTTGAACTGGAATCATCTGATGAATCTGTCGGGGTCGGTGTTGCAGAAGAATCACTGTCTGAATCATCTGTTGACAGACCAAGTCGTTTCTTGACATCATTTAATGTAGAAACTTCTTTCGTGCTGCTTGCTGTCAGATAAGTCGCGTAAGGGATCGAATCATCTCCGCTTCCATCCATACGAAGCGTGATCTGCTTCATCGTTGTCAATGGCAGTTTACGGAAAAAGCACTCATTTTTTTCTTCATCAGAATACGTAATACGGATATCGTATGTTACAGAAGAACTTCCCTTCTCATAGTAGTAAACCGCATTTTCACCATTTTTAAGAGTAAACATACCATTTACCAGGTCATCACCCCATTCATCATCTTCTGAATCATCTGAAGGAGTTTCTCGGACATAAATAGCTGCCACTTCTGACCCGGTCTTATTTACAATCGTGACCTTCGATGCCGTGGAAGTCTTCTCTCCCATCACATTCTTCTCAACAGCTTCTTCCATATTTATCAGCTCCGGTGTAGGGGTAGCTGTCACTGCTGTCTCCTGCGTCGGTGTCGGAGTTGTCTGCACTACGGAGTCTCCTGAATTCTTCTTTCCGCAACCGGAAATCACAACCGCAAGAGCCATCAATCCGGCAACTGCAAGATATTTTTTCTTAAACATATATATTTCCTCCTATTCTGAATATGGAATAGTTATATAACATCATCTTTTAATACAATTATACAGAGTATCCGAATCTTGTCAACTGAATGTGCAGCAATTCACACATTTTTTAGAGTTATAGATTCTTTACTTTAAACTCTCTCTCCGCCTCTCTGCGCTGATCTTTCTTCGCAATGTCCTGGCGTTTATCGTAGAGCTTTTTGCCTCGTGCCACACCTATCTCAAGCTTGACAAGACTGTTTTTGAAATAGACTTTCAGCGGTACAAGTGTCAGACCTTTTTCCTGAAGACTGCCTTCAATCTTGTTAATCTCATGTCTGTGAAGAAGCAGTTTTCTTACACGCATCGGGTCTTTATTAAAGATGTTGCCTTTCTCATACGGGCTGATATGCATACCATATATATATACCTCACCCTTTTCTACACGGATAAAGGATTCTTTGATGCTGCATTTTCCGGCACGAAGTGATTTTACTTCCGTACCTGCAAGTGCGATTCCTGCCTCATAAGTATCTTCAATAAAATAATCATGAAATGCTTTTTTGTTGTTGGCGATCAGCTTCATTCCTGCTTTTTTTTCCACGAGCCACACCTCCCTCGTTCAATCATTCAACAATTGTAAAATCTACCGTCCTGCTGAGCGCGTCCGCATCAGCCACACGCACTCGCACTTTTTGTCCCAGATGATATATTTTCTTTGTGAGTTCTCCGCTCAATTCATAATTTTCTTCATCAAATGTATAGTAATCGTCAGACAATGTACTGATATGTACAAGTCCTTCGACCGTATTGTGCAGTTCCACGTAAAGTCCGTATGCAGTCACTCCAGAGATAATTCCATCAAACTCTTCCCCCAGATGATATGACATATACTCAGCTTTCTTAAGACGGTCGGACTCGCGCTCTGCTTCCTGCGCCCTGCGCTCACATATACTGGACTGTTCCGCAACACTTTCCAGAATTTCCCGGTAGTGTTCTGTCTTGCCTTCCCGCTGTAACCGTCCTCTTATATTATCACGAATGATACGATGAATCTGTAAATCCGGATATCTGCGAATCGGAGACGTGAAATGACAGTAATATTTTGCAGCCAGTCCGAAATGTCCGCTGCACTCTGTCGTATATTTCGCCTGCTTCATTGTGCGAAGCATCAGACGGCTGAGCATTGCTTCATTTGGAAGTCCCTGAATCTTCTCCAGTATTTCCTGAATCTCTTTCGGAGAAATTTCCTCTCCCGATTTTTGCACCTGAATCCCCTGATGACGCAGTAGTGTCAGAAGAGACTCCACTCTTTCAGGATCCGGATTTTCATGTGTACGATATACAAACGGATATTCGCCCTTACAATACTCTTTTGCGACAGTCTCATTTGCCATCAGCATAAAATCTTCTATAATATCTGTCGCAACGTTATGTTCATAAGGCTGAACATCGATTGCCCTTCCGGCACCGTTTAATATGATCTTGCTCTCCGGGAAATCAAAATCAATCGAACCACGATTATGTCTCTTACTTCTCAGAAGAGCAGAAAGTTCTTTCATCAGGAAAAACATCGGTACAAATTCCTGGTATTCCCGGCTGGTTTTTGTATCTCCGTCTTCAAGAATCATTCTCACCTGATTGTAACTCATACGACGGTCTACACGAATGATCGTTTCGGCAATCTGATGATTTATGACACAGCCAGACTCATCAATATCCATCAGGCAACTGAGTGTCAGACGGTCTTCTCCCTGATTCAGCGAACAAATGCCATTTGAAAGTCGCTCTGGCAGCATCGGTACCACCCGATCTGCAAGATAAACACTTGTTCCACGTTTCAGTGCTTCTTTATCCAGCGCACTTCCGCCCTGTACATAATTACTGACATCTGCAATATGAACTCCCAGATGATAAATTCCGTTCTCTTTTGTCAGAGACACCGCATCATCCAGATCCTTTGCATCTTCACCATCAATTGTCACCGTACGAAGTTCCGTAAGATCCAGACGGCCATCCCGGTCGGCTTCCTGCACATGATCAGGCACACGCATTGCCTGATTGATTACCTTTATCGGAAATTCAGATGGAATCTTATAGCTTTTGACAATGGCAAGAATATCTGTTCCCGGTGCATTGATGCTTCCAAGATTTTCTGTAATACGACCTTCCGGCTTGTGCGAAGCATCCCCGTAATCTATGATCTCGGCAACTACCTTGTCACCGTCGCGGACCCCCTTGCTGTTCCTGGCTGAAATATACACATCTTTCGAAAATTTCTGATTATCACAGAGAATAAAACCATAATCACGTTCTCGCTGGAATGTCCCGACTATTTCCTGATTGGCACGTTCCAGAATGCGAATAACCGTTCCTTCCTGCCTTTTGCCTTTCTTTGGCTCTTTCCCAAGCAGCACCTGCACCTGATCCTGATGCATCGCTGTCCCGGCCGCACTTGCAGGAATAAAGATATCCTCTTCTTCACCCTCGACTTCTACAAACCCAAATCCTTTCTGGTTTCCGATAAAAGTTCCCACACGGATCAGCCCCTGCTTCTCCCATTCGCGAATTTCTCTTTTTTTCGGTGTTACAGTCTTTGGTTTTACGGCTTTTGTCTTTATAAATTTCTTTTTTCCGGAAAGCTTTTTCTTCTTTTCCTGAATTTTCTTTCTGCTCACTTAAACTCCTTTGTTTTGAGAAAAAAAAGCACTCTTGTGACCATACAAGAGTGTTTTCTTCTGACAATTCTTAAAAATTCATATTCAAAACTGCTGCCAGTACAAAAAATAACACTGCCATAATCGTGGTAGCTCGAACAAGACCACCCTCCATAGAACGACCTTTATTCTTTCCCCAATAGGAATCTGCCGCACCGGAAATCGCGCCGCCAAGTCCCTGCTGCTTACCTTCCTGCATAAGAACAACAACAGTAAGAGCAATACAATCTATGGCAAAAATTACAGTAAGAATAGTTCTCAAAATCTGCATTTCAGTTACACCTCCTAATCAACTAGAAGATATTGTAACATAACAACATCCTGATTTCAACTATTTTAATTAATTCTCCTTTTGATAATTCTCCGTTTCACCCATAAATGGATTTTCGTAAACTGCTGTATTTTCCAGTATATCGCAGATTCGAAGCAGCTGATTATATTTCGAAGTCCGGTCAGAACGGCATGGTGCCCCTGTTTTGATCTGTCCGGCGCCGACTGCAACCGCCAGATCTGCAATAAATGCATCTTCTGTTTCACCGGAGCGATGTGAAACAACTACCCGATATCCTGCTTTTTGTGCCATCTCAACTGCATCCATTGCTTCACTTAAAGTCCCGATCTGATTCACCTTGATCAAAATGGCATTCGCTGTCTGAAGTCGGATTCCGCATTTCAATCTCTTGATATTTGTCACAAACAGATCATCTCCGACAAGTTGTACACGCTCACCGAGTATTTCTGTCATCTGCTTCCAACCCTCCCAGTCATCTTCCTGCAGACCGTCCTCGATAGAAATAATCGGAAATTCATCCAGTAGTTTCTCATAATAAGCTACCATCTCTTTTGTATCACGGAGAACCTCTTTACCTTTCTTTCTGCTTTCCCCTGGGAAATAATAACAGCCTTTTTCCTCATCATACAATTCGCTTGCTGCTGCATCAATCGCAATCTTCACTTCTTCTCCCGGTTTGTATCCGGCTTTCTGTATTGCCTCTGTCATAAGCTCCAATACGGCATGTGCATCCTCCAGATCCGGTGCAAAACCACCTTCATCTCCGACTGCAGTAGAAAGATTTCGTTCTTTCAGGAGAATCCGAAGGAACTGATAAATTTCCACGCACATCCGTATTCCCTCACGAAAATTCGGTGCACCCACCGGCATGATCATAAACTCCTGAAGATCCACTGTATTATCTGCATGCCTTCCCCCATTCAGAATATTCATCATGGGGACCGGAAGTCTGCATGCATGGCAGCCTCCAAGATACTGGTAAAGCGGAATGCGGAGCGCCATCGCCGCCGCCCTTGCCACCGCCACGGAAACACCAAGTGTAGCATTGGCTCCGACACTGCTTTTGTTATCTGTACCATCTGTACGAATCAGAATTTCATCAATTCTTTTCTGATCCAGTGCATTTTCCCCTACAATTGCCTCTGCCAGTTTGGTATTGACATTTTCCACTGCATTTTCGACACTTAAGCCTGTATAATATCCTTTTTTACCGTCACGCAACTCTACAGCTTCAAATTTTCCTGTAGATGCACCGGACGGTACACTGGCAATTGCTGTATGCCCTTCCATTCCTACAATTCCTTCTCCCACTGTAGCTTCCACTTCCACGGTCGGATTTCCTCTGGAGTCCAGAACCTGTCTTGCAAAAATTCTTCGTACCGGAAGATATCGAAACATGTTTTTACCTCCTTTAGATTTGTTTGATAGTATTTTTCCATATTATTTTTCCCTGCCCATCTGTTTCTATGCAAATGTTTGCACCACTATTTTCAGTCTATTTTGCATTATTTTTTATTTTAACGGATTATATGTAATTATTTTAATTTTTATCTATTTTCTTCTTGACATTTTTCTTTTTATCTGTTATAGTTAGCTCATAAAACAAAAGGATGTACAAAATAAATAAAAGGAGCGTGAAACCACCGAAAACATAAGTGATTTCCCATAATTCAGGAAAGAGAGGTACAGACCGCCAGAAACGAAATGAATTTCCTTTATATTTTATGAAAGAGAGGTACGGACCACCAAGAACGTAATTTTTTAATTCCAGATGTTTTAAACAAATACAGGAGGTAAAATCCATTGGATAATGAATTTTAAAAGAGCCACCAGAAAATAAAAATCTGATGGCTCTATTTTTTTTGCATTTCTGCATATATTTTTAAAAAGAGTTTTCTGTGAGGTACCATGAAATCCATCCAACGTTACCTTTTTATACCAAAACTTTTCTTTCTTTTCAGTGGCATGTTTATCCTCGGCGCACAGCTCGGAAAACTGCATGCTACTCTCTGCGATACCACGCCCGTCTCTGTCAGTTCAGAATCTGCCAGTTGGGGGCTCAGTTTCCAGACTGAAGGCGAGCGTCCAGTCGGAAATGCTTCCATTGAAGAGTTGCGTCCATACAATGCTTATTATGCAGACGATACCAATGAGAAAAAAATTTATCTCACATTTGACTGCGGATACGAAAACGGAAATACACCACTTATACTCGATGCCCTGAAAAAGCATCAGGCACCTGCGGTCTTTTTTGTCGTCGGGAATTTTATTTCAGATAATCCCGATCTTATCAAGCGTATTGTTTCGGAAGGACATATTGTTGGAAACCATACTATGACACATCCCGATATGTCCGGAATTTCTTCCCTCGACGCCTTTCGAAAACAGTTAAATGGTGTAGCAGAGTTATACGAATCTGTCACCGGTGAAAAAATGACAAAATTTTACCGGCCACCGCAGGGAGTCTACAGTACCTCTAATCTTAAGATGGCAAAAGACCTCGGATATACTACTTTTTTCTGGAGTCTTGCCTATGTAGACTGGATACAAAATCAGCAGCCTTCAAAAGACGAAGCCTTTCAAAAGCTGCTGAGCCGTATCCATCCCGGTGCCATCGTACTTCTCCATAATACTTCGACTACCAACGGACAGATTCTCGATGAACTGCTCACAAAATGGGAAGATATGGACTATCAGTTTCATTCGCTGAAAGAGCTCTCCGAAACCTGATTCAGATAAAAATCCTCCATTTTGTTGATCCGTTCTTCATAATTTTCTTTTGTGATCAGACCGGTTTCCTCGTAGATCCAGTCAATGATTTTCTCACTGATTTCTGCATTATAGTGCTTGTCATCTTTATAGTTGTCAAGATTCTGTGTCAGATCAAACATATCTGTAAAAGAATACAATTTCACATTATCATACTCAAGAAGCATCTCCGCCTGCAGTTTTTCAGCCTCAAAGTAACGCAGAAGATTTCCGGAACACTGTCTGGCATACCACCAGACAACACTGTAAGGCGGAGTATAAAAATAAAACGTCGTATCAGGATGCGCCTTCACCATATCCAGAACATTTTCTTCAACGTTTTTACGTACGTTCTGCGCATCTTTCTCTGAAAATTCTTTCTGCACTTCTGCTTTCTTTTTGGGTGTCCTGTAATTGCGGAGTACAGCCTCTCTGCCGGACGGATACAAAGAACCCCATTCACTGTAGTTATCCATATCTGTATTTTTCCGTCCCTGCAGATTATATTTAATAACTTCCAGTGTGTCATCCAGTAAAACATCTTTATTAAAAATATACTGCACATCATTGAATGGATTCTCATCATACAAATATGTCGGAACATTGTTGTAATTATAATCCGTCTTATTTTTCAGTACCATATTGTAATCCAGACAACGAAAAATATATTTTACATCAGGATTTACATCAAAAATTTTGCGTACTTCCTGATCAATCGACCAGTAGTTTTCTCCTGTCAAAGTCACCTTGATTGATTTTGTCCCAAACAGCTCATCAAACTGTGATGTTTTGAAATTCTGCATCATGGATGTCCCCGCAATTGCTGCATCATAATCAAAATGCCTTATAATTCCGTCATTCAGGTAACGCTCACTTCCTCTGTTTAACGGGTATTCCAGATTCTTAAGCGGCTTATGAAAATGAAAAAACGGATCGATCAGAGCGGTCAGCCCGCCGGCTATGACCAGAAGTGTTACAGTTCCTGCAAGAACTGTTTTTACAAATCTGCGACTGTTCATAATGCCTCCTAAAAATTAAAATAAAGGAATTCCGAAACACCTGACAAAGAAAAAATCCCCCAGATCAGACATAGCACAGTAAAAACCGCCTTTTTCGTATCTGATTTAAATTCCATTTCCTGATTATTTTTGAACACAAGGCACAAAATAAGAGATGCTGTAAGCAAAATCAGCATATCAAATCCATGCACCAAAGCAATCACTCTGTTTAATATCGGTATATGACAGTATATGAACTTCAATTCTTTTAAGCCAAATGTATTCAAAAGTCCATCTCTTACGCTGAAACTCTGAAATCCGAATATACGCCTGATAAAATTCACTGCCTGTGAAATGGAATCCGCACGGAAAAATATCCAGGTAAGATTTACAAACAGAAACGTAATACCCCATTGAATCACTGTATGCAGATGTCCCCACTGTTTTCGAAACATACGGGTAAGAGCATTTCCCATTCCATGCAGAAATCCCCATAAAATAAATGTCCAGTTTGCCCCATGCCACAGACCACTCACCAGAAACACAGCGATAATATTTATATATGTCCGCACTTCTCCCTTTCGGCTTCCACCCAACGGAAAATACACATATGTACGGAGGAATCTGGTCAGTGTCAGATGCCAGCGTTTCCAGAAATCCACAACAGAAGTTGCCTTGTACGGAGAATTAAAGTTCATCGGAATATGAATATTAAACAAATATCCAAGTCCCGTTGCCATATCACAGTAACCACTGAAATCAAAATAAATCTGAAATGTATAAGCAAGCATTGTGATAATTGCTTCTGCTGATGTAAGATTTCGCCCGAGATGTCCATAGCCCCAGGCCACTGCACTGCTCAAAGTATCTGCGATAACCACCTTTTTGACTAACCCAGCTGCAAATATGTAAGCTCCATGAGCCAGATTGTCCCATTGTATTTTCCAGTTCTTTTTATCTTCAAACTGCGGCAGAATTTCATTATGCAGCACGATCGGTCCCGCAATTAACTGTGGGAAAAAGGTCACAAACAGTGCATAATCCACAAAGTTGTATTCCTTCGTCTCTCCGCGCCACGAATCCACCATATACGATATCTGCTGGAATGTAAAAAAACTGATTCCAAGAGGAAGCACCACATGACGAAGCTGAAAGTCAGCTGAAAAGACCTTATTCAGATTTTCCACAAAGAAATCATAATATTTGAAATAAAAAATAAGCCCCAGATTAAAGAACAGTCCCACGCATAACAGACCATTTTTCAACATCTGAAGTTTTTTCCCTGAAATCTCCCATTTTTTCTGAAGGAGCTGTGAAAGCACATAATTTACAAGAATACTGCTGCACATGATCCAAAGATAACTCGGATTAAAATATCCATAAAACCAGAAAGACATCAGTATCAGTTCTATTTTAGCCAAAACCGGGCTGCCCAGTCGGTGCAGCCCGTAATATCCGCAAAGTGTCAGCGGTAAAAATACAAATATAAAAATATAGGAATTAAACAGCATCTTTGTTCTCTTTCGTGTGAAGGTCCTCTTTAATCTGGGAACTGGAAATCTCCGGTGTTCTCGGAAGGTACACAACTTCGCAGCCCTCTTCTTTCAGAAAGTCAAATTTTCCCTTCCAGTCATCTCCCATCACAAACGTATCCACATGATATTCTTTTACATCGGTACGTTTCTGCTCCCAGTTTTCTTCCGGAATAACGAGATCAACATAGCGGATTGCCTCCAGAAGCTGTTTGCGTTTCTCATAGGAAAAATAACATTTTTTCTGTTTTTCATTCCAGTTGAACTCGTCTGTGGAAAGTCCTACGATCAGATAATCTCCCAGCTGTCTGGCTCTCCGCAGCAAATTGATGTGCCCGTAGTGGAGCAGATCAAAAGTTCCATAAGTGATCACTCGTTTCATTTCAGATTACCTCGTTTGTCTAAATATTATCGGTTCAGTACCCTCATACAGTAATCATAGATTCTCAGATATGTTTCATTAGAATAATGCACCCCATCAAATATGCCTGCATTATTCTTATTACTGATCCAGCCATTTTTTCTAAGCATACCATACGTATTAATGTAACTAAACGGTGCTTTTTTTCCTGAACACAGTTTATTATAAATGTACTTATTAAATGCCAGAACCTTTGCTTCTGTCTTGGAATTTGTAGAATGCCCCCGATATTTTGTAATCATAGCATTATTCACCGGATTGACCGATAAATAATACATCGTACAATTGTATCCCTTTAACTTTTTCGCTATGTTCTTCATATATTTCACATACGCAGTTGTATTATTAAGGTCATTCACGCCAAGATTAATGATTACCGCTTTTTTTATATTCTTAGGCTGACTTTTTACGTCCTTATACAAAGCAGAAAAGCCTGACTTCTTAAACCATCGGAGTCCTTCGCCTGCTTTGAAAACAAATTTTGTATTTTCAGGGGATTGACATTTTAAAGCATTTCGCAGTCCCAGAGTCCTGGAATCTCCCACCAAATATACATATTCATACTTACTTTGAGTTTTTCTCTCTGTCGGAGCCGTATCCTGACTTTTCTTGAATACGACCATATAATATTTCCCCGAAAGATTCGGAATCGTATCACCCGCATAGTACTCCGGATCAGATGTCTTGCCTTTTTTACGTGACCATCCCAGAAACATGTCTCCATTCCCGGTTGTAACAGATGGAAAAACTACCTTCTGATTCTGAACTGTCGTAAGTGTTTTCCAGAAAGTCCCGTTATTTTTATATAGTTTTGCTCCTGAATTATTATTCTGAGTTTTAGTCCCTGAATTAGCTGAAGTACCTGTCTGCGTAGAATTCTTTTTATAAAATTTCAGGCAAAACTTTATGTTCTTTTTAATCGTAACTTTACTTCCGGGATTATATTGCTTTGTTTTGTCGGAAATCTTTGTTTCCCATGCCGCTTTATATCCTGTTTTGGTAACTTTCGGAAGCTTGATCACTGTCCCCTTCTTTACAGTTCGAGCCCAACGACGGTATTTCTCTGTAGACACCCTTCCTTCAGAATTTGCAAAAGTCACTTTACATTGATTTTTCCCACTTGTTGCAGCAAAAACCGTTTTGTTTCCCCCGTGTACAAATACTACAGTCAGAAATAACATTATAAAATAAAACAATATCCGTCTGCTTATGCACTTTTTCATAAATACTCCCATTTACTCTCTTCTTACATTCAGGCAGTCATGTATTCAACTGCCTTATCCGCGATTTAACGTTTTCATACAATAATCAAAGATTTTCAGATATGTTGCATTTGAATAATGCAGTCCATCATAAATACCGGCATTATGTCTGTTACTGATCCAGCCTTTTTTCAAAAGATTGGTACAGGTATTGATATATCTAAAAGACCTATTTCTTCCGCTGCACAGACTGCGGTAAATCTTTGTATTAAATGCATCTACCTGTGCCTGTGTACGATTGCCGGCTCCTGCTTTCTTTATCATCGCTGTGTTGACCGGATTCACTGACAAATAGTACATTTTGCAATTGTATCTCTTGAGATTTTTCGCAATGGTCTGCATATATGTAACATAAGCATCTGCATTTCCCAGATCATTTACACCCAGATTCACCACAACTGCCTTACGTGCTGTCCTTGACTGTTTCGAAACTGCTCTGAGCAGTTCTTTGTAACCGGTACTCTTGAACCAGCTCAGTCCCTGCTGGCCTTTCGCCACAAACTGTACATTTGATGGAACCAATCCGCCAAGTGCAAGTTTCGTATCAACCATTCTGGAATCACCAACAAAATAAATCCTGTCATAAGATGATGCTGTCGTTACAGACGATGGTGCATGATCCATAGAGCCCTTATACACTACCATATAGTAGCTTCTGTTTCCTGACGGGATTTTATCACCGGCCTTGAAATCAGATGCAGAAAGCGTTGATTTTCCTTTCGTTCTCGACCATCCCAGACACATATCACCATTTGTCATTGCCACTTCCGGGAATTTTGCTGTACCGGAAGCCGAAACAGTCTTCCATATCTTTCCGTTATTTCTGCATAAAACAATTCCTGATACTTTCTTCTGAACCGCATACAGTTTTATGTTGTTTTTTACTCTGATATACTTACCACTTTTGTATGCCACATTCCCGCCAACCTTCGTTGACCAGCCCATAAACTGATATGTCGCATTCGACGAACCTGCCGGCAGCTTCACACGCTTTCCCGATGACACGGTCTGACGCAGCTTCTTATACTCTTTCTTACCGTTCGCCGTATAATAACGTACGGTGTATATTTTATACAGATTCAGACAGAATTTTGTATTTCGGTTAATTGTGACTTTCTGCCCCGGAGAGTATTTGTATTTCTTTCCGTTGATCGTTGTCACCCATTTTGCTTCGTATCCTTTTCTGGATATTTTAGGTAACTGAACCTGCTCACCGGCATTCACAGTCTTCGACCATTTACGGTAATTTCCTGTAGACCTTCCCTTTGCATTGGCATAAGTCACCTTATATGTAGTGGTATCTGCAGATACCATTCGCGTTCCTCCAAAAACAAGCAATACTGCCATAAACAGCAGAAGCAGTCCTACATTTCGCGATTTTGCTGCATATTTTTTCATAAAATCTCCTCTTTCAACCTATCCTCGCCAGTAACCCGCCTCACTCAGGCAAGCTCCTTTTCACACATATCCAAAGCAGATGCTATTACTGCATCCATATCATAATACTTGTATTCGCCCAGTCTTCCGCCAAATACCACATGATCTTCTGCCTGAGCAAGTTCTCTGTATTTTGCGTAAAGCGCACCATTCTTCTCATCGTTGACCGGATAATACGGCTCATCTCCCGGCTTCCATTCAGAACTGTACTCACGGCTGATCACAGTCTTCGGCAGATCATTTCCGTCTACATCTTTTCCGAATTCAAACCACTTGTGCTCAATGATTCTTGTCCATGGTGTTTCTCTGTCTGTGTAATTAACTGCCGCATTTCCCTGGAAATTCGGCTTGTCCAGAAGTTCTGTCTCAAAACGTACAGAACGATATTCCAGATATCCCATAGAATAACCAAAGTATGCATCGATCGGTCCTGTATAAATTACTTTATCTGCAAGTGCATCATACTCTGCCTTTTTCTCCAGATAATCTTCTCCAAGACGTACTTCCACACCATCCAGCATATTGGCAACCATCTGTGTATATCCGCCTACCGGAATCCCCTGATAGAGGGCATCAAAGTAGTTGTTATCAAAAGTAAGTCTTACCGGAAGACGCTTGATGATAAATGCCGGAAGATCTTTGCAGTCACGTCCCCACTGTTTCTCTGTGTAACCTTTGATCAGCTTCTCAAAGATATCACGTCCTACAAGAGAAATTGCCTGTTCTTCCAGATTCTTCGGCTCTGTAATACCGGCTTCTTTCTTCTGCTCTTCAATCTTGGCTGCTGCTTCCTCAGGAGTCACTACACCCCACATTTTATTAAATGTGTACATATTGAACGGAAGAGAGTAAAGTTCTCCATGGTAATTTGCCACCGGACTGTTCGTGAAGCGGTTAAACTCTGCGAACTGTGTAATATAGTTCCAGACTTTTTTGTTATTTGTATGGAAAATATGCGCACCATATTTATGCACATGAATTCCCTCTACATCTTCTGTAAAAACATTTCCTGCAATGTTCGGTCGCTTATCAATCACCAGAACAGATTTGCCTGCTTTCTTTGCTTCGTGCGCAAATACTGCACCATACAATCCCGCACCTACTACCAGATAATCATATTTCTTACTCATATCTTCTCCTCTTTTACTCCATAGATAATTTTATTATAGTTCTTTTGATTTTACAGTTGTAATTTCATTTTTCCAGTTTCTATATGATAACATGAATTCATTTCTCCGTAAAGGAAAAACAATATTTTTGAAACAATGCACAAAGGCCACTGCATTTTTATGCAATAGCCCTAAAGTTTATCATTTTAATTCTTTTATTTTCAAACAACCTTTATACAATCCATTATAAATGCAGTTAATAATAAAGGATAATCCCATCGAACATATAAATACAAGAGGAACCATAATGAAAATGTATTCCAGTCTGTGTGGCACATATGATATTTTATTATTCAAAATTGTATAAAACATATTATCAAATATTGATGACACCAGATAAATTCCAAGGCACAATCCCGAAACAAATTTGAATATTCCTTTAATTCTGTCCGACATTTTACTATAATCAAACTTCAAAAGTAAATCAAACACCAGAATTGCAAGTATTACTGTAAAAAGTGAATAATATCCATTCCATGGACTTTCAACTAATTTAGTATTATAACTTCTCCAATATGTATATGTTCCGAAAACAATATCTACCAATATAATAAGCAACACCGAACTTTTTTTCTTAATCTGTAATTTGTACTCTCTTAAATAGCAGCCTATAAAAAAATACATAATCGGATAGATTGTACTCCATTTATCTGGTATCAGTTTTACATACTCTGTATTTATAGATGGCTGTTGCCACCACCCTGGACATCTGAATTTATATACATTCACAACTGAAGGTAAAGACGTCACAAGAATCATTGAACATACTAATACCGTTTTCCACTTCTTATCAGGTAAGGCATTCCACAACATGCCCAAAAATGGAATTAGAAGTGCCAATCCAATATACATCTCCACATACCAGGAGTATTTTGCTGACTTAAATGCCAGAATTCCTTTAATACAATCAAGTAATGTCCTATTTTGATGTAAATATATTACATTATATATTTCACACATTATACTGGCCAATATATATATAACAATAATTTTTATCCTTTTTATATAATACAAACGATTCAGTGTTACCTTGTTCATCAAATACCCTGACAACATCAAAAACAAAGGGACACATATCATGCATGCACATCTGATCATGACCATTACATACATTCTTTTTCCATGAATATCAACAGAATATGCCCCCCCCATTTAAAAGAAAATGTACCGACACAACCAAATAACACGCAAAGCATCGTATCACGTCCGCTGCCGGATTACGCATTTTTTTATTCATCTCTACTGCCCTCTTTTTACCACAACAACTCCATCAATCACTGCAATGGATCCAGAATCAGGGTACGACGGCATATCTTTCGTTTCAACCTCCAGTTTCTGTAACATTTCATCCGAAACAGTTTCATAAGTATATCCCAAATAATTTGACATAAACCAGTCTCTGGAATAACGATTTATTAATATAGATGTATGTCCTCCGTACCAAAACGGTGTATTCTGCCAGGAATTCGAGAACGAGTCATCTTCATAATTTTCGCCAATAAATGCAACCGGATACTGGTCAGAATATCCCTCTACACTCTTTATTCTTGTAACAAGCGTCTGAAAATACGAAACTGTCTGTTTCGTTGTATAATAACTGGACATATAATTGCCATTCGCCTGCCACGCATAGTTCAAAATGACACATGCAACCGTTAATATCAGCACCCATTGCCATATGTTAATAAACTTTTCCCTTACCTTGTTCTGAATTTCCGCACATAGTTCACTCAGCAAAATCGGAGCACAAATCAACCCTGCCATGCTGTATACCATCAAACAATAAATACTACTGCCCGGACACATTATTTCAATACTGTTAGCCCCAATTATCAGAAATGTTCCAAGCAATATCACACTCAACACATTCTGAATTCCGGCATGTCGATAGTATAAACTATAAATTACAAATACAAGTATGCAAATCATTAAGATTAGCGCACCTAATTTTATGACACCTGTATGATTAATCGAACAATATTCTTCTTTAAACAAAAACAATGTATTTCTAAAGCATTTTTTTATTAAACCAGGTAATGTTTTCAGTTCAAATTGTCCCATTGAATCAATTCCCTGATATTTGTCAAGCTCTATTTGATAATAATAAAGAAAAAATTTAAGTATACCAAAATATGCGATCAGTCCTAAAATAATAGGTATTAACGCTTTTATTCCATTTATAATTGTATTCGATATTTTCCACTGATTTCGAATACATTCTACAAGCAAGAGAAGTATAAAAAGCGTAATAACTAACGGCAAATATGCCTGATATATGCCTGATATATTCCCATAGAGCATGCAATACATGCGGCAGAAACTATAACTCCATATTTTTTCTTATACACTGCAACAGCCAATACTGAAAGAAAAATTGCCAGGCCATAATATGGTGCTGTAAAAGTAAAAAAGAGCATACTGGTAATTGATGGAAATGTTATTAATACTCCACCTATTAATATACAATTCACTATTTTTCTTACTTCAAATATCCGTACAACAATGCATGCCGACACAGATATTAATACGAGTACTACAATCCCATTAAAAAATGTAAGGTTATATACTCCCCAATACTTATTCCACACACCATTAATCAAACCAATCATCCAGCGGCCGGAAGTAACACCTGCCCCAGCACCTCCTGGTGTACATCTGATATCATCGTAATTGTGCAAAACATTTGTCACCGCAAACAAATGGGCTATACACCCAATTATAAGCGTACTTATAAATGTTATTTTTTGCTGCAAACTAATTTTGTTTTTAAAAAAACTAATAATAGCCTCTTGCGGTTCCATCATACTCTCCTAATATCTCATTAATCATCTGCCAATAATCTTTTTTATTACAGGTATCTTATTCAGTGCCCACACAATGCATAATGCAATACCATATGTCATCGGTACAAAAATTGTCCTCCAGCTCCACATTGATGCAGTCTGATTAAGCAACCTTAATTCATAATAAATCACAATCATATGAATCAGATAGACTCCAAAGCTATAGGATGCTAATGTGTGCAAAAATTCTTTGCTTTTTTGCTTTAATATATTGTCCCATCGGATACTTTTAATTAACACAAATACTGCCGCTGCAAGTAAAACAGAATAAAACTTTTCATATCCTTTTATTGATACATCTGTAGTTTCTGTCCTGTATGACCAAATATATGTATAAATATATCTAAACATTGTTGCCATTATAGCGCTGGCATACAGCCAAAATCTGGTTTTCCTTCTCAATTCCATTGTTGCCAGCAAATATCCTAATACCGGAAATATAATCAATCCTGACGCTACCGGTATGGTAATTGACATGTTAATTCCTATAATCTGGTTAATCACCGGAAAACATGAATACATTATAAAAGCAGTTCCAACAATATACCATAGTACTTTTCGATTTTTTACTAAATTCGCCAAAACAGGCATACAAAGATAGATTCCAAATAAAGTCATGAAAAACCAGTATACATTTTCAACCTTATTTCCCAATATAAGATTCATTATATACAACATGTTATATGACTCCAAAGTAATCTGTCCCGTCGAAACCTTCCATATTAAAATAATAATACTCCAACAAAGCCACGGTATCACAGTACGAATAAATCTTTTTTTGAAAAAAGTCCGTGTCGAATACTTTTGTCTGTAATTCATCAGCGTTGCCCCAGACAACATCAGAAATATTGGTACCGCCCAGTAAAAGGCACATTCCACCAGTAAGCTTATTCTCCACGACCAACTTTTGCTAAACTGCCAGACAATTCCATTATGATGTAATATCAATACTGCCAGACATGCAATAATATTTAACACATCAAAATATGTAACAAATTTTTCTTTATTACTGATTTCTGGAGTATTCTTCTTCATCCGTTTACCTTCACTTTCCTATTGATTATTCATCCTTTGTATATTTTTCAAACGGTGTAGTAAAAATTCTCAGGAACTGATTATACTCCTTCTGACTGTAAAAATACGCTCGATCATGACGTGTAATATCGAATCTCTCGAACCCTTCTTTTTTCAAAAGATTATATGTCTTTTCATAAGCATCTCCCGTCATTGTATTTAACTGCCATAAAGAAAAATTAAGTGCCCAATTGACAAATGCCCTTTCCATTCTTTCATATAAACGTCTGCTCTTTAATTCTTTCTGCATTTCCAGAAGTGCTATATAAAAACAATTCCATGATTTTTCTCTCGTTCTTGACAAAGATGTTTTTACATTCACTCTCTGATGAATGAGTACTTTATCTACCGTTACAATTCTTTTTGCACACGCAAGCGCAATAAATACAAAAAGCATATCATTCGTGGTTCTGAGATTCTGATACTCAATTCCAATCCTCTGAATATACTCCCGCTTGTACAGTTTATCCCATGGCCATCCATTAAACATTCTGAAGATATTATCTCTCACATCTTCATCACGTGCTGCAAATGGCTCGTTTTCTGGAAAATACTGTTTTCGAAATGCCCATGTACACTTTTTATAAGTTTTTTCCGCACAGTCATAAAGATCCGCATTAAACACACAGATTTCTGCATTCTTAACACATGCAGCATTATATGACTCTTCCAACATATTTTTCTCAAAAAAATCATCCGCATCCAAAAAGGACAAATACTCTCCCTGTGCAATGGCCATTCCGTTATTTCTTGCCGCACCAGCGCCCTGATTTTCCTGATCTATAACCTTGATGCGACTGTCCTTTTTTTCATATTCTTTTAAAATCTCTAATGATTTATCACTTGATCCATCATTCACACAGATTATTTCTATGTCATGTAATGTCTGATTCAGCAAACTGTCCAGTCCCTGTCCTAAAAATTCCGCCGCATTATACACAGGTATAATTACTGATACTTTAAAAATATTGTCCATTTTTATTCCTCTTTATTTGCGTAATGCCTTTTTTATTTTTCTTGGAATACACGTAATTGCTCTACCCACCTTTAAGGATGTAGATGCTTCCATATCATCAATCTTTTTCTGCAGTTTTTTTGACTTTTTCCAATATTTATTCGCTGCAACCGATAATTCTTCTACACTTCCATATTTCTTCAATTCACCACGACAGGTGTCATCAAAATAGCCATCCATATCATCCACGATTCTGTTGGCATTTTCCCATGCTCTGTCTGTGAAATACGACTTATCAAATAATCCTTTTTCACGTGCCTCTACCAGTTCTTTATGCATCGTCAATAAAAATGCGTATTTATATTCCAGTGCCAGTCTAAACAGATTCCAGCGATAGGATTCATATTTCAAAGAAACTACAAGTTTTTCAACCTTTTCTTTTACTTCAGGATTATCTAGAATGAACGCATCTATAGACGCATATTCATCACACAGACAATAAATTTTGGTTGCAGCCTTCACAGATGAATTAGTGTTATCTGTTCGATAATGCAAATATGCATTTTTTACCAAAACAGCCCGTTCAGCGCTTGCCCATATTTTAAATGCAAAGCCAGTATCTTGATAAGATGCTCCCGGTGTTTCTGCAAAGCGAACCTTCTTTTCTAATAGCATTTCTCTGCGGTAAATTCCTGACCAGATACAAGGTCTTACACGAAAAATATCCTGATGTTCAACCGGCTTGAAGACTTTATCATACAAATCATATTCTTTCAGTACTTCAAAATACGTACTCTGCGGTTCTGGGTGTGATACATAAGTATAATAATTAGACTTTACAACATCTGCATTACATCTTTTTGCAACTGCATATAATTCTTCGAACATATTTAAGTCCGCAAAATCATCTGTTTCAACGATTCCAATATATTCTCCCGTAGCATTATCAATTCCCACATTCATACTATGACCATATCCGGAATTAGGTTTATGAATCACCTTGATTCTGCTGTCTTTTTCAGCATACTCATCTAAGATATCTCCTGTAGCATCTTTTGATCCATCATCTATACAAATAATCTCGATATCTTCCAGCGTCTGATTTACAACACTGTCCATACATTCTCTCAGAAATTTTTCCACATTACATGCCGGCATTAATATTGATACTTTAGGCATCTCGAATTCCTCCCTTATCGCACTTTATTCACAATTTTTTTCACAGTCAATTTGCATGTATAAGCAAATCCATGTTGTTTCCAACATTTAATCCCCCCCTTAACAAGACGTGCAGGTAAGGTTATTTTTCTACCAATTTTGTAAGATTTAGAGTTTTTCAATCGCTTTATCTGCTTTTTGACTTTGTTTACTTCTCGTTTCTGCTCGTTCATTGATTTGACAAGAACTGCTTTAAAGAAATATCTTTCATATATTGTACAAGAATTCAAAAACTTTTCTTTTTCATTTATTGAAATATCTTCGTAAATCCGTTCTACATGTTTTAGCAACAGCCAAAGAATATTCTCAATTTCGCTAACTGTCTCAAGGTTTTTGATTTCTCGGATCTTCAAAAATTCCATCTGATCCATAAATGCAGAAAAATATCCCTTCAAATTTCGCCAATTTTCTCCACCTGTCATAACAGAATTCGATCTTACTCTTCTGTAGAAATAAATGTCGTTAACACAAAACGTTCTTTCCGCACTTAAAAGCGTTCTAAATGAAAAGCAATTATCTTCATGAATAATTCCCTCATAAAATCTGATGTTATTTTCCATTAAGAAAGCTCTTCTGATAATCTGCAGACATGGAGAAACCAGATAATCTTTGTTTTTTCTTAATTCCAGCAGCATCTCTTCTCCATTTAAAACTTTTGTGTATTCACCTTTTCTGTAGTAAATGTTTGCAAAACTACTGTGTATCTGTGCCAATTCTTCTGATTCGTAAAAACTAGTTCCTGAAAAATAGAGAACATCTAATTGTTTCTCTCGACATATCTTCCATAATTCTTCTAAAGCAAACGAAGTAAGAAGATCATCTCCGTCCATAAAGTATACATATTCTCCAGCAGCAACGTTCAATGCCACATTTCTCGCTGTAGACTGTCCCCCATTTATCTGATCAATCACTTTTATCTGCTCATACTGTTTTTCATATTTTCTTAATATTTCCAAAGAAGTATCTGTCGATCCATCATTTACACAGATTATCTCCAACTCATCAATAATTGACTGTGCCAGAATTGAATCCAGACATTCCTTTATATATTTTTCTGTATTCCACACTGGAATAACTACTGAAACCTTTTTCATATTTATTCTCCAACTAAATCTATTCTTTATCTGACTTCTGCAATCAACAAAACTTCTCTTGAAACAGAGTAATCTATCGGCTTATGAATTCTAAATTTATATCCCAAATTCCAGCTCTCTATCATAGGCTTAATATTAAAAAAATCATCTGCATTATGATAAATACTCATCAACAATACAGGCTTGTATTTTTCTATTGTTCTGCGAGCCCCTCGCAAAAAACTTTGCTCAGCCCCCTCAATATCAACTTTTATTAACCCTACATCCATTGGATGAGTTTCCTCATACCTATCCAATGTACCTAACGGCACACTCTCTGCCCCAGTAATCTGTACCACTTCATTTGTAGTCTGTAGTTGCTCATTTTCTTTTCCTATCGTTTCTATTTCCTTTTTTAATGCAGATATATCGTGTTCCAAACCCTTTGTTTCTTTCATTAAATTTTTAATTTCTTTTACAATCTTATTATTCGCACTTTCTACTTGGCTATATGTTGCTGGAACTATTTTCTTTAATGTATCTTTGCTCCTATCATTTTTCTCCCTATATCACATCACGCCATAGTTATTTTAAATTATAACATATTTTTCGCTTGTATTGCAAATTTATATTAGCCAAGACATCTATTCCTAAATTTTTTATTTAAATCCCCCCAATTACTCTTTCACTGAAATTTAACTTTTCAAGTCAGCGAAGCTCCCAAAAGGAGCATCTGTTGCCATCTTTCTGGATAGCAACAAATGCCCCTCTTTTCATACCACCATTATCATTTTATCAAATCTCATACCACTTAATCTCATTTGCTTCCATATGCAGATCAAAGCTGCTGCCGTCACCTCTGTACACGGTCGTATCCTGTGGTTCGTAAGTGTTGTTTACAACACAATATTTACCGTTTTTTACATATGCGTGAACTTCCACATTATAGTTGGTGGAATACCAGCAGTGCAGTTCTTCTTCTGCGGATGCTGACCAGAGAACTGCGCGGTACAGGACGCGGCTGTTTTTGAAACTGTACGGAAGTCCGCTGATATACACTCCACGGCCTTTTCCGAAGCTTCTGACAGCCATCTGCACCTCATGATCTTTCTGAAGCAGAATTTCTGTTCCGTCAAGTGCATAAATATTTTTCTTACCTTCTCCGAAGTCTACTTCTCCATCACTGTCTGCAAGGATAAAATGGTCTTTATGTTCTTCCCAGTTGTATTTATCCTTGTTGAGATTGAATCCGTTTTCCTCCTCTACACCGAGTACATCGTCAAGCTGGAAGAAATGGCCCTGCCACTGATGTGCCGCCGGTTCTCCGACACCGATAAATCCGCCGCCGTTGTATACAAACTCTTTGACTGCGGTAATAACCGTCTCATCTATCCAGTTTTCTCCGCCGCTCTGTGCAGTATCCGCATCGCCGACATTCAGAACGACATCAAATTGTCTGAGAAGTTCCGGATTTTCGCGAATATCGTCAAAACTGATAAAGGATACATCAAACGGCGCGCCGCTCAGTGCTTCGATAATACCGAAGTAGGAGTAATTCTGTTTGTAGTAGATTGCGTGATGTACCATATGATTTCCCCAGGAACGCATCTTTCCCCAACAATTCAGAACTGCTACTTTTTTCACACAGTAAGGTGTTGTTCCCTGAATATTATCATATAATGTACGGAATTCCTGGCACACGGACTTGATATATTCTACAAAGTCCGGGAACTGGATTGCCAGTTTCAGATATCCGCCGTAACCGATTCTCTGGATCGGACTTCGAAGAATCGCACGTCTTGCAGTCACCCAGTTGATTTTCGCCTCTTTTACCGGATCTCCGCCCTCATGGAAGGTATCCGGAAAGAAATATGGCAAAAATCTTCCTTCTGTGTATTTCACATGTTTAATATCACTGAAAAGGCGCAGTGTTGCACCGTTTCCAACACTTCCGACAACTGCATCCAGTCCGATGGATGCAAACTCATCCATAAATGGTTCCATGCCAATCCAGTGATCGCCCATAAACATCATGGCTTCTCTTCCGTATTCATGCACAATATCTACCATTTCCTTTGCAAGTGCAGCCACCTCACGGCGCTGGAATGCCTGAAAATCTTTAAATTCTTTTGACGGAATACGGTAAGTATTGTTCATATATCCCTGATCGATGATATATTCCGGACGGAATTTATAACCAACTTCTTTTTCAAACTGTTCCAGGATATACGGGCTTACGGAAGCAGAATATCCGAACCAGTCCACATATTTTTCTCTTGCCATCTCATCAAAGATCAACGTAAACTGATGGAAAAACGTCGTAAAACGCACCACATCCACATATTCATGGCTTTCGAGATAACGGCGGAGGCGTTCCAGAGAATGTGCTCTTGTCGCAGGCTGACGTACATCAAAAGTGATCTGCGGCTCTACATCCTTCCAGTCGTTTACCACTGCATTGTACATATGTACCGGATCCCACATGATGTATGCCAGAAAACTTACTGTATATTCGTGAAATTTCTTCGCAGGCTGGATCACGACATTTCCACTCTCCGCATCGTAAGACCAGTCTTTTGTTTCTACGGTCTCACCTGTCGTACGGTCAATCACTTCCCACCATCTGTAAATATCGTCTCTTGTATTGACTGCAAGCATGTCCGGATACAGGTGATCCATCAGATGAATTTCAAGTTTTTCTTCTACTGCTGTATGGAAAGAAGTCATAATATACATCTGCTGGATTTCTTCCGGATGTGCCTTCGCCCATGCATTATCTTTACGTGTTGTATAATAAGTCGCATAGATCTTCGCACCGGTATCTTTCAGTTCCTGCGGAAACTCTGTTCCATCACAGTCACGGATTGCATCTGCGCCCCATTCTCCCATAATATCCAGTGTTTCCTTAATCACATCAAGGTCTGTCGGTATTGTCACACGTCCTTTTTCTGCTGCCATTTTTATATCCTCCCCATCTGAACCTTCTGGTATTTTTACTTATTTTCGATACTTATAGAATACTTTGTTTACGCACGAAATGCAATCCTGTTTCTTACACTTTTCTTCATCATTTTTGCACAATCATCCATTTGACAGAATTCCTCACCTGTGCTAGTCTTCTGATAAAACAAACTGATATCCGGGGTGAATTATGGATCGAATTTTTCATTATCAAATCACAGAAAATGAACGGGGCACGACCGTACTGGACTTTCTTCGGAAGAAAGGATTTTCCAGACACATCCTCTCTTCTATGAAAGCCGACAAAGAAGCTCTTACAAGGAACGGTCAGCGAATCGGCGGCAGAGAACAGCTTCTGGCCGGAGATTATTTCCGGGTCCGTCTTCTGGAAACTGTTGATTCCGACGGAATCATCCCTGTTTCGATGCCGCTTTCCATTCTTTATGAAGACGAAGATATCCTGGTCATAAACAAACCTGCCGATATGCCGGTACATCCTTCCATCGGCAACTACACTAATACGCTGGCAAACGGTGTTGCCGCTTATCTTGATGCAAAGGGTGAGCACAGTCCTTTCCGATGTATCAACCGCCTCGACCGCGACACCTCCGGTGTCCTGATTCTTGCCAAAAATGCCTTCAGTGCCGCTGTACTCTCCACACAAATGAGAAACCGCCAGATAAGACGAACTTATCTGGCGGTCGTAGAAGGTATCACCCCGCCAAACGGTACAATTTCTGCACCGATCAGTCGGGTGGATGATTCAGTTATTGAACGGCATGTAGACTTTCTTCACGGAGAACCTGCTGTCACTCACTATGAACGACTGGAAACAAAAAACGAACATTCTCTTCTGGAAATTCATCTTGAAACAGGGCGTACTCATCAGATTCGGGTGCATATGGGATACATCGGCCATCCGCTTCCTGCGGATTATCTGTACCATCCGGAATATGATTGCTTCAAACGTCAGCCTCTCCACTCTCTTCAGCTGGAATTCCGACATCCGGTCACTGATAAGTCTATGTGTCTGCTTGCACCGGTTCCTGAAGATATGTGCAATGCCTTTTGATTTTATTTGTTTTTGTCGTATATGATCTGAAGTCCCTTCAGGAGAAGATCTCCGTCCAGAATCATCTCGCGCTTACAGTGCGGGACGATTTTTCTGGACATTCCTCCTGTCGCGATCACTGTAACTTTCTGTCCCAGTTCTTCCTCGATCCGGTCAATGATACCGTCTACCGCAGCTGCATTTCCATAGAGAATTCCACTCTTCATACAATCCACTGTATTCTTGCCGATAATCTTCTTTGGTTCTTCAATGCTGATTCCACTTAACTGTGATGCTCTGCTTGTCAGTGCATCCAGCGAGATCTGTACCCCAGGAAGGATCATTCCTCCGATGTAATGCTTCTTATCGTCCACTACAGAGATTGTTGTTGCTGTTCCCATATCTACGATCACAAGCGGAACAGGATACTGTGCAAGAGCTGCCACTGCATCAGCCACGCGGTCAGCTCCCATCTCTCCCGGATTATCCAGAAGGATATTCAGCCCGGTCTTCACCCCCGGACCTACGATCATCGCATCTTTCTTAAGAATCTTCTGCACCGCAAGACGTGCGGCAAATGTGATCTGAGGAACAACGGAAGAAATAATTGCTCCTTCAATATCTGCACGATTGATATGATGAATATCAAGAATCGTCTTGATATCGATTGCATACTCCAGTTCGGTCTTGGTACGGATCGTAGAAATACGCTCTGTCAGATATATTTTTTCTTTGTCAATGCAGCCAACAACAATGTTGGTATTTCCGATATCAATAGCTAAAATCATAGTTTTTCATTCCAATCCTGTATGTCCACACCTGTGGATCTATATACTTTTTATGCAGCAGTATCTGGTTTTGCAATCTGGGCTGCCGGAATCAGATGTGCTTTTGAAAGAGCAGTTCCTACTGCAGCAGTGATGATCGTAGAAGAAATCATCTCACTGATTGCATTGAATCCAACCATCACGCAGCATCCTACGATGATATTTCTTCCACCCATAAGATTCTGGATCAGTTCTGTATTTCCAAACATCATAACAAGTGCGCTCATAAAGAACAGCGTGTTCAGAAAAGCGGAAAAGAATCCTGTAACTGCGCAGGATACATAGGTATTTGCTTTTTTGTGTACGGCTCTGTAAATAAATCCGAGGCAGATTCCATCCAGAATACGCGGTACAAAGCACTGAACAGCAGTCAGTACCGGGCTGATCTGAAAAAGAGCAGATCCGAGAGCACTTGCGCCACCGATTCCCATAGCCTGCATATAGCTGGTCAGTCCAAATACGGCTCCTGCAACAGCGCCGCCTGTCGGTCCAAGGACAACGGCACAGATTGCAACCGGAATGACATTAAAGGTGACCGCCAGCGGTCCTACATTGAGATAGCCGAGCGGTGTGTAGGCCATCAGAAAAAGGATGCCTGACATAAGTCCCAGAATGGTAAGCTGTGATGTGTTAAATTTCTTTGTTTTCATGTTTTCCTCCTTGTTATCGTTCCCTTACGCGGGATACAATACGGTGCGGAATTGCGGGCATATGAATTTTATTTACCCGCTTCCTGGTGAACGGGTTACTGTTCCCTTTCTTTCATGATCGAAAGGATTTTATCCAGGATGATATTGGCTGCGTCCTCCTTGCTCATAAGCTGGAGTGATACGTCCTCATCCTGTGTAATCAGAGTCAGCACATTGGTATCTCCCTGGAATCCGGCGCCTGCCACCTTAAGGTTATTGGCTGCCACCATATCCAGATGTTTTTTGCCAAGTTTTGCTCTGGAATTACCAAGCATATTTTGTGTTTCCATCGAAAATCCACATAAAAACTGTCCCGGAACACGGTTGTCCCCCAGATACTGAAGGATATCATCCGTTTTTTCCAGTTCAATGCTCATCTGGCCTTCCTGCTTCTTGACCTTGTCATCAAACACCTTCGCGGGACGATAATCTGCAACTGCGGCCGCTTTAATAATAATGTCCTGCTCAAAACTTACAGAAGTCACTGCATCAAACATCTCTTTAGCCGTTACTATCGGAACAAGCTTTACAAACGGCGGCGGTTCGATGGCACACGGACCACTGACCAGGGTCACCTGTGCTCCACGGAGCATTGCTGCTTTTGCCAGTGCATATCCCATCTTTCCCGATGAATGATTCGTAATATAGCGTACCGGATCAATGGCTTCCTGTGTCGGACCTGCGGTTACCAGAACTTTTTGTCCTGTCAGATCTTTTTCCTTCGCAATCTCCCGAAGGATATATTCAAGAAGCATTTCCGGCTCCGGCATCTTACCGGCTCCCGTATCTCCACATGCAAGATAACCGCTTGCAGGTTCGATCACTTCATAGCCATAATGCTGCAGAATCGCCAGATTGTCCTGAACGATCGGATTTTCGTACATATTGGTGTTCATGGCCGGTGAAATAATTTTTTTACATTTGCATGCCATGATCGTAGTTGTCAGCATGTCATCTGCAATTCCATGTGCAAGCTTGCCGATTACATTTGCGCTCGCCGGTGCGATCATCACCACATCCGCCTGCTTTGCAATCGATACATGCTCCACCTGAAACTGAAAATTTCTGTCAAAGGTATCTACCAGACATTTGTTTCCTGTCAGAGATTCAAATGTGATCGGATTGATAAAGTTTGTGGCATTTTCTGTCATCAGTACATGAACCTGTGCATGAAGCTTCTTCAGTGCACTTGCAAGATATGCAATCTTATATGCCGCAATACTTCCGGTCACTCCCAGAAGCACGGTCTTCCCCTGTAACATAGCCTTTTCCTCCTTTGACGTTCACGCTTTTTACATCTGTTTTATTATAACAGTCCTGTCTGTAATTGCAACGTATTTTTCCAGTGTTCGATTTTTTATACAGCATTTTATTGAAGAAATAAAAAATCTGTACTATAGTATCCAAAAGAATACAGTTTTACGGAGGTCTTTATGAAAGCAACTCAGATCACGCAATGGTGCGCCCGTTTTATCACAGAGCAGGTGCAGCCCGGAGATATCTGTATCGATGCCACAATGGGAAATGGCAACGATACTCTTCTTCTTTGCTCATTATGTCAGAAAACAGGCCATGTATATGCCTTTGATATCCAGGAACAGGCTCTCGCACATACACGTCAGAGGCTTCTGAATGCAGATGTTCCCACAAATTACACACTGCTTCTGGAATCTCACGCAAATATGGATCACTATGTACAGCCTGATTCAGTCAGCTGTATCGTCTTTAACCTCGGCTATCTTCCCGGCGGAGATCACGCAAAAGCCACCCACGCTTCTTCCAGCATCGAAGCACTTACGAAGAGCCTTTCCCTTCTGAAAAAAGGCGGGCTCATCTCTCTTTGTATCTACAGCGGAGGAGATTCCGGTTTTGAAGAACGCGATGCCGTCCTCTCCTGGCTGAAAAATCTGGATTCGCATAAGTATCTGGTGATACGAAGCGACTATTACAACCGACCGAACAATCCGCCCATTCCTGTGCTGATCATACGGCAATAACAATGTCTGTCGAATTTTTCACTTCTTTATGGCGACAAAAAAGACCGGTATACCTTAATTGATATATCGGCCTTTCTTAATCTGAACTCAGTCTGTCATACGAATGCTCTCAATCACCGGCTGCTCATCTGCCTTGATCGAACCATTTTCATCTGTCGGGGCTGCTTCCTTACAAATCTTATCTACAATATCCATGCCTTCTGTGACATGTCCGAATGCAGCATAATCTCCATCCAGGAAAGTACTGTCTGACTGTACAATAAAAAACTGGGAGCTTGCACTGTCCGGGTCGGTGGATCTCGCCATGGAGATTGTACCTCTTGTATGGGAAATGTCATTGTCCACACCATTGCCGGAAAATTCGCCCTTGATCGTCTCACCGGAACCTCCTGTTCCATTTCCCTTCGGATCTCCGCCCTGCATCATAAATCCATCCATAATGCGCCAGAAAGTAAGTCCGTCATAGAACTGATCCTGTACCAGCTTCACGAAGTTTGTTACTGTGACCGGCGCTGTATCTGCATCCAGTTCTACCTGAATATCTCCATAATCACGGATAGAAATATCTGCATGATGGATTCCTGTCAGTTCCCTGCTCGTATCAAGTACTACGATTGCATCATCATTTTCAGAAGCATCTGTAAAGCCTGCGGCCTCTGCTTCTTCTTCTGTTGCCATTTTCGGTGTCACTGTAGGCTCAGCCTCGGAAGTATCTTTATCGTTTTCTGCATCATTCGTATCTTCTTTTGTATCTTCTGTTTTCGTTTCTGCGTCTTCTGCTGCCTTACTGCCACATCCGACAAGCGTACCTGCTGCCAGCATCGCCGCAAAAAGCACTGCAAGAATTCTGGATTTCATGATCCGTTCCTCCTTATCTTTTTCTTACAATATCCACAGTGTAACATTATGCGAAAATAAAGTCAATTCCGGTGCTGTTCACACGTAATATCTCGCGAGGTGTTTTGCCATGAATATGGCAAAATCCCGAGACATACGGGGCAAAATCCCATCACCGAAGGTGATTTGGAATGGATTTTGACCAAGTTGCTGTGAACGGAGTGAACAGCAACCAATTCCGGTCAAAACCACCGCTTGTATCAAACGCGATGCTCTGTTACAATAGACACAGAAATATCATACAAAATATACATCTAAACCATATACGAAAGGAATGAATTTTCAATGAAAAAAATCGCAAGTTTTACGATTGACCATATCAAGCTGCAGCCGGGCATTTATGTTTCCCGTAAGGATTATCTCGGCAAGGAGGTAATCACCACTTTTGATATTCGTATGACTTCCCCAAATGAAGAACCGGTCATGAACACAGCAGAGCTGCATGCCATGGAACATCTCGCAGCCACTTTTCTCCGTAACCATGCAGAATTCGGTTCAAAAATCATCTACTGGGGACCGATGGGCTGCCGTACCGGCAATTACCTGCTTCTTGCAGGCGATTATGAATCCAGAGATATCGTACCTCTGATGATCGAAATGTTTGAATTTATCCGTGATTTCGAGGGAGAAATTCCAGGCGCATCCGCAAAGGACTGCGGCAACTACCTCGACATGAATCCTGGTATGGCAAAATATCTCGCCAACAAATATCTCAACGATGTTCTCTATGATATCCGGCCGGATCGCCTGACTTATCCGGAATAAATCAGCCAGTACACTTGTAAAAAGGTGCACTTGGGGAAACTAAACAGTGCAAAAACACCGGGCTTACATAAAGTCCGGTGTTTCTTTGTGCATATATAGTATGTGATTTACTGTGCAGCCTGTGCGGTCGTATCTGTCGTCGCAGTACCGGCCGGTGCCTCCGTTGAAACATACTGAGAACTTACATAACCGGTCTGATTATTGACAGTTACTTCTACCCACTGTCCGTCTTCGCTGACACCTGTGCTTGTCAGTGTCTGTCCTACTGTCGTTCCGGTAATGATCTGAGCATCTGTGCCGCAGTCCGAACGAACATTGACACCTTCAATCGCATAGTATGTAGCATTTTGTTTTATGATATTTACACCTGCTGCTGTCTGAGACATTTCCGGTGCCGGAGTCGGCGTAACTTCCGGAGTCGGTGTAGCTTCCGGTGTAGGAGTTGCAGTTGGAGTCGGAGTTGCTTCAATCACAGTCACAGTGGAATCTTCTCCTCCGGTGCTGTATCCGCATCCGGACGCTGCCACTGCCAGAACTGCAAGCAGGATCAGTAATCTGGATTTCTTCATAAAAATATTTCCTCCTTTATAGCATAACAACGCATATAAACACTATACCCCAACTTCGGGGCATTATGCAAGCCTTTTTTCTTGTTATACACTTCTCCTGCATCTGTCCGTCACTTTTTCTTATAATCTCCTCTGTCTGTAACAATTTCACAGCCAATTTGTTGCATCCGCCCCGCCAGACAGCCTCTGCACTGTGCGGATTCGTCTCCCGTACAGATTTTGCCATCGTAGAGCATATATTTTTTTCGTACAGAAACCGGCGAAAGGTTCGGCATTACGACATTTGCCCCCGAAAGCACTCCCATCTCACGCCCTTTCGGATGAATCGTTCCAAGCGCCGTCGTCGCCGGCAACAGCACATGCGGAAGCATCAGGCGCAAAAGTGCCAGATAAAACAACGTGTCATCCAGCCTCCCTCTTCGTTCCTCGGCAAACGGGGTATCCTTATGTGGAATAAAAGGTCCGATTCCTACCATCTCCGGATCCAGATCTTTCAGAAACAGAAAATCCTCTACCAGATCATCAATTGTCTGAAGCGGTGAACCGACCATAAATCCGGCGCCTGTCTGAAAGCCCAGTTTCTTCAATGTCCGCAGACAGTTTTTACGGTGTTCACAGGACATCTCATATGGATGCAGGCGCCTGTAATGCCGCGGATCCGCAGTTTCATGCCGCAGGAGATAACGGTCAGCACCTGCCTCGTGAAATGCACGATAGCTTTCTTCGGATTTTTCACCAATGGAAAGTGTCAGTGCACAATCCGGATATTTTTTCTTGATTTCCTGAATCAGATGCACTATCTTTTCATCGGTAAAAAACGGATCTTCTCCCCCCTGAAGAACAAATGTCCGAAATCCGAGTTCATACCCTTCAGAACAGCATGTCATAATATCTTCTTCTGTCAGACGATATCTCTGTGCCTCCCTGTTACTTCTCCGGATGCCGCAGTAAAAGCAGTCATTTCTACAGTAGTTTGTAAACTCGATCAGTCCACGTACATAGATTTTATTTCCATACACCTGCTGCCGCACCTGATTTGCAAGATTTCTCGCATACTCCTCATCTTCCTGTGAACGGTTTGCAAGAAGCCGGTGAAATTCCTCTGCACTTAAGAAATTCTCCTGGTGCAGTTTATCTATTAAATTTTTCATATTCTATCCCCATTCGGTCAGATTTGTTTTTTGCCTCTGAAAATGTATTTTCCCAGTTTTTCCTGAACCAGTTTGCCATCATCAACTGCAAGATTTCCACGAAGGAAAACCTTGTCAATGCCACATTTCAGTTCAAATCCCTCGAATGGATTGTTGTCAGTATTATACGCATGTGTCACAGCCGAAATCACGCTTTCTTTTTTCGGATCAATCAATACGATATCCGCGTCACTTCCCGGTGCGATCACACCTTTTTGTGGATAAATGCCATACAGTTTTGCAGGATTTTCTGACAGGAATTTACACATCTGTTCCTGCGTGATCCTGCCCTCACGTACACCATATGTATAAAGAAGTGTTCCCCGCGTCTGCACACCCGGAAGACCTCCCGGTATCTTTGTAAAATCATCTTTTCCAAGTGCCTTCTGTGCCAGTGTAAAGCTGCACTGATCCGTAGCTATGGTCTGAAGTTCTTCCTCTGCAAGAGCCTTCCACAGGCACTCCTGATCTTCTTTTTTGCGGATCGGAGGTGCGCATACATAAACAGCACCCTGAAAATCCGGTTTTGAATAAACACTGTCTTCAAGCAGCAGATACTGTGGACAGGTCTCTGCATAAACAGTCTGTCCCTCTTTTCTGGCCCTGCGTACTTCTTCCAGAGCTTTTCTGTTTGTCAGATGTACGACCATGACCGGTGCGCCTGCTTCTTTTGCTATTACCAGCAGACGGTGAACTGCCTCTGCCTCCATATCGTCCGGACGGACAAGCGGATGATTTTCCGGTCCGAGTCTGCCGGCTTTTTTTGCCTCATCAATCAGAGCATCGATCACTCCAGCATTTTCACAGTGTACACCGGCAAAGCAGCCACATTCACCGAGTTTTTTGAGGATTTTGTACATATCACAGTCATTAACGATCATCGCCGGATAAGTCATATACAGCTTGAAGCTGGTGATTCCCTGATCGATCATATCCTGAACTTCTGCTTCCGTCTTTTCGTTCCACTCTACGATTGACATGTGGAAAGAATAGTCACAGGAACATTTGTTATCTGCTTTTTGATGCCATTTTTTGAGACCTTCTTTGAGTGTATGACCACCCTTGTCCTGCGAAGCATAATCGATGACCAGCGTCGTTCCGCCGAGGATTGCCGCTTTTGTACCGGTCTCAAAATCATCTGCCGTCACAGTTCCGGCAACTTCCAGGTCAAAATGCGTATGTCCGTCAATAAATCCCGGAAACAGAAGTTTTCCCTCTGCGTCAATCACTTTTGCATCTTCAGCCTGCAGATCATGTCCGACTGCTGCAATCTTTTCCCCTTCTATCAATATATCCATCTGCTCTGATTTTTCTCCCGAAACAACAGTTCCGTTCTTTAATAAATATCTCATAAATCCACCCCCGAAATATGATTGTTTTACTGCGAAAAAAATCATTCTATATGATATATAAATATAACATTCTTCCATGCTACTATCAACTACTGTCTATGCATTCCGGTCAGTTTTTAACAATTTTTTTAAGGGCTCCTTAATTTTTCTTTGGAAAAATCTTTATCTAAAAAAAAATTTATGTTATATTAATACTAACACTATAACATGGAGGAGGAATAATAATGGGACGTCTGACTGTATTAAAGCAGATTGCAAGTGATCTCGCTTCTCAATTTGGTCCTGATTGTGAAATCGTGATCCACGATCTTAAGACAAACGATCCGGAACATTCTATTGTATATATTGAAAATGGTCATGTTACCGGCAGAGGGATTGGCGATGGACCTTCCAATGCCGTTTTTGATGTCATCCGCCATAACAACAAAAAAGGCATTGATCCGAAGGATGAAATTCAGGATCATCCCGGATATCTGATGAAGACTTCTGATGGTAAGATTCTTAAATGCAGTACTTCCTATATTCGTGACGATGATGGCAGTCTTCACTATGTATTTGGAATCAACTACGATATTACCAAACTTACTATGATTGAAAGTGCACTGCACTCTCTGATCACTCCTGTAAACAAAGAGGAAAAGCCAAAGGAAATCACTCACAGCGTCAATGATCTTCTGGATCACCTGATTGAGGAATCCGTTGCCCTTGTCGGAAAACCAGTTGCCCTCATGAATAAAGAGGACAAAGTAACTGCCATTCAGTTTCTGAATGATTCCGGTGCATTCCTGATCACAAAATCCGGTGACAAAGTTGCAAGTTATTTCGGTATATCAAAATATACTCTGTACAGTTACATTGATGTAAACAAATAATTTACCTTTTCATATTTTCCATGAAAAATCCGCAGTCTGCTGTCATTCTTAGGACAACATCCTGCGGATTTTCTTTTCGCTTTATTTAATTGTGCTGCACGGTCTGCTGATTTAAAAGACGTTTAATCACATCAATTGTCTCTTTGATACCGTAGTTTGCACTGTTGATACAGAGGTCATAATTCTCCGGTTTCCCCCATTTCTCACCTGTATAAAATTCATAATATCTCTTATGCTGTCTGTCCATTTTTTTGAGAAAACGAACAGCTTCCTTCATATCCATATTTCGTACATCCATGACATGCTGTGTACGAACCTGGAATGGTGCACTGATAAAAATACTGATATGTGGAATGTGGTTATTTTTCAGGATTGCATCTGCACAGCGTCCCATGATCAGACAGTCTTCTGTCCGTGCAAGGTCGCAGATCAGATCACTCATATTGAAGAAAACTGCATCCTGCTTTGAAAGTCCGTGATATCGGTTCAGCTCTTTCAGCTTCGTGCGAAGACCTTCGTGTGCTTTCTTTCCATATTTGTTGAATTCTGTAAAATTCTCCTTGTCCTGTACGGCATCTTTTTCTGCTTCCAGACGTTTCAGAACCTGATCAAAGATTTCAACATCATAGTAATTGATTCTGAGATTATCCGCCAGTTCGAATCCGATATCATTTCCGGCACTTCCCTGAGTACGGCTGATACAGATCACAAGGTGGTCATCCTCTGAAATCTTCTCACGTCTTGCAGCAAGGTTCAATGCCACACGCTCTGCATCGATGATATCTGTCTTTCCGAACATATCCGGAAGTTTCTCAATTGCCTTCAGGATCTCATCATATTCTGTCATCAGGCGACTTCTCTCGGCATCATCCTTGATAGTTCTCGCCATGTTACTGATCAGTGCCAGTTCGCTTCGAAGAAGATGTCCATCCGGTTTTGTGTACATCAGCATGCTCAACGTACGGATCGTTGTGTCACGATTTCCGGTAAAGGTACGTCCCAGAGACGATCCCAGCACACGATAAACCTCTCCATCCAGATCATAAATCCGGTTGGCAAGTTCTGTATATATTTCCTGATTGATATTTTCTGACATAATTCTCCCCCCTTACATAAAGAACACAAGCATATCCAGTATAAATACCGGAACAAGGAATACAAGTGACCATACTATGTATCCGAAGAAGGACGGCATTTTAACACCGTTTTCGTCAGAGATTGATTTTACCATAAAGTTCGGCGCATTACCGATATATGTATTGGCTCCCATAAATACAGCACCGCAGGAAATTGCAGACAAAAGTTTGACCGGTACGATTCCAAGGCTTGTTGTCACACCATTCATAAAGCCAAGTGTACCTGCAGTTGTAAGGAATACCAGATAGGTCGGTGTATTATCCAGGAAGCTGGACAGCGCACCTGTCGCCCAAAACATTTCCAGTGGTCTTGACAGGCCAAGATGCGGACCAAGTGATTTCAACAGCATCAGTGCCGGCTGCATCGTAACAAAAATACCAACAAACAATACGGCAACTTCTTTGATTGCACCCCACGTAAAATGGTTTCTTCTACGAATGCTCTTATCTGTCGTTTTAAAGGATAAAAATGCTGCAAGAAGGATCAAAACGATCTCGATCAGTGCCGGGAAAGTCAGTGTCACTTCTCCGAAAATATGGATTCCCATTACCTCTCCGGCAGCATTCTGAAATGCAGGAAGCCCCGGAAGAACACCACTTAAAATAACCGCTGCCACGATCATTACGAGGAAGATAATGTTATGTAATCCATCGATATGAAATTCTGTACCCGGCTTGCTGATATCCGGTTTACGTCCCTGTGCAATATCTTTGCGATATGCAAGTTTGTCTACATGATAGAATACAAACAGCAGGATCGCCATATTAAACAGAAGTACCGGGAACAGATGCAGACTCCAGAAAAACGGAACGCCACGCATAAAGCCCATCAGAAGCGGCGGATCTCCGATTGGTGTCAGGCATCCTCCCATGTTGGAAACCATAAAGATGAAGAATACCATGATATGGCTCTTTCTTTTTCTCCATGAATTCATCTTGATGACAGGACGAACCATCAGCATACTTGCTCCGGTAGTTCCGATGCAGCTTGACAAAAGTGTTCCGAAAGCAAGCAGACACACATTGACGCGCGGCGAGCCGGCGAAATCTCCTTCCATTGTAATGTTACCAGAAACACAGAAAAGCCCAAACAAAAGAACAATAAAAGTAAGATAATCATTTACAATGCATTCGAGAACGGTTTCCGTTGCCTTTCCTGCACCATAAACAACAGCAAAAGGAATTATCATCAGAAGGATCCACATAAGTACGACATGTGGCTGATGTGCTTCCCACCATTCTGCTTTGATCAGCGGCATCACTGCAATACAAAGCAAAAGTCCTGCAAATGGAATACAAAGCCATACCGGCACCTGAGTGGTTGTCTCTGTGCTGCCTGCGGCCCAGACACCCGTCGGACACATCAAAAGCATGGTCAGAAGCATTCCAAAAAATGTTACTGTTTTTTTCAAAGATGTCACCCCCACGTTTAGTTTTCAACCAGTGCAAATTATATCATAACCATTATAAATTACAATCGCACTTTCACTCAACAAATCTTGCGTTTTGCCTGTTTGTTTTGTGCGTTTTGCCTATATATTGTATTTTCATCAGTACAATGCTGTACTTCTTCCAAGTATTTATTCATC
>FMEL01000008.1:107368-157832 GCA_900066355.1 uncultured Ruminococcus sp.
TCTGCCGTGTACTGGTCGGCGTTGGACTGCTGCACTTTTGTTTTCATTTTACGTACCTGATGCCATGTCATGAGTGCTGTCGGAATCGCCATGATTACAAAAGCCATGAGCAGATCTGTAAAAAAGCGAGAGAACACTGTACCGTCATCTATATCCATCGGGCGTATTTTTTTGCCCTCAGAGATTCTCGAAAGCCCGCTTTTCAAATCCCTGATCAATGACTGATAGCCGCCAAACGGATCATCTGCTTTCAGCCTTTCCTTACACTTATCCAGCATTTCTTCCTGAATGCTTTCTGTGAAATCATCCTGCGTTTCCCCACGGAATACGATCGTAATATTTCTTGCATCCGGCTGATGAAAAATACACATTCCCTCATGAGTATCGCCATATCCGATTTCATTCGTCTGCATAAATGTCGCTGCATACTGCCTGTAATCATGCTCCTTTCCTATATCAGGAGAAATAGCCAGCACCACATCATATTTATACTCATCATATATTTCAGCAAGCTCGTCCTCAAGCTCTGTATACTGTTCATCACTTAAGAGACCATACGCATCATATACCCATGTAAATTCTCCACCATCCGTTGTCTCATCTGCGTTATTTTCATCTATTGATGAAGCGGCAGACGTATCTGTGGCTGCAAAAGAAACCGCAGGCAAAACCATTCCAAGACTGACACTGAGCAATAAACCACTTAATAACAATCTTGTTTTTTTCACTCAGATCACCCCTTTCAGACGCAGTGCTGTAACAATTGCCGCCATTATAAGAGTCAGTGGAATATGATGCTTAAACCAGTATTTGACTGCCAGCGTTTTTCCGACAGGAAGATCTCCTATCAGATGTCCGGTCTGACCATTCATTGCAAATGAATATGTCTGTCCATTCCATTTTGTATTGAGAAACCATACCGGGAACAGTCCATATTTCACCTGTCCTTTATTTGTCACAGTAATCTTTTCTTTCTTAGTGGTTACTGTTTCATAGCATTCAACAGAATCCCGGAAGCCTTCCCGCACACTCTGCTCCATCCGCTCATAAACTCTTGCAGTCAGATCATCCGGCTCCTGATCATATTTATCCGCCATATATCCGGAAAGATAGGACAGATTAAACTCTTTGAGATCAACATAATCATAAGGCTCTATTGCCTCCATCATCGTGTTATCGATCCCTTTTGAACCATCCACCGGAATTTTCTGAAACTTCATTTTACCGGCACGTACTACGCGATAATGACTGGTCTCTGTATATGTATAATCATCATCATCCCAAACTCTGCTTCTGGTCGCATCATACTGGAATCTTCCTGCCGTATCCAGATCAAACAGCCAGAATGGTACATAAACCGCCTTGATCTCCTCAATATGATTTTCATTTTTGAACACCCTGGGCAGAAGCGGTTTCTTTTCGTAGTGCTTCTTAAGCGCCTCTATTGCTTCTTTTTTGGATTTTTTAAACGGGATCACATAATCAGGACGATAGGTATCTGCAAATTGCTCCGGCATGATCATCGGGTTATCACAGTACGGACAAATAGTTGCACCTGTTGTCTTTTCTGCAAGCACCTCAGCTCCGCAGGACGGACAGCTCCACACCGCCATGTTTTCCTTTTCGTCTGACTGCCACTGTTCCGGCTCAAATCCTTCCCAATGAGTCGTTGTATCTTCTTTTACTGTGTCCTGCTGCTCTGCAAGCTGTTCCAATTCTTCCAGTGAATATGTGTTTCCACAGTATTCACATTTCATTTTCTGAGATTTACTGTCAAACGCAAGGCCAGCAGAACAATTTGGGCATTTGTAATTTACTGTATCCATACATTATTCCTTCCACAATGCTTATGGTCTCGGTTTTCCGCATTCCTGACAGAATTTACCGGTGTTTGTTGCTCCACAGCTGCAGGTCCACGGTCCCGCCGGGCGCGGCTGGCCACACTCCTGGCAGAATTTTCCGGTATTGACTGCTCCACAGCTGCAGGTCCATCCGCCGGCATTCTGTGGCTGAGCCTGCGGCTGCATCGGCTGCGCCTGTTGTGTTCCCATCGCAAATAAATTCTGTGCATTCACTCCACCTGCATTTGCTGCCATATTCAGTCCTGCAAATGCCATTGCCGGTCCGGCATTCTGATTGGAAGCTGCCGCCTGCATCGCACTTGCCTGTGCACCGACCATATGTGCCGCTGCCATTGTCGGATTACGGAATGCTGCATTCCTCTGAAGTTCTTTGATCATTGCCTCATCTTCTTCGGAAGCCTTTACGCTGGATACGCCAAGTGAAACAATGCAGATTCCTCGTAAATTGTTCCATTTTTCGGAAAGTACCTGATTCAGTGCATCAGAAAGTTCCTGTGTATGTCCCGGAAGTGCACTGTAACGGATTCCCTGTTCGGAAATTCTGGCAAATGCCGGCTGCAGGGCAGTCATAAGCTCACTCTTTAACTGGCCGTCGATTTCTTCTCTCTCGTAGTCTTCTTCCACATTGCCACATACATTGGTATAAAAAAGAATCGGGTTTGCAATACGATAGCTGTATTCACCAAAGCATTTGATGGAAATATCGATATCCAGTCCGACGTTGGCATCAACTACACGGAAAGGTACCGGATTCGGTGTGCCGTATTTGTTGCCTACAAGTTCTTTGGTATTGACAAAATAAACTCTCTGATCCTTCGGGGTTTCTCCTCCGAATGTAAAACGCTTGCCGATCTGCTGGAAAACATTACGAATTCCCTCTCCAAGATCTCCACAGAAAACAGATGGTTCAGTGGACATATCATACTTGTATTCTCCCGGCTCTGCACATACATCTACGACCTTACCCTGCTCTACGATCAGCATACACTGTCCGTCATTGACTGCAATTACAGAACCATTTGAAATAATATTCTCTGAGCCGTGTTTGTTGGATGATCTTCCGGATACTTTTTTGTGTGCCTTTGTGATCAGAACATCCGCCGGCATGGCTTCACAGTAAAAATATTCTTTCCACTGGTCAGCCAGTACACCACCTGCTGCCCCTGCTGCTGCTTTAATCAATCCCATACGTAAATACCTCCTTATTATTGGTTATGAAAGTTTATGAATAAACAATCCGCTTCGAAGTTTCGGTTCAAACCAGGTCGACTTCGGCGGCATCAGTTTACTTTCGTCCGCAATCTGCATCAGATCCTCCATCGCAGTCGGGAACATGGCAAACGCCACGCCTCCCGTCGAATCCGCAATCTGTGCAAGTTCGCTTAATTTGTGGTTGCCTCCTACGAAACGGATACGCTGATCCGTGCGAGGATCACCGATTCCGAGAATCGGTGAAAGAACTTTTTCCTGAAGAATCGAGACATCAAGCTGTCCTACAATGTCCTTCTTCACATAAACATCATCCCACGCTTTCAGATGATACCAGTTTCCGCCCACATACATACCCATGCAGTGCTTTTCGACTGGTTTGCATGGAAATCCCGGCATGATCATCAGTTCAAAATTAAATTTCAGACTGGCAATAAACGCATGTTCATCCATACCATGAAGATCCTTTACCACACGATTATATGCAAGAATCGTGAGCTGATCGTACGGAAATACTACAGAAAGGAAATAATTGAATTCCTCGGTTCCATCATAATCCGGATGCTCCGCACGTCTTTTCAGTCCGACTTTTACTGCAGAAGCAGCTCTGTGATGACCGTCTGCAATATATATAGAAGGAATCTCTCCAAACTGCTGTGCGATCATTGCCTTTTCTTTCTCGCCGTCGATCACCCATGCCCTGTGTCCGATCCCGTCATCAGCCGTAAAATCGTAGACTGCTTCATGTGATGCTTTCCAGCCTTCCATCAGGTCAAGAAGCTCCTGCGGATATCTGCATGCCAGAAAGATCGGGCCGGTATTTGCATCACAGGTATCCACATGGCGGATACGATCCTGCTCCTTATCTTCTCTTGTAAGCTCATGTTTCTTTACGACACCATTCATATAATCGTCGATAGAACAGCAGCCAACCAGTCCCGTCTGTGACCTGCCATTTCTTGTCAGTTCATAAATATAGTAGCACGGTGTCTCATCCTGCTTAAGGATACCATTTCTTTCCATATTCTGAAGATTTTCTCTTGCCTTGTCATAGACCTTTGCATCATACAGGTCGGTCTCATCCGGCAGATCCATCTCCGGGCGGTCTACATGCAAAAATGAATCTGGATTCTTGTCTCCGATCAGCTTTGCTTCTTCGCGTGTTACAACATCATACGGAAGTGCCGCTACGGAAGAAGCCTTTTCCGGTATCGGCCGCAATGCTCGAAAAGCCTGAAAAACAGCCATATTTCTAGTCTCCTTTTTGTCTCATCTGTTGTGTATCAATATAAAATATATTGTACCATATCCTCCCTCTCTTTTCAATAAATGCAACTTTTTTCTGGTATCCTTACTTTTTTTGTTAAAACCTAAAAATTTTTTTGATTTCTATTGCAAAATCACATATTTATGATATGATAGAATCAGCTAGAAAAGAAAAATTATGAGTTCTAAAGATTTTTTTTAAGGAGGTTTTTCTCATGACTGAAGGTTTAAAATGGACCGTCAATCACGTTGCAAAGTCAGACGATAAATATCTCGAATTAATGTCTGAAGAAAACGTGAAAAAAGCCAATGAATTTCACAAAAGTTTCCCACAATACACCGTTACTCCACTTCAGGATCTCGCCGCTCTGGCATCCTATCTTGGTGTAAAAAGCATCCATTGCAAAGATGAGTCCTATCGTTTCGGACTGAATGCATTCAAGGTTCTCGGTGGTTCCTACGCAATGGGACGTTACATAGCCAAAGAAATCGGTAAAGACATCAGTGAACTTCCATATGCAGTCCTTTCATCTGAAGCATTGAGAAAAGAATTCGGACAGGCTACTTTCTTTACCGCAACTGACGGAAATCACGGACGCGGTGTTGCATGGGCAGCCAAACGTCTCGGACAGAAAGCTGTTGTACGTATGCCAAAAGGCACTACCAAAACTCGCTTTGACAACATTGCCAAAGAAGGCGCTACTGTTACAATTGAAGAAGTCAATTATGATGACTGCGTAAGAATGGCCGCTGCCGAAGCCGCAAAGACTGAACACGGTGTCATGGTTCAGGATACCGCATGGGAGGGTTACGAAGAAATTCCTTCCTGGATCATGCAGGGATACGGAACCATGGTCATGGAAGCTGACCGGCAGTTAAAAGAAGCCGGTATCGACCGTCCGACACATGTATTTGTACAGGCTGGTGTTGGTTCCCTCGCCGGAGCTGTTGTTGGATATTTTGCTCACAAATATAAAGAAAATCCGCCGGTTATGGTTGTCTGCGAAGCAAGCGCTGCTGACTGCCTGTATCGTTCCGCCATGAAAGAATCCGGCGAACTCGTAAATGTCGGTGGTGATCTTGAAACCATCATGGCCGGTCTCGCATGTGGTGAAGCCAATACGATCGGATGGGATATTCTTCGAAACCATGTTTCCGTATTTGCCTCCTGCCCGGACTGGATGAGTGCAAAAGCAACCAGAATCTATGCAAACCCGCTCGGTAGTGATCCACACATTGTTTCCGGCGAATCCGGTTCTGTTCCGCTTGGACTGTGCTACACTGCGCTTCATGATGAAGATGCCAAAGACCTGAAAGAAGCACTGAAACTTGACGAAAGCTCAAACGTACTCGTTATCTCCACAGAAGGCGACACCGACCCGGTACGTTATCGTGAGATCGTCTGGGACGGACTTTATGGAACCGATAAATCTTTAAGCAAATAAGCAACTATATATGGGAGGAACTAAAATGGATTACGAAAAAATCAAAGAAGCGGCTCAAAACTATCAGGATGATATGACCAGATTCTTAAGAGCCATCGTAAAAAACCCGGGCGAAAGCTGCGATGAGAGAAAGCACATCGAAACCATCGAAGCAGAAATGAAAAAGCTGAACTTCGACGAAGTTACCATTGATCCTCAGGGTAATGTTATCGGCTATATGGGTAATGGTGACAAGATTCTTGCATTCGATGCACACATTGATACCGTTGGTATCGGCAACATCGAAAACTGGAATTTTGATCCATACGAAGGATATGAAACAGATGAAGAAATCGGCGGTCGTGGTGTATCTGATCAGTGCGGTGGTCTCGTATCTGCCGTATATGGTGCAAAGATCATGAAAGATATGGATCTGATTCCGGAAGGATACAAGATCATGGTTGTTGGAACTGTTCAGGAAGAAGACTGTGATGGTCTCTGCTGGCAGTATATCATTAATGAAGATAAGATCCGTCCGGAATTCGTTGTTTCCACAGAACCGACGGATGGCGGTATCTACAGAGGACAGCGTGGCCGTATGGAGATCCGTGTTGATGTCAAAGGTGTTTCCTGCCATGGTTCCGCACCGGAGCGTGGTGACAATGCCATCTACAAAATGGCCGACATCCTTCAGGACGTACGTTCCCTCAACGAAAACGATGATGCCGATGAGACAGAAATCAAGGGACTCGTAAAAATGCTCAACCCGAAATACAATCCAGACTGGGAAGAGGCACGTTTCCTCGGACGCGGTACTGTAACTGTATCCCAGGTTTTCTACACCTCTCCAAGCCGCTGTGCTGTTGCCGACTCCTGCGCAGTATCACTTGACCGTCGTATGACATTCGGTGAAACATGGGAAAGCTGCCTGGATGAGATCCGCGCACTTCCAAGCGTTAAAAAATACGGAGATGACGTAGTCGTTTCCATGTACAACTATGACCGTCCATCTTACACAGGATGCAAATACGAAATCGAATGCTACTTCCCGACATGGGCTATCCCGAAAGATCACAAAGTAACAAAAGCATTCGAAGACGCTTACAAACACCTTTACGGAGAAACACGTCTCGGAAACGCTGAAACAGAGGCAATGAGAAAAGCTCGCCCGCTGACCGACAAATGGACCTTCTCCACAAACGGCGTATCCATCATGGGACGTAACGGAATCCCATGCATCGGATTCGGACCTGGTGCTGAAGCACAGGCACACGCACCGAACGAAAAAACATGGAAAGTAGACCTCGTAAGATGCGCCGCTGTATACGCAGCACTGCCTGGTTCTTACTGTAAGTAATCTCTTCCTGCTACAAGCAGGAAAGAATAACAAAGAACGAGCTTCTTTGAACTTCCAAAGAACGAGCTTCTTTGAACTACGCAAAGGGAGCGAAGCCCCGCTCCCTCTGCACACCCTTGGGGCTAAAACCACAATAGTAATACACAGTCAAATATGAAAATTACTGACTTTGCTCTGTTGGTATGACATAAGACATAGATAAGCTTAGAATGGATAAATCTTAAGTTTAAGTCATCTATACTATTTTAGTGGTTTTTGCCGTCAGATGAATGAATATAAAAAAGGAATAACAAGCATTTCCTACATAAAAGGAGAAAAAAATGAAAACTTTACAGGATTACATCGACAAGCTCAACAAACTCAACTTCAAAGAAATGTACAACAACGACTTCTTCTGGACCTGGGACAAAACAGACGACGAACTGGAAGCAGTCTTCACCGTTGCTGACGCTCTCCGTTTCATGAGAGAACACAACATCTCCACAAAAGTATTCGAAAGCGGTCTCGGAATCTCCATTTTCCGTGACAACTCCACACGTACACGTTTCTCTTTCGCTTCTGCATGCAACCTTCTTGGTCTGGAAGTGCAGGATCTCGATGAGAAAAAATCCCAGATCGCACACGGCGAAACTGTTCGCGAAACAGCAAACATGGTATCCTTCATGGCTGATGTAATCGGTATCCGCGATGACATGTACATCGGTAAAGGCCATGCATACCAGAAAGAATTTATGGATGCAGTAACCGAAGGAAACAAAGATGGAATTCTCGAGCAGAGACCGACCCTCGTAAACCTTCAGTGCGACGTCGACCATCCGACACAGTGTATGGCAGATATGCTCCACATCATCCACGAATTCGGCGGTGTTGAGAACCTCAAAGGCAAAAAACTTGCCATGACATGGGCTTACTCCCCATCCTACGGTAAACCACTCTCTGTTCCACAGGGTGTGATCGGACTGATGACACGTTTCGGTATGAACGTTGTTCTTGCTCATCCGGAAGGATATGACGTAATGCCGGAAGTTGAAGAAATCGCAAAGAAAAACGCAGAAGCTACAGGCGGTTCCTTCACAAAAACAAACAGCATGGAAGAAGCATTCAAAGATGCAGATATCGTATATCCGAAGAGCTGGGCTCCATTCGCAGCTATGGAAAAACGTACTAACCTCTATGCAGATGGTGATTTCGACGGAATCGATAAACTCGAAAAAGAACTTCTCACTCAAAATGCAGAGCATAAAGACTGGGCATGCACAGAAGAACTCATGAAAACAACAAAAGATGGCAAAGCTCTGTATCTCCACTGCCTGCCTGCTGACATTACAGGTGTAAGCTGTGAGACAGGTGAAGTTGACGCATCCGTATTTGACCGTTACAGAATCCCGCTTTACAAAGAGGCAAGCTTCAAACCATACATCATCGCAGCTATGATTCTTCTCGCTAAATTCGAAAATCCACAGAACATCCTGAAAAAACTGGAAGTAAAAGCTGCACCTAGAATTTTCGAATAATCTTTCTGAATAAGGGTTTTTACAATGTATAAAAGAAAACGAATCGTTATCGCCCTCGGGGGAAATGCACTGGGCAATACGCTTCCGGAACAGATGCAGGCGGTCAAAACTACCGCCCGCGCTCTGTGCGATCTGATTGAAGAAGGTCATCAGGTCGTTGTCGTACATGGCAACGGTCCGCAGGTCGGCATGATCAACAATGCCATGGCTGCTCTTTCCAGAGAAGATGAAAATCAGCCAAATACACCTCTCTCCGTCTGTGTTGCCATGAGTCAGGCATACATCGGCTATGACTTACAGAACGCACTTCGTGAAGAGCTCCGGAAACGTGGATTCATGCGTACTCCTGTCGTCACTGTCGTAACACAGGTGCGTGTAGATGCAAATGACCCAGCTTTTCAGAATCCCAGTAAACCAATCGGGCATTTTATGACAAAAGAACAGGCCGAACATGCAGAAAAGGCATACGGCTATATCATGAAAGAAGATGCCGGCCGTGGCTATCGCCGTGTTGTCGCATCTCCAAAGCCTGTCGAGATCGTCGAACAGGATGCCATCAACAGCCTTGTAGATGCAAATAAAATCGTCATCTGCTGCGGCGGTGGCGGAATCCCTGTCACGCTGCAGGGAGATCACCTGAAAGGTGCTTCTGCCGTGATTGATAAGGATTTTGCCAGCTGTCTGCTTGCAAAAGAGCTGGATGCAGATATGCTGATCATCCTTACCGCTGTCGAAAAAGTTGCTGTCAACTTCGGCAAAGAAAACGAGAAATGGCTGGACGAAATGACTGTCGCAGAAGCGCAGAAATATGTGGATGAGGGACAGTTTGCTCCCGGCTCCATGCTTCCTAAAGTACAGGCAGCTATGGACTTTGCATCATCCGATGCCGAACGAACTGCTATGATCACGCTTCTTGAAAAAGCAAAGGATGGAATCCTCGGCAAAACAGGAACCAAAATCCATATGTGATATAAATGACAAAAGGAGTATAATTCCGTTCATCCGATCGGGTTATACTCCTTTTATAATATACATTTTCACATGTCAGTTACACTTCTGACTATTCCGTTCATCTACATTGAAACTGCTTACCTTTTCTCTTCTCTCAACTCCGGCAGGATCGTCAGAAGCATTGTAAAAAAGCAGGCACTTCCACCGACCAGATTTGAGATCGGTTCTGCCCAGAACACACCATCTACGCCAAGTCCATTAACCTTCGGCAACAATATTGTCAAAGGCACCACAATGATCACTTTTCGGAAAATCGAAAAGAATGTTGCTCTTTTTGCCTTTCCAAGTGCTACAAATACAGCCTGCCCGGTAAACTGTAATGCCATAAAACAAAATCCGAAGAAATAAATATGCAAAGCAGGTACTCCTTTTTCCAAAAGTACCGGATCACTGTTAAACAATCTGATAAAAAATCCCGGTGCAATCTTTATAATGCCCCACACAAACAATGCATAGGTAAAACATACAACCGTTACAAACTTGATTGCCTGTTTTACCTTTCCAAAAGCTTTTTCACCATAGTTAAAACTCATCACCGGCGACGCACCATTTGTCAGTCCATGCACCATCATCGTCGCAATATCACGCACGGAATTCAATACTGTCATGACACCTACATAAATATCTCCACCATATATATGCAGTGTCGAATTACAGAAAATCTGCACCAGACCATTGGTAAACTGCATCATAAAACCAGAAATACCAAGCGCCATGATATCTTTTACACGTTTCCATTTAAGTCCCATGGCCGCCCGGTTCAGCTGAAGCGTCACTCTCTTTCCTGTCAGAAATCTTAATACCCAGATTCCGGAACAGATCTGTGAAAGAATTGTTGCAAGTGCAGCTCCTTTCACACCCATATGCATTCCAAATATGAATAACGGATCCAGAATGATATTCAAAACTGCACCGATCAGTACGGTCATCATTCCCATATTCCCGAATCCCTGACAGTTAATAAACGGATTCAGTCCCAGTGAAATCATGACAAATGGCGTTCCAATCAAATAAATCTTTATATAATCACCTGCATACGGAAATGTCACATCACTTGCACCAAATGCATACAGGATTGGTTTATAAAACAAATAACTTACCGCCATTAGAATCACACTTGAGATCAACAGCATAGAAAACGTATTTCCCATTAACTTTTCCGCTTCTTCATGATTTCCGCGTCCCAGTTCCATTGCGCAGAGCGGACTGCCGCCATTCCCAAACAGATATGTAAATGCCGCGATCATTGTGATCACCGGAAAACAGATTCCCACTCCAGTCAGTGCAGTCGCACCTGCTCCCGGAATTCTTCCGATATACATGCGGTCAACAATATTATACAAAAGATTTAAAAGCTGTGCCAATGTCATCGGAAGCGATACCTCAATAATATTCCGATAAACATTCCCTTTTGAAAAATCCGTCTGATGTACTTTCATTTTTTAGTTTCACCCTCTTTTTATATTATCATTTATCACTTTTCTTTTTATTCTGTATATTATAGCACTCCCCTGTGTCCGCTTCCAGTTATTCCTCCACACTCCCCCAAAAGTAAAACACACTCCTCAAAGATTTGCTTTCCACGCCTCAACGCAACACAATCCCACTATTTTTTATCCTGTTTTCATCAAAAAACCACATTTATGTTTCTTTAAAATCCACAGAAATACATAATTATCTCTTGTTTTTCCCATCAAAAAACAGTATAATAAGTTTAGTTTAGGAAGATTTTATATTCCAGAGTGAATAGATGGAGGTATTATGGCTGAAAATTATAATGGTATGGCAGTGGGGATTTTTGAACTTGACAGTTTTGCTGCCTGCTTTGTAGCACTTGACGCTGCTTCCAAAGCAGCAAATGTAAGGATTCAGAATATTGAACGTAACCGTCTCGGTGCCGGTGCATGTGTTAAGATGCGTGGTTCCGTTTCCGATGTAACAGCTGCTATGGAAGCTGCTATCCGTACTGCAGAATCAATTGCCAAAGTAGTTTCCCATACAGTAATTGCATCTCCGGCTCACGATACAGAACCGGCTATGTATATGACTGCAAACAAGTAATATCAAATACGAATACATACTTAAAGTGAGGATTATATAATGAGATATGGAGCATTTGGATTAGTAGAAGTGGTCGGAAGCAGCAACGCAATCATCGTAACCGACCAGATGCTTAAAACAGCCGATGTGTCTTTTCTTACACGAAACGGCAAATGTGGCGGACATGAGACGGTTTTTGTGACAGGTGATGTTTCTGCTGTTACCGCAGCTGTACAGGCTGTCAAAGAAAACCCTCCGTGTGATGTCTGCTTCGCAGCAGTAATTTCCAATCCATCAGAAGAAACTGTACGTCTCGCAGAAGAAGACGCCCAGAAACACGGATTTATGAAAAAAACTAATACAAAGAAATAATACTACTGATATTTTTTTATTATGATACAAGATTATTTAAAAAGGAATAAAGTATGTATCCAAAATTATTGGAACATACTCTATTCCTTTTTTGCATGGTCATCTTTTGTTCTGCACCACTAACCCACTGTTGCAGCATTCCTGTCAAACGGAATCACAACGGTACATCTACATCCTGCAGTTCCCTCTCATCGCTTATTTTAAGATATGTCACATCTTCAGGATATCTTTTTATGATCTGTTTGCCTCCTTTATCACCGGTAATTTCCATCAGTTCTCTATAATATTTCTTAGAAAAAATACACGGATTTCCTGTTTTTTCGCCCCGAATGGTGCATGCCATTCCCTTATTTTCGCTCTGAAGCGCGTCATAAAGCGCAATGATTGTTTCCGCAGTGAGCCATGGCTGATCGGATACCGTAAAGAGACATGCATCCGCGTCTTTTGCGCTTTCCAGCCCGATCTGCATAGAGGAAGAAATCCCTCTCTCCGGCTGTGGATTAATCAAGGCCTCCGCACCGATTTCTTTTGCAGCATCTATGATCTCCGCAAACTTTTCCTGTGTCACCACCACGATCCGGCTGTTCTGCATTTTTGCTGCTGCCTTTTGCAGTTCTTCCAAAACATGCCGATACATCATTTTCCCCTCTACCTGATACATCAGCTTATTCGAACCGAAGCGGCGGCTGTTTCCAGCCGCCAGCATAATAAGTGCCAATTTCACTCTCTTAGATGACATCTGAGCTGCGCTCTTACGCTCTGTTTCAGCCTGACCGCAGATATGATATTCTTTCTCTCTCAGACTTCCCCAGGCTACATGAATGACCTGTTCTTCCAACCTGTCAGCAATACTCTCTGCTGTCTGAGATTTCCCTGGGATATCTGCTTTATTCAGCAGTACACGGTATTCTCGTCCATCCACGCATTTTCGGAGAGCTTCTGTGGATAACACAATCTTTACAATATCTTCTTCTGTAAGCTTCTCTTCTGTCTCTTTTCCAATGAAATCCGCCACACACTCCGGTCTGTGGCATACTTCCCGAATTGGTCTGCCAACCGCATCCATCCCTACTACTGCAATCACCAGATCCGTCTGCTCCCAGATCACGGGTTCCCAGCTTGCCGGCACTTTCAACGGATATCTTTTCGCACCATCTGCTTCGATCAGAATCACATCCGCCAAAACTTTAATTTCTTTCAGCTTTTCTTCCGACAGTGCACCGATCTTATGCTTTTCTCTGTCCAATGAAGCAGCAATCGTATATCCGTATGCTTCCAGATTCTGCTTTATACTTATCATATCTCCATCTTCAGCAAACGGCCGATCCGGCTCATACGCCATGTGTGTAGTTGTTGTTATGAGCACTTTTTTTCCTGCTGCCGTCAGTTCTTCCATCATCCGAAAAATCAGGCTGGTCTTTCCGCCTCCACCAACAACAGAAAGCACCGGATATCTGTCTGTATCTATATCCAGTGCTTTCAGGATGGAGTCCGTCCGCATCACGGCAGTACTCCTTCTGATAATAAGATTTCAACTACACTGCCCGCAATACAGCGTGCCTTATCTGAAATTGTGTCGCAGTTTTTCTTCTGTTCTTTACGGGGATCAATATCTGCGATTTTCATTCCTTCCGGCACCACAAAACCATCCCGGATGATTCCTCGTAATACACCGGTCAGAGATGCATATACCGGTGTTTCGTCCACCATGGCAATAATCTGGTCTTTTTCCACAATATCACCGATTTCTGAATAGTTGTGTATCATCCCGGCAGCCGGTGAGTGAATCACACGCTCTTTTCCATATCCGGCAATCATCCCCGGAATTCCTGTATTCGGCGCTGCTGTGCCTTTTTCGATCACCCTTGCGAGATTATGTCCTCTCTGCGTTTCTACCACATAATCAACGTCCACGCGTGCTGTAAATCCAGGTCCAAGTCCGATTGTGAGCGGTGCCATCATCCTTGTCGTTCCGAGATTCTTTTTGGCAAGAATTGCATCAATGAGTGCATCCGGCTTTAATTCAGAAACTGCATCTGCATTCTCATCAACCAGAATCGGGATTTCTTTTTCATCCCATACTTTCCGGCACTCTGAAATATCTTTGATCAGCCTTCCGGTAACACCCTCAACCCTCGATGTTCCGTCATAGACTGCTTCACCAAAAGAAACACGCCGTCGTATTGCACTCGGCTTCGCACATTCCAGCACCAGAACCTGATAGCCGCATCTATAAAGTCTGTGGATCACTCCACTTGCAAGATCCCCGCCCCCACGTACGATCAGTGTTGTTTTATGTTTCATCTCAGCTGTCATTCCTTTCATGCATCACTTTTTCTACCGCATTGACGATATTCTGATATCCCGTACAGCGGCAGAGATTTCCGGACATTTTTTTCTTAATTTCTTCTCTGGTCAGTTCTTTTCCCTGCTCCAGAAGAACCGTTGCCGACATAATAAAACCCGGCGTACAGAACCCGCACTGCACCGCACCTTCTTCAATAAAAGCTTCCTGAATCCGTGTCAGCTCACCGTTTTTTTCCAGTCCTTCCAGTGTACGGATGTTTTTGCCCTCCGCCCAAACCGCCAGATAAATACAGGAGTCAATGGTTTCACCATCGATGATCACGGTACAGGCGCCGCATTCTCCGACTTCACAGCCTCTCTTTACAGAGGTCAGCCCGAGGTGATTACGCAGCATATCCAGAAGAGATTCTCTCGGATCAACATATTCTGCTACCTCTTCTCCGTTTACCACACACTGAACAAGCATTTTTTCTTTTTTCATGCTTCTTCACCTCCCATGCCGTTATCCATTCTGGCAAGCTCTACTGTCCTAAGCAGCGCTCTTTTTGCAATTTCTCCACCAATCTGAAGACGGAAATCTCTCGAAGCTCTCCAGGAATCCCTCGGATGGATTTCACCTCGAATACTTTCTTCCAGTTCCTGATAAAAACTTTCATCCAAAATTCTGCCTTTCAGCTTTTCTTCCGTCTCTACGCACCGATACGGAACCGGTGCCGCTACACCGAAGGTAATACGTACATCCTCCAGAATATTTTTTTCTGTATCAACTTTACTTACCACACTGCAGCTTAACGTCGCAATATCCATTGCATTTCGCATCGAATATTTAATATAGTGTCCGTGATATCCGGCATATTCTTTTTTCGGGATCACTACATGGGTAAGTACCTCGCCCGGATGCAGATCTACGCGTCCCGGTCCCAGATAAAATTCCCGTACCGGTGTGATTCTGCCACCATCTTCATTTGCAATATGCAGGAGTGAATTGTAGGAAAAAACCGTTGGTACGCTATCAGCACTGACGGCACCATTACAGATATTTCCGCCGATCGTACCAATATTTCGAATCTGCGGACCGCCAACCTGATCAACTGCTTCTCCCAGAACCGGAATATATTTCTGTATGATCGGATCCGCTGTAATATGTGAAAATACTGTTCCTGCGCCAATCAGAATATCCCCGTTCTCATTTCCTGTAATACCTTTAATTTCCTCAATATCCCGGATGGATACCAGAGAAGTGCCTGCCATCCTGCCTTCACGGATTTTGATCAGGACATCACTTCCTCCTGATATGATTCTCGCATCCGGATGTTCTTTCAGAAGCATAACTGCCTCTGATACGGTTTTTGCATTATAGTATTGCTCAATGTCATACATAGTCTGCGCCCCCTCTCAGATCAGTCCTGCTTTTTTGAATCCGTCAATCAGACGCTGTGGCGTCAGTGGATTCTCATTGAATGCCACACCGGTTGCATGAAGCACTGCATTACGGATTGCCGGTGCACTCGGAATTGCCGGTGGCTCCCCAAGTGCTTTATTTCCATATGGTCCCATCGGATCATCCATTTCCACAAAGTCGGCTTTGATGTCCGGCGTATCCAGCATCGTCATCAGTTTATAGTCAAGAAGATTACCATTTAAAGGTCTTCCTGTCTTTTCATCAAGAATCAACTGTTCACTGATGCCATAGCCCATGCCCATCGACATACCACCATGCACCTGCATTTCGGCAAGCTGTGGATTCAGAAGTTTTCCACTGTCATGCACATTGATGATATGAAGGATCTTTATCTTTCCAAGTTTGATGTCGACTTCAACTTCGGCAAAACAACAGCCGGTTGCAATCGTATTTTTCTTTACCTGTTCAGATACTTCTGCTGTCAGTACAGAAGAATTCGTCAGGCTGTAATAACTTTCTTCTGCCAGTGCAGCAAGTGAAATTGCCTGTTCTTCACCTGCCCAGATCCAGTTATCATGAAGACTTAATTCTCTGGTATCTACCTCCGGCAGTAAAGTCTTTGCATAAGCCAGAATCTTGTCTCTTAAAATTTCTGCACAGTGTTTCACTGCCGTTCCTGTTACAAAAGACTGTCTGGAAGCATACGCTCCCGTGTCAAACGGAGATACATCGGTATCCTGCACAGTCTGGATGTGTACATGAGCCATATCTGTCTGAAGTGTCTCTGCAACCATCTGTGAAAATACCGTATCCGCTCCCTGTCCGATCTCCGTTGCACCAAGCTGGAGCTGCACACTGCCATCCTGATTCAGTGAAAGACGTGCCCCTGCGATTTCCAGTGAAATCGGCCATACACCGGTTTTATACGAAAACAGAGCCATTCCGACTCCCCGGCGTACCGCTCCTGTCTGCTTTGCATATTTTTTTCTTTTTTCATCCCAGTGAATGTATTCCGCACCCTTTTTCAGACATTCAAAAATACCGTTCGTATTTGCAGCGATCGGTTTCAGATAACGGTCTTCATAATATCCTTCAATTAAGTTTTTCCTGCGGAATTCCAGTGGATCCATGTGGATTGCTTCTGCCACATCATCCATAAAGCTCTCTATTGCGAAGCATACCTGCGGAATTCCATAACCACGCATTGCACCACCTACCGGTGTGTTGGTATAGATCGTATAAGCCTCTCCACGGATATTCGGACAGGCATATTGCAGTCTCCATGAAGTCAGACCGTTCGCCGCAATCGCATGGCCATGTGATGCATAAGCGCCCTGATTGGAATATGAATGCATATCCTTTGCAACAAGTTTTCCTTCTTTATCCACACCTGCGGCAAGATCAAATTCAATAGCATGACGGGTTCTGGTATTGCAGAAAGTTTCTTCTCTGCTGACATCCAGTTTGACCGGTCTGCCGCCCACCTGCGTTGTCAGGAAAGCATTCAGTGGTTCATATAAGACATCCTGCTTATTTCCAAATCCACCTCCGATATATGGCTTGATCACACGGATATTGCCCCATGGGATTCCAAGTGCCTGACCAATGACACGACGCACGATATGCGGAATCTGCGTAGATGTCACAACCACGATCCGTCCTTTTTCCATATAGGCATACGAAATCGGGTTTTCGATATGACAATGCTGTACGATTGGAGTCTTGTATGTGCCTTTTACCACCGTTTCGGCTTCTTCCATACCTTTATCGACATCTCCGATAAAATAATTTGAACGGGCAAGTACGTTATCTTTTTTATCGAAATGAATCGGCGGTTTACTTCCATACATGGATTTACGCGGATGAATCTCAACCGGATATTCCTCATATTCTACTTTGATCTTTTTCAACGCTCTGGATGCAATAATTTCATCCTCTGCAACAACCGCTGCAATATCATCTCCATAATAGCGCACACGACCAGTCAGCAGATTCCTGTCTGCCACGTCCTGATGTGCCAGTTCCACAGACCATGGATGTCCCGGTGTCGGATAGCAATGATCCGGGACATCATGGAACGTCACAACCTTCACCACCCCTTCCATGCTCTCGGCCTCACTTGTATCAATAGATTTTACGATTCCATTTCCAATTGTTGCATGCAGCACTTTCGCCACCAGACATCTTTTCGGAAGTAGATCTTCTGTAAATTTTGCTCTTCCGGTGACTTTCTCATATGCGTCTACACGCGGAACACTTTTTCCAATCATGATTACTCACCTTCTTCATAAAATTTTCTCAATAAAATCTTTTGAATAGAAAAAAGAACTTACCTGTTAAAATACTTCTGTCATTTTACTTCTGTATATATTCCGCGCAGATCATAAATTGCATGCTGTGGACATTTCACCGCGCACATCCCACAGCTTAAACACAGTTCTTCATTTATCACGGCATGATTCTCTGTAACCCGAATGGCACCTGCCGTACAGGTCTTTTCACAGATACCGCAACCGATACAGCTTACTTCACACTGTTTCTTTGCCGCTGCTCCTTTGCTCTTATTGGAGCATTTTACAACAATATAGTTTGCACACTCATGAATGTGAATGATCTCCTGCGGACAGACTTTTGCACATTTCCCACAGGCAATACATTTCTCCTCATCCACTTCTGCCACACCATATTCATTTAGAAAAATTGCCCCGAATTTACATGCCTGTACGCAGTCGCCACAGCCGATACAGCCGTCTGTACACCCCTTTTCACCTTTTACCGCCCTGCACCCGCCATTACACGCCACAAGGGCTGCACGGTATGGAAATCTTTTTTTCACAGCCATATCACCACTTCCTTTCGTATGGTGTATCTGCAAGCGGCAGACTGTATCTCCGCACTCCATCATAACGGAAATAAGCATCTGCAATCGCCGGTGCTGTAGGAATCGAAGTAATTTCTCCGATACCGATTGCGCCACATGCTACATTTAATCCCGGCTTATCTACAACAATTGCTTTTATCTTCGGAACTTCATGAGCACGGAACAATCCGAGTGACCCATATTTCTGGATTGGCCTGCAGTTTTCATCAATCGGATATTTTTCTCTGAGTGCATATCCCATCGACATTACAACACCACCTTCAATCTGACCTTCGCAGGACAGCGGATTGACTGCTTTACCGACATCATGTGCCGCAACAATATGTTCCAGCTCACCGGTATTTTTATCCAGTATGCACATCTGCGTTGCATATCCATATGCTACATGTGAAACCGGATTCGGTACATTGGCTCCAAGTGGATCTGTCTTTGCAAGATATTCTCCGTAATACACGTTTCCCTTCATATCACTCAAACTTTTCCCCGTTTTTCGGTCTTCCATCAGCTTTTCACAGGCTCTCCGGCATGCTTCTCCGGTGATCAGTGTCTGTCTCGAGCCGGACGTTGTACCGGAATCCGGTGCGATCCAGGTATTGCTTCTCTCGTATACGATATCCTGATGTTTCAGATCTGTATTGGTCACAACCATCTGTACAAGAACTGTACCGAGTCCCTGACCGATGCAGGATGCTCCGGAATAAATATGCAGCTTCTCATCGTCTTCTACGATCAGCTTCACACGTCCGGTATCCGGGATGCCAACGCCGACACCGGCATTTTTCATTGCACATCCGATTCCGACCGGTTTGCCCTCTGCCAGAGCCGCTTCATAATCTTCCTTAACCGCCTCCAGTGTCTCAATAAGACCGGTAGACTCATCTACGATCTGACCATTCGGAAGCACTTCTCCCGGACGTATCGCATTGCGGTAACGAATTTCCCAAGGGGTGATTCCCACTTTATCTGCCATCATATTCAGAAGTGTTTCTGTTGCAAAACAGGTCTGGGTGACACCAAATCCGCGAAAAGCACCCGCCGGTGGATTATTTGTATAGTAGGCAGTACCTTCAATTTCGAAATTCTCATAATGATATGGTCCTGCCGCATGCGTACAGGCACGTTCAAGCACAGGTCCGCCAAGAGATGCATATGCTCCGGTATCAGAAAATACAGTAGCTTTTACTCCCATGATATTTCCATGTTCATCACATCCCATTGTCATATCCATATAGAACGGATGACGTTTCGGATGCACCAGAAGGGACTCTGCCCTGGTCAGTTTTACTTTGACCGGTTTTTTCGTCACATAAGTGAGAAGTGCTGCCAGATGCTGAACCGTCATATCTTCTTTTCCACCGAATCCGCCTCCGACCAGTGCATTCTGTACTTTTACTTTGTCCGTTCCAAGAACAAGGGAACATTCATGCAGCGTCTGGTGTGCAGACTGATCCGTCGAATAAATAAATACATCTCCGTCTTCATCATAAAATGCAACCGCGCATTCCGGTTCCAGAAAAGCATGTTCTGTCCACGGTGTCTCAAAGTGATGTGAAATCACATATTTAGAATTGTGAATGGCTTCTTCTGCATTTCCACGGCTGATATGTTTATGCGCACAGATATTATTTTCTTCTTCGTCAAACACCTTATGTGCGTCCGGTGCAGCCGCCTCTTCAATCGTGTGTACAGGTGGCAGTACTTCGTATTCTACTTTTATCAGTTTCTTTGCTTTTTCCGCTGTTTCTCTGTCCTTCGCAGCAACCAGTGCAATCGCATCTCCAAGATAATGTGTAAGGCCACCTACCGGAATCAGCGTATACTGATCATGTTTCAGATGTCCGATCTTGTTCTCTCCCGGTATATCTTCAGCAGTCACAACAGCTTCTACACCATCAAGTGCTCTGGCTTTGGATGTATCAATAGAAAGGACTCTGGCACGCGCATATTTACTTCGAAGTGCTGCTCCATAAAGCATCCCATCAAGATAAAAATCATCCGGATATTTACCGGCTCCAAGCACTTTTTCTTCTACATCGATCCTTGCAACACGGTTTCCAAGTGTCCAGTTCTGATCTCCATCATCCGGAATGACACCAGTATCCAGAATTTTTGCTGCAATTCGAACTGCATCCATAATCTTTACATAACCGGTACAGCGGCAGTAGTTATTTCGCAGTGCATACCGAATCTCATTATCAGAGGGCTTTTTATTTACGTCCAGAAGCGCCTTTGTGCACATCACCATTCCCGGGATACAGAAGCCACACTGTACAGCCCCCGCCTTTCCGTATGCATAAGTATAAACCTGTTCTTCCCATTCTGTCAGACCTTCCACCGTGATCACTTCCCTGCCTTCCAGCAAATCCGTATCCGGGACACATGCCTTACAGGTCTTTCCGTCAATGATCACGGTGCAGGCTCCACATGCCCCTTCACTACATCCATCCTTCACTGAAGTCAGATGCAGTTCATCCCGCAGAAATCGTAACAGTTTTTGATTTTTTTCAGTCTGAACAGTCCTGCCGTTCACCTTAAATGTTGCCATAGCGGCTCTCCTTTTCACTACTTATATGATATCTGCGGATTTTTCAGTATGAATTTCCCTGATATCACATAAGCAGATATGTATAATCGTCAATCACAGTACACATCAGTTTGCCGAGATCCTCACTAAGCATTTCTGATGGCTGGTCAGCTTTTACTTTTTCCTGTCTGTCTCCGATACGTACCAGTACCTCTTTTGTTTCGGCATCAATTACGGTAAATCCATTATTGGTGCTGTCCTCCATATCTTCTTCTGTTGCAAATAACGTAAATTTGTCTTTATACGGCGCACCTGCATACTGACAGAAAGAGCGACAGTTTCCACATTCATTGCACATATAATCTACGTGAAGAATCTGCAAAAGTTCCATCTCCGGCACTTCGATCAGCACATTTGCACGGTTTGGACATACGTCTGCACAGTTTCCACAGACACGTTTATGTCCGGTAAATTCTTTCTTTTCTCCAACACCATTCTTTTTCAGACAGTCCAGAAGCGGTGACTTTTCTTCGGTACGTTTACCGGCTGCTTTCCTGCCTGTTTTGCGATAATGCGCATCTGTAAGTGAATCCTCTGCAAGTTTCTTCAGTGTTTCAACCTGAACCTCTCCACATTTTCCGATTTCACAGCTATCTGCTTTCTCGGCAATTTTGGTCATCCATTTATATCCGCCCGGTTTCAGAAGTACTGTTGCAACTGTAACCGGCCAGATGCCGCAGTCTACAATCTGATCAATATTTTTCTGGTCTGCCCCTCCGGAGAAAGACATCGGAAGTTTTCCGTCAAAAGATTCTGCAAGTCGTGACGCAACTGAAATAGAAAGCGGGAACAGCGCTTTACCGGACATATACATTTCTTCTCCCGGAAGTTCCTGTCTCTTAATATCAACAGGAAATGTATTGGTCAGCTTCACTCCGAAAGAAAGCCCTTCCTGTGCAGCGGTTTCCATCAGACGTTTCAGCATCGGAACTGCGTCCTCATACTGCAGGTCATCTTTGAAATGGAAATCCGTAAATGCCATATAATCATAGCCAAGATCATCCATTGCCTTTCTCACAAATTCATAGCCAAGAAGTGTCGGATTACATTTTACGTAAGTATTAATATGCTTCTCTTTCAGAAGATACCGCACGATATTTTCAATTTCCTGCGGTGGACATCCGTGCATTGTAGAAAGTGTAATGGAATTACAGACTTTTGCAGGAATTGCTTCGACATCTTCTTTTGTCACATGTTCAAATAGACTGATATGCTCCAGAAGCCACTGTTTGCATTCTTTGAAGATTGCCGTATCTCCAGCATCTTTCAGTCCTTCAATAAAGTCATCGATCTTTTTGTCTTTGATGCCTTCAAGGTTATAGCCACAGGACATATTAAACTGGAATCCATCCGGGCTTCCAATACCAAATTCTTTTGCAATCACATGAATAAGAATCCAGCCTTTAATATATTCTTCCATTGCCTGCGGTACATAAAGTTCCGTCGACCATTCACAGTTGTATGCTTCATCTTCTGCCACGATACATGGCTTCGGGATGCATGCAGAAAGCTCCTGTCCATCCATTTTCTGTACGGTTTTTAATTCAAAAAATCTGGCACCTGCGATATATGCAGCCACAAGATTCTGTGCGAGCTGTGTATGTGGACCTGCTGCCGGTCCTACCGGATTTTCAAGTTTTCTTCCGAATATTTCGATTGTTTTTGACTGATCAGCCACATAAGCTTTCTGAATACCAAACACCTGACCTGTTTTTTTATATTCATTCAAGATCCATTCCATCAACTGTCCGAATGGAATGCTTTTCATAATATCACTCATATTATATCCTCCCTGAATTCCTTCCTCATCTCATCAGAAAAATAAATGTTACTGTTCAAAGATAATATCACGCGTTGATATCCTCAGCCAGTTCTTTTGCCGCCTGGCGGCAGTCTGCCATAATCTTTTCCTCATCACATACCAGCACTTCACGGTCTTTCATCAGAATTTCTCCGTTACATACAGTTGTCTGCACCATACTTCCGTTTACTCCGAACAAAAGATGGCTGTTACAATTGGATGCATCCATCGGTGTCAGCGGATCATAATCGATCACGATCACATCGGCCGCTGCTCCCACTTTCAGGATGCCCAGTGTTTTCTTAAAATAACGGTTTGCAATCTTTGCATTTCCCTCAAACAGCATCTGCGGAATTTCACTCCATGCTGCTGTCGGATCACAGAGATGGTGTTTATGCAGAATGTTTGCCACTTTCCAGGACTCCATCATATCATGGGTATATCCGTCTGTACCAAGGCCCGTCAGAATGCCCTTGTGTACCAGTTCCATCGTTGGAGGACATCCACAGGCATTCCCCATATTCGATTCCGGATTGTGCACTACCATTGTATCTGTCTCTTTAATCAGTTCCATCTCGTGCTCATTGATATAGATACAATGTCCGAGAAGTGTCTTCGGTCCAAGGATATTCCAGTCATAAAGGCGGTCAACGATACGTTTGCTGTGCTCTTTCAGACACTGGTGCAGATCATAAATCCCCTCTGCCACATGGATATGATATCCAACCCCTTCTGGTTTCAGTTCATTACAAAGTGCCATCGTCTCATCAGAGATCGTAAAAGATGCATGCATTCCCATCATGGCTGCCAGCATATCACTGTCATCTTCCCTCACATGTCGGATGAAATTTACATTCTCCATCACAGATTCCCGTGATTTTTCCATTCCATCTCTGTCAGATATTTCATAGCAGAGACAGGTACGGACTCCAAGATCCTTCGAAGCTTCTTCGATCATATGAAGAGAACCTTCGATATGCCCGAAACTTGCATGGTGGTCAAATACTGTTGTCACCCCGTTTTTTATAGAATCAATATATGTTGCGTACGCGGAAAGCTTCGTCTGTTCCAGTGTCAGATGGCGGTCAATATTCCACCACATCCCGTCCAGAATATCCAGGAAACCTTTCGGGTTATACCCTTTGACGCTTAATCCCCGCGCAAATGCACTGTAAATATGTTCATGTACATTAATAAATGCCGGCATGATAATTCCACCGTGCGCATCTGTAAATTCCGCATCCGGATATGTATTCTTTACTTTTTCTGTTGTACCCACCATGATTATGGTGTTCCCGTCCATTGCCACTGCACCATTTTCGTAAAAAGCATTGGATGCGTCCCGTGTAATCATTCTTCCGTTTCCGATAATCCGCATATACGTCCTCCCTGCCTTGTGAAATCTTTCCAATTCACGACAAAATTTCCCATAAGTTTTCGGTGTTTTATACTATATAATGTAACATATTTTCTATATTATTTCAACCCGATTTGCAATTTCCTTTTGGTGTTCAAAAAAATTTTGTATATTTTAAATAAAAAAACGACGGAACAAAATTCTGCTCCGTCGCTGTTTTTACTATATCATATTTTTGTTCTTCTGAAAAGCTATTTTCGTTCTTCCAGAAGCTTCAGATTTCTCCTGTCTTTTTTCCAGAGAACAGGATCAAGTTCCACAAGATAGCCACATCCATTACCGACATGCCACTCATAAAATTCTTTTTTAGGAAGTGCGTATTGCTCCATAATATTCATGATCGTGCCTCCATGTACAACCAGTGCTGCCTCCGTAATTTCTTCCCGTATGCATGCAGACACCGCTCTCTGAAAACCTTCCAGATTACGAGTCGCACATTCGTCTTTGCTTTCACCACCCGGAAAGGCCAGTATTCCATTGCTGTCTATCCATGCCTGATAGCGTGGATCACCGGAAAGTTCTTTATAATTTTTATTTTCAAATTCTCCAAAATCACATTCTGCAAGCTGGTCAATAATCCGGACTTTCGGATCACCAAACAGAATTGCCGCCGTCTCAAGACAACGCTTAAGCGGACTGACAAATACCGCCTGCGGCTTCGGATATGTAAACTTTCCGAGCAGTTCTCTACCTTCCTCACACAGTGGTTCATCTGTCACTCCGATATAACGCTGATGTCGGTTTCCCTCCGTCATTCCATGACGGATCAGCCAGATCTTAAGCATCTTTGATCACCGTCCCTATTCCACATACAACTCTCATCACCTGCGTGCTGTATGCGGCAAGCTTCGTACATACTCTGCCAACTGCTTCACGATACGCCCGATCAAATGGATCAATGGGTACAATGCCATATCCCACTTCATCTGATACAAGAACCACCTGCGGATTGACCTGAATCAGTCGTTCTGCAAGTTTGCTGACATCATTTCCGATTTGCATCTCTTTTCGGATAAATTCATGAAAACACAGGATCCCCTGTGCTGATGCGATCTTCTCCCAGTCAGCATCTGCACCGTTTATCCAGTCAATATCCGGATATATTTTTTTTGCCAGAAGTGTTTTTCCCTGAAACGCTCCCCCTATGATCATCTTCATATTTTTACCCTCACACCTTATAGAGCATCATAACCACCGCCAGCGCCAGAGGCATCCATATCTCGCAAAGGCATAGAAAATATCCCGAAAGATCTCCGGTCGTACCGCCGAAATATTTCATCGCCTTATGTCTGTAAAATGCAAATACCAGCAGGGCTGTCCCCAACATGGAAACGCCCCATACCGGCTGTATCCAGATCATCACTGCCGCCAGGATCACAAGATAGATCACCAGTATATTATGCACTTTTTTATCTTCTGCCTTGCGAGAAAACTCTGCAACCGTACCACTTGCATTCGCCTTTGGCAACGTGATCACACCGATCCCGGAAAGGCATCTGGAAACCATATAGCTGCACGCAAGAAGATACATTGCCGTCCGGTTATTCACTTCCGTGATCTGCCTCATTGTCCCAAACAATACAAGAAAATACACACATGCCGTAATAACTGCAAATGCACCCGCATGTGAATCTTTGAGAATCTCCAGACGCTTTTCCCTGTCACGCCAGGAACTCAAGGCATCTGAAGTATCCAGAAGTCCGTCTATATGAATTCCACCGGTGAGGATCACCGGCACAAGAACCAGTACCATTGCCGTAAATGAATTTCCGAACCCCAGATATCTGCAGATCCATTCTGCCACCAGAAATACAATGCCGATTGCCGTTCCGATGAACGGAAAAAAACAAAGCATATATTTCATATTCTCTTCTGTCCACTCTGCCTGTGGCACCGGAATCTTTGAAAACATGGAAAATGCAATTTTGAAGCTATTCCAGAGACTTTTCATCAGTGAACTTCCCTCCTGTTCGTATCAGAAAATGTATATTTTTTGTGATATACAGGAATTCCATACACCACTTCTACAACTTCATCCGCCATATCTGCAAGTTTCTGATTGATCTTGCCGAGATATTCCTGATAAAGCTTTGTATCCCCCTGATATTCTTCTGTTTCCGAAAAGATCTCATTTGTTACGATCACAAGATTTTGGGTCTGTTTTTGCAGAAATTCTACGCCTCCGATTACTGCTTCTACCGTATTTTCGTGCGCACCGTTTTCCTGAAACATCTCATTCGCCACCAGATTAGACATACACTCCAGAAGAACCGTACTGCCTTCCGGAATCGCAGCCCGGACAAGTCCGGTGTAACACTCCAGGGTATCAAACCCTTTACCCTGTCGCATAGCCTGATGACGCTTCACACGCTTTTTGCTCTCTTCGTCAAACGGGTACATAGTCGCTATATATATACGCCTGGCATTTCCGAAAGACACAATACAGTCTTCCGCGAAGGAAGATTTTCCACTGCCGCTTCCGCCGGTTACAAGAATCATCATGTTTATACAAGCTCCTTATACTGTTCCACATGGATATCCTCAAATGTACTCATCGATTCATAAACGGCAACTCCCATATCGAGGAACGGGAACAGTGCCACAGCTCCGCTGCCTTCTCCGAGGCACATTTCTCCATGAAGTACAGCTTCCTTGCCAAGTGCTTCGAGAATCAGATGCGCCGCCGGTTCTTTTGATACATGAGATGCAATCATATAGTCTCCCGCCTGCGGACAGATACGCTGTGCGATCAATGCTGCCACACAGGAGATAAATCCGTCAATCACAACCGGCACACCGAGAGCTGCTCCACCCAGAAACATACCTGCCATACCGGCAATATCGAATCCTCCGACCTTTGCCAGTACATCGATTGCATCTTTCGGATCAGGCCGGTTGACTGCAATTGCTTTTTTGATTGCATGTATCTTACGGTCCAGTCCGTCTCCGGAAAGACCTGCACCGCGTCCCGTCATTTCTTCAGCCGGACGGTTCAGAAGCACAGATGCTACCGCACTGCTGGTCGTCGTATTTCCGATTCCCATTTCTCCCGTCGCCAGAAGGCCGTAACCGTCTTCTTTCAGACGACGCACCATTTCAATGCCTGTCTCCAGTGCCTGCACTGCCTGTTCTCTTGTCATGGCAGGCTCCTTTGTCATATTTGCTGTTCCACATGCAACTTTCAGATCTGTCGATACCCTTGTATCTACTGTCATACCGATATCGACTGGAATGACTTTGGTTCCGCACTGTCTGCTCATCACACACGCAGAGGTATCTCCGGAAAGGAAATTTTCCGCAACGATTGCTGTCACTTCCTGTCCGGTCTGGGTCACTCCCTCTTCTACCACACCATTATCTGCACACATCGGAACCAACGCGCGCTTTTTTATATGGATATCCGGATCTCCGGTAATTCCTGCGATCTGAATGACCAGTTTTTCCATTTTACCAAGAGAATGCAGCGGTTTTGCAATGCTGTCCCATCGTTTTGCCGCAATCTCCATTGCTCTTTCATCTAATGGTTTTATCTGAACAAGAGTTTCTTCCAATGTCATTTTGTTTTCCATCTCCCACTTCTCTTTTGCATATGCTATAATGCTTATTTTCCTGTAGTAAATACAAAGAATTTACTGAATATGTAGTTCAGCGCCAGTACGATAAACTGAGTACAGAATTTTCCAACCATTCCATTCATTCCCATTACTTCAACAAGCAGCCATACTCCACCAACTTCAATCACCATCGTCAGAAGTCTTGCACTTACAAATTTGCAAAACGGCTGTATATGGTCTTTCAGTGTCTCACATTTATCCTGAAATACATATTTTGAATTAACTACATATGCAAAGATGATTGCCACAACAATTGATATCACATTTGCGATATTCAAATTTACATGACAGATATTCCAAAATATATAAAAACATACAAGATTCACTAAAGTCGTGCATCCGCCAAAAAATATGTATCTGACCACATCATTTCCATACAGGCGAAGAACCAGATCTTTGATTTTTTTCATTGCTTTCTCCTCTTATGCATCATCTCTGACAGAATCTGTCACGTCTTTGTTTCCACGAACAATCTGAGACACTATATATCTCGGACGACGTTTGACTTCTTCGTAAATTTTTGCAAGATAATAGCCAATCACTCCAAGGCTCAGCATGATCGCACTGCCGATCAGAAGAAGCAGTAAAATCGTCGTTGTATATCCTTCAATTGCATGTCCCCGGAAGTACTGAATCAATGAATAAATGATCATGAGCAGTGAACAGCCAAAGCAAATACATCCGCCAACTGTTACAAACTGAAGCGGAGCCGTCGTAAATGCAACGATATTCGTAAAAGCATATTTGATCAGCGAGCCGGTAGACCACTTCGATTCACCAGCTTCACGTTCATGAACTTCAAACTCCACATATGCAGTCTTATATCCTACCCATGAGGAGGTTGCGCGGAAAAACATATTTCTTTCCGGAAGAGAAAGAATACTGTTTACCACTCTTCGATCCATCATTTTGAAATCGGAGGTATTCTGCATATCCACCTTTGTTGCCTTAGACATGATGCCATAGAAAAATCCCGCACACTTCTTATGGATAATACTCTCATTTCCACGGCTTTTCTTAATGCCCTCAATAACTTCGTAGCCTTCTTCCCATTTTCGGTACATCTCAATCAGTGTTTCCGCCGGATGCTGCAGATCGCAGTCCATAACAGCTACCACATCTCCTGTTGCCTGTGCCATTCCGGCAAAAACAGCCGCTTCTTTCCCGAAATTACGTGAAAAATGCACCCCGAGAATGTTCGGATCTTTTTCTCCGGCTTTTAATATTTCATCCCATGTACGGTCTTTAGATCCATCATTTACAAGAACCAACTCATACGAAATTCCTGCCCCGGACAGAACTTCATGAAGAACCCTGCATGTTTTCCCAACCATCAGTTCCTCATTATAAGCCGGAAGTACGACAGATAATCTACCCATGTTTTTTCTTTCCTCTTTTCTTTTTGTAAGCTAACACCACACAAATGTAGCACAATACCCCTGCACAAGTCAAGATAAGTCCTGCTTTCAGATATGGTGTGCAGTATGTGAGACGGATCTCATGTGCCCCTTTCTTAAGTTCCAGTGCCATATACATGGTGTTTGCCTGTTTTAACTCTGTTTTCTGACCGTCTACATAAGCCTGAAAACCTTTGCTGTAAGGCAGCGAAATCACAAGAACCTTATCTTTTGATACAGAAATATTTCCTGTAAGTTCATGATTCTTTATCTCAACATTTTCCAGACTTTCCGCCCTCAATTTAGTTGTCTGACTCTCTATATTTTCTATTGGCTGACATACAACTTTCATATTTTTATATGAATATACACCTGTATTTTCAAAGGTGAGCGTAATGGACTTCTTTCTCTTTACACTGTAACCGGTATTACACAGAAAATCTGATCGTCCGCTGTATGCATTGTATTTGTCTGTAAAAATACTGATTGTCTTGTCAAGAAATTGTCCGGTAACATCAATATATGCTTTCTGGCTTTCTTTCCAGTATCGCCATGTACTGTTTTCGTACTGAATTTTTTTCTGCTCGTAGAGTGTCATTTTGCTCCATTTCTTATCACTGATCAACTCTCGCGGTGAAAGTGCCTCATAGTCAACGCCTTCTGTAATAAGATATGTCTCGCATTCATCCAGCCCGTCGAAAACCAGTTTTGCCTGCGCATTTTCCTTTGTAACGATCAGTTTCCCATCTTTTTCTCTGCAGCCTGAACCTGTCACCAGTTTATATGGCACTTCTCTGTCATTAAATTCCGATGTTGTTTCCGGTACTGTACTGTTCGACAGTATTACACCCTGCAACAAAGCCTGCTGCTTCTCAACTGTCGACATTTTCGCATATTTTTCTTCTGGAATATAGGAATCATAAGTGTATCCTATCGGAAGTGCATTTTTGCATTCATATGCGCGATATAATTTATCATTTTTTTCCACTTCTGCCGCAAGTGTATCATACCCATACGGCAAATACTCTTCTTCGCCGGCTTTTACTACAAAATATTTTACTGCTGCAAGACGATCCAGAATCGTTCTGCTGTCCAGATTTTCATAATGATAATCCCATGGTGTATTCAAATCAACTTCATTAAAAAAATTTGTAATGTCACCACTCGCCACGCTGAAATAATACGATGTACCGTTTGTGCCTGTCTGCATGGAAGAATTTTCATAGCTGTGTGTTCCCATCTGGTCATAACGATAAACTGATTCATCTCCTGTTTTCAGTACCGCAAGATCCGTCCCTGTTTCCAGTTTGTCCAGTGCTTCTCCCTGATCTGAAAACTCCGAAAGATAATCTTTTTCGTACGAATACTGATAATACATATTAAAGAGGATACCCGCAATTAAAAAGCCGCCTGTCATCAGCATCAGATTTTTTCTTTTTGTAAATACTGCGCCAAATGATAATACAGTAAATGTCGCCAGTACCAGTAAAAGAACCGCCACCAGATTTCTCTGTGTTCTTGCCGCATCCGGCAAAAGTGCCAGTACACAATATCCCATCAGAAAAACAAAAATTGTACGTTTTTCTTTTAATGAAAGATTAAACAATTCCGGATACATCTTCACAAAAATATATGCCATAAGCATACCATATGCCCATATCCAGCGATTGGAAACATAAGAAAATCCATTAAGTACATGCCCCGCAAATGGAAACAGCAAAAAGAGATTTATCAGAATAAATCCTGTTTTTAACGTTCTGTATTTCTTTTTCTTCGCAAACAAAACAAATATTCCGGTCATTGAAACTGCTGAGAATCCGGCAACTCCCCACTGGATCATGTTCTCACCGATCAGACAGCTCAGATATTTCTGGTAGTACACTTTGTCATAAAACAATGGTACATAGTTCTCCGCCTTAAAACGGTCTGTTCCCAATACCTGAAAAATAACCGGAAGCAATATGACTGCCGCAATCAGAACGGCTATTATGGAATATATTGCAAAAACACCCAACCATTTTCCGACATTTTTTAAGGAATGAACTCCAAACTGTTCAAAATACCGGAACACGGCATACAAAACCATAAAAATACCCAACATGTAAAAAAAGTAAAAATTGGATAATCCGGCTACTGCCACTGACCAGATAAACAAATATGGTTTTTCTTTTTTGTATATCTTGTCAATTCCCATAAGGATCAACGGCAGATAGATCATCGGGTTTGAAAAATATGGATGTTTCATGGCTGCATAAATTGTCCAGCCCGCAAAGATATAGATCATGCATCCCATAAAAGTTGCCTGTCTGCTGTTTTTGTGATAAAAACAGTATCTGCTGAACGCAATTCCAGCCAGGTAGATTCTCAGAAAGATCAGGAATTCATATAAGATCTCAGTTTTGGAAGAGGGACAAAACACTGCCAGCAACGTCAACGGGTCTCCCATGACATAATAATTCAATGTCGTCAGGATATCCGAACCATAGCCAATATGGAGATCCCACATTGGTATCGAAAAACGATGTTCTACAAATATCGTATATAAAATTCCTCTGAGATATCTTCCATAGTATGCCAGGGAATTCAAATGCTGCGGCACTCCGTCATGGCTCCATACAAGAGACTTTCCATTCAGATAAAATCTCAGATAGAGAAAAAAAGCAATCAGCAGAAATGCCACCGTATATACAATATAAAATTCCGTATTTTTGCTATTTGTACTTCTGTTACTTCTTTTGTTTTTTCTATTTTGTATGTTCATATTCTCTCTTATAAATTTTATGTTATATTTAATGCAAAAAGCCGCGGTACAAAAGTACCGCGGCTATATCTCTGAATTATTCCGTCACTGCACGCAGTAAGAATTATTCTTCTTCGCCGTACATTGCTACCAGTTTATTCAGATATGCATATCTAGCTTTTGCTTCAGACTCATTCTTAGCAAACAGTCTTGCAGCTTTTTCAGGATTCTGACGCTGTAAGGAGTTGTAACGAACTTCGCCGTTCAGGAAGTCCATGTAGTTCTCCATATCCGGTGTCTTGGAATCCAGAGCAAACTTCTTGTCTGCTGCCGGGTTGAAGCGGAAGTTGTGCCAGTATCCACACTTAACTGCCAGTTCTTCTTCTGTCTGAGCTTTTGCCATACCCTTCTTGATACCATGGTTGATACATGGAGCGTATGCAATGATCAGAGACGGTCCCGGATATGCTTCTGCTTCAGCGATTGCTTTAACAGTCTGGTTGAAGTCAGCACCCATAGAAATCTGTGCTACGTATACATAGCCATAGCTCATTGCGATGGAAGCCATATCTTTCTTCTTGGTTTCTTTACCGCCTGCTGCGAACTGAGCGATTGCACCTGTAGGTGTAGATTTAGAGGACTGTCCGCCTGTGTTGGAATAAACCTCTGTATCGAATACCATAACGTTGATGTCACGTCCGCTTGCGAGAACATGGTCAACACCACCGAATCCGATATCATAAGCCCATCCGTCACCACCGAAGATCCACTGGGATTTCTTGGACAGATAATCTTTCTGAGTAAGGATTTCTTTAGCAGCGTCACATCCGCATGCTTCCAGAGCAGCGATGAGCTTGTCTGTTGCTGCACCGTTTGTTGCTCCAACAGAGAATGTATCCAGCCATTCCTGACCAGCTTCTTTAACTGCTTCGTCTTTGCCTTCTGCTACAACAGCTTCAACTTTTGCTTTGAGGCCATCACGGATAGCTCTCTGAGCAAGAAGCATACCATAACCAAACTCAGCGTTGTCTTCGAACAGTGAGTTAGCCCATGCAGGACCCTGTCCTTTAGCGTTGGTTGTGTATGGTGTAGACGGTGAAGAGTTACCCCAGATAGAGGAACATCCTGTAGCATTTGCAATGTACATTCTGTCACCGAACAGCTGTGTGATCAGTTTTGCATAAGGTGTTTCACCACAACCTGCACATGCTCCGGAGAACTCAAGCAGAGGCTGTTTGAACTGACTTCCCTTAACAGTTGTTTCTTTGAATTTAGCAATAACGTCTTCTTTAATCGGAAGCTCTCTTCCATAATCGAAGAATTTCTGAAGTCCTGCATTTGCTTCCATGTTTTCCATAGCAAGGGCTTTTGCACCTTTCTTGCCCGGGCAGACATTTGCACAGGAACCACATCCTGTACAGTCATAAGCTGATACAGTCATGGTGAATTTGTAATCTTTCATACCAGTCATCGGAAGAGTAGCAATTCCTTCCGGAGCATTTGCTGCTTCTTCTTCTGTCAGTGCTACCGGACGGATTGCTGCGTGTGGGCAGACATATGCACAACGGTTACACTGGATACAGTTTTCTGGCTGCCATACCGGTACGTTTACTGCGATACCACGTTTTTCGTATGCAGCTGTTCCGGATGGTGTAGTACCATCAACATATTCTGTAAATGCGGATACAGGAAGTGTGTTACCTTCCTGAGCATTGATCTTGCACTGGATGTTGTTTACGAAGTCCTGAGCTTCCTGAGTGCCGTGAGTTGCATGAGCCATGAAGAGGCCTTCATCTTCTGCATCTTTCCAGCTTTCCGGAACTTTAACTTCTACAACCTGTTTTGCACCTGCATCGATAGCTGCCCAGTTCTTCTGAACAACGTCATCACCCTTACGTCCGTAAGTAGCTTTTGCAGCTGCTTTCATCAGTTCGATAGCCTGATCTTCCGGAATGATTCCTGTAAGTTTGAAGAATGCAGACTGAAGGATTGTATTGATACGTGTTGGTCCCATGCCGGTCTCAATACCGATCTTCACACCGTCGATGGTGTAGAATTTAATATTGTGGTTGGCGATGAATGCTTTAACCTGTCCCGGAAGATGTTTCTCAAGACCTTCCATATCCCATGCACAGTTAAGAAGGAATGTACCACCATCAACAAGTTCCTGAACCATGTTGTATTTATTTACATAAGACGGATTATGACATGCAACAAAGTTTGCCTTATGGATCAGGTATGTAGATTTGATTGGTTTCTTACCAAAACGAAGGTGAGACATTGTAACACCGCCGGATTTCTTGGAGTCATAATCGAAGTAAGCCTGAGCGTACATGTCTGTGTTGTCACCGATAATCTTGATGGAGTTCTTGTTAGCACCTACAGTACCGTCAGCTCCAAGACCCCAGAACTTACAGTTTGTAGTTCCTTCTGGTGTTGTAACAATCGGAGCACCTGTTTCAAGAGAAAGGTTTGTAACATCATCAACGATACCGATTGTGAATTTTTCTTTTGTTGTATTCTCATATACTGCAACGATCTGTGCCGGTGTAGTATCTTTGGAACCAAGACCATAACGTCCTGTAAAGATCTTAACATCTTTAAACTTGCTGTCTTTTAATGCAGCAACAACGTCAAGATACAGAGGCTCGCCAAGTGCTCCTGGCTCTTTTGTTCTGTCAAGAACGCTGATCTGTTTCACTGTTTCCGGGATAGCATCGATGAGTGCCTGTGCGCAGAACGGTCTGTAAAGACGAACTTTAACAACACCGACTTTTTTACCTGCTGCTGTAAGGTAATCGATAGTCTCCTCGATTGTATCGTTTACGGAACCCATAGCGATGATGATGTGTTCAGCATCTTCTGCTCCGTAGTAGTTGAACAGTTTGTAGTCTGTTCCGATCTTTTCATTTACTTTGTCCATGTATCCCTGAACTACTGCCGGAAGAGCATCGTAGAACGGGTTACATGCTTCTCTTGCCTGGAAGAAGATATCCGGGTTCTGAGCAGAACCTCTCTGACATGGATGGTTCGGGTTCAGAGCATGATCACGGAATGCCTGAATTGCTTCCATATCTGCCATATCTTTCAGATCTTCATAATCCCATGTCTCAATCTTCTGGATCTCGTGAGATGTACGGAAACCATCGAAGAAGTTGATGAACGGAACTTTACCTTTGATTGCCGCAAGATGAGCAACCGGTGTCAGGTCCATAACTTCCTGTACGGATGATTCGCAAAGCATTGCGCATCCGGTCTGACGACAGGCCATAACGTCGGAATGATCTCCGAAAATGGAAAGTGCGTGAGAAGCAAGTGCACGAGCAGATACGTTGATAACGCCCGGGAGCTGCTCACCAGCGATTTTGTAAAGGTTCGGGATCATCAGAAGAAGACCCTGAGATGCAGTATAAGTAGTTGTCAGCGCACCGGCTGCCAGAGAACCGTGTACTGCACCTGCAGCACCTGCTTCAGACTGCATCTCTGTAACCTGTACTTCCTGTCCAAAGATGTTCTTTCTTCCCTGTGTTGCCCACTCATCTGTTGCTTCCGCCATAACAGATGAAGGAGTGATCGGGTAGATAGCAGCTACATCTGAATATGCATAAGAAGCATGAGCGGCTGCATGGTTACCATCCATGGTTTTCATCTTTCTTGCCATAGTTTGTTTTCCTCCTTAAAGGTATGATGAAAATTATAATTTATTTCAGGCCAGTGAAAGGGCCTAAAAGTCCAATAGTCATTATAGCATAGCCATTTCGGATTGTCCAATCAGGATTATATATTTTCTGTATCTATTTACATACAAAAAAGTTAGCAGTAAGCAAGTTTTATGGAGTTTTCAGGTTTCTCCTCTTCCTAATTATATGTTTTTATGATTTAAGGCTTGCAAATTCCTGACTTTACTGTAAAATGGGAATGAATGGCCAAAACGGCCTGAACCAAAATGACTGAACGAAACCATAACGAAGAAAAGAGGTACCTTATGATTTCAGCAAATAATATTACACTGCGTGTTGGCAAGAAAGCACTTTTCGAAGATGTCAACATCAAATTTACCGAGGGTAACTGCTACGGTCTGATCGGAGCAAACGGTGCCGGCAAATCTACATTCCTTAAGATTCTTTCCGGCCAGCTTGAGCCGACTAACGGTGATATCGTCATCACACCGGGACAGCGTCTTTCTTTCCTGCAGCAGGATCACTTCAAATACGATTCATACAATGTTCTGGATACCGTTATTATGGGAAATGCCAGATTGTATGAAATCATGAAAGAAAAAGAAGCCATCTACGCAAAAGAAGACTTCTCTGACGAAGACGGTATCCGTGCCAGCGAACTTGAAGGTGAATTCGCTGAGATGAACGGATGGGAGGCAGAGTCCGATGCTGCCACTCTTCTGAATGGCCTCGGAATCGAAACCGAACTCCATTATACTCAGATGGCAGACCTGACCGGCAGCCAGAAAGTCAAAGTGCTTCTTGCACAGGCACTTTTCGGAAATCCGGACATCCTGCTCCTCGACGAGCCGACCAACCATCTGGATCTGCCGGCTATTGAATGGCTTGAAGAATTCCTGATCAACTTTGACAATACCGTCATTGTTGTATCCCATGACCGTTACTTCCTGAACAAAGTCTGCACACATACCGCAGACATTGATTACGGAAAAATTCAGCTGTATGCCGGAAACTATGACTTCTGGTTCGAATCCAGCCAGCTTCTTATCAAACAGATGAAAGAAGCCAACAAGAAAAAGGAAGAAAAGATCAAAGAACTCCAGGAATTTATTTCCCGATTCAGTGCAAACGCTTCCAAATCCAAACAGGCAACTTCACGTAAACGTGCCCTGGAAAAAATCCAGCTTGATGACATGCGTCCATCCAGCCGCAAATATCCATATATCGATTTCCGTCCGAACCGTGAAATCGGCAACGAAGTACTTATGGTAGAAAACCTTTCCAAAACCATCGACGGTATAAAAGTTCTCGACAACATCAGCTTTACACTCGGACATGATGATAAAGTTGCCTTTGTCGGTGCAAACGAGCAAGCCATCACTACTTTCTTCCGTATCCTGATCGGAGAACTCGAACCGGATGAAGGAAATTACAAATGGGGTGTTACAACCTCTCAGGCATATTTCCCGAAGGACAATACACAGGAATTCGATAACGACCTGACCATTACCGACTGGCTGACTCAGTATTCCGAGATCAAAGATGCAACTTATGTACGTGGTTTCCTCGGAAGAATGCTCTTCCCGGGTGAAGACGGAGTCAAGAAAGTCCGTGTTCTCTCCGGTGGTGAAAAAGTTCGTTGTCTGTTATCCAAGATGATGATCTCCGGTGCAAACATCCTGCTCCTTGATGAACCGACCAACCACCTGGATATGGAATCCATCACCGCACTGAACAACGGTCTGATCAAATTCCCGGGAGTTATCCTTTTTGCTTCCCACGACCATCAGTTCGTACAGACAACCGCCAACCGTATCATGGAAATCCTTCCTGACGGAAGACTGATTGACAAGATCACCACATACGATGAATACCTTGCCAGCGATGAAATGGCGAAAAAACGTCACGTCTTCCAGGTCAATGAAGAAGACGCTGCCGATAACTAAAATATGTATGACAAAAGCTCCCGGATTTTACATATTCCGGGAGCTTTTCTTATGCGCATAAAACAATGTTTTATTGTATACTTTGTCAGTTTCTGATCAGTCTTTCATGGTAATATCTGCCAGTTTTCCGTTCGTCACCTTGAGAAGGGACTCCAACTTCACCTTCAGAGTAAGTCCGATTCTTCCACCACTGACATAGATTTCGTCAAAATTTTCTGCTGAAGCGTCAAATACTGTCGGATATAATTTCTTCATTCCAAGAGGACTGCACCCTCCTCTGACATAGCCGGTAATCTTGAGAATGTCTTTTACGTGAATCATATCTACCGTCTTTTCACCGACTGCTTTTGCTGCTGCCTTCCTGTCCACTTCCTTTTCGATCGGTACGACAAACACATAGCAGCCGCCACTTTTTCCTTCCATCACAAGCGTCTTAAATGACTGATCATACGGTGCACCAATCAGGTCCGCACTGTGAAGTCCGTCAATAAATTCATCACATTCATATGTAAATGCTTCGTATTTTACTTTTTGTCGATCCAGCATTCGCATTGCATTTGTTTTTGCTTCTTTTGCCATGTTATCCTTCTTTCCTGCCTTTACCTTGTTGCATGTTTTTCTTTATTTTTGCGTTTTTCTTCACGTCTTGAAATTTTTTTCCAGAGTTCTTCGCCTTCACGGTCATCATCATCCATCATCTCTCTGACAATTTCTTCATCCAGGCGCTCCTCTTCCGCTGCTGACAGCATTCTTCTGTTTTCCTGTCTTGCAGGTCTTCTTTTGATTCTTTTCTGCGGAATGTATTCTTTTGGGTCTACATAGTCAGAACTGTTTTCGGCCTCTTCATAAAGTTCATCCTCATCTTCAGCTTCATCGTCTTCAGCCCTTTTACGGCGGTTCGTTGCAAACTGAATCAGCATTCCGAGAATTGCAAATCCTGCACTCATCCCCAGTCCATAAGGAAAATCTGCAAGTCCGCCAAGCTTTGCTGCTGAAACGCCCGCCATAGCACCACCCAGAAGAGAAGTTCCGACGATCAGAACTTCTCTCGCCTGCCGCATGGCAAGCACACCAAGACCAGCTCCCAAAAGCAGACAGAAGAAGAATACCAGTGAAGAAGTCGGATGAAAAATATAAATCCCCAGCCCGATTCCAATACCGGCTCCCAAAATAAAAATACCAATCTTATAGCTGACAAACGCGATCACCGCAAACACTACACCAATTCCTACCATAATCACAGCATACATATATTTCTCAGTCACACCACTGGAATAAGCTACTCCGAATCCAACTCCGGCTCCAATGATAAATCCACAGAGCATCATCCAGAACCGAAGCAGACGATACCCCAGAATACAGTTTATCGCGCCGAAAACGAGCAATACAGCAAACCCGATCATGGAAATATCAGTCAGGGCAGGTATTGTCCTGGCATTTTCAATCATATTCATTAACTGCTGTAACATATCATTCATAACAGCCTCCTCTTGTTAAAAGATAAAATATAATGTTTTCAGATTCTGCAGGATCCCGTAATGATACTGAACCGTGCTGAGACCGTGCAGACTCATGTAATATCCTGCCACATCCTGTATTTTTTCTTCCTGTATATAATGCTGACAGGCAGCATCAAAAGCCTCCTCTGATGTATATTTGAGGCGAACCACTGCTGCCCCGTTATCCAGCCGCATGCAGCAGAAATTATAAAATTCCTGTGCATCATATGTATTAAAACATGCCTGATTCAGCACATAAAAATTGCAGTCTGTTGCTGTGCAGGCCGGCAGCGGAAATTCATCCGATGCTGTATATATCTTCTCATATTCTTCCGGAAACGGACACAGATAATCATAAATGATCGTCTTGTGTTCCGCAAGCTGTACAGCATCTCCCTGCAAAAATCCCGGCTGATCACCATTTGTCGCATCCACATAATAATACTGTCCATCTATCTCTACAATGTCCCAGGCATGGCCTTCATCACTGTCTTTGCTGACACCCTCTACGTAAATACAGGGGACATCCATCCGCTCCAGGAGATATTGTACAGCTCTCGCATAACCAGCACAAACGGCTCTTTTCTTCCAGAAGATTCCGGCAATATTCTGATCATCATCTGATGATTCATATTCCGCAAGATCAATAAGATACGAATAAACTGCCTTTACTTTATCATATGTATCTGTTTCTTCCGTAATCTGTCCGTTCACCTCGGTAAATGCCTGTTCCATTGCCGCTGTAATTTCCGTAATTTCTGCTTCTGTATAAATATATCCCGGTGAAAACCGACAATATGCGTCCCCTTTATAACTTGTCGTATATACATTTTTACGGTTATGCACCCAGAACAATTCCGAATGATCTTTCAACACTGCATGATATGCCTTGCTGATCAGGTTTTCATCCGCAGTGGTAAGATAAATTTCCTCCTGCCGCTCCCGGATGCCATCAAGCATCTCCCGATATATTTTCTGCTCTTCTTCATCCAGAAGATGAAAATAGTATTCCTGATGTCCTGCATCCGTCTGCACAGTTTCTTTCTGTCGGAGTGTTCTCACTTCTTCCGGCTCCAGGTCCAACAGACCCTTTGGATTGCCCAGACATAAGATGCCGGCAAATACCAGAACTACAAAAACAAACAGAACTTTTCCTGTTTTTCGGTGCCTTTGCCGCTTTCTACTCATCTGGTGCTCCTTTGTCCTGTGTTCAAGAATACCAAAACACCCGTGACAGGCCACGAAAGACCTGCACGGGCTGAACTTTAATCTTCAAATACGATTTCTATATCGCTGTCATCTGCATCCGGTTTCTTAGGAAGGATCTCAAAATCACTGTCTGATGAATCAAATACATTCTGATCAAGGATTTCCTGAAGAACATCATTTACCGGAGATGTCGCCGTCGCGCTGCCGTCTGAAGTAAATGTCTCATCTTCGTCATCATCCACAATCGTGATTTCCATTTCATCACTACTGTCATCGACAGTCTCATCTGCTGCTCCTGTCTCAGATGTAAGTGTTTCATCCGGCGCTGCAGTCAAGTTTTTCTCTATATCTGCTGTCTCTGTAGCACTGACTGTCTCTGCATTGCTTGCAGACGCTCCTTCACTTTCCATCTGTGTAACTTCTTCCTGTGTCGGATAGAAAGATGGCTGTCTGATATAACGGAAACTTGCACCATATGCTTCACCTACAGTAACTCCGTTCTTACTGGAAGAACAGTGCACTGCAATCCAGTCACCGGCATCGGTTTTTCCACAGATAATACCGACATGATTGTCACTTCCTGCCTCCGGTCCTTTCTGGAAAACGAGATCGCCAGGCTGTGCATCCTGCTCGCTGACCACATTGGCCTTTTCCCACTGATCGGATGTACCGTCACCAACACTGTCCTGCATTCCCTGATTCAGATAACCATTGATCACAGACCAGGTAACAAATCCGCTGCAGTCAAGCCCGTATGCTCTGACTGTACCGGTGCTGGCACTGCCTGTGGCAGAAACCTTCTCAGCTGTTCCCCAGCTCGGGTCTTCGCCGATTGTTGTAGATTTTCCACCCCAGAAATATCCTACTTCTCCCACCAAAGAATATGCAGCAGTGATAACATTTACTCGTTCTTCCGATACATCATCACCAACGCTCTGGCGTACAAACCCTTTTGCGTCAGTAACGATCGCACAGAGAAGTTTACAGTCGGTTTCTACATATTTTTTTAGAACACTTCTGTCGTTCTGAGAAATATTATTCTGCTTAATGTAGTTGTTGATGTGATAGTTTCCATAGGAAACATGTGTAATATTGTCTTTGTCTCTGACAATCGGATTCATCTGTGCAAAAATCTTCGCAAGTTCATCCTTACTGGATGCATCCAGTGTAAATTCCTTTACTCCATTCTGACTCTGCTCATATACATATACGGCCAGAATATCCTGCCAATTGCGTACAAGCAGGGAATCTGCAGAAGTAGTAAGTCCGTCTGATCTGTTGTCGCTCACGTCGGAAAGTTTATTTTTTTCTTTGTATTCTGCCTCGATTTCATTCATGACAGATGCAAAATCATCAGAAAATGTAAGCTGATAATTTCCCTTCAGGCTGTCCAGATAAAATTCCTTACCCGCATGGAGGTTAGAAACATAATAAACCGGTGTTCCGGTCTTTCCGGTCTCACTTGCCTTACTTCCATCTGTCAAGGCTGATGTATCTGCATTCTGCTTCTTCTGAAGCTCGGCAATCTTACTCTCAAAACCGACCAGTAAATTATAATTTGTCACAAGTTTCTTCTGATCTGCTGAAATACTGTTATATATCGCACGAAGTTCCTGAACCTTCGCGGCCTGATCCAGTGTCAGAGTCTGTCCTGCCAGAGCATTAATACCGTCGATCAGTGTCTGTACAGCCGCCGATTTCGAGCCATCATCAAAAATCGGATCCGGTGTTGGTGTATCCGGGTTTGGCGTTGGTGTATCCGGGTTTGGCGTTGGTGTATCCGGATTCGTTGGTGTCGGATCTATCGGATCCGGATCTGGTGTCGGTGTATCTGTTCCGGGATCCGGTGTCGGTGTATCTGTTCCGGGATCCGGTGTCGGTGTATCTGTTCCGGGATCCGGTGTCGGTGTGTCCGTTCCGGGATCCGGTGTCGGTGTATCTGTTCCAGGATCGGTAATCTCACTGCCATCCCCCAGATCATCTCCCTCGCTGCTTACCGCAACATCTTCCTCCGCCGCCATGACACTCAGCGGACTGGTCAGAACCATTGCAGATAATATAGTCATACATAAACATTTGGTCAGATATTTGTTCTTCATTCTGGTAAAAAATTGCTCCCTTCTGTCTAAGAACACATCTTCATTCCTGTAAAATATGTTTCTTCATTCTAACTTACCCACACAATAACTGCCGTAATTCTATCATATTGATTCTCAAAAATCAACCGCCGGAGGATTCCTCCGGCGGTATTTCATACTTTTTTCATATTTCACTCACATCACTGCAGTTGCATATTCTGCCATCGGATCTTTCATACAAAGCTGAAAAAGCCCCTGAAATACCTGATAGCAGACGCTGAGAATATAATGAATATCCTCCTCTACGCTGCGTTTGCAGTTCATATATCTGCGATGGTGAACTATAATGTACTCGAGAAGCTGATTCAAGGTCTCAAAATGAATCACATGCTCCGCATAGGCTTCTGCTTTCCCCTCCTGAACGAATGCCTTCAATTCATTTTTCAGGTGTTTCTCATAGGAGTTGTGCTGACGAAGCGTTCCGTCAAACGTCTTATTGTGCGGAAATGTAAAATAATCTGCAATATAATGCATAACCTCCCCCGCACGACGCCAGAACACACGGTCATTATAGTTTTCTCCCACCTGAACGAGACGTCGGATTTTCCCCTGCACTTCATCGAATGTGCCAAAATATTCATGCCTTTTGGTTATAAATGACGGCTGAATGTCCGGAAGGATATTGCCCAGGCAAAATGCTTTTCTATGTGACTGAAGACTTTCATTGGCAGGCATCTGATCTGCCAGATATCTTGCCAGTAATATATGTGACTTTTTTCTCAAACTAAACACTTCTTTCTTTATTCAAAGCCCATTTACCATAACCAACATATACTATAGCAGATTTGTAACTATTCTTCAAATAAAGTTTTTATAAAGTTCTGTTTTATATCCGTACTGGTTACTGTTCCGATTGCCATACTGTGCTGTGCAGCATGCCTTTTTTCTACAAGTTCTCTTTCATATCCGATCACACCATTGTTATCATACGGATCATTGAAATAATATTTCTTCTCATCGTAGCCCACCAGCAACATACAATGCTCATTCGAAATCCAGCAAAAAGATTCCCCCGAATCCAGGAGTTTCCATTCCGGTCCCGGGATTTCCTTTCGCATATTGATGCATGCCCAGAACACTACCGGCATCCCCTGATCAATATATTTTTCCAAAAGTTCCTGTATCGGTGTGCCGGACTCATCTGTAAATTGAAAGTCTTTTCCTGCTGCTTTTTCAAGTGCTTTCAAAAGTCCTTTTGCATAAATCCCGAAAGAATCTTCATCATAGGGACTTCCACAGAAATATTCATTCGGATCCGGTCCATAAAGCTTTCCGTCTCTCATTTCCATATCTCTGCATTCCAGACAGTTCTTTATAAATTCATCAACAGTGATCTCATATCCCAGATACTTAAGGAGCATCACCGCCGACACACTCTCACAGCCGGTCGGATATTTCACACTCTGGTCAATATACGGTACCTCAATTTTATGCACGTTTTTTCACTCCGTCTTTCTCATCTGAAGTCACTGCTTTAATCACAAACAGTACCACAAGAAGTAAGACAGCACTGATGCCGAGAACCAGCCACCAAATATGTACGAAACCTGCGATCACATAACCGATTGCAGAAACAACCGCAACAACTACCGCATACTGCATCTGTGTGGTAACATGGTTAATATGGTTACTCTGTGCTCCTGCCGAAGACATAACCGTCGTATCCGAAATCGGTGATACATGGTCACCACATACTGCACCTGAAAGTACAGATGCTACTGCAATGATCATCATCTGCATATTATCCGTACCCGGGAACATTGCGATTGCGATCGGTACAAGGATTGCAAATGTTCCCCAGCTTGTTCCTGTAGAGAAAGAAAGGAAAATTGCTACAAGGAACAGAATTGCCGGAAGCAGCACACTTGCGGAAGCATTGGAGCCTACCAGATTCTCTACGAAAGAAGCAATTTCAAGAGCATCTCCCATTCCCTTAAGAGACCATGCAAAAATAAGGATTCCAATCGCCGGGATCATCATCTTGAAACCTTCCACAAAACTGTCCATAAATCCCTTAAATGTAATAACTTTGCGCGGAAGATACAGTGCCAGCATAAACATTACCGTGATCAGTGTCGCAAAAATAAGACTTGTTTCCGCATCACATCCGGAAAAAGCAGTTACCACATCTGTAGCTCCGCCAAGAAATCCGGTATAGATCATGGCACCAATTGCAGTTCCGATCAGAACCAATACCGGAAGCACCAGATCAATTACTTTTCCATTTGAAGAAATCTCCTCTTCTTTTACCTGCTCAAATTCTTCTCCACCTGATGTAAACAGATCACCGGCTGCCGCATTTTTTTCATGTTTCTTCATAAGGCCGAAATCCAGCCCTGTCAGGATGATCGTAAATACCATAAGCAGCGTCAGAATTGCATACAGATTATATGGTATCGTCCGAAGGAAAAGCTGAAATCCGCTGATTCCCGCATCTTCCGGAACATAAGAGTTAACAGCTGCCGCCCAGCTTGAGATCGGCGCGATAATGCAGACCGGTGCTGCTGTCGCATCAATAATATATGCCAGTTTTGCACGTGATACTTTAAATCGGTCCGTCACAGGACGCATAACAGAGCCAACTGTCAGGCAGTTAAAATAATCATCCACAAAAATCAGCACACCAAGTCCGGTTGTTGCCAGCATTGCACTTTTTTTGCTCTTGATCTTATTTCCTGCCCATTTACCATAAGCAGCTGAACCGCCCGATTTCGACATCAGGACAATGATCATACCTAACAGCACATCAAATATCAGAATATTTAAATTCATGCTGTTTTTCATAATGTCAAACAAAGCCACAAATGCATTCCACGGATGAAAACCTGTATAAAGCAGCGCTCCCATCGCAACACCGATAAAAAGTGAACTGTACACTTCTTTAGTTACTAATGCCAGCACAATTGCCAGCAACGGTGGCACCAGTGACCACCATGTTCCAATAAACATTGATCCATCCATTTGAGTTCCCCCTCATATTTTATATTTTTTTGTTATCCCGAAAATCCAAAAAAATCCACCCTACTCCATATCCGCCGCAATACTTGCAAAATCAGGTGTCCCGTACAGATCAAACGGTGTGCTCTGGTATACGTAATAAGTATAACAGAAGCTGCTTCCATCAAACCCCGGGACCCTTGATTTTACGACATTTTCGGGTTTCCTGTACCCCATCTTACCATATCTAGTACCCCATTTCTACCCCATTTGGTGTATTTTAAAGTATCTTTTCTGCATGTGAATCAGATATCCATACGTCCAAAGTCAATGGCCAGATCATCATAAATTCCAACCTTAACGGAATCCTGCAGAGTATACTGTTCAGATTCGTTATTTTCAAAATCATATACCAAAATAAAATTTTTTGTAGGATCAACAATCCAATATTCGCGAACACCAGCAGTCCTGTACTTAAACAACTTAGTATAATAGTCCATCTGTCTGCTACCGGGAGAAACAATCTCAATAATCCAATCCGGAGCACCTTTGCATCCTTTATCGTCCAGTTTATCAGGATCACAGATGACTGCTATATCCGGCTCCACATAGGTATCTGTTTTCTCGTCAAGATGAACTGCAAACGGGGCTGCATAGACTTTGCATTTTCCACCATGTGAACGAATATAATCTTTGATTACACTGGATAATTCCATTGAAATATCCTGATGCTTTCTACTTGGCGGCGCCATATAGTAAATATGTCCGTCAATCAATTCAGCTCTTTCGCCTTCCGGCAGAGCATAAATATCTTCTATAGTATAAGTTTCTTCTCTTAATAAAGGCATGTAATCATTCCTTTCTCGAAAAAAAATAAGCTGTTACCCTATAACTATAGTAACAGCTTATTTTCTTTGTGGCAAGCTACATTATGCCAGTTTTATTATTTTACTATTTGGATCAGGCTTGTCGATTTCGTCCAGCCCGATCGTATCCTCCAATAATTGCATATCGTCAATTTTCTTTTTGTCCATTACAGAGGTGTATAGGTCCATTGTCATCTGCAATGTTGCATGTCCCAGATATGCCTGTACGGTTTTCGGCGGAATACCGGCCTCAAAGCATCTGGTCGCAAACGTATGCCTGAAGCAGTGTCCAGAAAACTTTTCCATTGCCTCCAGCGGATCCCTGCTGTAATTAATCTCCTTAACGATCCGGGTTATAGCATCTGCGTAGATCTGCGAACATAGCGGAGTTCCGTAAATCGTACAAAAAATATAATTTGTACGTTCCCCTTTTGGTTTTGGAGAATTACTCACGATCATTTTATGTAAAATGAGCTGTCTCTGCAGTGCCTCCTCACAATATTTATTCATTGGCACTACTCGTTTACTCGAAATGGTTTTTGGATCGTTTTCATGGAAAGTTTTTCCAGTGTCTCCCTCCAGTTTCTGGTATAGAAGCGTTTTCTCAACATGGATTTCCTTCTTATCAAAATCAATGTTGTCTTCCGTTAATGCAAATAGTTCTCCCGGGCGGAGTCCTGTACTGACAGCTACTCTGAACAGATTGTCGTAAAACGTTCCGCTGCTGCACTGGAAGAACGCCTGTTGATCTTCCTTGGAAAGAGCCTTTACCTCGTGTTCAGGTTTCGCTACCGGAATTTTGATATGTTTTGCTGGATTTTTTAACATAAACTCATCATCAACCGCCCGCTCGAACATATCAGTCAGGAGAATTTTTACCTTATTTAAAGATTCCCACTGGTATCCCTTTTCCTTCAGCTTGTTCAGCACATCCGTTACCATCAAACGCGTAATCTCTGTCAATTTCGGATTTCCAATATACGGCTGTACGTTATGCTCAAAAACATATTTGTAATGCCGAATTGTGTTCGCCCGGACTGCCGGACGCTTGTATACATCCAGCCATTTCAGATACCAGGCATCTAATTTAATATTAGGGTCTATTACATTTTTCTTCTCGACATCGGCGGCTTTTGCCTTTGCCAGTTTGGACTTCACCTCTCGCAGAGACATGGCATAAACGCTCTGTCGATCTCCGAACCGATTAACAAATCGGGCTTCATATTTCTTGTCGGGGCGCTGTTTTATACCCCGACCCAGTTCCTTTCCTTTAAGATCTTTTCCCATATAATAACCTCATTCCGGAGGGCTGGTATACCCTCCGGTTCTTCTTCCTTCCTATAGATACACTGCCGTTTTTAAAAAATCTTCAAACGGTTCACGCTTAATCAGTGCCTTCCTTCCTACATACATCACATAGGGGCAACCCGGTGCCTGGATCATCTGCCTAATCTGCTTTTCTCCAATCCCAAAGACTTTCGCCGCCTCTGTAATGGTCAATGCGTACCTGTGCCAGAGCGGGACAGTATTGCTGTCGCGCCGGCTGTTTCTTTCTAAAGTTTCCATAATTAATACCTCCAATTCTCTTTATTTATATTTCTGGTATTAATATGTTATTTTTGGTCGATAGATAGCAATTTTTTCTCCATGTTTCTACATTTTTCTCCATTTATCTCACAAATATTCATTTTTCTAAATATTTTATTTAGATTACGGTATATAACAATTTGATTCTATGGTACAATAGTAATAGATATTTTGGGATTGGAGGGGATTCAAATTTGAATTATTGTATAATAATGAAATATTCAGCAAAGAAAAATTGCTACATTGTGACTGTACCAGATCTGCCTGGTTGTATGGCGGATGGTCAGACTCCTTCTGAGGCTTACGAAAATGCTAAAATTGTGATGAGGGAATGGATAGAGACAGCTCAGGCAGATGGTAGACCGATTCCGGAACCAGTATTTGGGCGGGATAAATTTTAAGGGGCAGCTACTGCCGCCCCCTCTTATAACTTCTTTAATTAAAACTAATATTGATAACCTTTGATCCATCCTGTTGCGGCAGCGGTATCGGTATACCTTCCTCAAACGCGTCTAACAACCAATTTTCTTTGGCGCGCCTTAGCATTTCCACCGCTGCTTCTGGCGTCGGACCAAATGCCGACACCTTAGGGATTTCTCTTAATGCAACCCTGTAACAATTCAGTCCCTTCCTAATAACAACAATATTATAATCCAGGCTCATGTAGTAATTCAGCGCCCCTTTAAATTCTCCCTGATATTCCCCCTCATCATCAAATTCTTCCTCATCCGGATCCGTTATGTTTTCTGTTACAGCCTCCAGCCACTCCCGCTGCGCATCTGCTATGGTTGCCGGGATATCTTCCCATCTTTCACAGCAGGTGACACAACCTGGGCAATCAGGGAGGGTGATTGTAAAGCCGCCCTCCTCTGTATCCTCTACGATTTTTACTGGATAATATTCCTCCATATAATAGGTAATTTCTCGTTTCATAATACCAGTTCTCCCTCCTTGTACAGTTTAGCCAGCTTGTAGAATGTGGTTCTTCTCAGCCCCATCAGACCCATAGCGGCATTAGCCGTAATTTTACCGTTCAGCCATCGGTCCATGACCTCTATGTAATTGTCCGGTAGGGTAATAGCCGGACGTCCATAATCCTCCCAGGCGGTAGATTCTTTCAGGGTTTCTATCCCTCGCCGCTGCTGGCGTTTGATTCGAATTTGCTCCTGTTTTATTACAGTTGTCAACGTTTGTATAATGATATCCGTGACGGTATCATAGACATTTTCCTGACCTTCCGGAAAATCTTGCAGAGTTGCCGGCATATCCAGGATCTTGACTCTAATATGATGATCCCGGTAGTATATCAACTCCGGACGGGCGGCGTACTTGCTGCCTAGTACGGAGAGATTACAGATAACAAGGGTATCTCCTGGCTGCAGTATTTCATTTTTTAATTTCTGGTAATTTTCTCTTCTGGGTAACCGCGCGTGGACGGGATCTATGATGATCTGCTCATTTTCTGCTCCCATGACGTGGAATTTTTCCACCTGTGCGGACGTATTATTAACGTCTGCATAATAATATGTATTATGTTCGTTTTTTAAATTGTTGCCTATAGAACCTCCTAAAATGTGTGATCGGCGGTACTCTGGATTTTATAGGTATGTATTATAAGTACCCTCCGGCCATTCCTTCTATTATAGAAGAAACGGACTTTTACGAATATTATTGCTATTGTAATTTTTGCTGGTATTCCAGGTAATCATCAGTAGCACCATTATAATATAGAAGTTTCTCATCCATCGTGTCCTCCTTCGTGTCGTCGCGGACGGAACTAACCTCATATATTTACATGTCTTTAATACATTTAATAATTTGTACTTTTATTAACCCAAAACACCCGCTAGTATGCAAAAAACAAAAACTCTTACAAATTCATGATTTTATTAAAAATCTTTATTTTTAAACGTTTTTTTTACTTTCACGTGACATTTTCCCTTATATATATAGTAAAATGTCACATCAAAAAATAACTTAGAAACAATTAATTATATATGCTATATAGTTAAATATATAATGTTTGTATTATCAGACAATATAGTTAATTATCTCCAAAACGTGAATACTTGTTTTAGTTAATTAAAGTTTTCATGGGAAAGATTTTCCCATGAATGAGGATTTTCTTTCCCATGAGATTAATAACCTGTAATAAAAATTACCGTTTTTTAAGGTTTCTGGTGGTTTTCCATACTAGCGGGTTAATGGTAAATTTCCAAAATTATGAGCCAGGGAAAAATGTAAAAATCTGCAATTTTACAGATATAGTTCCCGCCGCTGCCCGTTCCTCCAATCAAAAACGCCCCTGCTGAAAGGAGAAATGATATGTACCCTCTTTACTGGACAAACCAGTAAGGAGGGTATTTTTATGCGTTATAGTTACGAATTTAAATTATTATGTGTT
>FMEL01000010.1 GCA_900066355.1 uncultured Ruminococcus sp.
AATGGATGCCACCTGTGCAATACAGAATAGCATCCATGTGTTCAGCCTAGTTCATATAAATATGTGTCCAGGATTCTGGGTACATATCACTTCCTGTGTACAGCCGTTTTTGCTGAAATCAATGTAAAAAGATTATGCTGTTTCGTTAAATACTTTTTTGTCCAGCGCGCCATTCTGATGTGCAACGATAGTTGTGCAGACAGCATCACCTGTAATGTTGACTGCAGTTCTGGTCATATCCAGGATACGGTCAATACCCATGATGAGACCGATTGCCTCAACCGGAAGGCCTACGGAGTTAAATACCATAGTCAGGGTTACAAGACCAACACTCGGAACACCTGCCGTACCTACAGAGGCAAGTGTTGCAGTTCCGATAACCGTCACGTAATCCATCGGACTTAAATGAATACCGAATGCCTGGGCTGCAAAAACTACAGCCACACCCTGCATGATGGAAGTACCATCCATGTTGATGGTCGCACCCAGCGGAATAGTAAAGGACGAAATCTTCTTGGATACGCCGACTTTTTTGGACAGCGTATCAATAGACATAGGAATGGTCGCATTAGACGTTGCAGTAGAAAATGCGAATGCCATAACCGGGAAAAATTTCTTGATGAACCGAATCGGATTCAGACCTGTAAAGACCTTGAGCAGGATCTGATATACGCCGAAACACTGAATAGCCAGTGCCAGCAATACACCGATCATATACTTAGCCAGCGGGATAAATGCACTGAAACCGATATTCGCAAATGTACGGCTGATCAGACAGAATACACCGATTGGGGCAAGGCTCATGATCATCATGGTCATTTCCATCATGATATCATTAAACTGGCTGAAGAAGTTTGCAACTGTCTCTGCACGCTCGCCCATTTTTGCAAGAATCACACCGACGATCAATGCAAATACGATAACCTGAAGCATGCTTCCGCTTGCCAGAGAATTGATCGGGTTGTCCGGAATGATATTCAGGATCGTATCAGTAAGGGATGTTGCTTCCATGGTTTCTACAGAAGCTGCCGAAGACTGAATCGCGCTCATATCAAGGCCGACACCAGGATTGATCAGATTACCGACACCAAGTGCAACGCAAACTGCCATTGCTGTAGTTGCAAGATAAAATACCAGGGTTCTCACACCCACCGTACCGAGTTTTTTTGTATCTCCAATTGCCATACTTCCGCAGACCAGAGAGCAGAATACCAGCGGTACAACCAGCATCTTCATCAGACGGATAAATCCCTGTCCAATGACATAGAGAACACCTTCAATAATTACATCTTTTTTGAAACTGCTGTCCGGAACCAGATAGCAGAGCACGATACCAAGAATCGCTCCCGCGATCAGCGCGATAAAGATCTTGGTCGTCAGCCCTATCGCTTTTTTGTTCGGAGTTTTTGCTTGTGTGTTTTTTTCTTTCATTTTAACCCTCCGTTCTCTCATCCATGTATTCTTTCAGGGACTCTTTCCATTCCGGCATATCATACATTTCAATAATACGAAGGATAAAATTGTCCAGAACTGCATATGGCGGTCTGACAGATGAAAGGTCTGACTGCTCGGTAGGAACAGCTTTAAGTTCGATTGTTTTGCCGGCAAGTCTTAATATCTCCTGTGCAAACTCATAACGGTTACAGATACCGCTGCAGGTCACGTGATATGTTCCATATTCATTTGTGCTGATCAGATACAGAATCATTCTTGCAAGATCTTTGGCGCTGGTTGGAGAGCCAAACTGGTCTGATGCCACAGAAAGTGCTCTTCCGGACTCTGCCGCTTCCAATACACGGTTTACAAAGTTGCGTCCACCGTGTCCGTATACCCAGTTACTGCGGATGACAAAGTGCTTGTGTGTAAACTCTTTTACATAATTTTCGCCGGCTCTTTTAGATCTGCCATATACAGTCAGCGGATTCGTATCATCAAACTCTGAATACGGTTTCTTACTCTGTCCGTCAAATACGTCATCTGTAGAAAGCTGAACGATTTTTGATCCACATTTACGTGCAACGATACTTAAGTTTCTTGCACCAAGTGCATTGACACGGTATGCATGTTCCGGATTTTCCTCACACTCATCAGTATCTGTGATACCTGTACAGTTGATGATCACATCCGGTCGATTAACAGTACCGAAATTGATGACTTCATCTGTGTCCGTAATATCCAATTCATCGACATCTGTATTCAGTGCCTCAATCTGCATCGGATCCAGTACATCATTCAGTGCCCGTCCGATCTGTCCGCCGGCACCTGCAATCCATACTTTTAACATCTCTTTTACCTCCCTAACATAAAAGAAGCGTTGATTCAGATCAAAATCAACGCCCTTTAATCTTTATATCTTTTAAAATTTTAGCAAGTCAAAGTATTTCTGTCAAGAAAAAGTGTACTACAGGCAGATATTTACACTACAGGCAGATATTCTCATCCCGCCTGTTCATTTTTATATGTATTCTGATGTATCACTGTCCCAGTAAATACGTTTTAATTCCGTTTGCCATCCCTTTTACCATCTTTTTCTGGTAGGAATTACTCTGCATAAGACGGTCTTCCGCCGGGTTGGACATATAACCGAGCTCGATCAGAGTTGTCGGAACCTTACTCCAGTTGTTTCCACTCATCGTATCTGTCTCCCAGATATACTCTTTGCGGCATCCGGTCGCTTTTACATACGCGTTCAGGACTGCCTTTGAAAGATTATAAGATTTCTTATACATACTCGAAGAAACAAAGCGGTTTCCTCTAGTTACGCAGATCGTCATAGCGCCTGTCGCGCTGGAAGAATCCACACCATTTGCATGAATACGCAGATACGCATCAGCTTTTGCCTTATTTGCAATACGCGCTCTCTGCGCGCAGCTTAATGCAGTTCGATTGTTTTTGCGCGTCAGAATTACTTTGCAGCCCTGTTTTTTGAGAGTGGTCTGCAGTTTCTTCGCCATGTTTAAGGTAAGCACATATTCAGGCACACCTGTTGCCACTCCATCCGTACCGGAATTGTCTTTTGCTTTCTGTTCAGAAGAGCCCGGTCCCAGTGGTTCATAGCCGCGTGCAACATTTGCTGAATGCCCCGCATCCAGTACAACTATCGGCGTCCATATACCATTTCTGTCAATTTTACGCCCCTGGTAAGTACGACTTCTGACCATCTTACCGGTCTTTTTGTGAAAAAGGCGGTAATGATTTCCGGCATACTGCCATCCGGTCTTTATCCGTCCTTTTGAATCAAAAAGATAATAGTCATTGCCTATTTTACGAAAACCTGTCTGAAGTTTTCCATTTTTATAGTATTTTCTCCTGAGTCCCTTGCCTTTCCAGCCTGTAAACTGATTTGATGTCGTGCCGGAAGAAATCGAAGCTGCCTGTGCAGTTTTTGTTGCAGACAAACTTGTAATCAGACTTCCATCTGTCCCGTTTATACTGGTGCAAAGCATCAGAAGACATATTAAAAAGCTGAGATAACGTGTTATTTTTTTCATACGGATATCCTTCCTGTTTGTGTTATATTTTAGTGTTGTACTTTCACATTATGTAACTGTTCAGTACCCTCGCAGTCACGAGTCAAAATGCATTCCAAATCGCCTCGCGGGATACTACCTTCTGAATAGTTACCATATTATACTGAAGAGCTGTCCATAACTTGTGAACAGCTCTTCATACTTTTTTTAATATTCTCACATATCGCATGTAATTTCAACTACGAAATTTTCCGTATTTCAGTTTCAGGCTTCTGAGCTTCTTCTTTCCTCTGAAACAGCCGCAAGTCTGTCGATCACTTTGTTACAGATTACTGTGTAAAGTGCCCCGAACACATTCATTCCGACTCGAAGCGCTACTGCCATCGGCATCCCAAACAGACCTGCTGCAATCGAAAGTGCTCCAAATGTATTAAATGCAGTCTGCCATGCGTAACCTGCCGAATAGCCGACACCGATTCCTCCGATCATTCCGATATACGGGTACATAGATTCCGGTAAAATCAGGTATAGTACGATAAATAATACACATCCAACAATGTTAAACTGCCATCTTTTTCCTGACCTGGCAACGCAGTCATCCGTAAAAGGAAGGCACACGGACATGCAGGCAATTCCTGCCCACATCGCTCTCGGCAAGCCCAGAAGAGATACGATCAGCATTGCGCTGGAAACGATCAGTGTCAGTTTCAGATACCATCTGCCTCTTGCAGAATGAAGATCAAATTCACGGAACAGATCTGGAAAACTTCTTCTGTACGGACGGTTTTTCTGATTTTTATAAAAAATAATCATACAGAGAAGCATTCCGACTGCAAGCCCTTCGACTCTCTTTATGTATTCCGCACCGGTCACGTCATATCCCAGTAGCAAAAGATATCCCAGCACAAACGTCGAATGATTATACATGATCACATTGTGACATCCCAATATCATCAGAAGAAGGATGGCTGCTGTATTTACCGCAAATGCCCCGATCGGATTAAGGGTGTTGGCAAACCGCGGTGCAATCATAAGAATCGCAAAAATTCCCATAATGCTGACCAGTCCATGTGTCGTTTTGATTCCGAAATCCGCCTGCCTGAGCACAAGCACAGCAAGCAGTACTGTTACCCCCACAACGCTGTTGCCACTTCCAGTCAGATTTGTGTACAGCGTCACTACTGCCACACAGAATGCCATCACAAGGTATACCTTGAAGTTGTAGATCAGAATATGGCGGCGTTTTTCTTTCGGGTCTGCGGTATTTTTGATCAGTTGTTTCGAACCCACCGAACTCAACTGAAGTTCCTGATAAAAAGTCATAAGTCTCGCTCCTTTTTTTGTAAAGTGTAGAGAACTATACCGCAAATTCAACGAATGGTCAAGTATCAACTCTGAATTTTGCTCACCATCTTTCTATTCTTCTATTCCATTGCAACACTTTCTGCAATTCGTCATCCTGTTCTGATCAACGATCGGTATAACATTGACTCACTTTGCACTTACTCTTCCCCAAACCATCTAGTTTACAAGGCAATTTTTGACTCACTTTGTACTTACGCTTCCCCAAACCATCCAGTTTCAAGGCAGTTTTTGACTCACTTTGCACTTACTCTTCCCCAAACCATCTAGTTTACAAGGATTTTGTTGACTTTGCATGTACTTTCCCATACTATAGTCATTTACAGCCGTGATTTTCGTGGACTTTTAACAAACTTACTTATTTGCAGGTCATTTCTCACCCGAATTTCTGTTGGTCGCAGCCAGGCTTTCCCTCCCACAGGTCATTCCCAAACCGTAGTTACAAAGCTGAACAACGCTTACTTTTTTCATTAGACAGGTCTATCCTGAATTTGTATTTACCTGCTCTGTCATATCCATTTCCCAAGTCATTCATATTCTGCCGGTCCGTACAATTAACTTTCCCCTTTACATAAATCTCCTCATTCCTTCACGAAATTCTTCTATAATTGGCAAATTTTTTACCCGACTTAATTTAATCCCACATATCTGACAGATTTGCTCCACTCCAGCTTCAACTAAAATATTCGACACTCTCACTTCTTTTGGTGCACCACACCGAAAAATAAAGCCTATCAATTCTTCTGCCAGAGAAGCAATTGTATTATCCCCCGGTTGCTGCAATTCACATTTCAGCATCATTCCAGATTTAGCATCCGCGATCATGCAAGTCGCCAGATTAGCAGGTCGCTGATATTTTTTATCATTCACCGAAACTCCAAGAATGGCTATATCTGTTTCTAAAACAGCATTACATTTTGATACTTTTTTCAAATCTGCCATCAATTCCTCATCTGTAATAATCAGATTTCCAAATTGGAATGATGAAAATGGTAGTGGTTTAGCACCAAAATTCCATGACTTTTTATCTTCTCCAAACTCAAAATAATACATTTCACCCTTTTCGAAATCCACATCAACCTGTACACTTTCATATTGTTGCAATGCTAATTCCAGATTAAGAAAATAATTAGTCATTCGAATAACTTCATCCTGATTCAGATTATAGGGATAATATCCTGCCTCAAAAGAAGAAAATATAACCATTGGTTCTTTCCTCTGTATTTATATCCCATTTCTTTGATATTTTTTCTCTGTTTATTCGTTGATTCCTCTCTGTTGCCCCAATAACATGTCAGGTTATTTTGAGAAAACATAACATAATCCGTCGCCAGATTTAGCTGCTCCTGCATTGTAAGCATCATGAAATCGTTTAGTCCTTCATATCCTTCATATACAACAATCCCATAGCAATCCCCACCATGTCCCAGTATACTGTAAAACGTTGTATCTTCTTCGTTCCCCTCCCGTATCCCGATAATATCCAGATCCCAGAATTTATGCTATGGCTTCATTTCTTTTATTCTGGTTGCAGCTTCATACAATTCTTTCCATTGCTCAATCGTAGCTTCTTTTCTCATGTTGTCTCCTTTACCTTAATTCTGGATTTGGATTTCAGTTTTCTGTATATTCATATTCTTGTCGAAGTCAAATACAATATTACTCATACCTGCATTATTACCTATGTAATCCAAAGCCACAACAACATTTTACGATACTTCGAATAATTTTCAAAATCATCTGTTATAGCGGGATCCACACTATAACAGATATTCCTTTACAAGACTCTCCACAACCTTCATATCCAATCCATCCTGCAAGGTCTCAAATGTCAGAATCAACTTTTGTCCTGGAAAAATTCCATTTTTCTCGTAAGTTTCAATCTTCCTGATAGCTTTTCTTGCATACTCAGGGTCATCCATTCTCCCATCATGTTCCCAGTAGATTTCTTCTCCTGTTTTCCGAGATAAAAATGTAAAATCCGGATAAACTACACCAAATCCTTTTAGGAAAATCGGATGCTCATATTTATACGAAATGCCTGCATGATAAAAATAATCTGCCAGAATCTTCTCTGATTTTGAGCGTACACGCTCCCCTTTTGCAGTTGTTATGACCGGAATATTTTCAGCAAATGCTTTACCCTTATACGCTTCTTTTTCCCATTCGTTTAAACGCTGTTCCCATGTTGGTCGCACTGGCTGAATCAGCTTCTGTCTCTCAGGATGTTCTTTTGTATATAACTGTTCAATTTCATTATCATCATAATCCTTCAAAAGTCTTCGAAGCTGCTCCAGACGTTTCTTCACCAGATTGCGCATTTTATTGTCATATGTATTTTGCGCCAGTCTGGTCGGAAGTTCTTTGTCTGCCTTTGAAATATAGATATCCTTTTTCTTACTATTTTCATTTGGAAAATGATGAAAGTAACGTACTTTATTCTTGTCCATTGAAATTCGTAAAGTCCCTTCCATCGCATCTGCCTTCGGATCCCCAATTCTGCTCAGAATATCTTTCAAATACTTTTCTTCCTCTGATAATTTCTGTTTTAATCCATACATGTGGTGTCTCTCCTTTATTTTGATTTTGTAGAACATTAGAGATTCAAATTAGAATAAACATATAAATATATGAACACTTGATTATTTCATTAATTTATTTGAAATACACCTGAATTGCAGTCATTTTTATAGGAATCGTGTTGACTTGTTTTAGGCTTACTCCTACGCAAATCATCTGATTTTCCATTATAAACATTTTCGGTGACTTTCAGACAACTTACTCTTCCCGTAGCAAACCATTTCCGGCACTTTTATGGACTTCCACAGCACTTACTCTTCCATAGATCATCTGATTTATATTCATTTTTTGACCTGCTCGATACTTACTCTTCCCCAAACCATCTAGTTTACAAGGATTTTGTTGACTTTGCATGTACTTACCCATACTATAGTCATTCGCAGCCATGATTTTCGTGGACTTTTAACAAACTTACTTATTTGCAGGTCATTTCTCACCTGAATTTCTGTTGGTCTGTCCTGTATCTACTTTTTTCCGGGTCATTACACCTACAGTATTTCATGGAACAACTCTGCAAATTCTCCTGTCCGGATTATTCAATCGTTGCGGCTTTGATGAATTGGCTTCAGGATTTCTTAAATTTAATCGTTACTAATCGGCAATAAGCTTCTTGGGGAATAGACTTAGGGAATAGAAATATTGGAAATAATGGAAATGTCTTTTAGAAAAACCCCGGAACCAAAGATTCCGGGGCCTGATGATTTCTGTATTCGATAACAAACCTGAAAAGCTCTGCTCTTCTTCGTTCCTGATTATCGTTTAGAGAACTGAGGTGCTCTACGAGCTGCTTTGAGACCGTATTTCTTACGTTCTTTCATACGTGGGTCACGAGTAAGGAATCCAGCAGCTTTAAGAACTGGTCTGTATTCAGCGTCTGCTTCAAGAAGGGCTCTTGCAACACCATGTCTGATGGCACCAGCCTGTCCTGTATATCCGCCGCCTGTTACATTAACAAGAACGTCAAATTTGCCTTCTGTCTCTGTTGCAGCGAATGGCTGACGAACGATAACTTTCAGAGTCTCTAATCCGAAGTATTCGTCGATGTCTCTTTTATTAATTGTGATTTTGCCTGTACCAGGTGTAAGGTAAACTCTTGCGATTGATTTTTTTCTTCTTCCTGTTCCGTAGAATTTTGCGCTAGCCAATGTCTCCTACCTCCTATTAAAATGTTAAGGTTTCCGGTTTCTGAGCTTCATGTTTGTGCTCCGGTCCGGCATAAACGAAAAGTTTCTTGTACATGGTTCTTCCCAGAGGTCCTTTTGGAAGCATACCTTTAACTGCCAGCTCAACAACCTTTTCCGGTTTCTTAGCCATCATTTCTTTTAATGTGGTCTCTTTCATTCCACCAACATAATCGGAGTGATGATAGTAAATCTTCTGATCCATTTTCTTACCAGTAACTTTTACTTTGTCAGCGTTAACAATGATTACATAATCACCTGTATCAACGTGTGGTGTAAACTGAGGTTTATTCTTTCCTCTTAAAACGCTAGCAACACCAGATGCCAGACGGCCCAGTGTACAGCCTTCAGCGTCAACTACATACCATTTTCTTTCGATTTTATCTGGATTAGCCATATAAGTCTGCATGGTTTTACCTCCTGTTATTTATCAACGATAGTTTGTTTAATCACGGTCTCCCGCAATATCATGTATAAAATTTCCTGGTGAACAGTGCAAATCTATATACTGCGGAAATGTCCGAAACCGCTGATAAAAACACCTTTGCCGGGGCTTTGGCTTAAGTGTTATCGCACTATGTCACATTGGGTTATTTTACTATAATGCCCTTTGCATGTCAACAGTTATTTCCGATTTTTTTACATTTTTTTTACACCGTAAAACAGTTGTATTGTTTATCCCGAAAAACAGTTATAATATATCTATTATCATAGAAGAAAATATTTTACAGCGGAGGATATGCCATGTCCAGTATTACCAAAAAAGCTCTTATGGAGTCCCTGAAAAAACTTATGCTCCAGAAACCTTTAAACAAAATCACGATCAACGACCTGACCACCGACTGCGGAATCAGCCGCATGGCCTTTTATTATCATTTCAGGGACATCTATGATCTCGTAGAGTGGGCATGTCTGGAAGAATCCACCAAAGCCCTGCAAGGTAAAAAAACATACGAAACATGGCAGGAAGGACTTTTGCAGATTTTTGAAGCAGTCTACGAAAACAAACCCTTCATTATAAATGCCTATCATGCTGTAAGCCGTGAGCAGATTGAAAACTATCTTTTCCAGCTCACACATGATCTTATTATGGATGTTGTACTGGAGCAGTCAAAAGAAACTGCGCTTTCCGACGCACAGAAAAATTTTATCGCTGATTTTTATAAATACAGTTTTGTCGGGATCATGCTCGACTGGATCCGCCAGGGCATGAAAGATGATTACACTTCCATCTGCGACAATATGTGCATCACCATTCAGGGAAATATTACAAATTCTATCAAAAACTTTACAAATGTATCCAAATGATAAGATTTTGCTCATCCGGCATTTTTTGTCAATTGAATTGAACGGCAAATGGCAATACTATAGGAGACAGAAACAGCGTAACAGATCATCATAAATAAATGAAAGGTGGTTTTTTATATGTCCAAAAAAAGTCTAAAACTTGGTGTTGCCCTTGCAGCCGGAGCAGGTGCTGCCGCCGTCCTCGCCAAAAATTCCAAATGTAATCCAGCCACTTCAAAGGCCCCAAGCAAATCAGCTTCATCAAAAAATTCTGTAAACTCCGACTACCGCAACACAGAACGCGGCAAGTACGAAAAAAACAGCAAAGGTATCTATTATACAAACGGAAACTACGAAGCATTCGCCCGCCCGGAAAAACCGGAAGGTGTTGACAACAAACATGCATACATCGTAGGAAGCGGACTTGCTTCTCTCGCTGCTGCCTGCTTCCTTGTCCGTGATGCTCAGATGCCCGGTTCCCACATCCACATTCTGGAAGCTATGGATATTGCCGGCGGCGCCTGCGACGGAATCTTTGATCCGACACGCGGTTACGTCATGAGAGGCGGCCGTGAGATGGAAAACCATTTTGAATGCCTCTGGGATCTGTTCCGCAGCATTCCTTCAATCGAAACACCGGACGTTTCCGTACTGGATGAATATTACTGGCTGAACAAACATGACCCGAACTATTCACTCTGTCGTGCAACAGTAAATCGTGGTAAGGATGCTCATACAGACGGTAAATTCAATTTGAGCCAGAAAGGCTGCATGGAAATCATGAAGCTCTTTATGACGAAAGACGAAGACCTTTATGACAAAACCATCGAAGATGTTTTCGACGATGAAGTATTCAACTCCACCTTCTGGCTGTACTGGCGAACCATGTTTGCATTCGAAAACTGGCACAGTGCCCTGGAAATGAAGCTTTATTTCCAGCGTTTCATCCACCACATTGCAGGACTTCCGGATTTCAGCGCCCTGAAATTCACCAAATACAATCAGTATGAATCCCTGATTCTTCCGATGCAGAAATATCTGGAAGCCGCAGGTGTGGACTTCCAGTTCAATACCGAAGTCACCAACGTTATCTTCGAATTCAAAGAAGACAAAAAGATTGCAACTGCAATTGAATGCAAAGTAAACGGCATCGAAAAAGGCATTGTCCTTACTGAAAATGACCTCGTATTTGTAACAAACGGAAGCTGTACAGAGGGTACGATCTACGGTGATCAGAACCATGCACCAAATGGTGATGCAGAAGTCCGTACAAGCGGCTGCTGGTCACTCTGGAAAAACATCGCAGCACAGGATCCGTCCTTCGGACATCCGGAAAAATTCTGCTCCGATATCAGCAAAACCAACTGGGAATCTGCAACCATTACCACACTGGACGACAAGATCATTCCTTATATCACTGATATCTGCAAACGTGATCCACGCACCGGCAAAGTTGTTACCGGCGGCATCGTAAGCTGTCAGGATTCCAGATGGCTTTTAAGCTGGACGATCAACCGCCAGGGACAGTTCAAAGATCAGGACAAAGACAAAGTCTGCGTATGGGTTTACGGACTGTTTACAGATGTACCTGGTGATTATATTAAGAAACCGATGAAAGACTGTACCGGTAAAGAGATCACCGAAGAATGGCTTTACCACCTCGGTGTGCCGGAAGAGCAGATTGAGGAGCTTGCAGAAAACAGTGCTGTATGCGTTCCTACCATGATGCCTTATATCACTGCATTCTTCATGCCAAGAGCAAAAGGTGACCGCCCGGACGTTATACCGGATGGCTGCGTAAACTTCGCATTCCTCGGTCAGTTCGCAGATACTCCACGTGACACAGTCTTCACCACAGAATACTCTGTCAGAACCGCTATGGAAGCCGTTTATGGACTTCTCGGTGTGGACCGTGGTGTACCGGAAGTATGGGGAAGCGTTTACGATATCCGCGAACTTCTAAGCAGCAGCGTCAAGCTGATGGACGGCAAATCACCTCTGGAAATTGATTTTCCAGGAGCAGGCCTTATCAAAAAACCTCTGCTTCACTTTATCAAAGGAACAGTGATTGAAAAAGTGCTCAGGGATTATGATGTACTGAAAGACGGAATGTGATTATCAAAAAACAGAAAATGTACAATATTTCTATAATATGTGCTACTGTATCTGAGAATCAGATATGATATCTTAAGAATGCACACATATTCAAGAAAACACCGGAACAGATTTCATAACCTGCTCCGGTGTTTTTCTTATAATATAATCAGTTATTTAATTTTTAATGAATAGGAGTGTTTGCCGCCTGTCCAGAATGTCTTAATATAAATTGTCTCGCCTTTTTTCAGAGAGATCTTTGCATAACGGGTATGAAGATCAGAAGCTGCTTTAATCTTTCTGCCTTTTGTGTAGGTATTGTACCATGCCTTTGAGCAAATATTCAAAACAGAGGATTTTCCACCGTTAGTTTTGACTCTCTGCATGCTTCTTCCATATTTGGTATTCTTGTAAATGTATACAGATCCAAGATGTCTTTCAGACGGAGTGTAACCTTTCAGCTTACGGAAATCACTGAATGTCAGAGTATATTTTCCTTTCTTCGGTGCAGTAAAGCGAATGTAATCGTCTTTATTCATCTTTGTCTTACTTAATACTCTGTAGGTTCCTTTTTTCTTAATGTTTACAGCTTTATTTGGATTTTTGTTAGCTGTCACGGTTCTGGCAGCCTGTACCGGAACCTGAAATGGTCCAGATAACATTGTCACCGCTGTAAGGACAATTAAGAGTGCACATAATAGTTTCTTTGCCTTTTTCATCACATATCCTCCTGAATATTTTGATAAAAAAATTTTACCATATAGGACGGTGCAAGTCCAGTATTTATCACGAAAATTCACTAAAAAAAGTTTCGATTTTTTTTAATATATATACACTCTGTCAATTTGCAGATTAATTATCGAATATTCTCCGGATATTCCACACCTTCCGGCAATGGCTGCCATTCGTTCAGCCCAAGGCTCTGCTTGAACTTAGCCTGTTCAAGTGTCAGCTTCGGAAGATCATCTTTCAGATATTCCATCAACTCATCAATTCCCTCACGTGTTACGTTGTTGACTTCAAAAATCCGCTCACATCCCATGTTCTCCATCCACTGTCGTACCATCGGAAGATTGGCATGAGGAGAATCCACCTTTGTGATGATTCCGATCAGCGGTCTCAGAAGAAAGTTTCTGCTGCCATCACTGAACAGGTTAAAAGGCTCGTTTGCCGCCTGCACGATTGCAATGACATCGGCCTCAAAAGAAAAGCACGCAAGTCCCACACTGAAATGCTTGGACTCCGCGTATTCACCCGGAGAATCGATCGTATCTTCTTTTGTATTTGTATACTGAGTCTTGTGGTAGTGCAGCTCTTCTCCCTTCAGTGCCTGTGTCAGAGAAGTCTTGCCCGCCTCACTTCGTCCCATTAAAAAGATTTTTTTCATTCTGTCATCCTGTCCTGTTTCAGCTTCTGTGGATCTCACAGACATCAAAATGTAGTTCGTCGCGGAAAAATCTCACAACTTCTTCGACTGCTGTCATTACCTGAGAGAACCCGCCTGTTATGATCAGTGCTCCGCTGAAACGATCCATAAATCCAACTTCAACATGTGCAGCCTTTACCGCCACATCCGTCGCAACCACAATGGCCTCCCACGGTGTCACACGCATGATCCCGATAGTTTCTCCTCTGTGGTCTTCGCCTTCATGTACTCCGATATGAAGCGCCAGATTCTCATAAACAGAACCATCCGATGGAGTGAATACATGTGCAAAGTCAAGGGATTTACCCGGAACCCGTACCCGTGTCAGTCGAAGTTTCTTTCCTTTAAGATTTTCATAGTCGTCATGAAACAGTCTCTCGAGAAGTTCCTCTCTCGTTATACGTTCTTCCATGCTGTACTTCCTATCTCTTCGTGATGTCACAGACTACATATCCCAGCGTATCACGGAAATACTCCACAACTTCTGTCATCGCAGACATGACATCGGAAATCTCTCCCGTAATAATCATGGTTCCTGTAAAACGGTCTGCAAATCCAAGATAAACGTTACCGCTCTTTACTGCAATATCTGACGCGATAACCGCTGATTCTGACGGTGTCATATTCATGATCCCGATTGCAGATGAACCATAATCCACCTGCGGATTCAGTCCGAGTTTCTGATATATGATCGGAGCCGGGCCGCCCATTACATGCGCAAAGGTAATTTCCTTACCTGCTACCGTCTCCTGTACGATTCTGATCTTATCGCTATGTTCACTTGCCATTGACAGCTCCTCACTTTCGCTATAATGCCTTATACTAAATTGTACTATTTTGTTAATATAAAGTCAAGGTAATTTTCCTTTAAATCAGCACAAAACAACATTTCCTCAAAATAAAATCCACATAAAACAACACTTTTTTCTTTTTATGTTTCTACAAAGCCCAAAAAGCAACTGTTTCAGGTGTTTGTCCAAAACAGTTGCTTAATATTGTATCTATTATATTTCATTCATGTAGTGATATGGAATTTTATTTCTGGTACATGTCAGACTGGTCACTGTCAAAATAATTGATACGCATAGATGCCTTAACATCATTCAGTGTCTCAGCTGCTTTTGCTTGTGCAACCTTGCTTCCCTCTCTCAGGATATCGAGTACATCCGGGATACGCTGTTCCCACTCTTTACGTCTTGTACGGATCGGTGAAAGCTCTGCCTGCATAACATTATTCAGGAATTTCTTAACCTTCACATCACCAAGACCGCCTCTGCGGTAATGATCCTCGAGTTCTTCCAGGTTCTGATATTCCGGAAGGAATTCCGGGAAATATTCATCCCTGCAGAATGCTTCCAGATAAATAAATACCGGGTTGCCTTCCACACGTCCCGGATCCTGCACACGAAGATGGTTCGGATCGGTAAACATGGACATAATCTTTTTCTTAACATCGGCTTCTTCATCAGAAAGGTAGATACAGTTGCCGAGAGATTTACTCATTTTAGCTTTGCCGTCGATACCAGGCAGACGGAAGCATGCTTTATTGGACGGAAGCACGATCTTCGGATCGGTCAGTGTCTCACCGTAAACAGTATTGAATTTGTGTACAATTTCTTTGCACTGCTCAATCATCGGCATCTGATCCTCGCCAACCGGTACATGTGTTGCACGGAAAGCGGTGATGTCTGCTGCCTGGCTGATCGGGTAACAGAAAAATCCAACAGGAATGCTGGCTTCAAAATTTCTCATCTGAATCTCGGATTTTACGGTAGGGTTACGCTGTACACGTGCCACTGTAACAAGATTCATATAATAAAATGTAAGCTCTGTCAGTTCCGGTACCATGGACTGGATAAAAATCGTAGATTTCGCCGGATCGATTCCGCATGCCAGATAATCCAGTGCAACCTGAATGATATTCTGACGTACTTTCTCCGGGTGCTCTGCATTGTCTGTCAATGCCTGTGCATCTGCGATCATAATATAAACTTCATCGTAATCACCGGAGTTCTGAAGTTTCACACGTTCCTTCAGTGATCCTACGTAATGTCCTACATGAAGTCTTCCTGTAGGACGATCCCCTGTTAAAATTACCTGTTTCATTTATTCCTTCTCCTCAGAGCGCTCTTTTGCAGCTTCAGGCGCCTCTTTCTCAGTATTTTCTCCCGTTTCTCCTGCTGCTTCTGTTGCTGCTCCTTTTTCCAGATCTCTTAAAACTTCCTCACAGCCTTCTTCCGGTGTTCTTTCTTCATACGGAACAAAGCCTGCATGATGTCCTACGTATTTGTATGCAGGACGGATGATCTTGCTTGCATTAAGGATTTCTTCAAGACGATGTGCACTCCATCCAGGAATACGCGCAATGGCGAAAATCGGAGTAAACAGCTCTTTCGGGATTCCAAGCATAGTATATACGAAACCGCTGTAAAAGTCTACGTTTGCACAGACATTTTTGAAAAGTCTGCGCTGCTCCATAACAAGTCTTCCACCCAGACGTTCTACCAGTTCATACAATGCAAATTCTTTCATCATGCCCTTTTCCTGAGCAAGTTCTCTGGCAAATCTCTTGAGGATCACTTCACGTGGATCGGAAAGTGTATAAACTGCATGTCCCATACCATAGATCAGACCGGTATGGTCAAATGCCTCTTTATCAAGGATCTTACGGAGATAATTTTCCACTTCTTTCTCATCGGACCAGTCTTTTACGTTTGCCTTGATGTCCTCGAACATATTCTGCACTTTCAGGTTTGCACCACCATGACGAGGTCCCTTCAGGGAACCGATGGATGCTGCAATAGAAGAATACGTATCGGTGCCGGATGAAGTAACTACATGCGTAGTAAATGTAGAGTTGTTACCACCGCCATGCTCTGCATGAAGAATGAGTGCAATATCCAGAACCTTCGCTTCCAGTTCAGTGTATTGGCCATCCGGACGGAGCATCAGAAGGATGTTTTCCGCGAGGGAAAGTCCCCTCTGAGGATTACGGATAAACAGCGTCTCATCTTTACGGAAATGTCTGTAGGAATGATAGGAATATACCGCAATGAGCGGAAGCTTCGCAATCATCTCAATACTCTGACGAAGAACATTCTCTGCGGAAATATCTTCTGCTTTTGAATCGTAGGTATACAATGTCAGAATACATCTCTGCATTGCATTCATGATATCACTGTTGGATGCTTTCATAACAACATCTCGAACAAAACGTCCTGAAAGTGTTTCGAAGTTTTCCATAACGTTTCTGAATATCTGCATATCTTTTTCAGAAGGAAGTCTTCCGAATAATAAAAGATATATTGTCTCTTCGAAGCCGAATTTGCGGTCTTTCAGTCCATCTACGATATCGTTTACATTATATCCCTGATAATAAAGTCTGCCGTGTGCCGGAATCTTACGCCCATTTACCAGATCATATCCTGTAACATCAGAAATCTCGGTAAGTCCTGTCAGGACACCTTTACCTGCTGAGTCACGGAGACCTCTTTTGACATCATATTCTACATACAGATTCGGGTTGATCCGGTGACCATTCATCAGCTCTTCCCCAAGCAGTTCCATGCTGTCCCGCAGGCTGCCCATCTCTTCAAGATTCATCATTTCATGATCTGCCATTTTCTCTCTTCCTCCATCTCGCACTATTCGCCCGTGACACTTATATTTCTTCAGGTGTATCGCGCGTTCATACTTTACAAAGCTAAATTGCTTTCATTTTACACGAATATACATAAAAATACAATAGATATACGCAGAAAACTTTCATATCATTTTTTTCATAATACTCTACCCATGCTCACACTATCAACGAGCTTTTAGAGTAATATTTTGTAGAATGATCCGGAAGTGCAGGCAGGCATAAATTTTTCCAAACGGACTGATTATTTATCTTAACGACTCTGGTTTTTTCCCATCGAATCTGCTACAATATGTTGCAGTATTTTAACTCCATGCTGTTTACGCTGTAAGCAGCAACTCATCTTATAAAGGAGGTCCCGTTATGGGTTATGATAAACTTGAACGAAATCTGATTGATATCGTCAAAGAAGAACAGGCTAAGCTTGGCTTTTTTAAAGAAGATATCCGACTTTATTACCCGCTTTCTTCCCTGAATCATTTCTTTAATTCCAGCGACAGTGCTGATGAAATGCAGATGCGTCTCGATACACTTCCGGAATCCATCACTTCAAAACTTGGACAGGTTGAAGTCAGTCATAAAGGCGACCGTTTCTGTTTCCATATTCCACAGGAAGGCACCGTATATGTGCATGACAACACCTCACCAAATGAATTTATCCACCAGCTTGTGGAATTAGTCGGAAAACATGGCTGTACTATGAATGAAATTCTGAATCTGTTCCATACTTATTCAGAGAACATTATCACCGAAGAAATGAACAATGGTGAATTTGACCGTCTGATCCGTTTTGCTGACAATAGCGAAGACCCTTATTACTATTGTTTTAAAGATGAAGGCTGTCATATCATCTATCACCGTTTTCTGCCGGAGGACTATGCCGATTTTGACTTTTAAGGAGGAAATATTTTATGTGTACTGCCGCAACTTACCAGACAAAAGATTTTTATTTTGGAAGAACTCTGGACTATGAATTTTCCTATGGTGACCAGATTGCCATCACCCCGCGGAATTATCCGTTTTCCTTCCGTCATGCCGGCGAGATGAATACGCATTATGCAATCATCGGCATGGCCCACGTAGCAGGAAATTATCCTCTCTATTATGATGCCATCAACGAAAAAGGTGTCGGCATGGCAGGATTAAACTTCGTCGGAAATGCCGCTTATGCAGATGTTACATCTGACAGGGACAATGTTGCCCAGTTTGAATTTATCCCATGGATTTTGAGTCAGTGTGCTACTTTATCCGAAGTACAGACACTTCTTGAGCGCATGACTCTGGTTGACACTCCGTTCAGTGAGCAGTTTCCGCTTGCGCAGCTTCACTGGATCATTTCTGATCAGACCGGTTCTATCACGGTGGAATCCATGGCAGACGGACTCCATATTTATGAAAATCCGGTCGGTGTGCTCACCAACAACCCGCCTTTTCCACAGCAGATGTTCCAGTTGAACAATTTTATGCACTTGTCTCCGAAACAGCCTGTGAATGCTTTTTCCGATGATCTAGTGCTCACTGCATACAGCCGCGGAATGGGGGCGCTCGGTCTTCCGGGAGATCTTTCTTCCGCATCCCGTTTTGTCCGGGTTGCTTTCACAAAGATGAACGCCTTTTCAGGCGATTCCGAAAACGAAAGCGTAAGCCAGTTCTTTCACATTCTCGGTTCCGTGGATCAGCAGCGAGGATGCTGCGAAGTAGCCGATGGAAAATACGAGATTACACTTTATACTTCCTGCTGTAATGTCACAAAGGGGATCTATTATTATACAACCTATGAAAACCATCAGATCAGTGCAGTCGATATGCATAGAGAAAATCTGGATGGTGATGCTCTGATCTGCTATCCGGTCATCGACGGCGAACAGATCAATTATCAGAATTAATGGAGGTACTTACATGAATCTTGGAAATTTAATGCAACTTAAAAATTCCTGGGCAACATTCACCCAGAATCATCCGAAATTCCCGAAGTTTCTTCAGGCAGCAGGTACTGCTGTCAAAGAAGACACACTGATCGAAATCAAGATCACAACCGCTGAAGGAAAAGTAATAGAAACAAATCTCAAAGTAAAAGCGTCAGATATCGAGCTTGTCAAAAACCTTGCCATGTGATATACTGAACGCAGATTTTAAATTATGTACAAAAGAACAGGACACGAAAGAGAAGTGATCGAAGCAATTCAGAACGGCAGTTTCTCTGCATTCGGGTTCTACATAACTTCCGGACATTCCAGTCCATTACAAATGATAAAATAAAATCCAAAGGGACACACAGTATCTTTCCCGGATCTGTGTGTCCCTTTTTTGCATATCGAAGATGCGCCGATGGCACGTCCCCTTATTATTTACAACCTTACGCGTTCTTCTTTGCCGTTTGCCACACGGAAAGCTCGTGGTGTCGTATGATATCGTTCTTTAAATACACGATGAAAATAGCTGCCATTTTCGTAACCGACCGCCGCAATGATATCACTGATCGGAAGATCCGTCTCACACATCAGCTCAACTGCCTTGTTCAATCTCTTACGCTGCAAAAGTTCTTTAAAATTGAAGCCTGTATTTTTCTTGATCATCTTGCTCAGCATGTGCATCGGAAGATGCAGTTTCTCACAAAGCTCTGTAAGCGTTGCTGTCCTGTACTGCTGCTCAATATAATCCAGAGTAGTCATTGCGATCATATTCTCGTACTGATTCGGGAGTCGCATCTCTGCATACTGCACAGACTCCAGAAGATACAGAAAAATAAGTCCCATCGTTGTCTGATTGATGCGGTTCTGATCGCCCTTGCCCGTCACCAGTGAGTAGATCATGTTTTCAAGAAGATTCTGGATCTGCAGAACCTCCGCCACTTTGAAATGAAGATATTCACCACGCTCCTCATCCTGACGCAGCACATTCACAAGAAAATCCGCAAGGACATTGTTATTTCCCGCCATCGTATATGCCACATCAAAAAACTCCGGAAGAATCATAAAATTGATTGCAATGTCTTCCTCTCCCGCCGGAAGGATCTCATGTCTTGTATACTGATTCAGGAAAAGAAGTTCCCCCTGCCTTATCACGACTTCCCTGCCGCCGATGATATTGGTCAGCTGTCCCTGACAGACATAAAGCACCTCGATAAAATTATGCCTGTGTGCCGGAAAATGGACAAAACGAGTGTGCGTACGCACAGCGATCAGTTTACCTTCGTTCAGCATCTTCGCACTGTCTACAATGAAATCCTTACCGGATGTATAAAGGTCTTTATCCACCTTCGCCACACCATCCAGTATCTGCTGTTCTTCTTCTGTTATGATTCTCAAATGATCCAAAAGAGCTTGCTGCATGTTTCCTCCTGATATCGTTATGTTACTGCTGGTCTTATTTTAACACGCGCAGGTGGGATAAAGCAATATAAGCGAAACAAAACAAGACGGAGCCTTACGGCTCCGCCCTGTTTTTAAGGATTTATCATATTCAGAAAAACTTTAGCTTCTCCAAACGCGCTGATTAGTACAGTTTAGCGTAGTCAGCAACGTTTTCTGGTGTGAACTGCAGTGGCTCACCAAGAACGATTTCTGTTCCTTCGTCATCAGCTGTTGTGATTGTGAATTCACCCATGTTGCCAGCTGTGAATGTTTCATCAACTGCACCAGTGATGTCACCTTTTACAAGTGCCATTGTTGCATATGCGGAAAGTTTTCCAAGGCCTTCCATATCCCACAGATAGAAGTATGGGCAGGAATGTGCATCGTCATCACCTGTGTACTCCTGCATTTCAGACGGAAGTCCAAGACCTGTCAGTTTGCAAGCAGATTCGTTGTCCTGAAGGTATTTAGCTGCTGCAGCGATACCAACTGTTGTAGGTGCACAGATAACTTTCAGATCTGGGTAGTTCTGAAGAAGAGCTGCTGTCTGGTCTGTAGATTTCTGAGGTTCGTCATCACCATAAGCTACTTCTACAAGTTCCAGTTTGCTATATTTCTCATCGCCTTTCATGATGGATTTCATAGCGTCGATCCAAGCGTTCTGGTTTGCAGACTGAGATGTTGCAGAAAGGATAGCGAACTGTCCTTCTCCACCGGAGATATCAAGAACTGCATCCATAAGAGCCTGTCCAACTGCCTGTGTACCAGCCTGGTTTACGAATACCTGACGGCTGTCTTTATTCGGAGCGGAGTCGAAAGAGGATACTTTGATTCCAGCGTCCATAGCTTCTTCCAGTTTAGCCTGAAGAGCGTTAACGTCGTTTGCGGAGATGCAGATTGCATCTGGCTGCTGGGAGATCAGGTTGTCAAGAACTTTGATCTGAGCATCTGCTGTTGCAGCTTCCGGGTAAACAACATCTACAGTTGCACCTTCAGCTTCTGCTGTTTCTTTGAATTCTTTTGCAGCGATTTCGAAGAATGCGTTACCAGCTGATTTACCAACCAGTGCGATCTTCTGTCCGTCTCCGGCTTTGTCAGCAGCCATTACAGGTGCTGCACAGCCAAGTACCATTGCTCCACAAAGAAGTGCGCTAATTACTTTTTTGTTCATTTTGTTTTCCTCCCTTGGAAAAATATAGTTTTTTATTTGCAACTGCTCTTCTGCTACAAAAGAGCAGCTACTTACGTGATTATTGTAATACTGTATTTAGTTTTTCTTCATGCTTAATGCTTTTTTTGCATTTCCGATAATGTTCGGAAGAGCTACTGCTGCGATCAGAAGAACACCGATGATCAGCAGGATAACCTGTGCATTGACGTTTCTCTGACCAAGACCTACACGGAGGCAACCAACATGAAGCCCATGGTTGCAATGATCGGTGGTACATCTGCTCTGGAGATGATCAGACCAACGACTGCTCCGCAGACGATACCGATTGCAATTGCGATCACGAATGCGAGGAATGTGCTGGAGATATGTTCATATTTCAGAAGCATACCAATGCTCATACCGGAAAGTGCAAGTGTTGACATAATAGAAATATCGATACCGCCAACAAGCATTACACACAGCATACCAAGTGACATTACCATTGTTACTGCATTGTTTTTCAGCATATCCATCAGTGACTTAGGAGTCAGGAATGATGGGTTGATTGCTGTGATGATTACAAAAAGAACGATCAGGACAATCGCAAGCAGTGCTTCACGGGAGCCTGTGATCTTTTTCATAACTGATTTCTTTTCCATTATTCAGCACCCCCTGTATGTCCTTTTTCCATAGCAAGTTCGAGGATTCTTTCCTGTGTTGCTTCGCCACGGTTCAGTTCACCGGTCTTACGTCCGTTACACATAACGACAATACGGTCTGCCATACCGAGGATCTCAGGCATTTCGGAAGAAATCAAGATGATTGCATATCCTTTCTTTGCAAGATCTCCCATGATTGCATAGATTTCAGCTTTTGCCCCTACGTCTACACCTTTGGTAGGCTCATCCATGATAACAACTTTCATTTCCTGACTTAACGCCTTGGCAACAACAACTTTCTGCTGGTTACCACCGGAAAGAGAGCTTGCCGGTTGGAAGATATCAACTGCCTTTGTATCAACTTCTTCGAGAAGTTTCTTGGCAAGATCACGCTCTGTCTTTTCGTCATTGATTCCGCTCTTCGCATATTTGCTGATGGTAGGATGTGTTACGTTTCTTCCAAGTCCCCAGCTCATGATCAGACCTTCTTTCTGACGGTCTTCTGGAAGGAGAATGATACCTTTTTCCATTGCATCAGATGGTTTTTTGATATGAACTTCTTTACCTTCCAGATATACTTTACCGGAATCCGGCTGAGTGATACCACAGACAGCTTCTACTGTTTCTGTACGTCCTGCACCTACCAGACCGGTAAGTCCAAGGATCTCGCCGGCGCGAACGCTGAAGGATACATCTTTGAAGTAACCTGTTCTGGAAAGATTCTCAACTTTCAGCATCTCGTCTCCGAGTTTTACTTCCGGTTTCGGGAACAGATCTTTGATCTCACGACCAACCATTGCTTTGATCAGGTCTGCATTTGTAATTCCGTCAACATCGTATGTTCCGATGTACTGGGAATCACGGAATACAGTAACTCTGGATGCCAGACGATACATATCTTCAAAACGGTGAGAAATGAAGATAATGGAAACACCGTCAGCTTTTAATTTGTCAACCAGTGTATAAAGCTTCTCGGATTCGGATCTTGTCAGTGCTGCAGTAGGCTCATCAAGAATGATGATTCTTGCGTTAGTGGACATCGCCTTTGCAATCTCAACCATCTGCTGCTGAGCAACACTTAAAGTACCCATCTCTGCTGTTGCATCAAAATCTGCATCCAGCTGTTTGAGAAGTTTGTTTGCTTCTGTGTTCATGGCTTTCCACTGGATCATTCTGTTTTTGATGATCTCATGTCCCATGAAAATATTTTCTGCAACAGTCAGATGCGGATAGGATGTCGGATGCTGATATACGGCTGCGATACCTGCTGCCTGTGCATCTTTTGGTCCTTTGAAGTCAACCTTCTGACCATTTAAGAACATTTCGCCTTCTTCTGCCTTATGTACACCGGTAATAACTTTAATAAATGTAGATTTACCAGCGCCGTTTTCGCCCATAAGTGCGTGAACTTCACCCGGTTTTAACTGAAACTGTACGTTGTTCAGTGCCTTAACGCCCGGGAAAATCTTTGTTATGCCTTTAAGTTCAAGAACATATTCAGACACGGCTCTTTCCTCCCTTTTCTTAAATCTGATGTTATTATAACAGTAAAATCTTTTACCCTAAACAGGAAAATATTTCGAATCAGGGTAATATATTTTCCTGTTTTAGGCAAAATTTTACTGCATATGTATAAAATTTCACTGTTTCTATGTGAATTTTTTCCAGTTACCCCCGCCTGCCTTCGTGTAAGATTGACATAAGTTTTGGCTTTTGTTATATTTAATATATTAAATTTGAAGGGAATCCGGACAAATGAGCTTTCTCAATAAAGTCAAAAAAAAATTAAAAAACGGAAGCTGGTATCCTTTTTATAACTCCTTTTATGAAAATAATTCTCTTGATCCCCACATGATTCTTCTTGAATCCAGAAGCGGCGGTGCTCTCGAGAGTAATATTCTTTCCTTATTAAAGGAGTTATCCAGAGAACCATACAAAAATTTCAACCTCGTACTTTCGGTACGTAAAAATACCGAATCCGAAATCAAAGAAAAGCTACGTAAAAACTCCATTCAGGGAGTTTCTTTTGTGCATACAGGATCTGTCTCCTATTACCGTGCCTTAAGCCGCGCCGGTTATCTGGTTAACGATTCCTCTTTTCCCGGCAGATTTGTCAAAAAAGAAGGTCAGATCTATCTGAACACCTGGCATGGTACCCCTCTAAAAAAAATGGGCCGTGACAACCGTCCGGAGATGGTGACGATGGGAAATGTTCTCCGTAACCTTCTGGATTCCGACTATATTGTCTTTCCGAACCGCTTCATGGAAGAAAAAATGTCCGGAGCCTACATGCTCAACAGTCTGTACAGAGGTACCGTACTTCGCGAAGGCTATCCGCGCAACGATATTTTCCGTCAGAAACCTGATCTTTCCATGAAAAAGCTCGCTGGTTTCGCCGGTAAGACACTGCTTACCTACTTTCCGACCTACCGCGGTATTTTTAATCAGGTAGAACGTCAGGAATACATGGAAACGCTTTCTGCCAATCTCGCTCTCTGGGACAGCCAATTAAAGGATGACGAGATTCTTCTTATTAAATTGCATCCTTTCCTTCATGGTTCCGAAGCTTTTGACGGTTACCGTCATATCCGCGCTTTCCCGACCGACTGGGATACCTATGAAGGCTTAAATCTCTGTGATGTACTGATCACGGATTATTCCAGTGTTTTTTATGATTATGCAAACACCGGCAAAAAAGTCATCTTCTTTGCCTACGACCGTGCGGAATACGAAAGCACCCGCGGAATGTATGAAGACATCGAGACTTATCCGTTCCATTATACAGAAGATGCTGCCGAAGTCATTCCATATGCACATGCTGACGGCGGCACCCCGGATGAAGCATTTATGGAGAAATATGCCTCTTATGAAGATGGGCACGGTGCCGAAAAAATCTGCCGACAGGTATTCCTTCACGAAGACTGCTGCCGCCAGAAAAAATATACCGGAAATGGTAAGAAAAACATCCTGCTCTACGGTGGTGACCTCGATCAGAACGGTATCACCAGTGCACTGTACGCGATGCTCCACGAGCTGGATCTTACAAAATATAACTACTTTTTGTCTTTCCGTCTGATTTCTGTCAAAGATCATCCTGAAAGAATGGATCGTATTCCGGATCATATTGGTATCTATCCATTATCCAGTGAAATGAATATGGATGTACTTACCGGTTTTTCACTGATGCGCAAAATGCGCGGTGCAAACACTAATTCTATCAACAGACGGATCCATATTGCTTACCAACGCGAATGGAAAAAACATTTCGGCAGTACTGATTTTTCTGCCGTGATCCATTACAATGGTTACGAAGCTTACATCACTTCACTTTTTGAGGAATCACCATGTGGACGGACGATCTGGGTTCACAATGATATGGCCGATGAGATCCGCACAAAAGGAAACCAGAATATCTATCTTCTTCGAGAAGCTTATCAGAAATATGACCATATCGTTACTGTAAGCGAAGATATTCTCGATTCCACGATCCATGGCATTGGCGCAGATCCGGCCAAAGTTACCGTAGTCAACAACTGTCATGACTATCAAAGTGTAATTAAGCGCAGCGAGGAAATGCTTGCTTTTCAGGAAACAACGAAATCCACTGTTTCTGTCGATCAGCTTTCCAATGTTCTGTCAGGCAATGATACAAAATTTATCAGCATCGGCCGCTATTCTCCTGAAAAAGGCCATGTCCGTCTGATGAATGCATTCAACACCTACCAGGCTTCACATCCGGATACCTGGCTGATCATCATCGGCGGCGTTGGTACGCTCTATGAGGATGCTGTTGCACATGCAAAAAGCCTCGCTGCATCTGATCATATTATTTTGATCTACTCCATGCAGAATCCTATGCCGGTTCTGAAAAACTGCGACCTGTTTCTGCTTTCTTCTTTTTATGAAGGGCGCCCGATCGTACTTATGGAAGCCGCTACCCTTGGTCTTCCACTTATGACCTGCGATGTCAACGGCTGCCACGGTTTTATGACAGAATATCACGGAACGCTTACCGGCAATTCCGAAGAGGGAATCCTTCATGGAATGCAGCTTTTTGCTGAGGGTAAAGTGCATCCGATTCAGATTGATTTTGACAAGATTAATGCAGCTTCAGCCGCTCAGACCGAAGCTCTGATCAAAGACTGCATACACATTTCACATTCAGAAAGGGCGCATTGACATGAGTAAAATAAAAAGCCTCGTGCTTGCAGAATTTTTGAAGCACTTTGCAGACAAAAAACCGGATCCGTATATCTGGATTTTTTCCTCAACGGATAACCGGCATTATAACTACAACTCCCGTTATCTTTTTGAATATGTAAAAGATAATCTGCCGGAAATCACACCGCGATTTGTCATCAATGATCCGAAGCTTCGCGCGGAGCTCTCCGCCGAATACGGCAGCCAGTACTTTATCGAGACTGAAAGCGCATCCGGGATCCGATATGTTCTGAATGCCGGTGTGTGGTTTACTTCTGCCGGACTCCCTGCCTATGCGAGCGGCCTCGGCAAAAACAGACTGATCGTCAATCTCTGGCACGGCGTACCTCTGAAAAAGATCGCACTGCTCGATCCGAACCTCAAAAAGATGTCGCGTATCTATTTTCGGAAGATTTTTTCCGAAAACTATACGTATGTTCTCACAACTTCCCATGCGCTTGTACCACTTATGGCAAAAAGTTTTGATATTTCCGAAGATCTTATCAAAGTATGGGGACAGCCGCGAAACGACGGCATGTTTCAGCTAAATTATCCTGCCTTGATCCTCTCCGGGATTTATCCGGATCTCCCGGAATTTGAGCGAACGGTTCTTTATGCACCGACCTTCCGCGACTACGGCCAGGTACGGCTTTTCCCGTTCGATGATTTTGACCTGAACCGGATGGAGGCATTTCTCGAAGAACATAAAATGCTTCTTTTTATCCGTACCCACATTGCCGAACAGGGATCTGCTGCGCCATATCTCGGAAAAAGAATCCGTTTCCTCGGGAACGAACAGGCAGAGGATGTCACCGGAATCCTCAATATTTTTGACTGCCTGATCACGGATTATTCAAGCATTTATATTGATTATCTTCTGACTGACAAATCAATGATCTTTCTTCCATATGACCGGAAAGAATATCTGAACGGACGTGGTATGAATTTCGATTATGACGAAGTCACGCCCGGCCCAAAACCAGATACTTTCCAGAGTTTTCTGGCTGCCCTTCTCACAGAGGATTCTCACTGGAAAACCGAACGCGACCGCGTCAATCTGCTTTTTAATGAGATTCATGAACCATGTTCCGCACAGATCTGTGAGCAGATATTAAAAAAGATCCAACAGTAACAGCTTTTTCACTATCAAGGAGAAAACCATGAAATTACTGATCGTAGATGATGAAGAGCTCACCCGCACCGGTGTGATCTCCTCTCTGGACTGGTCATCTCTCGGAATCGATGAGGTGATTCAGGCCGATGATGGTGTACACGGACTGGAAACTGCCAGACCATCGCAGGCCTGACTTCTGAACTTGGCATCACAATGAACAACAGTACTTATTTCACAGCATTCATTGTAAAGACTGATCTTTTTCTGGAATCCAATGTACCATCGATGGCTGACTTCTGTCAGGATTTTCTTGACTTCCTTGCACCATTCCGTACGAAATGTATCTATCTCGAAAAGAAAATGCAGTATCTGGTCTATTTTCTTTTTTCGCAGGAAGCTCCGTCTTCCCACCAGATTCATGCAGCCATTTTGAAAAATACGGCCGCTATACTATTGCTGTCGGCGATACCGTGTATGGACTGCCAAAAGCCTACCAGACTTATACTTCCGCAGTTATCCTTTTGCAGAGCGGATATTTCTTCCCTGAAAATTCCCTCCTGACATCGGAATCTCTGGAAAATATCCCGGATGTACAGACCAATGTGTTTGCAGATACTCCTGCCGGTTCCTTTGCGGATATTCTTTCACGTCAGGATGCTGATGGCGCCAAAAAGTTTCTGGATACGCTGTATCAGAACTTTTTTAAAAATCACCGTTTTCTGCAGAATCCGGTCAAAGATATGTATTATAAACTTTTTCTCTGTCTGGAAGATGCACGTCATCAGCAAAAAATTGCAGGTTCCGGTAATGTGGAAAGCATTGCTGAAACAATTGACGACTGTTTCACTTTCCCTGAATTGCATCAGACACTCGTGGATAAAACTTCTGAGTTTTTCCGCAAGGCAGAATCTTCCTCACAGGAAAATCCAACCATCTTTCTGATCAAAGATTATATCAGTCAGAATTATATGCATGAGACGCTTTCCGTCAAAGATATCAGCGAACACGTCTTCCTGTCTACTTCTTATGTATGTACCTTTTTTAAGAGTGAGACTGGTCAGACTCTGAACCAGTATCTGACGGAATACCGCATGGAAAAAGCAAAGCAGCTTCTCAAAGATGCCCGGTTCAAGATCTCTGATATCTCTTCCCGGGTCGGCTACAGTGACGGCAACTATTGATGGCGTGGGAATTTCTCCGGAAATTCTTCCGACAATTCTCTCCGGAAATGGAAACAGTACTTCCGGAGGAACAAACATTGCAATTTACAATACGCACCGTCGTCTTCAGATTCTGTACGGACCAGACTACGGACTTACTTATTCCAGCGAGCCCGGTCATGGTACAGAAGTCGAAATACGAATACCTGCAAAAAAGGAGACCGCTTAAAAAGCGATCTCCTTTTTGAATATGAATATGTGTAATACAATGGTAGGCAAATCTTATCTTGTAACGATATCAACAGGTATGTTGAAGATCTTGGCAACCTTCAGAATTGTGTCGATATGTCTTCCTGTTGCAGCAGCCATATGATGTGTCGGGCCGGCTTCGCTCCAACGATTTACGAATTCTCTTGCACCACATGTGAAACGAGTTCTCATGTTGGTATCACCGAAGGAAAGGATCGGTCCCTCTTCGTTTACACCTTCTGCAACAACAAATTTGAAGTGTCCGTCGCCATCCTGTGTGATTGCAAGATAGGTAACCGGACCTGTATATGGATAGAACTGTGTCAGGTATCCGCCGCCTGTTTTGCCGTGGAATACCGGAACGATTTTCATGGTAGGTTTTTTATCGGAAATATCAGCATCTCCACTTCCAGAATGTCCGATGATGCAAATGTCATCATTGAAGTCGATGGAGTACATTTCAGAAAGCTGGCCTGTACCAGAAATTGTCTTAAGGATACTCATTGCCATAGCAACTTTCATATCACCTTCAACGGCGCATGCAGTACCCTGTTTGATCAGCATGGAGAATGCCGGGATCAGCATACTGTCAAGGACACCTGCTTTACCCTGTGCAAATCCGTCGTAATGGGACGCAACCATGCTAAGGTGCTCGTCTTTTACCCATTTCTCGAATGCAACAACGTATTTTGCCATATCCCATACTTTTTCGATTGTGCCGCCGCCTTCGATATCGAAAGTATCAAGAATATCCTGAGCTTTTGCACGGATTGCTTCTTCATCTGTAATATCATCAGCGATTGCCCACATTTTTTCCCAGTCAAACTGTTTGGTATACAGGAACATTCTGTTGTACAGGTTTGTCTCATCAATATAAAGATCCATCATACCCGGATATGGTCTTCCGATCTGAGCGATGTTAGTATCACGAAATCTTCTTCTTACCTGAGCTGCTTTACACCAGTCTTCGATCTCTGCCTGAACAGCCGGATCTCCGCCTTCTACAACACCGGTGATAACAGCATGTCTCTTGCCTGCTCTCTCGAGGTCAGCAACAGCTTCGCCAACAGCACCACAAGCATAACCTTCGCCAAGCCATGCAGCGATATCTGTGTGATCATAATCCAGTGCTTTCAATTTCTGAACGTTTACCAGAACAACCGGTACATCCAGGTCGCGGATTGCAGGAAGCATATTGTAAGATGTCGCATAAGTCAGCATCTGAAGGAATACAAGGTCAACGTCTGCTGCACGGAATTTATCTCCGGCTTCCATTGACTGCTCTTTTGTTGTAACCATTCCTCCGTCAATGATTTCTACTGTATCCGGAATTGTTTTTTTGAAGGCTTCATACTGTGCTTCAAACTCAGGTACCAGTGACGGGAACTGAGGCAGGTATGCGCCTAAAGCAATAGAGAATACACCGACTTTTGCTTTTGTGTTTACTAACATAGTAAAACCTCCTATTGATTGTTAAATAAAATATTGGTTTGCTTATTTATAGATTTTAATTCCAAAGGACTCGTGGATTGTTGTACGAGCTTCTTCAACAGATTTAAATTCGCCTTCCTTGATCATCTGTGCAGTGATATTTCCGATCGCAGTTGCTTCTCCAGGACCTGCATGAACTTCTTTACCTGTTGCCTTTGCTGTAAGTTCATTCAGATATCCCGCATTGGAACCACCACCAACTACATGGATACGGCTGTAAGTTCTTCCTGTAAGTTCTTCCAGTTCTTTTGCTGCTTTTGCATAGCACTCAGCAAGACTGGTGTAGATAACTGTTGCAATCTCGCCCATTGTCTCCGGAACCTGCTGTCCGGTTCTGCGGCAGTAGTCCTTTACTTCTTCTGTCATGTTTTCCGGAGAAAGGAAGCACTCATCATTTGCATCTACTCTGGATGGGAAATCCTTTGCTTCTTCTGCCATAGCACAGATTTCTGCAAAACTGTATCTGTCATTTACTTCATGACGAACTGACTGGATCATCCACAGTCCCATGATGTTCTTGATATAACGGAAACGTCCTTCATAACCACCTTCATTTGTGAAGTTCAGTTCGCAGCTCTTTGGTGAACAGTCCGGAGTCTTTCTTTCGATTCCCATCAGGGACCATGTTCCGGAACTGATATAGATAAAGTCATCATCGTTTGCCGGTACTGCAAGGACTGCGGATCCTGTATCATGTGTTGCCGGTGCGACAACTTCTACGTCAAAGCCGACTTCTTTCTGAAGTTCTTCTGTCAGATGTCCTACACTTGTGCCAGGCATGATCAGTTTCTGGAAAATTCTTCTCGGATATCCCAGTTTGTCGATGATCTCATAATCCCAGTCTTTTGTCTGTGCATTTACCATCTGGCCTGTTGTAGCCTCTGTATACTCACAGGTCTTCTGTCCTGTCAGAAGGAAGTGGAAGTAATCCGGTACATGAAGAAGAGTCTCTGCCTGCTCCAGATATTCCGGATGTTTTGTCTTAACTGCCATCAGCTGGTATATCGTATTGTAAATAGCTTTCTGAATACCTGTTCTTGCATACAGTTCTTCAAATGGAATGATCTTGTAAACTTCTTCATCCATTCCCTCTGTACGATGATCGCGGTATCCGACTGTGTTACCAAGTACCTTGTCATCTTTATCAAGAAGAACGAAGTCAACACCCCAGGTATCAACGCCCATGCTTACCGGAATCTTGCCAATCTCTTTACATTTCTTAAGACCTGCAACGATTTCTTTAAAAATACGGTCAAATTCCCAGCAGAGTTCTCCATCCTTCTTGACCATACCATTCTCAAAACGATGAATCTCCTCGAGCTCCATTCTGCCATTCTCCATGTGTCCAAGGATCAGACGCCCACTGGATGCTCCCATGTCTACTGCTGCGTAATACTTAGTCATTGTAAAAACCTCCTAAATGTTTTTCTCTTATACAGCGAATTTCTTTGTGTAAACTGCTGTATATCCCTTCTCGTTTTCTTCTTAATAATAACATAATACAACAAGGTTCTTCAAGTGTGAAGAACCTTGTTTGTTTAAAAAAGTGTCTTTATTTGCAATTATTTTACACTCTGTCCGTAATAAGCGTTTGCGCCGTGCTTTCTGTAATAATGTTTATCCTGAAGTTCCTGTGGTGCCGGTTTTACCTGCGGATTGATCAGTTCACAGCGGGATGCCATTTTTGCAACTTCCTCAAGTACAACTGCATTATGCACTGCCTCATGAGCATCTTTGCCCCAGGTAAAAGGTCCGTGGTTTTTGCAGAGTACTGCCGGAACAGCCTCATAATCTTTGTCTTTGAAGTAATCTGCGATCAGCACTCCTGTATTTTTCTCATATGCTTCATCGATTTCTTCTTTTGTAAGATTACGTACGCAAGGTACTTCTCCATAAATATAGTCTGCATGAGTAGTTCCATAGCATGGAATACCTCTTCCTGCCTGTGCCCAGCTTGTTGCCCAGGAAGAATGTGTATGTACGATTCCACCAATATTCGGGAATGCATTGTACAGTACAACATGTGTTGCTGTATCAGAGGACGGATTGTACTCACCTTCTACTTTGTTTCCCTGAAGGTCAACAACAACCATATCTTCCGGTTTGAGCTTATCATAATCGACACCGCTTGGTTTGATTACAAAAAGTCCCTTCTCACGGTCAATACCGCTGACATTTCCCCATGTAAATGTCACCAGACCATATTTCGGCAAATCCATATTTGCCTTGTAAACTTCTTCTTTTAATTTTTCTAACATTGTTCTTTCCTCCTGAATTTTATTTCTGAGCATTCAGTATCGGACACATCATTTTTACTGCATCATTAAGATCTTTTTTCCATTCCGGATTTCCTGTGTACCAGAATTCCGTCACAAATCTGCGTACTCCCAGATCCCAAGCCTTCTTTATTGCCGCCTCAAAATCCACATGTCCGGTTCCATACGGAATTTCTCTGAATTTTCCAGGGACAGTCTCCTTAAGATGAAGAGAAGTCAGATTTCCTCTGCCCAGTTCCATATCCTCAAGTACATCTGACTTGTAAAGAACCGCTGCATTGGTGAGATTTCCGATATCCGGATAGACTTTAAGATAATTGGAGCCACACAGTGTTACATATTTCATGGCTTTCTCAACCGTATTCATAAATTCATTTTCCATCGTCTCAAGTCCGATGAGCACGCCGGTCTTTTCTGCCAGTCTTGCAGCCTTTCTCAGATTTTCAAGAAATCTGTGTTTTGTATCCAGTGTTGATTCTTCATAATAAACATCATATCCCGGAATCATCACAACACGGATTCCAAGATCATCTGCCAGCTGAAGTGATTTTTCCAGGATCGCCATTCCTCTTGCACAGCATGCTTCATCACTGCTTCCGATCGCATATTTGGTAAGTGCACTGACACACATTGTCCGGATCGGAATTCCGGTCTCATACATGGTTTTTACAAGTTCCAGGCGTGATTCTCTGTCCATATCCAGCCGGGCGATTTTTTCTTCTGTTGCATCAATACTGATTTCAACATAATCATAGCCTGCTGCCTTTGCCGCCTCCAGTCGTTCTTTCCATGTCAGTGTACCCGGCATTGCCTTTTCATACAGTCCAAGCTCATATGCCTTACTCATTCTGTGGTTTCTCCTTTTCCTAGTTTCTGAAATACTTCCACGCACCATTCAGTCCGTCGATCACCGCACGGTATGCCGCATATTTTTCTTTGTAGATATCTGCATATTCCGGTCTTGGCTGTATTGTCTTGGTGATCTTCACTGTACGTCTCATTGCATCCTGATAATCTTTGTAAATTCCCGCTGCAATGCCGGCTGCCATCGCTGCACCCTGTGCACCGAGTTCTTTATCCTCGATCACATCGATCGGAAGCTGAAGCGCGTCTGCAAAAATCTGTACCCATACATCTGAATTTGCAGCGCCTCCTGAAAGTCGTACACTCTTCGGACGTTCACGGTTTCTCAGCAGTTTGTTGACATGGGTCACATGGGAGAAAACAATTCCCTCATAAACTGCACGAAGCATATGTTTCTTATTATGGTAAGCAGTCAGGCCTACAAAGGTTCCCTTTGCCAGTGGATCTTCGTTGGAGCCGTTCAGGAATGGAAGGAAGATGATATTGTTGTCCTGCGGCTCGATAGAAGCTACCCACTCATTGGTGATATCGTATACGGAGCCTCCGTTTTCTTTCGCTTCTGCTTTTTCATAACTCATAAGATTGCGGATGAACCACTCCATATTTCCGGCAGATGTCGGGCTGCTCTCCTCGATCAGATAATATCCCGGCATACAGAACAGAGAATTCAGTGCAACTGTGCCGTTTGTCACAGGTTCTTTCGAAATATACTCGTTGATACTCCAGGTTCCGGCCACCATACACATCTGTTCTTCATCAGAAAGTCCGGATGCAATTCCGCATGCGTTGATATCAAACATACCTGCAGCTACCGGGATTCCCTCCGGAAGACCGGTCTTCTCACTCGCTTCTTTTGTCACATGTCCACAGATATCGGCAGCGTTGCGAAGCGGTGGAAGCTTGTCGTAGCATTCTTCCAGATCAAAAAGCTTCATCAGTTCACGGTCATGTTCGTGTGTGATCATATTGACAAGATTTGATCCGGAACAGTCTGTGTATTCACTGTATGCCTCTCCTGTCAGCATGTAACGGATATAATCTTTTACTGCAAAGATATACTGTGTTCTCTCAATGACTTCCGGCATATTTTCTTTGAACCATGCCAGGATGCTTACCGGCTGTACTGCCAAAATGTCCTGCAGAGTTTTCTCATAAACCTTTTTGTCAGTGCCATCCTCATGCCATCTTTTGACCTGTGCCCAGGCTCTTGTATCCGTAGAAATGATTCCGTTATAGGAAGGCTTTCCATCATAGCCTACCATGTACAGACCTTTTCCATGTCCTGAGAAAGAAACCCCTGCAATGTCCTTTGGATCGATATTACTCTTCTCGATCGCATTACGTACAGCCTGTGCATTTACCTCCCAGAGTTCATCCATATCCCTTTCTGTATAACCTGGCTTCGGAGTGATCGTCACAGTCGGTACACTGGCCACAGAAATCTGCTTTCCGTCTTCATCAAAGAGCGCTGCCTTTGAAAAAGTACCCCCATTGTCAATCCCCATTAAGTATTTCATGCCATACCTCCTCTTTTTATATATGATTTTTTATTTTAATTCTTCCAGAAGTCTGTCCAACTTCTCTGTCATTGTCTTTACATACAGTTTATTTGTATGTGCTGCTTTTGTGCCATCCTCATAGATGACCGTGTAGAAATTCTGGTCTTCTTCATAATATGTAATTTCTTTCTTTGAACCATCCGTCAGTGTATATACAAGCTTCAAAGCCTCATCTCCGGTTTCTTCCGGCACGCTCTCCAGACGTTCCTGGGCGGTCACACTGACACATGCATAGTAGAAATCTGTAAATAATTTTTCATCCACTTCCTGCTCATCTACAAGCCATTTTACTGACTCCAGACCACCCTTTGTCGTCTGTGTTTCTTTTCTGAGCACATGCGTTGCACCATCTCTTGTAACTTCAAGTTTATCAAGATCCCCAATCGAAACAAAGCTGTATGTCAGACTCCAGTAAGAAGCCGCACTGGATTTCAGAAGGTCTGTCAGATACTCTCCACGAATCGTATGAATCTCCGGAAGTTCATTCAGCCTTGCATAATAGTTGCCGTTTTCATCCTCATTGCCTACGGAGAGTTCAAACTCTTTTGCTTCTTCTCCGTCTTTGTATTTTACGGTGAGTATCATCTGCGGATCATCCAATCCATATTTTACATAATCGGAACAATTGTATTCAAGATCCTGATACCAGATAATATTGGACACATTATCCTGGACCATGCCGACCAGATTCAGGTTTGCAAGCTGGCTTTCTCCCTCTTCATCCTCCACCGTACACTGGTCATCCCCTGTCATGATAAGGACATAAGAATCTTCTTCCTTGTCCACATCAAACTCTGTCATCGTTTCCGGTTTTACCTTCGGGAAGTCCGTATAGGCTGCAAAATCCTGCAGCTTACCTGCGAAATCCGAGTCAAAGGCAGTTTTTGTCATATAAACCTTATCTAATTTTTCTTCTGTCTGGAAGTACAGTTCATGCGTGGACGTATTCTTATCTCCGATATACAAATCCTTCTCTGTTCCGTCAGAAAGTGATATCTGAATCGTATTTGCCGGTTCTTCCAGTCCGAACTGCGCCAGATCCCCCCTTGCGTCCAGCTCTCTGGTACAGCTCACAGAAGAAATATCTGCAAGCAGCTTCTGGATCTTATTTTCATTCATCTGAAATACAGAGTCATCCGGACAGATCCAGGTGTCATTCTTTTTTTCAAAGGTCAGTATCCCGTCGTCACCGCTGAAAGAAATACTGCTCACTTCATCCGTGTCTGTCTCAAACACAACAGATGCCGCAGCCTCTTCCTGCTCTTTCTGGCTCTCTGCCTCTTTTTGTTTATCTGAGTAACGCAGAAGAAACAGATAGGCCAGTCCTGCAAGGATGACCAGGATCAGTGCAATGACCAGTTTTTTTATTTTTTTTTCATCCATCAGCGTTTTCTCCTTGATGCCCAGACTGCCAGTCCTGCAATAATAAACAGAAGTGGAAGTGTAAATACACAGATCGCTGTCCATATATTTGCTGCCCGGTCTGTCAGTGTCAGATATTTGACCTGAAGGCTCTTGGTCTGTACTGCTGCTGAAGTTTTTTCTCCATTGCAGAGGTAATTTACAGTTCCGCCGAGAAGCTGTGCATTGCTTCCGGATACAGCCTGATTATAATTGGATTCCAGCAAATATCCTGTACTGTAATAGACGATCTCCGTATCAGCCTCATCATCGTTGTTCGTATCTTCCTGGATCAGCATACCGATCGTAAACGGACCGCTCTTATCTCCCTTTTCCTTCTCAGAGGTTGTCATGTTTTCCACATCTTCTTTGCTGTAGGATGTATCAGAAGTCGTCAGAAGCGGCTGATAGGTGATGGAATCTCTGTGTGAATCCGAAGTAAGGATTCCCTGGCTCATCGGTGCCAGAACAGAACCATTGCCATATACATTTTCGGTAATTGCCGAATAACTGATATCCGGAACCAGACAATACTGATAAGACATATATTTATCAGAGTCGCCTTCCAGGATGATTCCTTTTTCTCTTTCAACTCCATAATTTGCGAGGATGGAGTCAAAATTCGGCATATCCTCTACGGTATAATTTGAGAAGATAATTGCTTTGCCTCCGTCTTCCAGATAATCAATGATCTTCTGTGCTTCTTCCTCAGAATAATCTACCGTCGGCGTATTGATAAGAATTGCATCTGCATCATCCGGAACCTTATCTGTGGTCATCAAATTCAGCGTCAGTGGATTTACATTATCCTTGGAGATCACATCTCCAAATGCACTTCCAAGTGCTGTCTCACCGTTTCCGCTTAAGATATACAGATTCGGGATGTCTTTGGCTGTCACATAATCTACAGCACTTGTTATCATTCCCTCGCCGTCAAATCCGGTCTTTACATAACTGTAAGTATTATAGTTCATGCTCTCCACATACATGGAATCCGCATTCACTACCTTGCTCACATCACCGCTGACCGCGATCACACTGTTATTCGCAACATCTTCCTGGGTATATTTGGAAGTAAATCCCGGATACAGTGCCGGATCGATCTGCTCTACCTTAATGTGGGAGGATGCAGACTCATAACGGTCCAGAAGCTTCTGGATCGTGTCGTCTTCTTTTCCGCCTTCACAGATATAATAAAGTTCCACATCCTGATCCAGATTTTTGAGTATTCCTGTCGTAGTATCGGTCAGTGTATACAGTTTTGCGTTGCTGAAATCAAACTGGGTTACTTTGACCGGAAGATGATTCACGATCAGATTCACTATGATCAGTCCTGCCAGAAGCAGTACGGTAAGCAAAATACTGTAAGAACCGTTTATCAGAATTTTGCTGCTCTGTTTGTTGTCTTTATTCTTCATGTCCCTACCTCCTAGTTCCAGCGTCTTTTTGCAATCGTCTGAACTGTCAGGAACAAAAAGAAAACAATAACAGATACATAGTACACGATCGCGGATATATCCAGAATACCGTCAAAGAAATTTGTCAGCCTTCCATTCATATAAAATACAGACAGAACCTTGCGGAAGCTTCCTTCCAGAAGAGATGCTTTTGCAAAATAAACCACCTGGAGTGCCACCTCAAGAAGCACGCCTGCTCCGATCACAACCTTGAGATTTCCGATCATATTATAGACCAGGGCCATCACAAGAACAATCACTACAGTAAATGCACTCACAGATGCGATTGCAGTATTAGGAACCATTTTTCCGATCGTGTTCATCAGATAGCAGACCAGCAGAGTTCCGAATGTCATAACCGCTGAGATCACCGGATTTTCTGTGACCGATGAGAAAAATACTCCGATTGCAATATTGGCACAGCCGAGGAGATAGAATCCAAGGATTGAAAAATATGCTGCCGGAAGGTTTACTGTTCCAAACATAGTAAGAATCAGCGGATAAATGCAGATGATCAGCATCGGAATGGTGAACAGAACTACAACTGCCAGATATTTACCGATCACAATGTCTTTTACTGTCATTGGCAATGTAAGTAATAACTGATCTGTTTTCTGTTTTTTCTCCTCTGCCAGAACACGCATCGTCAGGATTGGGACAAATACCAGAAAAATAAACCGAACATTCTGGAGTACCAGTTCAAATCTCGGCGAAGCAAGATTCAGATTCTGATAGGCAAAATATAGGCTTACGACTGCCAGCATAAATGCAATAAACACATATCCGATCATTGAGATCCGATAACTTCTTAATTCTTTTCTACATACAGCGATCATGCTCTTCCCTCCTCAGTAATTTCAAGAAAGATGTCTTCCAGCGACATTCCTGCCCTGCTGATCTCAAGAAGCGGGATTCCTGCCTCTGCAAAACGGAAGAATAACTGTTTTCTGTAATCCGCCTGATCCTGTACTTTCAGCTGGAACCTGTATGTCTCAGCTTCTTCTGCTTCTTTCATATCAGCGATACTGAGTGCCGGGAATTCACGCAGGATATTCTGGATCTTCTCCAGTTCTCCCTGTGCACTCAGACACAGGATATCCTGTCCCTTAAACAGTTTTTCCAAATTTTCTGTACTGTCACTCACTACCAGATGTCCCTTGTTGATAATGACTACATGGTCACACACTGCCCCGATCTCAGAAAGAATATGCGAGCTTATCAGAACGGTGTGATCTTCTCCCAGCCGCTTTATCAATGTGCGGATCTCTATGATCTGCTTCGGATCCAGTCCGACGGTAGGCTCATCAAGAATAATGATATCCGGATTTCCGATCAGTGTCTGTGCAATTCCGACTCTCTGTTTATATCCTTTGGAAAGATTTTTGATCAGTCGGTCCTTCATATTGGTGATCATCACTTTTTCCATGACATCTCCTATCATGGACTTTCGTTCTGATTTCGGCACGCCCTTGAGATCTGCCACTGTGAACAGATACTCCCAGACTGTCATGTCCATATACAACGGGGGAATTTCAGGAAGATATCCAATATGCTTCTTGGCCTCTTCTGCCTCTTTAAAAATATCATGTCCTTCAATAATGACTTCCCCTGATGTCGCGGCAATGTAGCCGGTCATTATATTCATTGTAGTTGATTTTCCGGCACCATTTGGTCCTAACAATCCATAAATCTTTCCTTTTTCAAGTGAAAAACTGATGTCCTGTATGGCAAAATGATCTCCGTATTTCTTTGTAAGATTTCTAACTTCAATCAAGATATTCCCTCCTGTTGATCAAACTCTTCCCCAATTATAATACATTATCAGAAAATATGCCACTGTCGTCCCTGATATGTATGAAAGAAAAGGCGTCCGCCCGCGGGCGAACGCCTTTGTTATCACACTTCTAATTTATTTCCATTAAACAGAACTGCAATACAGATTAAAGTTTGTCAACCCACTCTGCCATGTTGTCTTTGTAGAATACATAAGGCTGACCTGTAAGAACGCCTGTGCCACCATCGCCATTGTCTTCAGCGGTGAATGTCTCAGCATCATATTCGCCCCAAGCTTCCATATCAACAGTTGATCCTTCGGATCCGTCGAATCCATCATTCTGAACTGCCATCTGGATAGCTGCTGTAGAAGCTCCAAGATGAGATACATCCCACAGCATCATGTATGGGCAAACAAATGAGAACTCATCATCATCTGCTGTAGCCGGCATGTAGTTCTTCATTTCTGAAGGAAGTCCAAGACCTGTCAGTTTGATATCAGATTTAGCCTGTGTAAGAACTTCACCTGCTGCTGCGATACCAACTGTTGTTGGGGAGATGATTGCATCTACATTGTTTTCAGCCAGGAATGCCTGAGCCTGTGTAGTAGATTTTGTTGCTTCGTCATCACCATATTTCTTGTTGAGTTCCGGGCTTACCTTGCCTTTGTAGATGTCTTTCTGAAGTTCCTTCTCCATAACTGCGATCCATCCATTCTGTACAGGTGTATCAATACCAGCGGAAAGAACACCAAGTCTGATCTCGTCTCCGTCGTAATCAGCCAGAGCTGCCTCTACAGTTTTTTCCATTGTTGCGTCTTCCGGATCATAAGCTACGCCAAGAACCTGAAGAACTGCTGCACGAACCTGCATAGCTCCGATATCTTCTGTGGATGCCTGATTGTTGTGAGTTACACGGTAATCAGCAGATGCAGAAGAGTCAACGGATACGATTGGAACACCCTTTTCCTGAGCTTTTCCAAATACTTCATCAAATCCTGTGTCACCATTTGTAGAAATGGAGATGGATTTGCATCCCTGAGTAATTGCTTCGTCAATGAGCTGTACCTGAGCTGCTACAGTTGTCTCAGCCGGTGATTTCTCTGTGCAGTTTTCCCCAACCTGCTCCATATAAGATGAGAAACCTTCATACATGATAACACCAAATGCGTTACCTACGGATTTGAACATAAATACGTGGGAACCAGATACATCTGATGTGTCACCTGCTGCTGAAACTGCTGCCGGAGCTGCCAACGCCATTGTTGTTGCAAGGCCCATAGCCATTGCCTTTTTGAGATTTTTCTTCATGAAACACTTCCTCCTTTTTTATATATATAAACATCTTTGTGTTTATATTTCGTAGTTCAGACAGGTAAGATTATTTGAAACGCTCTTTTGCTTTCTTTGCGTTTTCCTGCTGTTCTGCCCACCACTGAGCAGATTTCTCTTTACATTCTTTCTGAGCTGCTTCGATCTTCTTATTGAGTTTCTCGATCTGAGCTGCCTTGTCAGATGCATTGCCTTTTTCAAGTTCTTTGATCTGTTTCTTCATATCTTTAACAGCAGCTGCTGTTCTGTCATTGATTGCTTCAATGTTCTTATTGTTATGATAGAACAGTCTCAGTTTGATATCTTTGAGCATCTGTTTGTTGATCGTGGAGATCAGGATCGTTACGATAAGGATAACACCGATAACGATTTTCTTTGTGTTCGGGTCGATACCCATAAGTCCCAGTGCATATGTAAGGAAAGCCATGATAAAGGTTGCAATGATAGGTCCCCACATTTTACCTTTACCACCATTGGTAGAAACACCACCTAATACCGCACAGGCGATCGCTGTCATTTCATATCCTGTACCCATGGAAGAGGAAAGACCTCCACCCATACGTCCGATAAAGAAGATAGAACCGATACCTGCCATGAATCCCATGAGGATAAATACCTGCATTTTGACTTTCTTAACACTGATACCTGAATAATTTGCACATGTCGGGTTGTTACCAACAATGTAAACTTTACGTCCAAATGGTGACTTGTGAAGAACAAAGATGAAGATAGCACCCATGATAAGGAAAAGCACCATACTCAGCGGAATGATTCCACCAATGTTCATCCATCCGATCTTGCTGTACCACTTCGGGAAATTCTTCAGAGAATTCTCACCCAGAACGATTTCCACGATACCTCTGAATAACATAGAAGTAGAAATTGTAGTGATAACGGCCGGCATTTCAAGGAAAGCAACACAGAATCCATTGAATGCTCCACAGAACATACAAACAATGATTCCGACGATAACACAGATGAGTGACGGAAGTCCTTTGTCCATCAGAAGTCCTGTTACCATTCCACCCAGGATCATCTGTGCTGCTACTGACACGTCAATATCACCCAGCAGAAGGATGAATACCATACCAAGTACAAGCGGAGAAACATCCAGACCTGCATTGATCATTGACTGAACTGTACCGTGGGTAAAATAAAGATCCGGTTTTATAACCGCCAACAGTACATTAATTAAAACCATGATATATACAAGAATCATTTCCCATTTGACAAGGAATTTCTTTAATACAAATCCTTCCTTGACACTGAGGTCTCTGTCGTAATTACTTCCTGGCATTAGATCAACGCACTCCTTTCTTTGAGAGCCTGTCTCTTAGCGGACTGCTCGGTAAAGTAGTTAATTGCAACGGCAACAATGATAATTCCGCCCTGGAGTGCTTTCTGCCATACACTCATACCAGGAATCATACTAATGAAATATGTGATCACAGACATGATAAGTGCACCGATTGCCACACCATCCATACGTCCTTTACCACCGGTGATAGATACTCCACCGAGAACGCAGATTGCGATCGCAGTCATTTCAAAACCGTCTGCCATTCCATAATAACCAATTGCATAGTTTGCAGTATAAAGCATACCTGCCAGACCTGTCACTGCACCACAGATCACGAAAGAATAAAATGTTACCTTTGGTTCTTTGATACCTGCAACTGCTGCAGATTCACGAGATGTACCGATTGCATAGATTCTTCTTCCTGCAGAAGTATATCCAAGGAACAGTCCTGCTACAACCAGCAGAATGATCGTGACCCAGAGGATGATCGGCAGTCCTAAAAACTGTCCGATTGCAAACGTACGGTATCCGTTCAGTTCTTCGTACTGTGCTGCGAACCACCACTGTCCGCCGGAAACAACAAACGCAAGACCACGGAAGATGTACATTGTACCCAGAGTACAGATCATCGGAACCATGTGAAGGTATCCAACCAGGAAACCATTCAGTGCACCACAGAGTGCGCCGAGAACAATTGCAAATAATACCCATACGATTCCAGGGATTCCCGGATGGCTGCATGCAAGAGTGGTACAGGAAATACCAACAAATGCAAGCTGGGAAGCGATGGAAATATCAATACCACCAGTAAGAATAACCATCATCTCAGCAATCGCAAGGAGTGCATAGATTGTATTGTTCTGAAGCATACTTACCAGAGATGTGGCAGTAAACATACCCGGTGTAAGGAAACGGGCGATCACCAACAAAATGATCAGAACTGCGATCAATCCGGTATTTCTGGATTTTAATAAATTTTTCATTATTTATGCCCCTCTCTTTCTTTCAGAGATGCTTCAAGCAGCATTTCCTGGGTTACAGTTTCCATATCGCCAAACTCACCTGCCACACGGCCGCTCTTCATTACAACGACTCTGTCTGCAACACCAAGAACCTCCGGCATTTCAGAAGAAACCATAATGATTCCGTATCCTTTGCATGCCAGACTGTTCATAATCTCATAAATAGAATATTTTGCACCAACGTCGATACCCTTTGTAGGCTCGTCCATGATCAGAACCTTCTGATCGGAACTCAGCATCTTGGCAACAACGACTTTCTGCTGGTTACCACCTGACAGAGATGACGGCGGTGCTGTAATATCGTTTGCTTTCAATTGGATCTTCTTGCACAGGGCAATCGCATTTTCCATTTCTTTATCTACATCCATCTGTCCGCCCTTTACAAACTGCTTCATGGAAGCGGAAGATACGTTCTGATAAATAGGAAGTTCATTTACAAGGCCCTGGGTCTGTCTGTTCTCCGGAAGAAGTCCGATTCCAAGATTAAGAGCATCGATCGGACTCTTGATATCTACTTTCTTTCCTTCCAGACGGATCTCACCGCTGTCCGGATGCATGATACCATAAATTGTCTGACATACCTCAGTACGTCCTGCTCCTACCAGACCTGTCAGTGCAAGGATCTCACCTTTACGTACATTGAAGGAAATATTCTTGAAATATCCTTCTTTGCTGATATTATCAACCTCAAGTACCACATCACCGATCTTGGCTGTTTTCTCAGGATACATGGAATTCAGTTCACGACCAACCATTGCCTTTACAAGATCTGCATTTGTGATCTTGTCAACATCCCAGGAACCAACATGTGTAGAATCACGAAATACGGTAACACGAGTAGCCAGCTCATACATATCTTCAAATCTGTGAGTGATAAAGATAATAGAAACGCCTTTGTCTCTCAGATCCTTTGCGATACGATATAACTGAAGACATTCATTTCTTGTAAGAGAAGCTGTCGGCTCATCCATGATCAGGATTCTTGCGTCACAGGAAAGTGCCTTTGCGATCTCAACCAGCTGCTGCTCTGCAACAGATAAGTTGCCCATCGGTTTGTTTACATCGATCTCTGCACTTAAAGGCTGAATCAGTTCTTTCGCACGCTGTCTCATTGTCTTCCAGTCATAGAAGCCAAATTTATTCTTAATTTCCCGTCCCATAAAAATATTCTCTGTAACAGTCAGATCAGGGAACGCTGTTACATGCTGATAAATAGCAGCAATTCCAAGTTTCGCTGAGTCTGTAGTGTTTCTTAATGTTACCTGCTCACCATCCAGCAGCATGATTCCGCTGTCCGGCTGATGTACACCGGTAATGACCTTAATAAAAGTTGATTTACCAGCTCCGTTTTCTCCCATCAGAGCATGAATCTCGCCTCTTTTTAACTGAAAGTGAACTCCATTCAGAGCTTTAACTCCACCAAATGTTTTTACTACATCTTTCAGTTCCAAGATATACTCACTCATTTTGTGTCTTACTCCTCCCTTTCCTTCGTTGTGATTGAACTGCGTTGCGTTCTTTATGTATCTGATTTTATACAAATCATAGAGTTTTTCAATATATAAAATTGCTTTACAGGTATCAAAAATTGCGTTTTTGGCACTTTTTTATATTTTACGACAAAAAACATCTTATCTTTTAACAATCTTCACATCAATTTCATCTACCTGTCAGTTTTTGTTTATCTATATTGCCAGTAACGGATTTTGCATGAATTTTTTTCTTTATTTTGGTTCTTTGTACACTTTTTTTTCTTCTGTATTATTGTTATAATATAAAAATATTACAAGCTGCGTTCACTTTGTCCACAGCAGCTTGCTATCATTTCTTGTGGAGGTTTTTATGCGACTGCCAAAACACATTATGCCTGATGACTATTTTTCAGTCACACCCAAAACAGATATCCAGATCACATCACTTCCTTTCTATATAAAGGAAGCCGGATACTGCAATGACCGTAAATTTATCCGTGGGGCCTGCAATAATTATTCAGACTACTTATTCGTCTATTCCCTGTGTACCATGAAGTTCAAAAAAAACGACGAAAAGTACCCCGTTCATTCCCATGATATCATTGTATCTGCCTGCAACACGCCCCTGAGTTTTTCCCTTCCTCTCTCCTATGGAAAGACACGACGCGAATATCTGTATTTTATCATCGGCGGTTCCCACGCACAGCAGTTTTACAATTATATCAGACGGCATGACTGTACGTTTCATTTCAACAAGCTTCACCATATGCTGGATCTTTTTCTTGAGATTCTTGAGATTGACTATAAATCAGCTCCTATGTCAGCACAAATGCATGCCAGTTCTGTAGTGCATCAGATCTACCTGGAGCTCTACATTCTGTCCCAGAATATTCTGAACGCAAAAAAGCAGACTCCTGTGCAGGACAGTGCCGTAAACACAGCACTCAAATATATCCAGACGCATTATCAGAGCGATCTGAGCATCGACGCCGTCTGCAACAGTGTCAGTTTCTCAAAATATTACTTCTGCAAGCTGTTTAAAGAGCATATGGGAATCTCAATCCACCAGTATGTCACGGAATTCCGTGTTAATAAGTCCAAAGAACTTCTGAGTTATTCCAAACTCTCCATTTCTGCAATCGCAACCTCTGTCGGATTTAAAAATGCACTTACCTACACGAGAAACTTCGAGAAGCTGGAGCATATGACGCCTTCTGAATACAGAGAATTATACTAAATCTTTCATCGGAAGATATTTCTCTGGTAAGAATCCGGCAGATTTATAGAAAAAAGACATAAAAAGAAGCCCCGGAAAATCCGGGGTTTCAGACTGTAGACAAACTTGGTGTTGGGTGTTATGCCCAGCACCATTTTTCTTTTAAAACTTCTTTTCTTTTTATTTTTTCAAAATCAACAAAAATCTGGCTGTATTCCAGCCTCGTTTTTCCAGAATCTTTGCCAGTTTTTTCAGATTCATGCATGCGAAGGTAAGCCCGGCTTTCATTTCCATCCGCGCCTTTCCTACATACTGCGTATATCGAAATCCATGCTGTTCTTTCGCTGTACCGAAGATCCTCTTTTTTATCTGCATTTTTCGTCATCATAAAAAACACCGCCCTTCTGATATTTATTATATCAGAAAAGCGGTTCCAACAATAGCAAAACCCTGCAAAAGCAGGGCTTTGTCTACAGTCTGGCTCCGGAAAATCCGGGGTTTCTTTTTATGTCTTCAGAACACTGCTTCAAAAGCTGTGTTCAGATTAGTCGTACAGGTTTGGAGCGATTGTCTCGTCGTCCATGTTTGTGGAATCATACCAGTAACCATCTGTAGGAACATCTTCAAGTTCCTGTCCGTTAGCTGCTGCTGTCAGAGCGTAGATTGCATAGTAGCCCATCATCAGAGGAGACTGTGTAACTGCACCAAGGAATGTTCCATCCTGAACTGCTGCTTTGATAATAGAACCAGCATCGAAACCAACACCGATAACGTCGCCGTTAGCTGCATCAGAACCAAGAACGTTCAGGTTTGCGTTAGCTGCAAGAACACCTTCTGCTGCTGTCTGGTTGGAACCGAAGATAGCGATGCAGTTTTCTTTGGAAAGGATAGCCTGAGCTTCATTGGAGCAAAGCTCTACAGTTGTCTGTGCCGGAACAGCTACCTGGATAACAACATCTGCATCAGCTTCTGTTGCATCAGCACCTTTAGCTGCGTTTACATAGAATTCGTTACCTGCAACTGCTACTGTTTTGCCATCAGCCTGAAGCAGTTCGATCATTTTGTCGATGAATCCGCCACCACGCTGCTGAATGTTCTGAGCTGTAGCATCCTGGTTAACTTCACCGATAACAACCTGTCCGTCAGCGTTAGCTACAACATCTTTGATTGCATTATACATATTTTCTGCTGCTACAGAACCAGCCTGTGCGTTGTCTGTACAAACTTCGCAAGCGATAGATCCTTCCGGAGCATCTGCAATACCTGTATCAAATGTTACAACCGGGATTCCTTTGTCAGCGCAATCCTGAAGAGCGTCAAGTACAGAAGATGTATCACAAGCTGCCAGACCTAATCCAGCCGGGCTGGAAGCGATTGCTGTGTTAACCATGTTAACCTGGTCAGCGATATCGGACTCACTGTTCGGTCCCTGTGCTGTATAAGTAACACCAAGTTCTTCAGCAGCCTTCTTCATACCTTCCTGAGCTGCATCCCAGTATGTGGACTGGAAAGATTTAACCATCATCGGGAACTCATAAGCTTCGTTTGCTTTGAGATCTTTGAACTGATCCGGAAGATCAGCGGCCATAACTGTTGATGCAGACATACCTGCTACCATTGCTGCACAGATGCTTAATGCTACTACTTTTTTGAAATTCATAATTTACTTCCTCCTTATAAATTATATAGTTTTTATTATGATGATACGTCAGTAGGAAATTTCTGACGCCCCACATCCTTATGAAATTTTGGTTGTCAAAGCGGATATCAGTAATCCGCTTTGATTTTATACTGCTTACATAGCAGCTTTTTTCTTTTCTTTGACGATATCGATCAGGACTGCGATGATAAGTACAAGACCTGTGATGATCTGCTGCCAGTTTGCCTGCAGGCCGACATATGGAAGACCTGTTTTCAGAAGCATGATGACAAAGATACCAACAAATGTACCGATTACGGAACCGTAACCACCGGTTGCTGCAACACCACCGACGAATACACCGCCGATCGCATCCATTTCAAGTCCGGCACCGGTACCAGGCTGTACAGTAGGTGTAACTGCTGCATAAGCGATAGCTGCAAGACCTACAAACAGACCACATACTACATAAACCATTACATGGTAGAATTTTACGTTGATTCCTGAAAGAGCTGCTGCTTCTTTATTGGAACCGATTGCGATAGTGTAACGTCCGAATTTTGTATGATTCAGAACGAATTCCATCAACAGTACCAGAATGATCATCCACAGGAAACCAATCGGGTAACGGGAAGCGCTTCTTCCTGTACCAACTGTAATCTTGAAGATTGTGTGGAACCATCCACCATCCTGTGTAAGTCCCGGCCATGGTGTAGCACTGCAGAGAGAGCCGGCACCACGGGTAATCATACATGTACAAAGAGTTGCAAGGAATGGCGGCAGGTTCATGATTCCGATCAGGACACCATTCAGTGCTCCGATCGCAATTCCCAGTACCAGGCAAAGTACCATAGCTGCTGCTACCGGCCATCCGTGGCTTCTTACCATTGTTCCGGCGATCAGTGCGTAACACACCATACCGGTTCCGATTGACAGGTCTACACCACCAGTGATAAGAGGGAATGTAACACCGATTGCCATCAGAAGATCATAGTAAGAAAAGTCCAACATACTTAAAATTGTTGTATACTGTCTGAACTCCTTACTCATAATAGAGAAGATTGCAGACAGTGCAATGATAACAAGTAAAACAATAAATCTCTGATCACTTATAATACTTTTTTTCTTCTTAGTCATGACTGTCCTCCCCTTAATTGATATTTCTTGTTGCCTTATCCATGATGTGTTCCTGTGTTGCCTCAGAAATATCAATATTTCCTGTCACTTTACCTTCACACATTACAATGATACGGTCACTCATACGGAGAATCTCTGTCATTTCAGAAGAAATCATGATAATAGATTTTCCTTCTGCTGCCAGTTTACTCATTAACTTGTAAATTTCGTTCTTCGCACCGACATCGATACCTCTTGTCGGCTCATCGAAGATCAGGATATCACTGTCGCGGGTAAGCCACTTTGCAATAACGACTTTCTGCTGGTTACCACCGGAAAGGTTAACAACCAACTGGTCTCCGCTCGGTGTCTTTGTAGCAAGTTCTTTGATGTATTTCTCAGAAACTTCTTTTTCTTTTGCTTTATTGATTAAGATTCCACTTGTGAACTGCTCCATCGTTGCCAGTGTTGTATTTTCATTTACAGATTTCTGAACAACAACACCATATCTTCTTCTGTCCTCAGACAGATAACCGATACCACATTTAACAGCATCCTGTGGGGTGCGGATAGTTACTTCTTTGAGCTGTCCGCTCTGTTTGTCCATAATGGAAATCTTTCCGCTCTGTTTCGGATCGGCTCCAAACAGTGCTCTTGCAGTTTCGGTACGTCCTGCACCCATCAGACCGGAGAAACCAAGGATCTCACCTTTTCTCAGTTCGAAGCTTACGTCCTGAACCATCTTACCGGCATTCAGGTGTTCTACTTTAAGAACTACCGGTGCATCCGGTGCTACCATGCTGTGTTCCTTAGGATCTTCATAAATAACACGACCAACCATCATGTTGATGATGTCTTCTTTTGTACTGTCTTTTGTAATCAGAGTTCCTACATATCCACCATCTCGCATGACTGTTACACGGTCTGTGATGACTTTGATCTCATCCATACGATGTGAGATATATACGATACCGAGGTTCTTCTCACGAAGATCTCTGATGATTACGAACAGGTCAGCGATTTCTTTTTCTGTAAGAGCTGCTGACGGCTCATCGAAGATGATAACTTCTGCTTTGTGGGAAATAGCTTTTGCGATCTCACACATCTGCTGTTTACCAACTGTTAAGTTGCTCATCTTTTCTCTTGGGTCGATCTCGATGTTCAGATCCTTGAACAATTTCTTTGAATCTTCGATCATCTTCTTATCGTCTACACGGATACCCTTTTTCGGCTCACGTCCGATAAAGATGTTCTGTGCAACAGTCAGGTCACCGACCATATTTAATTCCTGATGTACGATTACGATACCATTGTCCTGTGCCTCACGTGTATTGTGGAAAGCCACTTCCTGACCTTTGTATGTAATAGAACCGGAATCCTTCTGATAAATACCGGTAAGAACTTTCATCAGTGTTGATTTACCGGCACCGTTCTCTCCCATAAGTGCATGTACTTCGCCGCGTCTTACTTCGAAATTAACGTGATCCAGGGCATGAACACCAGGAAAGGACTTATCAATATCCTTCATTGTTAAAATAACGTCACCCATTGTTTCATCCTCCCTTTCGATCAGTTCTTTCTACGTCTTGCAGAAACGTCGGCATATACAGCTACGATTACGATGATACCTGTGATAATCATCTGCTGTCCTTTACCAAGACCAAATGCCATGATTCCCTGCTGCAGAAGAGAGATAATAAATACACCGATTACAGTACCGCCGATGGAAGCAAGTCCACCAACCATGGATGTACCACCCATTACACAACCAGCGATTGCTTCGTTGTTGTACTGATCGCCATAACCAGGCTGAACGGTTGTATATGTAGCTACGAAAAACAGTGCTCCAATTCCAACTAAAACACCGCAGATTACATAAGAAAGCATGTTCCATTTCTTTGTATCTACACCAGAAAGTCTTACGGCTTCTGTGTTGGATCCGAGGCAGAGGATGTAACGTCCAGGTTTGGTATTGTAAAGAATGATTCCACAGATAATTGCTGCTCCGAGGAAGATTACCAGACCTACCGGAAATCCTTTATAAGATACGATGTTACGGAACCAGCCGTTTGCCGGGTCACTTGCCAGCGGCCAGCTTACGGACTGTGTTTTTGTGAATACAGATGCGATACCTTTTGCAATATTCATGGAAGCCATGGATACAATGAATGCCGGAACTGATAAGTAAGATACCAGCCATCCGTTAAAGATACCAAATGCAAGACCGATCAGTACACAGATTACCATTGCTGCTGCGCATGGAACCTTGTAGCTTGTCATGCAGTAACCGGAAACGAGTGCACAGCAGAACATTACCGGTCCGATGGAGAAATCGATTCCTCCTGTTGCGATTACGAATGTGACACCAAGTGACAGGAAGCCAAGGAAATATACATAGTTCAGTGTGGACTTGATACTGTCTCCAACAGGGAACTTACTTCCGAGAACCACCTTGAAAACTACGAACATCAGAATCAGGATGCAGACAAGTAAGATCCTGTTCAGGCCGAGTTTTTTCACGATTGGATTTTGTTTCAGCTTTTCCAATTTTTCGCCCTCCTTAAAAGTTTTAGACACACATCTTGCGTTTTCTATATAATACCGTGAATACTGCACAATTGTAATGGAAAATCTTACAAAAAAAGGTTAAATATTTACGGTTCGTCCATAAATATTTAACCCTTTTTATATTTTTTTTACTATTTTACTAGGAAAGCTTCAATGTATTGAACGGAAACAGCAGTTTTTCGATTTCACTGTCATACATATTATCCGGTGTCACAAGTTCGCACCCGGAGTTTATATCTTTCTCATAGCTCTTACCGCGGAGCATCAGAATGGTCTCTTTTACACCAATATAACCCATCTTAAAAGCTTTCTGTACAACAAGGCCTTTAAATACTCCGTTTTCCATAAGCTGAACAGCCTCCTGCGAACTGTCTACGCCGACTACCTGGATTCTGTCTTTGGCTCCGGCCGCTTTTACTGCCCGCGCCGCTCCGACAGACGAATACTCATTCATTCCGGCAACCATCTTGAGATTTGGATATTTTTCCATAAGCTCCTGCGTAAGTTTACGCGATTTCTCATACTGGGAATCGCAGTAAACTACTTCAACAATATTTTGTGCCAGATCTCCGAGTCCTTTGCGGAAGCCTTCTTCACGCTCGACTGCAGTTGATACTCCTTTGACATGGGCAACGATCGCAATCTGATCATCCGGACCAAGAAGTGTTGCCGCAAATTTCCCCAGTTTTTCTCCTGCCTCGAGGTTATCTGTCGCTACCGTCAGATCCTGTACTTTCTCCTCGGTATAAGAATCGATAAAACTGATGCGGATACCTTTTTCTTTTGCCTCTTTCAGAAGATCATTGGATTCTGTAAAACTGGATGGTGAAAAAAGGATTGCATCCGGTTCTTCAGAAATAGCTTCTTTCAGAAGTTCATTCTGCCGCTCAATATCATTTTCCTCTGCCGGTGCTTTGATCTCAATATCGGCATTATATTCTTTGGCTGCCATTTTGGTTCCGAGGATCAGTGCTTTCCAGAAATCATTCGTGCTGTCCTCAACTTTTGGAATATAAACAAGGGACATTCTTCTTTCTTCAATTTTTTTCTGGCGGTACCACGCAGCGCCTCCGATTCCTCCGATCAGACAGACAACCAGGCAGATACTCAGCCATTTTTTCTTTTTTATCATTTCTGTCCCTCCTGTCTGCCCGGAATCGTGATCGTTGCTGTCGTGCCTTTGCCCACCACACTCTCGTAAGTAATGCCGTAATCTTCACCGTAATAAAGTTTCAGCCGCTTCTGTACATTATATACGCCAACTCCGTTTGAATGATAATTTACTTTGTGGCGGTCATAAATATGAGCCAGCGTTTCTTCATCCATTCCGACACCATCGTCAATGACCTGAAGAACAGCATTTCCGTCTTTTGGAAATCCCTTTATAATAAGAAGTCCTTTGCTCTCTTTGTACTTCAGACCATGGTAAATCGCATTCTCAATAATCGGCTGAAGCACCAATTTGATCAGTGGGATATGTAATATGGAAGGATCTACATCAATCTGGAATTCCAGTTTATCTTTGTAACGCATTTTCTGGATTGTCAGATAGCCACGTGCATATTCTACTTCATTGGCAATCGGAACAACCTCATCCTCATTACTGATACTCTGGCGAAGAAGCCTTGCAAGTGAAGCCGTCATCAGGACAACCTCCTCATTTTTCTTTCCTTCTGCCATCCAGATGATAGAATCCAGCGTGTTGTAAAGGAAATGTGGGTTGATCTGAGACTGAAGTGCTTTCAGCTCGCTTTTTCGTTTCTGTTCCTGCTCATGGACATTCTGCTCCATCAGTTCCTGAATACGGCGTGTCATCACATCAAATGACTTTGTCAGGCTGCCGATTTCATTTCTGGAATCTACAACAACATCAGAAACGCTGAAATCTCCCTCCTGAACTTTTTTCATGGAATCTCGCAGCTTCTGGATTGGAAGTGTGATACTTCTTGCCATAAATCTGGAAAAAAGAAGCGCCACGATCACCAGAACGACCGCTGTCAACACATAGATACTCTGCGCCTGACGGCTTTTGCTGAGGAGTTCGCGGACATTGGTGCAGTCAACAACGGTCCATCCGGTTTTATCCGATCTGGAAATGGAATATAATTTTCCGTTATTCCCTGTTCCGGTCAGTACTGTATCATCGTCTGTATCCATGATCAGGCTGATATTCTCCGTCTGAAGTTCGTTATAAAGCTGTTGCTGCTGTGGATGATAGACAATATTTCCCTTTGCATCAAGGATAAATGCATATCCTTTTGTTCCTACTGTACTCTGGTCGCAAAGGCCGCTGATCGCACTGTAATTCAGATCAATAAAAAAGACACCCTCTTTTTCTCCGCTGCCGCTGCGGTCACGGATTCCACGGCTTAAAGTGATCACCCACGGACGTTCCCCACTGATAATATGCTGCACATGAGAAGAGGTCAGTGTCGGTCCTTCCGGACTGTTCAGCGCCTGCGTATACCATTCCTGTGTATTGAGCTTCAGATCATGATTAACAGATTTGCTTCCATTATTAATAAGCATCCTGCCGCTTTTACTGATGATTCCTACATTTCGAATATCGCTTCGGCTGTCCAGAATGGTCTCAAACTGTTTCAGGATACGATAACGTCCTTCGCTATCAATTTCGTCCGAAAAAAGATAGTCCTGGACATCCTCGTTGCTCGAAATCAGATAGGCAATATTTTCCATGTAATCAATGTAGGAGTCAATGTTCTGGTTCATCTGCTGGATGATTGTCTGTGTATACTGTGAAGAGTTTTCAAAAATAGAAGTATTTGTAAAACGCATCGATACACCGGTCACGATCACAACTGCGCTGAGAACCAGAATGGCAACCGTTGAAAAAATAACACTCTGAATGCTGCTGAATCTTCCGATAAACCTTGCTGACAGATTCCTTTTCTTCATCGGCGTTTCTCCCTTGCGTATTCTGTCGGCGTGCATCCTGTCATCTTTTTAAACGAGATACCGAAATAGTGAGGATCGGAAAATCCGACTTTTTCAGCAATCTCATAGTTTTTCATCGTAGTATTTTCCAGAAGTTCCTTTGCCTTCTCCATACGGGTACGGATCAGAACTTCCGTAAAGGTCTCACCGGTTTCTTCTTTAAATATGGTACTGAAATAACTGGTGCTGATATTTAAATAAGAACAGATACTGTTCAGGCTGAGATCCGGAACCATGTAATTTTTCTGTATATAGTCGATTGCAAGACGTGCCTGACGCTCACTGCTTGACGTATTCATTGCAGAAAGAATACTGATCACACGTTTTGTATGGCGTGCAACTACTTCGCATGCCTCTCCGAAAAACTTCTGATCAGTGATCTCGCGGATCAGTTCATCTCGGCCTTCCCGGATCTGCTCCATATCTGCTGAAACATCTTCGCAGGCATTGTCCATGGTTCGTATAACCTGCTGAAGATACATACAGGCACGGCTTTTTTGCATCAGTGCATTACGAATCAAATCTTCAATTGATACAAGCGTCTGAAAGACCAGGTCTTCCTGCCCGGTTTTTAATGCTTCTTTCAAAACAGAAAGCGGTTCATCTATCGAGATTTCCTGTACCGGATGTTTTTCTTCCATATCAATAAGAAGATTCCCTCCCAGAAGGTAACGGTACTGCAGGGTATCCTGTGCCATGTTGTGGGACTGTACCAGTTCTTCCGGTTTCTTCACCCATTTACCGATTCCCATAGATACGTCAAATCCCATAACTTCTTTTGTCTTCTCCTGAATTTCCCGACAGATTTCTCTTGTCTTTTCGGTGAAGTTGCGGCTCCATTTTTCCTGAAACAGGATTCCGACACGATTGTTCCCTTCCTGATATGCAAATCCTGCTTCTTCACGTGTCACGATCTCATCGCTGATATTGTAGAGAACAAATGCCATGAGTGCACTTTCCTGCTGTTTTTCGGTATCCAGTTCATACATTCCTGAATAAAGGTCGATATCAAAAAGAGCCACACGATAGCTAATTGCAGAAATGTCGATTCCCATCTCTGCAAGGCGCTGGATGCTTTTGCTCACATCGGTGGTACAATTGACCAGAGCCTCCATATTTTTAGAACGGATTACCTGTACATTTTTGCGGTATTTCTCTGAATTTTCGGTCAGCTTGTTCATTTTGTTTTTTTCACGGCGAAGCTGATCGACTTTTTCTTTCATTTTATTGATCACTCCGGTAAGTTCCATGGCAGTCACCGGTTTCAGAAGGTATTCGCTGACACCATACTGGATGGCCTTTTTGGCGTATTCAAATTCGCCGAAGCCGCTGAATATCACGATCACGACATCCGGATAATTGTCATGCAGAAATTTACTGAGTTCCATACCGTCCATATATGGCATGAGAATATCGGTCAGAACAATGTCCACGGGATGTTCTTTTACAAATTCTGATGCCTGTTTGCCGTTTTCGCAGTCACCCACAAGTTCACAGTCCAGACTTTTCCAGTCGATGTTTTCTTTGATGGCATCACGAACAAGGATTTCGTCATCTACAAGTAGTATTCGATACATGTATTTTGCTCCCCCATCTATATCAATTCATGTACTTCTGGATATTTCCCAGTATTTTATTGTAACATGATTTGGGGTGTTTGGGTACAGGAAATGTGGGAGTTTTGTTAAAAAAAATACAATAAAAGGGATATAGCATAATCACATCTCCACCATGTTATTTTCCCAATAAAATACCCCACACAGGCGCTTGCTTTGCGTGGCCCGGTGGGGTGCGCGAAGAGAGAGCGGCCTTCGCAACTGTGAGCGCACTCCCCTCGCAATTTTTTTTAATTGTCAAATTATTTAACGGATCTGAGGGCAGTTCCCTTATTTTACAATATATCCCTCTTCATCCCACAGATCATGCCAGTCTTTTGCGCCTTCCCACAGGAATACCTGGCCTTTAACCAGTCTGTTTCCTTTTTCGAGTGTACCGATCTTTGCCATTTCCTCATCGGTCAGCGGATCTTCTGTGACGCATTTCAGGTTGCTTACATAGTTATGTACTGAGAACGGAATGGAGATTTCTCCTCTCTGATGAGCCCATTTCAGAGCGATCAGTGCCGGATGAACACCATGTGCTTTTGCAATCTCCTGCATTTCCGGTGTCTGCATATCAGCAACATCTTCCGGGCAGATATCTCTTTCCGGTCTTCTTGGTGAACCAAGTGGCATATATCCTACCGGCTGAATGTTGTGTGCAACAAGATAATCATACTGCTCCTGCTGCTGGAAGCATGGATGAAGTTCCAGTTCACATGCTGCAGGTTTGATTTTCATTAATGGAAGAACTGCTTCCAGTTTCGGAATGGTCATGTTGGAAATACCGATGTAACGGATTTTTCCTTTTTCTACCAGCTCTTCGCACTGACGGTAGGTATCCATGAATTCTTCTACGCTGAACGGTCTGGAATCCGGATTTCTGGAATCCACATCACAAAATGGTGCATGGTAATTCGGGAATGGCCAGTGAATGAAGTACAGATCCACATAGTCGCATTTCAGATCCTGAATGCTCTTTGTGCATGCTTCTTCTACTTTTCTGTGCATGTCATTCCATACTTTTGTCATGATGAAGAGGTCTTTTCTTTCTACGACGCCTTCTTTGATTGCTGCTTCAAAAACTTCACCGATCTGATGCTCATTTCCATAGCATGCTGCACAGTCAAACATACGATATCCGCTGCGGATTGCTCCTGCAACTGCTGCAGATACATCTTCTGCGTTTACCCTGTCAGAACCAAATGTTCCCATACCCATACATGGTACTTCTTCTCCTGACGGAAGTGTTACTTTCGGCACGATTGCCGGATCGATAAATTCTGCCATTTTTATTTCCTCCTGATTTTGATTATATAGTTTTCGTTAGCTTAATGTTTGACACCTTTCAAATTCAAATGCTTTGTCATGCAGGCATGACCGCATTATAAATTTTAAAGTCTTTGTATAGCAATCTGCGGTAACAGTTTTTCCATATCTTCCATTACAAAGAATCCAGTCTCTTCACGCATCGCTGCTGCCGCGGAGATTGCGCTTGCTCTTCTTAATGTTTCTTCGAGAGAAAGTCCCTCGCTTAAGCCCAGTGCAAATCCGGCGATCATGGAATCACCGCATCCTACGGTATTGACTGCATTGATCTTCGGAACGATTGCACGGAAGATTCCTTCCTCCCCCACTGCCAGCGAACCGTCTGCGCCAAGTGAAACCGCAACGATCTCCACGCCATTTGCGTGAATCGTTTTTGCCGCATCAATGATATCCTGCATGTCATCGCAGTGTTTACCGGTCAGCATACGGATCTCATCAATGTTTGGTTTGATCAGTGTCGGGCATGCCTCGATGCCCATCTCCAGAAGCTTACCGCTCGTATCAAGGATTACCGGTTTGCCGGCTTCTTTTACGATCCTGACCAGTCTCTGGTATGCTGTTCCGTCAAGTCCTTTCGGCACACTGCCGGACATGGATACAACGTCTGCATCTTTTACCAGTTCTCTGAATTTCTTTTCGAATCCGGCAAAATCTTCTTCTGTCAATGTAAATCCCGGCTCCAGAAATTCTGTCTGCACATGATTTACCTCATCCCAGATATTGATGCAGGATCTGCTCTCTGCATTCACATGATAAAAATCACCTTTGATGCCGAATGGTTTCAGCGCATCTTCGATATAGTTTCCTGCATGGCCGCCCACAAATCCGGTTGCAACAACCTCTGCCCCATAAATAGATGCCGGTTTGGATACGTTCAGACCTTTACCGCCGGGAACATAAGAACATTCCCGGACACGGTTGACTTCGCCTGTTTTAAAATCATCTACCACATATCTTTTGTCGATTGCGGCATTCAATGTCACTGTCAGTATCATTTTCAGTCTTCCTCGTTTGATAAGAGAATCTTTCCTTTTACAAGTCCCGGTGTTTTAAATAACTGGAATGCTTCCTGTGCCTGGCTCATCGGGATCTTTTTGTAAACGAAGCCCGGATCAAATTTCAGCTGGCCTGTTGCAAAATAATGCGCTGTCAGATCCCATTCACGTCCCGGGAACGGTGCACTGTAGGACATCCAGGAACCGGTCAGTTTGAACTCTTTACGATTCATGTTTTCCCACTGCGCAGGTGTGAAGGTCAAATTCTCATGTGGAGTACCGATAAAGCATACATGAGCTTTGTTTGCAGCAAGTTCGAAGGCCATATGCATGGTTGGAACCTGTCCTGCTGTCTCGAATACAAATCCGTATCCTTTGCCGCCAGTGATCGCCATTGCTTTTTCCATGTAACCTTCTTCTTTTGTATTGATGACTTCATCTGCACCAAGGCGTTTTGCAAGATCAAGACGCTCATTGCTGATATCGAATACAACAACTTTCTTTGATCCGAAGATTTTTGTCCACTGCATAGTGAACATTCCGACTGTACCGCCGCCGAGGATTGCTACATACTCTCCGCCATGATAATCGTTCTGGAATACACCATGGATAGCCACAGTTGCAGGTTCAAACATTGCGCCCTGCTCATAGGAAACGCTCTTGTCAAACGGAACTGCATTCTGCTCCGGAACTACAACATAATCTGCGTTGCTTCCCTGCTGTCTGGAACCGATAAAGCTGTAATGTTTGCAAAGGGAGAAGTTGCCCTTCTGGCAGTCGTCACATTTCATGCATGGAAGAAGTGGTGCTCCGGATACACGGTCGCCGACTTTTACCTTTGTTACACCTTCACCGACTTCTACTACATCACCGGAAAATTCATGACCGAGAACGATCGGGTAAAAATGTACGCCATGATTCAGAACACGCGGGATGTCAGATCCGCAGATGCCGGAATATCTGACTTTGATCTTTACGGCGCCTTTTGTTACCTTTGGTTCTTCAATTTCCTGATACTGTACATCTTCATTTGCAACTACTACTGCTGCTTTCATAATATATTACTCCTTTCGTGAAAGGAGGGAAAACTCCCCACTAAAGTGGGGGATTACTCCGAGGGGACGAGCGCGTCGCCCCCTCGGGCACCCCCTGCGCTTTCTGGAAAAACAAGCCCATTTTATTGAAACTTGAAGTTCTCGGGAACTGTTTTCTCTCCTGACTATTCAAATATGTAAGTTATCCCGCGTGGGGACATTCTATTTGCTGAAAATCATTAAATCACTTTGTCATCATATGTGCCAGAGACTTGTAAAGTTCAAGATACGTCTCATAAGTCTTATCATACACTTCCTTATTCTCCGGGTTTGGCTCATGGCGACGTGTTTCTTTTACGGTAATGGAAACGGCTTCATCATAATCTTTGTAAAGTCCGACTCCGACACCTGCAAGGATTGCGGCTCCAAGCGTTGTTGCTGTATCGGACGCCGGTACAACGATCGGTTTTCCTGTGATATCGGATTTGATCTGTGTCCAGAGAAGAGAATTCGCAGAACCGCCCATTGCTCTTAAGACTTCTGCATTTGCTCCGGCTGCCTCTGCCACCTCAAGATTGTGGCGCAGAGAAAGTGCCACGCCTTCCATGCAGGCACGTACCATATGGCCTTTGGTCTTTGCAAAATCAAGTCCGTAGAAAACACCTTTTGCATATGGATTCCAGATTGGGGAACGCTCACCGGACATATATGGAAGGAAGACGACTCCGTCACTGCCCGGATTGATTTTTTCTGCAATCTCATTGAGCTGATTCAAAGAAGATGCTCCTGTCTGTTCCTTCATCATTCGCTCATAATCGGCAAATTCACGTTCAAACCAGCGCATCACTCCGCCGCCACCGGTCGTTCCGCCCTGCAGAAGCCATTTACCCGTAATGACATGATACCCGAGGATCAGTCGTGGATCTGCTTTGTATTCATCCATGCAGATGCTCATTCCACCTGCCTGTCCACCCTGTTCCTGTGTTTCTCCCGGATGAATGACACCGGCACCCAGAGTTCCACAGGCTGCATCCAGACCACCTGCTACAACCGGGGTTCCTTCCGCGAGTCCGCACTCTGCGGCTGCTTTTGCTGTCACGGTACCTACGATATGGTCACATTCGCAGATCTCCGGCAAAAATTCCATCGGAATTCCGAGGCGTCTGCACATCTCTTCGTCCCAGCATCCCTTCTTCATATCGAAACAGTGAAGGCCGTATCCCTGAGACATATCCTGTGTGATCGCGCCTGTCAGCTTAAAGGCAATAAAACTGTTGGACTGGAGGATCTTGTCGATCTTTTCATAAACCTCCGGAAGATTTTCTTTGTACCAGATGATCTTTGCTGTCGTATAAGACGGCTGAAGTGAATTTCCTGCAACTTCAAAGATTTTATCCTCACCGATTTCCTTATTCAGCCGTTCACAGATATCCTGTGCACGGGTGTCCATCCAGATCGGTGTATTGGTAAGTACTTTGCCCTCTTTGTCAAGCGCGATGGCAGACCAGCTCTGTCCGTCGATGCCGACTCCGGCAATCTCCGCCGGAGCAATACCTGCTTTCTGCACGGTTTCTTTCGTTGCCCTGCATACAGCACTCCACCATTCCTCCGGATTCTGCTCCGCCCAGCCTTCCTGTGGATAGTATACCGGATAGTCGCCATTGGCTGCGGCCAGAACTTTGCCCTCTTTATCAAACACCGCTACCTTACAGGCACTTGTTCCGATGTCGATTCCAAGTAAATATGATTTCATCATTTTGCTGCTCCCATTTCTCCGGCTGCCCGGAGTTCCTTCTCTTTATCAGATGTTCATGCGAAACCCCTTACGGATTTTCCGGCAATGATCTCGGTCTCAAGTTTCTCACTGAAAAGCTCTCCGGATGCCTCGCCGGTATTTTCCAGATGATTCAGCATAACCTTTGCAACTTCTTTTGCAATGCCGTCCGTCGGCTGCGCTACGATCGTCAGCTTCGGATTACATGCTCTCGCAAACTGCAGGTTGTCAAACCCGATCATCGACAGCTGCTCCGGAATCCGGATGCCCAGTTCATTTACTCCGATCATGGCCCCCATAGTCATTTCATAGTTCGTCACAAACACTGCTGTCATCTCCGGATTATTCTGTACAAGTTCTTCAAGTCCCCGGACACCGCCCTGAATCGTATAGTCTCCATGCCAGATCAGAGATTCACTCACCGGGATCCCGGCACTTTCCAGTGCTTTATAATATCCTGCCATACGTTCCTGCGCAGTAAAAACTTCTTCCGGTCCGCCGATGATTCCAATATTTCGGTGTCCTCTCTCGATAAAATACCGGACTGCATCTTCGGCGGCTTTTTTATTATCAACCAGCACACTGTCACAGTTGATACCCTGAATCTTTCGATCAATCAAAACGATCGGTTTACCCGTCTTCTGAAACCTTTTCAGGTGGTTTCCCTCTTCATCAACCGGCATGTTGATGATACCGTCCACACGCCTGCGAGTCAGGAATTCAACTGCCTCCCGTTCCAGTTTCTTATCGGTTCGGCAGTCGCAGACGATCGTCGCATAACCATGACTTCGCAGGACATCCTCCATACCGGTAATGATCTCGGCACAGAAAGTATTGTTCAGCTCCGGAATGACAACGCCAATCGTTCTGGTCGCGTTCGTCTTTAAACCTCTTGCCACCTCATTGACTTCGTAATGAAGTTCTTCGATAGCTTCCTCAATCTTTATTCTGTTTTTTTCACGGACATTTCCTCCGTTAAAATAGGAAGAAATCGTAGCCAGTCCAAGTCCTGTCCGTCTGGCTATATCCTTCATGGTCGCTGCCATTTCGCCTCACTGCCTTCTGCTTTTATTCTGCTTTACCGTCGCATCCGCAGACTTTCATTCTTGCCATAACCAGTTCTTTCACTGCTGCGATTGCTGTCTTGCCATAAGCTTTCGGATCAATGGTATCCGGTTTTTCTTCAAGAAGTTCTTTGACTGCTTTGGAGTAAGCTGCACGAAGTTCTGTCGCAAAGTTTACTTTGCAGATACCGCGTTTTACGCAGTCGCTTACATCTTCGTCACTGAGTCCGGATGCTCCGTGAAGAACCAGCGGAATATCAACAACTTCGCGGATCTCACTTAAACGTTCTTTATCAAGAACCGGTGTACCTACATAGAAACCATGTGCTGTTCCGATTGCAACTGCCAGAGAAGTAACACCTGTACGCTCAACAAATTCTTTTGCTTCCTGCGGATCTGTATTGGTGTCAGCTTCTGCTTCAAGATCATCTTCCTTGCCGCCGACTTTACCAAGCTCTGCTTCACATGGAATATCCAGTGCATTTGCTACATCTGCTACACGTTTTGTCTCTGCAATGTTTGCCTCGAAGTCCAGTTTGGATCCGTCGATCATAACAGAAGTATATCCTGCATGGATTGCCTGCATAGCCAGTTCAAAACTGCTGCCGTGATCAAGATGAAGGCATACCGGGACAGATGCTTTTTTAGCTTCTGCTGCAACGATTGCTGCATAGGTATCCACAGTACCGTACTTTACAGTAGATGGAGTTGTCTGGATCATAACCGGTGCTTTCAGTTCTTCTGCAGCCTGAATAATGGCTTTCACCATTTCCATATTCTCTGCATTAAATGCTCCGACTGCATATCCACCTTTCTGAGCTTTTAACAGCATTTCTTTTGATGTAACAAGTGGCATAACTTTTTCCTCCTTAATGATATATGTATATTTTTTGTTAATGATATATGTATATTTTTTGTTTTACTACTTGTGATTGATCGGAAAATTTCAAAACCGAAACGTTTCCGTTTTGAGTTAATCATACATCGCCTCCCGCATTCTGTCAACCGTAAAATATTTATCTTTTATCGGAAAATTTTCCCTTGCATTGTACAGTAATTACAGGTAAATTGAATATAGAAAGGCGTATTTTAAAAGACTGCGCTGGCGAGAAATCAAATTATCTGAACGGAGGCATAAACGACATGTTAAAAGGTATTCCTGAAATCTTATCACCAGAATTATTAAAAGTATTATGTGAAATGGGACACAGCGATCGTCTTGTTATCGCTGATGGTAACTTCCCGGTAGAATCCATGGGTAAAAACGCTATCACAATCCGCTGCGACGGACATGGTGTTCCGGAAATCCTGGAAGCAATCCTGAAAGTTTTCCCACTGGATACTTATGTAGAACATCCGGTAAACCTGATGGAAGTAATGCCTGGCGATGATGTAGAAACCCCGATCTGGGATACATACAAAGAAATCATCCGCAAATATGATGACAGAGGAGATGCTACTGTAGGAAACATCGAGCGTTTCGCATTCTATGATGAAGCCAAAACAGCTTACTGCATCATTTCCACAAGTGAAAAAGCTCTGTATGCAAACATTATGCTGCAGAAAGGTGTTGTCATCAACAACTAATTATCGGCCATCTTTTTTCAAAAACCCCGGGGATCTTTGGAGACCTCCGGGGTTTTATTATTGCCTGTTTTAATCCAGTTCGAAAAGCTGACGCTGTTTCAGGTCGATGGATGACCATACCGTACTTGTATGTTCCTGACCGTACAGATATACAGTACTGGAAACTTTCGCATACAGCTTACAGGACTCTTTATATCCATTGCTGCCATTCTGGTTTCGCAGATACTGTTCGATATCAGAAACTTTCAACGCGTAGGCACTGTTCTGGAACAGATGGAATTTGCCATCACTGCCACTCTCAATTGTACCGATATTTCCATAACCGCTCAGACTTCCGATCTTCGCTGTAATATCAGATACCTTCTTCGTGGTCGGGCATCCGTCTTCTACACTGCCATTTTCATCTTCAATGTAAAACTGAACAGTCATCTCCTGTTTATCGAGTTCTTCCTGACTTAAATCAGCACTTACCATATTGTAATCCCTGACATTGATGTAGAAATCCATATTTTCTTCCAGTGTATTTGCTTCACCAGAATCCCATGATGTCTGGTCTGTCATATAAAATCTGGTGCTCTCTGTCTCTGCTGCCGGATTCAGTGTTTTTACAAAGTTTACTTCCGGTTTTACCGCAGTAACGTTTGCCGCTGCCACGATCGTATTGATAAACAGTTTGATTTCATCATCATTCTGTACCCGCCGATGTCCTGCTCCGGTATAAATAACATTCCCCTTACTGTACAGATAATAATTATTTCGAACATCATTTGGTGAATTCTTATAATAATTATCCGTCAGACAATACCAGGCAACCACATCGTTCATTCCATCGCTCTGATCATTGATATCTCGATCCTGCTCCATCCCAAGCTGATAATACTGTCCGTGTGTCTCTGCAATGGTAATACTGTCGCCAATCACATAAGGATACTGCGTGATCGCACCATCATTTACCTTTGTTGCCCTTGTTGTCAGTGTATCTCCCGAACCGAGCGTTTTACCGTCCAACATTGCATTTGTATATCCCTGTGTCTGTGCATAGCTCTTTGATTTATCACCGTTTTTATATGCCACATCACCTGCCAGCGTAAGCAATGTCTTAAAGTCCACACTTCCATCTGACAATGGTTTGCCTTTTTTGAGCAATTCAGAAACCGTCTGATTTCCAATCGTTGCATCAGAAGTAATACCATAGCGGTCCATACCTACTACCGAACGGAGAATTGTATTCAGCGACAGTCCCCAGTTTTCATTTTTTGCAGTATACCACAGCCATCTGTCGGCATAAATACCAATGCTTCCGCCGTTGTTTACTGTTCCATTTGAATTGTAACCGTCCCTTGCGATCTGGTCGTATATTTTTTTATGATCAGTATTGATATAAGAAGTCGTGTCATGTGCAAAAATAACACTCTTTCCGGATCGGATAAATTTCAGGATCTCCTGCACCGCATCTATGGAAATATCCTGATACACATCCTGGAATCCTATGATCAGCATCTGCTGATCATCCAGCAGATTTGCAAAGGTTGTTTTCTGTCCGTTTTTATCCAGAACATTTCCATTGTTAATGTCTGTAACATTTCTGGAAATTACATTGATATTGAAGTCCTGCACTCCGGCTATCAGATTCTTAAAAGCGCTGCTATCCGCAAGTGTCCATGTACATGGATTTGAACGATTTACTGAATTATCCTGTGGAACAAGCTGCAGAACATTGATCGTCTGTTTCGCAACCCCATCCGATTTCTGCTGTTTTGCATAGCCAATCTCAGAAGTATGGATATAGGTGTTACGGTTGCTTGTCAGTTCCAGTTTCCAGGTAATCAGCTTATAGTAATCTGACGGAATTTTTCTGGTAACGGTATATTTCTTTCCAAGCTTCAGTTCATAACGCATATCTCCGCTACCATAATCTTTCTGTGAAAGGACATTTCCGTCTTCATCCTGCACGACCATATATTTGTCCTGCGATTCTTTCTTTGAAAGATTACCGTCAAAGTTCAGATCCAGGTAAAGTTTACAGTCATAAGTTGTCGTTGCCGGGGCTGCATCAGAATCATTTTCTACCGTAAAAGTATATTTCAACTCCCCGTCAATATATCCTGTATCACTGAGATCCACAGGTGTCTTGAATGTGCCGGCAGTTCCCAGCCGCTGCGGTTCCTTCGGTTTGCCTCCGTTCTCATCAAATTTGATTACCGGCTTTGCCAGATTCATAAAGAAGCTGAGATCTTTTGCTCCGCTTTCCAGTTCTTTATTCGTAGCTACATTTTCATATTTCAGTGCATCCTTTATGAACTGGTAATAATACGAAGCAGAATCTATTTCCTTTGAATTGCATGAAATTTCACATTTATGTAGAATATTTTCCTACCTAATATTAAAACTGACCTTTTGGATAGTCCTCCGCACAGGTAACCGTGCAAAATCAGGCCAATTAGATGGTCTGAATAATAGTAAGTGCAACACGAGGTAACCAAATTTCGGGCTGTGGATGACTCTGATAATAGTAAGTACTGTTTTGGTCCACAAAATTATGCTTAACAAATACCCCTGACCATAGTAAGTTGGAATAGAGTCCACAAAATCTCAATAAATCGGATGACTCATATTGTAGTAAGTGTATTCCGAGGCATTGCAAACGCTAAAATCGGATGACTTTTATTATAGTAAGTCTATTATCACGCAAAAAGAGAAGCCTTTTCAGGCCTCTCCTCCGTAAACTTATGAATGATCATTACTCTCTATCTTTTCTCATGAATGATCATTACTCCTTATCTTTTCTTATAATGATAGATCAATAATCCTGCTACTGCCAGAACTGCCACCGCAATGATCCAGATAAACGGATTCTGGTACCAGTGGCCGGATGTACTTCTGACATCCTGTCCGGAAGCCTGACGGCTCTTGGCATCTGTCTCATCCTGTGCAGCTTCTGTATCTTCTTTTTCCGGTTCATCTGTTGCCGCTGGAGTTTCAGTCGCTTCTGTTGCTGCGGTCGGCGCCGGTGTCTCAGCAGGCTCGGTTGTTGCGGTCGGTGCCGGTGTCTCGGTCGGTTTCGGAGTTGCTGTCACTTTCGGTGTCGCGGTCGCTTTCGGTGTGGTTGCCATCGCTGATTTTTCCGTTGTTTTCGAAGCTGCTGCCACTCCTGAATCCTCGACAGGCTCTGCGCTGACTGCATTTTCTGCTGCCGCTTCAGCATCAACGCTTTCTGTCTGCGCTTCCGGATGTTCTTTCAGCCATTCTTCTGTCTTCTCCAGATTCATCCAGCCCTCGGTTCCATCTACCGTTGTCACACCCCAGTGACTTCCGTCCACCATTTCGGCATCTTGTGTAATATGAAGCGTTTCTCCGTTTTCGATGTCGCGTACACCCGGGACCTCGCCGTATTTCTCGCCCGGTCCCTGATAAAGCTTCTGCGTGCCTTCTTCTGCATAAGCTTTTACATCATAATCCGCACTATAATTTACATGATCCTTTCCTGCAATATACAGTTCTGAATCAATGGCTTCCTTCCGGGACTGCGCCGGGCGGCATTCATCCAGCGGTGCATAACCTTTCATCTTATGATATTCTGTATACCCCCAGATCCGGCTATTCTCTGTATCTTCAGCCTCTCCTGTAATATGAAGCGCCGTACCGTTTGGTATCTGCTCATCATTCAGCTTCGTCGAATCAAAATCCGGCTGTGAATAAAAATCAATTCCTCCTGCCTTTGATTCCACGATCATATAATAGTCTGTGCTGTAATCCGGTTCTGTCTTACCTGTCTGCACATCTGCCATGACATTGACGCTCATACAAAGTCCCATCAAAATAACCAGAAGACTCTTTGCCAGTTTCTTCATTTTATTTTCTCCCCTTCACTCCGTATATCTTCCTTATTTTTCTTAAAGTTATATCTTTTTGAAATTCTGAACCTATCATACCACAGACACAGCACAATGATAATCCTTTTTTGTCATAAAAAAGGAATAAAAAACTGATGTTTTTCGACACAAAAAAAGAGCTGCCACCACTCAGATTCTTTACATCCGTATAGCAACAGCTCTTAATAAACAAATAAAATAGGTAGGGTGACAATCCTACATCTCTTTTAAGACCCATATGGCGCGACGGCTGCCTGTTCCGTCCTCAGATTTTATTTGTTTATATTCTTATATGTTTATTATATTCTATTCTCCCTGAAAGTCAAATATTTTTATCTGGTAAATATTTCCATGCACGTCCTTTATCGATGTAATGAGATAATTGTGCATCCATTAAAGGATACATCAGACATAAAATCATTCTTATGACGTTCTGTATGCGCAACACGATTAACCCAGAAAATTATTTCCTGCTTTGCTGAAATGATATCCGTCAAGTCTGGTCTTTTCTTTAATATAAATTCAGCAACTTCAGAACTTAGTTTTCCCAGAGAGACACATTTTATATCTTTTGTAAATATTTCTTTATTCAGTTTTGAAACTGTAAGCATTTATTCTATACCTTATACTTGTAGCAGTTCATTTTGTTCTATATTTACTATAGCATATTTCTATTTATAATTCAAGCAAATCTCTCCCTGAAATACAACGACCCCGGAGGATTCTCCGAGGTCATTGCGTTTATCATGGCATTTCAAATAAAGCCTGTTTTATTATTTGTACAGTGGTCCGTAGTTCTTGCAAGCACGGAAGTCTGCACCTTCTTTATCCATTCCGAATGCATTCCATGCTGCCGGACGATAGATATCTTTTTCCGGTACGTTGTGCATGGATACCGGGATACGAAGCATAGAGCACATTGTGATCAGGTCAGCTCCGATATGTCCGTAGGAGATAGCACCGTGGTTAGCTCCCCAGTTGTTCATTACATCATAAGCTGTTTTGAACGGTCCCTCTTTGCCATCGCATCTTGGAGCGAACCATGTACACGGCCATGTGTAGTCTGTACGTTTCCAGAGTTTGTCAGATACTTCTGCCGGAAGAGCTACTGTCCATCCTTCAGCGATCTGCAGAACCGGTCCAAGTCCTTTAACAAGATTCAGACGGATCATTGTTGCAGGCATCTGAGCTTTTGTTTCATAACGGCTGGAGTATCCGCCTCCACGGAAGTATCCGTTGTCGGCCATACACCATTCTGTGTTAGCCATGATTGCTTTCTGGTCTTCTTCTGTGATATCCCACCACTGTTTCATAACAGCATTGCCGTTTTCGTCTTTTGCTTCGCCGTTAGCGTCGAGGCATGCAGCACCGGAGTTGATCAGGTGAAGGAATCCGCCAGCTTCTTTAGCTACGCCTTCAAGGTCATATCCTGTAGCTTTCTTAACAGCTTCCGGGCTCCAGTATGTACGAACATCAGCGAAGATCTGAGCTCTGTTTGTAAGGAGTTTCATGAACATCATTCCAAGACCGTTGAGAACGTCATTCTCTGTAGCAAGGATGTATGGTTCACGAGCTCCGTTCCAGTCAAAGGATGTGTTCAGCATAGCTTCTGCGAAGTCACCGTTTGGATAGAAGTCTGTCCACTGTCTCTGTCCCTGGAAACCAGCTGCCAGAGCGTTGTGTCCGATTGCTTCTTCGGAGAATGCCGGGTCAAGGTTATCGCAGCCGTTCATCAGCTCTTTGATGATAACTGCCATCTTAACTACAAATTCAAACTGCTCTTCTTTCTTTTCTGGAGAGAACTGCAGTTCTTCTGGGTTTTTATCCCAGCCGATCTTACATGTTTCTTTAGCCCATTTGAGAGCTTTTTCGAATTCTGCGTGATCGTAGATACCTTCTGTCATACGACGGATGATTTCTACCTCATCAACGGATTCAACACGCATTCCAAGATAGGATTCGATGAAATCGGAATCAATGATAGATCCGCCGATACCCATTGTAACAGAACCGATCTGCAGATAGGATTTTCCTCTCATGGATGCTGCTGCAACTGCTGCGCGGCCGAATCTCAGTAATTTTTCTTTAACGTCATCCGGGATAGATGTGTCATCAGCTTCCTGAACATCATGTCCGTAGATACCGAATGCCGGAAGTCCCTTCTGTGCATGTGTAGCAAGAACGGATGCAAGATAAACTGCTCCAGGTCTTTCAGTACCGTTGAATCCCCATACAGCTTTGATTGTCTGCGGATCCATATCCATTGTTTCTGCGCCATAGCACCAGCAAGGTGTAACTGTAACTGTGATATCAACGCCTTCTTTACGGAATTTATCAGCACATGCTGCACTCTCACCTACACGTCCGATTGTTGTATCAGCGATAACAACTTTAACCGGCTCACCGTTGGAATATTTTAAATTTTCTTCAAAAAGCTTTGCAGCGGACTTAGCCATGTTCATTGTCTGCTCTTCAAGAGATCCTCTTACGTCCAGGGCTCCTCTACGTCCATCAATTGTTGGTCTGATACCGATAACCGGATAGCTGCCTACTAATCTGCTCTTTGCCATGATTGATTACCTCCATTTAATTTATGAAATAGATTGTTTTCAAGAAGTTTTCACTAAAAAACTTCATTGTTTCCTATATTTCATAGTATACAATTGCCAAAGCAGAATTACTTGTGATATAATAGCAAAAAACAGTACAATATTCACTTTTTTTAATTATTTTGTAAAAAATCTATAAACTCAGCACAGGGAGGAACTTATTTTGCACGATCTTGACCGTAACGAAGACCGTCTCAGAGGAACTTATGACTTTCCTTTTGAATTTCACCATATTGAATCGAACCATCCTCGCTATGTCATGTCTTACCACTGGCATGTCGAATATGAAATCATCCGAATCCTGAAAGGTTCGCTCACCGTCACTTTAAACGAAAAAAGCTTCATCGCGATGCCGGGGGATATCATTTTTGTGCACAGCGGCATCCTGCACAGCGGGATTCCTGATGATTGTGTCTACCAGTGTATTGTCTTTGACGGTAACTTCTTTTTGAAAAACAACTCGGCCTGTGCCGGATATATACAGAAAATCCTGCACCAGGAAATCATGATCTATCATCACTTTTCACCGAAGCATCCAGATATCTGTGATGTTGTAAACAGTCTTTTTGATGCGCTCTGGAAAAAGCCTGTCGGCTACGAAATGACCGTGATTGGACAATTTTACCACTTTTTCGGCCTTGTTTTTGGTAATCATTACTATCTTGAAAGTGTCACACGTACAAGGCGGGATTACAAGAGAATCCTGCAGCTCAAACAGGTCCTGGATTTCATCGAACACAACTATGCTTCTCCGCTTACTTTGCAGCAGCTTTCTGCTTCTGTGTCGATGTCGCCAAAGTATTTCTGCAGGTTCTTTTCGGAAATGACGCACCAGACACCAATGGATTATCTGAATCACCAGCGAATCGAACAGGCATGCTACCAGCTCTCCACAACAGATGATTCAATCACAGAGATTGCCTACCGCAACGGTTTTAATGACCTGAGCTACTTTATCAGAACATTCAAAAAATATAAGGGAATCACTCCCGGAAAATATAAGAAAGCATAATCAGCGGACGCGCCACCGGCGCCTCCTCGATATGCAATGCAAAAAAGGGACCCCCGAAGGGGTCCTTTTAAAGTACTTCATTCAGTACAGATAATCCATATTCGGCAAGGCTGTGGTCTTCTTCACCGGTTCCACCGCTGATACCCAGGCCCCCGATAATCGTATCTCCAACTTTGAGCGGAACACCGCCTCCAAAGATTACGATCTTACCGTTATCCATCTTGTCTACACCATAGAATGTTCCACCCGGCTGCGCAAGTACACTCAGCTCCTGCGTGGACATCTTGACTGCAACAGAAGTATATGCTTTCTTGGTTGCCACATCAAAGCTTACCAGAAAAGCTCCATCCATCACGTGTACAGCAATCGGATTTCCATCCGGTCCACAGACTGCGATTACGGCCTTTTTGCCGCGGCGCTCTGCTTCCTGTTCAATCTTCTCGATCAGGCGTTTCGCGCTGTCCAGAGAAATTCTTCCCTGAATCCCCATTTTTCTGAGTATTTCCTGAATGACAGTCTCATTTACTGTACCTGTCTGATTTGTTTCCATGGTTCTGACCTCATCTTTTCCACCGTGCACAGCAATTTCTGCTGATTTTTCCACAACAGCAGATGCTTTTCCACTGTTTTTTGCATCGGCATATCTGGCAAGTGTATAAAGATAATCTGCCAGACGGTTCATGTATTTTTTGGCCCCGTTATCTGCACCAAATTTGGCACTAACTGCAGCCAGTGCTCTCTCCGCGCGTCGTGCCACAGTTCTTGCCACATCTATCTCCGCCGACAGACGGCACTGCCCCGGAAGACGCATCTCCATACTGTGGGGAAAAAGTTCCTCAAGACGGGAGATTTCTTCTTCCAGGAGCTCTGTTTTGTCATCGTCTACCTTATATTCTCTGTTAAAAGGATCTGCCACTCCATCCATGATCATAAGCAAGGTCATCTGCACCTTCTCGAGCATACGGATCGTGTCCGTTTCATCGATCATCGTCTTGACAAGACCCAGATAGCTATTCAATTCATCAAGGTCCCCAAACAGCCGAACGCGGTCATCAGACTTTGAGACATTTTTTGTGTGGACAAGATTTGTTGTCCCCTTATCTCCATTTTTGCTGTAAATGTTCATTCCGGCATCTCCTGCTCACCCGGTCCTTAGAAAGACCAGAGTTTTTTGTAAATCTTCATAATATCCTCTTTTGTCGGGATTCTCGGATTGGTTGTTGTGCATGCATCCGCAAGCGCTGCATCTGCCATCTTGTCGATTGCTCCGAAATATTCATCCGGGCTGATCGTTCCGATTTCCTGAATCGTCATCGGGATATTCATTTCTTTCTGCATAAACTGAATCCAGTTTACGAGAGAACGTACGCTCATCACCTGATTATAATTGCTCAGTCCCAGGATATGTGCGACGGATGCATATCTCTCTACGGAAGGAAGATATGTCTTCTGACTTCTGCTTCGTTTGTTGATATTCGCATTAAATTCTACAATGTGCGGCAGAAGCATTGCATTTGCACGTCCATGAGGAATATGGAACTGTGCACCGAGCTGATGCGCCATACTGTGTGTGATTCCGAGGCCTGCTGTATTGAAGGAAAGACCTGCCAGACAGGATGCTACATGCATTTTCTGTCTTGCGTGCATATCACTTCCGTCAAGATAAGCTCTCAGGAGGAATACGCCACAGATTTCCATTGCTTTTTCAGCAAGTGCTGCTGAAAATTCATTATGATCGGTACTTACATAAGATTCCAGTGCATGTGTAAAAACGTCCATACCTGTGTCAGCTGTGATAGTCGGAGGTACGCTTTTTACTAATTCTGCATCGAGAATTGCCTCATCTGCTGTCAGACTTGGTGAAATAAGTGGATATTTTACCTTGGCTTCGGTGTCGTTTACAACTGCAAAGGATGTAACCTCTGAACCTGTTCCGCTTGTTGTAGGAACGGCAATCAGACCAACTTCACTGTAATGGTTGATCTTCAGTGCAAACTCACGAATTGCCTTGGAGGAATCGATAGCAGATCCACCGCCAACTGCAATAACTGCTTCCGGCTGATAGCTTAAAAATTTCTTAACACCGTCTGCCACCTTATCTACTGGCGCATCCGGAACTACATTACTGAAAATGTCGTACTCAATGCCGCCCTTTGCCAAAGGCTCTGTAATCAGGTCAATCATTTTGCTCTGCACTACAAAAGGATCCGTAATGATGAGTACTCTCTTGTATGGTATCTCTCTCAGACGATCCAGAGCGTTGTCTCCAAAATGAATGACAGTTTTCATTCCAAAGGTCTTCATATCTGTTGCTCCTTTTCTATGACTGCATACCCGGATAACGGCACTTCACACCTTCATCGGCAAAATGTGCCAGCCATTTATCTGATGGCTTCCGATCGGTCACAATCACATCTATATCCCGCAGTTTTCCCGCAACGGAAAATGCGGTCTGATCAAATTTTGTACTGTCTACTACCAGAATCTTCTCACGGCCGGATGCGATCATTGCCTTCTTGGTTGTTCCAAATGCTTCCTGTGACTCCATGATTCCCCATTCATGATCCAGCGCTTTGCAAGAGATAATTACCTTATCTACAAAATAGGATCGGATTGCTTCCTCAGTTCTGGAACCGAGGAAAGCAAGATATCCTTCTTTCATAACACCACCAGTGGAAATAATATTCCAGCCGGAAACATCTGATAATTCAAGAAGGATCTCCATGGAATTTGTGATCACGGTCAGGCGTTCTTTTTCTTTGAGCGCTTTGGCAACAAAAACTGCTGTCGTACTCGCATCAAGGAAAATATGGTCGCCTTCTTTTACAAGGGAGGCTGCAAGTTCAGCCATCTTCTGTTTACCGCTTACATTCTGGTTCTTTCGAATATTAAAGGGCAAGTCAATACTTACATCCTCTTTTATGACAGCACCACCGTAACTTTTGGTTGCAAGTCCTTCTTTTTCGAGCTTGTCCAGATCACGGCGGATCGTTTCTTCAGAAACTTCATACAGTTGGCTGAGTTCACTTACAACGACTCTTTTTTCTGTCTGTAATTTCTCAAGAATTAAATTCCGTCTTTCTAATGCCAGCATTTACTTTGCCCCCTTTTGAGAACATTTATTTTAATTAAAGAATAGAATCGATCATTCTCTGATCCGGATGAGCGATTACTGAGGAATCCAGATACATTCCCTTGGATGCAACAAGATTCTTAGCTTTCTCAATAGAAGCTTCTACTGCAGAAACCTCACCGGTAAGAAGCATGTAGGATTTTCCACACATACCTTTTGCAATACGTAATTCGATAACGTCTACGATTGCTGTTTTTGCTGCCTGGTCTGCTGCTTCGATGATAGAGGCAGCATCATATGTCTCAAGGATTCCCAGAGCACTGATTCCTTCAATCTGAGTTGTTCCGTACATAGCCGGGAACAGGGACTCATGAGGATTACCAAGTACAAAGCTGTCGATACATTTGTCCTCGTAAGTAGTTACTGCTGCGTCAACAGCGGCTTTTACTGCACTTAAATCGCCTGTGATAATTGCAATATATTTGCCCGGACATACGGTCTGTGCCTCGACAATCTCGACCTCAGATGTCTTTACCATGGCATCTGCTGCTGTGATACCTGTGGCAGTCGTTTTAAATTCAATCATTCCGATTGCTTTACTCATTTTCTGCACGTCCTTTCTACTTTGCTGCAATTATGATGTGGCGGTCTGTTACTTCTGTTACTTTACCGGAGATACTTGCATGAATGCTTACGCTTAATCCGTCAGCATGCTGCGCGATCATCTGGCCTTTTGTTACCATATCGCCTGTCTTCACAATTGCCTGTGCCGGTGCGCCGATATGCTGGCTTAAAAGGATCTTAACCTTGGATGCCGGAACAACGTTCTCGTCCATCGGTGCGTCCTTATCATATTTGGTCAATCCCAAACGTGCCATCAGTCGTTCTTCCGGAACCTTACGATATTCTCTTGAAGGCTGTACCGGAACCGGCTGTACTCCCTGAGGAGGTCTGATACCTGCTTTACGAAGTCCGCCCTTCATATCTGCGAGAAGTGTTCTCGGAGCAAGACTCTGTGGGCATGCATACATCTCACATACACCGCAGGAACTGCAGAATGCGGAATCGATATATGGATTCACATCTCTGAAATCACCAGCAGATGCTGCTCTCATAAAGCGGGCCGGATCGATCGGATGTCCGAGGTTATGTCTCGGGCAGAGGTCCGTACAGGTGTTACACTGGCAGCAGATAGATGCTGCACGTTTTAAATCGATTGCAGATGTTCTCTGTTTCTTCATAACAATCTGATGATCTCTTGGAAGAACCAGAACTGCGTTTGTTGTTTTGGTAACCGGATCTGAACCGTTACCGATGCGTCCCATCATCGGGCCGCCTACAAAGTAAACAGGATCTTTGGTTGTAATGTTACCGGCCTGTGCTACTACTTCATCCAAAGTACAGCCCAGCGGAACTTTTACTGTTACCGGATTTTCAACTTCTGCTACAACGGAAACATATTTTTCTGTAACAGGCTTCTGTGCTTCCATTGCCTGATATACGTTGTAAATAGTCTCTACGTTGAATACAATGACGCCCTGCTCAATCGGCAGTCCGCCAGGTCTGCAGACACGTCCGGTAGCTTCATAGATCAGCACAACTTCGTCACCCATCGGGTACACTTCATCAAGAAGATGAATCTTCAGACCAGGGAATTCTTCAATGTTCTGCTGCAGTGCTTTGATCGTCTGTACATATGATTTCTTGATTCCGATGATTGCCTGTGAAGCACCAACGGTCTCCATAACCATGTGGAATGTCTTCATGATCTCATATGCATGCTTCTCAAGTAACTGTCTGTGAAGTTTCAGCAATGGTTCACATTCTGCACAGTTCAGAAGAATTGTGTCAGCTTTGTCTGTAAGCTTGGCATATGACGGGAATCCGGCACCACCTGCACCTACAACACCATTGTCCTGCATAATTTTCTGTAAATCTTTGATTTCCATGGCGTTACTCCAATCCTGCACCATCATCGACGATACCGACTATTGCCGCATCGATCGGTGCTGTTTCTTCGCCGCAGCCGATTCTGGCCGCGCTTCCTTGTGCCACCAACACATATTCCCCGATACCTGCACCGATGATATCGATTGCAACGATCTGGGATAAGTCAGTTTTCATATGATGCACCGGCTCCACGATCATGAATTTCTGTCCTATCAACTTATCACTTTTACGAGTGGAAACAATGCTTCCAACTACTTTACCTACTATCATGTGTGTGCCTCCGCATTATCATTTAACCCCTAATGCCGGTGACTTTCGCCACCGGCTGATTCAGAGGGATATTTATTTTATGATGGTAACTGTATTGCCTGTGGCAATCTTTGCTGCATTTGCTTCATCTGTATCAATGTGCATTTCCAGTGTAAAGCTGTCGTCTACACGGATAGCAACCTGATTAAAGATAGTTCCACGCTCGTTATCTGCCTTAACAGAAACGATATCACCGTTTTTGACACCGGCTGCCTGCGCATCTGCCGGAGACATGTGAATGTGACGCATAGCCACGATACATCCCTCTTTCAGATAGATGGCGCCTTTCGGTCCGACGATTGCGATCGGTGCACTTCCTGCAATATCACCGGACATACGAACCGGAACATTCATGCCAAGTTTGATGGCATCTGTAGCAGATACCTCAACCTGTGTTGCACTGCGGACAGGTCCGAGAACGCGAACATTCTCGATCGCACGAAGTTTCAGGCCGATGATGGTAACAGTTTCGTTTGATGCAAACTGTCCGCCCATCAGGTCTTTTTTCTTTGTAAGCTGATAACCTGGTCCAAATAATGTTTCTACGTGTTCCTGTGTCAGATGAACATGTCTTGCAGATACTCCGATTGGAACCATGAAGCCGTTTCCTTTTTCTTCATTCTGATTAATGGCATCGATAACCATTTTTGTAATCAGTTCAATGTTTTTTGATTCCAAGAATACACCTGCTTTCTTCCATTTGCCGGAATAAATTTATGTAATAAAATTATTTCAGAACCGGAAGAATTTTTTCTACGTCTGTGTGTGGTCTCGGGATTACGTGTGTAGCTACGAGCTCACCAAGTCTGGATGCTGCTGCGCTTCCGCTTTCTACTGCAGATTTAACAGCTCCTACATCTCCACGAACCATAACTGTTACCAGTCCGGATCCGATTTTTTCTGTTCCAACAAGTGCTACGTTAGCTGCTTTGCACATCTGGTCTGCTGCTTCGATTGCTGCTGTAAGTCCTCTGGTTTCTACCATTCCTAAAGCTTCCTGTGTCATGATTTTTTCCTCCTTGTGGATAAAATGAAAATTGATTATTTATTGTCTGGTTTTGTTTCGTCTGTTTTTTTCTTCCAACGGCTTGCACTTAACTCCACGAGTTTGACAATTTCCTCGTGTGGCCGTGCAATCACTGCATAACTCGCCGGTTTCTTAATAGCGTTTGCAACAGCAGCTTCAACGGCTTCGTTGACTGCTGATACATCGCCTTCTACAATAAGAGTGACAAGTCGTCCGCCCAGCTTACGTTCCCATGACGCCAGCTCAACGTCTGCAGTTTTGCACATGATATCGAGCGCATTGATCGCAGCTACGACACCAGTGATCTCTATAAAACCATATGCTTTACTCATGAGCGAACTCCTTTAATGCTGGATGCATTATTTTATTGTAGGAAGAATTTTTTCTACATCATTGTGTGGTCTCGGAATTACGTGTGTTGCAACAAGCTCACCAAGTCTGGATGCTGCTGCGCTGCCGCTCTCTACTGCTGCTTTAACTGCTCCGACATCACCGCGAACCATAACTGTTACCAGTCCGGATCCGATTTTCTCTGTTCCTACCAGTGCTACTTCTGCTGCTTTTGTCATTGCATCTGCTGCTTCGATTGCTGCTGTCAGTCCTCTGGTCTCTACCATTCCTAAAGCTTCCTGTGCCATTGTTTCTTCCTCCTGAATCATTGTTTATACTTGTTCAAATATTCATACCGGGATATCAGCCATCAGCTTTTATCCAGGGCGCTGATTTTCAGCATCTTTACCGTATCCTCTGTCGGATTTGGTATTACGTAGTGCTGCACTACACCAGTTCTCCGGTTTGCTTCTGCCATTCCTGCTTCCACAGCGGCGGTAACGTCCTCGACGCTTCCGCGGAATTTGATGCATACCAGAAGCGGTACTGGCAGGCTGTCTGCGTTTGCAGGCTTGTTCTTGTCGAACACCTCCAGGCGGACATTTGCCGCCTTACAACCGGCATCTGCCGCTACAAAGGCTGTCGCCAGCCCGAACACTTCCAAAATTCCTACAGCTTCTGCCATTTTGCCTCTCCTTTATATTTCCGGATTATTTATTTACTACGGCAATCTTAAGACCTGTCATAGCCAGGTTTGTCTCAAGCGCTTCGTTGATCTGCTCAAGCGGGAATTTGTGTGTGATCAGATCAGACATCGGCAATCCGATTGCTTTTGCTCTCTTCAGGAAATCAAATGTTGTTGCATAGTCTCTGAGGTTGTATACCCAGGAACCAACAAGGTTGATTTCTTTGGAGCAAAGGTCGAAGTGTGGGTTGATTGTTGCATCTCCACCATTGATGAAGAATCCAAGTTCGCAAAGTCCACCGCCGTTGCGGATGAATTTGTAGATGTTTGCATGTGCATGCGGGTTACCTGTGCACTGGAATGCAAAGTCTGCAAGATGTCCGTCCTGAGCTGCTTTAACGCCCTCTGTAAGAGCTTCGATACCCTGGAACTGTGTGAAATCTACTGTTGTGTTAGCACCCATCTTCTTGGCAAATTCAAGACGTTTTGCATTTCCGTCTACTGCGCAGATGTTCTGAACACCCATGGTGTGAAGAACTGCGATACAGATCAGACCGATCGGTCCGCATCCCTGTACAACAACTCTGCTGTTGAATTTGAGGATACCTGTTGTTTTTGCTCTTTCTACTGCATGTACAAGTACTGCACATGGCTCGATAAGGATACGGGAATCCAGATCCAGATCACTTACGTTAAAGAATGTGGAACCGAATTTTCCGCCTCTGATGAAGATGTAATCAGCGAACCATCCGTTGAATTTAACATCATCATCCGGAAGAAGTCCGTAAACATCAGCGCCGCCAACGTTTTTCTTGTTGAGGTCGAACATTGTGATTTCCGGATCATCTTTGAAGATCATACATGTAACAACTTTATCACCGATCTTAACCGGTTTACCAGCTGTATCAACTTTAACGTTTTTACCCATAGCTACGATCTCACCTGTTCCTTCGTGTCCGAGAACAACCGGGATCAGACCGAATGGGTCATTTTTGTATTCGTGAGCATCTGTACCACAAACGCCACAGCCTTCTACTTTAACAAGGATATCGTCGTCACCGACTTCCGGAAGCGGATATTCCTGAAGTTCGAAGTGTTTCTTTTCTGTCATCATTGCAACTCTTGCTGTTTTCGGGATTCCACCCTGAGCCGGAGCTGCCGGTGCAGCTGTCTGAGCTGCTGCAGGTGCTGTTCCGGTCATTCCGGAGAGAACCTGTTTTACAATTTCTTCAATATTTACATTGTTCATATCCATTTTAAACTTTCCTCCTGATTAGCGAATGCAAAGGCTGTCAGACATTACGCAGCGTCTTCTCTTTGTAAAGGTGCTTGCACTTGTAAGTCCTTCACCTGTACGACTTGCGATTGTAAATGTACAGTATCCTTCTCCACCGAATCCAAGTGCAGAATAGGACGGGCCGTTCTTAACAAGGATTGCTGTGTCGATTGCTTTCGCATATTTGGTAATATTATCAATGTTTTTGGAATGGATGTGTGCTGAATGACGGTTGCCATGCTCAAGCCATACAGCCTGTTCTACAGCATCATCGAAATCTCTTGCTCTTACAATACCAAGGATCGGCATCATAAGCTCTGTTGTGATCAGCGGATGTTCCTTCGGTCCTTCGAAGATAATGCAGCGGGTATTTGCCGGTGCGTTTACTCCGATCATGGAAAGAAGTGTCTTAGCGTCACGTCCAACACATTTACGGTTCAATTTGCCGCCTGCCAGAACAACTTCTGTCAGTTTATCCTGCTCTTCTTTGGAAGCAAGGTAACAGTCATTTTCTGTCAGCATGTAGTGCATCAGTTCATCTACTACAGAAGATACAGCTACAACTTCCTTCTCTGCGATACATGGAAGGTTGTTGTCGAATGTACATCCATTTACAATGTCCTGAGCTGCTTTACGGATATCTGCTGTCTCATCAACAACTGCCGGTGGGTTACCTGCGCCAGCTCCGATTCCTCTCTTACCTGAGGAAAGAACTGCTGTAACAACACCAGGGCCACCTGTTGCAGCGATCAGCGGAATATCTTTATGTTTCATCATAATATTGCTTGTTTCAAGCGTAGGTTTCTCTACTGTTACGGCAATGTTGTCCGGGCCGCCTGCTTCAAGAGAAGCTTCGTTTACCAGATTGATTGCGAAAATAGAGGTTTTGATTGCTGCCGGATGCGGGTTAAATACTACTGTATTTCCGCCTGCCAGCATACCAATTGTATTACAGAGTACTGTTTCACTCGGGTTGGTACATGGTGTGATCGCACCGATTACACCAAACGGTCCCATCTCGATCAGAGTCAGTCCTCTGTCTCCTGACCATGCAGTTGTTGTGATATCTTCAGTACCAGGTGTCTTGTCTGCTACCAGATGATGTTTCAGGATCTTGTCCCCTACGTTACCCATTCCTGTCTCATCAACGCCCATACGAGCCATAACTTCTGCATTTTCTTTGATTTTTTTACGGATGCAGGTGATGATTTTTTCTCTCTGATCCATGGACATTTTCTTAACGATCAGTTCTGCTTTTTTAGCAGCTTCGATCGCATCATTCATTTCTTTGAAAACGCCATGTTTTCCTGTCGGAGCATCTGCAATCTGCATTTTTGCCATTACTTCCTGTACAATATCCTGTACCATGCTCTCACTGATTGGCATGAGATTGTCCTCCTTTAATGTCTACCTTATCTGGTTTTTAGATTATTTCAGCCCAAGCTGTGCCATAACCTGTTTTGTGATGTTTGCAACCAGTTCTGCATCAGCGTTTCCAGCTGCCGGAGCTGCTTCTTTTGAACAGTCACCACCAACGAAATCATACTGATATCCTGGGAACTGTTTGTAATCTTCATTGTGGCAAGCACCGCCGCAGTTATGACAGTTAACACCGTCTTTGTTCTGGCAAAGGCTTGCAGGATGTTTTCCTGGCATACCAAATTTACGACGGATTTCATACAGTTTCTTGATGTTTTCTTTATCGAATTCCTTCGGGCCGCCGAGCAGTTTGCTCTGATACAGAAGCTGTGCGTAGAATTCTACAGATTCCATCTTCATGTATGCAGCGTTCAGGTCTGTGCTCCATGTAAGAGCTCCGTGGTTCTCAAGAAGAACTGCATCGAAGTATGGAAGATATTTTTCAAGGTTGTCCGGAATTTCCATTGTGGAAGGTGTACCGTACTCAGCGATCGGGACGCATCCAAGAGCGATAACTGCTTCTGGCATGATCGGCTGTGTAAGCGGGATACCAGCGATAGCAAAAGATGTAGCATAGATTGGATGAGCATGTACTACAGATCCTACGTCTGGTCTCTTCTGATATACTCTCATATGCATTTTGATCTCAGAAGATGGTTTGAATCCCGGGTTAGCCTGGATTACGTTACCCTGAGCATCTACTTTACAGATGAACTCCGGTGTCATAAATCCTTTGGATACACCTGTTGGTGTGCAGAGGAATTCGTTGTCATTCAGTTTTACGGAGATGTTTCCGTCGTTTGCTGCAACCATGTTACGGTTGTAGATACGTCTTCCGATGTCACAGATCTGTTTTTTGATTTCAAATTCGTTTACCATGCTTATTTTCCTCCTAAAGCAATTTGGTTTTGCTTCTGTCCTTCTACTATATTAACAGTAAAAGACAGCCGCAGGTTTTTTATTTTATTTCTAAGGAGATTTTACTCCCTATAAACGAGATTGTCAAGAATTTATCGTTGTTTCTTGTTGTTTTTGTTGTGAAAAAAATGTTGTTTTTGTTGTTTTTCGATCATCCACCAATCTGAACGTGTAAAGAACTTACGGATTCTGCTGCTTTCTTCAATGTCTCCATATGTTCTTTCGTCGGCGGCAGGATTCCTTCCATTAAATATGGTCTGCCAAGACCGATGTACTTATCCTGTCCGAGGCGGTGATACGGAAGCAGGTGAAGCTGTTCCACACCCGGAAGGGTATTGGCAAAACGTGCAATTCCCTGGATTTCCTCGATCGTATCATTAAACGTCGGAATAACCGGAACGCGGATGATAAGTTTGCATTTACCTGAAAGTGCAACCTTGCGGGCATTTTCCATCATCAGATCATTCGGTCTGCCGGTAAACTCCTTGTGTTTCGCCGGATTGGTATGTTTGATGTCCATCAGATAAAGATCAAGATACGGCAAAATCGTCTCGATCGTCTCAAACGGAGCACATGCCATACTCTCGAGCGCAGTATTGAGCCCATGTTCCTTGGCTGCGCGGAGAAGATCCCTCGCAAATTCAGGCTGGCAGAGGCTCTCGCCTCCGGAAAGAGTAAGTCCTCCTCCGGAGCGCCAGTAATATGGCCTGTCCTCCTCAACAACCTTGATCATTTCTTCTACAGTCACATCCCTGCCGATCACTTTATCCTCACCAAGTACTTTCATCGTCTGGATTTTGTATTCCTGTGATTCCGGATTACAGCACCAGCGGCATCGAAGTACACAGCCTTTCAGAAAAACGATCGTACGGATTCCCGGACCATCATGAACAGAATAACGCTGGATATCGAAAATACGACCTTTTGTCTGTAAATAATCCATAATCTTTTCCTTTTAGAAGCCCTGTTCTGTACGTCTGATGATATCGTCCTGAAGGGAACGTGACAGAGTTGTAAACAATGCGCTGTATCCGGCAACGCGTACAACCAGGTGTGCGTAATTTTCCGGATGCTTCTGAGCATCAAGTAATGTCTCTCTATCAACTACGTTGAACTGCATATGCATACCCTTCTGATCAAAGAAGGTACGGATCAGTGCAACAAATTTTTCCAGACCTTCTCTGCCTGCAAGTGCAGACGGATGGAACTTCTGGTTAAACAGTGTTCCGTTGGATACGATGAAGTGATCCAGTCGGGAAACAGAAGTTGCTGCTGCAGTTGGTCCCTTGACATCCTTTCCTGCGGATGGTGAAACACCATCAGCTACCGGTGTATGTGCATAACGTCCATCCGGTGTAGCTCCTGTCTGTCCGCCAAGCGGTACGTTTGCAGATACCGGGTAAAGTCCTGCCTGATAATGACCGCCACGTGGATTCATGTATTTCTGTAGCGGGCGGCTGTATGTATAAGCAACATCTCTTGCAAAATAATCCACATCGTCGATTGCATTACCAAACTTCGGAACTTCATCGATCATATGATGGATCTCTGTAAATCTGCGAAGCTGATCTTCGGTAGGTTTCAGTCTCATAACAGTCTGAAGAACTGCCTTTGCAGTGTCCGTATTTACTGCCATGCCTGCGTCCTGCATTCCCTTAAGGATCATTTCCGACATATCAGAAACGGACTGCTGATCCAGACCCTTGTCATAGTTCCATGCCAGAGCCTGTTTGTACTCTTCCATAGATACTTTCTTATCTTCGTATACAAGCTTACGGATCGCATATAAAGAATCAGCCATGTTCGCAATACCGAATCCCTGCGGACCGGTAAAGTTATAAACAGCTCCGCCTTCCTGTACGGAAAGGCCTCTGCTGAGACAGTCATCCACCATACAGGATTCATATGGAAGTGGTACTCTCTCTGCATGCGCCACATCGATCGCATTGTCGGCATTGACCATCAGGGAAATACAGTATTCCATTTGTTTCTTGTATGCATCAAAGAATTCTTCGAATGTTGTCATTTTGGTAACATCACCGGTCTGGATACCAACCAGTTCGCCCTTGTCCATACCATTGGAGAATACGAGTTCAAGCGGGCGGCACATATTGAAGAACGCTGCATCGTGCCATCCGTCTGTCTTACCTGCTTTCTGTGGTTCTACACATCCGATGATATTGTATTCTCTCGCATCTTCCAGAGTAAGTCCTCTGTTCTGTAATGCCGGAATAATAACTTCATCATTGTAATATGCCGGAAGTCCGATACCGGTTCTGGTAAGCTCAGCTGCCTTGATCAGCAGTTCATGCGGAGAACCGTTCCATACTCGGATGGAAAGAGACGGCATCGGCAGATGTACATGCATGGATGCAAGAATACACATAACAGAAAGATCATTTGTCACGTCGTTTCCGTATTTGTCCTGTCCGCCTACGATCAGGTTCTGGAAAAGGCTGTAGCCTGCAAATCCCTCTGCTGATGCTGCATCACGTACTTTGTTAAGGTCGTTGAGTTTGACCCAGATACAGTCAAGGAGTTCCTGTGCTGCTTCTCTGGTAATAACACCCTTATCAATGTCTGCTTTGTAATAAGGATACATATACTGATCAAAACGTCCCGGTGAAATAGAATGTCCGCTGGATTCAACCTGCAGAAGCTGCTGTACAAACCAGAAGGACTGACATGCCTCGTAGAAGCTGGTCGCTCCGTTTGCCGGAACACGGCTGCAGTTCTCTGAGATCTGTAAAAGTTCCTGTTTACGTACCGGGTCTGTACATTCTGCTGCCATCTGAGATGCCAGTTCAGCATAACGCTCTGCATACTCGATAACTGCCTGGCAGGAAACGATCACGGCATTAAGGAAATGGCTCTTCTTTGCATAATTGCCATCGCCAACCTGACATTTCTCCAGCTCTGCACGGGCTTTATCAATGATGCCTTTATAACCGATTGCAAGAACTTCTTCATATTTAACAGTTACATGCCCTACACCGTTGTAGAAATAGTTACCCGGTGTAAAAATGTTGTGCTCAATTGCTTTGATTGCCTCAGGAGCCATATAGGATGTAGCAAGTTCGCTGGAGGTTTTGCCCTTCCAGTATTTATGTACTTCTCTCAGCTCTGCTTTGGTCTCTTCAGCAATGTAAAACGGATCCGCTGTTCTTGTTGCAACAGTATCCAGTTCATCCTCCAGCCACTGGTAAGAAAATTCCGGGAATGTCTGGCATCCTCTCGGTGCGATCGTGCTGCTTCCTACGATCAGCTCATTATCACGAATGATAATCGGAATATTCCGAAGAATGTGAGCAAAAGCTTCCGCGCGTCTGGTAATCACCGGCTGCCCTTCGGTAGCCTTATAGGATTCCGTAATCAGTTTTGCTCTGGCAGATTCGATCACCGGCATCTTTGCATAAAGTGCTTTGATCAGCTTCGGGATTCTGGATGATTTTGGAATGTCTGTGGTATTAAACATCTCCACACTTCTCCTTTCTCATGGTGTCTAAAAAACGCCATATCTCATATGTATCAGAAGGCGCTGAGACGCCACGATTCATATAAAGTCATTATACCTTACAAGCTTTTATATGTCAACAAAATCCAACATTATTTATTTGTTTTTTATGCGGTTTTTGTTGTGGTTTTTGTTGGTTTTATGTTGGTTTTTGTTTGAAGTCTTATTTTCGGGTTGACTTTTCAAGAACAGACTGCCATACTGGTTTTAGAAGATTTTATATTGTATTCAAAGTTCGAATTATATAAAAAATTAATTCCTTGAAAGGGGGATTTTTGATGTATCTTTCTGATATACATACGCATTCGATTGCAAGCGGACATGGAACGTCCTGTACCATCTCAGACATGGCAAAAGCTGCTTCTAAAAAAGGCCTGAAACTGCTCGGCATCACGGATCACGGTCCGGGAACACTTGCCGCAGGAACTTCTTCTTATTTCAGGAGTCTTACCTACGCGCCGAAAAAGAGATTTGGGATTGAGCTTTTATTTGGAGCAGAATTAAATATTCTGGATACGGAGGGGCATCTGGATCTGAATGACGAACTGCTCAGCGAACTGGATTATGCAATCGCAAGTATGCATGCGCAGAATTATAAGAGTGGTACTGTCGAGGAAAATACGAGTGCTTATCTGAATGCAATGAGGCATCCCTGTGTAAAGGTGCTTGGGCATTGTGATAATCCTGCTTTTCCGGTAGATTATGAAACGTTGGCTTTCGGTGCAAAGGAATATGGGGTGATTTTTGAGATTAACGAAGCTTCACTGATGCCTGACGGATATCGCGGGGATACACGGGCTAATAATAAAGAGATTTTAAGATGCTGCAGGAAGCTTGAGATTCCGATCGTGCTGTCGAGTGACAGTCATGGGGCAGAGCATGTCGGGGAGTTTACGTATGGGGCGGAGTTTGTACATGAGATGATGTTCCCCGAAAGATTGATATTAAATAATGATATTCCCCGGTTGAAGATGATACTGAGTGAGAGGTGAATAAATCTTCCCATCTAAAGAGAACGGCATTCAAAGTGATTTGTATTATATAACGAAAAAGAGAACAACATCCTGTTTCATTGACACGCTGCATTTCCGGATTCTTCCCGCGCATCTATGGATGACTGCTTTTGCAAACTCGCACCATCCGGTGCTCAGACAGTGCAACGCAGCCATCATTAGCGCAGTCAGAATCTGCGGAAATTTACTAGGTCAATTCATCAGGATGTTGTTTCTTTTTTCTGTGTATAAGAATATTTAATAATTTTAGGCAAATATCCTTTTCACCTATAGATTATTATAATTTTATACCGTTCATTTCTCTTCTCTTATTTTCCGTATCATCTTTGTGATGCCACCACGCCCCGTGGGTGGACTGCAGCCTTCGGCTGCTATAAGAACCATATTGGGGAATGTTTATTTTACGGTGATCGTAATAGTTTTGGATTTTTTGTTGTAGATTCCTTTTCCTTTGGCGGTAACGGTAATCTTGTATTTGCCTTTTGGAGTGCCTTTTTTGATGGTAACTTTACCTTTGGCTGATACGGTCACATATTTTGGTTTTGATGACTTATATGAAACCTTTCCCTGAGCTTTTGTTACCTTAACCGTGAAGGTTTTTGCTTTTTTCTTTACTGCCGAAGCTTTAATCTTCTGATTTTTGGTACGTACTTTCAGTGGATTGGATGCTTTCTTTACAGTAAGTGTAACTACCTTTGACGTTTTTCCGGTTTTGATCGTGATTTTCACTGTACCGACAAACTTCTTCGGAACAGTTACCTTACCGGAAGAAGATACTTTTACTTTGGCATTGTTGCTCTTATAAGTAAGTTTCGCTCCATTAGAGGCTTTTGCACCGATTGTCCAGGACTGGCTTTTAGAAGCGCTGGCTGTCATAGTTTTGTCGGATGCCTTGATGGTAACACCGGTTGTTTTTTTGTCAAGTAAAACAAAAGTAACATTGCCGCTCTTTCCTGCATATTTCTTTTCTGCCTCAGAACCGGAATAACCATAAACCGTCACAGGTGTATTTCCAAACACCTTAAGCGTGCCACCTATATTTGTGACATTCGCCGGTATTGTAATGCTTTTCAAAGAAGGGCAATCCTTGAACGCCCACATACCAATCTCACGCAACCCGGTACCAAGAGTTACACTTGAAAGTGAACTGCAGCCTTCAAATGCACTGATTCCTATTTTCCGCATAGTATTCGGAAGAACAATGCTTTTCAGTTTGGTACAATTGTGAAAAGCACCCCGATATATTTCCTGCAATCTCTTAGACAAAACAATACTTTCCAGATTTTTACAGCTCTCAAATACACCCTCTCCTATTGTAGTTACTGTATCCGGCACGATAACATTTCTCACTGTTCCGTTGCTCCTGATATTAAATATATCTGCCCCAAGACCAACTACCGGCAATTCTTTTCCATCAATCTCTCTTGTGGCAGGAAGCTCAATTACTTCCGGAAATCCCGCAGTATTCCATGCTGATAAGAGAATCACACCATCATTGGTATCATTCTTCGTCCATGAATAATAAACCCCTTTATAGAATTGAGATTGATGAGCCGAATCGTCTGCTTCATAGGCCACCGCCTGGTCTGTAAAATCTGCCGCGGAAACGCTGCCGCCGCAAAGGCTCACTGCCATCAATGCAGAAAGACCGAATGCTGCAATTTTTTTGATTTTCATACGCTTACTCCTTTTCTATTTTTGTTATTATCACGATACCAAAAGAAAAAAGAAAAAGCAACTGGTTTTGTATAATTTTCCCCGGTTGAAGATGATACTGAGTGAGAAGTGAATAAATGCTCTCACCTAAAGAGAACGACATTCAAATCGATTATGCTATATAACGAAAAAGAGAACAACATCCTGTTTCATTGACACGTTGCATTTCCGGATTCTTCCCGCGCATCTATGGATGACTGCTTTTGCAAACTCGCACCATCCGGTGCTCAGACAGTGCAACGCAGTCATCATTAGCGCAGTCAGAATCTGCGGAAATTTACTATGTCAATTCATCAGAATGTTGTTTCTTTTTTCTGTGTATAGCCAATATTAATTTTGAATGGTGTTCTCTTTTTTTACCAGGTAGACATCCTATTATTTTACTACTCTGTGGTTCTGTATCATCTTTGTGATGCCACCACTCCCCGTGGGCGGACCGCAGCCTTCGGCTGCTGGCCGGCGAGGCCTTCCCGGTCGTGGGGAAGGGAGCTGGTTATGAAATTAAGAGAACATAAGAAAAAGCTATCTGATGTGAAGATACAGGACACGCGGACTGGGAATATCTGCGTGATAAAAAGATACGGCTGTCTTGAAAAAATATCCGCTACGTTTACAGAACTCAGCAAGGCTTCCGTAAATTTCATACATGCCAGCTGCGGTTGCGGAGCATCTGTCTGAGCGACAGCGAGTTATGCGAAGCAATCGCTAATAAGCGCATGTATGAAATTCGGAAACGCAGCGTGTTCAGCAAACGTAGCGGATATTCATTTGCAAACAGATAACCTGGAGTTTATCGCACGCAGTTCCCCATCCTCGCGTCCGTACTATTCTTGAGTATCTTTCTCTGCTTCTCTCATTTTCTTCATCAGCTCCGCCAGCTCGCTATATTTCCCGGTTACGTACCCGTAGTTCTGTGCTTTGTGCGGCAGCTGACAGTTCGTGCAGTCTTTAATTCCCTTCTCGGTCATTCTGAAATTCCCGCCGCATTTATCTCCCAGTGCATACAGCGGACAGTAACAAAACAGACAGTTAAAGTTCTCCGGATCAGCTCCTGCATGACACGGAAAATATTCACATTCTTTATTACTGAAAAAAGCATAATGTTTTCCTTCCCAATACGGTTTCTCCATTTTGATTCTCCCTTTACATAAAAAAATCCAGTCACGGCTCTGCCGAACTGGTCATCTTTGATTCATATTCTGAGGATTTGCGATACTGCTCCGGGGTAGACAATGAATCCGTTCATAATATGCGGAGGGAACGAATGCATCCGGAGTAGTACCGCCTGCCATTTAATCATACCCCTAAAGGGTTCTGGTCTGTGGTGGCAAAACCACAAACACATAGGTATAATTCATACGAACAGGCGAATTCCATAAAAAAATGCCTGCTTCCAATCAGCAGACAACGCTCCGGGATTGCGGATATCCCCAAGTTGGTTGTTACACTTTACACGGAAGTTTAACCTCGCCATACAAAGCAGGTTTCCTGACTTCAGTATCATCGCTCCTCTTCCCCTTCTCATACTATCGTACAATGGAATATTGAAAAGTCGCTCCTCTGTTACAGTGACCGGATCGCTCAGGACTTGCACCTGATTCCCTCTTCAGATTGCTACGCGGACAACAATCTGCACTTCATATGTTCAATATGGAATTATACTGACATCATAATAACACGATGCCAGTTTGCTGTCAATAACCCGCATAACATTTTGTCAAATTTTTATCATTTTATGTTACTGTTCACTCCGTTCACAGCAGCATTGCTTTTTTTCTGCATATGTCCTATACTGAATTATATTTTCCGTCCTGTGTTCCGACAGATACAGGCCAAGCAACCAAAGGAGGATTTTTTATGATTCAGGATATTGCCCCGCACACTTATCACAATGAATATAAACCGGTAGCACCGGATGAAAACAGTATCATTCTGGCCTACGAAAATGGAAAGAGTTTTTTCCGCAAAGAGGACAGTTCCGATGTTATCACACTTCCACGCTTTCGCGAGCTGGAAGACAAAGCAGCCGATCTATATGAAAATTATATTTATCTTTTCTCTATTGACGAAGAACGTTTTTACCTGATTCCGGATCTGGACACTGCTCTGCTGCCTGGCTATGGTTTTTATGAAAACCGTGAACTCCGTTATGTACAGCCACAGTATCTCTCTTTCGCAGTGATCACCGGATATCAGCTCTGGTTCTGGTATCGTAACCGCCGTTTCTGTGGATGCTGTGGTCAGCCGATGATACATGACAAGAAGGAACGTATGATGTACTGTCCTTCCTGTGGACGCCAGGAATACCCGGTACTTATGCCGGCTGTGATCGTCGGCATCACAAACGGTGACAAGATCATCTGCTCCAAATACGAAGGCCGGAGTTTTAAACAATATGCCCTGATCGCCGGTTTCGCAGAAATTGGTGAGACAATTGAAGAAACTGTGCATCGCGAGGTCATGGAGGAGGTTGGTCTGAAAGTCAAAAATCTCCGCTATTACAAAAGCCAGCCGTGGTCCTTCTCCGGGACGTTGCTTTTTGGATTTTTCTGCGATATAGACGGCGACGATACCCTTACCGTAGATCACGAGGAGCTTTCCATCGCACAGTGGTTTGAACGTGACAAAATTATCGGTCAGGACACTGACAGCAGTCTCACTAATGAGATGATGATGGCCTTCGCCGCCGGGAAAGAGCCCAAATGATCCAACTTCACATATAAATTCCCAAAGATACATCATACATTCCCAAAGATACATCATACAATAACAGTCCTGTAAATGACAGCTTTCCCAAGGCTGTCATTTTTGTATATAATTGTACAAAAAGTCTGGTATTTTCCATCATACTTCGTTATAATAGACATAATTATATTGCTGTGGGAGTCTTAGGATGAAAAAAATCGCACTTATCACAAATGGCCAGGCCCGCTATATGACCCATGAATGGCTTCATGGATATCGACGATATATTTCCGACCATAATTCCGATATAGATTTATACATTTTTCACTGTTTTGGAAACTTCAGTCAGGATCAGAGCTACAATGTCGGTGAATATAACATTTTCCGACTTCCCAGGCTTTCAGACTTCGATGGAATTCTTCTTGATCTTGCTCTTATTCCTGACCACGAACTTAAAGAAGAAGTCATAATCCGTGCCAGAAGAGCATCTGTTCCCGTCATTTCTTTTCTGGACAAAGTACCGGATCTTTATTTTTCAGGAATTGACAATTACCATGCAATCTGTACTCTGATGGAACATCTGATCACTGAGCATGGTTGTACAAAGCTCAATTATGTCGGCGGAATCATCGGAAATCAGGAAAATCAGCAGCGTTTTCTCGCCTACAAAGATACACTTAAAAAACATGGAATCGCCTTTGAACCAGATCGTATATATGAATTGAACTATGAAGTAGAAACAGGACTCAAGGCCTTTACTGTTTTTCAGGAACGCAGACTCCTTCCTGAAGCTTTTGTCTGCGCTAATGACAATATTGCCGCAGGTGTCTGTCTTGCTGCGCAGGATGCCGGATATTCTGTCCCCGGTGATTTTCTTGTGACCGGATTTGACAATACGACAAAATCCATAAACTTTTATCCGCCTATCACGACTGTTGAATTTTCCAAAGCACATATTATGTATAATGCACTGGGACTTCTTGCTGATGTCTGGAATGGCACTGCTAAATCTTCGCAGGTGTTTTCGCCTACCCGTTGTATATATCGTGAAAGCAGTGGCTGCACTTCCCTCTTTCCTGCTGATCCCGGAAAATATGTATCCAGTCAGATCATGGCTGAAGTCCGTCAGGGAGACATGCTCAACTGGATGATGGATCTTGATCGTTTTCTTCTTGACTGCACCAGTTTCACCGAACTCGCAGAGCATTTGCATACCTGGCTTTCCACTCATGGCTGTGGAAACCTGTCTCTGCTTATGAATCCGGATATTTTTCTTCTGGAAAAAATCGATGCACTTGCTGAAATTCCGGATGATCTGTATCTGGATTTCGGATATCCAAAGCAGATGACTGTCGTTTATCCATGTAGCGGAAATGAAGCAGGCGAACTGGATCTTTCCACAGGGAAACTACTTCCGGAAGTCTCCGAGTCCGACATCCCAAATGTATATTTCTTTGTCCCGGTTCATTTCCGCAAACGTGAGATTGGCTACCTGGTTCTCGAAAACTGCGATTATCTTCTTACGCATCAGTTTCTTTTTGAGACACTGAACACCTTCCGTACTTCTATCGAGGCGCTTTACGGAAAACTGATTCTCCAAAAGAAAAACAGGCAGCTTTCTCAGCTTTACATCCACGATTCCCTTACAGGGCTTTATAATCGTATGGCATATGAAAAGCTGGCGCTGCCTGTGTTTAATCAATATATGAAAAGTAAAAAACCTGTCGGAATCATGTTTATTGATGCCGATCATCTGAAATATATCAACGACACTTTCGGACATGATATGGGAAATCTTGCAATCAGCAGCATCGCATCTGTCATCCGGCAGCACTGCCCTGCCAATTCTGTCTCCATGCGCTATGGCGGAGATGAATTTGTATGTGTGATACCAGACTACGATCAGACACAGATGCAAAAGCTTAAACAGAATCTCCTTGATTCCCTCGCCACGCTTTCCAGGAACAGCCGTATGGCATTCCCTATCGAGGCAAGCATCGGATTTGTGGTTGCAGATGATTCTGTCTTCTCACTCAATGACTACATAAACCTTGCTGATGAAAAAATGTATGCCGAGAAAAAAGAACGCAAAGCAACTCGTCAATAACTTAGAGAAGTTTTACTATGACGCCCTGATGAAGTACGAAAATACGCAAAACTGGCTGAACGTATCACCCGTCTCCTCATCCGTAAAAAACTGGATTGCCAGCTTTTCACTTTTGTATATCCGAACGAATATCTGGCATTGAAGATGTGATAATTCTATGCCAGCTGACTGATCAGTTCAAGAATCCTGCCTGCACAGGAACGGATTTCTTCTTCTGTAAAATCTCCGTTTCTGTATGCATTACGAATACTCTCGGCATCTTCTGCATTTCCAGGCATGATAATGTCATTTCCTGCCGCGTTCTTTTGACTAATGATAACTTTTATTTTTACTCTTTTACTCTTTTACGCCACCCAGCGTAACACCTGCGATGATATATTTTGACAGGAGCAGATAAACAATAATGATCGGTACGATAGCAACAGTGATCATCATGTAAATCTTACCCATATCAAAGTTCATGTAATCAGCACCTCGTAATGTTGCGATCAGGATCGGAACCGTCATCTTGTTCTTGGACTGGATGACCAATGCCGGTACGAAGTAGTTGTTCCATGATCCAACAAAGGTAAAGGTTGCCTGAACTGCGATCGCTGGTTTCATGATTGGAAGTACAATACGGTTGAATGTATAGAACTCTCCAGCTCCGTCAAATCTGGCAGCTTCCACCAGTGACAGCGGAAGAGAGGATTGTAAATAACTGTACATAAAATAAAATACTGCCGGTGAAGCAATGGACGGAATAATCAGCGGAAGAAGTGAATCATACATTCCCATCTTTGTGATCAGTCTCAGGAATCCCATTGCAGTTACCTGTGTCGGCATAACAAGGATTGCCATGATGAAAGTAAAAGCAACTTTCTTTCCCTTGAAATCATAAGCATAAATGCCATATGCAGTCAGAGAAGAAAAGTATGTACATAATGCTGCAGAGCATCCGGACACGACCACACTGTTAATGATTCCTCTGAACATTGGAAAGCTTCCATCATTTGCCACACTTCTCAGGTTATCCATAAAATGTTTACCCGGAATGATAGAAAAGCCTTTCTACAGTTCTGCATGTGAATGCGTTGCATTGATAAGCAGAATCGCAAAGAAAAACAGACACATAAAAGATAAGAGAATGAGTACAATATGTGCGACAATGCTCATCACACGTTTTCCTGAATTTGCTTTCATGATCTTGCTCTTCTCCTTTCTTCTTTTGCACGTTTCTTAGCTGCCTTTTTGAACCATCTGGATCGTTGTCATTGGTCATTCTGTAAACAAAGAAGCAGAGGATACCACTGATGATGAACAGGTAAACAGATAATGAACCTGCCATTCCATAATTCTTGCTCTTCAGATGACTGTTCAGGAACATGATCAGTGTCATGGATGTTCTGTCCGGATTACCCTGTCCGTTTGTCAGGATCTGAGGAACATGTCTGATTTCAAAAGACTGATGTAGTTTTTCATGCCGACAAAATCCGGACCTACTACCTTGACACCCGAACGATAATATTCGAAAAAGCTGTATCCATAATATAAAAAATCAACACATTAAGGAGTAATGTTTATGGCAATTTCAAAAGACTGGTACCACACTGAAATGGAAAACAATGAAATGGAGATCCTGCACCGTTCTCCCTCCGTAGAATACTCTTTTTATAATGCAGTCCGAAGCGGAGACATGGAGACTGTCACTGCAAACTGCAAAAAAGATTCCTTTCTTCAGCTCGAAGGAACTGGTGTCCTTTCAAGAAATCCTCTGAACAATATCAAATATCACTTTGTGGTAACTGCCGCCATGCTGACCCGTTATTGCATTAACGGAGGGCTGGAACCGGAGCAGGCCTATCGCCTCAGCGACTTCTATATCTTAAAAATGGATTCCTGCACTTCAGTCCGTGAAGTTGCAGACCTCCATCATATTATGGCAAAAGATTTTACCGGAAAAATGCTTCTTCAGAAAAAAAGTTCTGTTCTGTCCAAACCTGTCATTGAATGCATCAACTATATCTACGTTCACATAAAAGAAAGAATCACCATTCAGGATCTGGCTGACCATACAGGGCTGTCCTGCAATTATCTTTCCCGTATATTCAAGCAGAATCTTGGTGTATCGATCAGTGACTATATCCGTGAACAGAAAATAGAAAAAGCCACTCATCTTCTCAGATATTCTGATCAGTCTATCGTGGATATTGCGGCGTATCTTTCCTTTTCCTCACAGAGTCACTTTATACAGATTTTTGAAGGCTATATAGGACTGACACCAAAGAAATACCGCGACAAATACTACAAATCCATGTGGTAGACCAACAGACATGCCTCTGTCTCTCCCCGGCATTGAGAAAAGCAGAAAACAACCCGGCATTATGTCATTTTACTACATAATGTCGGGTTGTTTTTATTGTAATACTATAGTAATATTATGTATCTCATCTGAAGACAACTGTTCAATCGTCTCTTTTTTCATACAGGCACTTCCGTCTGCTCTTTTTTCTATTTCTTTTTCGTCACAGTACGCCTGAACGATCTGATATTCTCCATACTCCTTTTTGTCTGGATTGGAAATGTGAACCTCAAATTTCTTTCCTGCAAATTCCAGATAGAGTGCTGCATTTCCTTCTTTATCAAACTGTTCTGCCATAAGTGCCGGTGCGATCACAAGATTGCCAATCTCTCCTCTTACTCCAAAAGCTTCTGTGATCATGGTCAGCATATACCAGCTTGCTGCACCGGTAAGATATGCATACAGCCCTCTTCCATCACTGTCAAAATATTCAGGAAGTCCTGGATACATATAGCTGCTTTCAAAGTTCATTGCCGCATGAAGAAGTGTATTGAGCACTTTATATCCTTCTTTTACAAATCCCTGACTGTACAGAGCATTTGCATACATAACTGCCATGTGAGAGAAAACAGCTCCGTTTTCTTTTTCACCATAGGCAAAGCCGAACATTCTGCCAAGATCAAATTTCTCTTCTCTGAAATTTGTATTCAGTCGATAACCGCCTGCTTTCTCATCGAACAGATATTTATCTGCACTTCTGCTGATCGCAGCAGTCTGCTCTTTTGTTGCAGTTCCGCTCATGATCGCGAATACCTGGCTGGTCAGCATCATGCGTACACGATCTTTTTCGCAGCACTCTACCGGATTCTTGTGGTCATCATAATAACCATTGAACCATCCGTCTCCACCATCTGTGATCCATTCATTCTTTCGGATATTTTCCATCATCCAGTCTGCTTTTTCACGCAGATTTCTGACTATCTCATCAATTCTTACAATCACTGTGTCGCCGCTGATGTTGTGTGCACACTTTTGGGTGTAAGACCCCAGCAGTTTTCTTTTTTTGTCTGCATTCTCATATAGATCTCTTCCACAGGAAAACAGACATTCCATTTCACTGGCAATCTCAACCCGGTTAATGCCGCTTATGCGTTCCAGGTTTTCCAGACAGTCTGCAATGTTATTCATATTGCCTGCATAGGCACAGGTAAACGCCACACTCTCACCATTGTCCCACGCCATATCCATGGCATCGTTCCAGTCGGCTCCATGGAGTTTCATTTCATTATGCTCACCTACATCATAAAAAGCAGTTAAATTCTGCAGAAGAATATGCTCCAGAATTGTTCCGAAATAAACCTCTCCGCTCTCTACTTTCTGCTGTTTTCCGTAAGCTGTATTCCATTCTTCATCGTGTGTTGTTCCTCTTCCTGACTGAAGATCTTTGAAATATGGAACTTTTTCAAACAGAATATCCATATCGCCGGTCTGATCGATATACAGCTTCGTCGTTCCAAACGGCCAGAATGCATGATCCATCCAGACGCGGGCAATATTATTTCTGTCCGCGATAAATTCTCCCTGTTTATTTCCAATAATCGTGGCATTTGTTCCGTCAATACGGACACCGCCATAGTTGGCAACAATCATCTGACGCACTACAGCCGGATTCATGATCAGGAGTGCAAGACAGTCCTGCCAGAGATCTCTCCATCCCCGTCCGCCTTTTCCATAGTCGTGGTATGGGAGAAAAGAACAACCATAGATTCTTCGCAGTACCGGCTGAAAGCTGATCCATTTCATATAATTATCAGCATCTGCATCACCGGTTTCATAAGATACATTTACTTTTTTCTGCCAGTAGGATTTCACCTCTTCAAGAACGTTCTGCACCTGCTCTTCTGTTCTGTATTTTGCGACAGTTTTGGCAATACTCTCTTTCTTCTCTGTCAGTCCTGCCAGTATGATAAAACCTGCTGTTTCCTGCGGCTTTAGCTCAACATCCGCAAAGCGGATGCCTCCCATTGCCTCTTTTCCCTCAGCTCTGCTTCCTGCCTTTCTGCCTGGCTTGTTCTTTCTTACTGCTTCTGGATTCAGATAAGTACCGCCCTCTCCTATAAACTCCTGCACAGTAGGATAAAATGCCTCCGGCGCATCGCCTTTTTCTGAATATCCATATACAAAATAGGTGGTATGATTCTTCTGATGACCTCTTTCATCAAAAGACAGCACCGGTGTGACTTCCACACCATATTCTGTTGTATTGATTCTGTGAAGAAGCGATGTCACATGACGATGATCTCGAATATTGTCCGCGCTTCTTCCATAAAGCGGTATTGCAGCAATCGGAGTGATTTTTGTCACTTCTTCAGATATATTTTTTATTCTGACCAGTTCAATCTCTGCTGCTCCGTCCACAGCAACAAAAGAAGTGATTTCTGACTGAAGACCATATTTTGCAGAAGTTCTGGTCACTTTCTGCCACATAAAACCGGCTTCCAGAATGCTTTTATCCTGAGCTTCTGTAAATTTCTGTAATTCCTGCTCGGCTGAAATTCCCGTTGCAGACCAGCATCCCTTACCTTCTGTACGACACCAGAAATTTCTGGTACTGCGATTATTGTGAAGATTTTCAATACTTACCGGTTCCAAAAGAAAATGGTTCTGATCTGTCTTGCTGTCTCCTCCAAGGTTCGGAGTGATACTGGATTTCAGTCCTCCATCACCCGCCAGCGGAAAATACAGACCACTGTAGTTTTCCGGACTCTGAATGGTAAACGTTCCTTTTTTATCCTGAAATTTTATATATTTCATGCTGTCTCCTTTTTATGACATGAACAGTTCTACTTCTGTAATCTCTGTAAGCTTTTCCTGAGGAATATAATTTTCTCCCAGTTCTTCTCTATTGACAATCATCTTCTTGAAACCAGATTCCACGTGTCCCGGATTATGGACTGTGATATGAAGTTTACATCCGCGGAAATCTTTATCAATTTCAAATTTATCCCATTCTTTCGGAACAGATGGTGCAATTCTCAGTCCGCCAAAGTCAGGACGCATACCAAGGATACCTTCTACACACCCTACCATAACGGTAGATGCTGTTCCTGTCAGCCAGTGTACATGAGAGCGTCCGAAATTCGGGCTTGCTTTTCCCTCTGTAAACTGTCCATAGCAGTATGGTTCCAGTCTTCGGATCTCTGCCCTGTCATTCTGTGCCGCAGGCGCATTTTCCATAAAGTAGCCAAAAGCTCTCTCTCCATGTCCTCTCAGAGCTTCTGCAAGAATGATCCATCCCTGTGACTGTGAGAAAATCCCTGCATTTTCCTTGGTTCCTGCATTATAGATCACAGCCAGCGCACCCTCAAATGCATGAGCATGGTATGGAGGATCCATCAGGATTGCTCCATATTCCGTATTCAGTCTCTTATAAACCATATCCAGTGCAAGATCTGCCTGTGCATCGTCTGCAAGACCACTGATCACCGCCCAGCTCTGCGGATTCAGCCACATATTCGCTTCCGGATCTGTGCGCTTTCCGATCACAGCTCCATCTTCTGTAAATCCACGGATAAAGCGGTCTTCATTCCAGCAGAGATCCTGGATCAGTTTTCCAAGTTTCTTCTGACTTTCGTTAAGATATTCAATATATTCTTTATCCTCTTTGTACTCTGCAAATTCTCTGAGAATCGTCATTGCGTAATAATACTGCAGTGCTACAAAAGTTGACTCTCCATCTTTTCCAAGTCTGAGACAGTCATTCCAGTCTGCATAAAGACCTGCCGGCATTCCATGTTTTCCAAGATGATTTTCAGAAAATGCAATTGCACGTTTCAGATGTTCATATACGGTTGCCTCATCTTTGTTTGCAAACGGAATCACTTCATCCATGAATGCCACATTGCCTGTTTCTGAAACATATTTATAGACTGTAGGGAAGAGCCACAGTGCATCATCTGCACGATAAGCCGGATGTCCTGTTTCCTGTACATAGGAAGCATCGTCCGGAGTATCTTCATGTCCCGGGTTATGTGTGAATTTTACAAGCGGAAGTCCACCGCCGTTATCCACCTGTGCTGAAAGCATGAATCGGATTTTTTCCACCGCCATCTCCGGTGCCAGATGAATCACTCCCTGAATATCCTGAACTGTATCGCGATATCCATATCCATTGCGGAGTCCACAGTAGGTAAAAGAAGCTGCCCGTGACCAAATAAAAGTCATAAAACAGTTGTATGCATTCCATGTATTGATCATGGTATTAAATTCCGGACTTGGGGTTCTGATCTGGAAGTGAGAAAGCTGACCATGCCAGTATTCGATCAGTTCTTCCAGTTCTCTTTTACATACATCCTGGCAATTTTTGTAATGCTCCACGATTTCGCCCGCTTCTGCATCATCTTTCATTCCAACAAGAAAAGTGATTTCTTTTGTTTCCCCCGGAGCAAGGCTTAAAACTGTTGAAAGTGCTCCACAGCTATTCTCATTATAATTTCCCTTATTGCTGAGTTTTCCCGTGATTATGCCCTCTGGATTGTTATATCCGTGATATCTTCCGAGAAAGCTTTCTTTGTCTCCGCACCAGGAATTCACGTCAGCTCCTGCCAGTCCGAAGAATCTGTTGAATACATTTTTGTTATCAATGTTTTCACCTTCTTCCAGACGATCCAGGTTTGCATGAATCATCTGACGTACACGGTTCCCTCTGAAAACCGTCTGTGTGATATACTGAGAATACTGAAGATTTACCTGATCCTGTTCATAGTTACTGTTATTGGTAAATTCCGCATATCCTGTTACTGTGAGTTCACGTTTTTTCTCAGAATAGTTTGTTACTGCCAGACTCCATACTTCATAAGACTGCTCCAACGGCACATAATATCTTACTTCTGAGTGAATTTCACTGTAGTCTGCCATCATTTTTGTGTATGCTGTTCCATGATGACATTCACTTTTGTACGTCTCCAGATCTTTGCCTACCGGCTGCCAGGATGCAGACCAGTAATCCTTACTTTCATTATCACGAAGATAAATATACCGTCCCGGCTGATCAAACTGATTGAAAATATATCTCAGGATTCTTCCATTTGCTCCTGATTTTGCAAAACTGTATCCCCCTGCGTTATTTGAAACAATTGCCCCATACTCTGGTGAGCCAAGATAGTTTACCCACGGTGCCGGTGTATCCGGACGTGTGATCACATATTCCTTTTTTACTTCATCAAAATATCCATATCTCATATCTCTCATCTCCTGTTCCAGCTATTCTTCGCCTGATTTTTCTTACACTATACTCTATATCATACTTTGAATATACAAAATACAAGCTGAAAATATCAGATTCGTGACATGAAATGGGGATGGAGAAAAATATGTTTTCTCCATCCCTATCATTGTCCGGTCACAAATTTCTTCATGACCGGAGTTCTTTATTTTTCCAGAGTTTCTATTCTCATTTTTACATCTGTCTCTATTTCTTTGCCCAGATCATACACGGCATTGGTAATCACCGCTTCACCATCGTTCACAAAAACACTGATCTGGTTCGGATTCACATATACTTCGATTTCAAATCCTTTCATCTCCGGTGTCTCAAATTTCACTCTGTGATTCGGATATTTTCCAAAAAGGCAGCTTCTGTCAGTACAGATTTTATCCCCTTTTCTGGAAATCACATATCCTCCGACATCTACTTTATCCCCATCCTCCAGGGAAAATCTCAGACGATATCCACTTTCGTCCGCCTCAGATGGTGCGGAGATTTCTTTTGTATATGCCGCCTGAACATTCGGATGAACGCGAAAATAGATATGATTTTTTTTTACTTCTACAACACGTGGAATACACATCATTCCCTGCCATTTCCCATCCACCGGTTCCGGCATACGAAGCCACGCAGTCAGGATTCTTCTTCCCTCCTCATCGAGGGTGCTCTGTGGTGCATAAAGGTCTGTTCCATAATCCAGAAACTGATATTCTTCCGGCAGTTCCATCGCACAGGTTTCTTTATCAAATTTCACCTGCATACAGACGGTCTGTGCATCCTCTGCTTTTCCATCTTTAAATAACTGCATCGGTGAAAAGATTACTACCTGCCTGTTATCTACTTCAAAATAATCCGGACATTCCCACATCCAGCCGAAGTTTTCTCTGGTTACAGAATTCGCAAATTTCCATTCTTCTCCATCTGTACTTGTAAAGAACAAAAGTTTTCCCTGTTTGTCTTCAATGGTGCTTCCAAGTACCATGTACCATCTCTCACCGTCTTTCCAGACTTTCGGGTCTCTTGTGTGACGTGCATCTCCGATCCCCTCATCATGAATGACTGGAATCACCGTCTTTTTGTCTTTAATATTATCAAAATGCAAGCCATCTTCTGAAGTTATCTTAAGCTGTGCGGAAACAAAATGTTCATCCACACACAAATTGATATCCTCTGGATTTTCTGTAAGATAATTCACACCGGTATAATACAGCTGCATTTTGCCATCTTCTTCAATGGCGCTTCCGGAAAAACATCCACTCCGGTCATCTGTTTTGCTTGGAAACAGTGCAATCCCCTGTTCTTCCCAGTTCACCAGATCTTTGCTGACAACATGTCCCCAGTGCATCCGTCCCCAGCGCGGCGCATACGGGAAACACTGGTAAAAAAGATGATACATACCTTTGTAATATATAAAGCCATTCGGGTCATTCATCCAGTAGTCTTTCGGTTTTACATATATTTTCTGCATATTCTGCTCACTTTCTATTTTTCTATGAATGGACTGATTACTTCCATTGCTTTTTCTGCTTCAGTGCCTTCTGCATGAATTCTCAGATCAACCGCTTTGGACAGATCCACGCTGAAAATTCCCATGATTGATTTTGCATCAATCACATATCTTCCGGACACAATGTCTACATCACAGTCCAGACGCGTCACAGCATTGACAAAATCTTTTACTCTTTCTATTGTCCCTAAAAAAATCTTTACTTCTCGCATTATCAACGTCACTCCTATAAATAATTCATCTCAGTTTCTTTATCAAAGAAATGAATCTTGGATGGCATAAATACAAATTCAATTTCATCTCCAACCTGGCTGATCTCATATTTAGAAACTCGTGCAACTGCCTGGCAGCCTCCGAACTGGAAGTACAGGTTATTCTCATTTCCCATGACTTCTGTATCTGTGATCACAGCTTTCATTTTATTTTCTTTATAAAGTTCCAGGTTGTGTCCATCCATTTTGAGATCTTCTCCACGGATACCAAGTGTCATCTCGCCTTCTTTACCATTCAGTTTCTTAAGAATAGCTTCCGGAAGCATCAGTTTATTTCCGTCTTCAAATGTTACTTCGTTTCCTTTTAAGGTAACATCAAAGAAGTTCATCTGCGGGGATCCTATAAATCCCGCAACAAATTTATTTACCGGATGATCATATAATTCCATTGGTTTTCCAACCTGCTGGATCACGCCCTCTTTCATGATAACGATACGATCAGCCATAGTCATGGCTTCAACCTGGTCATGTGTAACATAGATCGTCGTTGCACCCATTTCACGATGCAGCTTGCTGATCTCTGTTCTCATGCTGACACGAAGTTTTGCATCCAGATTGGACAGTGGCTCATCCATCAGAAATACCTTCTGATTTTTTACTATTGCACGTCCCAGTGCAACCCTCTGTCTCTGACCTCCAGAAAGATTCTTCGGCTTTCTGTAACGGAATTCCTGCAGTCCCAGGATATCAATTGCCCAGTCTACTTTTTTCTTGATCTGGTCTGCTGGCATCTTCATGTTCTTCAGCCCGTATCCGATATTTTTTTCTACGGTCATATGCGGATACAGGGCATAGTTCTGGAATACCATCGCAATACCACGGTCTCTCGGTGCTGTCTCGTTCACTCTTTTGCCGTCAATATACAGATCTCCTTCTGTAATCTCTTCGAATCCGGCAATCATACGAAGTGTTGTGGATTTTCCACATCCAGACGGTCCTACAAATGCGATAAATTCTTTTTCTTCTATATTAAGATTAAAATCATCTACAGATTTGTGTTCTGCTCCTGCATATTTTTTTCCGATATGTTTAAATTCTATAAAACTCATAATTCATTAACCCTCCTTGGAACCAGTTGATGTTACACCTTCTACAATCTGTTTGGAGAACAGTGCATAAATAATAATAACAGGGATTGTGATCAGTGTGATTACTGCAAGTGTCTGTCCCATTGTTGTATTGTCATTGGATGTTATGGAGTTCAGACCAATCTGCGCGGTCAGAAGATCACTGGATGTAAATACAAGTGACGGCCAGAGATAGTCATTCCATACTCCAAGGAATGTAAACACACTGACAGTTGCAACGACTGTCTTTGACATTGGCAATACCATGGTAAAGAAATATTTTACCGGACTGCAGAAGTCAAGCTGTGCCGCCTCATAAACATCATCCGGCAGACTTACGAAAACCTGTCGGAACAGAAAGATATTAAACGGATTCACGATCATTGGAAGTACATATCCAATCACGGTATTCAGTAGTCCTGCTTTTGCAATGATCAGAAAGTGTATCGTGATAACGGTTTCTGTCGGTACGATCAGAAGCATCATGATGATCAAAAGCCACTGGTCGCGGAATGGAAAGTTAATCTTTGCAAGTGCATAGCCTGCAAGTCCGTTTACAATAACCCCAAGTACGATCAGCAGTGCCGCATATCCCAGAGTATTAATCATGTAACGAAGGAAATTGGTATCTGTCAGAATCGTAATATAGTTTTCAAAATAATTTCCATTTAAAGCAGGAGGAATAAATGCTGCTATGGAATTCATATCTGCTGTGATCGCTGCATCTGGTTTAAAGGAGTTTGCAAGCATCCAGATAACCGGAAACAGGAAGAATACAGAGAGTAGCAGCAAAACAACTGCCAGAACCCAGTTAAATGTTTTTTGCTTTTTTGTTAACATGTTTTTTCTCCTCCTTTCCTTTGGTCAGTACATTCTGTATGATCGTCAGGATAACAACAAATATTGTAAATACAATTGCCATTGTTGATGCAAGTCCCATCTCCCAGTTCATTGTGCCGGTTTCATAAATATCATATACAAGTGTGTATGTTGAGTGATCCGGTCCTCCACCTGTCATGACCATCGGCTGTACCAGCATACGGAACGCACCGATTGTAACAGTGATAAAAACGAAAACGCAGAGAGGTTTCAGTTCCGGAAGTGTAATGTCTTTAAATTTCTGCCATCCACTTGCATGATCCATTTCTGCTGCTTCATAAAGTGCCGGATTAATATTCTGGAGTCCACCAAGGAAGATGATCATCTGATATCCGACACCCTGCCATACACTCATAACTGCGATGGACGGAAGCGCCTGTTTTGCACTATGGATAAATGGCTGTGCATTGATTCCAATGTGTGCAAGCATTGTATTTAAGATTCCTTCCGGGCTGTAGATGTCCATCCAGAGTGTGGATACAACTGCCAGAGACATTACAACCGGGATAAAAAATGCTACTTTGAAGTATTTTTTACAATGTGTGACTTTGTTGATTGCAAGTGCCAGAACAAGTGCTCCGATACACTGGCAAGGAACGATGATAATTACAAATTTCACCGTATTGAAGAAGGATTTTACAAACAGTTCATCCTTAAAAATATTAATGTAGTTTTCAAGGCCCACAAAATGTGTCATATCCGGATTCAGCGCAAAGTAATCTGTAAAACTGAATACCAGTGTCAACACCATCGGCAGGAATAAAAACAGCGTAAGAAGTATCAGTGCCGGGCCAAAGAAAGCCATTCCTAAAATTGATTCTTTTTTCTTCATTATTCTCTCGTATAACGTTCCAGTTTCGCGTTAATCCTTTCTACAGATTTATCCAGTTCTGCCTGCGCATCTTTACCGCCCAGTCCAACACTTTCAAGTGCCTGCTGGAAAGATGTACTTACCTGTGGATATACAGGAGTTTTTGGTCTCGGGTGTCCGTATTTACTTAACTGTTGATACAGAGCATTGTAGTTTTCATCTGTCTGGAATATATCAATCTGTTCAAACGCTTTGTATGTAGACGGAAGTGATTTTGCTTCATTCCAGATTCTTACACCACTTTCCACACCACTCATCCATTTGACCAGTTCTGTTGCACCTTCAATATTGTCCGTCTCTGAGGATGCTGCAAATGCCCAGGATCCTGTCGGTGTATATCTTTCACCATCCCAGTCATCACCAACTACATATGGTGCAACGCCAAGATTCACATCCGGATAGTTCTCGTAGATTGTGTTGACTTCCCACGCCCCGTCAAATTTGAAAGCTGCTCTTCCACTTTCAAACAGATTCTCTATTGGAGCTTCAGACATGTATTTGTTCTCTACAATCTGGTGGAAATAATTCATGACCTCAACATTCTTCTCCGAATTAAAGTATCCATCCACTGTCAGTCCGTCTTCACTTACCAGGTTTCCACCATTTGCCCAGATAAATGGGGCATAATAATAAATACTTGTTTCACCTACCGGGAATGTCATGTCGATCGGATAACCATTCTTCTCATCCATCAGCGGTTTCAGCTTAGCCAGAATATCCATAAATTCTGATGTCGTCCACGGATGATCTGCATCCGGAACCTCAATTCCGGCTTCTTCCAGAATATCTTTGTTATAATAAAGCCCTACACTGGATTCCATAACTCCAAGTGCATAAAGCTTATCATTATAAGTACCCTGTTCCAGAATGGATTCCAGATATTCTCCTCTTTCTTCCTCTGTCAGCTCTGCAAGTGGCTGTATGATCCCGTTCGCTGCATAAGCTGCCACATTCGGTCCGTCCAGGGTAAGCACATCCGGAAGCCCTCCTGACAGTACAGAAGAATTTACCTTATCTGAATAACCGCCTCCACTGTCATTTCTCGGAATAAATTCAATATCTGCGAAATATTTACCATTATATTTCTCATTAAAGCTGTCTACAGATTCCCTGTAAACCTGTCCTTCCGGAGTATCCTCAATACTGTGGACCCAGATTGAAAGATACTGTTCGCCCTCATCATATCCTGCCACATCGCCGGGCTTTACTTCTTTTTTCTGACATCCTGTAAGACTGACTGCCATAGCCAGACCGGCAAGAAAAATCAGTTTCGCTTTCTTCATGTGCTCCTCCTTTTCCCTGTGCTCGTTCTACGTTACCGGTAAAGTTACCGGTTACTTTATGGTTTGATAATATCACAGCAATGCTATCAAGTCAACCATCATATGCAATTTCATTGCTTTATACAAATTTCATATCTCCACTTTGTAAAGTTTTTACAAAACCGGTTACTTAACCGTTTCTGTTGATTGTTTTCATTGTTCTGTTTTGAAATTTCTGCTATACTGTTATCATAAAAGTAATTGACTTCTCACTATAACATCGTAAAATTTTATTTTATCGAAAGGAACCTGATATGGGTAAAAAAAATATAACTTTCAGTGACATCGCAAAATATACCGGTTTTTCCAAAACAACCATTTCCAGATATTTTAATAATCCGGATTCTCTTACCCTGGAAAACCAGCAGATCATTGCAACTGCTCTTGAAAAATTAAACTATAAGGAAAACAAAGTCGCGAGAATACTTGCGAACGGAAAAACAGAGTTTATAGGAATCATTATTCCGAACCTTTATATGCACTACTATTCAGAAATTCTGAATCAGATACTAAAGACCTACGACTCTTTTGGATATAAATTTCTCGTATTCACCGGAGATGACCACGAATCAACCGAACGAAAATATATACAGGAACTTCTTGCATACAAAATCGAAGGCATGATCATTCTGAGTCACACAATTCCTTCCATAGAACTTGCTTCTTATAATATTCCAATCGTAACGATCGAGCGTGAAGATCAGTATGTGAGCAGTGTCAACACAGACAACTATATGGGTGGTGTACAGGCAACCAGTCTTCTTGCCAAGACAGGTGCCGATATCCTGATCCATATCAATGCAGATATTCCCAAGCAGATACCATCCTACGAACGTATTCGGGGATTTTCTGATATCTGCAAGGAATACAACATTCCTCATGAAATGCTTCTTACAGATACCGGACATACTTATGATGAAACATCCCGGATCCTCAAAGACCTTCTTGAAACAATCGATACCAAATATAAAGGGAAAACAAAAGGGATTTTTCTTCCGAACGATACCTTCGCCAACATTATGCTCAACCATCTGATTCAGAAGTATGGCTGCCTGCCTGATGATTACAAGATTATTGGGTTCGATGACTCTCCCGTTTCAAGAGAGGCAATCATCCCGATCAGTACTGTCGGACAGCAGATTGACAAAATCGCTTTATCTGCCATGGACATTCTGAATAACCAGATTGAAGAACGGCATAAAAGAAAACCAACTCTGTCTGTCGAACCAACGCATAAAATCATACCGCCAATTCTTATTAACCGAAAAACAACCCTTCCTGTTGAACACTGAACAACAGGAAGGGTTGTTTTATCTAAACATCTTAACTTTATGCATTTCTGAAACGGCTTAAAAATTCTTTTGTCAGTTCTTTCTGCGGATTTTCAAAGATCTGCTGAGATGTACCTTCTTCTACGATAACTCCATCGCCCATGAAGATCACGTGCTTCGCAACGTCTCTAGCAAATGCCATCTCATGTGTGACAATAATCATAGTCAGACCGTCTTTTGCAAGCGTCCGCATAACTTCCAGCACCTCTCCGACCATCTGCGGATCCAATGCGGAAGTTGGCTCATCAAAGAGCAGGACCTCCGGTTCCATCGCAAGTGCTCTCGCGATCGCAACTCTCTGCTTCTGTCCGCCGGAAAGCTGTTTCGGTTTTGCATTAATATACGGTGCCATACCAACTTTTTCCAGATACATCATCGCATTTTTGTGCGCTTCTTCTTTGCTCTTTTTCAGGACTTTTTCCTGTCCGACCGTGCAGTTCTTAAGAACGGTCATATTGTTAAAGAGATTAAAATTCTGAAACACCATACCGACCTTTGAACGGTATTCAGGAACATTTACATGCTTGTCCATGATATTTGTTCCGTGATAACGGATCTCACCGCAGGATGGCGTCTCCAGAAGATTCATGCAGCGAAGCAGTGTGGATTTACCGGAACCGGATGGTCCTATAATGCAGGTAACATCCTTTGGTTTTACAGAGAAATCAATATCTTTTAAGATTTCATTATTTCCGAAAGATTTTCCCAGATGCTGTACTTCAAGGATTGTTTCACTCATTCTCTGTCATCCTTCCTTTCTCTGTAAGAATACATACCGCTGGTATGTGTCAGTGTATCCGCTGTAGCCAGATCGTAGTTATCCGGTCCGTCCATCTTGTGTTCCAGCACACGCAGGATACGGGAACAGGTAAAGGTCATGATGAAGTAAATGATCATCGCAATCGTGAAGGATTCAAAGTATGTATAAAGTGCACCCGCCACACCTTTGGTCGTATAGAACAGTTCAACTGTACCGATAATGGAAAGTACGCAGGTATCTTTGATGTTGATGATCAGGTTATTGCCGATCTGTGGCATAATATTTCGAAGTGCCTGCGGAAGAATTACATTGATCATGGTCTGTACATGTGTCATACCGATTGCTTTTGCACCTTCTGTCTGTCCCGGATCGATTGAAAGAATTCCTCCGCGGACGGTCTCGGCCATATATGCACCTGTGTTGATCGACACGATAAATATTGCCGCAAACCACATGGACATATTGATATTAAACACAGCTGCACTACCAAAGTAAATAAACATCGCCTGTGCCATCATCGGAGTTCCACGGAAGAACTCCACATAGCAGGCAAGAATAAATTTCACAATTTTAGTCAAAATCTTTTTGGCTGTTGAGTCATTCTTATCAACCGGGATCGTCTGCACGATACCAACCAGAAAACCAATGATGCATCCAAAAAGTGTTCCCACCAGCGCCAGCCACATGCTGACTCCGGCTCCCTTCGCAAAAGAAGAACCATATTGCTGAAGAAGATAGATGATTCTTCCCCCAAAACTCTCAGGCAGCATTTTGCTCCTCCTTTATTATTCGGAAAGTGGCTGTACAGAAATAGCCTCATCCATCATTTTATTGAAATCATCCTCTGTCATCTCACTTAAGACACCGTTGATCGCATCTTTGAGTTCATCGTTTCCTTTTTTCAGGGAAATACCGATGTTGATGTCTTCATCAGATACTTCGAATTCTCCGTCTGTTCCTGTGAAATCAAGAAGCTTGAAATCCGGATAAGCTACGCATGCTGCTTTTCCTGTAGGCATATCTGTTACAACTGCATCACATTTTCCGGCTTCAAGAGCTACCAGCATAGCCGGTGCACTTTCCTGTGCCGGAAGAATGTTGCCATCCGGGATCTGCGGCAGGCAGGAATCATACCAGATCGTATTCTGCTGAGATGTTACGGTTGCTCCTTTGAGGTCTTCTACGCTTGCTGCATCTTTATAATCACCGTCATTTTTAACAAGAGTGATGATAGATGCATAATAGTATGGATCTGTAAAATCAACCATCTGCTGGCGTTCTTTTGTGATAGACTGTCCTGCAATTACACAGTCAACCTGTCCTGACTGTACAGCCGGTACAAGGGAATCCCAGTCAAGTTTTACGATCTCAAGATCATATCCGAGTTCATCGGCAATCTTCTTTGCCATCATAACGTCATATCCATATGCATAATCGGAACTTCCTGAAATCTGAACAGCACCGTTTGAATCATCCGGCTGTGTCCAGTTATATGGTGCATATCCGCATTCCATTGCAACTTTCAGAGTTTTCTTGTCATCCGCGCTGACGCTCTGTACTCCAAATACTCCGCATGTCATGGATGCTGCCACAGCAGCAACTGTCATCATTCTCCACATTTTGATCTTTCTCATTTTCGTTTCCTCCTGAAATGTATATTTTTCATCCATATGTCCTTTCGGAACATATCACCATAAGTGAATCGTTCCAGAATTTTTTCTGAAACAAAAAAAGAGCGCACGAAACTACTAAGTGCTCCGTTGCGCTTTTGCATCATTTTAATACTTTATATACAGAAAGTCAAGAAAAAAAGCAGCTCCCGAAGGAACTGCCTTTGCTCTTTATTTATGAAGGTCTTCTTACAGAAAGGATTGTTCTGTAAGTAGCATCATTGCTGATCTTGATACCATCTCTGGAGTTAGATGCATGTACGATCTGTCCGTTGCCCATGTAGATTGCAACGTGTCCACCATAGCAGATCAGGTCACCCGGCTGAGCATCTGCATAGGAAACTTCTGTTCCCCAGTTCTGCTGCTCATAAGATGTTCTCGGAAGACTGTAACCAAACTGTGCATAAACACTCTGCGTAAATCCGGAGCAGTCAGCACCGCCTGTAAGGCTTGTGCCGCCCCATACGTACGGATTACCAACAAACTGTGTTGCATAATCTACGATTGAAGAGCCTGAGCCTGAACTGGATGAGCTGCTGGATGAAGAACTTACACTATCAGGATCAACTGTGTTGTCGCTGTCGATTACGTTACCGTACTCATCATACTTCACACCATCATCACTGCTTGTCGTTTCGCTCGGATCTACTTCATTACCATCTTCGTCATATACGGTATCTCCGTTTTCGGCTGCTTCATCAGCATCTACTTCGTTGCCGTCTTCATCATATACCGTCTGATCTTCCTGCTGTGCAGCTTCTTCTGCTGCTGCAGCGGCAGCGGCTTCTGCTTCTGCCTCTGCCTGACGTCTTGCTTCCTCTTCAGCTGCAATACGTTCTGCCTCAAGCTGTTCAATCTCTGCCTGCTGTTCCTGGATCAGGTTTGCATATTCATTTGCCATTTCCTGTGCATATGCGATTTCGTTATCACAGTCTGCGGAGTTGGCTTTCTTTGTGTCAATCTGTGTCTGAAGGTTTGCAGATTCCGCTTCATATTCCTGTTTCATGCCTTCCAGTTCGGATTTCTCCTGCTGGTACTGATTCCCAAGGTTTGTAACCTGTTCGATCGTATTGGCATATGTCTCAAGGCTCTTTCTGTCGTAATCATACATCTTCTGAGTATATTCTGCTTTTGTCAGAAGATCAGAAAGATTATCTGCACTCATCATCATCTGGAACCATGCTTCGCTTCCACCTTTTTCGTACAGATACTGGATACGCTGTTTCATTGCTGCGTACTGTTTGTCTTTGGCATTCTGTGCTTTCTGAAGATCTGCCTGTGTCTGTTCGATATCAGCCTGTTTATTACTGATATCTCCCTCTAATGTCTGAATGGAAACCATGACGTTTACAAGATTTGCATCCAGTGTATTGATTTCATCCTGTAACTGCTGCTTGGCAGAATAAAGCTGATCGATCTGGGCATATGTTGCATCAAGCTGTGCGCTTGTTGCGGCCTGTTCCTCTCTCAGTTCATCTTCTCGTGATGCGCTTACGCTGACTACCTGTGCTGCTGTCATCATTAACGCTAACGTCAGGCAAACAATTCGTTTCTTCATGTTTCTCACCTCATAATCTTAATTGCTATATTCTGTAATATTTACGAAATATCTTTTTCAAGTTCTTATACATATTAACATATACTTCTTACGATTGCAAGTAGAATTCATTAAAAAGTTTAATATTTTGTAACATTTATTAAAAACTCTGCAAGAAATAAAGGAGTTTCCATATTCAGGAAACTCCTCTGTAACATTTCTTTCTTATTTAATTTAGAATCCAAAAAGGATTTGAAGGATCTGATCGGCTGTCTTGCTCTTAAATCCGTCCGGATCAGAAAGTGTACTGTTCCATCTCATGTAATTACCACGACGAACGAAGTTTCCGCATGCCGGACGATATTCGAATTTTTTGTAGCCGGCATATCTGGTCATATATTTTCGTGCCAGGGCAACCGCCTGACTGTCAGATTTGCCTTCCGGAGTACTGGTACCTGCGATCTGCACACCGGCATTCGGTGTGGAATGTACGATCACTGCGCTCTTATCGGAACACTGTCCGAGAACGATCCATGTATGCCCGTCATCATATCCGATATCTCCCGGATAAAGCTTCCATTTTCTCTTTGAGAGATAATTCTGGTTTACGTATGTGCCCCATTTCAAGGTATTCTTATAGTAGGAACCGATTTCTCCCGAAACAACCGTATATCCATATCCGACATTGCTTCTTGTCTGCATGACCTGATATGCAGCCCATCCTACAAATCCGGAACAGTCAAGCCCTTTTGCTCTGTTAGTCTCGCTCAGATCACGGTAGTTGTTATAATTGTAACTGCTGCTCTGACCGAGGTAAAACTTCTGCCAGTTTGCTTTCACACCTTTCAGCGTGGAATCATACCAGCCGCCGCCCCAGATATAAAGTGCCTGTCCAACCGGCTGCAGTGCACCCGCCAGGTAATTCTTAATGGTCTTTGTTCCGGTCTGCGCAACCGGCTTCGGATCATTCTTAAAATAAGAAGTATCTACTACAGCATCATTTGCTTCGGTACTGCCGTCATAGATCATCTCACCGACAGAGTTGAACTTATAGCTTACACCATTGATCTTCTTTGACCCGGTAACCATCTTAAATGTCTTTGTGTCAAAGTAATATTTACTTCCGTCAATCGTTACCCAACCACCTGTTGCAATACCTGTACCGGTGTTAAAATAGTAAGTGCTTCCGCTGATGGTTTTCTTACCGGTTGCCATGACGCCATTCTTGGCAAAATAGCGTTTCTTTCCTTTCGACGAGGTCATCCAGCCGGTTGCCATACGGTAATATTTCTTACGGAAATATCTGGTGTATCCCTTTGAAGATGTAATAAATCCGTATTTTGCAGCTCCTGTCTTACCATCGAAATAATACTTGTAGCTGCCGATCCTCTTAAGTCCCCGGTACATTTTGCCATCACTGCCAAAATACCACTTCTGGTTTTTGGAATTCGTCATCCAGCCGGTCGCCATTGTATACTTCCTGGTATCGAAATATCTGTAAAAATTCGTTCCGAATTTTACGAAACCACTCACTGTAAAGCCGGTCTTTTTATTAAAGTAATAATATTGGCCGGCAATTTTATTAAATCCGGTATACATTGCACCGGTTTTCTGGTCAAAATAGCGTCTTCTGCCTTTCGAACTTTTCATCCAGCCTTTGTAAAGTGCTCCGGTCTTTCTGTTCAGGAAATATTTCTTTCCCTTTACTGTGACCCAGCCTTTTACTTTCTTTCCTTTTTTATAGTAAAATGTCTGACCACCCACCGTTCGGAATCCGGTCGATGCAGCCTGTGCATCTACGGTCGTTGCCTGAAATGCAAAGCCTGCTGCAAAAAGCATTACTCCTAAAAATATGCCCGCGATCCATGACTTTTTGCATATCTTTCCCATACCCATAACCTCTTTCTGTAAACAAATATATTTGTATTTTTTACAATCTTGTTACAATATTATGTAGGTATTATATCTCATGTTTTTCTTTCCGTCAACAAAAAATGTAAAACACTGTAAACAGTAACGTTTTATGCACCCTTTTTATGTAATAGGAACATTACGGAGTAATTTCCTATTACATAAAAAAGGGCAAAGCCGATGGCTTCACCCTTTTGTAATATTTCACTTTTTTCTATATAAGTATCTTTCCGATCAGGATTAAAGAAGATGTTTTCTTAATTCTGCGCCGTCCAGAGCACTTAAGTATGCCGGTGCAACATCAAATACAGTCTTGCATCCCTTCTGTCCTTCCTGGTTCATGCGATATGCCGCTCTTGCATAAGCAACGATAACGGAAGAAGTAAATTCCGGGTTGGAATCAAGTTTCAGGCTGTACTCGATCACATGGCTGTTTTCATCGTTCCAACCGGTCTTTCCGGTACGGATTACAAATCCACCATGCGGAATGCCGCTGTGATCACGTTTCAGTTCTTCTTCGGAAATGAAATGTACGGTTGTGTCATATTCGTCGAAATAGTTCGGCATAGTCTTGATCTCCTGCTCGATACGTGCAAGATCAGCACCTTCCTCTGCTACTACGAAACACTCTCTTGTGTGTTTCTGTCTGGTAGTAAGTTCCGGATTCTGTCCGCTTCTTACCGCTTCAAGAGCTGCTTCAACCGGGATCGTGTACTGTTTGCCGTCTTTGACACCATCAATACGACGGATTGCATCAGAGTGGCCCTGGCTTACGCCTTTGCCCCAGAATGTATAATCTTTACCATTGGTCAGAATTGCATTTGCATACATTCTGTTGAGGGAGAACATTCCCGGATCCCAGCCTACGGAAATGATTCCGACATGATTACTCTCGGAAGCTGCCTTATCTACATTTGCAAAATGCTCCGGGATTCTTGCGTGGGTATCAAAGCTGTCAACAACGTTGAACCACTGTGCGTATTTCGGGGTCTGAACCGGAAGATCTGTCGCACTTCCTCCACAGAGAATCAGAACGTCAATTTTATCTTTCATTTTTTCTGCTTCATCTACATGATATACTTTTGCTGTATCTGTAAGAATTTTTACGGATGCAGGATCACGACGTGTAAATACGGCAACAAGCTCCAGATCCGGATTGTGTTTAACTGCACATTCTACTCCTCTGCCAAGGTTGCCATAACCTAAAATACCAATACGAATACTCATTATGATTTCCTCCTGTAATGCTCTTCCTTTTGCTGTTCTTTGATGCAACAACACTTTAGCACAGCAATACATTCATTATAATAATATCACTCTTATAAAATGTCAATTTCTTTTATGACAGGATTTTGATTTTTTCACTCTGACTAACAGCAGAACATGCCGCCTCCCGGGCAGCACAGATTACAGACCATATTCGCCAGACACAGCTTCATACAGTAATCACTGCCATCCGATGGCATGCCGCCGAATGGATTCTGCTGTTCCTGATACCAGCTTCCTCCGCCTTCCAGTCTCTGAAGAAGCATCCGGTACTGCATATTATCCGGCTCCATATTGACTGCTGTACGTGCATCGTTCATTGCGTTCACATTATTTCCAAGTCCCATATTCGCCATCGCCGACAGATAATACCACTGCCCGTTTCGCTGATTTAAGGAGGAAAGCACGTTCATCGCCTCCTGAAAATGTCGGCTCTGGATGTAATTTGCCGCTGCCTGTCTGCGGATGGCTTCCTCATCCTGATACGTACTCTGGCTCTGACCGCCAAAGCCTCCAAATCCACCATAGGAATTGTAATTTCCGGAAGTTCCGTACTCTTTTTCTTTCATGATCTGCTCGTAAGCCTGCTGTACTTCTTTAAATTTCTCTTCCGCCTGCGCTTTATTCGGGTTGTTGATATTCGCATCCGGATGGTATTTGCGGCTGAGCTTACGATATGCTTTTTTTATTTCTTCATCTGATGCATCTCTGGAAACGCCCAGCACACTATATGGATCAAACATGTTCTTTCTCCTGTTCTTTCTTCCGTTTCCCGGAAACGGTCTCAAATCTGCACCATACTCCGGAATACAGGATATTCCGAAGAATATCGGTATATTTTATAATAGGAAGTTTCTCGAATTCCCGGCAGGTTTCTGCCATCATCATCATAAGCATACTCTTTACCCGGTCATCAAACCCTTTTATTATATAATCTTTTGAAAATGGATTGTAATTTCCTTTTTTGACATCCTCTTCCACATCATCATAGGCATCCAACAGATAAATAAACTTGCCGAAATAAAATCCCATACGCCGAAGAGTCGGTTCCCATACATCTTCTCTGTATGCAAAGATTTCTGCCATGATTCTGCCAAAGCAGCCGGATACACGATCGATGTCTGTCGCATTTTCTTTTTCGAGTTCGGACAGTTCATCCAGGCAGGATACAATCGTCTGCACCTTTTGGCTCCAGAGTTTTTCACTCTTCTTTTCTTTACGTTCCAACAATTTGCCAAAAGCAAGTCCCGGAATGCTTCTCTCATCCTTCCAGTCATCTTTACACTTGTAATAAGTCAGAAAAATATTCATATCCGCAGCATATTCAGTAATCGCATTTTTTCTGACCGGCTGTCTGCGCACCGGATGTACGATACAGCGCGTCGATCCTTTCTTTGTCGGCGGCTCATAAAGTCCGCTGAGCAGAAGGATCACAAAGGTCATATCATAGGTTAAAGTAATCTGTCCGCTGAGACCGTAACGCTCTTTCAGCTCACGGCACAGTCCGCAGTAAAAAGAACGGTACATATCAAAATCTTTGAATTTGATTTCCGGTTTGTTCATTACCACATATCCAAACACTGTATTGCCTCCCCCCTGTCGCGCCGACCTGTTTTATTAGCTTCTTTTAACAAATTTTGTATGGCATTTCGGACATTCGATCTCAATTTTGCCCTTGCCTCTCGGAATACGGATCTTCTGACCACATCCCGGGCAGGAATAAATATGATGTGTCTTTCTCTGATTCATCATACTCTTTTCTCTGTTGAAACGCTGTCTGAGCTTTGCAGTCGCAGCAAGATATTTTTCGTTTTCCTGGTATCTCTTCTGAATATCTCTGGAAAGCATGCGGTAATATGTATACAGCAGCACCAGAAGTCCAAACGTATCAAGAAGTGCGCCTATTCTGCTTCCGTTGCTGAAAAAAATCGAAAGGATGATCGCTACAAGTGCCACACCCATCGTAAAACGTGCAAATGCATCTACTCCATAACGTCCCTGCATAAATCTATTAAACTTGTCTCTCATCTAAGTCCTTCTTTCTTATGACCTTTTCCTTTATGTGATCTGTTTCTACTTTATATTTTCTCTGATTATTTCTCATCACATACCTGGAAGATATAGAATTTCAGGTAATAGGATTCGTCGGAAGACCACAGGATCGGGTGATCCGGCGCCTGTGTGCGGTATTCCACCTGGCGAAGTCTCTTGTGTGCACTTCTTGCGGCCTGGCCGATCGTTTTTGTAAACAGTTCATATTCCATAAAATGGGAACAGGAACAGGTTGCAAGAAATCCGCCGTCTTTTACCAGTTTCATTCCACGAAGATTGATCTCACGGTAGCCTTTGACTGCATTTTTGACAGAACTGCGGGATTTTGTAAAGGCAGGTGGATCCAGAATGACCACATCGTACTTTTCTCCCTCTTCTTCGAGCTTCGGAAGCAGTTCAAAAACATCTTCACATATAAATTTTACGGTTTTATCCAGACCATTCAGTTTCGCATTTTCCTGTGCCTGGTGAACAGCAAGCTCAGATGCATCTACTCCTGTTACTTCTTTCGCTCCGGCGATTCCTGCATTCAGTGCAAAAGAACCGGTATGTGTAAAGCAGTCCAGTACCCTCGCATCTTTACAGAGTTTCTGAATCGCAAGACGATTATATTTCTGGTCAAGGAAAAATCCTGTCTTCTGTCCGTCTTTGATATCGACCTGATATCTGACACCATTTTCCTGAATTTCGACAAGTGTCGGAAATTCTTTCCCGATAAATCCCTTGTACAGTTCCATACCTTCCTGCTTACGGACTTTTGCATCACTTCTCTCATAAACACCGCGGATCATAATACCATCTTCTGCGAGAATTTTCTTAATAAGATCCAGAATCAGCTCTTTCCATCGATCGATTCCGAGTGCCAGAGACTGTACGACCAGAACATCCTCAAACTTGTCAACCACAAGTCCCGGAAAAAAATCCGCCTCGCCAAAGATCACACGGCAGCTCGAAGTATCCGTAACTTTTTTGCGGTATTCCCATGCATCTCTCACACGCTTCTCAAAAAAATCTTCATCAATCTTCTGATTTTCATTTCTTGTCAGGAGACGAACGGTAATTTTGGAATTTCTGTTGATAAAACCTCTGCCGAGCGGATATCCGTCAAAATCATGTACAAGTACAATATCTCCATTTACAAAACTTCCCATGACTGATGCGATCTCATTGTCAAAGACCCACATTCCGCCGGACTTCAAAAATCGTCCCTCTCCTTTTTTCAGTGTAACCACTGCCAGACCCATATCTTATCTCCTTTCGGAACTTTTTTCTTTTTCACCCATTTATACCTTTTTTCGCTAAAAACTTCTTCTATTTTACCACAGTCATCCGGGAATTTCCACTTTTTCACAGTCTGTTCATAGAAGACAAAAAGGGATGCCGAAGCATCCCTTGGAAATCTGACCTGTAAGGCTGATATTTTATTCTGCATATTCCTCTGTGTAGGAACCATCTTCTGCTGTTGCGTCATAAGAAGTATCCTCGGAAGCAGCCTGTGCTTCTGCAGTATCTTCTGCAGCCTCTGCCGGCTGTGTCTCCTGTGTATCTTCACCGTAAAGTTTCGCGAAGAAGCTCAAAGTATCATCATACATTTTCTGACGAACTTCTTTGTCTGTACTGTAGAGGATATCATCTTCTGCCGGATCTGTTTCTGTGCTGAAGATGGTCTTTAATTCTTTATTAAGCATGTTCAGTTCCTGAGACAGGTAAGCTTCTGTTCCGTCCGGCACATAAGAAGCGCCGCCGTCTTTCAGAACTTTCAGATATGTCTCAAGTACTTTCCTGCTGAGTTTCTGTGCAACATCCTGATCCAGTGTTACCGGTGGCTCTGTCACGCCTTCTACTACGGACTGAAGCGCCCCAAGATCACCTTCATACTCTCCCTTACAGAACTGTTTTGCCTGATCAAATTTGATCTTCGCCTCTTCTGAAAGATCATCTGTATTTAAAGCATCCTCTGTATTATCTGCGGATTCATCTGTTCCTGCATCTGTGCCGTCACCTGTAGCCGGCGGGATTTCTTCTGTGGAACCGTCTGTTGTTCCGTCTGTTGTTCCGTCTGTACTTTCATTCGGTGTCTCTTCTGTAGTTCCGTCTCCGCTGGCATCCGGAATATTGTCGGTTCCGCTGTTGTCGTAAGAATCTGTATTTTCGGTCTGGTTGGTATCTGCACCGGTATCCTTCGCAAGGTTTGCATCCTCTGTGGAAGTCTGTTTTACATCATCACCAAGTGCTCCGCTGTCAACGTCCTGTGTAATGTCCTCGCCTTCATCCACTGCATCGTCATCTGAACTGTCATCAGAAGAAGTTCCGTTCTTGCTGTCTTCAAGATTCTGCTGGATATCTTCCAGAGTTTTCTTCATTTCCTGAATGTCATAATTCTGCTGTGCGATCTGCTGCAGAAGGGAAACGATCGTATCAAGTTCATCCTGCGTTAAAGTAACCCCATTCTGAACAGCGATGTTATTTACGATATTGTAGATTTCATCAGCATTCTGGATATTGTCACCAATGATCTGAAGTTTTGCCTGATTGATGATATTCGTTGCATTGTCCTGTCCGACCTGCTGTGCAACATCACCTGTAACAACGACTTCTTTCGCTGCCAGGTCTTTCTTTGTGGAATCAAGTTCCTGTCCGCTTGCGGATTCGTATGCTTTCATGACACCGGTAAGCGCACCTGTACCGGATACTTCATACGGGCATGCTGCAACAACTTCGCAGTTGGTAACACCTGCCGTGGAAAGTGCTGTCGCGATCATATTGCAGGTCACGTAATTGAGGTTTGCGGTACGTACTTTAATACCGCCTGACTGGGTAGGCTTTACGTAAGCACAGCTTAAAGTTCTTGTTCCGATCTGCTCACTCGGAACATAATTACCGAGAAGATCATGCTCATCCTGATTCGTAACAGTGATGACCTGCACCTGGCTGGAATCTGCCTTAAAATAGTTCATCATTGTATTCTTCTGATCCTGAGTAAGGTCTGCACCGAGTGTTACGACCTTTGTGCCGTCAGCCATCGCCGGGATCGGAGAGCTGACTGCCAGGCACATGCTGCAAAGTAACGCAACCATTATGTTTCTTTTCTTCATATCTTCATCCTCCATATTCTCTTCACAGGAAAGTACCCTCTGCTTCCTGTGATTACATATCTTTTTATCAAGTACATGTATTATAACACAGTTCTGCACATAGTTGTATTTTAAATTTTATTTTTTTCGAACAAATGTTTCATCAAAAATCTACAGAACTTCCAGAAATACCTGTATGGTACCGCCACAGACAAGTCCTTCTTCCTCTGCCTCGGAAATGGTCATATCTACCTTAAAAATCTTTCCGGTCCGCTCCCCGTCGTGAATCATACGCAGACACTGATGCTGCACTTCACTTTCCATGCAGCCGCCACCGATCGTCCCAACCAGTGTGCCGTCGGCAAGAACCAGCATTTTTGTCCCAATCTCTCTCGGCGCCGATCCCCGTCTTTCAATGATCGTTGCAAGTGCCATTCCATTTTCTGCCTTCTTTCTTCCGGTCAGGTATTCCATCAGTTCCTTTTTGTAGCCGCTTGTTTTGCGCAGACTGTTCTTTTCATGAATGAGTTCGGATACAATAGATATCGCAATTTCTTCAGGTGTCTCTGCATTGATCGGCATACCTACCGGTGTATGGATCTCATCCAGCAGTTTCCAGTCGGTTCCTTCTTCTTCCATCTGTTTCTTAAGAAGTGCCGCACGTCCACGGCTTGCCATCATACCGACATAACAATGTGGTTTTTTCAGTATAATATCCAGACATTCCTTATCATACCGATGTCCCCTGGTCACGACCAGAAAATACGTATCTTCTCTGTCCGGAATCTGAGCAAGTCCATGCTCAAAACTGTCGCAGATCACCCGATCCGCCCCCATTCTTCTCGCTTCTCCGGCAAAACTCGGACGGTCTTCCAGTACTGTCACATGAAAACCGACTTTGGCTGCAAGCAGGATCACCTGCTGCGATACATGTCCTGCCCCACAGATCACCAGATGCGCCGGCTGTTTCAATGCTTCCACAAATACTTTCTGACCATCAGCCTCTGTGATCCGGCTCTGCTGTGCCTGTGCGATCTCTTTTAATTGTTCATCCGGGCTCGCACCGTCACCGTACGCTGCGATAAGTTCTCCCTCTGAAAAGAAATATCGGCTTCCACTGTTTTCCCCTTCAATCACCGTAGCCAGAATATTGTTTTTCTGATTCTGATATTCTTCTATTTTTTTATAAAATTCAAAAAGCTCCATGTTTTCCCCCCGTGAACTTTTTTCTGTTTCTTTTATCCACAAAAGTATAACACTTCCCGTGTCTTTCCTGCAAGGACAAAACAGGAGATCTGCTTTTTTTACAACAAAACATGCAGATACATCTCACATGAAATATACCTGCATGTCATAAAAAATTTTTCTTTCTTATTATATTGCTTTGTGATAAAGTTCTACAATATCACGCTTCTGAGAAGATCTCGGATTGACTGCAATATTTCCGCTCTTCATCGCATCATCTGCCATGGCATCGATCCTGCTCTCAATTTCTTCATCAGAAACTTCTCTGCCTTTTGCTGCCTGACGGATCGCTGTTGTCAGATTCTCCGGGATTCCGATGTCTTCATTCAGTTCACGGATCGCATCGACCAACATCAGCGGCTCAAATTCATCCTCATATGCCGGGATCGGACTGATGTAATTGTAGATTGTCAGATATCTGCCATGATCAGCCAGCTCATTGTATTCAGCGATCACCGGAAGCAGTACCGCGTTTGCCACTCCGTGTGGTACATCAAAGAAAGCACTTACCGGATGGCTCATTGCATGTACATTTCCAAGTCGTGCAAAGGAAAAAGCAATTCCGGCAAAAAGTGAACCTGTCAGCATTGCCTCAGCTGCCTCCAGATCTGTACGACGTGCAACAAACCGGCGGATATTTTTACCGATCAGTTCCATCGCTTTCTCAGCCATGGCATCCGAAAACGGCGAGGCTGCTGTAGAAACATATGCCTCTTCTGCATGAATAAATGCGTCGATTCCACATGCTGCCGCCACAGAGGCCGGCGCAGATGTCAGAAGTTCCGGATCCAGTATCGCATAAGAAGGAAAAAGTTCATAACTGAATACTGTCAGTTTATAATCTCTGCTGTGATCTGTGATAACCGAAAACGCAGTGACCTCTGAACCGGTGCCTGCTGTCGTCGGGATTGCAATAAGCGGGATGATTTTTCCGGGTACTTTATGTGCTCCTTCATATTCTGTAATGCTGCCACCGTATTTTGCGGTTACACCGACGGCCTTGGCAACATCCATTGGAGAGCCGCCGCCCAGCGCCACAATAAAATCTGCCCCTGCTTCTTTAAATGCAGTTGTTGCCTTTTCTACAGTCGTTACTGACGGGTTTGCTTCTATTTCCGTAAAGATATCCACCTTCATGCCGGCATCTTCAAGATATTTTGCTGCTTTATCCACAATTCCCATCTTACGAAGTGTCGGTCCTGACAGCAGCATGGCATGGGTTCCTCCCAGTTTCTGTGCACATTCCGGAAGCCGCACAAGCGTACCTGCCCCAACGATAATATTCTGTGGTATAAAAAATTCAAACGGATTCATAATCTGCCTCTTTTCTCATTTTATATCTATTTTTATCTGACGTCATGCCGGCATTCTCGAGAGTACACGGTCAATTGCCGCATCAATAACCAGATCAAGTTCTTTATCATCAGCCTCCGGCATCAGAGATGCTGCATCCTCATCAGAAATGATCTCAATAAGACTGCCGAATTTTTCTTTATATTTCAGTTTGCAGACTGCAAAGAACACAATTCCGAGCAGGCTCCACGCACCAACCATCATCCATTCCTGCATGATCAGAGTACCGCCGGAACCAGGAATACAGTATACGAGTACCATACATCCGGAAAGGAGCACCGCCATGGTTCCGACAAATTTGTACGCCGGAACACGGTAAGGTCTTGGCATATCCGGTTCTTTTTTCCGAAGAATCAGGAATGAAATCGAAACCATACAGTATGCAAGACAGCAGCCGAAGTTTCCTGCGTCACAGATCCACACCATCATGACACGTCCTGCAAAAGGAGCAAGCATGGTAAGAATACCGATCAGAATCAGTGCATTTACTGGTGTTTTGTGCTTCGGATGAAGTTTTGCAAACACCTTCGGAATCATGTAGGATTCTGCCATGGAGTATAAAGCACGGGAACCACCGATCATAAAGGAGTTCCATGAAGTCACGATACCACACATACCGCCTACAATGATGACTTTCGCCATCACGGATGTTCCAAAAGCTTTCGCCATGGCATCCGCGGTAACAAGGCCTGTCGTACTCTGGGAAAGTGCTATTTCCGCCGGGTTCAGGACATATCCTACAGATAAAATTACGAAAGAATAAAATACAACTGCCAGTACAACAGACAGGATCATCATCTTACCTATCTTTTTAAGCGGTACATTGATTTCTTCTGCCGCCTGCGGGATAACATCAAAACCAATAAAGAAAAACGGTGTGATAACGGCAACTTTCAATACATTTTTTGCCATTGTTCCCGTTGTTTCACCCATAAACATCTGTCCCTGCAGATTGTCTACATTACCGTTAATCACTGATGCTACGATCAGAAGGATTCCTGCGCCACCGATGATGCAGGTCAGAACAGTCTGGAGTACTGCTGCTGTTTTTGCCCCCAGGATATTGATCATCATAATGAAAAATGCCACGAGAATTGCCACGATCAGCCAGGATGCATAAATATCAAATCCTGCTACCGTATAAAGATAACCTTTGAGGAATCCCGGCCACAGATAGGTAATGATCGTCGGAAATGCACATGCCTCAAAACAGGTAACACCGACATATCCGAGAACAATTGCCCATGTACAGATAAAAGAACCCGTCGCCCCCATTGCCTTGTAACTGAATACATGTTCCCCGCCACACTGTGGCATGGCAGCCGTCAGTTCTGCGTATGTAAGACCGACAAAAAAGATCATGACACCGCCGAGCGCAAATGCAAGTGCCGCACCGACAACACCGCCTGCATCGATCCATGTTCCGGAAGATACGACCCAGCCCCAGCCGATCATAGCTCCGAAAGCGATCACAAGAATATCCCATGCACTGAATACTTTATCAAATTCTGATTTTTTCTGTCCCATAGACTCATTCCTCCCCGCTTCCGAATTTTCTTCTGACAAGTTCCTCGATGTAATCTGCTGTTCCCTCTATCCCAAGATAAGAGCTGTCAATCAGGATATTTCGATTGTGACGATCACCACGGTTGCTTCCTGTCAGTGCCAGATGACGTTTGTGATATCGTTTATCTTTTTCCAGAAGAAGAATTCTGGCATCCTTCTCTGTAAGATTATGGCTCTCCATAATGTTGTGAATTCTTACATCATCCGGAGCATAGATAAATGCCCTCAGAAGATTGATCTTATCGGAATCTTTGAGAATATAATCCGCAGAACGTCCGATGATCACACAGGATTCTTTCTCTGCCAGTTTACGGATAATCTGCTTCTGCACATGAATCGCACGATCTGTCAGATCCGCATATTTTGAAAAGGATCCTCTGACATCACCCTCCGCACCTTTACCTGCGATTGTGCCGCCTTCTTCAACTTTTTCCATTATTTCTTTTGGTATTCCGACCTCTTCGATGATCTCGTCCACGAGTTCACGATTATAAAATTTGATATTGAGGTCTTCTGCTATTTTTCTGCCTATGGCATTACCTTTGGCGCCGTATTCACAGCCAATCGTTATTACCAGATGTCTCATACCGATTTTCTCTTAATAGAAAAAAGCGCGCGAACCACTGATGATGATCCGCGACGCCCTTGTCACTTTTTCATTCTTATTTATTTTTCCAGGGATTTGATCGTATCTTCAATGATCGCAACTGCTTTGTCGCAGTCTTCTTCTGTCACGATAAGCGGTGGAATCATACGGATGATATGTGCTCCGATCGCTGTGATCAGAAGTTTGCGATCCAGGCAGCCGTGTTTTACATCTACACCACCGATCGTATCATCAAATTCCACACCAACCAGAAGTCCCTGATGTCTTACTTCTTTTACATGTGGAAGTTTTTCCAGTTTGGATGCAAAGTAGTCACCGACTTTTTTCGCATTTCCCGCAAGATCTCTGTCAAGAAGTTCGTTAACTTCTGCAAGTGCTGCCGCACAGCTTACCGGATGTCCGCCGAATGTAGTTCCGTGGGAACCTGCCGAAAATGCTTTTGCAACTTCTGCTGTCGCACAGATTGCACCGATCGGCATGCCGCCGCCAAGTGCTTTCGCCATGGAAACGATATCTGGTTTGATTCCGTAGTTCATATAAGACATTACTGCACCGGTTCTGCACCATCCGGTCTGTACCTCATCGATCAGAAGAAGCATATCATTCTCATCACAGAATTTACGAAGTCCCTGCATAAATTCCATTGTTGCAGGATGTACACCGCCTTCTCCCTGTACCGGCTCAACCATGATTGCAATGGTGTTTTCGGTACATGCATCTTTAAATGCCTGCAGATCATTATACGGTGCATAGGAGAATCCGTATGTCATCGGTCCGAAACCAACCTGGCATCCGTTTCCCGGCTGACCGGTTGCGGACATGGCACCGAAGGTTCTTCCATGGAAGCCCATCTTTGCAGTTACGATATGGTAACGGTTCGGTCCGTATTTTTCTATGCCATATTTACGTGCCATTTTGATCATCGCTTCGTTTGCTTCTGTACCGGAGTTCTGATAAAAGATCTTGTCCATGCCGATCGTCTCGCACACTTTCTCGGCAAGTAATGCCTGCGGAATCGTGTATGGATAGTTGAATGTATGCATGATGTCTTCTACCTGGTCTTTTACCGCTGCCACTACTTTCGGGTTACAGTTTCCTGCGCTGTTTACTGCAATACCTGCATAAAAGTCAAGATATGGTGTTCCGTTCTCATCATAGATATACATGCCTTCTGCTGTTTCAGCAAGAAAATCAAAACGCTCATAAGTCTCGATCATATACTTGTTTACTTTGTCTTTGATGTCCTGAAAAGTTAATCCTGTGTCTTTTAATTTCATGGCTGATTCCTCCCTGTATCCTTAAAATAAAAAAAGCAAAGGCAGATTTCCGTTTCCGGTAAGCGCCTTTGCTTAATTTTTCGTGTATTATTTTGTACAACATTACAATATCACCGACAGTATTGTTTGTCAATAGTATTTTTACCAAAAAGATTTTTGCTGATTTTAAAAGACTTTTTGAATTTTCAGGTTATATTTACAGCCATTCATTCTGTGCATTATATTGCACAAAATGTTTTTCTATATTATTCCATTTTCTTTTCCCGACCATTCTGCACTCTTATTGCTGCGTAAGGAAATCATCCACATGAATTCCTGCAAATGAGCGCAGTGTCGGGAAATATCTGCGTTCCGTTGGTTCCTTTTCCTGCGTATACCAGATACCTCTAAGTCCGCTTTCCCATGCACCTTCTATATCTTTCTTCACATTATCTCCGATGAATGCGCATTCTTCCGCCCGGACGCCTGCTTTTTCTACACAGAGTTCAAATAATTGATAATGTGGTTTCTCCACACCGGCTTCTTCACTGGTAACCATAAAATCAATATAGACCTCCGCACCGATCGCTTCGAGTTTTTTGTACTGGATATAGGCTGTCATATCTGTACCGATTCCGATGCGTATCTTTCTTTTTCTGAGTTCCATAAGGAAATCCAGGACTCCCGGATTTGGTTCTATATGCTGAAGAAATGCATCCCAGTAAATATGGTACATCTTCTGTACATGCGGAAAAAGAGGCTTTTCCAGCAGTTCCATCATACATTGCAGACGCAGCATACGGCTGTGGATCGCAGCAGTATCTGTACCGATCCTGTTCGCCATAATATATCCGGCTTTTCTGTAATATTCACGCGTCTCCTCTTCTGTTATGCCGAATGTTTCCCTGCAGTAGCCTGCCAGTGCTTCCATACCGTAAATGTGATTCGCATCATAGCTGTATAATGTATTATCCAGATCAAAAATAACTGCTTTTATCATATGCTGTCCCCTTTTCTGTTCCGATGTATCTGTCGGACATGAATAACCTTCCGATGCTTTCTTCTATTTTCCATGATAATCAAGGAAAAAGCAAGTGCAACAGGCTTTCTCGCTGCCTGTATTTTTATATATATGCTCCTGGTCGGTTTCAAATTTAAATATCTGGTCTTTATGAATGCAATAACTCTGTCCGTGGCATTCCACTGTCAGTTCTCCTTCCGTGACCGCCAGATACTCCCGTGTCTTTTCGCCATGGCTTCCGCTGACATAAACCCCGCCCGGCTCCACTTCGATCCGATATACCTCTACAAGTCTTGTGTCTTCATACGGCAGACAGGTCCATACCCGGTATTGCCCTTCCAGCTCTTTGGTCGGCAGCAGTTCCTGTGGAGTTACAAGGAGACAGTCTTCCCGGGGCGGCTGTATCAACTCCTGAAATTCGATTCGAAGTCCACTTGTGACCTTTCCGAGTACGCCAAGAGAGGGATTGGCAGTCCCTCTCTCTATCTGTGCAAGCATGCTTTTGCTGACTCCGGTCTGTTCTGCGGTCTGATCCAGACTCATGCATTTTGACTTTCTTATTCTTTTTAAATTTGCCGCTACATTCTTTGACAAATAATCCATACTTTACTCCAGAATATGTTCTCTTCCCATTGAGATGATCGTTCGTACATGATCATCTGCAAGGGAATAAAAAATAGATTTTCCTTCTCTGCGGTTCTTCACCAACTTGTTCTGCTTCAGGATGCGAAGCTGATGGGAAACTGCGGACTGTGTCATATTCAGGACTTTCGCAAGATCGCAGACACACACTTCTGATTCAAATAACACGAACAGAATGCGGATACGGGTAGAGTCTGCAAATACCTTGAACAGATCTGCCAGATCATACAATTCTTCCTCGTCCGGCATGGTCTCATTTACGATCTTCAGAAGGTCTTCATGGATTTCCTGACATTCACAGCTTAATTCTTCTCTTTCTTCTGTCATATATATCTCTCTTTCTTTCACCCCATCTTTGTAACCTGTAGTTACAATTTCTTTACAAAAAGGGTTCTTATCGCGTTCAGGACAGCAATTACCATAACTCCGACATCAGCAAAGATTGCAACCCACATGTTGGCAATACCAACTGCGCCGAGAATCAGGCAGATAACCTTGATACCGATTGCAAAATAAATATTTTCATAAACAATACGCATGCATTTCTTCGCAATGCGGATTGCTTTGACGATTTTTTGCGGATCATCATCCATCAGGACGACATCCGCGGCTTCGATCGCAGCATCTGAACCAAGCGCTCCCATCGCGATACCGATATCGGCTCTGGAAAGTACCGGTGCATCGTTGATACCATCACCAACAAAGGCAAGTTTTTCTTTCGCTGTCTTTTTTGCAAGGAGTTCTTCTACCTTTGTTACTTTATCAGCCGGAAGAAGTTCACTGTATACACGGTCCACGCCCAGTTCATCGGCTACCTGCTGTGCAACTTTATCGATATCTCCGGTCAGCATGACTGTCTCTTTGATGCCGTGTTTCTTAAGATTTGCGATTGCCTCTTTTGATGTCGGTTTCGGCACATCAGCGATCAGGATATGTCCTGCATAAGCACCGTTGATTGCCACATGAATGACCGTTCCTACCTGATGACATTCGACTGCCTCTACTCCGATACGTTTCATCAGTTTTGCATTGCCGACTGCCACAGAAACTCCGTCTACTTTTGCGGTAACACCATTTCCACTGATTTCTTCTACATCTGTTACACGATTCTGATCAATTTCTTTGCCATAAGCAGTTTTCAGGCTGCGGCTGATCGGATGTGTGGAAAAGCTTTCTGCAAGTGCGGCATATTCAAGAATTTTTGCTTCTTCCATAGTATTATGATGCACACCGGCAACTTCAAACACACCTTTTGTCAGAGTACCTGTCTTGTCAAATACAACATATTTTGTCTGTGCCAGTGTTTCCAGATAGTTTGATCCTTTGACCAGGACACCGGCATTGCTTGCACCACCGATTCCCGCAAAGAAACTGAGCGGAATACTGATAACAAGTGCACACGGACAGCTGATTACCAGGAAGGTCAGCGCACGGTAGACCCACTGTCCCCACTGCGCAGGATTGTGGAGGAAAAGAAGATTTACAATCGGCGGCAGTAACGCAAGGGCAAGCGCACCATAGCAGACTGCCGGCGTATAATAGCGTGCAAATTTTGAAATAAAATTTTCGGATCTGGATTTACGGGAACTGGAATTCTCGACAAGTTCCAGAATCCTACATACAGTAGATTCACCAAACTCTTTTGTAGTACGGATTCTCAGCACACCTGTCATATTGATACATCCGCTGATGATCTCATCTCCCGGTTTTGCATTTCTCGGAAGACTCTCACCGGTCAGGGCACTTGTATTCAGAGTTGTACTTCCTTCAATGATCACACCGTCGATCGGCACTTTTTCACCCGGCTGTACTACAATCACGGAACCGATTTCTACTTCATCCGGATCAACCTGTTCCAGTTTGCCGTCTTTTTCGATATTTGCATAATCCGGACGGATATCCATCAGTTCACTGATGTTGCGACGGCTTTTGCCTACTGCATAGCTCTGGAAGAGTTCACCTATCTGGTAAAAGAGCATAACGGCGATTGCCTCATTATAATCTCCACTCTTCTCATAAACTGCCAGTCCGAAAGCGCCGACTGTGGCAAGCGCCATCAGGAAGTTTTCGTCAAACACCTGACCGTTTTTGATTCCTTTGAAAGCTTTTTTCAAAATATCATATCCGATTTCCAGATAAATCGCCAGATAACAGATGAATCTCGGAATTCCTGTAATCGGGATGAAATGCAGAACGACCAGTAGTACCGCTGCTATGATAATACGTGTCATCATTTTTTTCTGCTTTTTATTCATCTCTTGTCTCTCCTTTTTGAAAATCGCTCTGCCGCATCCGCAGCAGAGCAATCAGATTCATTCTTATAAATAAATTTCGCAGTCGTCTTCAACCTTCTTACAGTTCTTGAGAACTTCTTTCATAACACTCTTCGGATCCTGTCCTTCTTCGAATTCTACGTTCATTTTCAGCATCATAAAGTTTACGGCTGCATCCTTAACACCTGCAGTGTTCTTTGCTGCTTCTTCCATTTTGTTTGCACAGTTTGCGCAGTCAACTTCGATTTTGTAAGATTTTTTCATAGTAGGCTTCTCCTTTTATTTGTTTATTCTTTTCTTTCGTTCTCTCATATGAACAATCATTCATATGTTTGATTGTATTATAACATGCCGGTCACATATGTCAATATATTTCCGATAAATTTTCAAGAATATTATCAGATATTTGGTTATGCGGAGCGTTTTTACGTTATTGGAACATTTCGCAGTAATTTTCTATAACGTAAAAATTCCCGGAATATCAGCCAGATACTCCGGGAATTTTTTATTCTTTTACAAGCAGAGCCACTGCTTCCGTCCATACTGTTTCACAGAACTGATCTACGCAGCATGCCTTTTCCAGACGATAGCCTGCTGCAAGAAATGCCTCCAGGTCACGTGCAAGACTGGTCGCCTTACAGGAAACATATACAATACGGTTCACACCGTAGGAAAGGATCTTCGGCAGTGCTTTCGGATGAATACCATCACGCGGCGGATCCAGCACGATCACATCCGGCTTTTCCGTCAGGTCATCCAGAACTTTCAGAACATCGCCTGCAATGAAACGGCAATTATCCAGTCCGTTCAGCTTTGCATTTTCTCTTGCAGCTTCCACTGCATCCTCTACGATTTCTACTCCGATCACCTCTTTTGCCACCGGCGCAAGAAGCTGTGCGATCGTACCAGTACCACTGTAGAGGTCAAATACCTCCATACCGCTGGTATTCTGGATATATTCTCTTACAATATTATAGAGTACTTCCGCTGCCAGTGAATTCGGCTGAAAGAAAGAAAACGTACTGATCCGGAATTTCAGTCCGAGCAGCGTCTCATAAAAATAATCCTGTCCATAAAGGATCCTCGTCTCATCACTCTGTACGACATCAGAAAGAGAATCATTGAGAATATGCATGATACCGACGATCTTTCCCTCCAGCGGAAGTGCCAGAAGCTGTTCTTTCAGTGGTTCCAGATCATATTCTTCCTGTGTGGTCGTGACAAGATGTACAAGAATCTCTCCGGAAGTCACACCACGACGCAGCATCAGATGACGGAGATAGCCTGTGTGCTGCAGTTTCCTGTAATAAGAAGCTCCTTTTTCTCTGAAAAACTCACGTACACAGGTCAGAATATCAGTCATATCCTTATGCACCAGTTTACAGTCATCCGTATTTAAGATGTCGTAAGTGCTTCCCTTCTTGTGCAGTCCCAGAGAAAGCGGTCCGTCTTTATACTCATCTCCAAAGGAAAATTCCATCTTATTACGGTAGCCAAATTCAATCGGACTTCCATGAATGCCTTCCCAATCGAAATCCGCCTGTCCATTCTTATCTACCTGACCGCCCCGTACCAGAGCTTCCTCCAGAAGTTCTCGAATCTGTGTTTCTTTCATTACCAGCTGGTTCTCATAAGACATCGTCTGATACATACAGCCGCCACATGCCGGAAAGTTATTGCACACCGCATCTCTTGTCTCAAAAGGAGATTTCTCCAGAACTTCAAGAATTCGTCCCTGTGCTCTGCCGGAACGTTTTTTCTGGATCATGAAGCGTACCTTCTGTCCCGGGATTCCATTCTTGATCAGCACTTTCTGATCGTCAATACATACATACCCCTTGTTCGGAAAGTCTACCTTTTCTATTATACCCTCGTAAATTTCACCTTTTTTCATTATATTTATTCCTTATCTATATCTTTACTCGCGGAGCGTATTGCCCTGTCAGAGACTGAGCAGTAAAACAGCCCCGGTTATCTGCCGGAGCTGCTGATTCATGCTACTCTTACTCTTCTTCGTCCTCGAAATAATCATCAAAGTCATCATCGAAATCTTCTTCGAAATCCTCCAGATAATCCGGAGCAAAGAAACGATATACTGCAAACGCAATACCTGCTACTGCTGCAACAGCACCGATAATCGCCAGTACCCAAAGGACTGTATTTTTTTCTTTTTCGTCCTCTTTTTTCTTTAAGGCAGCAAGTAAATCTTCAATTTTTTCGTTCTGTAATAAATGATTCAGATTCATGATGGGCACCTTCCTCTCGCTCAAACTCATTTTATAGGTTATAGTATACCACTAATTGCTTCATTTTACCATATCTTCTCATAAATTTTCGCTGATGCTCTCTCCATCATCGTTACCTGTAAACAGTAACCCGTCATCATTCTTTACTTCTGATACACCGATTTTTTCTCCCAGATGTACTCTTGTTTCGATCCCCTTTTCGGAATTAAAGAAGATGTCCGGATCCGGTAATACGCGGTCTTTCTGAGTCATCAGTACGATCGTCGAGCCACCGAAAGCAAAATTACCTTTTTCTTTGCCTCGCTTTACTCTGCCCCGAAGCGGAACATTCTCGATTCTGCCAACCATCAGGGCACCCACTTCCATCATAAGGACCGTGCCGAAATTGACAGTTTTAAGCAGCGCATATTCTCTTGTATTTTCTTTATAGATCGGATAAACATCGTTTGCCACCGGATTGACGGTGTGCAACGCACCATCAATGTGCACTCTCCTTGATTCAAAACCATCATCAATATAAATATATCGATGATAATCATCTACACAGAGTCGAAATACCCAGAGATAACCGCCCTCGTAACGCTTCGCAAGTACCGGATTCTTCAGAAGTTCCGCAACCGTATACGGGGTGTGTTTAATTTTCACCCTGCAATTTCCATCAATCGGATAGACGCTCACCCGGCTGTCACACGGACTTACAAAATGCTCCGGTACCATACTGACCGGCCTCGCACCCTCGCGGATCCTTCTTGTAAAGAAGTCATTGTACGACCGGAACTTTCTCTTTTCATAATCCCGCATGTCGATTCCGGCATGACGGATAAATGCCGGTACTGCCAGAGCCGAAAGACGCGAATCAAGAATCCTGCCGCCAAGCTCAGATAAAATCGGATTTACCAGTGGCTTTAATACTGCCCTGCCAGGTGCACAGCCGTACATCTTCTCAAGAAGGCGGTCCTGCCCGGAATCATTTTTGTAAACATGTCCCTGTCTGTCTGCTGTATAGCTGCTCACGGAGCCACTCCTTTCAGTTTTGTCACAACACCATGACGAGCCCACCATGCTTCCTTATAGAAAAGAATAAAGAAGACTGCTACTGCCACAACCGAAACCAGAATAACCAGTTCTTTATTTGTCGGTTTGCGGAAACGGAAATTAAAAATAAACAAAAATCCAACGATCAGCATTGCCGCATGAAGCAGCCCTACAAAATAACGGAAGCCCGGAAAAAACATAGATGCCACAAACAGAAACGGCATGATCACAGCCATTGATGTGATTGGAAGTCCCTGATAGTATTTACGGTTTTCGCTTGTTTCACTCTGTCTCTTTGCTTCCATTACATTAAAATATGCCAGACGGATCACACCCGCCAGACCATAGAACGCAAGTATGACAACGCTGTAGAACTTGCACATGCCCAGCTTGTATCCAAGAATGATCGGAAAAATTCCGAAACAGACAATATCACACAGAGAATCTATCTGAATGCCGAAGGATTTCTCGTCGTCTGTCCTGTCTTTCTTTGTTCTCGCTATTTTTCCGTCAAACATATCACACAGTCCGGAGAATGCCAGACAGAAAATTGCTATCGTAAGTTTCCCGTCAATTGCGCAGAACATACCCACTATTGAAGAAACAAGACTGATATATGTAACAACTACCGTATAATCATAAAATCCTATCATTCGTAACTCTCCTTCTCTTTGCTGTCATGCTCCTGCCCGATCGTAAGCTGTGCCACGATGGTAAAAAGAGCACTGATCAAAAGCTCCCCATAATATCCAAGTCCTCTGCTGAGAACCATTCCCGGTAAAAGCAGTGTTCCAAAAATCGGTGTAAAAATCGTCAGAAACAGTGTTTCACTGATTCCCATGCCACCCGGAAGCGGAAGCATATCAACAGAAACAGAAATCACTGCCTGCAGAAACAGCACCGTCCAGAATCCCGTGCCTGACAGCGAAAAAGATCTGTATACAAACCAGGTCACCGCAAACATTGCCATTCTCTGTACAAAGGTAATCCCAATTACGTTTGCGATCACTTTTGAATGAGTTTTTAGATACGCCGCCGTATCTCTGTATGCATCCATAGAGTCTTCCAGCTTCTTAAGTCTTCCGTCTTTCCTGCGGAGGATGTGAAGCTTTTCCAGTATCTTAAGTCCCCATACCATAAATGTTCTTGCAAGGAGCGGATGAAATACCAGTATTGTCATAAAAGTCACACAGAAAATATTCAGTGCAAGTCCAAGATAAAATACCGGAAGTATCCCCTCAAGATACTGATGTAAAAATCCTCTTCCAAATACCGCCACGCCGATTCCGATCACAACAAGCACCAGTTTGTATGTAATCGTAATGATCATAAGAATCACGGCGGATACCGGTATGGGTATATTTTTCTTTTTCATGTAGTATGCCTGCATCGGCTGTCCGCCACTTGCAGACGGTGTAATACAGCTGAAGAAAAAACCTACCGATGAAAAAAGAAAACAGGTTCTTTTTTTCAGTTTGATTCCATACGAACGCATCATATACCAGATAATGATCGATTCACCCCAGATAAAAAATGCGACCAGCGCAAGCCCGGGTGCAAGCCAGCGTTTATCTGCACTGCGTATGGCATCCATCATAGATTCAAGATCTTCTCCATGAAATACTCCGTAGATTGTAAGTGCAAATACAGCCACCAGAAAGACCCCGTTGAAGATCACTTTTTTATTTTTTTCATAAGTAGCTCACCCTTCTGTCAGCCTGCGAATTTTCTGTTCGATCCTGCTGCCGAATCTTTCGTATATCCTGTAGAGATCTGTCTTTCTTCCGATGAAGAAACAGAATTCAGCAAGAAGGATTCCCCCTGCCACGTCTACGATCACATGCTGTTTCGTAAGAAGTGTGGATGCAAATACCAGAATCGCAATTACCATAGACACGCTCTGATACCAGCGCGGAATTTCTTTCCTGCCACGGATTCCCAGATAACAGAACCAGCTTACCAGACAGTGGATGGACGGAAACAGATTGTCCGCCGCGTCAATCGAATACAGCCACAGAGCTGCCTGATTCCACAAACCACTCCCTGTGATCAACGGTCTTGTATTTGTCGTTGGAAATGCAAGAAAAGACACAAGGCAGACACATCTTGATATAAAATCTCCTGTAAAAAACTGATAGACGCTGCGCCGATCCTGCCTTGCAATAAGAATGTAATTGACGGCCCAGAATACATAGCATCCAAAATAGATCACCAGAAACTCCGGGACAAAAGGGATACTTCTGTCCACACCTGTCTCGATATTGTGGTGATACCATCCGCCTGCGATCATTCTTGAGCCGGAATAGACAAGACAATTAAATACAAAAGAAAATATAACCGGAAAAACTCCATAAGCAGGGAGTATTCTCGTGAGACCTTTTAAAAGATTTTTCATGATGTACTCCCTTCGTTTTTCATATAGAACAGTATAGCATTCCCTGACGGGTGAAGCAACTAAAGTACGAAAACATTAAGAATTCTTAAGAAAAAAGTTATATTTTTTTCAGCTTTGCAAATGCTGCAAACATTTTTTTCGTACCAAAGCGATCAAAATCTACGGTAACCTCATAATCTCTGCCACCCTCTACGATATCTTTAACAATGCCGACACCGAATTTGACATGGCGCACGGTATCACCGACTCCGTAATCAAGCGAATCCGCTTTGGTCACTTTGAAGTTCTGTGGCTGAAATGCCTTCGTATGGAAATTCTTCTTCATCTGAAGATAACTGTTCAGCGAAGATTTCGTCTCCGGCATCTTCGGCTTGTGTTCCTGCACAGTATGTCCGAGTTCTACCAGTTCACGCGGAATCTCCCGCACAAACCTGGATACACGGTTATACTGCGTCTCCCCACGTACCATACGCTGCTGTGCACTGGTCAGTGTCAGCTCTTTCATGGCACGGGTAATGCCTACATAGCACAGGCGGCGCTCTTCTTCCATGTCGGAAGGATCTCCTGAAAAGATACTCATGCTACCCGGAAACATCCCGTCTTCCATACCGGCAAGATAAACATACGGAAACTCCAGTCCCTTTGCACTGTGAAGCGTCATCAGAATCACATAATCCTGATTTTCATCAACTGAATCAATATCCGCGATCAAAGCGATTTCCTCAAGAAAGCCGGACAGAGTCGCTTCACGTTCTTCATCCTTCATGGCTTCTTCATAAGAAACTGTCTTCGAAATCAGTTCATCAATATTTTCGATTCTTGCTCTTGCCTCATCAGTATCCTCGGCTTTGAGTTCATCCACATAACCGGTCAGGTCAATGATCTCTTCAAGAAGTTCTGACACAGAATATGCCTGTGCTTTGCTTTTTAATGACTGGATAAAAGTCACAAAGCCCTCGATCTTTGACAGACTTCTTCCGATTGAAGGAACCTCCTCCGCCACACGAAGGGCATCATAGAAACTGATGTTCATCATATCCGCATAATCCTGCACCCTGCCGACAGTCGTTGCACCGATGCCACGCTTCGGTACATTTAAGATACGTCGCACGGCAAGATCATCTGCTGCATTGTCTACAGTCTTTAAATAACACAGAAGATCTTTGATCTCTTTTCGTGCATAGAAGTTTACACCACCGACAATCTTGTACGGGATATTCGCAAGCAGACATTTTTCTTCAAAAAGTCGTGACTGGGCATTTGTACGGTAAAGCACCGCGCAGTCATGATAATCTGCCATGCCTTCCCGATGGCGTTTCGCAATATCACCCACCACATATTCTGCTTCTTCATAACCATTCATAAACTGGCGAAAATGGATTTTCTCTCCTTCCGGGTTCTCCGTCCAGAGAGTCTTTTCTTTACGCTCGGTATTGTTGGCGATCACACCATTTGCCGCGTCAAGGATATTCTGCGTAGAACGGTAATTCTGCTCAAGACGGATGACTTTTGCATTCGGAAATACCCGCTCGAATCCCAGAATATTGCCGATATTAGCTCCGCGGAATTTGTAGATAGACTGGTCATCGTCACCTACTACGCAGAGATTTTCATATCTGGATGCAAGAAGGCTTACAAACTTAAACTGTGCAGTATTCGTGTCCTGATACTCATCAACCATGATATATCGGAACCGCTCCTGATAAGTCTGCAGCACATCGTCGCAGTTCTGGAACAGCTCTACCGTCTTTACGATCAGGTCATCAAAATCCAGTGCATTATTTCTTCGAAGTGCTGCCTGATATTCACGATAAACCTGAGCTGCTCTTTTCTGATTAAAATCTGCTCCGGCACTCACCTCCATCTCATCCGGATTCAGAAGCTCATCCTTCGCATGGGAAATCTGTGCCAGAAGTGCACGTTCCCTGACTTTCTTTGTATCGATGTTCATCTTGCGGCAGATTTCTTTCATCAGGGTTTTCTGGTCATCTGCATCATAGATCGTAAAATTATTATCATAGCCAAGTCGGTCGATGTGACGTCTCAGAATACGCACACATGTAGAATGGAAAGTGGATACCCACACACTGCCTCCACCGACGTTGCCTGCGATCCGATCGACACGCTCACGCATTTCGTGTGCAGCCTTATTTGTAAATGTGATCGCAAGTATATTCCACGGATTGATTCCCTTCTCCGCAATCAGATATGCGATCCTGTGTGTCAGTACTCTGGTCTTTCCTGACCCTGCTCCTGCAAGGATCAGAAGCGGTCCTTCTGTATAGAAAACCGCCTCCTTCTGGCGCTCATTTAATGTATCATATATACTCATCAGATTTCTCCTGTCTCTTATTAATCGGTTCTGTATGCCGAACTGATGTTTTCATGTCTTCTGTTATTATACATGAAAGCCCACACGGGGTAAAGGAAATTTAAAAAAACCATTTACAAGTAGTATTTGAAACTATATAATAAAGCATATAGGTGTCAAATCACCATTCTGCCTGTCTGAACAGGCCAAGGAGATGAATATATGTCAGTTAATACAGAATCTATCATCCACAATATTATGGAACGTATTTCCGAAATCGGCTATGTGAAGCCGGAGGACATTCCGAATATAGATCTTTATATGGATCAGGTAACTACTTTTATGGAAGCACAGCTTGCACATTCAAAGCGTTACAAAGATGACAAGATCCTCACCAAGACCATGATCAATAACTACGCAAAGAATAATCTGCTTCCTTCACCCGAGAAGAAGCGCTATTCCAAAGAACATCTGCTGGTTCTGATCTTTATCTACTACTTCAAAAACATTCTGTCGATCAACGACATCCAGACACTGCTCGGACCGCTGACCGACAAATATTTTAAATCAGATGAAAATATAGATCTCACTTCTATCTATACAGAAGTGTTCAGCATGGAAAAGGGCCAGATTGAGGCGCTCCGGAAAGAGCTTCTGGAACGTTACGAGATCGCACAGGGTACTTTTGAGGATGCACCGGAAGAAAATCGGGATTTTCTCAAGTTATTTTCCTTTATCTGTCTCTTAAGCTTTGACGTTTATGTCAAAAAAATGCTGATTGAGCAGATGATCGATGATCTTCGCGCCACGACCGATTATGATCCGAAACACAAATCCAAGAAATAATATGCAGAACTTAACTTTCCTGCTTTCTGCAAAAAATTACCTGCATCACTGCAGGTAATTTTTGTCTACATATCCGTATTTTCCAAGTCGTTCAGAATATACTTTCCAGTAGGTACTGTCACTGGAATCTGCGATCTGTACGATATCTCCGGTATTCAGTCTGCCGATCTCATTCGCATCATCATATGCCATCTCGCTTCGAAGAGCAAGATATCCGCTTGTTACCTTGACTGTCTTGCGGATCACCGGATTACGGTCTACAAGATAATCCTTATTGACATATCCGCCTTTGTCAAAGTCCGGTGCATACACCAGCCAGTAAGTATCATCGCTGGTATCTGCGATCTGGACAATATCTCCGGAATACAGTTTCGCGATCTCATTAGATGACTTATAAGCTTTTGCATTACGAAGTGCCAGGTATCCACTCTGCACACTGACTGTACATTCATATGAAGAGTTTGCCAGATACTTGCGGTTCACATATCCGTACTTATCATGCTTTGATGAATATACATACCAGTAAGTACTGTCGCTCGCATCTACCAGTTCCACACTCTCGCCGGTGTAAAGCTGACCGATCTCATTCGCATCCCGGTATGCTTTCTCTGTACGAAGTGCCAGATATCCACTCGCAACGGTCACAGTGTACATATTCGACAGTTGTGTATCAACATCAACTGCCTTCGGCTCTGCCATAACCGGTACAGAAACTGCAATCGTAAGCATCAGTGTCAGCAAAACTCTCGTGATCTGCCTGATCCATGTGTACTTCTTTTTCATAGTGTAGCCCCCTTTTCTTTCGAAGGACTCCGAACCGTCCTTGTCAAATTTTTTATTATAGTATATCATATATGAAGTTATTTCTGTAAAATAAATTCATCAGGAGGATACAAAAAATGCGAAAATTTTTATCCCTTTTTCTCGCCGGATGCCTGTTTCTTTTACTTCCGGTCACGACCTGGGCTTTTGAAGAAACTACTTATGAAAGTGAACAGGGGCAGGCCATGATCAAAGCTCCATCTTCATCTGTGTTTGGCAGCGGAGATTCCACTGATTCAACCGCTGATGCTGACAGTTCTGATTCTGATAATTCAGAAAACACCAGAGATACTGCTTCTTCCGGAATTGACTGGTCTGCAGCCAACACTGCCTCCCGTGCTTCTTCCGATAACTCCGGATTTACCGTATGCATCGATCCGGGACATCAGGGCAGCTGGGTTGATATGAGTGCCCAGGAACCGATGGCTCCCGGCTCTTCACAGACCAAAAACAAGGCAACGACCGGCACCACCGGCAACTATTCCAAAGTTCCGGAATACGAAGTAAATCTACAGGTGTCTCTCATTCTTGAAAAAGAACTGACTTCCCGCGGATATAAAGTCGTCATGACACGAGAAGACAACGATAAAGCGATCAGCAACAAAGAACGTGCGGAATTTGCCACCTCTGAGGGTGCAGATATCACCGTCCGCATTCATGCAAACAGCGACAACAGCGCATCCGCTGCCGGAGCACTTACTATGGCACCGACCAGCGCCAACCAGTATCTTGATACAGACCTTATCGAAAAAAGTAATACTCTGGCCGAATGTATCATAAACAGCTACTGTTCTGCCACCGGACTTGCCAACAAAGGTGTGATCTCTGCAGACAATATGACCGGTACCAACTGGAGCACTGTACCTGTTGCGATCCTGGAAATGGGATTTATGAGTAATGAAAGTGATGACATGTATATCACTGATACTTCCCACCACGAAACAATGGCTAAAGGAATCGCCGATGGAATTGATGAGTACTTCAACATCGTTGCATCTGATCTCACCGGATCAGGAGAACATCTTTCCGATCTGACTGATACACTGGAAAAGACTTATGTCGATCCACTTGAAGCAACTAATGAAACCTGGGCAATTGCTGCCATAGATCTAAGTGACCATGCTTACAGTACTGTAAATGCAGAAGTATCCTTGCAGTCTGCCAGCGTGATCAAAGCTTTCATCATGGCTGCTGTCTTTGATAAACTTGTTTACACTGATGGAGCGACGGAACCTTCTTCTGATTATGAAAGCAGTCTGAAGTCTCTCCTGACCCAGATGATCACAGTCAGTGACAACGATGCTGCAAACGAGCTTGCACGCAGACTTGGCGGCGGGGATTTTCAGAAAGGCGCATCTGTCTTAAATGAATTCTGTCAGGAACACGGCTATACATCGACACATCTCGGACGGGAATTTCTCGCTTCCAACCCGACCGATGACAATTATACAAGTGCATCCGACTGCTGCCGTCTCCTGTCCGACATTTACAGCGGAACCATGGTAAACGCAGATGCCTCCGCCGACATGCTGGCACTTCTGAAAGCCCAGACACGTACCGGCAAGATTCCATCCGGTGTTCCGTCCGGTGTGGAAACTGCCAACAAAACCGGCGAACTTTCTGCAGGTGACGGTCTCGGCGTAGTCGAAAACGACATTGCGATTGTTTTTGATAAGGAGCATCCTTATGTTCTCTGTGTGCTCTCTAATAACATTCAGAATAATTCAAGTGCACAGGAAACCATCAAAAAGATCTCCGCGGATGTCTATCAGTATATGACCTCCCGGAAATAAAACAACTTCTGAATCGTTCAGACAGGTAATATAAAAGGAACAGGTTATCGGAGTTTACGTTGCTCCATAATCTGTTCCTCTTTTTCTTATGTGATCTTTTTTGATTATGTCATTTATTCTTCTGTCTTGCCTTCTGCTTCTTTTTCTTTCATTCTGGCAAATACCATCTCATAACCATCGTTTCCGTAATTCAAAGAACGGTTTACACGGCTGATCGTCGCGGTAGATGCACCAGTCTTTTCAGAAATATCCAGATATGTGCGCTTGTCTGTCAGCATCTTTGCAACTTCAAAACGCTGTGACAGAGAAAGAAGCTCGTTGATCGTACATACATCCTCAAAAAATGTATAACACTCTTCTTTATTCTTCAGACAAAGGATTGCTTCAAATAAATGGTCAACCTCTTCTGTTCTGATTTTTTTACCCATGATCCCTTCTCCTTTGGTTCCATTTTGTTTTAGTCTTATTTGCTGTTCTATGTCTTATTCCGTATACATCGTATTTTAACACTTTAACATGTGAAAAGCAAGGACTATTTTATTGCGTTAATATACCCCCTCAATGCATTCACAGAATGATTCACGACCAGCTCCTCTGGAAAATCCAGTTCTTCCAGAAGTACTCTTGCCGCATCAAATTCTGCAATGTGTGTATCAAAATGTGCATCACTGTCCATCACGACCGGGACCTGATATTTCATACAGAATTTCAGCATCTTTACGTCATTTTCCCTTGCATTCTGCCGAAATGAATTCGGTACAAGTGAATGATTGTTTACTTCCAGAATCTTACCATATTCCTTTGCCCCCTGTACGAGAGCTTCATAATCTACCTCATAACGTCCGTCATCCGGATGTCCGATAATATTGACATATGGATTCTTCATCGCATTCAGATACGCACTTGTATTTTCCTCACGTGTTCCCGGCTTCATGCACGGCAAATGAAGACTGGCAATTCCGATATCCATTCCCCGAAGTTCCGTCTCATTCAGATCGACTTCCCCCTGTGGATTCAGGATATTCAGTTCTGCTCCCAGAAACAGTCGAATACCGTAAAGTTCTCTCGGAACGGTTTTCAGATTGTGAAAGTAATAATTATGGCAGGTTCCCGGCATCATCGGTGCATGTTCTGTAATTCCCAGAATCTCAAGTCCCCTGTCCGCTGCTGCTTTTGCCATTTCGCGCAGCGTATTATATGCGTGACCGCTTGCAATTGTATGTGTATGCAGATCCATCACGGTTTCGTATCTCATTTTATCTGTCCTCGTCTTTCTTGTATGCTGTCTGTAAACAGTATACTACCTTTTTTTCATTTTGTAGATACTCTGTTGAATTTTTTATCTGTCTAAAGTATAATGAGAACAAATGTACGTATTTATGTAGAATGGAGAGTCTTTTATGGATCTGTTTGAATATGCTAAATCAAAAACTCTTGACCGTGAATCACCTCTGGCTTCCCGTCTTCGTCCGACGACGCTGGAGGAAGTGGTCGGCCAGGAGCATATCGTCGGTAAAGACAAATTATTATACCGCGCCATCAAGGCCGATAAGCTGACTTCTGTCATCTTTTACGGCCCGCCCGGCACAGGCAAGACAACCCTCGCCAAAGTCATCGCCCATACGACCAGCGCCAATTTTACCCAGATCAATGCCACCGTTGCCGGCAAAAAAGACATGGAGCAGGTTGTACAGGAAGCACAGAATAATCTCGGGATGTACGGGCGCAAGACCATCCTTTTTATCGATGAGATCCACCGCTTCAATAAGGGACAGCAGGATTACCTTCTTCCTTTTGTAGAGGACGGAACGATCATTCTCATCGGGGCTACGACCGAAAATCCATACTTCGAGGTCAACGGGGCTCTTCTTTCCCGCTCCATCATCTTTGAACTGAAAGCATTAAGTACCGAAAATATCCGTACTCTGCTTCTCCGTGCTGTCAACGACTGCGACAGGGGCATGGGCAATTACGGTGCCGTGATCGACAATGATGCCCTTGATTTCCTCGCCGATATGGCAGGCGGTGATGCAAGAAGCGCATTAAATGCTGTCGAGCTTGGTATCCTCACCACCCCGAAGAGTACTGACGGACATATCCACCTGACACTGGAAGTTGCCTCGGAATGTATCCAGAAGCGCGTTGTCCAGTATGATAAAAAAGGGGATAACCACTATGACATCATTTCCGCCTTTATCAAGAGTATGCGTGGTTCCGATCCGGATGCTGCAGTTTACTATCTTGCCAAAATGCTCTATGCCGGCGAAGATATCAAGTTTATTGCACGGCGTATCATGATCCTTGCCTCCGAAGATATCGGAAACGCAGACCCGCAGGCGCTTTCTGTCGCAGTTGCCGCAGCACAGGCGGTCGAACGTGTCGGCATGCCGGAATCACAGATCATTCTCTCTCAGGCAGTCACCTATATGGCATGCGCCCCGAAGAGTAATTCCGCAGTCAATGCGATTTTTGCCGCGATGGATTCCGTGAAGCGTACACGCACGACCGTACCGGTTCACTTACAGGATGCACATTATGGCGGTCACGAAAAGCTCGGCAAAGGTATCGGTTACAAATATGCCCACAACTATCCGAACCACTATGTCGACCAGCAGTATCTCCCGGACGAAATCCAGGGAGAGCGCTTCTATGAACCGGGAGACCTCGGCTATGAGAAAGAAATCAGAGCTTATATGCGCAAAATTAAAGGCAGGGAATGATTCCCCGCCTTTTGCTTATCATTATTCACCCTTCTCATTGCCTGCGAGACTCAGATCAGTTCGCCCATCAGGTTCTCATAAATCTCCTGGCTCTTTTTCGGCCAGTTACGGCAAATAGCCTGTGCCGCTTCTTTTCCCGGAGCTACCAGTGTCAGATCCAGAACCGTCGATTCTTTCTCAATGATCTGACAGCGCACTGCATGTGCTCCCTGTGGTGTCGTATAATAATCTGCCGGTGTCAGGATGCGTTCCTGCCTCTGTCCACCATGACTTTGAAGATATTCTTTTATTTCATTTTTGATTTCTCCGGACAGCTCCTTCTCAAAATAAGAAAGCGTCTTCGTTCCTTCTTCCGTCAGTTCGTAATAGGAACTGTTGGAGATCGTACGTTTCCGGAGTAATTCTGTTTCGGTCAGCTCCGAAAGTACCTTTTGCAGTTGAAAATAATCCGTGTATTCACGGTCAAGTATAAATTCTGAAATCTGAGAATTTGTCAGTGTTTCCTTTGCATGTTTCGCCATATATAAAACGATCAGCTTGTACGTTGTAAATGGTTCTGCCATTTCTGTCACCTCTTTCTCATACTTCTCATACTGTCTGATGTCTGAACTGTCTGCCCTGCCAGCTTCCCCGTATCTTCATCTCATGATGCAGAAGATTCAAAACTTCTCTCTTACGGCTTGCCCACAGAGGCGCGATCAGAAGATCCGCCGGTCCGTCTCCCGTCATCCTGTGAATCACGATCGAAGGATCCAGATGTTCCAGACACTCAATCAGCAGATTCAGATACTCTTCTCTTTCGTAAACATGAAACTTCCCGGCGAGATAATCATCCGCCAGATCCGTCCCACGAAGTACATGCAGCAGCTGCAGCTTGATACCCTGTATATCTCTTCCGTTCAGATAGTCCATCGTCTCGAGGATATCTGCATCAGATTCTCCCGGAAGTCCCAGTATCGTATGAACGATAACCTGTATTCCATGTGACCTGAGCCGATGTACTGTCTCCTCAAAACAGGAAAGCGGGTATCCTCTTCGGATATAAGCGGCAGTCCGCTCATGTATCGTCTGAAGTCCCAGTTCGATCCACACCGGCTTGATCTGATTAAGCTCATCCAGAAGGGCAAGAACCTCATCTCCGATGCAGTCCGGTCTTGTCCCGATGGACAATGCTACTACGGAAGGATGAAGGATCGCCTCCGTAAAAATCTTTCGAAGGTATACGACCGGTGCATACGTATTCGTGTATGCCTGAAAATAAGCAATATATTTGTGAATCGGACGTTTCGCACGAAGCATCTCGATCTGACTGTCGATCTGATCGGTTATGGGAAGTGCCGCATCTGCTGCAAAATCGCCGCTTCCTCCGGCACTGCAGAAAATACATCCCCGGCTTCCCAGCTTACCGTCCCGGTTCGGACAGGACATGCCGCCATTCAGAGTCACTTTGTAGACTTTTTCGCCAAACGTCTGCTTAAGCATATAGTCCAGAGAATGATACGGCTTGCCATTCCAGTTTCTTATACTCTGCCCTGCAACCGTCTTTTCACTCATACAGACTCGCCTGCACTTTCCTGCCCGGCTTCTTCTTTTGGCATATAGTTGTCAAAAATCTTCGCAAGGAAATAGGAATTACAATATGCAATCAGTGCAAATCCCATAAGCAGAAACAGTACAAACAGTGTCGACTGTATCTGATAACTTTTCACAAGCAGAAGTAACAGCGGGCATACAGCAATAAGCACCATGACAACCGTATACGGAAGATGACGGATTGCCATAAACAAAGCATTTTTGATTGTATTTTTGATCGTGTTATAAAATCTGGCAAGCACCGGATATACATACAAAAACAAGATAAAATAAATCAGCGCAAATGCCATAAAGATAACATGAAAGATCTGTCCGGCTCCTCCCTGCATTGCTTTCGACACATTCAGGTCTACATAAAGGACCAAACCGATCAGCAGCATGATCAGATTAATGATCGTTGCCTGTTTGAAATTCTGCTTAAAAGATTTAAAAAAGCTTCTTACAATGTAAGCTTCTTCGTTACGTACCATTTTCAGTGTCACATAGTACATGGCCGTGATCGATGCACCTGCGGTAATGACCGGAATACAACAGACCACACAGATAATATTCAGAATACACAGATCCGCCACCTTACTCATAAACCTGAAAAATTTATTGTTCATATCAAAAATACGTCCCATGTGTATCGCTCCTTTTTTTCTTCCCCGGATAACACCGGTCTCTGATAAACAGTATAACGAAAATCTCCACAAAAAGCAATCAAAACCCAAACAGTTGTTTTCCGTCTGTAATATTCTCAGGAAGCTACGGCATAATCAGCTCATCTACCGTGACAAGCTCATACCCTTTTTCTTTCAGACTGTCCGCAAGTCTGAGTGCTGCTTCTACTGTCGTCTTATATTCATCATGCATCAGAATGATAGAACCATCTTTCACCTTTTCCTCTACGGTCTTTATGATCTGTTCCGTATTCTGTACCTTCCAGTCCAGCGTGTCAATCGTCCAGAATACCGGCATCATCTCCACACGCAGTTCCAGATTCTTTTTCCACGCCCCGAACGGAGGACGCATATACTGCGGATATCTTCCCGTTGTTTCATAGATCAGGTTGTTCGTCTTTAAGATTTCTTCTCTCGCTTTTGCATCACTCAGTTTATCAAGCTGAACGTGATGATACGTATGATTTCCGACCAGATGTCCCTCCTCCTGCATACGCCTGACCAGATCCGGATTCTGCTCTACCTTTTCACCCAGAAGAAAAAATGAGACTTTTATATTTCTTGCGCGCAGTCCGTCAAGCAGCACGCTGGTATACCGTGCATCCGGTCCGTCATCAAAGGTCAGTGCAGCTTTCGGATGTTCCACGGACTGTTCTACCAGACGGATCATCCCCTGCCCTGCTATATTTTCTGCAATCGCTCTTGCGGAAGTACACCGAACTTCCGGATCTGTACGCTTCCAGCCGACAGCAAGCACAAATACCACTATCAAAATCAGTAAAACACATACTTTTCTTTTTTTCATTAAGGTTCCCGGACTTTCTTTGATTTTCAGATTCAGGCTCTGTTCAGTATATGAAAGAATGCGCAAAAAAAGCACCGGAAGATAAAAAGCCTCCTGAGGTGACCCCAAAAAGTTAGACTTTTATTGCGTAACAGATTTTGTCTGTTACGCATTTTTTATGCAGCCAAGAGGCTAAGCC
>FMEL01000007.1 GCA_900066355.1 uncultured Ruminococcus sp.
ATGGTCAGAAAGATTCAGTTGATTGTCAACATGTATGTGGTTTTGAAGATACGAGATATCTTCTAAGAAATATAATCCTCCTTAGCTCAGTCGGTAGAGCATGCGGCTGTTAACCGCAGTGTCGTTGGTTCGAGTCCAACAGGGGGAGTTAGCTTTTCGGACTTTAGAGCCGATAGCAAATAATTGGCTCCATGGTCAAGCGGTTAAGACACCGCCCTTTCACGGCGGTAACAGGGGTTCAAATCCCCTTGGAGTCATTTCCTTAAATGGAATAATTAAATATGGTGCCATAGCCAAGTGGTAAGGCAAAGGTCTGCAACACCTCTATCCCCGGTTCAAATCCGGGTGGCACCTCTACAAAATCCAGAATTCAGTATTCTGGATTTTTTTTATCAAGAAACTTTATGCAAACGTATTTGTACTGGATTCCGGAGCAAGGGGCGCAACAACTTCCTTTGTAGAAAATGGACAGGGAGATGTCCTGATCGCATGGGAAAACGAAGCTTATCTTTCTGTAAAAGATTATCCGGATGATTACGAAATTGTGACACCGAGTATCAGCATTCTGGCTCAGCCGTCCGTAGCTATCGTAGATTCTGTAGTAGATAGAAAAGGAACCAGAGAGGTAGCGACGGAATATCTGAATTATCTGTATTCTGATGAAGCTCAGAGAATTGCAGGAGATAATTATTATCGTCCATCAAATGAAGACATTCTGAAAGAATATGCAGATGTCTTTGACTTGAATGTAAATCTTGTGACGATTGACGATTTTGGAGGATGGGAAAAAGCTCAGGAAACACATTTTGCAGATGGCGATGTGTTCGACCAGATTTATGAAGAATAAGAAATAGAAATACGAGCCCTCCCCGGCAGGACTATAAGATTACTGCGCTGGAGAGGGCTCTTTGCATTGCATATCGAGGAGACGCTGATTTGTAAAGTTATACACACACTTTATCCGCGATAAATAATTTTTCCACCACAGATCGTGTAGTGGATCTTTCCGTAAAGCTCAGATCCCTTAAACGGGCTGTTGGAAGCCTTGGAAGCAAAATCAGTGACAGTCCATTTTTCGTTCGGATCAAAGATTACAAAATCAGCCGGAGCATTTAACTGGATAATTCCGCCTGGCAGACGATAGAGCATTGCAGGATTACAGGTCATTTTTTCCAGAAGTTCCATCAGGGTTAGATGCCCTTCTTTTACAAGGGAAGTAATACCGAGGCCGAGGGAGGTTTCAAGTCCTGTGATACCGCTCGGAGCTTCTGTAAGCGGTTTTGCTTTTTCTTTCATACTGTGAGGAGCATGATCAGTAGCAATCAGGTCAATCGTGCCGTCTTTCAGTCCTTCAATGATCGCCAGACGATCTTTTTCTGCACGAAGCGGTGGATTCATTTTTGCAAGGGTGCCATGCTTTAGAAGTGCCTCTTCTGTTAAAGTAAAATGATGAGGCGTTGCTTCTGCGTGGATGTCAGCACCGAGTTTTTTTGCTGTACGGACAAGTTCAACGGAGTTTGCGGAGCTGATATGCTGGATCACGACAGCAGCGCCGCTTCGAAGCGCAAGCATACAATCACGTGCTACCATCACTTCTTCTGCGATGGCAGGAGAACCGATGACATCAAGTTTTTCAGCGGTTTTTCCGGCATTGATGCCATTATTGGTGATAAAGGCTTTGTCCTCTTCGTGAAGACTGATTGGCATATGAAGTGCAGCAGCCTTTTGCATTGCCTGATAGCAGAATACCGCGTCGAGAAGCGGAATACCATCATCGGTGAAGCCACAGGCGCCTGCATTGGCAAGTGCATCGAAATCAGTCATTTTTTTACCATTCAGACCGTAGGAGACAGAAGCAGTCTGGTAGATATGTATATTTTCTTTCTGCGCGCGCTCCAGAATATCTTTCAGAGTATCAACAGAGTCTACGGTAGGCTTTGTATTTGCCATACAGATGACAGAGGTAAATCCACCCTTTGCAGCTGCAAGCGAACCGGTATGGATATCTTCTTTGTAAGTGAGTCCCGGATCACGAAAATGCACGTGTGTATCGACTAATCCCGGAGCTACAGTCAGTCCTGAAAGGTCAAGAATTTCTTCTTCATTCTGCGGAGCAAGGTCTGGGGCAAGTTCAGTGATAATACCGTTTGTAATACGGATGTCCAGAGGTGCGGCGGTTCGAGTAGCAGGATCAATAAGATGACCATTTTTAAGAAGCATAGTTTTCTCCCTTCTGACAGTGCAAGAGGATATTGCCAGTTCTTTTGCTTACTGTCACTAAATTAAATTCAGTATAGAAGAAACCGGAGAACTTTGTCAAGCTGACAAAATCCTCCGGTTGTATATTCACAGTAAAATAAGTAGTTTAATAGACAGAATATGAATTTATAAATCTACGCTGATATTCTGTTCTTTAATATTGTGTCTCTTGGCGTATCCGGTGAGGATAAGGGTGAGAGCACCATCTCCGGTAACGTTACATGCTGTACCAAAGCTGTCCTGAAGGGCAAAGATCGTCAGCATAAGAGCAGTACCTGTTTCGTTGAAACCGAGAACACCGGTAATCAGTCCGAGGGATGCCATAACAGTTCCTCCCGGAACACCAGGTGCCCCGAGTGCGAAGATTCCGAGCAGCAGGCAGAAAAGAATCATGGTGCCAGGTGCCGGGATAGAGCCATACAGGATCTTTGAAATAGTCATAACAAAAAATACTTCAGTAAGAACAGATCCGCAGAGATGGATGTTGGCAAAAAGAGGAATACCAAACTGTACCATATCTTTACGAAGTGGTTTTGCTTTGCCTGCACACTGAAGAGCGACTGCAAGAGTAGCAGCAGAGGACATGGTTCCTACTGCAGTCAGATAAGCCGGTCCATAGTGGCGAACAACTTCCATCGGGTTTTCATGTGAATATGCGCCAGCAAGAAAATAGAGCAGTGCCATCCAGATAAAGTGACCAATCAGTACGATTACGATAACCTGAAGGAATACAGGAAGCTGTTGGGTAATAGATCCTTCGTAAGCAAGTCCGCAGAAAGTAAGTGCGATAAAGAACGGAAGAATCGGAATAATGATCTTGGATACGATGGAAAGCACGATTTTTTGGAATTCATCCAGTACACCGGTGATCAGCTTTGTCTGATTCCATGTAGCAGCCAGACCTACCATGATAGAAAATACCAGAGCACTCATAACGGACATGATCTGTGGAATGGAAAGTTCGAATACGACTTCCGGAAGTGTCTTAAGCCCTTCTACATCAGTAACAATGGAAAGATGTGGGATAAGTATATATCCTGCACCTGTGGAAAAAAGAGCTGCACCGATAGAAGATACATAAGCGATCACAAGAGCAACACCCAGCATACGGGAGGCACTGTTGCCGAGCTTTGTGATAGATGGTGCGATAAAACCGATAATGATCAGTGGTACACAGAAGTTGATCAGCTGACCGAGAACATATTTCACTGTAACAATGATATTTAGAATCGCAACAGTCAGTGAAGCACCGTCCGTTTTGTTTAAAATGATACCTGCAATGATGCCGATGATAACACCGACTAACAGTTTGAAAGGCAGGCTTGTAAAGAAATTATTTTTTTTCATTTCAGTAGTCTCCCCTGTAAAAAGATATAAATATAAGATCAACAGTCCTGATTGATATCAGCCTGGTCGATCATGACATTGAGAATTTCCGTATCGGTGAGGCGCATGCCGACGCGTCCGATATATCCCATACTTTTGATGGTTTCTTCGATATCATCTTTGATGATTCCCTCGCCCGGAAGAAAGCTCTTGTTCTGAATGCTGAGCTGGAAAGCCATCAGAGCGGCATCGACAGAAGAGGCGATCTTTGCGGCGCAGGATGGTTTGGCACCGTCACATACAATTCCACCGACGTTTCCGAGTGTGTTTATGATCGTCAGGGATACCTGCTGGTAAGTACCGCCATACATGTAGGTGATTCCTGCACCGGCACCGCACGCTGCACTGACGGCACCACAGTAAGCAGAAAGACTTCCTATATAGTATTTCTGATGGATGGCGATCAGATTGCTGACAACGAGAGAACGACAGAGTTTCTCATGGGAAACTTCCCATTCTTCAGCAAAAACAATAACAGGGAGAGATACGGTCATTCCCTGATTTCCACTTCCGGAGTTGATTACAACCGGCATGGAACAGCCGCCCATACGGGCATCACTTCCGGCAGCAGCCCTTGCACATGCTCTGGTCGTTACACTTTTGCCCCAGACATGCATGAGCGTTTTTCCAATCTGCGCGCCATAGTTATTGTCCAGTCCCTCCTGAGAGATGGCGGAGTTCAGTTTGATCTGACGATCCAGAATCGGCTGTACATCTTCTATTTTTACCTGATCGGCAAAATCAAGGATGTCTTTGACTGCCAGTTTGGATTTATCCACAGTAGTAATATTGTCAGATTTATATGGATTATCCAGGATTACTTCACCGTTCTTTTCGATATGGGTGATGTTGGTGTGCTGATGCTCAATGGTGACAGAAGCGTAATGTCCGTCTTTGATTACTTTGGCTGTGATATAGAGGTTGTCTACATTCTGAACCAGAGAGCAGGAACAGACTTTCTTTGCAATCAGTTCTTTGGTGAGGGCAATGTCTTTGGGAGTTACTTCACTTAGTACTTCCAGAGCTTTGTCAGCATTTCCTCCGACAATGCCGAGAACAGCTGCAACGTCAATTCCTTTAAGTCCGCCGGAATTCGGAACAGTAACACCTTTAACATTCTTAATGATGTTTCCGCTCAGAAGCATTTCCACCGTATCCGGAAATTCTCCGAGAATCTGGCGAGCTTTTGCCGCTGCATAAGCAATGGCAATCGGTTCTGTACATCCGAGTGCAGGTACCAACTCCTGTTTCAGGATGTTTAGATAGTTTGCATATAATGCAGAGTCCATTAGTGGGTCTCCTTTCGCTTTAATACGCGATTAAGCGTTTGTGCAATCAGTATATCCTGTTTTACAAAATATTACAATGTATTATGCAAAATAACAAATAATAAATATGATTTAACAAGTATGTATTCAGAGAAAAAGAACAATTTTCATAAAAAGTGAAATGTTCGGCAAAAAGCGCTTTACATTTGAAAACTCATATGTTAAAATAATCAACTGTGTGATATATTTTCATATCCTTGCTCTCTGTACAGGCAGAGGGCCATAAAGACCACAAGGAGGTAAGAAAGCATGAACAAGTACGAATTAGCATTAGTTGTGAGCGCAAAAGTTGAAGACGAAGTTCGTGATGCAGTAGTAGAGAAAGCAAAAGGCTACATCACTCGTTACAACGGAAACGTCACAGAAGTAGAAGAATGGGGTAAGAAGAAATTAGCTTACGAAATTCAGAAAATGCATGAAGGCTTCTACTATTTCATTCAGTTTGAAGCAGACGCACAGTGTCCGGCCGAAGTAGAAAGACATGTACGTATCATGGACAACGTATTAAGATACTTAGTCGTTCGTAAAGACGCATAATCTTTTTACAGATGGATTTTAGAAAGCACCATTAAGAAACCCGTTCACTCACTAAGAAGAAAGAGGTATAATAATGAACAAAGTAATTTTAATGGGACGCTTAACAAGAGATCCTGAGGTAAGATATTCCGCAGGAGAAAATGCACTGGCAATTGCAAGATACACATTGGCAGTCGACAGAAGATTTCGTCGTGACGGAGAAGCTACCGCTGATTTTATCAGCTGTGTTGTTTTCGGACGTGGCGCGGAATTTGCAGAGAAATATTTCCATCAGGGAATCCGCATTGTAGTCAGCGGTCGTATTCAGACAGGCAGCTACACGAACAGAGAAGGCCAGAAAGTTTATACAACAGAAGTTGTTGTTGAGGAACAGGAATTTGCAGAAAGCAAAGCATCCAGTGACAGCTATGCAGCATCACATCCTCAGCAGAATGCAGCACCGGCTCCGTCAATGCCGAGCCCGGGAGCAGCAAGCGCAGACGGCTTTATGAACATTCCGGATGGAATCGACGAGGAGCTTCCATTTAACTAAGCTCTTAATTTAAACTGAAAGAAATATGAACAGGAGGAAACCATCATGGCTTACAATAGAGGCGAAAGACCGGACTCTCCAATGAAGAGAAGAGGCGGACGCAGAAGAAAAAAAGTTTGTGTATTCTGCGGTAAAGAAAACAATGAAATCGATTACAAGGATGTAGCAAAACTCAGAAAATATGTTTCTGAAAGAGGTAAAATCCTTCCGAGAAGAATCACAGGAAACTGTGCAAAACATCAGAGAGCTCTGACCGTTGCTGTTAAGAGAGCACGTCATCTGTCCATGATGCCATACGTTCAGGACTAATCTGATCGATATAGCGTATATGAGTTGCTGTCACCCAAAAGACGGAAATCTGTCTGGAGGGTGGCAGCGTTTTTTTTCTGAAAAAAGACACCGAAGCTGTTTTCTTTACAATTTTATGGTAAAGTCTCTGTGAATCTGCTATAATAGAAGGTAGCATCGTTGTAAAGAATAAGAAAAAGAATGGTAAAGAGTGTTATGAGTGGAAAATTAGAATTAAAAGGTCATCTGAAGCATTTAGCCCGCTGGCCATTGTATTTATCCGTTCTGCTGATTACATTGAATATTCTGGTATACGTGATCAACATAAAAGCCGGTGTAGTTGTCACTATGGGCAATATCCTCTATCTTGTGGCAGCAGTTGTGCTTTTGCTTTATCACAGACCGCTGTTGTTCAATGATCTGATTGCTTTTGCCAGCCAGTATGAATTTCTTGAGAAACGTGTTCTTGAGGAACTGGCGCTTCCATATGCAGTGATGGATATGCAGGGAAGGATGATCTGGTCCAACAGAATGTTTGCCCAGCTGACTGGGAAAGATTCCTTCTATCGTAAAAATGTCAGCACGATTTTTCCGGATATTACAGCAGACAAACTTCCGGGAAAGGATGGAAAGGACATTGCAGAACTCAGTACGCAGTTTGAAGACCGCATTTACCGGATCTCTATGCAGAAGGTGATGCTCAGTGAATCCGTTGCTCCATCAAAACTTCTGGTGGATATTCCGGATACTACCAGTCTGATCGCAATGTATCTCTATGATGAGACTGAGCTGAAAGAGTACATTCAGGCAAATGAGGACAACAAGCTTGTAGTTGCACTTGCTTATCTCGATAATTATGAAGAAGCACTGGAAAGTGTTGAAGATGTAAGACGTTCTCTTCTAATCGCACTGATTGACCGTAAGATCACGAAATACTTTTCTAATTATGACGGACTTGTTCGTAAACTGGAAAAAGACAAATATTTCCTAATTATGAGACAGAGTTCTCTTGAGGCTCTGAAAGAGCAGAAGTTCCATATCCTTGAAGAGGTAAAGACGGTGAATATCGGTAATGAAATGACGGTGACGTTAAGTATCGGTATCGGACTGAATGCCCCGACTTATCTTCAGGATTATGAGTATTCACGTATTGCAATCGAGATGGCACTTGGACGCGGCGGTGATCAGGTCGTAATCAAGAATGGTGAGAAGATTACTTATTACGGCGGTAAGGCGCAGCAGATGGAAAAGACTACCAGAGTCAAAGCCAGAGTAAAGGCACAGGCACTCAAAGAATTTATGAGTACCAAAGAGCGTGTTGTGGTCATGGGACACAAGATTACGGATGTTGATGCGCTCGGAGCTGCCATTGGTATTTACCGTGCAGGTAAGACTCTTGGTAAACCGGTACACATAGTTGTCAATGATCCGTCTACTTCGATTCGTCCGCTAATGGCAGGATATATGAACAATCCGGACTATGAACCGTCCATGTTTATTGATCGTAATCAGGCAATTGATCTGGTCGATGACAATACTGTTGTTGTCGTTGTTGATACGAACAAACCGAGTTATACAGAGTGTGAAGATTTACTGTATCTGACAAAGACAATCGTTGTGCTGGATCATCATCGCAGGGGAAATGAAGTCATTCAGAATGCCGTACTTTCCTATGTGGAGCCGTATGCATCTTCTACGTGTGAGATGGTTGCCGAGATCCTGCAGTATTTTTCAGATGATCTCCGTCTGAGAAATATTGAAGCAGACTGTCTGTATGCGGGAATTATGATTGACACAAATAACTTTATCACAAGAGCAGGTGTGCGGACTTTTGAGGCGGCTGCTTTCCTGAGACGCTCCGGTGCGGATATGACACGTGTCCGTAAAATGCTACGTGATAATATTGATTCCTATAAAGCAAGAGCGGAGGCAGTACGTACTGCAGAAATCTACCGTGGATGTTTTGCTATCGCACAGTGCCCGAGCAAAGGTCTGGAAAGTCCTACGGTTGTCGGTGCACAGGCTGCCAATGAACTTCTGAATATTGCAGGAGTGAAGGCATCTTTTGTTCTGACCTCTTATAACAAAGAAGTCTACGTCAGTGCCCGTGCGATCGATGAAGTCAATGTGCAGGTTATGATGGAAAAGCTTGGCGGCGGCGGACATATCAATATTGCCGGTGCGCAGGTCAGACGCCCGATGGATGAAGTCGAAGATATGATCAAAGAAATTATAGATGAGATGTATCAGGAGGAAGAAACAAAGAAATGAAAGTAATTTTATTAGAAGACGTAAAAGCTCTGGGAAAAAAAGGACAGATCGTGAATGTCAGTGACGGATATGCAAGAAACATGATCTTACCGAAGAAACTTGGTGTGGAGGCTACTCCGAAGAACCTCAACGATCTGAAACTTCAGAAAGCCAATGCAGAAAAAGTTGCACAGGAAAACCTCGAAGCAGCTCAGGCATTTGCAAAAGACCTCGAAACAAAAGAAATCATTCTGACACTGAAAGTAGGAGAAGGTGGAAGAACCTTTGGTTCTGTTTCCTCCAAAGAAATCTCCGAAGCAGCAAAAACACAGCTTGGTCTCGATATCGACAAGAAGAAGCTGCAGCTTCCGAATCCGATCAGAAATCTTGGTGTGACACAGGTTCCGGTAAAACTTCATCCTAAGGTAACCGGAAGCCTTAAGGTCTGGATCAAAGAAGCATAAGAAATAGGGAGTGGGCACGATGGAAGAAGCACTGATAAAAAGAATACCACCTCACAGTCTGGAGGCCGAACAATCAGTAATTGGTGCCATGCTTCTTGACAGGGATGCCATTCTGGTTGCATCCGAAATTCTGACAAGTGATGATTTTTATCAGAATCAGTACGGAATTATTTTTGACGCGATGGTGGAGCTCTGTAATGAGGGAAAGCCGGTCGATCTGGTTACCCTGCAGAACCGCCTGAAAGAAAAAGATCTGCCGCCGGATATCAGCAGCATGGAATATGTCCGTGAGCTGATCGAGGCAGTTCCGACTTCGGCAAACGTAAAATACTATGCCAATATCGTCAGCGAAAAAGCACTTCTCCGCCGCCTGATTCGGGCAACAGAGGATGTGGCAAATACCTGCTATCTTGAGAAAGAGAGCACAGAGATGATTCTTGAAGAATCTGAGAAAAAGCTTTTCAATATTCTTCAGAGAAGTATCGGCGGAGACTACGTGCCGATTCAGCAGGTCGTTCTGAATGCGATCAATAACATTGAAAAAGCATCAAAATTAAAAGGAAGTGTAACCGGTATTCCAACCGGATTTATTGATCTGGATTACAAGACATCGGGAATGCATCCGTCGGATCTGGTACTGATAGCAGCACGTCCCTCTATGGGAAAGACGGCATTTGTTTTGAATATTGCACAGTATATGGCATTTCGTAAGGATGTCACGGTAGCAATCTTCAGCCTGGAAATGTCAAAGGAACAGCTGGTGAACCGTCTGCTTGCAATGGAATCCCATGTAGACTCTCAGAATATGCGTACCGGTAATCTGAAAGATGAGGACTGGACAAAGCTTGTAGAGGGTGCAGATATCATCGGACGTTCCAATCTGATCATAGATGACACACCGGGAATCAGTATCGCAGAGATGCGTTCGAAGTGTCGAAAATACAAGCTGGAACACAATCTCGGAATTATCATGATCGACTACCTTCAGCTGATGAGCGGAAGCGGAAAGAGTGATTCCCGTCAGCAGGAAATTTCTGATATTTCCCGTTCGCTCAAGGCACTTGCGAGAGAACTGAGCGTGCCGGTCATTGCGCTTTCGCAGCTGAGCCGTGCTGTAGAGCAGAGACCGGATCACCGCCCAATGCTTTCGGATCTCCGTGAGTCCGGAGCAATTGAGCAGGATGCCGATGTGGTAATGTTTTTGTATCGTGATGACTATTATCATAAAGATACCGAGAAGAAAGATATTGCAGAAGTTATTATTGCGAAGCAGAGAAATGGCCCGATCGGGACGATCGAACTGGTATGGTTGCCTCGTTATACACAGTTTGTGAATATGAAAAAATAGACAATATGTGCTGAATGCAGCCATATACCGCGGAATTATACAGTGCCGATGGTGTATGGCTGTTTTTTTGTCGGACTGTTTTCATTGAATTTGAGAAAAATCCTGTCTATAATAAATTGTAGCGAATTTCATAAGGAGGTGCGGGATGGAGACACGTTATACAGTCAGACAGACAGTTGAGATGACTGGAGTCAAGTCCTATGTTCTGCGGTACTGGGAGGAAGAACTGGAGCTTCAGATCCATAGAAATGAACTGGGACACCGTTATTACACCGGATATGATATTCAGCTTTTTTTGAATATAAAAGAACTGAAGAGGCGGGGGCTGCAGCTTCGCGCAATCAAAAAACTGATTCCTCAGATCACTGTATCCATGAGCGGATTCGAAGAAAGCGAGGCGGCATTGCTGGAAGGTGTTGCAGAGGACATATCGGAAGATGCGCAGACAAGAGCAGAAGAAGATATAAATACAGAAAAGAGGACAGATACCGTCAAAGCAGAAATACACAATAATGAAAAAATCCTGGAATTTCAGACGATCCTTGAGCGATTGATCGCGCAGGAATTACGTTCTCAGAATGAAGACGAGGAACGGTGCCGGTCGCTTGATTTTGCAATACGGAGGCAGCAGATGGCAAGGCGCGAAGCCGCGGCTGCATCCGAAAAAAAAGGAAAAAGAAAACATCGGGATGGCGTAGAGAAAAAATAAAGAAGAACAGAAAAAAGCTACGGCAGATGCCGCAGCTTTTTTGTTGTGAATGAAATTATTCAGCTGGATGGATTGCTTCTGTAGGACAGGCGTCAGCGCAAGTTCCACAGTCAAGGCATGCATCAGCATCAATTTCGAAATGCTCTGCACCTTCAGAGATAGCTTCAGCTGGACATTCAGCTGCACAAGTTCCACAGCTTACACATTCGTCAGAAATTACATATGCCATTATTAATATCCTCCTTTTTTCTCGTTAGTACCCTTACAGGTTCTATATCGTTATTCTAATATATATCTTTCGGGATTACAAGTACAAATTTGTGAACAAAATTTGATATTTAAGGTTGATTCCTACTAACTTTTATATTATAATGAGAAATAACGAAAAATTTGAGAAATATTTTTTTCGTAAGAAAAGGAGGAAATTACAATGGCAAAAGTTACAAAAGATATGCTGATTGGCCAGTTGATTACTTTAGATCCAAATATCGCACCGATTCTTATGAGAGCAGGTATGCACTGCCTTGGCTGCCCGTCTTCACAGATGGAATCTCTGGAAGAAGCTGCTATGGTTCATGGAATGGATGCTGATGTACTGGTTCAGCAGATCAATGACTTTCTTGGAGAATAATATCCAACCATTTTTTAATGAAAAAGACTGGCGAAGATGCCAGTCTTTTTGTTACATTGCATATTGAGGAGGCGCCGGTGGCGCGTCCTCTGATTTTTTGGTGCATTGCATCAATCAGAGCTGTGTAAGCTGCTGTAATGCATTTTCAGAGATCAGTTCTCCGTGTTCTTTAAGGTGTGCTTCACCGGCAATCGAAAACGGTCTGCTCTTACCGTACTCAGAAAGAATGTTGCAGACTTTGTTGAATTCTTCAGGTGAGTAACCGGACTGATGGATGACAAGCTGATAACGAGCCTCATTGCCTTCTTTGTACAGTGTGTTGAGACCGGTAAAGAAACTGTTCAGGCCATGAGCGGCAGCAATGACATCATCAAGCTTGTTGAAGCAGAAAAGATGTGTCAGATTGACTGCCGGAGTATCTGAAGAAGAAGCAGGAGATTCCTGGCTGTCTTTTTGTGTGGTGGCCTGCTTTCGCGAAGAACCACCTTTCATTTTTGCTTCGCATATTTTCTGAAAAATATCGATGATGTTATCAGCACCGTCAAGCTGAAGTGGTTCAGCCGGTGAATTTTCTTTATATGGTGAAAATTTGGAAAAACGTGTATCCAGTTCATCAGGATCTTCGACTTTGGTTATGATAAGGATGATACTGTCAAGATTGACCGGAATCGCCTCAATCATCAGCGGAATATTGTCAGCTTCAAAGCCAAACTGTATCTGTGCCTGCTGCATCATATCGCGGAAAAGCTTCTTGGCTTTCTCGGAGCCATAGGCAAGTTCTTTGAGATTGACCTGATGTGTTTCCAGATCCTCACGGGTTAAAGTACAACGGATTTGGTTTTCATTGATTTTTTCTATTTTCATTTTATCACATCCTATTCTTGTTCCCCTGTCTCTGCAATATTATATACCACAACCCTGCAGAATGTAAAGAAATACAATTTGCCTGTTTATAAAAAATTTAGAAAAAAAGTGGAAATTTTTTGATAAAATAACAAAAACGCTTGCATATATTCAAAATACAGGTATAATAAGCCGTAAGAAAAAATATTTGTGTAGCGGATAGTTGAAAAACATTTTTTTACAGCAAACCAACACTTACACAATAACACAATTCTTTTTACATAAAGTCATTGCCAGAAACATGTCCTGCAGCATTCACGCTGTGGCAGCAAGCAATTTCCCTAAGATTAAGTTCGATTATCGTTCCGGTATTTTTTCTTGAACCTATCAGGTGTTTTCTAAAATCAAAATAACAAGGAAGGGAGGAAAGGATTAAGGAAGTATGTCACATGACAAGAAACACAATGATCCCGTAAAACCTCTGAAGTCAGAGCTGAAGCTTTACCGCAGACAAGGAGTAGAGCTTTATCTGGATGGCAGTCCAAGTAAGCCGAAGACGATAGCGAGAGCCTGTATGATCGCAGAAGACGGATGTTATATGCGGGATTATACAGAAGATGAGAACGGACGGATCGCAAGAGTAGATTTTGACCGGATAAAAAACACCTAGGGCATATAGGAAGAGGGGATTTTCTGATTTGCCTGTAAGCAGCTTTCCCTACAATACTTAACCATACATCAGAAAATCCCTTCCTGAAATAGCTTTACAGTTTTGCAGAAGTGTGAAATTTTAAATAAACGACACAAGCCATAAAAAACATGATATAATAAAAAAGTATATGTCAATTTTCAGAAGAAACTGCAGAACACTCAGAGATTCTCTGAGCCAAAAGGGAGAAACAGATGAAACATGAGACAGAGAAACAAACGAAGAAACAGCAGAAGCCGGTAGTGATTGTGTGTATATTGATTTTAGTACTGGCAGCTGTTGGGGTGGGAACGTACTTTATCAAAAAGTATATTCCTACGAAAGAACGAATGGACCTGACGGAATATTATGGACAGACGGGCGAGGATGAAATGACCGTTATTCTTGGTACAGATATTATGGAGACTAAGGCGGTAACATCCGGAGACAGAGTTTATCTCCCTCTGGATATGGTAAATACATATCTGAATCAGAGATATTACTGGGACAGTGCGAATCAGCAGATTCTTTATGCTACACCTTCAGAACTTCAGTATTATCCGGCTTCAGAGAGTGGAGACAGTGAGGTCTGGTTAAAGGCCGGCTCTGTTTATTTGAATCTTGATTTTGTAAAGAAATTTACGGATCTGGATGCATATGTGTATGACAATCCTTCAAGAATTGCGATCCAGCATCAGTTTACATCAGTAAATACTGCAACAGTAAAGAAAGATACCAGTATTCGCTACCGTGGAGGAATCAAATCACCGATTCTGACAGACGTCAGTGAAGGTACGACGCTGATCTATATGGAAGCGTTGGAAGACTGGGTACAGGTAGCGACAATGGATGGTTATATCGGGTATATTCAGAAGGATAAGCTCTCCGATATGGAAAAAAAAGATTTTGAACGTGATTTCCAGAAAGAAGAATACACTTACATTACTATGGAGGATAAAGTGAATTTAAGCTGGCACCAGGTGACGACACAGGAGGCAAATGCTTATCTTGCTGACAGTATTGCAAATATCAGTGGAGTCAATGTGATCTCTCCTACCTGGTTCTATATTCAGGACACAGCGGGAAATATCGGAAATATCGCGTCAGCAGATTATGTGTCACTGGCACATGAGAAAGGTCTGAAAGTCTGGGGACTGATTGACAACTTTACTGCAGATGTGAGCACGACAGAGACACTTTCACAGCTGGCATCCAGACAGAATATCATTCAGCAGCTTGTACAGACAGCTTTATCGGTAGGTCTTGATGGAATTAATGTCGATTTTGAGTCGCTCAGTGAGGATGCAGGACCGCATTTCCTTGAATTTTTGAGAGAACTTTCTATTGAATGCCACAAAAATAATCTGGTGGTTTCCGTAGATAACCCGGTTCCGGAGGATTTTACCAGTCATTATGACAGAAAAGAACAGGGACTTGTAGTGGATTATGTCATCATTATGGGCTATGATGAGCATTATGTTGGCTCTGATGCGGGCTCTGTTGCATCTCTTCCGTGGGTTGAACAGGGTGTACAGGATACAATCGCTGAGGTTACACCGGAGAGAACTATCCTTGCTATTCCGTTTTATACGAGACTCTGGAAAACTACCGGAGGAGCTGTGACCAGTGAAGCAATCGGAATGGATGAGGCGCAGAATGTACTCAGTACAAATGGAGTAGAGGTTGTCTGGGATGGAAGTGTCGGACAGAATTATGCGACTTTCGAGCAGGATAATTCTACATATCAGATCTGGCTGGAAGATGCACAGTCAATTGCCGAGAAGGTAAAACTGATCCAGAAATATAATCTGGCAGGTGTGGCACAGTGGAAACTCGGATTTGAGAACAGCAGTATCTGGCAGACGATCAGCGACAATCTTCAGGCAGCATCCTGAGAACATCCTGACAGATAAGAAATTTACAGAAGATAACATACAGAAAAGCACTTTACTTAAAGAAAAAATCCCCAGCATAGATGGCTGGGAAATACTTAAGTAAAGTGCTTTTTGTTTTATAAAAAAATATTCATAAAATCTTTTCTTACACAGGACTGATAAAAAAGTCCCATAAATGGAAGGAGGCCGGTACTTTCGTACCGGCGCGTATGAAAAAGAAAAATATTTTATAGAAAGCTTTCGCTCTCTACAGTGACTACTATACTAGATAAGTGTGAAAAAAATGTGATGCGATTTTGAATAAATTGTGAAGAAATCAATTTTTTACATCAGAATTTTTTCCAGGTCCCTTTAAAGAAGAGAAGCAACAGTGGGAAAATCTCCAGTCGTCCGGCAAGCATGTCGAAAACCAGAACACATTTGGAGAAATAAGAGAAAGAACTGAAATTTCCCATAGGTCCGACAATCTCAAGTCCGGGACCGATGTTGTTAAGTGTTGCGGTGACTGCGGTAAAGTTGGTAGTCATATCAAAGTTATCCAGTGATATAAGCAGTATGGAAACTGCAAAGATCAGAAGATAAAGGGTCAGATAGATATTTGTGGATCTCAAAATATCATGAGTGATCGTTTTCTGATCCATTTTAATCTTTTTGACAGCATTTGGATGCAGATATAACTGGAACTCTTTTTTTGCAGCTTTACAGAGAATCAGAATACGTGAAACCTTGATTCCACCGCCGGTACTGCCGGCACATGCACCAACAAACATCAGTAGCACAAGAATTGTTTTTGACAGGGCGGGCCATTGATTAAAGTCAGCACTGGAAAAACCGGTTGTGGTGATAATGGATCCGACCTGAAATGCTGCCTGCTGTATGGAAACACCAAGATTCTGGAACAGGTGCATAGTATTAAGTCCGATCACAAGAATTGCAGCAGCAATGATTCCGAAGTAGTAACGGACTTCTTCAAATTTAAGTGCCTGTCGGATCTTTTTTGTAAGGATCAGATAATATGCGGAAAAGTTTACTCCGAATAAAATCATAAATATTGTTGTGACAATCTGACAATAGGTGCTGTAACTTCCCATACTGTCATTTCTGATACCGAATCCACCGGTACCTGCAGTGCCGAATGCAATACATAATGTATCGAATAAAGGAATATTTCCAATCAGAAGTAGAACGATCTGAAGGAGCGTCATTCCGATATAGATAGAATACAGAATTTTGGCTGTCTGCTGTACTTTGGGCACCAGTTTACTTACAGAAGGTCCCGGGCTCTCTGCCTTCATCAGATTCATATGATAACCGCCTGCAAGTGGCAGCAGGGAGAGCAGAAATACCAGAACGCCCATACCACCGATCCAGTGTGTGAAACTACGCCACATAAGAATACAGTGAGGAAGAACTTCTACATCCGTGAGGATACTGGAACCGGTCGTAGTAAAACCGGAAACAGTTTCAAAAAAAGCATCGATCGGATGCGGAATGGAGTTACTCAGTACAAATGGAACGGATCCAAAGATGCAGAGTGCCAGCCAGCTTAATGCAACAGCAACGCATCCGTCTTTTGTGTAAAATACTTTGTTTTTTGGTTTACGGGCTGTCAGAGGAATACCGACAATGAGGCAGAGTATCATGGAAATCAGGAAAGCAAAGAATTCATGTTCCTGATAAACAAGGGCTGTGATACAGGGAAGCACCATGAAGATTGCCTGAAAGTTACACACCCATCCTACAATATATGCAATTATACGAAAATTCATCGATACACCTCATTTTACGCAAGGATATCGCGAATATCGCGAAGTCCCTTGTGTGTAGTTACAATAATGACATTATCACCAATCTGGATAGAGTCCTGACCTCGTGGAATCCGGACAGTTCCTTCACGGGTAAGGCAGCATACGAGGAGATTTGACTTGAGATTTAAGTCTGCAAGCGGTATGCCTACTACAGGGGATTCGTCCCGGATGATAAACTCTAATGCCTCTGCCTGATTATCAAGGACATGATAGAGTGTTTCCACATTACTGCCGATTGTATTCTGCATGGCACGTACATAACGAAGAATAGAATCAGAGGTGATGTATTTAGGATAAATAACACTTCCGATATCAAGATCATCAATGACGTCTTTATATGGAAGACGGTTGACTTTTGCAATCAGTTTTGCCTGTGTCAGGTTCTTGGCCGACAGGGAAAGGAAGATATTTTCTTCATCCATATTAGTCAGTGTGACGAAAGATTCTACAGAGGAGAGCCCCTCTTCAAGAAGCAGGGAACGGTCAGTTCCATCTCCGCAGATAATCGTTGCATCCGGAAGCATTTCACTGAGTTCTTCACAGCGTTCTTTATTTTTGTCGATAATTTTGACATTGATCTTGAGGTCGGACAAAGTCTTTGCAAGGTAATAAGAAATTGTACCGCCACCAATGATCAGAGTATTTTTGACCTGATGTGTCTTCAGGCCGATTTTTTTGAAAAACTGGGCAGTGTTTTTCGGAGTTGCGATGATAGAAACAAAATCACCATTATGAACCAGATGATCACCACCCGGAATACTTAAGGTCGTTTTGCTTTCGATTGCACAAAAAAGAATATCGCAGCGATACTTGTCTGTAATCTGAGAGATGGACATTCCATCCAGACCAAATTCCGGAAGAACCTTAAACTTCAGAAGCTCTACACGGCCTCTGGAAAATGGATCGATTTTGATTGCGGCTGGGAAACGGAGCAATCGTGAAATTTCTCTGGCAGTTGCCAGTTCAGGATTGATGATCATGGACAGTCCGAGACGCTCTTTGATGAAACTGATCTCTTTGCTGTAGATCGGATTACGTACACGGGCGATGGTCTGACAGTGACCGGTCTTCTGTGCAATAAGGCAGCAGAGCAGGTTCAGCTCATCAGAAGCAGTTACTGCAATCATGATATCGGCGGTCTTTACACCAGCCTCCATCAGTGTATTGATACTGGCACCGTTGCCGACGATTCCCATTGCATCGATATCCTCAGTAAGATCATTGATAACATCAGGATCAGTGTCGATCAGCGTCAGATCTGTATCTTCTTCCTGCAATTGATCCGCAAGGGTGCGTCCAACTTTTCCACACCCAACAATTATAATATGCATGGTTTCCTCCATAAAATAAAGTATATATCTATTATAAGCGTTTTCATTATATCACTCTATATGAGGATTTTAAACATATAAAATAGTTTTTGTGTAAAATTTGTGTTATATTAAAACTACAGTTTTGCAAACAAAAAGAGTATGCTGGTTGTATGCAAAAATAACGAAGGGAGCTTTTTATGAGCACAGTTGATGAAACAGTCAGTAAAGTTGATCAGGGACTGCAGGAAATGGGAATTGGCAGTGTAAAAGAAAGCATTAAAGATATTCTGGATTTTAAACAGTATCTGCAGGATCAGATTCCGGCGGTGACCGGATTTTGCATAAAAGTTGTATTATCGATCATTGTATTTTTTGTAGGAAGAAAAATTATCCACTGGCTTCTGAAAATCATGCGGCGTTCGCTGGAACGGGCAAATGTAGATGCAGGTGTTGTGCAGTTTGCATCTTCTGCGGGCAAAGCGATTCTGTATATCCTTCTAATCATCAACATTGCAGTGAGCCTTGGGGTAAAAGAGTCATCAGTAGCGGCTTTACTGGGAACTGCCGGTGTAACAGTTGGTCTGGCACTGCAGGGAGGGCTTGCAAACCTGGCAGGCGGTGTTCTCCTGCTTTTGTTTAAGCCGTTTGTAGTGGGAGATTATATTATTCAGGATCAGTCGAATGGCTGTGAAGGTACGGTTGCAAAGATTGAGATCTGCTATACAACACTTCTCAGTATTGACAACAAGAAAGTTGTAGTTCCGAACGGTACATTGTCCAATAGTACGATCATTAATGTGACGGCGAAAGAGAATCGTAAACTTGAGATCAAAGTAGGAATTTCTTATGAGGCAGATATTCAGAAGGCTAAGACCATTCTGGAAAAAATACTGAAAGACGATCCGGATACAAAGAGTGACAGCCGGGAGATGGTTGTCTTCGTAGATGAACTGGCGGAAAGTGCCGTGATTATGGGGTTGAGAGTATGGGTTGCCACTGAATCTTACTGGGCAGTAAAATGGCGTCTGAACCAGAAAATAAAGGAAGAATTCGATGCAAATGGAATCGTGATTCCATATAAGCAGATGGAAGTCTATGTACATCAGAAATAGAATGTAAACTATGATACGAGAAAATGTAAACCTTTTTGCGATGATAGGTTGACAATGTGGGCGCGCTGTGTTAAATTGTTAAAATCAAAACAAAGATCAGATGACAGAAGTCTGTTATCGCGAGGAGGACAAAATGAGTACAGTAGCAGCAACCAGAAGTAAAACTTATGACATTGTATACATTGCCGTTTTTGCAGTAATTATGGCAATCTGTTCCTGGATTTCCATTCCGGCAGCAGTTCCGTTTACATTGCAGACATTTGGTGTTTTTATTGCCGTAGGGATTCTCGGAGGAAAAAGAGGAACACTTTCTGTTCTTGTATTTATCCTTCTCGGAGCCATCGGTGTGCCGGTATTTGCAGGATTTTCCGGTGGAATCGGTGTTCTTGCAGGAACGACCGGTGGGTATATCATCGGATTTCTTTTCTCTGCACTTGTAATGTGGGCAATGGAAAAACTTCCTGGCAAAAAAGCAGTGATGCAGATTGTTTCTATGATCGTAGGACTGATTGTCTGCTATGCATTTGGTACTGCATGGTTTATGATCGTTTACAGCAGAGCAAACGGAGCTGTTGGTCTGGCAACCGTTCTTGGATGGTGCGTGATTCCGTTCATCATTCCGGATATTATCAAAATCGTACTTGCTTATGGACTTTCCAGAAAGCTTCGTAAATTTGTAGCATGATCAGGCTGAGACCTCACCATGGGATGTGTCTGGCGTATTTCGAGGGAAAAGGATACAGTGATGGTTTTACCGGAAATATGCAGCATATGCTGGAACTTCTGGAGAAAGGCGCAGATGTGGAAATGGCAGTTTTCGGTGATGAAATCTGCAAAGCCTGTCCAAATCTTAAACATGGTGTATGCTTAAGTGCAGATCTCGTAGAACATTACGATCGGAAAGTGCTGGAGTATTGTGGATTAAAAGAAAGAGAAAATCTGAGTTTCCGGGATTTTGTGGATAACGTTCAGAAGAACATTATCGAGGCCGGGAAACGTGTGGAAATCTGTGGCGGCTGTCAGTGGAATGAGATATGCAGCCGGAAAGAAAGCAGATGGAAATAAGTATGAAATTAGAAACGTGCCATACAGTCAGAGTACTGTGTGGCACGTTTTTTGTACGGCTTTAGCCTGTTCAAAATGTCTACGCAGCGTGTAGGCATTTTGAACTATAACCCACCTGCTTCGCGGGTGGGGGCGACTGTTGCAGCACATTATCAGGATAACACACATGACAAGGATTGTGAAACCCAGACTTTTTATTCAGAAAATAAATGCGAGAAATGCACAATCGATATGGTAACTAAATTTTGAAATTCAGATGACTCTGACAGAATCTACTAATATTCAAGTCAACTTAATTAACAATTTAGGATGCCTCAGACGAGAGTTAGTGAAATCAAAGGTAACCAACTCCAAAAAACGGATGACTGAGCCGGCAGTATCTGAGTTCAAAGTCCATAAGTTACTTAAAGCAGATGACTCAAAAGCTCCAACTGGCAAGTCAATCAATAACATTTCTTACATGCGCTGTACCCCATGCTTATTGCCTGACTGATGCTTACCTGGCGCGGACTGTGCATTCCACTGCAGGAAGCGCTGCTGTGATATTTACTTCCGGTAGCCGGAATCCATACATAACCGTTGACACCTGACGAGGAGGCTTGTCCTGAAGACTTTCCGGAGGATTGACCGGAACTTTTCTTAGATCTGGCTTTTACGGTTACTTTGCATTTGTATTTGACACCATTTACTTTTGCGGTAATAGTTGCCTTGCCGGTTCTTCTGGCAGTTATTTTTCCTTTTTTATTCACGCTGACAACTGATGGCGCACTGGATGACCAGGTGACTTTACGTGAAGTACCTTTGAGTTTCAACTGCTTTGATGTCTTAGTATAAACTGATAACCTGGAATTATTCAGTTTAGGCTTTTCTACTTTAATTTTGTAAGTCCATGTTACCTTTGAGGTTTTGGCTGTAACAGTGGCATTTCCCTTTGCTTTTGCAGTAACTTTCCCATTGGAATTTACGGCTGCAACTTTAGAATTGCTGCTTTTGAAGGTCATTTTTACAGGTGTTTTGATGGTTGTCTTTTGTCCAACGACCATTACCACTTTTTTCGCCTGATTCTGCAAAGTGTCTGCGGCCTGCACCGGAATTGCGCACATAGACAGGAGCATGACCATTGCCAGAAGCAGGGAAAGTATCTTGGATTTCTTTTTCATGAAACATTCCTCCTTAGTGTATTTTCTTAATTATACTACAGATTCTCAATTATGCACACTGACCTTTTTTATTTCATAAAGTATAAGGAAACAACTTTTTGATCAGAAAGGATTATTCATGGAAAATTATCAGATGCGCCGCGGTTGCGGTCGACCATATAATACAACCTGCGGCATGGGAAATCAGAGAGAATTGCCCTGTGCCCACCGGACAATAACTGGAACGCCGACAGCTTCCGGAAAGGAAATGTATACACACATTGATCATATGGAACCTGCGATGGCATATGTTCCCTGCCAGAATTTTGCAATGACGTATGATCTGAGCTATGCCCTGAAAGTGGGAACTGTTTTTCCACAGTTATGCAAACCATTTTGCGGAAAGAGAGGTAAACAGAAATGATGTATCGAAATCAGTGCACACCTCGCGAAAATCTGTTGAACCGGATTAATGAAGTAAGCTTTGCAGTCAATGACATCCTGCTTTATCTCGATACCCATCCGAAGTGCAAGGAAGGGTTGGCTTTTTATCAGGAATGTGATAAGGAACGTCAGAAACTCATGAAAGAATATTCGCAGTGTTATGGTCCGCTGACTATTGATGATGCATTGGAGTCCGGCGGGGATACCTGGAAATGGGCAGAACAGCCATTTCCGTGGGAAGTGGAAGGAGGTTGCAGATAATTTATGTGGAATTATGAAAAAAGGCTCCAATACCCGGTCAATATAAAGACACCGAATGCAAAAATTGCGCAGTTTATCATGAGTCAGTATGGTGGCCCGGACGGTGAGATCAGTGCGTCCATGCGTTACCTCTCCCAGCGTTTTACAATGCCGAACCGAACAGCGGTTGCTGTCCTGAATGATGTCGGTACGGAAGAACTGGCGCATCTGGAAATGGTTTCCACGATCGTTCATCAGCTTACCCGCGGATTGTCCATGGAGGAAATCGAAAAGAGTGGTTTCGGACCGTACTATATTGATCATACAGTTGGTGTGTGGCCGCAGGCTGCTGGAGGAGTTCCATTCAATGCCTGTGAATTCCAGAGCAAAGGAGATCCTGTCACGGATTTGTTTGAAGATCTTGCTGCAGAACAAAAAGCACGTGCAACTTATGACAACATCCTTCGTGTAGTACGTGACATTCCGGAAGTTGCAGATCCTATCCGATTCCTGAGAGCTCGTGAAATCGTGCATTTCCAGCGTTTCGGTGAAGCACTCCGTTCTGTACAGGAACAGCTTGATGAAAAGAATTTCTATGCTTTCAATCCGAGCTTTGACTGCCCGTGCGAAGCATCCTGTAAAAATTCCTGAATCAGAGAATATGCTCATGGCACTGCGTCAATACACAATGCAAAAAATTCAGCTCCCCAATGGCGGGGAGCTGTTTTCACGCTTATACAGATAATTTACTCAATTACATAAGCATTTACGATTTCACCATAATATGCTACATGCGTATCTTTGTTTGAACCGGTAAACAAACTGTCTACATCCTGCGGATAAAATTTTGCTTTGTTTTCTTCGGTCATTGCATTCATATCCTGTGCCTGTTTGTAGACAACTTTACATTCAAGTGTCAATGGAAGTTCTTTTACTCCCGGGACAGAAGTCATTTCCGGCTCTTCATAAGTCAGACCAATTTCTTTTGCTTTATCAATGTCTCTTCCTGATTTGGAACCGCAGAAGCCGAGGATTTTTTTCGCACTGTCATCAATCGGAATGCTGACTGTAAATTCGCCAGTCTTTTCAATGAGACTTCTTGTGAAACGGTTTTCTCTGATAAAGGTAACAAAAATCGGTTTTCCCCATTCGATTCCAACCATTCCCCATGAGATAGTCATGGAATTTACTTTATCATCAGCTTTACCAGTAATGAGTACTCCTGATTTGACCCCTTTCAGAATTTCTCCCATATGTTCATAAACATCTATTGTTTTCTTCATTTTGGCTTTCCTCCTGTTTCATATCAATATTCTTCATCTTAAAATAAAAAAATGAAATTCGCAAGTATTTTATGCTTTATCCATTTCACAATCCAATGTATAATAGAAACAATACATATCAAAGGAGTCTTCATTATGTCTTCGGTAAAAACAAAAAATCTGACACCGCTTTATGCATTTATCCAGGGACTGTACTGGATGAATTTTGCGGCGATCATGGGATATTCCGGATTTTATCTTCTCGGAAGCGGATTTTCCAATACAGAGATCGGCATCATCATTGCGATTGCAGGTATCCTGTCAGCAGTTCTTCAGCCGGTGCTGGCCAGTTATGCAGACCGTCCGGAAAGCCCTTCCCTGAAAAAATTCCTGCAGTTACTGCTGGTGTTGCAGCTGATTCTCGGAATTTCCCTTCTTTTCTGCAAATCAATATTGCTGACCGGAGTTGTCTATGGTTGCGGTGTGACCCTGCTTCAGCTTCTGACCCCGTTTATCAATTCTCTTGGAATGGAAAGTATCAATCAGGGACATAATCTTAATTTTGGTATTGCCCGCGGGATGGGTTCGGTAGCTTATGCAGCACTTTCCTATGTCCTTGGAATTATTACATCACGCACCGGAATTACAGCAGTACCGGTATGCATCATGATTGTTACACTTGTACTTATGGGCTGTCTGGCACTGTTTCCATTTACAAAAAGCAGCTCAGTGCCGACAGGGGACAACAGTAAGAAACAAACATCAAATCCGTTACAGTTTTTACGTAAATACAAACGCTTCACAATAGTACTTGCCGGATGTATCCTGATTTATCTCGGACATGTTCTTCTGAACAGTTTTACTTTCCAGATTGTTCAGAGTAAAGGCGGCGGCAGTTCAGAAATGGGAACCGCAACTGCAATTGCAGCAATGTCCGAACTTCCGACCTTATTTCTGTTTGGTTATATGCTGAAAAAAGCACGTTGTGATATCTGGTTCCGTCTGACAGGTATTTTCTTCACACTGAAATCACTTGGTTCACTGCTTGCACCAAATATGACAGTATTTTACGGTATCCAAATTTTCCAGATGCTGGGATGGGGGCTGATGGCAGCGGCATCGGTCTATTATGTAAATTCCATTATGGATGCAGAAGATGCAATCAAAGGACAGGCATATATCACGATGACTTACACACTTGGCAGTGTAATCGGAGCTTTCCTCGGCGGTGCGCTGATCGATTTCTCCGGTGTCAATACTATGCTCCTGTTTGCAACGATTTCTGCAGCAGTTGGAGCAGTGATTATTTTCTTTAGCGCAGAGAAGACAGCATAGGAAAGGACACCCCACATGGCAACTCTGACCCTAACTATATTCTGTATTTTGCTTATTATATGTATCGCAACCAATCATTTTATTTTATATGCGCTCTTTGCGGGGCTGGTTTTGTTTAGCTTCTACAGCCGAAAACAGGGCTATACATGGAAATCTATAGGGAAGATGATACTGCAGGGGATCAAAAAAGTCAGAAACATCCTGTTTACATTTATTCTGATCGGGATGCTGACGGCGCTCTGGCGTCAGGCAGGGACGATTCCTGCAATCATCTGTTATACGATTCATCTGATAAAACCATCTACTTTTCTTCTTATGACGTTTCTTTTGAATTGCCTTGTTTCTGTGCTGACGGGGACTTCTTTCGGAACCGCGGCAACGATGGGCGTTGTCTGTGCGACAATCGCGTCAACACTTGGTATCCGTCCGTGGATGGCAGGCGGGGCAATCTTGTCCGGCATTTATTTTGGAGACCGCTGTTCACCGGTATCAACGAGCGCACTTCTTGTCTCTGAACTGACGGGAACCAGTGTTTACCGAAATATCAGAAATATGATACGAAGTGGGGCGGTACCGTTTATCGTGACAGCGCTTATTTATTTCTGCGTCAGCAGGAACCTTCATGGCACAGCAGAAGTGCCGGATCTTGTAAAAATTTTTGGAAACGAATTTCAGATTGGCTGGATCACATTGCTTCCGGCAGTTGTGATTCTGGTATTGTCGGTAATGCAGGCCGGAGTAAAAATTTCGATGATCGCGAGTATTCTTACAGCAATACCGATCTGCATCTGGTTTCAGGGAATTCCGGTAAAAAATCTTTCGATGCTGATTTTGACCGGCTTTCATTCCGCAGATTCTGCGGTGGCATCTATGCTGGATGGTGGAGGAATTTCTTCTATGGTAAAGGTAGGCGCGATAGTCTGCATTTCATCATCCTATTCCGGTATCTTTCAGGAAACCGGTATTCTGGATGGCATTCAAAAAATGGTCATCGCACTTGCAGACAAGACGAAACCATATCTGGCAGTATTTGTGACGGCAGTTCTGACCGGCGTTGTGGCATGTAACCAGACATTGTCGATTATTTTGACGGATCAGTTGTGCAGCAGAACCGAAGCAGATAAAGAAAAATTCGCCAACTATCTGGAGGACAGCGCAGTGGTCATAGCACCGCTTATACCATGGTCAATTGCAGGCGCTGTGCCACTGGCAGCAGTAGGCGCACCGGAGAGCAGCGTACTGTTTGCATTGTTTTTATACCTGCTGCCTCTGTGGGACTTATTGATAAAAAAATAACCGGAACTATTGTAAAGTTAAAAAAATAGTGGTATTCTGTAAGAAATTGAATAATAAATAACAGGTGCAGATGGTGTTTTATAAGACCGTAAGTTAAAAGGGAAACAGGTGTAAGTCCTGTACGATCTCGTCACTGTAATCAGGGAATGTGAAGTCATGCGTGGATGCGCAGTCACTGGGAAACCGGGAAGACGATTTTTACGTGTTGATCTGTAAGTCAGGAAACCTGCCTGCTGTTGGTACGGGGATTTTTTAATTCCGGATCACGAGTAATTGGTTGTACCATAATCCAGAAACTCTTAGCCCGGTGCAGGAGTTTTTTTGTGTAAAAAATACATAAAACTATCCACCGGACTTTTAGCCGTACTTTGTTATTCATTTTAATTTTCATGAAAACCACAAGTACAGGAGGAAACAAACATGAAAAACAAAACTGTAAAAGCACTGGCACTGGCAATGGCTGTAGCAACAGTCACAATGATGGGATCTGCAAGCATTTATGCTTCTGATGACACTGCAGAGGCAGCAACAGAGGAAACAGCAGATACAGAAGAAGACGCAGATGATGACCAGGCAGCAGCAGACGAAGTCACAACACTGAGCGATACTTCTGATGACACTGCAGAGGAAACAGCAGATACAGAAGAAGACGCAGATGCTGCAGATACAGCAGAAGCATCTGATGATGACCAGAAAGCAGCGGATGAAGTTGCAGCACTGATCGACAAGATCTACGTTCAGGAAAGAAATGACACAACCGACGAAGACTGCAAAGCTGCAAAAGAAGCATGGGACAAACTGACAGATGCTCAGAAAGCACTGGTTGAAGGCGAAGAAGCAAGTCCTGAATATTTCGGTGCAGATACAGGCGATGCATCCAAGGATGATCCGCGTAATCAGGATGAAATTGGTGAGAATGAGCTTCTCGTTGTAAGTTTTGGTACTTCTTTCAATGACAGCCGTGCACAGGATATCAAAGGAATCGAAGACAAACTTCAGGAAGCATATCCGGACTGGTCTGTAAGACGTGCATTTACAGCACAGATTATCATCAACCATGTAGAAGCAAGAGACGATGAAGTAATCGACAATATGGATCAGGCTCTTGACCGCGCAGTTGCAAACGGTGTTAAGAATCTTGTTGTTCAGCCTACACATCTGATGCATGGTGCTGAGTACGATGAGATGGTAGAAGCGCTCGACAGTTACAAAGATAAATTCGAATCTGTAGCAATCGCAGAGCCAATGCTTGGTGAAGTAGGCGATGATGCGACTGTTATCAACGATGACAAGAAAGCAGTTGCACAGGCTATCACAGATGAAGCCTGCAAGATCGCAGGATATGACAGCATGGAAGCTGCTGCAGAAGACGGAACAGCATTCGTATTCATGGGACATGGTACTTCACATACAGCAAATGTAACATACGACCAGATGCAGACACAGATGGAAGACCTTGGATTCACAAACGCTTTCATCGGTACTGTAGAAGGTGAGCCGGAAGATACAGAATGCCAGGCTGTTATCGAAAAAGTAAAAGAAGCAGGATTCAAAAAAGTAGTTCTTCGTCCGCTGATGGTTGTTGCCGGTGACCATGCAAACAACGATATGGCCGGTGATGATGACGATTCCTGGAAATCCCAGTTCGAAGCATCCGGTGCTTTTGACAGCATTGACTGCCAGATCGAAGGACTTGGAAGAATCGAAGCAGTAGAAGATCTGTATGTAGAGCATACAAAAGCTGCAATTGATTCCCTTGGAACAGATGCAGAAGCAACAACAGATGATGCTGACGCAGAAGCAACAGACGATACAGCAGCAGATGATGCAGCAGAAACAACAGAAGAAGCTGCAGAATAATAAAATAATACATAATTTGTATCTAAGATAACGGGGGCTGCCCGGGAGGATTCAGGTCCTTCCGGGCATTTCCTGTAAAACAGGAGGATTTTATATTATGAAACGTTCAGTGGCAATGATGGCATGTGTATTAAGTGGAGCACTTATGATCGGCAGTTACAGCCCGGTTTTGGCAGAAGGAGCGAAGGCAGTTTCTGCAAAATCCGCAGAGCAGGAAACTACAGAAGAGACAAAAACAGACGAATCATCAGAAGGTGCCAAAGCAGACGATACTGCAAAAGGTGATGTCCTGGAAGATGGTGTCTACACAGCAGAGTTTGATACCGACAGCTCCATGTTCCATGTAAATGAAGCAAACGACGGAAAAGGTGAGCTGACTGTCAAAGATGGAAAGATGACACTGCATGTAAGTCTGGCGTCCAAAAATATTGTAAATCTCTTTGTGGGAGTTTCAGAAGATGCGAAGAAAGACGGCGCAGAACTTCTTGAGCCAACAACAGATACAGTTACCTACAGTGATGGAATGACAGAAGAAGTTTATGGATTTGATATTCCGGTACCTGCTATTGACGAAGAGTTTGATCTTGCACTTATTGGCAAGAAGAATAAGTGGTATGATCATAAAGTAAAAGTTACAAATCCTCAGAAAGAGTCTGATGAAGTAGCGGAAAAAACAAAGGATGCGAAAGATACTTCAAAAAAGGCTTCAGAAAAATAGAATACAGAACATAAAAATAAAAGTTCTGTAAATATAATGTGATAATAAAAGCTCCTGTGAGGCTTCGTAATAAAGCGAATCTCGCAGGAGCTTTTTGTATCATATTGTTATTAAAAACAATTGATATTATTTGATTTTAATTTTAATTTTAATAGTTGCTTTCTTGCCGGATCCGTCAGTTGCTTTTGCGGTAATCTTGACGGTGCCTTTTTTGCCTTTGACAGTTTTTACTTTACCGTTTTTGTCAACAGTGGCAAGTTTGGTGTTGCTGGATGACCATACAACAGTTTTGTTTGCCTTGCCGTTCTTGGTAGAAACTTTTGCTTTTAATTTTGTAGTTTTACCAGATTTAACAGTAGTTTTTCCGGAAAGTTTGATACTCTTTACAGAACCCTTCATGCAGGTAAGCGTGATCTTTGCAAATTTCTTACTTCCATCTTTGGCTGTAGCTGTGATAGTTACTTTTTTGCCACCTGCATTTTTCTTGAATGTAACCAGACCTTTTGCGTTAACAGTGGCAACTTTTTTGTTGCTGGAAGTCCATGTTACAGATTTGTCTGTAGCATTAGAAGGAGCAATGGAAGCTTTAAGCTTTACTTTCTTGCCTGCTGCAATGCGGCGGGAAGGAGCAGCCGTAAGTTTGATGTCTGTTACTTTGTAGACCGGATCAGAAACTGTAACAGTACATGTTGCTTTTACGTTTCCTGCTGTAGCAGTGATTTCTGTAGTACCAGCCTTTGCAGCAGTTACAGTACCGTCGGAAACAGTGGCAACGGCTTCGTTGCTGGATGACCATACAACTGTATCAGTTGTTTTAGCAGGTTCAACAGTAGCTGTTAATGTAAAGGACTCACCGGTAATCAGATTCTGGCTGGATGCATTCAGTGTGATTGAAGTAGCCGGAACTGAAACAGGTGTAATGGTAAGGGTACCATTTGTTTTGTTTACATTGAATACACGTTCATACCAGGAATCATTCTTTACAGAATGGAAAGAAAAGATCACTTCTTTTTCGAGGTAGTCAACAGTAGCTTCACCGCCCATTGCGTTGGCTTTTACAGTGAGATCTGCTTTCTGGTCTGTGATGTCAGTTGTTGTTTCAGCAGCGGCCGCATCTACAGCAGAGCCGATAAATACTTTATCGAAGCTGGTACTTCCCATGGTGAGGTGAAGAATCTCCTTATAATTATTAGAGTTAGGTCCACCAATTGTCTCAAGGGAAGCGGTGTCAACTTTGAACATTTTAACATTATTGGTGACAGTCAGATTTTTTGTATGATCATAATCACCGGTAACTAAAGTAGCTGCGTTCTGGTCAATTACAGCCTGGCGAGGATAGAAAGCTCTTTCCAGAGAGTTCTTACCCTGCTCATATTTGGTAAGGTAGCTGTGGGAGATAGCTACGATCGGGACGAAGGTTTCACCTTCAGCAACAGGAATGGTAAACTGCCATTTTCCGCTGGAATTATCGCCTGCAATCCATTTGTCTCTGTTATCCCCATTTGCAACAGCTTCTTCATAAGTACCCTTGTACAGATAACGATAACCAGTTCCATGAAGAGTAACGATGAGTTTGTCATTATCGAGAACTGCATCTGTAACATTAAACATGCCTGTCTTATTTGTAACGGTAAGAGAAACTGCTTTTTTTCTTAAAGCTTTAACCGCGTCAGTGAGAGCGGTGACAAGGGTATCAACGTCAGACTGCTGGATTGCTTTGTATTTTCCTTTGAGCGCATTGGCAGCAGCGGTAACTGCCTTTGCTGTCTCATCTGTGTAAATTGAGAGATCTTCCGGAACGGAAGCCAGAGCGGCATCAGCAGCAGTATAGTTAAGAGCTGCCTGTTTGTTCATGCCGGAAGCGTCAACAGCAGGTTCAGTTGTATCTGCCATAGAGGAAGTATCAAAAGTAATTGTCTGAACATTACTCCATGCAGCACCTTTGTTTACGTTTCTTGTATAGCTGAAACTTGCATATACAGGCTCCGTCAGGTTTGCAACCGGGATAGTGTAATAATAGTCTGTATCAGCAATATACCAGTCAACTCTGTGCTGAGTGGCAGCGGTGACATCCCTGGTGAGTGCCATGTAGTTTCTGTTTTTATTTTTCTGATGCATTTTTACCAGGTAAGTGCCGTCGTCCTGTTTGGTGATGATGGCATTTTCCATGGCATACATGCCGGATACGTCTCCGGAACTGTTGACAACAGTAACATCAATAGAGTGAGTCTTTGCTTCTTCGTCAGCCTGTACAGATACTTCATCTGCTGCAGTGAATGCGTCTACTTCATCACCGGCACTGAATACATCTGTATCTGATTCTGAATACTCAGCAGAATCAGAGTTGTCAATTAAAATGGAATCATCGGCTGTATCAGCCTCGGTCACGTCATCAGAATCTTCTATGGAAATAGAGTCATCTGAGAAATCAGAACCCGCATCTTCTGATGTAACCTCAGTTTCTTCAACTGTTGCAAAATCCAGATCTTCCGCAAAAACGGATGTTGCAGATACAATTGGAGAAGCTGCCACGGACGCACTGAGAAGCAGCGCCAAAATAGCTTTTCTTCTTTGCTTCATAATAGTCTCCTTATGTAATTAAATAAATTCGGACACATTTACATGTGTCTGTTGCGGCTGGAATGCTCCGCGTATACATCCCATAAAATTATAATAACATTTATTAGTAAAATTGACAAATATTAATCAAAAAATCAGCGGCTTTTTCGGTGCATTTCAGCACATTTTATGAACAGCTTTCTTATATAAATGTAAATCGGGTTCAGACTCTTGCACCTTATCGGAGATATTGTTATAATAAAGTAGAATATAGGAACTCCAGTGCTGCCGCAGGCGGATAATAGGGAATCAGGTGTAAGTCCTGAACGATCCGGTCACTGTAAACATAAGAGGTGTTCATAAGAGCCATTGCGTGAAATAGGCGTGAGAAGGAATGGGCATGTGATACTGTGTAAGTCAGGAAACCTGCTGGAGGGATGATGAACAGCTTCCGAAGAAAGCAGATCGCATCAATGCAAGTGTAACAAATCCACGAAAGATCAGAATGCTATTGAGCTTAAAGTGGAAGTGTACACTTTATTTGTATGAAAAAGTCTGCCTGTTCTGTACGGAAAGCAGGCTTTATTTTTATCCTATAAAAGTTAAACATTCATAAAAACAGCACTTCAAATAAAAAGGAGAGGTAAGCATGCAGGCAAAAAAGGCGCTTGCTGTACTTCTTGCACTGAGTATGACGACGGCACCACAGGCTGTGGTTTCGGCATCAGCAGAGAATGCGACAGTACAGGAAAACAGTGATGTTGCACCGGAAAAAGAAAACAGCGAAGATGCAGGTGAAGAATCTGGCTCAGATGCAAATGAAGAACCAGATGAAGCAACGACAGAAGAAACAGAGCAGAACGCTGATACAGATCCTGTGAACGAAGAATTTCTGCAGATCACGGAGAAAAGGGCTTTTCAGGAAGGCGAGTCTGTTCTGATTGAAATTGTATCTGCAAATACAGCATATAACAGGCTTTATATTGGAAACAGATCAGATGAGGATAAAACACCTGTGATCGAAGGTTCAATGGACGAAGAGGGCAGATATCATTATCTGTTTTATATTGATCCGCAGTATCTGGGAGAAAAGGCAGGATATGTTCCAGGTAACACTGCAGATAACAGCTGGTATACAGAGGAAGATCTTTATTTCATGCTTCCGTCTGAGGCAGAACCTGCACAGGAGACAGTGGATGATAATAATTCAGAAAATATGCAGGAGCCGCAGGAAACAGAAGAAAATATTCCGGCAGATAATTCCGGCGAGGGAACTATTTCAAAGAGCGGTGCAGATGAGATGTCAGATTCGCTCTGGAAGATCGGATCACTGGAAGGAAATACTGCAGAAGAAACACAGGATACGGACGAAGATTCTTATCGCATAGAAAGTCTGGAAGAAGACAGTGAGAATACAGAACAGGATACACAGGATGTAATATCTGTTTTTGCACTTGCTGATGGTACATATACAGCAGATGGATTTTCCTTTGAAGGCGGCACAGGGAAAACGCAGATCACTTGTGAAGGTATCACTGTAAAGGAGGGTAAGACATACGCAACCATCAAGTTCAGCAGTGAGAAATTTACCAGAGTAGTAGTTGACAGTCAGGAATATCTGCCGACGAGCAATGAGGGAGGATCTTATTTTGAGATTCCGGTTGCCTTGAACACAGATATGGTCATTACTGCAACGACAATAGCTATGACAGAACCCCATGACATTGATTATACGATCCATATTACAAAAAACGATACAGGGTCTTCAGATAAGCCATCCGGCGATGAGGTAAAGGATGGAACTTATATCGGAAATGTAGAACATACATATGGAACAAAGACGATGTTTAAGATCATAGCCTGCAAACTTGTTGCCCAAAGCGGTAAAGTCACGGCTACGATCACGCTGAGCAGTGATGGATATGACAGGCTGTTCCTGGGAAGCAAAGAAGATGCACTTAAGGCAGATGACAGCAATCTGATCTCCTACAAAGTTGACGGAAATGGTAAATATACTTATACATTTTCACTCCCGGGTCTGAATCAGGAAGTAAAACTGGCAGCACGTTCCCATCGTTATTATGAAGCCGGAGACAAAGAAAAAATGTGGTATGACCATACCCTGAAATTTACAGTAGATACCAGTGGTTCCGAGACTGGCGGGGATGGTTCAAAGAGTGATAATTCCGGCAGCAATAACTCCGGTGGAAATAATTCCAACGGAAGCAATTCTAATGGAAATAACAGCTCTAACGGAAGTAACACAGGCGGAAACAATTCCAGTGGAAGTAACAGTTCTAATGGAAGTAATTCCAATGGAAGCAGTTCGAACGGAAGCAGTACCGGCGGAGGAAGCTCCAGTGGAAGCAGCACCGGCGGAAGCAGTTCATCCGGCAGCCAGTATCAGTCCAAAACAGACGGTAAGACCAGTCAGGTGGATTCTTCGGCGGGAAGCTTAAAAGATGGTGAATATGGTTCAGATGCCTTTTCGTTTTCATGGTCAGGCGGAACCGGTACACACGGGCTGAATATCACCTGCGATAAGATCAGTGTAGAGAACGGACAGGCATGGGCTTATGTAACTTTTAACAGTGGCAAGTGGATTTATCTTAAAGCCAGTGGAAGCCAGTATGATCCGGTAGAGCAGGGAAGTGATTATACAACTTTCAAGATTCCGGTTCAGCTGAATGCCAACAATAAGGTAGTTGGCTGTACTACGGCTATGTCAAAACCATACGAAATCGAATATACATTGTATTTTGGTATGGATATTTCAGACAGCAGCAAGAGTTCATCAGGAAGCAGTGTCTCTGCAAAAGCAGCCGGAAGCGCAAAGAAGGTAGCTGCGGGCGAAGAGGCCGAAACAGATGCAGGTATTGTTTACAAAGATGATGCAGCACCAAAGATCACGGGGCTGGAATATATGAGCTCACTGAAACTGGAACATTCAAAAATGTTCAAAATTCATTATTACAGCAATGATATGACAGTACTTGAAATTTCATTAAATGATGAGTTTGGCAAAGAAAGTGTGGATCTTACACAGAATAATGCAGCACAGACTACATCGGACAGTGAGAATGGTGATTCTGCAAAATCATCTGAAGAGACAACTTCTTCCAAATCCTCCGGTACAGATGGAGAAGAAGCAGCATCCGAACAGGATTATGCAAAACTCTACAAACAGGATGCTATCCGTTATCTGCTGGTTCCGGAAGACAAGACGGATCAGATTCCGGCAGGAATTGACAAATCAATCATCGTCATTCAGCTTCCGATGGACAAAACATACGTGGCATCTGATGTGGCGCTGGAAATGATCAATAAGATCGGTGCGGATAAAAACGTTTCAGCGGTGTCAGTAACAGAAGAGGAATGCAAAATTGATAAAATAAAAGAATCCATAAAAAATGGTGATATCATTTCTGCGGGAACTTATGATAAGGCTGACCTGAAAGATCTTGTGAAGAATAAATGTAAGCTTGCGATCGTGCCGTCTGATATTCTGAAAGATAAATCGGAAGAGGAGCAGGGTGATACAAAATATCCGGCTATGACAGCTCTTGCAGAAAAATTTGCAATCCTCAAGATTCCTATGATACTTGACCGTTCAAAAGATGAAAAAGATGTACTTGCGAAATACGAATGGAGCAAGGTATATGGTGCGCTGTTCGGATGCGAGAAAGAAGCTTCCAAACTTTATGAATCTGCTGCAGGTGCACATAGCAGCGATTCGAAAGAAAGTACAGATACTCAGGAAAGTACAGACACAAAAGAAAACACAGATACAGAATAAAACACGGGCGGTCTTCGGATCGCCCCTTATACAAAATCGGAGGATGAGATAAGAAAATGAAAGAAAGAAGTATAAGAACTCTGTGGTTATCATTGTTGATGGTATGCTTTTTTGTAGCAGGCATTTTCAGCATTTCCATGAATGTAAAGGCCGCAGACACGGATTCTTCTGCACCGGAAATTCCGGGACTGACATTTGAATCGGAAATGCAGAACGATTTTGCAGAATGTTTCCATATATATTATTACAATGATGATTACACTCTGATCGATGTACCGGACAGCGGACAGTTCCTGCTTGTGCCGGAGGGAAAAACAGCACCGGACGGTCTGGACAGTGATATCGTAGTGCTTCAGAAACCGCTGGATAATATTTATCTGGCAGCAACTTCGGCTATGTCATTGTTTTCTTCGCTGGATGCACTGGACAATATCAAATTTTCTTCCCTTCAGGAGTCTGGCTGGTATGTAGAGGCGGCAAAACAGGCCATGGAAGATGGAAGCATTGTTTTTGCCGGCAAGTACAGTGAACCGGATTACGAGCTGCTTGTAAATTCCGGCTGTAATCTGGCAATCGAATCAACCATGATCCTGCATACTCCGAAAGTTCAGGAAATGATCGAACAGATGGGAATTCCTGTTTTTACAGATCGTTCCAGCTATGAAAATCATCCTCTTGGAAGAACGGAGTGGATCAAAGTTTATGCGGAGATGGTTGATAAGAGGGATGAAGCAAAGGCATTTTTTGATGAACAGGCGAAAGTTATTTCAGATCTGAAAGATTTCAAAAATACCGAAAAAACCGTTGCATTCTTTTATATCAGCAGTGATGGTTCTGTAGTAGTAAGAAAACCGACAGATTATGTTCCCAAAATGATTGAAATCGCCGGTGGACGTTATGTGCCGACACAGGTTGATTCCGAAGAAGAAACAAAACGTTCTTCTGTGCCGATGACGATGGAAGAATTTTATACTCAGGCAATTGATGCGGATTATCTGGTATACAATGGAACCATTGATGACCCGATCAACAGCGTGGACGAGCTCCTGCAGAAAAGTGAACTTTTTGCTGACTTTAAGGCAGTCAAAGAGGGAAACGTCTGGTGCGCAGGTAAATATCTTTATCAGGCAACGGATATAGTAGGAAATATGATCACGGATCTTCATCTGATGCTTACAGACGGGGATGAAAGCCAGATGACATTTATAACAAAAATCAACTAATTATAGGAGCGGTCATGATGAAATCACAAACAGACGGAAGCACCGGAAGCTTCCATATGGAAAATTTCCGGCGGCGTTCGCGTTATGCAGTAGTATTTGCAGTAATGGCAGCAGCACTTTTTGCAATTCTGATTCTGAATATCAACACAGGTACTACAAATATTCCGGTTTCCCGTATTTTGAAGATTATTTTTCTGAGGGAAGGAGCACAGACAGAATACAACATTATATGGAAGATTCGAATGCCACGTCTTTTGATGGCGGCGATTCTGGGCGGTGCGCTTTCTCTTTCGGGTTTTCTGCTTCAGACCTTTTTTGAGAATCCCATTGCAGGCCCTTATCTTTTGGGAATCTCATCCGGAGCGAAGATGGTAGTTGCGCTGGCAATGATCTATTTCCTTGAAAAATTTAACAAAGTATCTTCTTATACACTGGTAATCGCAGCTTTTATCGGTTCACTTATTGCAACCGGATTTATTCTTCTGGTATCCAGACAGATTAAGCATATGGCAACACTGTTGATTGCAGGTACCATGATCGGGTATATATGCTCTGCGATTACGGATTTTATGATTACTTTTGCAGAAGACTCTGATATTGTAAACCTTCATGGATGGTCACAGGGAAGTTTCTCCGGTATGAGCTGGAGTAATGTAAAAATATCAGCACTGATCATTGCAGTGGCGGTTATACTAACCTTTATGCTTTCAAAACCAATTGGGGCTTATCAGCTGGGAGAAGCCTATGCGCAGAGCATGGGCGTAAACATAAGAGTATTCAGAGTAACGCTGATTCTTTTGTCAAGTGTGTTGTCTGCGACGGTAACTGCATTTGCAGGACCGATTTCTTTCGTAGGTATTGCAGTCCCGCATCTGGTAAAACAGGCACTGAATACATCCAGACCACTTGTTGTTATACCGGGGACATTCCTGGGAGGTGCTGTTTTTTGTATGCTGAGTGACCTGATTGCGAGAACTGCTTTTGCACCGCTGGAACTGAATATCAGTACTGTGACATCAATCTTTGGTGCGCCGGTAGTTATTGCAATGATGTTGAAACGCCAGAAAGGAAAACAATGATATGACAGATCAATATATAAATATGGATAATCTGGCAGTCGGCTACAATGGGAAAGCACTGATTCATGATATCTGTATCGGAATTGAAAAAGGAGAAATTGTGACGCTGATCGGCCCCAATGGTGCAGGCAAGTCCACAATTCTGAAAAGTATCACACGTCAGTTAAAGCTTATTTCTGGAAATGTGACAATTGCAGAGGAAAATCTGACAAAACTTTCGTTCCGAGATTTGTCTACTAAAATGGCGGTTGTTCTGACTGACCGTATGAAGCCGGAACTTATGACCTGTCATGACATTGTTGCGACAGGACGCTATCCATATACCGGAAAATTGGGAATCTTAAGCAGAGAAGACGAACAAAAGGTTGACGAAGCTATGGAAGCGGTTCATGCGCAGGAACTTGGAGAACGAGATTTTAATGCGATCAGTGACGGACAGCGTCAGAGGGTTCTTCTGGCAAGAGCAATTTGTCAGGAACCGGAGATTATTGTTCTGGATGAGCCGACATCTTTTCTGGATGTACGTTATAAACTGGAATTACTCTCAATTCTCAGGAATATGGCGAAGAAAAAAGGAATTACGGTAATTATGTCTCTTCATGAGATTGATCTGGCTGAAAAAGTAGCAGATAAAATTATCTGCGTCAAAGGCGACAGGATTGCTCATTGCGGCAAACCGGAAACTATTTTTCAGGAGGAGACGATCAGAGAGCTGTATGGAATAGATAATGGGTATTTTGACCCGGTCTTCGGTAGTCTGGAACTTCCGAGACCAGAGGGAGAACCAAAAGTGTTTGTGATATCTTCCGGGGGAAGCGGAATACCGGTTTACAGGAGGCTGCAGCGTAAGAATATACCTTTTGCGGCAGGGGTTTTGTACCCGAATGACATTGATTATCAGCTTGCACGACTTCTGGCAGTACAGACAGTAACTGAAAAGCCTTTTGAGAAAATAAGCGACCAGACATTTGAAGAGGCTGTGAAATTGATGGATTCCTGCGAAAGTGTTATCAATGCAGGTATAATTATAGGAAGTGCAAATAACAGAATTGTGGAACTTCTTGAAAAAGCGCAGCAGGAGGGAAAATTAAAGTCCCTTTGATTCAAAACTTGTCAGGATTGCATCAATCGTCCGGTGCAGATAAGGACGATATTCGGTAAGTGAAACAGGCTGCTGATAAAGCATACAGCTGTAGCAGGTGGAGCTTGCCAGCTCAATAACAGAGAAAAGCATCAGATCAGGATGGTCGTAAGTACGGCCATCTTTTTTTATTAATTCGAGATACTGCTGATAAAACTGCTGATCACTGTCCGGCATCTTATCATCGAGAGCTGCCTGAAAAACGCCCCATGAAAGATTCTTGGAAATAAAAACAAGAAGGGCATAATCCTGCTCGAGACTGTCCAGAATAAAATCAACCATAAAATGAAGCTGGTTGTCAAATCCTGAAATTTCATGTTCGAGAACCGACTGATAGGCCCGGTAAAAAAGTTCTTTTGTTTTATAGGAAACTAATTTATTCCTGATATCATATTTATCTTTAAAATACAGATAGAAGGTTCCCTTGGCGACACCGGCTTTATCTGCGATATCTGAGATCGTAGTTTTATTTGTGCCCTTTGTGGTAAAAAGCTCAAATGCAGTGTTAAACAGAGCATCTTTTTTCTGTTTTTTATTTGACTCTACTTTTCCCATCAGAAAACCTCCCTCTAAATTACGAAAACAACTTCGTTATTTATTATAGTCAAAACTGACCGAAAGTCAATATTACAAAAAATACAAAAGAATTTTTGGACACATTGGTCAAAACGTATATTGACTAATGGTCAGTTTTGGTATATAACTCTGTATGAATAAAAAGTGACTAACAGTCATAAATGAGAAAGAAAGTCAATAAGGAGGACAAGATGATTAAGGTTGGAAAATGGATTGCGAAGCATAAAGTCGTGATTGTCATAGTCAGTCTGCTTCTGCTGATACCATCATTCCTGGGAATGGCAGCAACGAGAGTCAACTACGATATCTTAAGCTATCTGCCGGATTCTCTGGAGACAGTAGAAGGTCAGGACATCATGGTGGATGAATTCGGAATGGGTGCATTCTCCATGGTAGTTGTCGAAAATATGGATCTGAAAGACGTAGCGGCATTAAAGGAAAAATTTCAGGATGTAGATCATGTAAAGGATGTACTGTGGTATGACAGTGTAGCTGATTTAAGCATCCCGGTAAGCATGATTCCTGATAAATTCAAAGATGCATTCTTTAACGGAGATGCAACGATGATGATCGCACTGTTTGATAATACGACATCTTCCGATGCGGCAATGGAAGCAGTCACAGATATGCGTAAGATCGCAAATGAGCAGTGTTATATCAGTGGTATGTCAGGTGTTGTAACTGATATCAAGAACATTGCCCTGGAAGAGATGCCGATCTACGTTGTGATCGCTGCATGCCTCTCCCTTCTGGTTCTGCTTCTTGCGATGGACTCACTGGTAATTCCGGTGCTGTTCCTGATCAGTGTAGGACTTGCGGTTGTATACAACCTCGGAAGTAATATTTTCTTTGGTCAGGTGTGCTACATCACAAAATCACTGACAGCAGTGCTTCAGCTTGGTGTAACAATGGACTATTCCATTTTCCTTCTGAACTCATTTGAAGCTTATAAGAAGAAATACGATGAAAAAGAACGTGCGATGGCACATGCGATCGGAGATACCTTTAAATCCGTAGCAGGAAGTTCTGTTACAACAATTGCCGGTTTCCTTGCACTCTGTGTTATGACCTTTGCACTTGGACGTGACATGGGTATCGTTATGGCAAAAGGTGTTGTCATCGGCGTTATCTGCTGTGTTACTGTTCTCCCGGCAATGATCCTTGTATTTGACGGAGCAATCGAAAAGACCAAACACAAAGCTTTGATCCCGAGTCTTGATAAAGCATCCGGTTTTATTACAAAACATTATAAAGTATGGCTGATTGTTTTTCTCGTACTTCTGTGTCCTGCAATTTACGGAAATAACCATACACAGATCTATTACAATATCGATAAATCTCTTCCGTCTACACTGGCAAGTAATGTTGCCAATGACAAACTGAAAGAAGACTTCGATATGAGTACCGTACATATGGTGCTTTTGAAAAAAGGACTGGACAGCAAACAGAAGACACAGATGCTTGACAAGATCGATAAAGTTGACGGTGTAAAATGGTCATTGGGTATGAACTCCCTGATCGGACCGACTTTCCCGGAATCCATGATTCCGTCAAATATCAGGGAAATGCTTGAATCCGATAATTATGAAGTGCAGTTTGTATGCTCTGAATATTCATCAGCAACAGATGAATGTAACGCACAGCTTGACAAGATTCAGGAGATCGTCAAATCTTACAGTCCGGAATCTATGGTCATCGGTGAAGCACCATTGATGAAAGACCTTCAGGATACGACAGACGTAGACCTCCAGAGAGTAAATATTCTCTCCATGGCAGCAATCTTTGTGATCATCCTGTTTGTATTCAAATCAATCTCACTGCCGTTCATCCTTCTGGCAGTTATTGAGTTTGCGATTTTTGTAAACATGGCGATTCCTTATTATCAGGGAGTAACACTTCCATTCGTGGCAAGTATCGTTATTGGCGCGATCCAGCTGGGAGCAACTGTTGACTATGCGATCCTGATGACAAGTAATTACCAGAAACAGAGGCACCTCGGGAAGACAAAGAAAGAATCGATTTCCATTGCACATAAATTCTCTATGAAGTCAATTATTGTCAGTGGATGCAGTTTCTTTGCCGCAACATTCGGTGTTGCCCTTTATTCACAGGTTGATATGATTGGTTCCATCTGTACCCTTCTTGCAAGAGGTGCGGTGATCAGTACGATCGTAGTATTGCTGATTCTGCCGGCAATGTTTATGGTATTTGACCCGATCATTGTTCATACATCCAAAGGATTTTTACCGGATAAGAAATAACAAAACACGTACATGATGATTGAAACATATAAATGAAGCCAATGGCTGGAAAAGGAGTCGTAGAACATGAACAGAAACAGAAAAAAAGTAGTGGCAGCTTCTGTGGCAGTAGGAATGACAATGGTAATGGGTGTGAGCCCGGTACTTGCGGCAGATACAGATATTTCAAAAGAAGAGACCGTATATGTAAATGCGGCAGCAGACGGAACACCGGAAGATATTACAGTATCCGACTGGCTGAAAAACTCTGCATCAGCAGGAGATTTAAGTGATGAATCTGATCTGAAAGATATCAAGAATGTCAAAGGTGATGAGACTTTTGAACAGGATGGTTCCAATCTGACATGGAATACAGAGGACAAAGATATCTATTATCAGGGAACTACGAATAAAGATCTTCCTGTATCTATGGAGATCAAATATTATTTGGACGGTGTACAGGTAAGTCCCAGTGATCTCGGCGGCAAGAGCGGTCACTTAAAGATCGAAGTAAACTACACAAATAACGTCAAAAACAAAACAAAAGTAGGAAAGAAAACAACTGATGTATATGCGCCGTTTGTTATGGCAACAGCAATGATTCTTCCTACCGATAACTTCACAAATGTTACGATCGACAATGGTAAAGTACTTTCCGACGGACAGAGAAACATCGCAATCGGCGTCGGAATGCCGGGACTGGCAGACAGCCTTGATCTCAAGAGTATAGACGAAGATATTGATCTGGATATTCCGGAAGGTTTTACAATGGAAGCAGATGTTACAGATTTCAGCATGAGTTCTACTTTTACATTTGCTCTGGCAGATCTTCTTAATTCTCTTGATCTGAATGATGTAGACGGACTGGATGACCTGAAAGATTCTATGGATGATCTGACTGATGCAGCAACTAAGCTGGTTGATGGAAGCAAAGAACTTTCAGACGGTGCATCTACTCTCGATGAGAAATATCAGGAATTTGATTCCGGTATCGGAACACTGTCAAGTGGTGTCAGCACACTGTCAAGTGGTGCGTCAACACTTAGCAGTGGCGTATCTTCTTATACATCAGGCGCGGATACTCTGGCAGGTGGTGTAAAACAGTATGTTGCAGGAAGCAACAATCTGACATCCGGTGTGAAGACTTATGTGGATGGAGTATCTACTCTCCAGAAGGGAATCAAATCTTTCCAGACTGCATTGAAGCCATTTGGAACCGGTCTTTCAGATGCAGCTGATGGAACAGATCAGTTAAATACAAAAGTAGCTGGTCTGGTTAAAACAATTAAAGAAAAACTTCCGGAGTTGATAAATCAGATCGCAAATCCAGACAATGATGAAAGTCTGTATCATTTTGCAGAAAGTACTGAACAGTATGCAACTCAGACTGGTGCACTTGCACAGGGCGTAGTCAGCTATGTGGATAATGTGAAAAAACTGCAGCCGGCAGCACATGCATTGTACCAGATGCTGCAGGCACAGGCTGGAGCATCTGGCGGTAATACAAGCGGAAGTGGAACTCCTTCGACAGCCGGTACCCAGCAGATTGAGGCAGGCCTTGCAACTGCACAGGCGGCAGCTGATTCTGTATCAGCTGTAGCAGGAACTTCAGCAGCAGATCAGTTAAATGCAGCAGCAAGTGCAGTCAGTGCAGCAGCTGGAACCGGAGATGCTCTTCAGGGAGATGCCGGCACGATTTCCGCAGGTCTGGACAGTGCAAGCTCTGCAATTGATATTTTAAATAGTATTGATACTTCCTCTATGGATGAAGCAACAGCAGCAGCGGTAAACAGTGCCTTACAGAGTGCAATCGGTGCAATCTCCGGCGGTGTGGCTACCGCACAGGGAGGTGTGGCAAACCTGGAAGCACATGCCGGACAGGTTTCTGGTTTGAGCGAGCAGGCAGCAGCAGTACAGGCGGCAGCAGGCGAAGTCAGCACACAGAGTGCACAGGCAGCAGCTGTTGGTGATGCAGCGGCGCAGCTTCAGAGTGGACTTTCCCAGATTGAGAGTGGACTTGCATCGTTAAGTGATGAAACAAATACGGAAACATCTACAACTGCAGCGGGAACGACACCGTCAGCACTGGATCTTGCAAAAACACTTGATGAAAGTCTGACGGCTATGGCAAATACGGAAGGCGAAAATAATGATGTAGCTACAATGTATAATGGAGCGGCGTCATTAGTAAAGGGAAACCTTGCAGATAAACTTGCGACAGCTGCAAAAACCATTTATGCAGGAGTTATTCCGGGACTGCAGACACAGTTGAACACTTATCTGGGCGAGGACTGTGAGAATCTGGATACTCTTGCATCCAAGGTATCTGAACTTAATACAGGGTTACAGTCACTTAAGAAAGCATATAACGGTGATATTACAAAGGCTATCAAATCTATGCTTTCCGGTGCTACAAAACTTACAAAGAACAACAAGACGATCAAGAATGGTGCAACACAGCTTGAGACAAGCGGCAAGACACTGACAAGCGGTGCATCCCAGCTTTCTGCAAACAGTGGTACACTGACAAGCGGAGCATCCCAGCTTGCATCCGGTGCACAGCAGCTTGTAAGCGGAACAGCAACACTCAGCAGCGGAAGCACACAGGTTAAGGATGGTATCAAGAGCCTTTCCGACGGTGCAAAAGAGCTTGCAGACGGAACGAAGAAATTTGACGATGAAGGTATCAGGAAACTGTCTGACCTTGTAGAAGATGATCTTCAGGATCTCATGGACCGCTTCGATGCGATCCGTTCTGATGACAACGCGTACACTTCCTTCAGTGGAAAATCCTCCGGCATGGACGGAAATGTCAAGTTCGTGATCGAGACAGCAGCTATCGATAATGACAGCGACAAATAATCAAAAATGATGTGACAGACAGGGAAACGGATTGTGTGCCGTTTCCCTGTTTTTTCTTGCGGTTAGAAAAGGAGTCTGCTATACTGTACATTATGAGCAGAGAAAAAAAAGCAGTTAAAAAACCAAAAACAAAAAAGAAAACAGATTACTATGATTACAGTCTTCTCGCTGTTATCATTCTTTTGACATGTTTTGGTCTGGTCATACTTTACAGTACCAGTTCCTACATGGCAGAGCTGAACTACGGCGATGACATGTATTACTTTAAAAAACAGGCGGCGATCAGTTTCGGCTGCATTATCATAGCACTTGGAATTTCGCAGATCGACTATCATATTCTGACGAAATTTACCGGGGTGCTTTACGGAATGGCAGCCATTTTGATGATGCTGGTTAAGACACCTCTCGGAAGAACCGCCAATGGTGCAAGACGATGGCTGAATCTCGGACCACTGTCCTTTCAGCCGTCTGAGATCGCAAAGATTGCAGTCATTGTGTGCCTGTCCTATATGATCGTCAATATGGGCAGGAAGATCAAAACACTCAAGGCATTTATGATTCTTGCGGGAAGCGGAAGTGCACTTGCATTTCTGGCATATGCATTTACAGATAACTTAAGTACTGCAATCATCATCTTCTGTATCACCATGGGACTGATCTTCATTGCACATCCGAAGGTGAAACCTTTCCTGATCGCGGCAGGGGTAGGCGTTGCGCTAATCATTATTTTTGTCATGATCTTAAGTTCTTCACTTGAGACGAGTTCCAGTTTCCGTCTGCGCCGTATTCTTGTATGGCTACGCCCGGAAGATTTTGCGTCAGGTGATGGTTATCAGACGATTCAGGCACTGTATGCGATCGGTTCAGGCGGATTCCTCGGGCGTGGGCTTGGCAACAGTATCCAGAAGCTCGGAAGCGTACCGGAAGCACAGAATGATATGATTTTTTCCATCGTGTGTGAGGAACTTGGTATCCTGGGTGGAATCATTCTTTTACTGTTGTTTGCATACCTTCTGTATCGGTTGTTTTTTATCGCACAGAATGCACCTGATATGTTTGGTTCTCTGATGGTCAGCGGCATTTTTATCCATATTGCACTGCAGGTTATTTTTAACATTGCGGTTGTATTAAATCTGATGCCAAATACCGGTGTTACACTGCCGTTCGTCAGTTACGGAGGTACTTCAATCGTGTTCCTGATGTCGGAGATGGGACTTGCGTTAAGCGTGGCAAGACAGATTAAGTTTAAAGAGCCTGAAAGGCTTCTCTAAAATCTGGAAAATCTATTGACAAATACTTTTCCAGAATATATACTTTGCACATCAAAGCAGAGATAAGTTACTTGATAAAGGAGAAAAGCAATGTTAGAAGAAATGAGAAAAATGATTGCGCAGCAGTTAAACTGCGAAGAAAGTGAGATTACCGCAGACACTTCTTTTAAAGATGATCTTGGAGCAGATTCTCTCGACCTTTTTGAACTGGTAATGGCTCTTGAGGATGAGTACAATATCGAGATACCTGCCGAAGAACTTACAGAGCTGGCAACTGTGGGAGATGTGATCGAATATCTCAGAGGCAGAGGTATTGAAGCATAAGTTTTAAAGTATTCCCTGAGGCAGCAGTGTCTCAGGGGTTTTACATTTTGAAAGGAAGGAAAGAACGATGACAAAAATCAGAACCAGATTTGCACCGAGCCCGACAGGAAGAATGCACGTCGGCAATCTTCGTACAGCACTCTATGCATATCTTATTGCAAAACACGAGGACGGAGATTTTATCCTCCGTATTGAAGATACCGACCAGGAGCGTTATATGGAAGGTGCGGTCGACATCATTTATCGTACCATGAAAAACACCGGACTGCTTCATGATGAAGGACCGGACAAGGATGGCGGTGTCGGACCATATGTACAGAGTGAGAGACAGGCATCCGGTCTTTATCTGAAATATGCAAAACAGCTGATCGAGCAGGGAGATGCTTATTATTGCTTCTGCGGACCGGAAGAACTGGAATCCATGAAACGTGTTGTTGCAGGTAAGGAAATTTCCATCTATGACAAGAGATGTCTGCACCTGTCCAAAGAAGAAGTGCAGAAGCGTCTTGATGCAGGCGAACCGCATGTTATCCGTTTCAACATGCCGACAGAAGGAACCACCACTTTCCATGATGTTATCTATGGTGATATCACTGTAAATAACGAGGAGATGGAGGATCTGATCCTGATCAAATCCGACGGATACCCGACTTACAATTTTGCAAACGTTGTAGACGACCACCTTATGGGAATCACACATGTAGTCAGAGGAAATGAGTATCTTTCTTCCGCACCGAAATACAACCGTATTTACGAAGCATTTGGATGGGATATTCCGGTCTATGTACATTGTCCGCTGATCACAAACGAAGAGCATCAGAAGCTGTCCAAACGTTCCGGACATTCTTCCTATGAGGATCTTCTGGAGCAGGGATTTGTGACAGAAGCAATCGTAAACTTTGTTGCACTCCTCGGATGGAGCCCGCAGGACAACTGTGAGATCTTCTCCCTCCCGGAACTGGTCAAAGCTTTTGATTATCATCACATCAGCAAATCACCGGCTGTATTTGATATCACCAAGCTTCGCTGGATGAATGGCGAATACATCAAGAAAATGGATCCGGAAGAATTCTATGAGAGAGCACTTCCATACATGAAAGAAGTACTCACTAAAGATTACAACTTCCGCAAGATCGCAGGTATGGTTCAGACAAGAATCGAGACATTTCCGGATATCCCGGCTCTGATTGATTTCTTTGAAGAAGTACCGGAATACGATTCTGCAATGTACTGCCACAAGAAAATGAAAACAAACGAAGAAACTTCTCTTGCTGTCCTGAAAGAAGTACTTCCGGTTCTGGAAGCTCAGGAAGATTATACCAATGATCCGCTGTTTGCGTCCTTAAGCGCATTTGTAAAAGAAAAAGGATACAAGAACGGCTATGTAATGTGGCCTCTGCGTACAGCAGTATCCGGCAAACAGATGACACCGGCAGGTGCTACAGAAATCATGGAGATCATCGGTAAAGAAGAAACACTGAAACGTGTAAAGGCAGCTATCGAAAAGCTCAGCTGATAAATATGAAACGAAATCCATCTCAATCAAGGGCAATCGCCCACCTGTCAGGACCTGTGATGGTTCTGGCAGGCCCCGGTTCGGGGAAAACTTCCGTAATCGTAGAGAGAACTGCATATATGACAGGTGAGGGCAGGATTCCACCGGAAAATATTCTGGTAGTGACTTTTTCCAGAGCCGCAGCAAAAGAAATGAAAGAACGCTTTCTTAAATTTACCGGACAGTCTGCAACAAGGGTGACGTTTGGTACATTCCATGGAGTGTTTTATGGGATCCTCAGGCAGGCATACGGATTTACTGCAGCCAATATTTTGTCCGAAGAAGAAAAGTCCGGCATTTTAAAAGAGCTGATTCTGAATTATGGTGGAGATCTGGCAGAAGAAGGTGACTTCCCGGAAGAAATCGCAAAAGAGATCAGTGTGGTCAAGGGAAATCGGATTTCTCTGGAATATTATTATTCTTCCTGCTGCCCGGACGAAGTATTCCGACAGATTTACAGTGGCTACTGTCAGACATGTCAGGCACGGCGCAAGCTGGACTTTGATGATATGCTTCTCTACTGCTATGAGCTTTTTGTTCAGAGGAAGGACATTCTGGCGGCATGGCAGAATAAATTTCAGTACATTCTGGTCGATGAGTTTCAGGATATCAACCAGCTTCAGTATGATATTGTACGGATGCTGGCGAAACCGCAGGACAATCTTTTTATTGTCGGGGACGATGATCAGTCCATCTATCATTTTCGTGGGGCAAGACCGGAGATCATGCTTAATTTTACGAAAGATTATCCGAAGGCGGAGACGGTTACACTGGATGTGAATTATCGCTGTAGCGGCAGGATTCTTTCTTCGGCGCTTCGCCTGATCGGATCAAATAAAAAGAGATTTCAGAAGAATCTTTCAACACCGAATCAGGAAGGAAGCGCAGTAACTATAAGCGAATACCAGAATCCGCGGGAAGAATATCTGTCTGTGGTCGCGCGGCTTCGTGAGAGGCTGGAAAAAGGAGATGATCTGAAAGATACGGCACTTCTTCTCCGTACCAATCAGGAGGCGGAAGGGCTGGTCGGAGCGTTGATGGAACGGCAGGTGCCATTCTATATGAAAGAAAAACTGCCGAATCTTTTTCATCACTGGATATGTCGGAATCTGCTTGCTTATATGCGTTTTGCAAACGGGGACAGAAGCAGGAAAAATTTTCTGGAATTTATGAACCGTCCGAACCGGTATATAGCGAGAGATGCCCTGTCGCTTTCACCGGAAATATCTTTTGATCAGCTAAAAGAACATTATAAGGATAAAGACTGGATGTGTGACCGGCTTACTACACTGGAGACGCACCTGCGGATTCTGAAAGGACTGGCACCATATGCGGCGATAAATTTTATCAGAAAAGGTATGGGATATGAAGAATACTTGCGTGAATATGCAGAGTATCGTAAAATAAAACCAGAAGAGTTAAGTGAAATTCTGGATCGGCTGACCGAGAGTACGAAGGGCATGGACAGCCTGAAAGAATGGGAAGATTACATAGAGGATTATACACAGAAGCTGGAAGAACAGGCACGTAAACAGGAAAAAGAACGGGAGGGTGTGCTGATTTCCACTCTTCACGGAGTTAAGGGACTGGAATACGACAGGGTGTACATCCTCAATGTAAATGAAGGAAGCATGCCATACAAAAAAGCTGTTCTTGAAGCGGCAATCGAGGAAGAACGGAGACTTTTTTATGTTGGCATGACACGCGCCAGAAAAGAGCTGACTCTGTGTTACGTAAGACAGCAGTATGAGAAGAAACGGGAACCGTCCCGGTTCCTAAAGGAGGCTGGAGTATGAAGGCGGTTATTTATTTTACAGAGGTTGCACAGCAATACGAACACAAAAACATGGAGCATATGATCGGAGAAAAGCTTCTTGAAACGGGTCTTTTAAGAGAATACGGTCTGAAGCTTGAGAGAGAGCCAAGGGCGACAGGTGAGCACGGAAAACCATTTTTAAGCCTGCAGCCGAAAATCCATTACAATATCACTCATTCCGGTAAGTATGTAATGTGTATCCTTGCCGGACAGGAAGTGGGAATCGATGTGCAGCAGCATCGTAAGGCAAATTATGAGCGGATGCTGGAACGGATGGTTCCACAGGATATGATCCGTGAGATCCTGGATGCAGATGAGCCTGAAAAAGCCTTTTTTACACAGTGGGTACTTCGGGAGGCCTACATCAAATGGACAGGAGAGGGACTTTCGAGAGATCTTCGAACCATCTCGCTGGATGAAGGATCCTATATACTTTTAGATCTTGGAGAAGATTACAGTGGTGCCATATGGTCGCAGGACCATCTTGAATTACAGTGGGAACACGTCGATGTACAGCTTCCGTAAATGCATATATATGATCCCTGTGGTGAGAGTGCCACAGGGATTTTGTAGATGAAGCGGGAAATGGGTTGGAGAGATGGTGCTTATACACCGATACTGAGTTGGGTTAGAGCAGGAGAATTTTAGCTTCTTTGCCGGAGCGGAAAATTGCATCGGACAGAAGAACTTTTTTATGCTGCGATGCCGGGAAGCGTTGGATTCGGGGAATGAAGACTACATCAGAGAATGGCTGTCAATACCTTATGACAGAAAAATTATTCCGGAAGATGTGCCGGTATATCTTACAGATAAAGGAGAACGCGTGAGATCAAAATCTGAACTGAATATTGCAGATACCCTGTATAAAATGGAAATACCTTATAAATATAAGTGTCCATTTGTACTGATGAATGGGAGAACTGTGCATCCGGATTTTACAATTCTGGATATTGTCAATCGTCGCGAAATATATTGGGAGCATCGAGGAATGATGGATGACAGAATGTATCTGAAGCAGTCAGTCCAGAGAATAAAAGAGTATAGAAAATCAGGGATTTATGTTGGAGACAACCTGCTGATTACAGAAGAAACATCTACACTGCCACTGGGAACAGATGAAATAGAGGACATTGCAAGACACTTTTTCAAACAACGTGAAACGGAATAAAATGGGGAAAATGATTCCAAATGGTGAGATCATATTTAAAGAATGGAAAAGTGGAAATATCATGTTTACTAATAGGTATCACCGTACCAAAGTAATGAAAAATAAAAATTTCCGTGTCTACTAACAGGTTGTACCTCAACCAAGGGCATCGAGACTGAGAAAAAAGAGGAAATTTGATGTCCGAGAGTTCTTTCTGCATCTGATTTAGTCTCTCGCGGCATCGGAGAATAAAAGATTTCTCCTGTTCCGATGCGTATTTACACGGATTCAGCGACTTCAGGCATCGGAAGATAAGAGCGTCCTCCTGTTCCGATGCACATTTCTACGGATTCAGCGACTTCAGGCATCGAAAAATAAGAGTGCCATTCTGTTCCGATGCATACTTACACGGATTCAGCGACTTCCGACATCGGAACGCAAAAATGCCCTTCCGTCCGATGTGATTTTCCGTTCTAACAAAAAATAGGAATTTCTGAGACAAGAGTGCCACAGGAGTTTTTTGTATATATGGGAATATGGAAATATTAATTGGATAGATTTAACAAATTATTTGTAAGAATATTGTGCAATATGTCGTGATAGACACAAATAACAAAAAAATATATAATAAAATCGAGATTTTTATAACAAGAAGGAGGTAAACACGTATGAAGAGAAAACGCCTTGCGTTGCTGCTGGCAATTGCTATGACTGTCACGAGTCTGGACAGTACGGCACTGGTTGCGAGCGGTGCAGATTTTTCCTCGGAACCGACGGTGTCAGAGGAGATTAGTGAGGAGAATGCGGAAAGTGTTCAGGCAGAAGCAGAAGATGAAGAGAATGTAGAAATCTCTGACGGAGATAGCACAGATACAGAGTTTTCTGTACAGGAGGACGAGACACAGGGAACCTCGGATGAGCTGGAAGTGACAGATGAAGAAGACACTTCCGGAGATACTATTTTTGGCGATGGAAGTGAAGCAGATTCAGCAGGAACAGATTCAGAGACTGAGAGTGATTCAATCGTGCCATCAGAGGAGTTGATTGAAGAGATTCCTGGTGATGGAAGCTATGGTAAGACTTTTGATGAAGATAACAGTGAATTCTGGTTTAAGTTCACACCGGAGGAATTAGGTACTTACATAATTTCATCAGTAAGCAGCGGGCTTGATCCTAAAGTATATTTATTTGATAACAGAGAAATAACATCGAAGAATGATTATATAGCTGAGAACGATGACGGACATGTTAATCCGGATAATGAATCAGATTTCTATTTATCATACAATCTGACAGCCGGCAATACTTATTATTTCTGTGTAGAAGAATGTAATAACAATTCAGGGGCTATACAGATTGACTTCAAAAAGCAGCCATCAATAGCAGCTATTTCTGTGACATCAACAAAGGACACAGTTGTGGCAGGATTTGACAGCTTTTCCTCAATCTACGAAAACTGTGAAATTCAGATAAGCTATACAGATGGTACGGAGAAATTTTATAATTATTCGGATGGATGGTATGGGGGAACGCTTACAGATTCTTATGGAAATAATATTTCTCCTGTATGGAAAAAAGACGATAATAAGGTAAGCTTTGAGGAAAATAAAGACTCCCAGTATTTTGCAGAAGGTGACTATACACTTCAGTTTGAAACAGGAAGTGAAGAAGATGGGACACTGACTTCCAGTGATCCGGTTGCAATACATGCCGTGGCACCGGAAGAAAGTGAAAGGTATTGTGGAGAGATTACAGAGGGCATGAATGAAGAGCTGAATCAGAATACATCTGAGGATATCTTTAAATTTGTTCCTGCAAGCTCTGGAAAGTGGTCTTTTATTTTTGAAGATTCTGATTACAGAGGCATTGATGTCAGAAAAAGAAATGAAGATGGAAGCTATACTTTTGTAGAAACCTCCGGTACAGCATGTGAACTGGAAGAAGGAACAACGTATTATCTGGTGTTTTATGTGCAGCTATATGATCAGCTTAAGGTTATGAAGCAGGAAACCACAGCTTCCGTTGCAGTGGACCTTACAGATGTAAAAACATCATTTTATACTTCGTTGGATTCTTTTTATCTTAGTGGAGCAAAAATTACAGTTACATATGAAGATGGAGAGTCTGAAAGTCTGACATTTATTAATCAGACAAAACTTTACGACTCCAGAGGAAATCTGTATAGTTATATATGTTATAATGCAGATGAATCAGACACGTCGAAATATGGAATTGGTAGCAACTTTGAGTATGCCGGTACTTATAAGGCACATTTTACGCAGAATGGTCAGGTACTCGATGGAGAATATGAGATTACTGCAACTGATCCGGAGCCATCTGCTTTTCAGGAGCTGTCTGAAGGTTTGAATAAAGATATCAGCAGTCCGAAAGACACACGTGCATGGTATAAATTTACACCGGATACTACAGGCGCATACAAGTTTTATCCGACCAATTCTGTATGGGTGCGTCGAATCACGAAAGACGGATTAGAGTATGTGGATTATTCTGCAGAGAACAATGAAGCTGAAGGAGAGTATTATGTTTATAAGCTTTCCGCAGGAAACACATATTATGTAGGGTTTGAAGGAAATGTGTACAGGTCGTCTGATGAGACATACCGCAATACCGTAGACCTTACAATCAGTAATGTATCTGTTGTTGGAATTAACTACACAGAAACGGAAGTTACAGGACGTATGGGCGTTGATCAGCTCACTGGAAACAGCTTTATGCCGGCAGGTGAACTGAAGATTCAGTATGCAGATGGCAGTGAGGACAGCATCAAACCGTATCTGGGATTTGAAAGTCGAGATGACTATGAAAATAGCATCCGGACACAGATTCTGGATGCATCCGGAAATGCATTTACTTTTGATGGTGACGGCAGTGAAATCCCGGAAGGAACTTATACGGTTGAATTTACATGTGTAAAAGGTGGCAGCGATTCGGATGAGGAAAATGAATCTGTAATAAAAAGTAATCCTGTGACATTGACAGTCAGAAAGCCATCCTCAGAAGACTTCCGGAAATTACAGATCGGTAAAAATACAGATCTTCAGGTCGGAACTTATGATTATGATGAGGGCACAAGAAAAGACGTAGTCTGGTATTCCTTTGACGTTACAGAGGCAGGCTGTTACCAAATAGAACTGAAGTATAAAGATGGAAATCCTTTTGAAGAACAGACAGTAGTTGACTGGAAGAAGTTTGAAGACGGAGAGATTGCGGATGTTAAGGTAGATAAAGAAAGCAATGACAGCTATAATCTGGAGGCGGGAAGCTATCTGATCGGTATCTATGGAGAATATCTGGGAGTTCCTGAAATTATAGATGCTGAAATCTCCAAAATCGCCGCGGTATCAAAGGTAGAACTTCTTTCATGGAAACCGGAGAATCCGGTGTTTGTAAAAAATGTTGAGCAGCCATATCTGCAATATGTGCGGGCAAAGGTAACCTATGATAATGGTGAAGAACGTGAGTTTTTACTGGATGATGATTACAGGAATCGACAGGATGAAGCTGGCAGATCTCTGGATTGTGGACTTTATTTTAAAGATAAAAATGATGAGTACCAGCAGGTAGATACGTATGATGCAACAGAAGGGGAATATTGTTTCCGTATTTCCTTTGGTAGTAAATTTGCAGATGAAGTGATCCCGGTAACAGTAAAATCCATGAAGGATAGTGTGGATGCGGAACTTGATGCAGATGCGACAGATGCAGAGCTTACGAATAGAGACAGACTTCTTCTGAAATATACGGCAAAAGAGACAGGACGATATGAATTTGCATTTAATGTTCCTGTAGATAATGCCAGAATTTATAATGAGAAGGGTAACACTTTAGAGAGCGAGAGTACTTCTCTGGATACTTACAGTTATTATGCAAACCTGCAGAAAGATGAAACCTATTATTTGTATGTAGATGCAGATGATTATTGTGAAAAACTGAGAGTTTCGGTATCTATGATGACGAGACCGGCAGGATTAAAGGCAAAAGTACTCAAAAACATCTATGTTGCAGGTATTGATACGGTCAATGAGAGCGATATAGAGGCAGAAGTTTCTTACGGTGACGGAAACACAAAAAGAGTCAGAGGCTATAGAGGCTATAGTACTGTAAATGGCTATAACATTAACTACAAGATTAATAATAATGAGAATGCCAGAGCATATATAGGAGATACTCTGGAAGCCGGAACATGGACCGTGACTCCGTATTTCAGCGTCAGTGTCGGAACGGGAAGTTCGGTCGAAGCAGAGGAAATGAAAGATATTCCGGTAGAATCTACGAGCATTAAATCAGATTTCCTTGATGAGGATGCACTTACTGCATTGAACGCAGATGAATGGATTACGCTGCCGAATACTGCCGGAAATAAGAAATACTACTCCTTTATACCAGATAAAACTGGTATTTATAATTATGAACTGCAGTCCGGAGATATATTAAGACCTGTTACTTTCTATAAGAAGGGAGCTAAACAGTACGAAAGTCTTGGCGAGGGACCTGTAAAGCTTGAAGCAGGAAAGACCTATTTGTTATGCGTGGTAACCTATAGGGAAACGACCATAAAAATCAGTCGAAGTACTTCCTCAGGCACGACAGACCCGGAGAAAGCAAACACGATCAATGAGATCACACTTTCTGCCGGAATGAAAGAACTTGTTGCAATAGGTACAGAAAAGATAAATGCAAATGGAGCTTATATTATCAGTGGTACATTTGCACCGGAAGAAGACGGGTATTACCGTATAAAAACCACAAAGTGGAGAAATTATGTTGACACATGTGTAACATTATTTGACAGTGACGGAAATGAGATAGACAATGATGATGACGGCGGCGAGGATAATAACTTTTTGCTGCTGTCAAAACTGGAAGCAGGTCAGACCTACACATATGAAATCCGTACGTACAATTCAGGGGAGAGTGCAATCCCGTTCTACCTGCATTTTGATAAAACTGCTATGTATACCATCAGTGATATGCAGCTTGTGCTCAGAGAAAATGTGAAGGCAGAAAATGTTTCTGTATTAACTTCACTGGAAGCGGCTTATCAGCTCAAGGTTACCTATAAAAAAGATGATACATCTGATGAAACGGCAGATGAACAGAAAGAAGCAGTATATGAGATTCGTGGAGATGGAGGCTATCTCAAGGATGAGTATAGAAATACAATCAGATTTTCTTATCCTGTAAAGAGCACGGTAGATGATGATTTTGAGTATACATTAAAGGTAGAGGCCGCCGGAAAGACATACAATCTGAAAGTACCGGTAAAGGGACTGAAGTCATTTACAGAAATGCAGGAAGGCACTGAGTATATAATTCCGGCAGGAAGTGCGACATATTGTTTTACACCTTCGGAGGATGGTGAATATATTTGCTCCTATGAAGCTGCCATTCAGGATGAGGTAGGCATTATGGTCATCCGCCCAAAATATTATGACGGAGAATATCATTCTGAAGACCTTGGCGAATATGAAGAAGGTGGAAATGCTGTTTCCCTGCATTTAGAAAAAGGAAAAACATATGCAGTTGTTGCAGATGGATGGCAGAATGACAGTGAAAATGCTAAATTCTGTATCAAAAAGGCTGCAAAGGAACTGAATGGCCTGAAACTGGCTTCTGTACCGGATAAGACAACATGTATGCCATTTGAAACAGAAATTGCTTCACTGAAAGGATTAAAAGTAACTGCATCTTACAAAGACGGAACAACAGAAGAAATTGTGTATGGTCAGAAGGATTCTTCGGGAAGAAGCATTAAGTTCAACCATATAAGCTGGCTCGATGGTAAAACATGCCGCGTTTTTGTAAGCCTTGGAAGATATATAACAAGCTTTGACCTGACATCTGCTTCATGGGATGATCTGGAAAGTCTTGCGACAGCAGAGAAAAAGACTCTGACAGACCTTGTCAGTGGAGATATCGTGACGTTTAAATACGTTCCGGAGTCAACAGGGCTTTATACATTTAATGTAATTGGCGGATTTGTTTACGGCGCAATTCTGTCAGAAGACAGCGAAAATGTAGGGACATCATACAGTAGCTGCTACCTGGAGGAAGGTGTAACTTATTATATCCGAATCAAGGCAGAAGCAGCAGAGGTTCAGCTTTCTGTAAATTCAGGTAACTGTGTGTGGGAAATTGTTGAACGCACAGAAGCAACCTGTGAAAAAGCCGGAAAACTCGTAGAGAAATGTAAAACACATGAAGACGAGGAAGAAAGAGTAACTACGCTGCCGGCACTCGGACATGAGTGGAGCGATTGGACAGTTACAAAAGAAGCAACCTGCGGAGCCGCAGGAAGCAAAGAAAGAACCTGTACAAGAAAAGGCTGTGAGCAGAAAGAAACAGAAATAATTGCAGCAACCGGAGAGCACAGCTTTGAATGGGTGACAGATACTGAGGCAACCTGCGGAGCCGCAGGAAACAAGCATCAGGAATGTAAAGTCTGCCATGAAAAAGGAGATACAGAGACAATTCCTGCAACCGGCCAGCACAGCTACAAATGGATAACCGACAAAGAGGCAACCTGCGGAGAAGCAGGAAGCAAGCATGAAGAATGTACAGTCTGCAATGCAACCGGAGAGACAAAAGAAATCCCGGCGACTGGCAAGCACAGCTACAAATGGATAACCGACAAAGATGCAACCTGCGGGGAAGCAGGAAGCAAGCATCAGGAATGTACAGTCTGCAATGCAACCGGAGAGACAAAAGAAATCCCGGCGACTGGCAAGCACAGCTACAAATGGATAACCGACAAAGATGCAACCTGCGGGGAAGCAGGAAGCAAGCATCAGGAATGTACAGTCTGCAATGCAACTGGAGAGACAAAAGAAATCCCGGCAACCGGAGAGCACAGCTATGAATGGGTGACAGATACTGAAGCAACGTGTGAAGCCGCAGGAAGCAAGCATGAAGAATGTACAGTCTGCCATACAAGAGGAGAGGAACAGACGATTCCAGCCCTCGGCCACAGCTTTGGTGACTGGACAGTTACAAAAGAAGCAACCTGTACAGAAGAAGGAAAACAGGAGCGTACTTGTACAAGAAACGGCTGTGAAGTTAAACAAGAAGACACAATTGCAAAACTTGCCCACACTTATGAATGGGTAACAGATACCAAGGCAAGCTGCACAGAAGCAGGAAGCAAGCATGAAGAATGTACAGTCTGCCATGCAAGAGGAGAGGAACAGACGATTCCAGCCCTCGGACACAGCTTTGGCGACTGGAAAGTTACAAAAGAAGCAACCTGTACAGAAGAAGGAAAACAGGAACGCACCTGCACAAGAGAAGGCTGCGAAGTTAAAGAAACTGGCATAATTGCAAAACTTGCCCATAATTATGAATGGGTAACAGACAAAGAGGCAACCTGTGGAGCCGCAGGAAGCAGACATGAGGAATGTACAGTCTGCAAAGAAACTGGAAAAACAGAGACAATTCCTGCAACCGGAAAACACAGATTTGGTGGCTGGAAGGTTACAAAGGCGGCAACAGTGGCTGCAGAAGGAGTGAAGGAACGTATCTGTGAGGTATGCGGTGCAAAAGAAACAGCATCGATCGCAAGAGTGAAAGGTCCTGTTACCCTGAATGTTCCGGTAAACAAAACACTTCCGATGAAGATGAAACAGACATTCCAGGCAAAAGCATCCGGACTTGCAAAGGGTGATAAAGTAGTTTCCTGGACGAGCAGCAACAAAGCAGTTGCAACGGTATCCGGAAGTGGCAAGATCACGGCACAGAAGAAAGCCGGATCTGCACAGATCACTGTGAAGCTTGCAAGCGGCACAACTGCTAAATTTACAGTAAAAGTACAGAAAACAGGTGTTGCAACAACTTCAATCACAGTGGTAAATAAGTCAACCGGAAAGAAAGTATCAAAAACTGTCAGCCTGAAAGCGAAGAAAAAACTGAAACTGGCAGCAACAGTTGCACCGGTAACAAGTAAACAGAAGGTAACCTATTCATCTTCCAATAAAAAGATCGCAACAGTCAACTCTAAGGGTGTTATTACAGCGAAGAAGAAGGGTACCGTAACAATTACGGTGAAATCAGGTAAGAAGACCGTAAAGATTAAAGTAAAAGTAAAGTAACCAGATAATGAAAAATAAAACAAAAAAGATCTCATGGGATCTGCTTCCTCTGCTCATGGTAACAGCGGCTCTGCCGCTGGTTGCCATGGGCAGAAAAGTTTCTGTCTCACTCGGAAAATATTCATGGTTTGCAGACGGAAATTATCAATATGATTTTTTTATGTATGCCAAAAGTATCGTATTTTTGATACTGGTAGCCTGGATGCTGATCGTACTTATTGACAGGGGGCTGATCCGCGGCATAAAACTGAAACACTGGAAATTATTTATACCGCTTTATATATATGGACTCATGGCTCTGATCTCCACAGTATTTTCTGCGGACAGGGAGCTTTCCCTGAAAGGCATGTGGCAGCAGTATGAATCCGTATGGATACTTCTGGGATATCTGATTACCGCGTTTTACTGTGTACAGGTAGTGCAGTCTTTGCAGGATATCCGTATACTTTGTATTTCTGTGGCTGTCGGAGCAGCGGTACAGGGAATCCTCGGTATCAGCCAGTTTATCGGCAGGGATCTGTTTGCTTCTGAAATCGGAAGAAATTTTCTCGCGCTGGGAATGGATTCTTCAATCTCCAGGACGATCAGATTTGTATATGAGGGAAACAGCAGATCATCGGTATATATGGCATCCTACACACCAAACTATGCGGGCATGTATCTGGTAATGGTTCTTCCGGTACTTTTTGTTCTTGCTTTGCAGGCAAAAAAAATTGGATACAAAATTTTGTGGACATGCCTGATCGGTATATTACTTGTCTGCTTATATGGAACCGGATCAAAAGCAGGATTCCTTGTGTGCGGATTTCTGGCAGTTCTTGTTATCATCCTGATGGCACAGAAGCATCATACAAAAAAGAAATGGATATATGTCGGTATATGTATTCTGGCAGCAGCGGGAATCACGGCAGGATATGATCAGTTCAGTGGTCATGCACTGTCAGATGCATTGCAGCAGATTGTACAGAAGGAGACATACGATCTCGAGGAAATAAAATCAGAATCAGATGGTGTGTGTCTGAAGTACAGGGGGAATTTTCTGAAGCTGATTCCGGAAGAAAATGAAATGGGTCAGACACTGACAGCCCAGATAAATAAAAAAGAAAAGCAGACGGCTTTCTGGGATGGAGAAAGCCAGAGCTTTATCTTTAATGACAAAAGCTTTGGCAGTCTGAAATTTGATACATACAGGGAAAAAGGTACACAGTATCTGATAATCTATGATGGCGATATGACATGGAATTTCTACAAAGAAGATGGCGCAGCCAGATATGTCTTTGTGAATCAGTATGGCAAACTGGATGAAATCCAAAATGCAGCTGCAGTATTTAAGGGACATGAACGTAGTCTGTCGGGACGCGGCTACATATGGGGCAGAACAATTCCCCTCCTTAAGAAATTTTTACTGTGGGGAAGCGGACCGGACACCTTTACGGTGAAGTTTCCACAGACCGATTATGTGATGAAAGTAAATACAGGTCTTAACATGTATCAGCAGCTTCCGACAAAGGCACACAGCATGTATCTGCAAAGTGCACTGCAGACAGGAATCCTTTCCGGGATATGTCTGTTGATGTTCTTCCTGCACTATATCAGAATTGCAGTCAGAAATGCAAAAACAGAAAAAAACAGAGAAAAAGCCATGTTCAGGACAGGGATTCTTTTAAGCGTTATAGGATTTCTGCTTATGGGCCTGGCAAATGATTCAAATTTAGCAGTTTCTCCGTTGTTCTGGTGTATTCTGGGAATGGGAATCGCAATGGAAACAGAAACCTTCCACAGTTAATGTGGGAGGTTTTTTTGTGGAAAGGAAAATTCCGGCAGAAGCTTTTGACGGCTGTACTAAATCCGAAACCATTACATATATTATGTGTAAGAGAGGGTGAGGACGATCAGGGCGGAACAGGTAAAGAATCTTTTTGCAGGCAATATCAGGAAGCTTCTTCTGGAAGCACCGCGGGATTATGAGCGGATCTACGAGATACGCCTTCGGGTGGGACGACCGATATTTCTTTGCTATGATGGCGGCGAAAAATTTCTTCGTACAAAAGATGCTCCCTATCTGGTGACCAGACAGGATCTTAAAGAAACACTGGAGTACATCAGCGGATATTCCCTGTATGCGTGTGAAGATGAACTGCGGCAGGGTTATATCAGTGTACAGGGCGGACACCGTGTAGGCGTGACCGGCAAGGTCATTCTCGATCAGGGAAACATCCGCAGCATCAAATATATTTCCTGTGTCAATGTCCGGCTTGCACACCAGATTCTCGGGTGTGCAGATGCGGTGATGCCTTTTATCCGAAAAAAAGAAAAAATCTGTCATACACTTCTGATCTCGCCGCCGGGTTGTGGCAAGACGACGCTTCTTCGGGACATGGTGCGCCAGATCAGCAACGGGAATGAGAAGTTTCCGGGAATGACAGTCGGTCTGGTAGATGAGAGAGGAGAACTGGCAGGATGCTATCAGGGAGTTCCGCAGAACGATGTGGGTATGCATACCGATGTGCTGGACGGATGTCCGAAAGCGGAAGGAATGCAGCTTCTGATCCGTTCAATGTCACCGGCAGTCGTGGCGGTGGACGAGCTTGGCAAAGAAGAGGATTTCCGGGCAGTGGAGTCCGTGATTCACTGTGGCTGCACACTTCTTGCGACAGCGCATGGAAATTCACTTGAAGATATCATGGAGCAGCCTTTTTTCCAGAAACTGAAAAATATGCAGATTTTTGAACGATACATCATACTTGGCAGGCAGAACCGAAACGGAAGAATCGTACAGATTCTGGACGGGAAGGGGAAACCATGCTGAGGGCCATCGGGGCATTCCTGGTATTTCTTGCATCTGCCGGAATGGGCTGTCAGGAGAGTCGGAAACTGTCCGAACATATACAGGCATTGGAGGATTATTTACAAGTGATCATCTGTCTGAAAGGTGAGATTCGCTATGGAGGAAGTTCCCTTCCGGATGCGTTTTGCGAAGCTGCGATGCATTGTTCGGAGAGATATGCTGTTTTTTTGAAAACAGTATCTGAAAAAATGGAAAACCGACAGGAAGAAGATCCGGGAAGGATTGTACGCCAATGTGCAATGGAATATCTCAGAGAAAATGCGTTGTCAGCAGAAGAAAAGGAACGGATAGCTCAGCTTGGAGAGCGGCTGGGTTATCTTGACCGGGAGATGCAGCTTCGGCAGCTTTCACTCTATGAAAGTGAATTCGAACGGATGATACAGAAGGCGAAGGAAACTGCTCCGGCAAAGAAAAAACTGTATCACAGTCTGGGAGTTTTCGGCGGTGCAATGCTTGCGATTCTGTTTTGGTAGGAGGATGAAATCCGGCGGAAGGGGGCGTGGAATGGAAGTCACGATCATATTTAAAATAGCGGCGGTCGGCATTCTGGTTTCCATTCTGTCGCAGGTGCTGAAACACAGCGGGAGGGACGAGCAGGCATTTATGGTCAGTCTTGCAGGGCTTCTCATCGTTCTTTTCTGGATTGTTCCCTATATTTATGAACTGTTTCAGAGTATTCAGAAACTGTTTGTGATCTGAGAAAGGAGGCAGTATGGATATCATCCGGGTTTCGATGCTTGGTATGTGTGGTGTGATCATGGGATTTTTCCTGAAAGGAACACGCGCGGAGTATACAGCGTTTATTACGATGGGAATCGGAATCATGATTCTCGGACTTGCCGTGGGAAAACTGGAATATCTTTTTCAGACACTGGGAAATCTGCAAAATAGTATTTCTGTCGATCAGGAATATTTTTATACGTTGATAAAAATGGTGGGGATCACATATATCGGCCAGTTTTCAGCCGGAATCTGCAAGGATGCGGGGCATCAGGCAACTGCGGCACAGATCGAGCTCTTCTGTAAATTGTCGGTCATGGTATTGAGCATTCCGATCCTTCTGGCACTGCTCGAAACGATTCAGGAGTTTCTGGCATGAAGAGACTGGAAGCCCGAGAGGTTCAGTGGTTTCGAGGGGAATATCGGGAAAAAAGGTATAGCGGAGCCAGGCGGGGGAAAGGGAAGAACCGGTATGTTATCTGGCTGTTGTTCTTGCTGACTTTTACATTGGTATTACCGTCGGTCTTTGTCTGTGCAGAGACGGGGCAGATTACTGAAAAGACAAATACAAATCTTCAACCAGATACAGTGAAAACAGACCTGCAATCCGACACCATCGACACTACCCGGACCGATACCATGCAAAATCTCCTCGATGATCTGGAACTTACACAGGTGCAGCAAATGCTGGACGAGATGCTCGGAGAAAACAGTTTTTCACTTACGGATACGCTGGTCAGTCTGACAAGAGGTGAAAAGATTTTTTCTGAAAAAGAACTGCAGGGGATTTTTTACCGCATCTTTTTCGGACAGATTGAAAAACAGAAAGGACTTTATATCAGGATACTGCTGCTGATTTTACTCGCGGCAGTTTTTTCGAATTTTGCGGCAGTTTTTGATAACGGACAGATCGGAGATACCTGTTTTTATGTGGTGTATTTATTGCTTTTTATGGTCTGTATGGATTCTTTTTCCGGCATGAGCCGGGCACTTCAAAATGTCCTTTCCTGGATGGCGGAATTTATGCGGGGACTGGCTCCTGCCTATTTTCTGACAGTTTCTGTCTCAGCGGGGACGACCAGTGCGGCAGTTTTTTATGAAGGGGTGCTTTTGCTTGTCTGGCTGGTGCAGAGCCTTCTTCTTGGCATGTTGCTTCCGGGAGTTGGAATGTATGTTTTGTTATCGCTTATTAACCATCTGTCAAAAGAAGAAATGCTGGATCGTATGGCGGAACTTTTAAAAACTGTCGTGAACTGGGGACTTAAGACTATGCTCGGGGCAGTTGTCGGACTTCAGGTAGTGCGTAATCTCGTGGCTCCGGTCATCGATACTCTGAAACGGAGTATGGTCGGAAGGGCGGCCGGTGCGCTTCCGGGGATCGGGAATGCAGTCAATATGGTGACGGAGCTTGTGCTGACAAGTGCGGTGCTGGTACGCAACTGCCTGGGTGTCGTGATCCTTCTGGCGTTTGTGGCGGTCGGTGTCGGGCCGGTGATCCATTACGGACTGCAGTCACTTGTGTATCGCTTTCTTGCGGCAGTGGCGCAGCCTGTTTCAGATAAAAGAATCGTCGAGTCACTGGCAACCATGGGGGAAGGATGTGCGATGCTTCTGAAAGTACTTTTTACTGCGGAGGTGCTTTGCATGCTGGATTTTGTGATCCTGATGACCAGTGTGGGAGGAGGCGCATAACATATGAAAGAATCTTTTTATCAGTGGGTAAAAACGCTGGCAGTTTTTTATATTCTTTTTTCAGCGGTGCTTCATCTGATTCCGGATCCAAAATATGAGCGTTACATCCGCTCGTTTATGGGACTGCTTCTGATTTATATTCTGTGTACGCCTGTTTTTGCCGCTTTCGGGAGGGAGAGCGAACTGGCGGGAATTTTTTCCGGCAGATATACACAGGAAATGCAGACGCTTGAGACAGAGGAAGCAGAAAATCTTCAGGAGTTTTATCTGCGTGAAGGTTATTGCCGGAAAATCGAAACAGAAATCGCGGCACTTTGCAAAAAAAACGGAATAAAACTGACCGATGCAGTCGTACATATAGAAGGAGAGACGGTATCGGCTGTGCTTTATATAGAAGAAAAAATGACAGAGGAGCAGGAAAGGGGGCTGAACGATGCGCTCGGCAGAAACTTCGGCATCGAAGAAAAAAACTGTCAGATCATGGATTCAGGGAATGAACAGGCAGCGATGGACAGTTGTATTGCTGGCGGGACTTCTTCTGATGGTGATCGCACTTCCGGTATCGAAGGGAAACAGTGACACAACAGGCGAAAAGCATCTTACGGCTTCGCAGACAACACAGGAGCAGAAGTCGGAGCTTGAAGAAAAACTGGAGAATCTTCTTGAAAATGCAGAAGGAGTCGGTAAGGTAAAAGTGATGCTTATGGAGGACGGCGGACAGGGTGTTTATAGTGCCGGAGAAACCGAAGTTACGGGTGTCCTGATCGTGGCGGAAGGGGCAGACAACGCAGTAACTGTCCAGAAGATTCAGCAGGCAGTGATGGCATTATTTCAGATCGATGCGCATAAAATTAGAATAATGAAAATGAAATGAGGAGTAAAAAATGAAAAAAGTAATCAGAAAAAATCAGGTCATTATCACCTCACTGGCGATATTGATCGCGATAGCCGGTTATTTGAATTTTGCAGATGTGGATCTGGGATTTGGCGAAAAAGAAGCAAGTACGGAGAGCAGCAGTATTCTTGATCAGGTGGATTATGATCTGAGCGATGAGTCTGCGGTAGTAGATGAAAACAGTGTCACAGAAACGGCAGAAGTGCCGGAAGACGGCAGTACACCGGGGGAAGCGGTACTGACAGGAGCATCGGATTTTGCGGCGCAGGCGAAGCTTTCGAGGGAACAGGTGCGTTCACAGAGCAAAGCAGATCTGCAGGCGATTCTGAACAACACAGAAGTAGGGGATGACCAGAAGCAGGAAGCGGTCAATACTATGGTGCAGATGACCGAGATCGCAGAAAAAGAGGCGGCAGCAGAAATGCTTCTTGAAGCAAAAGGGTTCGAAAATGCAGTTGTCAATCTGACCGGTGAGACCGCGGATGTGGTAGTACCGGAAGCAGATCTGGAAGATTCCAGACGTGCACAGATCGAGGATATCGTAAAACGTAAGACCGGCATCGCACCGGAGAATATAGTGATCACACCATTAAATGAAAGTGAAGACACCGTTGCTTCGGAAGATACATCTGTTTCGGAAGATACGGCGGATGACGGAACGGCAGCAGAGGATCAGGCGGAAGAAACTGCTACATACGATGATCAGGAGACTTCAGGAGAGGAAATCGTGACAGAAGGGATATACGATTAAATACAGGGAATTTTCTTGACATCAGGGTATTCTATATACTAGAATAAAAAGTTGTATAGAAATTGGAAAATGGATAATAGACAGGAGGCAAAACGTGTCTAAGTATGCGAAAGAAATAGAAAAAAGAAGAACCTTTGCCATTATCTCCCACCCGGATGCAGGAAAGACGACTCTGACAGAGAAGTTCCTGCTGTATGGAGGTGCCATTAATCTGGCAGGCAGCGTTAAGGGTAAAGCCACAGCCCGCCATGCAGTATCTGACTGGATGGAAATAGAGAAAGAGAGAGGTATTTCCGTAACCTCTTCCGTATTACAGTTTCATTATGACGGGTATTGCATCAATATTCTGGATACACCGGGACATCAGGATTTCTCCGAGGATACCTATCGTACACTGATGGCTGCCGATTCTGCAGTCATGGTTATCGACGGAAGCAAAGGTGTGGAGGCACAGACAAGAAAATTATTCAAAGTCTGCGTTATGCGCCACATTCCTATTTTTACATTTATCAATAAAATGGACCGTGATGCAAATGATACGTTCGACCTTCTTGATGAAATAGAAAAAGAACTCGGAATTGCGACATGTCCAATCAACTGGCCGATCGGTTCCGGTAAGAAATTCCGTGGAGTTTATGACAGAAACACACAAAAAGTCCTGACTTTCTCTGATACACAGAAGGGAACAAAGGAAGGTGTCATTGAGGAAATCGATATCGACGATGCACGTCTTGATGACATTGTAGATCCGGATCAGAGAGAACAGCTTATGGAAGAGATTGAGCTTCTGGATGGTGCAAGCGTTGATTTTGATCAGGAACAGGTAAGTAAAGGAAACATGACACCGGTATTTTTTGGTTCTGCGCTGACAAACTTTGGTGTTGAGACATTTCTGGAGCACTTCCTCAAGATGACGACTTCTCCGCTTCCGAGAATGTCGGATGAGGGCGAGATCGATCCGATGTCTGATGATTTTTCAGCGTTTGTATTTAAGATCCAGGCAAACATGAACAAAGCACACAGAGACAGAATCGCATTTATGCGTATCTGTTCAGGAAAATTTGATGCATCTCAGGAAGTTTACCATGTACAGGGCGAAAAGAAGATGAGACTTCTTCAGCCGCAGCAGATGATGGCAGAGTCCCGTCACGTAGTAGACGAGGCATATGCCGGTGACATTATTGGTGTATTCGATCCGGGCATCTTTTCCATCGGTGATACGATCTGTGCACCGGGTAAGAAATTTGCTTTTGAAGGAATCCCGACTTTCGCACCGGAGCATTTCGCACGTGTACGCCAGATCGATACCATGAAACGTAAACAGTTCGTCAAAGGTATCAACCAGATCGCACAGGAAGGTGCCATTCAGATTTTCCAGGAGTTTAATACCGGTATGGAAGAGATCATCGTCGGTGTTGTCGGTGTACTTCAGTTTGATGTCCTGAAATATCGTCTGGAAAATGAATACAACGTAGAAATCCGTCTGGAGAATCTTCCATACGAATACATCCGCTGGATTGCAAACAAAGAGCAGGTTGACGTGGCGAAGATTTCCGGAACTTCAGATATGAAGAAGGTCACGGATCTGAAAGGCAATCCGCTGCTTCTGTTTGTCAATGCATGGAGTGTGGGTATGGTTGAAGATAGAAATCCGGATCTGGTGCTTACAGAATTCAGTAAATAAACCTTTTAATTTGCAGCCAGATTTGATATACTAAAACCATAAATTATTCGATTCGAAATCCGCAGGAGGAATTGAAATGGCAGAAAAAAGAACAACTTATAAATTACAGGACGTGGGAGGAATCGGCGAAGTAAAGATCGCTGATGAAGTAGTTACCGTGATCGCCGGACTTGCAGCGACAGACGTAGACGGTGTTGCTTCTATGGAAGGCAATATCACAAACGAACTGGTAAGCAAACTTGGTGTCAAGAATCTTTCAAAAGGTGTTAAGGTAACCGTCCTTGAAGGTGTTGTTACCGTAGACCTGACACTGAACATCGAGTTTGGCAAGAATATCCTTGAAGTTAGCAAGAAAGTTCAGGATAAAGTAAAATCATCCATTGAAAATATGACAGGCCTTGAAGTTGCAGATGTAAACATCCGCATCGCAGGCGTTGATATGGAGAACGAAAAAGGAAAGTAAACCTTTCCTTTTTTCTTTACTGTGAGAGTACTGCACAGTTATGTTTTGATAATGAATGTCTGCGTGGGCAGACATTTCCCAGGAGGAAATATGCGAAGAAGCGAGCAGAGAGAACATATTTTTAAACTGTTGTTTATGACACAGTTCAATACAGAAAACGAGATGCCGGAACAGCTTTCCATCTATTTCGAGGGACTTGGTGAAGTCAGTGAGAAAGATCAGGAAGCAATCCAGCAGAAATACGATCACATTCTGGAACATCTGGAAGAGATTGACGGAATCCTGAATGATTACAGCCGCGGATGGAAGACTACACGTATGAACCGTGTGGATCTGACTGCTCTGCGTTTGGCAGTTTATGAAATGAAAATGGACGAGGATGTTCCGGTCGGAGTAGCAATCAACGAAGCTGTTGAGCTTGCCAAACTTTTCGGCGGTGAAGATTCCGGATCCTTTGTAAACGGTATCCTTGGCAAGATCGCAAGCGGTAAGAAAGATTCCGGTGAAGAACCGAAACGTCCGCGCCGTCAGACACATTCTGCAAAGATCATTATCCGGTCTTCAAAGAAAGAGCACAGGAAAGCGTCTGAAGAAAGCGCAGAATAAGAATAAAATGAAAAACATTTTTTCAGTCGGACAGATCAACCGATATGTAAAGAACATGTTTACGCAGGATTTTATCCTGCAGAAGATCTATGTCAAGGGAGAAGTTTCCAACTGCAAATATCACACCAGCGGACACATCTATTTTTCACTGAAGGATGAGACTGGTGTGCTTTCCTGCATCATGTTTGCAGGACACAGAAGGGGACTTGCGTTCCGCATGAAGGACGGCGACCGTGTCGTTGTCGGTGGAGCCGTGGACGTTTACGAAAGAGACGGCAGATATCAGCTTTATGCAAAAGAGATCGCACTCGAAGGTGCAGGTGCACTTTACGAGCGTTTTCTTGCATTAAAGGCAGAACTCGAAGAAATGGGAATGTTTGCCGAAGAATATAAGCAGCCCATTCCGCACTATATTCACAGACTTGGTGTGGTTACGGCACCGACCGGTGCTGCTGTCCAGGATATCCGCAATATTTCACTGAGGAGAAATCCATATCTTCAGATCATTTTGTACCCGGCACTGGTTCAGGGCGAGGGTGCGGCGGACAGTATCGTGCAAGGAATCCATATGTTGGATCAGGCAGGTGTGGATACGATTATTGTAGGGCGTGGCGGCGGATCAATCGAGGATCTGTGGGCTTTTAACGAGGAGAAGGTTGCGAGAGCAATCTTTGAATGCAGGACACCGGTGATTTCCGCAGTAGGACATGAGACGGATTTTACGATCGCTGATTTTGTATCTGATCTGCGTGCACCGACACCATCGGCGGCAGCAGAACTGGCTGTTGACGATTTCAGGCAGATCATGCAGGAAATCCAAAACGGACGAGAACGCCTTGAGCGTGGAATAAATGGAAAACTCGAATTGTACCGCATGAAACTTGCGAAATATCAGATGCGGATGCAGTATTTAAGCCCGGAAGGAAAGCTCCGTGACAGCCGGCAGTGCCTGATTGATAACGAAAACAGGATTCGTAAGGCAATGCAGGACAAGCTGCTCGGATATCGTCATCAGCTTGGCATCTATCTGGAACGCTACAGAGGACTTTCACCTCTGGAGAAGCTGAATCAGGGATATGCATTTGTAGCTGATGTAAAGGGCCGCGGAATCCGTTCCGTAGAGCAGGTACAGCCGGGAGATACCGTAGAGGTAAATGTGACAGACGGTGTACTTGAAGCAGAGATACGGCATATCAGAAGGGAAGACTGGGAGAATGGCACAGCAGACAACAGATAACGAAAAAAATATCGAAGACGTCTTTCAGGAGCTTGACGTCATTGCGGAAAAACTGGAAAGCAGTGACACTTCACTGGAAGACTCTTTTCGTTTATACAAAAAAGGAATGGAGCTTCTGAAATACTGCAGCGGCAAACTCGACACAGTAGAAAAAAAGATGCTCCAGATGGATGAGGATGGAACATTACGTGAATTTTAAAGAAGAATTACAGCAGAGAACCGCTTATGCGGAAGAAGTGATACGTAAATGGCTGCCGCTGGAAGAAGGTTTTGCCCTGACGATGGCGCAGGCAATGAATTACAGTATGTGCGCGGGCGGAAAGAGACTTCGTCCGATTCTTCTTCTGGAAACATTCCGTCTGTTCGGAGGAGAGGGAGAAGTTGCGGAGCCTTTTATGGCAGGTATCGAGATGATTCACACGCATTCGCTGATCCATGATGACCTTCCGGCAATCGACAATGACGATTATCGCAGAGGCCGCCTTACCACACATAAGGTTTACGGAGAAGCCATGGGCGTTTTGAGTGGTGTGAGCCTTTTAAACTATGCCTATGAGACCATGCTGCGTGCTTTTTCCATGACGGAAGACAGTACACGTGTGATCCGTGCGCTTCAGATCATGGCGGATCGGACAGGCATTTACGGTATGCTTGGCGGTCAGAGTGTCGACGTGGAAAACGACGGCAAACCGATCGATAAGGCAACGCTGGATTATATCTATGAACACAAGACTTCTGCGCTGCTTGAAGCATCCATGATGACCGGTGCCGTACTTGCAGGTGCCGATGAAGAACAGACGAAACTGATCGGGGAAGCTGCGTCGGCAATCGGTCTTGCTTTTCAGATTCAGGATGACATTCTGGATGTGACCTGTACCAGCGAAGAACTTGGCAAACCGGCACACAGTGATGAAAAAAACAACAAAGTTACGTATGTGACCTTATTTGGAATCGAAGAGGCGTCTGCGCAGGTTAAGAAACTTTCTGAAAAAGCAGTCGAGATTCTGGACAGACTGAATAATAAAAACGAATTTCTGGAGGCTCTGGTCAGAGAGATGGCAGAGCGCAGGAAATGAAAGAGGGATACGAAGGATGCTGGAAAAGATCAATAAGCCAAATGATATACACAAAATTGCACTGGCGGATTTTCCACAGCTTGCAGAGGAGATCCGACAGTTTCTGATAGAATCCGTAAGTCACACAGGAGGCCACCTGGCATCCAATCTTGGCGTTGTGGAACTGACGATGGCACTTCATAGTGTTCTGGAATTTCCGGAAGACAGGATCGTATGGGATGTAGGACATCAGGCATATACACACAAGATTCTGACCGGAAGAAAAGATGGCTTTAAAAATCTGCGTAAAGAAGGCGGCATGAGCGGCTTTCCGAAGCGTTGTGAGAGCGACTGTGACGCATTTGATGCAGGACACAGTTCCAATTCTATTTCGGCAGGTCTGGGCTATGTGCGCGCCAGAGATCTGCAGGGACAGAAATATCGTGTGGTATCTGTGATCGGAGACGGCGCACTTACCGGAGGAATGGCATATGAAGCATTAAATAATGCGGCAGAACTCAAGACAAATTTTATCATTGTCCTGAACGATAATAATATGTCTATTTCCAAAAATGTCGGCGGCATGTCGTCTTATCTGAGTGCGCTTCGTACAGCAGAAGTCTACACCGGCATGAAGATCAATGTGACGAAAACACTTAAGAAGATCCCGAAGGTGGGAACGGCTGTCGTAGATACGATGCGCCGCACAAAGAGCAGTATCAAGCAGCTCATCATACCGGGCATGCTTTTTGAAAATATGGGACTGACCTATCTGGGACCGGTCGATGGTCATGATATGCGTCAGATGATGAAACTTTTTAACGAGGCAAAGCGGGTTGAAGGCCCGGTTATCGTTCACGTTCTGACACAGAAGGGACGTGGCTACGAACCGGCAAGTCTGCATCCGGATCAGTTCCATGGCACAGGGCCGTTTGATATCCGTACCGGCAGACAGCTTACTGTGAAAAAAGGACCTTCGTGGACGGATGTTTTTTCAGATGTAATGGTGCGCCTGGGCAGAGAAAATCCGAAGCTTGTGGGCATTACTGCGGCTATGAAAGCAGGCACCGGCCTTGTGGCTTTTGAGAAAGCATTTCCGGACCGCCTTTTTGATGTGGGGATCGCAGAGGAACACGCAGTCAGCTTTGCAGCAGGACTTGCACTGGGCGGAATGCTCCCGGTCGTTGCAATTTACTCGTCATTTCTTCAGAGGGCAGTGGATCAGATGCTTCATGATGTCTGTATGCAGAATCTGCATGTGATTTTTGCAATCGACCGTGCAGGACTGGTAGGCGCAGATGGTGAAACGCATCAGGGCTGTTTTGACCTGTCATATCTGACCATGATGCCGAACATGACGGTCATGGCACCGAAGAATGGCAGAGAACTCGAAAAAATGATGGAATTTGCCGTACATGCGGCAGGGCCGTGCGCGATCCGTTATCCGAGAGGAACAGCATATCAGGGACTGGAAGACTTCGAAAGCCCGATCCGTTACGGCAAGAGTGAGATCCTTTACAGGGGCAAAGATACCGCAATTCTTTCTGTGGGAAGTATGACGGAAGTCTGCGAACAGGTTTATAAAGAAATGAAAAACAGGGGTGAAGCTCCGACATTTGTCAATGCAAGATTTGTAAAGCCTCTGGATACCGAACTTCTTGATGAACTTGCAAAGGATCACAAACTGTTTGTGACAGTAGAAGAAAATGTAAAAAACGGCGGATTTGGAGAACATGTGGCAGCTTATATGGAAGCCTGTCATCCGGAGGTACGTGTGCTTCCGCTGGCAATCTGGAACCGCTTTGTACAGCATGGAGAAATCGCCAGTCTGCGGGCCAAGATCGGCCTGTCAGCACCGGAGATTCTGAATGCAATAGAGGAATATGAGGAGCAGGCATGAAGAAAAGACTGGATCTTTTGATGATGGAGCGTGCGCTGGCACCTTCCAGAGAAAAAGCAAAAGCATATATTATGGCAGGAAATGTTTATGTGGATGGCCAGAAAGAAGACAAAGCAGGAACCATGTTTCAGGAAACTGTGAAGATCGAAGTGCGCGGAAATACACTTCCGTATGTAAGCCGCGGCGGTCTGAAACTGGAAAAGGCGATGAATCATTTCGGTGTGGAACTGGATGGCAGAGTCTGCATGGACGTAGGGGCATCTACCGGTGGATTTACAGACTGTATGCTTCAGAACGGAGCAGTAAAAGTATATTCTATCGATGTCGGATATGGACAGCTTGACTGGAAACTCCGTAATGACCCGCGTGTGGTCTGCATGGAAAAAACAAATATCCGCTATGTCATTCCGGAAGATATTCAGGAACCGGCACAGTTTTCATCAATTGATGTTTCCTTCATTTCACTGACAAAAGTACTTCTTCCGGTAAGAAATCTTCTGACGGAAGACGGAGAGATCGTCTGTCTGATCAAACCGCAATTTGAGGCCGGACGTGAAAAAGTCGGCAAAAAAGGTGTGGTAAGAGATCCGGCAGTACATCTGGAAGTTATCGAAAAGGTAATTGCCTATGCGTCCTCGATCGCGCTGGAACCGAGACATCTTTCTTTCTCACCGATCAAGGGACCGGAGGGAAATATTGAGTATCTGTTACATCTTAAGAAAAGACCGGAAGGAGAAGTGATCGAATCTTCTCTTGAAGCAGAACCGGAGCAGGTAGTGCGGGAGGCGCATGATCAGCTCGATTAAGGAAGGCAGAAGAGATGGACAAGTTTTATATCATAACAAATCGTGACAAAGATCAGAATCTGAGATTTACGGAGGAGATCGTACAGTATCTGAAAGAACACGGAAAAAAATGTCAGGTGCAGCAGGCGGAGCGTAAGACAGAGGGCACATATCATTATACAGATCCGGAACTGATCCCTGAGGGAACACAGTGTATTCTGGTACTCGGAGGAGACGGAACGCTTCTTCAGGCAGCGCGTGATGTGGTTCACAGAGAAATTCCGATGCTCGGAGTGAATCTCGGTACGCTCGGCTTTCTTGCGGAAATCGATAAGCCATCGATTTATGCGGCGCTGGATAAACTTTTTGCGGATGACTACGAAATAGAAGAGAGAATGATGCTTACCGGAACGGTATGGCATGGTGATAAAATCATAGGGCAGGATGTGGCACTGAATGATATTGTGATCAGCAGAGTGGGTCCCCCTCTTCGTGTAGTTGGATTTAACAACTATGTGAATGACGGTTACCTGAATTCCTACAATGCAGACGGAATCATCATTGCGACACCGACCGGTTCTACCGGTTACAGTCTGTCATGCGGCGGCCCGATCATAGCACCGAATGCGGCAATGACGGTGATGACACCGATTGCACCACATACGCTGAATACCAGAAGTCTTATTTTTCCGGAAGATGATGTGATCACGGTTGAACTTGGCGAAGGAAGACGACAGATTCAGGAAAACGGTCTTGCATCATTTGACGGAGATGTCGAAGTGCCGATGTCGACAGGAGACCGGATTGTAATAAAAAAAGCTTCAGTCAGCGTCAAAATACTGAAACTGAACCATCTGAGTTTTGTTGAAGTGCTGAGACAGAAAATGAGCAACAATTAGTGTGATGGAGGGAATGTCGTGAAAAGTGCAAGACACGAAAAAATTATAGAGCTGATCCAACAGCATGACATTGATACACAGGAAGAACTTGCTGCAAGACTGAACAGTGCCGGATTTAAGGTAACACAGGCAACGGTGTCCAGAGATATCCGCGCACTGAAACTGACAAAGGTTGCCGGCAAAGACGGGAAATCCCGTTATGCAGTACTTTCCGGTGCATCGGTGGAGCTTGGAGACAAGTATACACGTGTACTTCATGATGCGCTTACATCCATTGATGTTGGACAGAATATGATCGTGATCCGGACGGTACCGGGCATGGCCATGGGGGTTGCGGCAGCACTGGATGCACTGAACTGGAAAGAAATCCTCGGAAGCATTGCCGGGGACGATACCGTTATGTGTGTGGCACGGGACAACGAACAGGCACAGAGTGTAGCTGAGCGTCTGAAAGGAATTTTGAAATTATGTTAGTTCATCTTCATGTGAGAAATCTTGCACTGATCGAAGATATTGAAGTGGAGTTTGGTCCGGGGCTTAATATCCTGACAGGTGAAACCGGGGCCGGTAAATCCATTCTCTTAGGCTCCATGCAGTTGATTCTTGGCGGCAGAAGTGCGAAAGATATGATTCGTACCGGTGCGTCAAATGCGCTGGTGGAGCTCCTTTTTCAGGTGGAAAATCCGCGTGCGGAGGCATCTCTTCGGGAGTTTGGTGTCGAGACATCGGAAGGCCAGGTCCTTTTGACACGTAAGCTTATGGATGGCAGAAGCATCAACAAGATCAATGGTGAGACCTGTACGGTGGCGCAGATGAAAGCCGTGGCTTCCTGTCTTCTGGATATTCACGGGCAGCACGAGCACCAGTCACTTCTGTATCAGGATAAACAGCTTGAAATTCTTGATATTTACGGAAAAGAAGAAATTTTTCCTGCAAAAGAGAAAGTACAGACAGCATATAAAAAGTACCGTGACTGTAAGAAACAGCTGGACGAACTTGACATTGATGAAGAACAGCGCAACAGAGAACGCGCGTTTCTTGAGTTTGAGATCAATGAGATCGAGAGCGCACAGCTTGTATCCGGAGAGGATGAGGAGCTGGAGAAGCGTTACCGTAAGCTGAACAACGGCAGGAAAATCCTTGAGACACTGCAGGGTGTACGTGATCTGACAGGATATGAATCCGGGCAGGGAGCTGGTGAGTCGGTCGGAAATGCTGTACGTGAGATCAGCCGTGTGACAGAATATGATACACAGCTTGATTCTATGGCATCCGCACTTCAGGAGATTGACGGTCTTCTGAATGATTTCAACCGTGAGCTGGCTTCATACGTTGATGATCTGAATTTTGATGATGAAGCTTTTTATGAGACCGAGAAACGTCTGGATACGATCAATGGTCTCAAGGCAAAATACGGACGTACGATTGAAGACATTCAGGAGTATTGTCTTAAACAAAAACAAAAACTGGAAAATCTGGATAAATATGAGGAACGCTTCCACGAAGCAGAAGAAAATCTCAAAAAGAGCAGAGAAGAACTGGAAACTGTTTCGCATAAATTATCTGTGATCCGTCAAAAATACAGTCAGATGCTGACGGACAAGATCACAGAAGGTTTGAAAGATCTGAATTTTCTGGATGTACAGTTTCAGATCACATTCCGCCGCCGGAAGGAATATACGGCAGGTGGATTTGACGACATTGAATATGAGATTTCAACGAACCCGGGCGAAAGTCTGAAACCATTGGGCAAGATCGTATCCGGCGGTGAGCTTTCACGAATCATGCTGGCAATCAAGGCAATTCTTGCGGACCGTGATCAGATTGAAACTCTGATCTTTGATGAAATTGATACCGGAATCAGCGGCAGGACTGCTCAGAAAGTTTCAGAAAAAATGGCAGTGATCGGCCGGTGTCATCAAGTCTTGTGCATTACACATCTTCCACAGATTGCAGCAATGGCAGATACACATTTCGAAATCGAAAAACATCAGAAAGACAACGAAACGATTACAGAAATCCATCCGCTTGAAGGAGATGATTCTGTCCGTGAACTGGCGCGCCTGCTTGGCGGAGCCGAGATTACGCAGGCTGTTTTTGATAATGCAAAAGAAATGAAAGAATTGGCACAGGTACATAAAAATACAAGACTGAAATAAAAAGATCTACAGATAATAAGAGAGGATGATCCAAAAGGATATCTTCTCTTTTTTGTGTAATAGGAAATTACTCCGTAATGTTCCTATTACACAAAGATTGAGGGATTCAGGGAGTTTGAAGCGGACTTGTCCGCTTTGTTCTGTGGAGAGAAGTTTACAAAAGAAAGGATGTGGCAGAGTGGACAGAAAGAAGAAATACCGACGCCTGCTTCTGTGGTTCCTGTGTCTGGATCTGCTTGCAGTGGTGTGGTTTGGATATCGTTATCTGGAGCGCAAGATCCCGGATAAACTGTTTGTTTCAGAAGGAAAAGAAGAACAGGTAAAGAATGTGCTGGATTTTCCGTTTTTAAGTTTTGATGATGCAATTACTGTATCGGGTGACGGAAGCTATCTTCTGAAAGCCCGGATCCTCGGTGTAATTCCATTTAAAGATGTGAAGATTACCCCGGCGGACAGTGAATCTGTCATGGTATCCGGTGACACGGTCGGAATCTATATGGAGACAGACGGTGTACTGGTGATTGATACCGGAGAAATTGTTTCGCAGGAGGGATTTACACAGGATCCGGCAAAAAATATTGTGAAGCCGGGTGATTATATTGTGGCATTTAATGACCAGACGGTGCACAGTAAAAAAGAGCTGATCAAGGATCTTTCGAAGCTGGATGATTCACAGGTGACACTTGAGGTCATCAGAAACGGGGAAAAAATCCCTCTTTCGATTACTCCGGTAAAAGATGTCCGGGGAGAGTACAAGCTGGGAATCTGGGTGCGGGACAATACACAGGGAATTGGTACGCTGACTTTTGTGGATGAAAAGGGGAATTTCGGCGCACTCGGACATGGAATTAGTGATGTGGACACAGGAGAACTTTTGCATATAAATGAAGGAGCACTGTATCAGGCAAAAATCATCGGGATACAGAAAGGCAGCAGCGGAAGTCCCGGCGAGCTTTCAGGGATGATCCATTACGATGAGCAGCAGGTGATCGGTTCTATTGATAAGAATTGTGATCAGGGAATTTTTGGAACATTAAACATGCTTCCAAAGCCACTTTCACTGAAGAAGATGGAAGTTGCATACAAGCAGGAACTGGAAACAGGACCGGCGACAGTTTTGTGCTGTATAGATGGTGAAGTGAAAGAATTTGACGCAGAGATCACAAGAATTGATATGAATCATGAGGATTCGAATAAAAGTTTTGTGATCCAGGTGACCGATCAGGGACTTCTGGATATGACAGGCGGTATCGTGCAGGGCATGAGTGGCAGTCCTGTGATCCAGAATGGAAAGTTTGTAGGTGCGATTACACATGTGTTTGTGCAGGATGCAGCCGGCGGTTATGGGATTTTTGCAGAAACGATGATAGAAAATGTAGAAAAAGAATAAAAAAATAATGGCAGAAAAAGTCATGTCGAAGATGTGAAGAAAAAGAAAAAAGCAGAAAAATATGAAAAAAGAAGCTAGGAAAATGTCGTTTTCGGACGAACGAAAATGCTGTATTTCAGCCAGTTTCGGCTTGATTTCGCGAAGGCCTTTCCACTATAATGTCCTTGTTGTAAGGAAGTAGAATGCTGTAGGTTAGGAGGGAAAGGCCTCATGGAAAAATTAAATGTGGCGATTGCAGATGATAATGAGAGAATGACAGACATACTTGGTCAGATGATCGAAGAAGATAAAGAACTGACGCTGGTCGGCAAAGCACATAACGGAGAAGAAATCTGTAATATCATAAGAGAAAAAGAACCGGATGTGGTGGTTCTGGATATGATCATGCCGAAAATGGACGGACTGACCGTTATGGAGCAGTGCAGTCATGATCATACAGTCAAAAAGCAACCGGCATTTATTGTGATCTCAGCAGTGGGACAGGAGAGAATCACAGAAGATGCATTTAATCTGGGTGCTTCCTACTACATGCTGAAACCTTTTGATAATCAGGTATTACTGAACCGCATCAAACATATCCGCAAAAGCAGTGTAAAGAGATTTCGTGAGCCTGTACGCCAGACAGTACGGGAAGAGCCTGCACCGTATGGCAAACGTAATCTGGAGGCTGATGTCACCAATATTATCCACGAGATCGGGGTTCCGGCGCATATCAAGGGATACCAGTATCTGAGGGATGCGATCATCCTTGCAGTCAACGATATGGAGATGTTGAATTCTATCACGAAAGTCCTGTATCCGACGATAGCAAAAAAACATCAGACGACCCCGAGCAGGGTAGAACGTGCCATACGTCATGCAATCGAAGTTGCATGGAGCAGGGGCAAAATGGACACGATCGATGCGCTTTTCGGCTATACGGTAAGCACCGGAAAAGGTAAGCCGACCAACTCGGAATTTATTGCTCTGATCGCAGATAAAATACGTCTGGAATACAAAAATCACTCTTTCCATTAGAAGTGTTTTAGGGTATAATAAACATAAAAATCCGGCATAGACCGAGAAAATCAGAAAATTTTCTGACAGCGGGAATCAAGGAGGGGTCTTTACAGATGAAAAGAATCTTATTTGCAACATCAGAAGCAGTACCATTTATCAAGACAGGAGGCCTTGCAGACGTAGCAGGTGCACTTCCGAAATGTTTCGATAAACGTTATTTCGATGTACGCGTGATTTTACCGAAATATGCCTGTATGAAGCAGGAATGGAAAGACAAAATGGAATATATCACCCACTTCTATATGGATCTGGGATATAAGAATTGTTATGTTGGAATTCTTCATATGGAATATGACGGAATCCAGTTTTACTTTATTGATAACGAATATTATTTTAGCGGTCCGAAACCGTATGACAGTGCACCATGGGATCTTGAGAAGTTTGCTTTCTTCTCAAAAGCAGTTCTCTCCGTGCTCCCGGTGATCGGATTCCGCCCGGATGTGATCCACTGCCACGACTGGCAGACAGGTCTTGTTCCGGTATATCTGCATGATTCTTTCCAGCAGAATGAATTTTTCTGGGGAATCAAGACTGTTATGACAATCCATAACCTGAAATTCCAGGGCGTATGGGATGTAAAGACCGTACAGGGCATTACTGGTCTTTCTGATTACTATTTTGCCCCGGATAAGCTGGAAGCATACAAAGATGCAAACTTCCTCAAAGGTGGAATTGTATTTGCAGATGCAGTAACAACAGTAAGTAATACTTATGCCGAAGAGATCAAGACACCGTTTTACGGAGAGAGGCTGGATGGACTTCTCTGTGCACGTGCCCATGACCTTCGCGGTATCGTCAACGGAATTGATTATGATGTATTCAATCCGGAGACAGATAAATACATTACACAGAATTATAATGCAAAGACCTTCCGCAAGGAAAAAGTCAAAAACAAGCTTCAGCTTCAGAGAGATCTCGGGCTGAACGAAGATCCAAGGGCAATGCTTATCGGCATCGTTTCCCGTCTGACAGACCAGAAGGGATTTGACCTGATCGCATACATCATGGACGAGCTGTGTCAGGATGCAGTTCAGATTGTTGTACTTGGTACCGGTGAAGAACGCTATGAAAATATGTTCCGCCACTTTGACTGGAAATATCATGGAAAGGTATCTGCTCAGATTTATTATGATGAGCCGATGTCCCACAGAATTTATGCAGCGTCAGATGCATTCCTGATGCCATCATTGTTTGAACCATGTGGTTTAAGTCAGCTGATGAGTCTCCGTTACGGTACCTTACCGATCGTACGTGAGACAGGCGGCCTGAAGGATACGGTACAGCCATACAACCAGTACGAGGGAACCGGTACAGGATTCAGCTTTACAAACTACAATGCACATGAGATGCTTGCAACTGTCCGCAATGCCGAAAAGGTATTTTATGACAACAAACGCGAATGGAATAAAATGGTTGACCGTGCAATGGCAGCAGACTTCTCATGGAGTCATTCCGCACAGCAGTATGAAGAAATGTACAACTGGCTGATCGGGGACAAATAAATAGTACAGATATCAGGAGGTACCGGGGAATTCCGGTATCTCTTTTGTCATTTCAGGGAGAAAAATGTCAAAAAGTTTTGCTTGACTTTAGCTGGGATTTATAATAGCATATAAGAAGAAAACACGAACATAGGTTTGGTATCACCCATAAATAAAATTCTAAATAAAGTTAAGGAGAATCCTGAAATGATGAACGAAGAGAAGCAGAAGGCGCTGGAAGCAGCCCTTGGACATATTGAGAAGCAGTACGGTAAAGGATCCGTGATGAAGCTTGGAGATTCCAGCTCTAATATGGTGGTAGAGGCGGTTCCGACCGGTTCCCTGGGACTGGATATTGCGCTTGGCGTTGGCGGTGTACCGAAGGGAAGAATCGTTGAGATCTACGGACCGGAGTCCAGTGGTAAGACGACAGTTGCCTTACATATGGTTGCAGAAGTACAGAAGCGAGGCGGAATCGCCGGTTTCATTGATGCAGAGCATGCGCTTGATCCGGTCTATGCGAAGAATATCGGTGTTGATATCGACAATCTTTATATTTCCCAGCCGGATAACGGTGAGCAGGCACTTGAGATCACTGAGACGATGGTACGTTCCGGTGCGGTGGATATCGTGATCGTTGACTCTGTTGCAGCACTTGTCCCGAAGGCAGAGATTGAGGGCGATATGGGAGACAGCCATGTAGGTCTTCATGCGAGACTGATGTCTCAGGCACTTCGTAAACTTACTGCGGCAATCAGCCGTTCCAACTGTGTGGTAATCTTTATCAATCAGCTTCGTGAAAAGGTTGGTGTTATGTTCGGTAATCCGGAGACTACGACCGGTGGACGTGCCCTGAAGTTCTATGCTTCCGTACGTCTTGATGTCAGAAGGACAGAGACTTTGAAGCAGGGCGGAGAGATGGTTGGTAACCATGTAAAGGTTAAAGTCGTTAAGAACAAAGTTGCTCCGCCGTTTAAACAGGCAGAGTTCGATATCATGTTTGGCACCGGTATTTCCAGAGAAGGTGAGATCCTTGATCTGGCCGCAGAATGTAATGTGGTCAACAAGAGCGGTGCATGGTACTCTTACAATGGAGAACGTATCGGCCAGGGACGTGAGAATGTCAAGATTTTCCTGAAAGACCATCCGGAGATCTGTGAAGAAATCGAGAAGAAAGTAAGGATCCAGTACCATCTGCTTCCGGGTGAAGAGCCGGAGAATGCAGAGCAGGACGGAGAAGAACAGGAATAATTAAATGACAGATATGGAACAGCAGAGGGAGGCACGTAAGAAAGCCCTGCGTCTTCTGGAACATATGGATCGTACGGAGAAGGGATTGACGGATCGCCTTCTCCGTGCCGGCTTTTCAGAGGAACTTGCAGAGGATGCTGTCTCTTATGTAAAGGATTATGGTTATATCAATGACCGGAGATATGCGCTGAATTATATTATGTACAGAATTCATGACAAGAGCCGTCAGAAGATTTTTCAGGAACTATCCGGGAAGGGAATCGACCGACAGACGATACAGGATGCGTGGGAGGAAGCAGAGGAACTTGAGACACCGGATGAGAGAGCTCTTCTGTGCCAGATGATCGAGAAGAAGTACGAGCCCGGAGCGGAGCTTGATGAGCGTGAGATGCGTCGCCTTTACGGATATCTGGCACGACGTGGATTCCGCTCGGGAGACATCTTTTCGGTGCTTGAAGAAATGGACATAACACAAATAAAAACTTGACATAATTCCCAAAAACAGCTAAACTTGTATTGTTGTATTTGTACAATGAAAACTAAATAAGGAGGTGCTCCTGTGGCAATTACAATCATTGTAGCAATTGTCGCTGTAGCGGTCGCACTGCTTATTGCGGTTCCCATTACTTGCAAGGTTGCTGTTAACAACAAAGTGCAGAAAGACGCAGAAGTTGTTGGCACAGCAGAAGACAGAGCAAGAAGCATCATAGATGAAGCTTTAAAAACTGCTGAGACGAAGAAGAGAGAAGCTTTATTGGAAGTAAAGGAAGAATCCCTCAGAACGAAAAATGAACTTGAGAAGGAAACCAAGGAACGAAGATCAGAACTGCAGAAATACGAAAGACGTGTCCTGTCAAAAGAGGAATCTGTTGACAAGAAGGCGGATGCAGTAGAGAAGCGTGAAGCAGAGTGCACAGCAAAAGTTGCTGAGTTACAAAAAAGAGAAAAGAAAGTAGACGAACTTGAACAAAAAGGAGTACAGGAACTGGAAAGAATTTCCGGTCTGACCTCCGATCAGGCAAAAGACGAGTTACTCAGAAGTGTAGAAGACGATGTCAAAGTAGACGTGGCAAGACTCTACAAAGAGCTTGAGAGCCGCGCGAAAGAAGACGCCGGTAAGAAGGCAAAGGAATACGTGGTAAATGCAATCCAGAAATGTGCAGTAGACCATGTTTCCGAAACTACAATTTCCGTTGTACAGCTTCCAAGTGATGAGATGAAAGGAAGAATCATCGGCCGTGAAGGACGTAACATTCGTACCCTTGAAACACTGACAGGTGTTGATCTCATTATCGATGATACCCCGGAAGCAGTAGTTTTATCAGCATTTGATCCGATTCGACGTGAGATTGCCAGAGTTGCTCTGGAAAAATTAATCGTTGACGGACGTATCCATCCGGCAAGAATCGAAGAAATGGTAGAGAAAGCACAGAAAGAAGTAGAAGCACAGATCCGTGAAGACGGTGAGAATGCAGCAATGGACGTTGGTGTTCATGGTATTCATCCGGAGCTTCTGAAACTTCTTGGACGTATGAAATTCCGTACCAGCTATGGACAGAATGCACTGAAACATTCTATCGAAGTAGCACAGCTTTCCGGACTTCTTGCAGGAGAAATCGGAGCGGATGTCCGCATGGCAAAACGTGCCGGACTGCTTCATGATATCGGCAAATCTATTGACCATGAAGTAGAAGGATCACATATCCAGATTGGTGTGGATCTTTGTAAGAAATACAAAGAGTCAGCAGTTGTTATCAATACAGTTGCTTCTCATCATGGAGATGTGGAACCGGAGTCTCTGGTTGCATGCATTGTACAGGCGGCTGATGCAATTTCTGCAGCAAGACCTGGTGCAAGACGTGAGACACTGGAAACTTATACCAACCGCTTGAAACAGCTTGAAGATATCACAAATGAATTCAAGGGTGTTGACAAGTCATTTGCTATTCAGGCAGGCAGAGAAATTCGTGTAATGGTAATACCGGAACAGGTAAATGATGCAGATATGGTTCTGCTGGCACGTGATATTTCCAAACAGATCGAAGCTGAACTGGAATATCCGGGACAGATCAAGGTCAATGTAATCCGTGAGAGCCGTGCAGTAGATTACGCGAAATAATTCTTTCTGAAACATAAACGTGAAAGTTCAAAAGAGTATGATGTCCATACAGGATGTCATACTCTTTTTTATGTAATAGGAAATTACTCCGTAATGTTCCTATTACATAAAAACGCTCCGCGAGGATGCGACCAGATGCATGAGGAACATGTCTGCTGAAGCAGACTGCATCTGGCGCGCAAAGCGTAACAAGTCCCTCAAAGATTGAGGGATTCAGGGAGTTTGAAGCGGACTTGTCCGCTTTGTTCTGTGTATGTAGAAGAGACTTTGGCTTTTGGTTCTATTCATACTTACGTGTTCGTAAACTGATACGGGGTGAGGCAATGAATCGTGAAATTGGAGTTTATGAAAGAAAAAAATATCCGGGTCAGTTTTTATTTGGAATGGGATTTCTGATCGGAGTGATTTTACCGAATTTTATTTACCGGACGCAGTGGCGTCAGAGCACCGCATCATCTATGTATCTTATGGGGATTTTGGCAGGAGATAACAGTGCAGAGTATTTCTGGCAGGTACTCAAGATGAGAGGTGGAATCTTTCTGCTTGCGGCATGCAGCGGTGTGACGATATTCGGAATGCCACTGGCCATCATGGGAATGCTTGCGGGAGGAGTGTTGATTGGAATGCTGCTCACTGTATCAGTGCTGCAGTTTGGTCTGAATGGAGGCCTGATCGGTGCAGGACTTCTTTTTCCCCAGTATCTTCTGTATCTGCCATGCATGTTTATCGGACTGGAACAGATTTACAGCTGTTCAAAAAGACTGTGGAAGAACCGTTCTTTTTCAGCAGGACAGATTACCGGATATCTTCTGAGAATGCTGTTATGCGCGGCACTCTGGCTGGCGGGGATTTTTCTGGAAGTATATTGTAATCCGAAGATCACAGAAATCCTGATAAAAAATTTAAAAATTTTTTGAGTGGATTTTACCAGATGTGGTGGTGGTTTACAATAAAATCTCGATATTTGGTGGAAGATGTCGAAAATGCCTGTTTTGCAGGCTTTTCATGCAAAAATAGTGTTTGATTTTATGTAAAATAATCAGTATAATACAGATACATTTTCAGGAAAAATATGTAGAAACAGAGTTGGGATGAAGCAGAATGGAAAGAGTAGTCGAGGATTTCATTTTATATTTACATGAGACGAAAAATACCTCAAAAAATACAGAAGTGTCGTATGAACGTGACCTGAAAAAACTGATTCGATATTTACAGGAACAGGATCTTGCGAGTTTTTCGGAAGTGACCTGTACAGATCTGCAGGGATATTTAAATAAAATAAAAAGTGAAAATCTGGCGGCATCGACGATTTCAAGAAATATTGCGTCAATCCGGGCTCTTTATCATTATCTGCTAAAAAAAGGAATTGTAGCAGAAGACCCGACAGAGGCATTACATACACCGAAGATTGAGAAGAAACTGCCGGAGATCCTTTCTGTTGAGGAAGTAGACCGTCTGCTGAAACAGCCGGATATCCGCACACCGAAGGGCATCCGTGACAATGCGATGATGGAACTTCTGTATGCAACGGGCATGCGTGTCAGCGAACTGATTCATCTCAGGACTACAGATATCAATCTTCAGATGGGCTATGTGGTATGCCATGACAGTGACAAAGAACGTATCATCCCGATCGGAAATGTCAGCCGTAATGCGATTTTGCAATATATGGAGCATTCCAGAGGCTTTTTTACAAAAGATACAAATGAGAGTGCACTGTTTACGAACTGCTCCGGGAAATCCATGAGCAGACAGGGATTTTGGAAAGTATTGAAAGGATATGCGGCAGATGCCGGAATCCACAGAGATATCACACCGCATACACTTCGCCATTCTTTTGCGGCACATATGCTGCAGAACGGGGCGGATGTAAAGAGTGTACAGGAAATGCTGGGACATGCAGATGTTTCATCGACACAGATTTATCTGGGACTGAACGTTTCGAAGATGAGAGATGTGTATATGAAAGCACACCCGAGACATTGAATCATAATTAAGGACCTGCCGAATAGCAGGTCCTTTTGCTGATTTATCAGCACATTTCCGCGATTGTGTAAAGCAGTTTTTCGGATTCTTCCCATCCAAGACAAGGGTCTGTGATGGATTTTCCGTAAATATGTGTACCACCGATCTTCTGGTTGCCTGGCTCAATGTAACTTTCAATCATGAAGCCTTTGACCAGTTTGTGAAGCTCCGGATCGACCATACGGCTGTGGAGAACTTCTTTTGCAATACGAACCTGCTGTTCATACTGTTTGTTGGAATTGGAGTGGTTGGTATCAACGATGACAGCAGGATTCTGCAGATTTTTTTCCTGATATTTTTCCCACAGAAGACGGAGATCTTCGTAATGGTAGTTCGGAATCGCCTCTCCGTGTTTGCTTACGGCACCGCGAAGAATGGTATGTGCCAGAGGATTTCCGGCTGTTTCAACTTCCCAGCTTCTGTAGATAAAGCGGTGAGATCCCTGAGCTGCAACAACAGAGTTGAGCATAACACTGTAGTCACCACTGGTCGGGTTTTTCATTCCGGCAGGTACATCCATACCGCTGACGGTAAGTCGATGCTGCTGATCTTCTACGGAACGTGCACCTACAGCGACATAAGAGAGAATGTCGGAAAGATAACGGTAGTTTTCAGGATAAAGCATTTCATCTGCACAGGTGAAACCACTTTCCTGGATGGCGTGGATGTGCATCTTACGGATGGCAATCAGACCGGCAAGCATATCCGGAGCTTTTTCCGGATCCGGCTGGTGAACCATACCCTTGTAACCTTCGCCTGTTGTACGTGGCTTATTTGTATAAACTCTCGGAATGATCAGAACTTTATCCTCAATTTTTTCCTGAACTTTGCGGAGACGGAGAAGATAGTCACATACAGCATCTTCGTTGTCCGCAGAACAAGGTCCGATGATGGCAAGAAATTTATCGGATTTCCCGGTAAAAACATCACGGATTTCCTGATCTCTTTTTGCCTTTAATTCCTGAATGGCAGTATCAATGGGATACTGATTACGTATTTCGGCAGGTGTAGGCAGTTTCTTTAAAAAAGTGAATCCCATATTTTCCTCCTCGTGTCCAATGCGTTTTCAATTGGACATATCAGGCTTATTATATATGATTGTTAAGTAATTGTCGATAGAGAAAGGTACGTATTTTGTCGAAATCCTCAGGATTTTATATGATAAAGTGAATAAATATGCATAATACTTAAGAGTATTTCACTGAGAAGCAATCCGTAAAGATACCCACGTATACCAATCAGTGGAATTGCAAATAATACAAACAGGATGCGGATAAGGCTTCCTGCTGCATTGTGAAGCAGCGTTGCTCCGGTTTTCCCCAGGCCGTTAAGGATGCTTGTAAGCATGATGTTTGTATACAAAAAAGGACAGACAAAGGAAAGCGTACGGATACAGGTTCCGGCTGTAGCTTCATGAAACAGAAGTTCACCTGCAAACGGGCCGAAAAAATAAAAAAGCCCCGTGCAGGCGGCACCCGTCAGAAAACAGGCAGTACAGGTGCGGCTGGCTATATAGCGGATACGCCGGTGCGCTCCGAGCGCCTGCAATTCTGCGACAGACGGTGTGAGCATGACGGCAGCGGAATTTGTGACCGTGGACGGAAACAGGATGCAGGGAAGCGCCATACCTGTAAAAATTCCGTACAGACTCAGCGCATTACTCTGGGAAAAGCCATACATACGCAGCCTTTGCGGAATCAGTACGACTTCGATTGCGGCGAGAACCGAGAGAAGCAGACGGTTCAGCGTCAGCGGAAAAGCTGTGACAGTAATTTCGGAGAGTTTGCGAAAGGGTGCATTTATATGGAAAAAAGAATAATTTTCTGCATGAAGATGCAGACTTAAAAAAAGCAACGAGGATAAAACAGCAGCAAATTCTGCTGTAAGAGCTCCCAGAGCGGCAATCCGGGCGGTAACAGCAATACCACGGGATAGAAAGATTTTTACAAGTATATAGGAAGAGAGGACGCGCACAGTCTGCTCGATGAGTTGGGTACATGCCGGATAACAGGCGCTTTTTCGCCCGAAATAATAGCTGCTGATGCAGGCATGCAGGGAGGCAAATGGAAAACTGCATGCCATGATCCGGATCAGTGCTTCAGTGTCCGGCTCTTTCAGAATCTCTCCGGCAAACCATCCGGCGAAAGTGTAAAAGATCCACATAGCTGCAAGAGAAAGCCCGAGCGCAAAAAGTGTGCCGACACAAAAAGAATCGACTGCTTCTTTTTTCTTCTTTAAAGCAGTCTGGGAGGCAACTGTGCGTGAGAGAGCAGTCTGGATTCCGGAGGTTGTTACTGCAAGTACCATATGCTGAAGTGGAACGACAAGCTGGTACAGACCGATTCCTCTGGAACCAATCGTCTGAGAGAGGAATATCCTATAGAAAAAGCCCATGATCCGGCTGATGACACCGACCGTGGACAGTAGAAAAGTTCCCGCAAAAAAATGCTTTTTTGACATAAAAAAGACCTGATTGTTTTTTTGTCAGTATATGCGTAAAACCTCCTTGACAGACCGATTTCTTTCTGCTAAAGTATGACTTGAAATAAATCCGACGAAAATACTGGGAATTAAAGAGGTGAGTGGATGAAACTGTCAACAAGAGCAAGATATGGTCTGAAAGCACTGATCGATCTTGGGTTGCATTGTGAAACAGAAGCCGTTTCCATCCAGAGTATCGCGAGTCGGCAGAATATTTCGGACAGCTATCTCGAACAGCTTATGGCGAAACTTAAGAAGGCAGGTCTGGTGGAAAGCACCAGAGGTGCCGGAGGCGGATATCGTCTGGGACGTCCGGCGGCAGAAATCTCTGTCGGCGATATCCTGAGAGTCCTTGAGGGAAGTCTTGAAGCGGCACAGTGTTCCGGCATGGAAGACGAGAGCAGCTGTGAGAATCACGATATATGTGTGACGAAATATGTATGGAAACGAATCAACGACAGTATCACACAGGCGGTAGATACCATGATGCTGGATCAGTTGATAGAAGAAAGCCGGAAAAAACAAAAAGAAAAAATGTAAAATTCATTTTTTAAGCAGGAGGAAAAAATATGAGTAAATTAATATATCTGGATAACGCAGCCACAACAAAAACTGCACCGGAAGTCGTTGATGCAATGCTTCCGTATTTTTCTGAATTTTATGGAAATCCGTCCAGTATTTATGATTTTGCCCAGAAGAGCAAAGAAGCAGTGACAAAGGGAAGACAGCAGATCGCGGATGTTCTGAATGCAAAAAAAGAAGAAATTTATTTTACAGCAGGTGGAAGTGAAGCGGATAACTGGGCACTGAAGGCTACTTTTGAAGCATACAAATCAAAAGGAAATCACATTATTACAACAAAGATTGAGCATCATGCTATTCTTCATACATGTGAATACCTCGAAAAAGAAAGAGGCGCAAAGATCACATATCTTGACGTAGATGAGAATGGTATCGTACGTCTGGACGAACTGGAAAAAGCAATCACACCGGAGACCATTCTGATTTCCGTAATGTTTGCAAACAATGAGATCGGATCTATCCAGCCGATCAAAGAGATCGGACGTATCGCCAGAGAACACGGCATTCTGTTCCATACAGATGCAGTACAGGCATTCTGCCAGGTTCCGATCGATGTAGACGAATGCAACATTGATATGCTGAGCTCCAGCGGACACAAGATCAACGGACCAAAAGGAATCGGTTTCCTTTATATCCGTAAAGGCGTAAAGATCAAATCCTTCGTACACGGTGGTGCACAGGAGCGTAAACGTCGTGCAGGTACAGAAAACGTTCCGGGAATCGTAGGATACGGTGCAGCAGCAGAACGTGCAATGAAAAACATGAAAGAACGTACCGAAAAAGAAATCGAACTGAGAGATTACCTGATCAATCGCCTTACTACTGAGATCCCATACTCCAGACTGAACGGTGACAGAGTGAAGAGACTTCCAAACAACGTTAACGTAAGCTTCCAGTTCATCGAAGGTGAATCCATGCTTCTGATGCTTGATCAGAACGGTATCTGCGGCTCAAGCGGATCTGCATGCACATCCGGTTCTCTTGATCCGTCTCATGTACTTCTGGCAATCGGACTGCCTCATGAGATCGCACATGGTTCTCTGAGACTTACCTTAAGTGAAGAGACAACCAAAGAAGATCTGGACTTTACAGTAGATAAACTGAAAGAAATCGTACAGTATCTGAGAAGTATGTCTCCACTGTATGAAGACTTCATGAAACACCAGAAGTAAATAACAGAATCTAAATAGTATTTACGGTAGATACAAGACAATAACAGGAGGAATTAAATATTATGTACAGCGAAAAAGTAATGGATCATTTCCAGCATCCGAGAAATGTAGGAGAAATCGAAGACGCCAGCGGTGTAGGAACTGTTGGTAATGCAAAATGCGGAGATATCATGAGAATGTTCCTTGATATCGACGATGAGACACATATCATCAAAGAATGCAAATTCAAAACATTCGGCTGTGGTGCAGCTGTTGCAACAAGCAGTATGGCTACAGAAATGGTAAAAGGTAAGACTATCGAAGAAGCAATGCAGATTACAAACAAAGCTGTTATGGAAGCTCTGGACGGACTTCCGCCGGTAAAAGTACACTGCTCACTTCTTGCAGAGGAAGCAATCCACGCTGCACTGTGGGATTATGCACAGAAACACGGCATTGTAATCGAAGGTCTGGACAAACCAAAGTCTGATATCAGCGAAGGAGAAGAGGAAGAAGAGTATTAATAACTGTGGCTGATTGTGAGGTGAAAAGTTGACAGGACTTACAGACGAACAGGTAAATGCACGAATTGCAGAGGGGAAGGTCAATGCAGATGAAAATCCGAATACCAGAACCTATAAGCAGATCGTCAGAGAAAACACACTGACATTTTTCAACTTTCTGAACCTTGTACTTCTGGTACTGGTTCTCCTGGTGGGCTCTTACAAGAATGCGTTCTTTGTATGTATCATTATCATTAATACGCTGATTGGTATTGCTCAGGAAATCCGTGCTAAAAAAACAATCGATAAGCTGGCAATTCTTACAGCCAGAAAATCTGTTGTTATCCGTGAAGGACAGAAATGGACCGTTCCGACGGAAGAACTGGTACTTGATGATGTGGTCTGTCTTAAGACCGGTGATCAGGTGCCGGCAGATGCCCGTATACTCGAAGGCAGCCTGGAAGTAAACGAATCATTACTTACAGGAGAATCGGATAATCTTCCGAAGAATGAAGGAGACGAACTTTTTTCCGGAAGTTTTGTAACATCAGGAGAAGCGTGCTGTCAGATCATTCATGTAGGAAAGGATAATTACGCAGCACAGATCACCAGCGAAGCAAAGGAATTTAAACGACACAATTCCGAACTGAAAAATTCCCTGAATGCGATCCTGAAAGTTATCAGTATTATTATTGTGCCGCTCGGTGCACTGCTGTTTTATAAGCAGTATTATATCGTAGGCGATACATTCAGAGACTCCGTAGTGAGCATGGTAGCCGGAGTCCTGGGAATGATTCCTGAGGGACTTGTCCTTCTGACCAGTGTTGCACTGACCCTCGGTGCTCTTGTACTTGCAAACAAAAAGACACTTGTACAGGAACTCTACTGTATCGAGACACTTGCAAGAGTCGATACGCTCTGTCTGGACAAGACCGGAACGATCACAGAAGGAACCATGTGCGTAGAGCGTGTGGAACCATATGTAAGTACAGGACGAGTTGAGACAGCTGCGACAGAGCCTGAGTCCGCAGAAAGCACGGAGGCAGAAGAGCAGGTACAGACAGATTCTGCATTCATGGAAGAAATTGACGTCATCATGGGCAATATGATGTACGTGCTTAAAGATCAGAATGCGACTATCGATGCACTTCGTGAGCGCTTTCCGGCAAAGCAGGACATGACGCCGGAACATGTGATTCCGTTCTCTTCTGACCGTAAATACAGTGGTGTCGTTTTTGAAGAAAAAGGCACTTATCTGATGGGAGCAGCGCAGTTTTTGTTTCCGGAGAATAATGAAGAACTGACGGAGAAATGTCAGGCTTATGCAGAAGAAGGCCTGCGAGTGCTTGTACTTGCACACAGTTCTCAGAATGCGGAAGGGACAGAACTTCCGGAAGGACTGGAACCGCTGGCTCTGATGCTTCTTACCGATGTAATTCGTGAAGAAGCACCGGATACGTTGGCTTTCTTTGACAGCCAAGAAGTCGACCTGAAAGTAATTTCCGGTGATGATCCGGTGACAGTTGCTGCGATTGCGAGACGTGCCGGACTTAAGAATGCGGACAGCTATGTAGATGCGACAACACTGACAACTGAGGAAGAATTACAGGATGCAGTGGCACAGTACAGCGTGTTCGGACGTGTGACACCACAGCAGAAGAAAGCAATGGTCCAGGCATTGCAGTCTCAGGGGCATACAGTTGCGATGACCGGTGATGGTGTCAATGACGTACTTGCCCTGAAAGAAGCGGACTGCAGTATTGCAATGGCGCAGGGCAGTGATGCGGCAAAGAATATTGCGAATGTGGTACTTCTGGATTCAAACTTTGCTTCCATGCCACATATCGTAAATCAGGGGCGAAGAGTTGTAAACAACATTCGTACAGCAGCATCGATGTTCCTGATCAAGACGATGTTTTCTGTTATGTTGTCTCTGCTGACGATCTTTTTCGGAAATGCATATCCGTTCGAGCCGATTCAGATGTCACTGATCAGTGCATGTGCGGTTGGTATTCCGACATTTCTTCTTGCACAGGAGAATAACTACGAAAAGATTGACCATACGTTTTTACGACATGTATTTATCAATGCTTTTCCGGCAGCGATTACGATCACATTCTGTGTATTTGCAGTAATGCTTGTCTGCCAGAATGTATATCATTCTATGGCAATGCTGAATACCGCATGCGTCCTTGTGACAGGATGGAATTACATGGCAGCATTAAAAACAGTCTATGCACCGCTTAATACGTATCGCAAGGTGATTATCTACGGTATGCAGTTTATTTTCTTTGCAGCGGCTGTTATTTTCCAGAAACTGCTTTCGCTTGGTTCTCTGGACTTCGGCATGATCATCCTTGTATTTATACTGATGACATTTGCACCGGTACTGATCGATGTGATCACGGTTTGGCTGAAAGGCATTTATGCCCGTTCGCTGGATCAGGAAAAACCGGGACGCTTTACTGGATTCATCGACAAACTTCGTAAATAGAATATATGATATCCAGAATAGGATATTAACAATAAGACATTAAGAAAGGCTCTGGTCATTATCATTACGACCAGAGCCTTTTGGCATAGTTTTATGGAAAAACGTTTATTTCTTACTTCTGCACAGCCAGTAGCATCCGAATGCCGGAATCTGCACGCCTTTGGCTTCCAGTTCACGGCCGGAAATGAGGTCTGTGTACATGCCGTCTTCCTCATTGATCCAGGCTACCTTATCGTTTTCGCTGAAGTTGTAGATTCCGATAAATTTCTCTTCATCATTTTCACGTACAAAAGCAAGAATTGAATTATCCCATGTGTCGATGGTATGAAACGGTACATTGCTGTTAAATACGCTGTGACTGGTACGTATATGTTCCAGCTTATCAAGTGCAGGGAAGAGTTTGCCCTGTACAGTAGCCGGATCATGACGGTTTTCAGCCAGTTTCCAGTCAAAGTTTCCTCTGTGGAGATAACGGGAATCGGCAGCTTTTTCCGGATCATCTTTGTAAGTATAATCATTTACCTGACCGATCTCGTCACCACTGTAAATTACCGGGATACCGGACTGGGAAAGCATAAATGCATGCAGGGTAATGTCATAACGGACAGCTTTGTCTACACCCTCCTGATTTCCTTCAAATCCAAAACGTTCAATACCGCAGAGAGAAGCAGTAGTTCCACAGAGTCTTGCATCACCAAGACGTGGATCATCGTTATAAAGTTCTCCTCGTGCAAATGAATTCGGATATTTTCCTGTAAGGAAATCATTCAGGTATTTCTTATGAGGTACTTCCTGAATACCGAAGTTTTCCAGATATTCATAATCCAGTCCCCATCCGATATCGTCATGGCAGCGGAGATAATTTTGGAATACGTAGTCTCTTGGAAGGTTTGAGATGATATCCAGCTGGCGGCGCAGCAGAGAAACATCTTTGGTTGCAACTGTGTGCCAGGTGCTTGCCATAGTTGTTACATTGTACAGCAGATGGCATTCTGGTTTCTCGACAGTTCCGAAGTATGGAATAACCTTTTCAGGAGCCATAACAACTTCTCCGAGAAGAAGTATGCCCGGGCATACAATCTCGCAGACCATACGCATGATACGTACAATGGTGTGAACCTGTGGAAGATTGCGGCAGTTGGTTCCAAGCTGTTTCCAGATATATGGTACAGCATCCAGACGAACGATATCCACACCTTGATTGGCAAGATACAGCATATTAAAGATCATTTCATTGAGAACAATCGGATTGCGGTAATTCAGATCCCACTGATAAGGATAGAAGGTAGTCATAACATGTTTATGAAGATCTTCCAGCCAGGTAAAGTTGCCAGGTGCAGTAGTTGGGAAAACTTCCGGGCAGGTCTGCTCATATAAAGAAGGAATATCATAGTTGTCAAAGAAGAAGTAACGGTCTTGATATTCTTTTTCTCCATTTCGGGCACGTTTTGCCCATTCGTGATCTTCGGATGTATGGTTCATGACGAAATCCAGGCAGACGTTAATGCCACGTTTGTGGCAGGCAGCAGTCAGATCTGCAAAATCATCCATGGTTCCGAGTTCTTCCTGGACTTTACGGAAATCAGCAACCGCATAACCGCCGTCACTGCGTCCCTTCGGGGAGTCAAGAAGCGGCATCAGATGCAGATAATTAACATTGCATTCCTGAACATAATCCAGTTTGGATTCCAGATTGGAAAGAGTACCGGCAAATGCATTGACATACATCATCATACCGGTAAGATCATTGCGCTTGTACCATGTCGGATCTTTTTCACGTTTCAGATCAGATTCTTTCAGTGCATCGCCACGCATGTCGTAGAACTTCTTGAGTACTTTCAGAAGATCGTTCAGGTGCATCGTGACATATGGATTGTCCTGATACAGTTCACAGTAGAGCCATTTCAGTTCGTCGAGATGGCGGGCAAGACGCTCGCAGTAGATGCGGTCGTCGTCGCGTTTGTTTTCAAGTCTGACCGGTTCGGATTTTGCAGTTTCGACTTTGACAGCCTCGGTTTTCCTGGTTTCCACCTTAACCGGCTCAGTCTTTTTCGTCGCGACTTTAGCAGCCTCGGTTTTCTTAGTCTCAACTTTAACCTGCTCAGTCTTTTTTGTCTCGACTTTGACAGCTTCAGCCTTCTTGGTTTCAACTTTAACCGGTTCGGTCTTTTTTGTCTCGACTTTGACAGCTTCAGCCTTCTTGGTTTCAACTTTAACCGGCTCGGTCTTTTTTGTCTCAACTTTAATTGGTTCAGTCTTTTGGGTTTCCACCTTAACCGGCTCAACCTTCTTAGTCTCCACCTTTAATGGATCGATGGTTTTAACTACTTTTTTGATGGGTTCTGCTTTTGGTGCGGCAGTCTGTGCCGCAGAAGCTCTGGCAGCTTCACGCTTTTTCTGAAGACGTTTTTTTGCCATAATAAATAGCCTCCTTTTGTATCTTTATCTGAAAATTAATTAATAGCTATAATTTAATAAATTCCGGCTTGCGGTTTTGGAATACAGTATAGTATTTAAAGCCACTTTCTGCAAGTATGGCGGCAGCTTTGTCAAAATCATAGGCGATTTTGTCCGGAGCATGCGCATCGGCTCCGACCGTGATGATCTCGCCGCCAAGTTCACGATAACGGCGGATGACAGCGCGACAGGGATTCGGCTCCCCGAGACCATAATGGAAACCACCTGTATTCAGTTCGATTCCGAGATTTTTGTCAATGACTGTGCGCAGGATCTCATCCAGAATATCCTGATAACGTTCATAGGAATATTCTCTGTTCTGATTCGGACCATAGCGGACTATATAGTCAATATGCCCGTAAACATCCATTCCGGAAAAAGCGTTAAGATTCTCAAGAATAGATTCAAAATATTCACGGTAACACGCGGATTCCTCACGATTTTCAAAAAACATTCCATAATATGGATCATAACCATGAACCACATGAGAAGAACCAATCACGAAATCAAAAGGTATTGTCTTAAGAAGTTCGTTCAAAGAATTGGCGAGATGTGGCTGCAGTCCCAGTTCAATGCCGAAATGTATATTCAGTTTTGAACGGTATTTCTCCTGAAGTGAGAAAAGCGTCTCTCTGTATCCGTCCAGATCAAGCTCAAATGTTTCATTATCCGGTGTGGGTGGGTAATCAGGATCCAGATGCTCTGTAAAACAGATGCCGGAGAGATTACGTCGGATCGCCTCATGGATCATATCTTCCATAGATGTGTCTGAGTCAGCAGAAAAAGAAGAATGCATATGGCAGTCCCATAAGATCTGATTTGACATTTTTGTATCCTCCTTTGCATGGACTGACATTATTATAGCATGTAAAAATAGTTCCTGCTATGGTTTCATTTCTATATTAAAACATTTTTATCATGTTTTTTTATAAAATGGTCTTGAATTTTTGTACAAGATTCGATACAATATGCAATAGGTTGACGTTTCTTTAACAAACGCCATAAATCAACCATTTAATTCATAGGAGGAATTTATCATGGCAGTAAAAGTTGCAATTAATGGATTTGGCCGTATCGGTCGTCTGGCTTTCCGTCAGATGTTTGGAGCAGAAGGATTTGAAATCGTTGCTATCAACGACCTTACATCCCCGAAAATGCTTGCTCACTTATTAAAATATGACTCAACTCAGGGAAGATACGCTCTGGCTGACAAAGTAGAAGCAGGCGAAGATTCCATCACAGTTGACGGAAAAGAAATCAAAATCTATGCAAAAGCTAACGCTGCAGAACTTCCTTGGGGAGAAATCGGTGTAGACGTAGTTCTCGAGTGCACAGGTTTCTATACATCCAAAGACAAAGCTCAGGCTCATATCGATGCAGGTGCTAAACACGTTGTTATTTCCGCTCCGGCTGGAAACGACCTTAAGACAATCGTTTACAATGTAAACCATGAAGGTCTTACAAACGAAGATAAAATCATCTCCGCTGCATCCTGTACTACAAACTGCCTTGCACCAATGGCTAAGGCTCTTAACGATCTTGCACCGATCAAATCCGGTATCATGTGCACAATCCACGCTTACACAGGCGATCAGATGACACTTGACGGACCGCAGAGAAAAGGCGATCTGAGAAGATCCCGTGCAGCTGCAGTTAACATCGTTCCGAACAGCACAGGTGCTGCAAAAGCTATCGGTCTGGTTATCCCGGAACTGAACGGCAAACTTATCGGATCTGCTCAGCGTGTACCAACCCCGACAGGTTCTACAACAATCCTTACAGCAGTTGTTGAAGGAAACGTTACAAAAGAACAGATCAACGCAGCTATGAAAGCAGCTTCTAACGAATCCTTCGGATACAACGAAGACGAAATCGTATCCAGCGATATCGTTGGTATGAGATTTGGTTCTCTGTTCGATGCTACTCAGACAATGGTTCTTCCACTTGAGAATGGCACAACAGAAGTACAGGTTGTTTCATGGTATGACAATGAAAACTCCTACACAAGCCAGATGGTTCGTACAATCAAACACTTTGGCAAACTTCTGAACGCTTAATTAGAAGCCGAGTAGCACTCAGATGTAGCAGATATGAATTGTCTGACACATATGAATAAGACTCAGAGAAGGGTCCGGTCTTGAATAGGACCGGACCCTTTTGTCTGTATAAAGTTAAATATTTATAAGGAGGCATAACAAGATGCTGAATAAGAAATCTGTTGATGACATCAACGTAAAAGGCCAGAAAGTCCTCGTAAGATGTGACTTCAATGTACCTCTGCAGGACGGTAAAATTACAGATGAGAACCGTCTGGTAGCAGCTCTTCCTACAATCAAGAAGCTTGTTGCAGATGGTGGAAAGATTATCCTTTGCTCCCACCTCGGAAAACCGAAGGGAGAGCCGAAACCGGAACTTTCTCTCGCACCTGTTGCAAAACGTCTCACAGAGCTTCTCGGCCAGGAAGTTAAATTCGTTCCGAGTCCGGTTGTTGTAGATGACACAGTAAAAGCAGCAGTAGCTGATATGAAAGACGGCGAGATCATTCTTCTTGAGAATACTCGTTATCGTGCAGAAGAGACAAAGAACGGTGATGAATTCAGCAAAGAACTTGCTTCTCTTTGTGATGTATTTGTAAACGACGCATTTGGTACAGCTCACAGAGCTCACTGCTCTAACGTTGGTGTTACCAAATATGTAGATACAGCAGTAGTTGGATATCTGATGCAGAAAGAAATCGATTTCCTTGGAAACGCTGTAAACAATCCGGAAAGACCATTCGTAGCTATCCTTGGCGGAGCTAAAGTTTCCAGCAAGATCTCTGTTATCAACAACCTTCTTGACAAAGTTGATACTCTGATCATCGGTGGTGGTATGTCCTACACATTCTCCAAAGCACTTGGCGGACATATCGGTAACTCCCTCTGCGAGGATGATTACCTTCAGTATGCATTAGACATGCTTAAAAAAGCAGAAGAAAAAGGCGTTAAGCTTCTTCTTCCGGTTGACAACAGAATCGGAGATGATTTCTCCAATGACTGCAACATCCAGATCGTAAAACGTGGATGCATCCCGGATGGCTGGGAAGGAATGGACATCGGAACAGAGACAGAGAAAATCTTCTGTGATGCTGTAAAAGATGCTAAGACAGTTGTTTGGAACGGACCGATGGGCTGCTTCGAAATGCCGAACTTTGCTCATGGTACAGAAGCAGTTGCAAAAGCTCTTGCTGAGACAGATGCTACAACAATCATCGGTGGTGGTGATTCCGCAGCCGCAGTTAATATCCTCGGATATGGAGACAAGATGACTCACATCTCCACAGGTGGCGGTGCTTCTCTGGAATTCCTCGAAGGAAAAGAGTTACCAGGCGTAGCAGCAGCTAACGATAAATAGAACACTTAATGAGAGCAAGCCGCAGGCGCAGACAGAACTTAGCGTTTACTTGGTTCGCCGCTCTTAATGAACACAAGTCAGAGACGCAGTGTGAATTTAGTGCGAGGCGAACATGTATGGCGGGAAATAGTGCGATTTAGTGAATCGAACTTCCATATCCGCAGCTTATTACGAAAAGATATATACAGTAATAAATAAAAATCAGGAGATAAGAAAATGGCAAGAAAGAAAATTATCGCTGGAAACTGGAAAATGAACATGACTCCAAGCGAAGCAGTTAAATTAGTTGAAACTCTGAAACCACTCGTACAGAACGACGAAGTTGATGTAGTATTCGGTGTACCGGCTATCGACATCGTTCCTGTAGTTGAAGCCTGCAAAGGCACAAACATCGCTGTAGCAGCAGAAAACATGTACTTCGAAGAAAAAGGTGCATACACAGGCGAGATCGCTCCGGCTATGCTTGTAGATGCAGGTGTTAAATATGTTATCCTCGGACATTCCGAAAGAAGAGATTACTTCGGAGAAACAAACGAAGATGTTAACAAGAAAGTCCTGAAAGCTTTCGAACATGGCATCACACCAATCATGTGCTGTGGAGAATCTCTTGAGCAGAGAGAACAGGGCATCACAATGGACTGGATCCGTCAGCAGGTTAAAGTTGGTCTTCAGAATGTAACTGCAGATCAGGCTAAGACTATGGTTATCGCTTACGAGCCAATCTGGGCTATCGGAACAGGCAAAACAGCAACAAGCGAACAGGCTCAGGAAATCTGCAAAGGTATCCGTGACTGCGTAGCAGAAATCTATGATACAGACACTGCAGCAGCTATCCGTATCCAGTACGGCGGATCTGTAAATGCAGGAAATGCAGCAGAACTGTTTGCAATGGGCGATATCGACGGTGGTCTTGTTGGCGGAGCTTCACTCAAACCAGACTTCGGAAAAATCGTAAACTACAAATAATTCATACAAGAATATACAGCCAGATACTTCAAACTGCATTGGTCAGAGGTATCTGGCTTTTTTATGTTTTCGTACACGCACAAATGTCCGCGCTTGACAAAATCCATTTTATACCATACTATTAGACACATGGTAGAAATAATCCCTGAACTTTAAGGGACGAGGAGAAAGGAGCCATTCCAAAATGGAGAAAAAAGTGATTCGTGCAGCCCTCCTGGGATTTGGTACAGTAGGAACCGGCGTATATAAAGTACTGGAGAAGCAGAAAGAGGAGATGATTCCGAAGCTTGGAAGTCAGCTTGAAATCAGCAAGATTTTGGTACGTAATCTGCAAAAAGCAGCATCAAAGGTAAAAAATCCTGAGATTCTGACAAACAACTGGGACGAGATCGTAAAAGATCCTGAAATAGATATTGTAATTGAGCTGATTGGCGGAATCGAACCGGCAAGAACCTACATACTTGATGCATTAAATGCCGGCAAACATGTAGTAACAGCCAACAAAGACCTGATTGCAGCTCATGGAAAAGAACTTCTCGATGCAGCAGAAGCAAACCATGTGGATTTCCTGTTTGAGGCAGCAGTAGCCGGTGGAATTCCGATCATCCGTCCGCTGAAAGAATGTCTGGCAGGCAATCATATGGCAGAAGTAATGGGAATCGTCAACGGAACGACCAACTTTATCCTCACAAAGATGACACAGGATGGTATGGAATTTAAAGATGCCCTTGCCCTTGCTACAGAGCTGGGGTATGCCGAGGCAGACCCGACTGCAGATATCGAAGGTCTGGATGCCGGACGTAAGGTGGCAATCCTTGCATCCGTAGCGTTTAATTCCAGAGTTGTATTTGATGATGTTTATATCGAGGGAATCACAAAGATCACAGCCAAAGATATTAAATATGCAAAAGAAATGGGATGTGACATAAAACTTCTGGGAGTTGCAAAGAATACAGAAGACGGAGTAGAAGCTTATGTATGCCCGATGCTGATTCCAAGCAGCCATCCGCTTGCATCTGTCAATGATTCCTACAATGCAGTATTTGTAAACGGTGACGCAGTAGAGAATGCAATGTTCTATGGTCGTGGTGCTGGAGAATTCCCGACAGCAAGTGCGGTAGTCGGGGATCTTTTTGAGATCGTAAGAAACATTCAGGCAAATTGTTGTGCACGTATCGGATGTACCTGCTACAAAGAACTTCCGGTCAAAAAAATGGCAGATACCTGCAACCGTTACTTTATGAGACTGATCGTAGAAGACCGCTGTGGTGTACTGGCTGAGATGACCGCAGTATTTGCAAAATATGGTGTCAGTGTGGCTCAGATCATCCAGAAAGCAGCAAGAGATGAAGGAAGCGCAGAAGTTGTTGTGATCACTGCAAAAGTTCGAGAGGGAGATTTCCGGACTGCAATGGAAGAACTGAGTGGAAGAAGCTCTGTACGTAAGATCAGCAGCATGCTTCGTGTGTACGGAGAATAAAATATAAATCATACCTTAAGTTATTTTCGAGAAGGAGAAGCTTATGGGAAATATTATGGATTATATCAGCTGGAGAGGTGACCTTACTTTTGCACAGTCTCCATTTAATGAGGTGGATAACCTGATTCTTGCCTGTTTTTCGTATGTGAATCTTGACAGGATTCCGGCGGTGACCAGACAAAAAGGAATAGAACTTAAAAAACTGGTCAAAGAATTTAAGAAATTACACACGATAAAAGAACTGGAGGCGGATAAATCATTTATCCGCCTGGCTCCGTTTATGATGTTTGAAATGGCAGAATCCGTCCGGTTTGGTAATTGTGTGATCCGAAACTATGTCAATGAGATTGTTACAGAAGCGGAACAGCAGTTTTCAGCTGTGGAGATCGTGCTGGATGACGGAACTTCTTATATTTCTTTCCGTGGCACGGATGATACCATTATAGGCTGGAAAGAAGACTTCAATTTAAGTACCGGTGTCGTTCCGGCTCAGGAACGTGCAGTTGAATATATGCAGCGGATTTCTGACAAAGCCTCCGGGATGCTGCGAGTAGGAGGACACTCAAAAGGTGGAAATCTTGCAATTTATGGCTCTGTCATGTGCAACAGTGTGCATGATAAGATTCTGGAAATCTATTCGAACGACGGGCCGGGATTTTCAAAGGAATTTCAGGAATCTCCCGAGACAGCAGAGATGATGCCGAAGATCATTCGGATTATCCCGGAATATTCCATCATAGGAACACTTCTCGAACATGAGAAACAGCCGATTATCGTGGCAAGTACCAGCAGAGGACTTCTCCAGCACGATGGATTTTCATGGGAAGTACAGGGACCGGGTCTTGTCAGACGCGACAGCCTGAATAAAACGGCGCTTCGTTTTATCGAGATTCTGCACAAATGGATTGACGGAATGGACATGGAGCAGAAGCGACTTCTGATCGAAGATCTCTTTGCAACTTTGCAGGCATCCGGATATGAAAACTTAAGTGAAGTGCAGTCAGGCGGGCTCAAGAGTCTCGCGGCTATGGTAAAACGACTGGATAAATTTGCACCGGAATCAAGAGGAATGATGCAGGAGCTTCTGACCGCGATCTGTGGCGGCTGGCTGGAACAGCTTCAGGAGAATACAAAGGATAAACTATCTGCGATTCCACAGAGCTTTTCCGATAAAATCCTTGAAAAATTTTAAATTTTTGGTACTATATAATAGGAAAAAACATACAGGTAAATACTGTATTGACATGCAGAAAAACTATACAACAGAAGGAGAATATTATGAGTAAAAAACCAACCGTTTTAATGATCCTGGATGGTTATGGCCTGAATGACAAACATGAGGGAAATGCAATCTACGAAGCAAAGACTCCTGTTATGGATAAATTAATGGCAGAATATCCATTCGTAAAAGGAAATGCCAGCGGACTTGCAGTTGGTCTTCCGGACGGACAGATGGGTAACTCTGAGGTAGGTCATATGAATATGGGCGCAGGCCGTATCGTATATCAGGAGCTTACCAGAATCACAAAAGAGATCAACGATGGTGATTTCTTCAAGAACGAAGCACTTCTTGCAGCAATGAAGAATGCAAAAGATAATGATTCCGCTGTTCACTTCATGGGACTTCTTTCCGATGGTGGTGTACACAGCCACAACACACATCTCTATGCACTTCTTGAGATGGCTAAGAGAGAAGGTCTTAAGAAAGTTTATGTACACTGCTTCCTCGACGGACGTGATACACCTCCGGCATCCGGTAAAGAATTCATCGAACAGCTTGAAGCAAAGATGAAGGAAATCGGTGTTGGTGAGATCGGTGTTGTTTCCGGACGTTACTATGCAATGGACAGAGATAACCGCTGGGATCGTGTAGAGCTTGCATACAAAGCACTGACAGAAGGCGAAGGCGTCAAAGGCACAGACGCTGCAGCAGCAGTTCAGGCTTCCTACGATGCTGACAAGACAGATGAATTCGTACTCCCGACCGTAATCGAAAAAGACGGCAAACCGGTTGCAAAGATCCAGGACAAAGATTCCGTTGTTTTCTTCAACTTCCGTCCTGACCGTGCACGTGAGATTACCAGGGCATTCTGCGATGATGAATTCAAAGGCTTCGAGAGAGCAAAGAAACTTGACCTCACATATGTTTGCTTCACAGACTATGATGAGACAATCCAGAACAAACTGGTTGCCTTCCACAAAGTACTTCTTCAGAATACATTTGGCGAATACCTTGCAGCTCATGATATGACACAGGTTCGTATCGCTGAGACAGAGAAATATGCGCACGTTACGTTCTTCTTCAACGGTGGTGTGGAAGAGCCAAACAAAGGTGAGGACAGAATCCTTGTAAAATCTCCGAAGGTTGCTACCTATGATCTTCAGCCGGAAATGAGCGCACCGGAAGTCTGCGACAAACTTGTAGATGCGATCAAATCTGACAAATACGATGTGATCATCATCAACTTTGCAAACCCGGATATGGTTGGTCATACCGGTGTACAGGCTGCAGCAGTAAAAGCAATCGAGACTGTTGACGGCTGCGTAGGCAGAGCAGTAGAAGCCCTCAAAGAAGTTGACGGACAGATGTTCATATGTGCTGACCACGGTAACGCAGAGCAGCTGATCGACTATGAGACAGGCGAACCATGGACCGCTCATACAACAAACCCGGTTCCGTTCATACTCGTAAATGCAGATCCGAAATATACCTTAAGAGAGAACGGATGCCTTGCAGACATCATTCCTACACTGATCCAGCTTATGGGAATGGAACAGCCGGCAGACATGACAGGAAAAAGCCTTCTGATCGAAAAATAAAAATTGAAACTAATCTGAATATAGGTAAATAATGAAATCCCCGGATGATTCAGGCAATGGATAATATAGATTGACGGAATTGTCCGGGGTCTTTTTTACCTCAATTTGCGTTTTGAAACTGTCAAAAATGCACAAAAAAATCCTCGAAACGCGGAAAATAATTGCTATTTTGCTCATTTATTATACTGGAACTATATACATTCTATAAAAGATTGATAATAAGAACTTCAAGTTTGTTCTGGACTGGGATGAGTCTGTATGGACCGAACAGGATAAAAACAGCCTTCCGGTGCTGAAGCGTACCGGTAAGGCGCGGGGGGCGATTGTGCTGATGGCAGAGGAATTCGATCCGGACAGCACAGAAGCTTCCGGGGATGCAGATTCCCGGAAGTTTTTCTGTCTTTTAAAGCCAGATTATGTATGCCCGGAAACGTTTATAAAAAGAATAAAAAAAGAGATAATTTAAGATGCAAAAATACAGAAGTATGTTATAATGGAAACGTTACAGGAAAATCATCCAAAAATGTTATGATATGGAAGATTGGACGCAGGTATTGATATTCAGGAGAGTATAATAAATGAGTAACAAAGAAATTAAGGATAGATTATCTGACGGTGAAGGGGCACCGGATGAGCGCACAGATATGGAAGAGCAGATTGATGCGGTTATGGACAGACTGACAGATCCGCCGGACGATGAAGAAGACCTGGATGATCTGGGCGAGTATGATGATTCAAAAGAAGAATATGAGGATACAGAGCCGGACGAAGAGTTGTCCACAGATGAAGAAGCAGCAGAGGATGACGAAGAATCCACAGATGATGCAGAGTCATACGATGAAGCAGGAGAAGTGTACGAAGAGAGACCGCATCCGGCGAGACATAAGTCGGCAAGACCGGGTCCTGTTGTATATGTTCCGCTGGATGATATGGATGAACAGCCGGTGCAGAAAAAGAAACGACATAAGAAGAAACACAAGGGCGGGCGTATCTTTGGCCTTCTGCTTTTGATGGTGCTTGTGGTTGGTGGCTGCGCTTATGCAGGAGCAAGTTATTATTTTTCAGATCGATTTTTTGAGGGAACATGGATCAATGGTGTGAACTGTTCGCAGATGACTGCATATGAAGTAGAAAACCTGTTTAAGCAGAAATTTCAGGATTATTCTATTGAAGTTTCTTCGAGAGGACTGGATCCACAGACAATCGCCGGAGATCAGATTGATTACCAGTATCTTTCTACCGGAGAAGTGCTGAAACTTTTGCAGCAGCAGAAGCCATATGAGTGGATTAAGGGCATGTATGAACAGAAGAGCTATACTGTTTCCGAGAATACAGGTTACAACAAGACCAAACTTCAGGAGCAGCTCAAATCACTGAACTGTGCCCAGGCAGAGAATCAGACAGCACCGGAGAATGCATATGTGGCCTTTCAGGATGGACAGTTTGTGATCGTTCCGGAGACGGAAGGAAGCAAGCTTAATATCAAGCAGGCATATCAGGTATTGGATGCGGCTGTTGAGTCCGGACAGACAAGTGTTAATTTTGCGGATACACCGGAAGCATATGTCAGCGCTGATGTTACACAGAATGATCAGGCACTGCAGTCTGCTCTGGAAGCATGCAATAACTATACGAGAGCAAGTATTACCTATACTTTTGGTGACCGTACAGAAACGCTCGATGGCAATACCATCAAAGACTGGCTGCAGTTTGACGAGAAGGGACAGCTTGTATGGGATGATAATTCTTTCCAGCAGCATGTGGCTGATTACGTGGCACAGCTTGCAGCAACTTATGATACAGTCGGTACAGAGAGAGAATTTCAGACAACAAGCGGCAGAACCGTTTATGTATCCAGTTCCGTATACGGATGGAAGATCGACCAGAGTGCGGAGACAGCACAGCTGAGTAAGGAAATCCAGTCCGGTACACAGACGACGAGGGAGCCGGTCTTCTCCCAGACAGCAAATGCTTACGGAGTAAATGATCTTGGTAATACTTATATTGAAGTTGATTTAAGCGAACAGCATATGTACTATTATCAGAACGGTGCAGATATTTTTGAATCTGATTTCGTTTCCGGTAATATGAGTTACGCAGATCGCCAGACACATGCCGGTATCTTTACGCTCTATTATAAGAAGAGCCCGGATGTACTCAGAGGAACAATGAAAGCAGATGGTACTTACGAGTACGAATCAAAGGTTGAATACTGGATGCCGTTTGATGGCGGAATCGGATTCCATGATGCTTCATGGAGAGGTGAGTTCGGCGGCGATATTTACCTGACAGACGGTTCACATGGATGTATCAACATGCCACCGGAAAATGCCGGTATTCTGTATGATCTGATACAGTATGATGTGCCGATCGTCTGCTTCTACTAAAAAACAGGAGAAAGAATAATTATGATGGACAAATCTTTTGGTCTTATTCTGGCCGTAATCGCACTGGTTGCCGGAATCATGCTTCTGACAGGACATGGTGATATTTTATTGAAGGGCGGTAACACAAAGCTCCGCAAAGAAAAATACGATGAGAAAAAAATGACATGGGGCTCAGGCGTTGCACTTCTTCTGATTGGTGTGGCAACCCTTATAGACAGCTATACGACGAGCCTTGTAGCAGAAATTATTTATATCATTGTACTGATTGCAATTCTCGGATGGTTGGTATACTATCTGAAAACGAAGTGTGCGAAGAAATAATAATTGCATAAAATTCAGAGACAAATTTCTGACGACACAAACAAAGAGCATGGAAGAAATCGAATCTTCCATGCTCTTTTCGCCTTAAGTATAAGAGTAAATAGTTTATGATGTCTTTTCATTAACAAAACAGTGTAATGAGATCCATTGGTTTACTGATCCGCATATCCGGCTCCGGAACCTCACCGAAACCATATTCCGCAAGGACAAACGGAACTCCGGCTTTGCGGCATGCCTCGAAGTCTCCCATTGTATCGCCGACATAGACCGGATCCTTCAAACCATTCTGATCAGCAATCTGGCGGATGTTGGAACCTTTATCAAGACCGGTATCTCCATTACAGAGATGTCCCTGGAAATATTTGGCGAATCCGGTTTTTTCAAGGAAAAGTTCGATATAACCACACTGACTGTTGCTGACGATATAAAGAGGATATTGTGCGGACAGAATCTGCAGGGCTTTTTCCAGATCCTCATAGAGAGGTGCACCGGTAATATGAAGAAGTGCATGTTCTGCCTCGCAGCAGTCATCGATCAGGCGAAGCTGTTCATTCTCCGGATATTCGGGAAAGACCAGAGCTGCAATTTCAGCCAGGGGCTTTCCGAAAAGTGTTTTGAGCTGACCGGCTGTGATGGTAAGGTCTATCTGTTCTTTTTGCCGGAGATAATCAGTCCAAGCTTTTGCTACGACATCTGTAGAGTCCCACAAAGTACCGTCTACGTCAAAAATGATACTGTCCATAGTAAAAATCCTTTCGATAAATTCATCTGAAGTGTTATTTATGTTACCATGTCTGATATTCTATCTGTTATAATAAAAAAAATCAACTGTCTTTTGGCAGGATTTATGTTATACTTAAGCAGTATTGAAAAATAATCTGGCATTGTTTTCAGTAACAATATTCCATCAGATCCGGAGGATTTTATGCTAAATGAGATTGTACAGCCGCTTATAAGCTGGTACAGACAAAATAAACGGATCCTTCCGTGGAGAGATCAGAAGAATGCTTATTATACCTGGGTGTCGGAGATTATGCTTCAGCAGACCAGAGTAGAAGCTGTAAAGCCGTATTTTCTCCGTTTTATCGGAGAACTTCCGGATGTGAAGGCTCTTGCAGAATGCCCCGAAGAGAAGCTTATGAAGCTGTGGGAAGGACTGGGGTATTATAATCGGGTAAGAAATATGCAGACCGCAGCACAGACTGTAGTTAGTGAATATAGTGGTATTTTGCCGGCATCTTATGAGGAATTGCTCGCACTTAAGGGTATCGGAAGTTACACAGCAGGCGCGATCGCGTCAATCGCTTATGATATTCCTGTTCCGGCAGTTGACGGTAATGTCCTTCGTGTTTTTTCCAGGATCGCCGAGGATCGTCAGGATATCATGAAGCAGTCTGTTCGCCGTCAGGTCGAAGAGAAACTGCTGGGGATCATGCCGAAAGAGGCACCCGGCGATTTTAATCAGGCATTGATGGAGCTCGGAGCAGTGGTGTGCGTACCCAACGGACCGGCGCGGTGTATGGAATGTCCGGTTGCAGCATTGTGTAAGGCGTATCATCATGGCACGGTTGATGAATTTCCGGTAAAAGCACCAAAGAAAAAGCGAACCATCGAAAACAGAACGGTTCTTGTGATTCAGGACGGTGAGCGTACTGCAATTCATAAAAGACCGCAGGAAGGACTTCTGGCAGGGCTTTATGAACTGCCGAATGTCGAAGGTCATCTGAGTATGGATGAAGCACTTCAGAAGGTAAAAGAGATGAATCTGGAGCCGCTTCATATTGAGACGCTGCCTGAGGCAAAGCATATTTTTTCTCACATAGAATGGAGAATGACCGGTTACCGCATCCGTGTGTCTTCGCTGGAAGAACGGAAGGAATCATCGTTTATTTTTACCGAAAAGAAACAGTCTGAAAAGCAGTATGCGATACCGTCTGCTTTCCGGGCATATATAAAATACATGAAGGAGAAACCAGGAAAATGAAATTACTGAGTATTGCAATTCCCTGTTATAATTCAGAAGCATATATGGAAAAATGTATCGAGTCTCTTTTAAAGGGTGGAGAAGATGTGGAGATTCTTGTAGTAAATGACGGATCTTCCGACCGTACTGCAGAGATCGCAGATGCATATGCAGAGAAATATCCGACGATTATTAAGGCTGTCCATCAGGAAAACGGCGGACATGGAGAAGCTGTCAATGCCGGCATCCGTAATGCCACAGGCCTTTATTTCAAGGTTGTAGACAGCGATGACTGGGTAAATGAAGAAGCTTATGCAAAGATTCTGCATACACTGGGAGAACTCGTGCGTGGACCGGAGACAGTAGATATGCTGATCAGCAATTTTGTTTATGAGAAGCAGGGGGCAGCCCGCAAGAAAGTTATGCAGTACCGTCATTGCCTGCCGGTAAATGAGATTTTCGGATGGGACAGCGTGCATATGTCGAAGGGAAAATACCTTTTGATGCATTCGATTATTTACCGTACCAAACTCCTGCATGAATGCGGAATGGAGCTTCCGAAGCATACATTCTATGTGGATAATATCTTTGCATTTGAGCCGCTGTCGTTTGTGAAGAAAATGTATTATCTGGATGTGAATTTTTATCGTTACTTTATCGGAAGAGATGACCAGTCTGTAAACGAAAAGGTAATGATAAAAAGAATCGACCAGCAGATCAGAGTAAACAAACTGATGACAGATATCTTCCATAATTGTCAGTTTGATAATAAATATGTGAAGAAATATATGTTGAGTTATCTGGATATCATCACGACAGTTTCTTCCATTATGCTGGTGCGTGCCGGTACACAGGAAGCGCTTGATAAGAAAAGAGAACTGCTGGATTATATCCGTGAGCAGGATCTGTGGCTTTATCACAAATTGCGTTACAGCATCCTCGGACGTGCGGCAAATCTGCCGGGAAGAGGCGGACGTAAGATGTTTGTGGCTGCGTATAAAATATGTCAGAAATTCTACGGATTTAACTAAAATCAAAATAAAACTTCTGCTGAGTGACCGGCAGAAGTTTTTTATGTAATAGGAAATTACTCCGTAATGTTCCTATTACATAAAAACGCTCCGCGAGGATGCGACCAGATGCATGAGGAACTTGTCCGCTTTGTTCTAGTTACAGGAAATTATGAGATCATGCGCACCTGCCTGGAGCCGATGGATACGGAAAAATCTTTCAGGATTCCGGCGGATTCTCCGTCTTTGTGCACCGGCAGTGCGAGATCACTGTGGATATCTATTTTTTTACAGCGGAAAATGTGGATACCATGAAAAATCGTGTGTTTTCCGAAAAATGCTGTCGGAAGACAACACAGGACTTTGGGCTTGCTTAAGCCGTCGACTACGATGACATCGAGATATCCGTCAGACGGACTGGCATTCGGGCAGAACTTAAAACCGCCGCCTTCGTATTTCTGATTCATGACTGCAGTAAAATATACTTTGGAAAACTGCTGCACGTTGTCATCGTCCATGACAAGTGTCATAGGAGAAGGATTCAGAAAAAGAAGCTGTTTTAATGCAACAAAAAGATAGACCAGCTTTCCGAGTCCGATACGGTTAAGAACTTTTTTCATTGGTGTGATCCCGACCTCATGACATACGCCGGCATCAAAACCGATGCCACAGCTTATGGCAAAGTGACTGCTTCCCGTACTGCAGGTGAGTGTCGGAACATCCATCGGATGAGGCCGGCAGTCGGAAAGAATCAGATTAAGTGCCTCGGTGGGAGCCATCGGAAGTTTCATGCCACGGCAGAAATCATTTCCGGATCCGGTAGGAATATAGCCGAATGTGATGCAGGAAAGATCATGCACACCACTTAAGACTTCCTGAATCGTACCGTCTCCTCCGACTGCAATGAGGGTTACCGGGTTTTCCGGGGCAGCATCGGAAGTAATGGACTTAGACAGAAGAACGGCATGTCCTCTGTATTCTGTAAAAAATGTTTTATATTCAACATTTCGCTCATTTAAGATGCCTTCGAGTCCTTTCCAGATCAGGGCACCTTTTCCTGAGCGGGAATTAGGATTTACGATAAAATAGTACATAATTTCCTCCCTTACGTTCTTGTTTATCATAGCATGACCGACAAAAATTTACAAATATTTCAGGCATTTATTATCATTGAAAGGAAGAGCAGTTATCTTCCTTTTTTTGTTGGGATATGGTATACTCACATCAAAGAAAATTCAGAAAATATCAACTTGAGAAAGAGGAACATCTATGAAGTCATTGGTAATTGCAGAGAAACCATCTGTAGCACGGGATATTGCGAGAGTTCTCCACTGTAACCAGAAGGGAAACGGAATTCTGGAGGGAAAAGAATACGTGGTGACATGGGCACTGGGACATCTTGTGACGCTTGCAGATCCTGAGGAATATGATAAAAAATATGTGAAATGGGATATGGAGACTCTGCCGATGATGCCGGAGAAGATGAAACTCGTGGTCATCCGTCAGACCTCCAAACAATATCAGGCAGTTAAAGCTCAACTGTTTCGAAAGGATATCGGGGATATCATTATTGCTACAGATGCTGGCAGAGAAGGAGAGCTTGTGGCGCGCTGGATTCTGGATAAATCTGGATGCCGCAAACCGATCCGTCGTCTCTGGATCTCCTCTGTGACAGATAAGGCGATCCGTGATGGGTTCCATAATCTGAAAGACGGCAGAGAATATGATAATCTTTATCGCGCAGCGGTAGCCAGAGCAGAAGCTGACTGGCTGGTTGGTATCAATGGCACGAGAGCGCTGACATGCAGGCACAATGCCCAGCTTTCCTGCGGAAGAGTGCAGACACCGACACTGGCGATCATTGCAAGAAGAGAAGCGGAGATCCGTAAATTCCAGCCGGAAGAATATTATGGTGTTACCCTGCAGGCGGGTGGCATACAGTGGACATGGAAAGACACCAGAAGCGGCAGTTACCGTACATTCCAGAAAGACCGTGCAGAAGACATACGCAAAAATATTTCAGACGGTGTACTGGCAATCACCTCTGTAGCAAAGAAACCGAAGAAAACATATGCACCAGGTCTGTATGATCTGACGACGCTTCAGAGAGAGGCAAATCAGAAATACGGATTTTCCGCAAAAGAAACTCTGAATATTATGCAGCGGCTTTATGAAAATCATAAGGTACTTACATATCCGCGAACGGATTCACGTTATATCGGAAAGGATGTTGTACCGACGATCAAAGAACGTCTGAAAGCCTGTGGAACAGGCCCGTACAGAAAGCTTGCTGGAGTACTGATCAGCAAACCAATTCAGACAAACGGAAGCTTTGTGGATGATAAAAAGGTCAGTGACCATCATGCAATCATTCCGACGGAACAGTTTGTACAGCTTGATCATATGACGAACGAAGAACGCAAAATATATGATATGGTCGTGCGTCGGTTCTTAAGTGTGCTTTATCCTGCATTTGAATATGAGCAGACTTCTCTTGAAGCAAAGGCAGCAGGACAGACTTTTGCAGCAAATGGAAAAACAGTTATAAGTGCCGGATGGAAAGCTGTCTATGAGGAGGGCATGCAGGAAGAAGATACGGAGGACAATGCACTGAAAGATCAGAAACTTCCTGTGTTCCGTCAAGGAGAAAAAATCCATATAGACAGTGTAAGGCTCACGAACGGCAAGACAAAACCACCGGCACATTTTACCGAGGCAACACTTCTTGCTGCGATGGAAAATCCGGTAAAATATATGTCGACGAAAGACTCACAGGCGGCAAAGACGCTGGGAGAGACCGGCGGACTTGGCACTGTTGCCACAAGAGCTGATATTATTGAGAAACTATTTCACACATTCCTTATGGAAAAACGTGGAAATGAGATTTATCTGACATCGAAGGCAAAACAGCTTCTGGAACTGGTACCGGAAGACTTAAAGAAACCGGAGCTGACAGCAGACTGGGAAAAGAAACTTTCCGATATTTCAAAGGGAAAGCTGAAACAAAAAGTATTTCTTGACGGAATTCGGGAATATACGGAAGAAATTGTTGGTGAGATAAAGACAGGAACAGGTACATTCCGTCACGATAACCTGACAAATAAAATCTGTCCGAACTGCGGAAAACGTCTTCTTGCAGTAAATGGTAAAAACAGTAAGATGCTGGTATGCCAGGACAGAGAATGTGGATACAGAGAGACTATTTCCCGTACGACCAATGCGCGCTGTCCGAAGTGTCACAAACGTATGGAGATGCTGGTCAAAGGAAAAGAAGAAACTTTCGTATGTGCATGCGGCTATAAAGAAAAGCTTTCTTCCTTCCAGGCAAGACGTGCAAAAGAAGGCGCAGGCGTAAATAAAAGAGACGTGCAGAAATATTTGAAAAAGCAGCAAAAAGAGGCGGCAGAGCCGGTAAATAATGCATTTGCACAGGCGCTGGCAGGCATTAAGCTGGATTGAGAAATCAGGTGCATAGAGCACTGGCAGAATTTAAAAACAAGGTAAAGCAGAATAAAAGGAGAGTGGGCTTATGAAGTTACAGAAGTATCAAAAATGTTCAGAAGTTACCCGTGGACTGGAAAAAGCAGAACTTGTACTGAAAAATGCCCGTATTGTGAATGTTTTTACCAGAGAGATCCTGAAAGGGGATATTGCGATAGAAGATGGTCTGATTTCAGGAATCGGAAGTTACGAAGGAAAAAGAGAAATTGATCTGGAAGGCAGGTACGTCTGTCCGGGACTGATCGACAGTCATCTGCATCTGGAATCAACCCTTGTGACACCGGCAGAGCTTGTAACAGTGGCTGCCCGCCATGGGACAACGACGTTTATTGTGGATCCGCATGAATCTGCAAATGTGTCCGGTTTAAAGGGCATCGATTATATCCTGGATCAGACAGAAGATGTAGAGGCAAATGTATTTGTGATGATGCCGTCGTGTGTACCGGCAACTGCAATTGACGACAATGGATGTACCATTACTGCACAGGATATGGTACCGTATCTTAGCAACAGAAGGATACTGGGCCTGGGAGAAGTAATGGACTATATATCTGTAGTGAATGCTGATGAAGCCATGCACAGCAAACTGGATCTGTTCAGAGAAAGAGTGAGAGACGGGCATGCACCGTTTCTGGCTGAAGCGGATTTGCAGGCTTATGTGATGGCTGGAATCACGACAGATCATGAGTGTTCGGATTTTGACTATGCAATGCAGGAGCGGCGCTGTGGAATGACGGTACATATCCGTGAAGGCAGTGCAGCAAGAAACCTCGAGGCAATTGTATCCGGCATTGTCAGGCATCAGATGAACGGAGAAGGCTTCTGCTTCTGTACCGATGATAAACATATCGAAGATATTGAAAAAGAAGGACATATCGATCATAATGTACGTAAGGCAATAAAGCTCGGCATGGATCCGATCGATGCTATTTGCATGGCCACGATCAATTCTGCGAAATGCTATGGACTCAGAAGGCTTGGTGCAGTTGCAACAGGATATCAGGCGGATCTTCTGGTTCTGGATGATATTGAAAATATGACAATTCATGATGTCTATTATAACGGACAGAGAATCGATCAGGACAGCGAGATTACGGTAAGAGAATGTCCGGCCGAATTAAAAAATACAGTTCATGTCGGAAACTTTACAGTAGATGATCTGACACTGGAATCACCAGACGGAAATTTTTATGTAATTGAAATGCAGGAAGGTGAGATTACAACTGTCCGTAAAAGGGTACAGATATTTGACGGACCGGGTGTGTTCCGGGCAGATGAGGATTATCAGAAAATTGCGGTGATCGAGCGTCACAAAGCAACCGGTAAAACGGGAGTGGGTATTGTAAGTGGCTTTGGAATCCGCGGCGGAGCGATTGCGTCCAGTGTTTCACATGATTCGCACAACATTATCGTGATAGGTGACAATGATCAGGATATGGCACTTGCAGTACAGGAACTGATCCGTACGCAGGGAGGCTATACGCTTATTGCAGACCATAAGGTTTTTGATACACTGGAATTACCGGTGATGGGACTGATGAGTGATGCCGGTTTCCGGTATAGTCACATCAAACTGAAAAGAATGATTGAAAAAGCCCATGAAATGGGTGTACCGGATGGAATCGCACCATTTATCACACTGTCATTTATGGCGCTTCCGGTCATTCCGGAGATTCGTATTACACCGCGAGGCATCTATGATGTATGTACAGGTGAATTTTATAAATACTAAAAGAGGAGTAACAGTTTATCATGCCAGTATTTGATTTCAGCAATACAAAAACAGAGAAGAAAGATCCGGAATGTACTTATACGACGTTCCAGTCCAATGAAAAAGTACCTTCAGCAGAAAAACCGATTCTGGTTATTGAGAACAGAAACCGTCAGTGGAAACATCATTCCTGTGGTGTGTTTTCCAACCCAAACCAGAAATCATCCTTCGAGTTTAAAGAGGATGATGGCGTGTTTCCGGCAGATATCTTAAAGATCGATGCACGTTTTGTGAGCCTTGTAAAATGGCTTGGTGAAAATCATATCAGTGTACGATTATCGGGACAGAATAATGAAAGGGGTTATGCGGTTTATAAGATTCGTGAGACAGCATTTGGAGGTGGAACGAAGCTTTCAGCAGAGGATGGATTCCTGCAGTTTATGATTGAACGACTTCTTGCAAGTAATGCACCGGCGGAACTTCCGGAAAACGATGAGGAAGATGAAGATGGTGACGATATGAAACTCACCAGTATACAGAGTATTACGGACTTTATGACCTGTGCCGGAAGAACCATGCCGGACAACATCCGCCTCTGGGCAAGAAGAAACCTTGCAGTGGCACGCTCTCATGAAGTTTCGCAGGAAGAGCGGAGACATGCACAGAGAGCTCTGTCCATTATGATGAACATTCAGTGGAAAAACAATTATTTCGAATCCATTGATCCGGTAGAGGCACGCCGCATTCTCGACGAAGAACTCTATGGAATGGAAAAAGTAAAACAGAGAATCATTGAGACGATCATCCAGATCAACCGTACACACACCCTTCCGGCATATGGTCTGCTTCTCGTAGGCCCGGCAGGTACCGGTAAGTCCCAGATTGCCTATGCTGTGGCACGTATTCTGAAACTTCCATGGACAACACTTGATATGAGTTCTATCAACGATCCAGAGCAGCTGACAGGAAGTTCCCGTGTTTATGCAAATGCAAAGCCGGGTATCATCATGGAAGCTTTTTCTATGGCGGGTGAATCAAATCTGGTATTTATCATCAATGAGCTTGACAAGGCGACGAATGGCAAAGGAAACGGCAACCCGGCCGACGTCCTTCTGACGCTTCTTGACAATCTCGGATTTACAGACAACTATATGGAATGTATGGTTCCGACCGTCGGTGTATATCCGATCGCCACAGCAAATGACAAGGCACAGATCAGTGCGCCGTTAATGTCCCGTTTTGCGGTTATTGAACTTCCGGATTACACAGCAGAAGAAAAGAAAGTGATCTTTTCGAAATTTGCTCTTCCGAAAGTCCTGAAACGAATGAGCCTGAAAGCGGAAGAGTGTGTGGTGGCACCGGACGGTCTGGATGCAGTCATTGAGCAGTTTGCCGATACGACCGGTATCCGTGATCTTGAACAGGCGGCTGAGCACATTGCAGCAAATGCACTGTATCAGATTGAAGTCAATCATGTATCTTCTGTAACATTTGATGCAGAGATGGTAAAGAAACTGTTTGAATAAGAATAAACGCTGTTACTGTTCACAGGATACTATCTGTGAACAGTAACTAAATACCCGGAATGCAGGATTGTTTTACAAAATAGACTTGCATTTCGGGAATTCTTTTGTTATACTACAGAAAGTTTCATAGAAATTAAATAACTGGTTCGAAACCCTCCCAGTATAAAAAACTAGGTCATTCAGGTATCTTTCGATCGTTGATACCTTTTCTGTGGAGGATTTTTACATAGAAAAGGGAAAGGTTGGAAGTTTTTTTATGCGCAAAATTATTATAGACTGTGATCCGGGAATCGATGACGCACTTGCCATTATGCTTGCGGTCAATTCTCCGGAGCTGGAGATCGTGGCGATTACAACTGTATCAGGAAATGTACCTTCTGATATGGGCGCAGTCAATGCGAAAAAAGTCCTCAGACAGTTAAACAGACTGGATATTCCGGTCTATATCGGAGAAGATGCACCACTTCGGGAAGAATATATCGATGCACGTGATACACATGGTATGGACGGACTTGGGGAAAGTTTTCTCCCGGAAGTTTCCAGCGGGTGTGAGAAGCAGAGTGCGGTGGATTTTCTGACAGAGATTCTGGAAAGAGAAAAGATCTCGATCATTGCTCTTGGTCCGATGACAAATCTTGCAAAAGTATTTTCGAAGAAGCCGGAGCTTATCCGAAATGTGGAAGAGCTGGTTTCTATGGGAGGCAATTTCAGAAGTCACGGAAACTGTTCACCGGTAGCAGAGTACAATTACTGGTGTGACCCGGATGCGGCAGCCATTGTGTATGATCTTTTTGAAAAAGAAGGCAATATCATTCACATGATCGGTCTGGATGTCACCAGAGAAATCGTGCTGACACCGAATCGTCTGGAGTATATGTGCCGCCTCGACAAAGAAAATGGTGAGTTCATCCGCAAGATCACAGGATTTTATATGGATTTTCACTGGGAGCAGGAAGGCATCATCGGCTGCGTGATCAATGATCCGCTTGCAGTGGCATATTTCATTGACAGGTCAATGTGCAATGGATTTGACAGCTTTACAGCCGTTGCAACCGATGGTATCTGTCGTGGACAGACGGTAGTAGATTCTATGGATTTCTGGAAAAAAGAACCGAACAGTCATATTCTTACAGAGACGGATCCGGAGAAGTTTTTCCGCTTCTTTATGGGACGTGTGCTTAAGAAAGAAGATGGCAGCAAATGGAACGACGAGGAATTAAAACTTCTGCATGAACTGTGAAAGGGGAAGAAAAATGAGCGCAAACATGGAAACGAACAACGTAAATAACACAAAGAAAAATACTGCCGGCAGCAAGATCAATGCCTATCAGATCTGTCTGGTAGCGTTGGCAGTCGGAATTAATATTGCCGGAGGACAGATCGCACTTCTTCTGAAACTTCCGGTTTATCTGGACAGCATTGGTACGATTCTGACCGGTGCACTTCTGGGACCATGGTTTGGAATGCTTCCAAATCTGATCAGTGGAATTTTTATGGGAATGACAGTCGATATTTATTCCCTGTATTTTGCACCGGTAGGAATGATCACCGGTATTATGAGTGGTCTTGTATTTCGCAAACTGTCTGTAAAGAGAGTAAAAGTGCTGGCGGCAGCAGCAATGATCACTGTCCCGGGAACAGTGGTAAGTTCTGTAATCAACGCAGTGCTGTTTGGTGGAGTTACTTCTTCCGGATCTTCAATTCTGGTGCAGCTTCTTTCACATACACCACTTGGCCTGACCGGAAGCATTTTTGTAGTTCAGTTCCTGACCGATTATCTCGATCGCTGCATCGCAGTTTTTGTAGTCAGTGTATTTGTGACCATGCTCGGTGGAGAAATGAAGCAGAGACTGACAGGAAGTGTGAATAACAGAGCGTAAAATTATAAAATAAGAGCTGTCGTACCTGACGAGATTATGATCTCGCGGTGGTACGCAGCTCTTTTTTTTGCATTGCCTCAAAAAGGAAAGAATATCAACGGAAACTCTTTAACCAGTTGACGAGGGAATCATGCCAGATGTTTTCATTGACAGTTTTCTTCATCTGATCGCTAACCGGACCGTTGTTTGCCATTTTGGCAAGGATGGCTGCCTGTAATTCTGCAACAGACATGTTTTCCGGCGACTTGTTCGGATCGAAATGAACCGGTTCTGTGGCGGAGGATGGTGCTTCAGAATCAGCCGGTATGGATTCTTCATCTGTTACTGTTTCCTCTTTTAGTGAAATCTCAACCTTAAATGGCTTATATTCAGGCATATCGCCGGAAGGTACCCAGATTTCGCCACTGTTTGCCGGAACAGTGACATTGATACGGCCATCCTGTACAGCGACTTTCTGACCGGACAGTGCACCGATGTATTCCACAGCGTTTCCGGCAGGAAGATCCATGGAAGCAGCATTGTCATCGTTATTGACTGTTACAACGACACGCACATCGTTCAGATCACGTGCAAATGCAAACTGACGGTTTGTAAGGTGCAGTTCTGCATAGCTTCCGTAACTTAATGCAGGTGTGTGCTGTCTGATCTGTCCGAGAGCTGCAATAAGGGCAGTACATGGATTATCTCCCAGAGCAGTTTCGTAATCATCAAGTGAAAGGGCTGGGCGGAGGCTGTCATCAGAAGAGCGCTCCTTGCGGCCTTCGATTCCGAACTCGGAACCATAATAAATACTTGGAACTCCCGGAAGAGTATAGAGCAAAATATGAACCGGTGTAAAATGCGCTTTATTGGACAGTTTTGTATAAATTCGCTCGACATCATGATTGTCCACAAAATTATAAAGATCGAGATTTCCCATATTCTGTAAATATTTGACCGTATGGGCAATCTCGAAATAGTTGTGGTCATTATGGCCGCTGTAGAGTGCCTTGTGAAGCGCGTAATTCGTGACACTGTGCAGCGTCTCACCGTTTACCCAGCGGCTGTAATCACCGTGGATAACCTCGCCCATCAGCCAGAAATCCGGCTTGACTTCTTCAGCAGTACGACGGAGCATACGCATAAAATCAAAATCAAGGACATCGGCAGCATCAAGACGGATGCCATCTACATCAAATTCAGAAACCCAGTAACGGATCACATCACAGATATAATTCTGAACATCCGGATTGCGCTGGTTAAGTTTGACGAGCAGATTATATCCACCCCAGTTGTCATAGGAAAATCCATCATTGTATTCGTTGTTTCCATAGAAATTGACATTGCAGTACCAGTTAAGATATGGCGAATGCTCCCTGTTTTTCTGGATATCTTTAAAGGCGAAAAAATCACGTCCGGTATGGTTGAATACACCGTCAAAAATAACTTTGATTCCTTTTTCGTGACAGACTTTTACGAAAGCTGTCAGATCCTCGTTGGTTCCGAGACGGGAATCCAGTTTCTTGTAATCGGTTGTTTCATAACCATGTCCGACACTTTCAAAAAGAGGACCGATGTACAGGGCAGTGCAGCCGATTGCTTTAATATGGTCAATCCATGGAAGAAGAGTGTTCAGGCGATGTACCGGTGTACTGTAGTCGTTTTGCTTCGGTGCTCCGGAAAGACCAAGCGGATAAATGTGATAAAAAATAGCTTCGTTGTACCAACTCATGTTGTTATCATCTCATTTCATATAAAATTATGGGGCTGTCGTTAAACGGCAGCCCCTGAAATTGCTTTCAATTATGAAATTATGCCTGAGGACCAGCAGCAACAAGTGCTTTACCAGCAGCATTTCCTTCGTATTTAGCAAAGTTCTTAACGAATCTTGCAGCAAGATCTTTTGCTTTTTCTTCCCACTGTGCAGCATCTGCATATGTGTCACGTGGATCAAGGATTCCTGCATCAACACCCGGGAGTTCTGTAGGAACTTCGAAGTTGAAGTATGGAATTGTCTTTGTAGGAGCGCTCAGAATGGCTCCGCTCAGGATAGCATCGATGATACCACGGGTATCTTTGATGGAGATACGTTTGCCTGTTCCGTTCCATCCTGTATTAACGAGGTAAGCTTTTGCTCCGCTCTTTTCCATTTTCTTAACAAGTTCTTCTGCATATTTGGTCGGATGCAGTTCAAGGAATGCCTGACCGAAGCAAGCAGAGAATGTAGGTGTAGGCTCTGTGATTCCACGCTCTGTACCAGCAAGTTTAGCTGTGAATCCGGACAGGAAGTAGTACTGTGTCTGAGCTTCTGTCAGGATAGATACTGGCGGCAGTACACCGAACGCATCTGCGGACAGGAAGATTACGTTCTTAGCTGCCGGTGCAGAAGAAATCGGGCGAACGATTTTTTCGATGTGGTCGATCGGGTAGGAAACACGAGTGTTTTCTGTTACGCTCTTATCAGCGAAATCGATCTTACCGTTTGCATCAACTGTTACGTTCTCAAGAAGAGCGTTACGTTTGATTGCATTGTAGATGTCCGGCTCAGATTCTTTGTCAAGGTTGATAACCTTAGCGTAGCATCCGCCTTCAAAGTTGAATACACCGTTGTCATCCCAGCCGTGTTCGTCATCACCGATCAGGAGACGTTTCGGGTCTGTGGAAAGAGTTGTTTTACCTGTTCCGGAAAGTCCGAAGAAGATAGCGGTGTTTTCACCATTCATATCTGTGTTAGCGGAGCAGTGCATAGCTGCGATGCCTTTCAGTGGAAGGAAGTAGTTCATCATAGAGAACATACCTTTCTTCATTTCTCCGCCGTACCATGTGTTGATGATAACCTGCTCTTTGGATGTAATGTTGAACATTACAGCTGTTTCAGAGTTCAGGCCGAGTTCTTTGTAGTTTGTAACTTTTGCTTTGGAAGCATTGTATACAACGAAATCCGGCTCAAATGTTTCCAGTTCTTCAGCTGTTGGCTGGATGAACATGTTTGTAACAAAGTGTGCCTGCCATGCAACTTCAACGATGAAACGGATAGCCATACGAGTATCAGCGTTAGCACCGCAGAATGCGTCAACTACGAAAAGTTTCTTGTTGGAAAGTTCTTTCTTGGCAAGTTCTTTACAAGCTGCCCAAGCTTCCTGTGTTGCAGGATGGTTGTCGTTCTTGTATTCATCAGAAGTCCACCAAACAGTATCTTTGGAGTTTTCATCCATAACGATGAATTTGTCTTTTGGGGAACGTCCTGTGTAGATACCTGTCATTACGTTAACAGCGCCAAGTTCTGTTTCCTGGCCTACTTCAAATCCTTCAAGACCTGCTTTGGTCTCTTCTTCGAATAAAACTTCGTAAGAAGGATTGTACACAATTTCAGTTGTACCGGTGATGCCATACTTAGTTAAATCGATTTTTGCCATCTTACATTTACCTCTCTTCTTTAATAGAGCCATCTACACGCTGGCTTTCTTTAACCTTTAAGAAGTAGAATGTTCCTACTTCCCATAGAGTTAATTATACATAATTCATCAATAAAAGCAATAAAAAAACAATGAAAATTTAAAAAAATGACAATTATTTAACATTTCAGTTTCCGATAGCTGATAATAAAATAAATGATTTCTGCGGCTGAAGTGATAAGCCACGAAAAAACATACAGCAGATAAAGTGACGGAATGGTATGAATCCAGGCAAAGATCGTGTAGATCCATATGATACGGAATGCACAGGAACCGAGGAGTATGATAATGGTCGGGACAATCGTTTTGCCGATTCCACGTGATGCTGCAGTTGTACAGTCCATAAATACTGATACAGCATAGGAAAAAGCCATGATCCGTATCCTCTGCATGCCGGCATCGATGACTGCCGCGTCAGTGGCAAACAATGAAAGAAACTGATGACCAAAAACAAACAGCAACACACCCAGAAGGACACTGGCAAAGAAAGAGTAAAAAAGGCAGACAAAATAGCTTTTTAAAACTCTTTTTTTGTTTCTGGCACCGTAATTCTGACTCATGAAACTGGAACAGCCTGTATAAAAAGCATATAACACGTTAAAAATCAATGAATCCGCATTGGTGGCGGCTGCATTTCCGGAGACTGTAATAGTATTAAAGGAGTTAACCCCTGCCTGTACAAAAAGATTGGCAATGGCGAAAACTGCGCTCTGGATTCCGGCGGGAATACCGATCATCAGTACCCGGACACCCGCATCTCTGTGAAATCGGATATTTTTTAAGGAAACATGACATTCATCTTTTCGCCGTACGAGATGAATCATGATAAGAGCTGCAGAAACATACTGGGCAATCGCAGTTGCAGTTGCCACACCTGCAGCCGCCATATGAAATACAATGACAAAAAACAGGTTCAGAAGTACGTTTAACACACCGGCAATCGCGAGATAATAAAGCGGTCGCTTCGTTTCGCCACGGGCACTCAAAACACCATTACCGAAATTATAGATTCCCATTGCCGGCATACAGAGAGCATAAATCCGAAGGTAGAGTGAAGCCTGATCGATCAGATCATCTTTTGTATTTAAAAGTCGGAGCATTCCTCCTGAAAAGAAGAAACAGACTGTCCCGATCAGAAGCCCGATCAATGTACAGAGAAAAAGAGAAGTCTGTATGGTCTCTACGGTATTTTTGTGATTTTTTGCACCAAGCGCGTGCGCGACGCGGACATTGACACCACTGCCCATACCGATCAGAAATCCGGTAAACAAGGTGACCAGAAGTGTAGTGGAACCAACAGCACCGAGTGCTTTGTAATCGGCAAAATGTCCGACAACAGCAACATCGCTTAAATTGAACATGACCTCCAGAAGCTGGGAGCACATCAGTGGAATGCTGAAGAAAAGAATATTTTTCCACAAAGAACCCGTTACCATCTCAATGGAACGGGCTTTCTTTTTTGTATTTTTACGTATCATATAAACCTCAATAATAAATTAAATTTTATGTTTTTTGCGGTATTCACCCGGAGTGATCCCGTAGGCTTTCTTAAAAGTCCGCATAAAATGTTCCGGTGATTCATAGCCGACCAGCTCACAGATCGCATGGTTGCTGAGTTGGGTTTCACGGAGCGCGCGGCATGCCTGGTTCAGCTTAATGTCACGGATGATCTGAAGAAAAGTCTGGCCGGTTCCTTCCTTTATCAGTGTACTGAAATGCGAAGTACTGTAGCCAAAATGTTCCGCGGTGCTTCCAAGAGTAGCATTCTGATAATGATAATTCAGATAATTCAGAATTTCTGTCATAGAGCCGCTTCCGGTATCTTTTGTGAGAATGGACTCAATATCATTTTCGTGATAGCGAAGAAGCATTGCCCAGAACATGATCAGCATGGAATTCAGGAAGGTGTAGCTGTATTTTTCATGCCCGAGATATTCGATATAAAGATTTTCCAGCATATCACGGATGCGGATATCATCAAAAGTATGGAAAATCAGATAATTCCCCTCAGTTTTACGATAAAGTACATGTGCAAAAAAATGGGCAAGTGCGCTGTCAGCAGTCAGTGACTGGAAAAAAGTGGACTGAAAAGTAGAGCCACGGACCAGGATATTAAAAGCGAGACTGTCATCAAAAATTCCGATACTGTGCGTGGTATGAGGCGGTATGATGCAGATATCTCCGGTATGGAGTTCATGAGCCATTCCCTGGATTGTTGTATGGGCAGTTCCGTTATATACGCAGATGATCTCAAAAAACTCATGCTCATGATCAAATATCGGTGTATACCGGTAATGCTTTGAGAACATGATATTTCCGGTCAGATCACCGAAGAGGTCTTTTTCTTGCATATAGGGGTACCATGCTTCTTTTTGAAGCTCCGGAACAAAAAGACGGTGGTTGGAAATAAACTGCCGGTCCAGATTCAGACAGTAGTTATGAAAAGTTTCCGGATGATTTTTTTCCTGAAAATATAAATCTCTGTAAAAAATTTCGTCATCATTATAGTCTTTAATATAATTTTGAAAATCCTCTCTTGTAAGTTTCATAAATGTCCCTCAAAATATTGATAGATCAGAATTATTTCTTTATATAATAGATCTCGTTTTGCAATTCGATATTTTCAGTATAGCATCATCTGAATCGAAAAAAAAGTCAGTGTTTTACAAAAAAAATCACAATTGGAAGAAATGTAAAAAAGAAGTAAAGTAATGGCAGAAAGAAATTTGGAGGTTATAAAAATGAACGAAGTTGAAAAGAAAGTAAAAATTGGCTTATGGCGTCAGAGAATCGGTTACGGCTCATCCGATTTTGCCTGCAATCTGATCTGGCAGATGATCTCATTGTACCTGCTGTATTTTTACACAAACGTGATGCATCTGAATGCCGGTGCAGTCAGTGTTATGTTCCTTGTGACAAAAGTAATTGATGGAATTTCAGACCTGATCGTAGGATTCCTGATCGACAAGACAAACACCAGATGGGGTAAATCAAGACCATGGATTCTGTTTGGTGCAGTTCCGTTTGGTGTGGCAGCGGTTGTTGCTTTTTCTGTCCCGAATATCGGACAGACAGGAATGCTGATCTACGCATATGTATCTTACATCCTGCTTTCTACAGCATACACAGTTGTAAATATTCCGATGGCATCTATCCTTCCGGCACTGAGTGAAGATCCGCACGAAAGAACAGTCCTTGCATCCTGCAGAACTTTCTTTTCTTCTGTAGGTTCTACTGTAGTCAGTGCATTTGCCCTGACACTTGTTGATAAATTCGGAAATGGTAACGAAGCACTTGGTTTCCGTATTGTAATGATGATCTTTGGAGTCATCGGATGCCTTGTTTTCTTTTTCTGCTTCTTTAATACAAAAGAACGTGTTGTGATCAAACAGGAAAAAGTCAGCCTGAAAGCAAACATTTCCTGCCTGCTTCACAATAAACCGTGGAAACTTTTTGCACTGAATATCGTATGGTTCTTCGGTGGCTATGTAATTCAGGCAAGTGCGGTTATTTATTACTTTACATATGTTGTACAGAATACAACACTGGTACAGATTGTTGCGACGATTACAACACTTGTCCCGATTGTAACGAATCTCTGTGCACCATTCCTCGTAAAACTGACAACGAAGAAAAATCTGATGGTTGGAGGAAGCTTTGTACACATGGGTGGTCTTCTGATTATCTTCTTTGGCGGAACAAATGTGCCGGTACTTCTTGCAGGTGCGGTGATCGCAGCAGCAGGATATGGTCTGAAGGGAAGTATGCATTTCGCAATGCAGCCTGACCCGGTTGATTATGGTGAATGGAAAAGCGGTGTCAACACAGCCGGAACGCTTTCCGCAGTAAATGGCTTTGTAGGTAAAGTTGGTATGGCAATTGCAAGCAGTGTCGGAGCTGCTATGCTTCAGTTCGGTGGATTTGATGCAACTCAGACGATCCAGACAGTGACAGCACAGCACTATATCACTGCCATGTACATCTGGGTTCCGATTATCACAAATATTGCAACAATTGTTACTATGATGTTCTATGATCTGGATAAGATTTATCCACAGATTATCAAAGAACTTGATGAAAGGAGAGCAAACGCATAATGGCAGAGGTAAGTATAGATCTTAACATGGTCCGTGTGACCAATGATGCATTTGTTGCAAAAGCAGAGGCATGTGCACCTAAGCTTCTGGAGACAGTGGTTCGCCCTGTTTCCATCGTAGATATCGTAAAAACAGAAAATGTATATCCGGATGTTAATAAGAAGGACGACATCAAAAATCTCTCTTCCTATCATCTTGCAAAAGGAGATAAGATCTGTCTGGATTTCGGTGATCATCAGGTAGGATATGTTACACTGAAATTAAACTCTGTAGGGAGTCCGCAGGATGCACCGGCATTTTTCAGACTGAAATTTGCAGAGATTGCAAAAGAAATCACAGAGGATTCCAAAGATTATGACGGATGGATCAGCCGTGGCTGGATTCAGGAAGAATTTATCCATGTAGATGTCCTTCCGGTAGAACTGAAACTTCCGAGAAGATATGCATTCCGTTACATGGAGATTGAGGCAATTGATACCTCCCTGAAATGGCAGCTCGTTGTCGAAGATGTAAGCTGCACCAGTGTTTCCGCAGTTCGTATCGAAGATGTGGAACCGGTAAAAAGTGATGACGAGATGATCAGAAGACTTGACCGTGTTAGCCTCCGCACGCTGCAAAACTGCATGCAGTCTGTATTTGAGGACGGACCGAAGAGAGACCGTCGTCTCTGGCTCGGAGACCTTCGTCTGCAGGCACTTGCAAATTATGAAACATTCCATAACATGGATCTCGTAAAAAGATGTCTGTATCTCTTTGCAGCGCAGACGAAAGATAATGGACAGGTAAGTGCATGTCTCTTCACAGAACCGAAATTCATCGTAGATGACACCTTCCTTCTTGATTATTCTATGTTCTTCGGTGCAACGCTTTACGATTATTATGAAGCGTCCGGTGACAAAGAAACCTTAAAAGATTTAAGTGCCTGCGCATATCGTCAGATGGAAATCGCAGAAGAGTGGTTTGATGAAAAAAATCTGCTGAAAAACGGCGAAGGTTTCTGGGGATTTATTGACTGGACCGATGGACTTAATAAACAGAGTGCCATGCAGGGCGTATACATTTACTGTGCAGGGAAAGTACAGAAGATCGCGGAAGCACTTGGTGATCCAGAAAAGGCTGCTTATTTTGCAAAAGAAGCAAAAGAAAAGACAGAAGCAGCGAAAAAATATCTGCTGGATCCAGACAAGGGTCTGTTTGTAAGCGGAGAAGAAAAACAGTTCAACTACGCAAGTCAGGTGTGGATGATCCTTGCCGGAGCAGTATCCGCAGAAGAAGGAGCAGAAATCCTTGATAAAGTAATTGCGCTGAATCCGGAAAAAGGAATGGTTTCCCCGTATATGAATCATCATTTTGTAGAAGCACTTCTTAAGTGCGGCAAAAAAGAACAGGCAATGGATTATATGAAATATTACTGGGGCGGCATGCTGAGCCATGGAGCAGATACCTTCTGGGAACTTTACAATCCGGAAAATCCGGCAGAATCTCCGTATGGCGGAAGCATGGTCAACAGCTACTGTCATGCATGGAGCTGTACCCCGACCTACCTTCTCAGAAAATATTTTATCTGAAAAACGGATTACGAAAACAGTTTTCGAATATTCGCACGAACATGATTAGAAATGGAAAAAGGAGTCAGATTATGGTAAAATTAACAGTAAAGATCGTATCCATGCAGGATGCGGACAAATTTAACAAACTTTGCAGTAAATTTGACTGTGACATGGATCTGCAGAGTGGTAAATATTACGTAGATGCAAAATCCATTATGGGAATTTTCAGTCTGGATCTCAGCAAACCGCTGATTCTGAATGCAGATACAGACGATGAGGCAAAAGTAAAAGAAACATTTGCAGATTTTGTCGGAGAGGAATAATCATGACACGTACTTTAAAAGAAAGAACATTTTCCGGTACAATGAATCCGGAAATCCAGCCATGGGAAACAGAACACCGTAAAGTCGCAAGACGTGCGGCAGCAGAAGGAATAGTTCTTCTGAAAAATGAAGATCATGTCCTTCCTCTGCAAGAGGGCATCGCAGTTGCTCTCTATGGTGCAGGTGCAGGCAAGACGATCAAAGGCGGCACCGGTTCCGGAGACGTCAACGAAAGAGAAAAGGTTTCTATCTGTGAGGGTATGAAAAATGCCGGATTCCAGATTACTACAGAAGCATGGATCAATCGGTACAACGAAATTTATGACAAAGCCCGTCAGGACTGGAAAAATGATATTTTATCCAGAACTAGATATGATGCGGACACTATGAGCTTCTTTGAGGTCTACAGTACGACGCCATTTATCATGCCGGCAGGAGACAAGATTAAGAAATCAGCAGGTGACGAAGCAGAGACTGCAATTTATGTGATCAGCCGCATCGCCGGTGAAGGTGCGGATCGTCAGGCAGACAAGGGCGATTATTATCTGAAAGATGAAGAATACAAGATGCTGGCAGATATCTGTGCAAATTACGAAAATGTCATCGTTGTGATCAATGCAGGCGCACAGGTGGATCTTTCTTTTATGGATGAGTTTACCAATATTAAAGCACTTCTGACGATCGTACAGCCTGGTATGGAAGGCGGAAATGCATTTGCGGATGTTGTTTCCGGCAAGGTGAATCCATCCGGAAAGCTCACTGATACATGGGCATACAAATACGAGGATTATCCGAATGCAGAGACATTTTCACACAATAATGGAAATGTTGAGACGGAAGTTTATGAAGAAGGTATGTATGTTGGCTATCGTTATTTTGATACCTTTGACGTGCCGGTACGTTATGGCTTCGGATTTGGTCTTTCTTATACGGACTTTGAGATAAACGACTATTGTCTGGAAAGTCTGGAAAACAAAAAAAGGACTGTTTCTGTACAGGTGAAAAATACCGGCAAAGTTTCCGGTAAAGAGGTCGTTCAGGTGTACACATCTCTTCCGGGCGGCATCCTCGAAAAAGAGGCACATCGTCTCGTGGCTTATGCCAAAACATCTGAACTTAAACCGGATGAAAGCGAAAAGATCACTGTAGAAATTTCTCTGGAACATCTGACTTCCTATGATGAAAAGAGAGCCGCATGGATTCTGGAAAGTGGATTCTATGGAATCTGGATCGGCAACAGCCTTGCAGATGCAAAACTGTGCGGCGGTGTAAAACTTGATAACGAAGTGATTCTTCGTCAGGTAAAAAATCTTTTCCCGCTGAAGCAGGAACTGGATGAAAAAACACAGACTTCCGGAAAAACTTCATCCCGCGAAAAAGAAGCGGAGAAACTGGCAGCAGAACAGAAGCTGAACGTTGCGCAGCTGTATGCGGCAGATTTTACGACAGAAGTCATCGAATATAAGAAAAACGGTGAACTCTGTGAAAAAGATGCGCTGGATTTTGTCAACACACTGACAGAAAAAGAGCTGATCGATCTGGCAGCCGGAGATCCGGGCAAAGCACAAGGCGGAAACCTCGGTGCGGCAGGTATTTCTGTTCCGGGATCCGCAGGTGAAACACACCGCTGTGCAATCGACAAAGGCCTGGCAAGTATCGTACTGGCAGACGGTCCGGCGGGACTTCGTCTCATGAAATACTACCACGTGAACGATGGAAGCATTGTGACCATGCCGTTTGAATTCAGTCTGGAAGGCGGCCTTTTCTACGATGATTCCAGAGAACTTCCGGGCGAGAGATACTATCAGTACTGTACCGCGATTCCTGTAGGAACCCTGCTTGCACAGACATGGAACCGTGCACTGATCCGTGAAGTTGGTGCGATGATCGGTACAGAGATGGAATATTTCGGTGTGACACTCTGGCTGGCACCGGGAATGAACATTCACAGAAATCCGCTCTGTGGAAGAAACTTCGAATATTATTCTGAAGATCCGTATGTGGCAGGAACCATCGCAGCAGCAATGACAGAAGGTGTACAGTCCAACTATGGATGTGGCACAACCATCAAGCATTTCGCATGTAACAACCAGGAAGACAACCGTATGGGATCTGACAGTGTGATTTCCGAGCGTACACTTCGCGAAGTATACCTTAAAGGATTTGAAATCGCAGTCAGAGAATCTCAGCCACTGTCTATCATGACAAGCTATAACCTGATCAATGGTGTTCATGCAGCGAATAATTATGATCTCTGTACAGAGACCGCACGTAATGAATGGGGCTTCAAGGGTATGATCATGACAGACTGGACAACAACAGAAGTTGATGAGAAATGCACCGCATCCGGATGTATGAGAGCTGGAAACGACCTTGTGATGCCGGGATGTTTCGGAGACCATGACAACATGCATAAAGAACTGGCAGAAGGAACCTTAAAGATCGAAGACCTGAAAGCATGTATTGCACGACTGGTAAGTGTGATCTGGAAATCCAACCAGTACCTTCATTAAATAAATATAGAAAAAAACGGGGCAGTTTAGTGAAAACTATTCTGCTCCGCTTTTTTTCGGGGAAAGTATATGGGAAACCGGTTTACAGATTTTTATTTATAGTATATAAATATATTATAAATATTCAGGATGAAATATCAAAAGAATAGAGTGTGACAAAAGATAATGAATCGTTTGATTTTTCATATAGATGTGAACAGTGCGTTTCTTTCATGGGAATCAGTAAGAAGGCTGCAGAAGGGGTTACCGGATCTCCGGGATATTCCGGCCTGCATCGGCGGAGATCCCCAAAAGCGTACGGGAATCGTTGTGGCGAAGTCCATTCCGGCAAAAAAATACGGAGTCCAGACAGGAGAACCTGTGGCAATGGCGCTCCGAAAATGCCCGGATTTGGTTATTGTAAAAAGTGATTTTGAACTGTATATCAAATGCTCCAGAGCATTCAAAGAGATTTGTGCATCCTATGCTCCGGTAATGGAATCGTTCTCAATTGATGAAGTTTTTCTGGATATGACGGGGACTTCATTAATTTATCCTGACCCGATAAAGACGGCTCACGAGATCAAAGATAAGATACGAAATGAGCTTGGTTTTACCGTAAACGTGGGGATTTCTACGAACAAACTTCTGGCAAAAATGGCATCTGATTTTGAAAAACCGGATAAGGTGCATACCCTTTTTCCAGAGGAGATTCCGACGAAGATGTGGCCGCTTCAGGTACGTGATCTTCTGTTTCTGGGTAAAGCTTCCGAGAAGAAACTGACAGAAGCAGGCATTTATACGATCGGTGATATGGCACATGCAAGAGAGATGGAAATCCAGACTTTACTCGGGAACAAAGCTGGCCATCAGCTCTGGCAGTATGCGCGCGGAATTGATGATTCTCCGGTCAGGGCACAGCCGGAAGAAGCAAAGGGTTTCAGTGTGGAAACAACCTTTAATGATGATATTATTTCCGTAGAACAGATGCTTCCGATCCTTCTGGAACAGTGCGATGTCGTAACAACAAGGATGCGCAGAAAAGGGAAAAAATGCACCTCCGTATCGGTGACTTTCCGTACACTGGATTTCCGAAATAGATCGCATCAGACAACTCTTCCGAATGCAACGGACATGACAGATGAGATATACAAAAATGCGAAAAAACTGTTTATCGAATCATGGAAGGGGGAGCCGCTTCGTCTGATCGGAGTGGCACTTACAAACCTTACCAATGAGAGCTTTGAACAGATGTCTCTGTTCGAAGACAATGAGCAGAAAGAGCGCCACAGAAAGCTGGATGCTACGATGGATGCAATCCGCCAGAAGTTCGGAAACGATAAAATTACCCGTGCAAGCATTATGAACAGCAACGCCGGAATTGCGCGAAAAGCACGCGCACAGATGAAAAATGAGGACGAGAAGAAATAGAGGGAGAAGCATTATGAGAGTACTGATTACAGGAACGAGCTCCGGTATCGGAAAAGGAATTGCAGAAAAATTTCTGAAAGAAGGACACAATGTTACAGGCATTGACCGTAAAGATGCATCAATACAGCATAAGAATTATACACATATCTGCATGGATATCCGGACAAAAGAGCAGTATCCGGAATTGGAGCCGTTTGATATTGTGATTAACAATGCAGGTGTACAGAACGAAGAAGATATTGATGTAAACTTAAAAGGGACCATAGGCATTACAGAAAAATACGGGATTCGTCCGGGCATCCGATCGGTACTGATGATCGGATCTGCCAGTGGACACAACGGCTCGGAATTTCCTGAATATGTAGCAAGCAAGGGAGGAGTTCTTTCCTATACAAAAAATGTTGCCCTGCGCATTGCAAAATACGGTGCAGTATGCAACAGTCTTGATTTTGGCGGAGTCCTTACAGAACTGAACAAACCTGTCATGGAAGATAAAGCTTTGTGGGACGAGATCATGGAGCAGACGCCGCTTAAGAGATGGATGACTGTAGAAGAGACTGCTGACTGGGCATATTTTATGACCGTGACCAACCGTTTCTGTACCGGTCAGAATATCCTGATCGATGGACTCGAAGCCGGAAATGCGCATTTCGTATGGCCGGAGACAGACAACTGAAAAAGAATGATAAGTGACCGGATCCGAAGAGGATTCGGTTTTTTTTGAGCCTTTTTGAGATTGACGTTTTTTTGGCAAAATGCTACAATGATGGAAACTGAAAAACTTAAAAGAGTTTCCGGGTTTCCAAATGGAGGATTGAATGCGGGAAAAAATTATTGATGCAACGGTTGAGGAATTTAAACAGAACGGTCTGAAATTTACGATGAACGATCTGGCGAAACGGCTGGGAATCAGTAAAAAGACAATCTATACCGTTTTTGAAAGCAAACAGGCAGTTCTGGTAGCGGTGGCTGACCGTTATGCAGCAGATTTATACAGTATGCAGGAAGAACTGGAGGCGGACGTAAGCCTGAATGTGGTACAGAAACTGGAGAAGCTTTTGTGCGCGCTTCCGGAGAAATATTCCAACATTGGACTGAGCCGGATTTACGAACTTGCGGAGAAATATCCGAAGCCATACAGACATCTGATGCGGTCAGTAAACAATGGATGGGAACAGGCAGAACAGTACCTGAGGAAAGGCATGGAAGAAGGTCTGATACGGCAAGTTTCCATTCCGGTAGTCATGGCAATGGTAAAAGGTACTGTAATCTGTTTTATGGAGTCAGATGTTCTGTACCAGAATGAACTGACCTATGAACAGGCCAAAAAAGAAATGGTGGAAATATTAATGAAAGGAATAAAAGCAGGTGGAAAAAGTTAGAATTCTTGAGATTAAAGAAAGCGTGTTTGCAGACAATGACAGACAGGCTGACCAGCTTCGAGCCAGGCTGAAAGAAAAAGGCGTATTCCTGATGAACCTGATGTCATCACCCGGTTCCGGTAAGACGACAACACTGAAAAAAACGATAGAAGCACTGAAAAATGATTTCCGTATCGGTGTTATGGAGGCAGATATTGATTCGGATGTGGACGCACTTGCGATTGCAGAAACAGGTGCAAAAGCAATCCAGTTACATACCGGCGGCATGTGTCATCTGGATGCAAAAATGACAGAACAGGGGATCGAAGGATTGGGCATTGAAGATGTAGATCTGGCAATTCTTGAAAATGTGGGAAACCTCGTCTGTCCTGCCGAGTTTGACACAGGTGCATCCAAAAATGTGATGATTCTTTCCGTTCCGGAGGGACATGACAAACCGCTGAAATACCCCTTGATGTTTGAAGTATGCGATGCTGTTCTGATCAATAAGATCGATGTACTTCCATACTTTGATTTCGATATGGAACTGGTGAAAAAATACATTTATCAGAGAAATCCCAAAGCAGAGATTTTCCCGGTCAGTGCAAAGACAGGAGAAGGTATAGAGGCATGGACAACATGGCTGAAAAAGCAGGTTGCTGACTGGAAATCATAAAAAGAAACAGAGAGAAGGGAAAGGAAAGAGAGATGAAAAAAGAACTCGACAAAGAACTTTATCCGGATTATGTTTACCCGGAATTTACGCCTGATCCGAATGAACCATTTCGTGAACCAATTGCGAAACTGGGTAAAAAGATCACGGACCGTATTCCGCAGAAACTGGGCCTTAAAAAGATCACCAGAAACGATCCGGAGTATTGGGGACTGGCCGGAGTGCTTTCCGATGAGGAAGCAGAACTGGCACTGAAACTTGGGGTGAGAAAGCCAAAAACACTGCCGGAGATCGTGAAGCTTTCCGGTCTGGAAGAGAAAAAATGTGAGGCGCTTCTGGAAGAAATGTCACGCAAAGGCCTTCTCGAATACAACTGGGAAAACGCTGCACATGAGAAGCAGTATGTCCTGCCGATGTATGTACCGGGATGCGCAGAATTTTTTAATATGAATGCAAAAATTCTGGAATCCAATCCGGAGATGGGAACATTTTTTGAGCATATGTCCCGCCTGCCGCTGGAAAAAATCACCCCATTTGTACCGGAGGGCGGTGCCGGAATAGGCATGCATGTCATCCCTGTAGAAAAAGCAATTGAGATGGAAAATGAGTCTGTAGATCTGGAACACATTTCCTACTGGCTCAGTAAATACGAGGGAAAATATGCTGCAAGTCCATGTTCCTGCCGTCGTTCCAGACTGACACATAACGAAGGCTGTGCAGATGATCCGGAAGGCTGGTGCATTGCGATCGGAGACATGGCGGACTACGTTGTGGAGACGCAGAAAGACGGACGTTATATTACGAAAGAAGAAGCACTGGATATTTTCAGACAGGCAGAAGAAAACGGCTTTGTACATCAGATTACAAATATTGATGGCAAAGATAAAATTTTTGCTATCTGTAACTGTAACGTAAATGTCTGTTATGCGCTTCGTACATCACAGCTTTTTAACACACCGAATATGTCCCGTTCTGCGTATATCGCAAAAGTTGAGAAACAGAACTGTGTTGCATGCGGCAAATGTGTGGAGGCCTGTCCGGCAGGTGCTGTCAAACTGGGACAGAAACTATGTGATAAAGAAGGCTGTGAGATTACATATCCACGTATCCCGCTTCCGGGTGATCAGCCATGGGGAGAACATATGTGGTCACACAACTACCGCGATACAAACCGCATCAACTGCTATGACACCGGTACTGCACCGTGCAAAACAGCCTGTCCGGCACATATCGGCATACAGGGATATCTGCAGCTTGCAAAAGAAGGCCGCTATGAGGATGCACTTGCGCTGATCAAAAAAGACAATCCACTTCCGGCTGTCTGCGGACATGTATGTAATCGACGCTGTGAAGATGCCTGCACAAGAGGCACGATTGACGAAGCGGTAGCAATTGATGAAGTTAAACGCTTTATCGCAGAACGTGATCTGAATGCAGAGACACGCTTCATTCCGAAAAAAACAATTCCGTCACTGAAAGGTGGATTTAAAGAAAAAATCGCGATCATCGGCGCAGGACCGGCTGGTTTATCATGTGCATATTTCCTTGCCCTGACCGGATACAAACCGACGATTTTTGAAAAAAATGCAGAACCGGGCGGCATGCTTCGCTATGGAATTCCGTCCTACAAACTGGAAAAAGATCTTCTTGCTGCAGAGATCGATGTGATCCGTCAGCTTGGTGTAGAGATCCGCTGTGGTGTAGAAGTCGGAAAAGACGTTACAATCGAAGATTTACGAGAGCAGGGTTATAAAGGATTTTATGCTGCAATCGGATGTCAGAGAGGAAGAAAACCGGGAATCAGTGGAGAAAATGCCGAAGGTGCATATACGGCGGTGGATTTCTTAAGAAAAGCAGGTGGATCAGAAAGCTTCCCGCTTGAAGGTGATGTGGTCGTGGTCGGCGGCGGAAACGTAGCCATTGATGCGGCAAGAGTCAGCAGCAGATGTACCGATGCGAAAATTTCCATGTTCTGTCTGGAAACAAGAGAAAAAATGCCGGCGAGCAACGAAGAAATCGAAGAAGCTCTCGAAGAAGGAATTGAGCTGAACTGTGGCTGGGGACCGAAAGAAATTCTGGAAGAAGACGGCCATGTAAGAGGCGTCGTTTTCAAAAAATGTACTCGTGTGTTTGATGCACAGGGCAGATTTTCACCTGAATATGATGAGAATGATACAGTGACAGTGCCGTGTCGTCATGTGATCTTTTCCGTAGGACAGGCAATCGACTGGGGCCATATGCTGGACAATCTCCATGTGGAACTTCGCCCGAACGGCGGCGCACTTGTCAACAAACTGACTTACCAGACTTCCGAACCGGATATTTTTGTAGGCGGTGACGTCTATACAGGTCCGAAATTTGCTATCGATGCGATCGCAGCCGGACGTGAAGGCGCGGTTTCTCTGCATCGTTATGTGCATGAGAATTGTACACTGACCATCGGACGTAACCGACGCGATTTCATTGAACTGGATAAAGAAAATATCAAAGTGGAAACTTACGACTCATCCAGCCGTCAGATTCCGCCGAAAGCAGATGTAAAAGAACAGGCAAAAACTTTCCGTGATCTGTCACAGAGCCTGAGCGAAGAGCAGGTGAAAAAAGAAACTTCACGATGCCTGTCCTGTGGCGCATCTGTCGTGGATCCGAATAAATGTATCGGTTGTGGTATCTGTACTACGAAATGTATGTTTGATGCAATACATCTGCACAGAGAACTGCCGGGAGCATCTGTGATGCATACATCCGAAGAAAAACTGAAATACATTCTTCCGAATATGGTGAAGCAGTCAATCAAAGTGAAATTCAAAAAGAAAAAATAAGAGCTGTGCAGCAGCTCTCGGGTAAAGGAGAAGAGTTATGCACGAGCTTGGAGTAACATTTCATATCATGGATCACCTTGAAAAGGTGGCCGAGGAAAATAAGGTGACACATATTCGTAAAGTCACCCTTGAGCTGGGGGAGGTCTCGACAGTGATCGAGTCCTATCTGCAGAATTGCTGGACGTGGGCGGCCCAAAAGCGGCCGCTGTTCAATGAATCTGAATTAGTGGTGGAAACATTACCTGCAGTTACATACTGTGAAGACTGTCAGAAGACATATTCGACCGTGGAGCATGGCAGGATCTGCCCACATTGCGGAAGCGAACACACATATTTACTGCAGGGAAATGAGTTCAACATTAAGGAAATAGAAGTGGAGTAAAGGAGAGAGAGTATGTTTTTTCAAATCTATGGAGAGACAGCCGGATGGCAGCTTCTTGGATGGCTGCTGGTATTTACCGGACTTGTCGTAATGAATGAAATCGCAAGAAGATCCAAAGCAGGCGGCATTGCATGTTTTCTGATTCTTCCTGCAGCACTTACCGTGTATTTTATTGCTATCTATGTCGGTGCAGCAATGGGAGCTGAATGGGCACTTAATAATGATACGTACGTGCATATGAACAGCTGGTTCCATTATGCAAAACTGTATGCTGCAACAGCCGGCTGTATCGGATTTATGATTCTTAAGTATCACTGGGGAAAACTCGGAAAATCTCATGGATTTAAAGCGTTTCCGTTTATCATCGTTGCAATCAACATCCTGATCGCGGTAGTATCAGACTTTGAATCAGCAGTCCGTGCTGGTTCTCTGGCAGGTGGCTGGTGGCTTTCTTCCGAAGGCGTATGGCTTTACGGTGGCTGGTGGAACGTATTAAACGGACTGGCCGGTCTTTTGAACATTTTCTGTATGACAGGCTGGTGGGGAATCTACTCCTCAAAAGACAAAAAAGATATGCTTTGGCCGGACATGATCTGGGTATATGTCCTTGCATATGACATCTGGAATTTCCAGTATACATATCTGAACCTGCCTACACATTCCTGGTACTGCGGTCTCGCACTTCTGCTCGCACCGACCTTTGCAGCAGCACTCTGGAACAAAGGCGGCTGGATACAGAACCGTGCCAACACGCTGGCACTCTGGTGCATGTTCGCGCAGGTATTCCCGCTGTTCCAGGATGCGAGCCGTTTCACAACAGTCACTTCTGTATACGGACAGAGTGGCATCGCAGCAGCCATGGGAAGCAGCATGCCGACCATCGCAGAACCGACCGCACAGGGAATTATTTCCGTACTGTCATTCGCGGTGAATGTATTCGTGTTCGCATACATTTTGAAGCGTGCAAAAGTACAGAAAAAGAACCCGTGGAAGAACGAGATCTTCACAGATACAAAAGATTACAAAGAAGCAATGGAAAGAGCATAAAGAAGAGAAGGGCACTGACGGAGGTCGGTGCCTTTTTGTGTAATAGGAAATTACTCCGTAATGTTTCTATTACACAAAAACGCTCCGCGAGGATGCGACCCGATGCATGTGGAATATGTCTGCTGAAGCAGACTGCATCTGGCGCGCAAAGCATAACAAGTCCCTCAAAGATTGAGGGATTCAGGGAGTTTGAAGCGGACTTGTCCGCTTTGTTCCTCGCCTGTAAACAGCAAAACGGTAATTGAGATGTGAGAAGTTCAATGATATAATTCATTCAGAGAGACTTTTGAAATCAAATCCAAAGAATCCTATTATAGCATCATTTAAAGAACTTGCGCTGAAAATGAATGTATTACTTTCAACAGTAAATAGATTGCTAGTCAGATTACAAGAAGAAAATATTATAGTACGAGAAGGTAACAACCGTAAGGGAAGATGGGTTATAAAAACGATAATGAGCATGAATATCACAAAACCAATCATCAGAAAAATAAAAGACAATGAAACCGCTTTGGCGGAATTTGAGAAGGACATCAAATCAAATGAGGCAGAAGATGCAAAGGATATTATCATGAATTTTCCGACGGTATACATCCACAACTGGCCGGAAACGAATAAGTATGATGTATATGTCGGGGAATCTAACGATATCTTTGCACGTACGAGACAACATTATCATAATCGAATCAAACATGAGACCTGGCAACATAGAATGTTGCAAAAAGACGCTTCGCTTTATATCATCGGACATGAGCATTTCAATAAATCCCTGACACTGGATGTTGAAAATCGTCTTATGCATTATCTCATGAGTGTGGATAAAGTGCGACAGGTACACAATGGAAGAGGAAATCCCCAGAAGAGCTATTATCCATCTGAGGAATTTGAGGGGATTTTTCAGAAAATCTGGACAGAACTTCATGAATCAGATGAAGAACTTTTTCCGGATGAAAATATCGTGAAAGATTCTGCGATTTATAAAGCATCGCCACTGCACAAATTAACGGATGAGCAGGAGAATGCAAAAATCCAGATTCTGGACTGTATTGCGTCGGCCAGAAACAAAAATGAAAAACAAATCATATTTATTGATGGTGAAGCAGTATAATGGTCTCATAAATTAAGACACTTTTTCGGACATTTTTTAATGAATCTGATATACTAAAATCAGTATGAAAGAGAGGATTCATCAGTATGTCCAGACAAAGAAGAAACTTTAGTGCCAAATTTAAATCAGACCTAGTAATCGAGCTGCTTAAGGGCGAGAAAGATCTCAACACCCTTGCAACCGAGAATAATATCCAACCAAATCTGCTCCGCAATTGGAAGAAAGAATTCCTTAACAATGCTTCCGCCGTGTTTGATGACAAGCGTGAGGAAAACCTCAAGGATAAGCTTGCCGAAGAACGCAAGGAAAAAGCAGAGTATGCAAAAAAGGTTGGTCAGTTAACTATGCAGGTTGACTGGCTCAAAAAAAAATCTGAAGAAATTTGTGGACCTGACTACGAGAGTAAGTTTAGTCCAAAACCTTTTGACGACTAAAGAAATCCCGGCTTCTATTGGCACAAAGTTGCTTGATATCAACCGTACAAGCATCTACTATAAGCGTTCGCCTATATCAGACGAAGAGTTGGCTTGTAAAGCGATTATCGATCGTCTTCATACAGACAATCCTACTTGGGGCGCAAGACAAATGTCCGTACAACTCAAAAACAGAGGTCATCATGTGGGACGCCGTAAAGCACGTCGTTTTATGAATGAAATGGATATCTATCCAATCTACCCTAAGATGAATCTTTCCAAGAGGATGCAACAGGCCAAGGTATGTCCTTATCTTCTCTGTAACGCCGTCATAGATGCTCCAAATCAGGCATGGTCTATTGACATTACATATATTCCAATCAGACACGGATTTCTGTATCTAACTGCCGTAATCGACTGGTACAGCCGTTGTATCGTTGGCTGGGAAGTCGATGATACACTTGATACCCGAATGGTTATCAACGCTCTTAAAAAGGCATTTGTTGTGGCAAAACCACAGATTTTGAACTCTGATCAAGGATGTCAGTTTACAAGTCAGCAGTATATTGACTTCGTAAGAGAAAACGGCATCCGTCAGAGCATGGATGGAAAGAGTCGCTGGGCTGACAACATCATGATTGAGCGCTGGTTCCGCAGTTTCAAGTATGAAGAAGCTTATCTGACGCAATATAACAACATTAAGGAAGCCAGAACTGCCATTGGGCGCTATATCCACACTTACAATTTTGAAAGATGCCATTCTGCCCTTGATTACAAAACACCGGCTGAATGCTACTACCCGGCAATGCTTTTGCCGTATGTAGCTTAATGCATATATGAATCTGGGGAGTGTTCCACTATCCTCCCTATGTTCCATGTTACTTATCAACCATATCAGTTCATTATAAAAATCTTAGATTTTTGTCTTGACAACTGAGCCACTATACAGGTACTGGAAAGACCGTTCTGAACAGTAGTATCTTCTATGAATTATATTGTCAGGAAGAAGAAAAAGACAATACAGAATTTAAATGCTGCATGGTGGTCAATCATGATGAACAGGTAAAAGTGTATTCTGATATTACGAAGAAGCTTGGAATCACAGAAAAGTATAAAGATGTGGTAAGTAAGGCTTCCACTTTTTTAAACAGACATGAAGATCCTGATTCGGTGGATGTTGTTTTTATTGATGAAGCACATCTGCTTTTCACACAGGGAAATCAGGGATACAGTGGGAAAAATCAGCTGGATGATATTGTAAAACGAGCAAAAGTTGTTGTCATTGTATTTGATGAAAATCAGATATTACGAATGGACCAGTACTGGGAAAAGCAGATGATTGACAGGTATCGCAATAAAGCAATCGAGCAGCAGAATTATATTACGCTGACAAAGCAGCTACGCATGCAGGCGGATAATGAGACACTTGCATGGATTGATGCCTTTACGAAGAAACAGATTATAAACAAAATCCCACATCATGATTATGAAATAAAAATATTCGATTCGCCGGAAGTGTTAGACCTGGAAATAAAAAAGAAAGCAAGCAGCGAGAAGAGTCGATTGTCGCGTGTTATTGCCAATTATGACTGGGATTATAAGAAAGGCAAAAAGCCGGAGGATGCATCGAAAAAATATTGGGAAGTAGATGTGTGGATTGAAGATCAGAGATGGCATAAGCCATGGAACTATGAGCTGGAACAAAATCTTGATAAAGATGAGAAAAAGAAGATAAAAGAACAAGCATGGGCAGAGCAGGCACATACAATTAACGAAGTTGGTTCAACTTATACGATTCAGGGATTTGATCTCAACTATGCAGGAGTGATTCTTGGAAAGTCTGTAAAATATCGTGATGGAAAAATTGTTTATGATCCAAGCGAAAGTAGCAACGGAAAAGCGACCAAGAAGAGAACAATGGAAGACGGTACAAAGCAGAACTTTGCAAAAGAATTGCTGAAGCATGAGGTTCGTGTTCTTATGACACGTGGAGTAAATGGTCTGTACATATATGCATGCGATGACCAGTTAAGAGAAGCCTTAAAAAAGGCAGCAGAACAGGAGTAAGAAGAATGACAGAAGAGACGATAAAACAAATTTTGAAATTTCGAGATGACCGTGACTGGAAACAATTCCACAATCCTAAAGACCTGGCGATTTCCATTTCTCTGGAGGCAGCAGAGCTCCTCGAAGTATTTCAGTGGAGCGGTACAGATGTTTCCAATGAGGGTAAACAGGAAAAAATCAAAGAAGAGCTTGCAGATGTGCTGAATTATTGCGTACTCATGGCAGATGCCTGCGGACTGGATATTGATGAAATCGTGCAGGAGAAGATTAAGGTCAACAATGAGAAATATCCCGTGAGCAAGGCAAAAGGGAAGAAAGAAAAATATAATAAGTTGTAAGAGTGTACAGAATCGGATTCTGAAAAGAGTCCAGTTTTAGGATATGTAAAGAACATCTATCAGAAATGATAGGTGTTTTTTCTTTGGAAAAAGATGTTGGATGTGCAGATTTTTGTACAGCAATTTATAGTAAAATATTGAGCAAAGAAACAAACGGATAGAGATGGTGGACTGTTACGATGGTATGTATAAAATATGCAACAAAAAATAGAGGAAAAATTGTAAGTTGGACAATAATAAATGAGCGATAAAACTTTAGAATATTATAACGCAAATGCAGAAAAATTCGTTGAAAGCACGTTATTTGTAGATTTTTCGCAAGTGCAGTGTGAATTCCTGAATTTACTTATGACGGAATCGTATATTCTTGATTTTGGCTGTGGTTCGGGAAGAGATATGAAATACTTTCTTGAGCATGGATATCGGGTAGATGCAGTAGATGGATCTGCTAAGCTGTGCAGGATTGCGAGTGAATTTACAGGAATCCAAGTGCACCAGATGCTGTTTCAGGAATTGCAGGAAAAAGAAATGTATGATGGAATCTGGGCATGCGCATCTGTTTTGCATGTACCGAAATAGAGTTGGCGAATATTTTGCAGAAGATGTGTAACGCAGTAAAAGTAGGTGGGATTATTTATACATCTTTTAAATATGGGAATTTTGAAGGCGAGCGAAGTGGGCGATTTTTTTGTGATTTCACAGAAAAAGTTTCGGCGAATTTGTGAAAAATATTTAGGAATTGTGCATAGAGAAAATGTGGATAACCAGTGATGTCAGAGATAACTGTAAATCTGATTTCTGAAGGTATCACGGAAACAACATTTGATGAAATGATTGCAAATGCATGGTATTCGGTGCGGGAATTTCATATTCATCTTAGTGGTTTGCAGGCGGATGGAATGGTTCGTGATGGTCTGGAGCGTGCGATTTTACAGCTTACGGAACTTAGTACACTTCCGGCAAATGCGTCAAAAGTAGAAATTAAAAATGTTATAAGGGAACACAATGTGGAGCTGAAAAAGTTTAAAGAACAGCTTACGAATATGGTGCCATACAGGGCTTTGGCGGGATTTTTTTCTCACAGTAAAGAAAAAGCCGACTGGAATAGTATTCGCCGTATGAGGACATACATCAGAGAAATCAATGACAATGTGACGCCACTTCCTTATATTTTGGGTGAGAGCAGCAAGCTAAAAAAAGAAGTTCGTTTTCATTCAGATTGGATCAAGATGATTCAGGATAATACGGTTAATATTCTTGGATGGATTCAATATGAAAAGGTCAAATGGCTGCAAAACAATAATTCGGAAGTTACCGGACTTATTTACAAACTGGCTCCTATGAATGAGAAAATGCGTAAGTTGTCCAATGTCCGGAAATTATGGGAAGGGATTCTGGAAATACAGGGGATTCGTGATGTATTTACAGGAAAAGAGATGTTCCAAAGCAGTATGATGTAGATCATTTTATTCCATGGTCATTTGTAATGAATGATGAATTGTGGAATCTCATGCCGATGGATTCTTCTTTGAATTCCTCGAAGAGCAATCACCTTCCGAAATGGAATCCTTTCTTTAAAGATTTTGCGTATAATCAGTATATCTTGTATGGAATGATTCATGAAAATGAGAACATACATAAAAGATTTGAAGCCTGTTATCGAGATAACCTGCATTCTATCTGGGCTGGACAGGAACTATATCGAAAGGGGAATACAGAGGAAGAATTTTATAATATTCTGGAGAAGAATATGTTGCCGGTGTATGAGTCTGCGAGACGGCAGGGGTATGAAGTTTGGGAGTGTTGAGTAATCTTACGTAAAAGAATCGGAAATTATTATGATGGATAATTGACACTCTTAGCCCAATTTGTTATATTAAAATTACATATCTGGGAAAGTTCTTTAACCGTTCGGTTATCCAATCCCCATATGCGAGAACAAGAAAATATGGCGGAGGGGATGAGGCAGAACGTGTAAAACCATCGGCATTCTTCTTTGCCATCATAGAAAAGGAGAATGTGGATGCAAAGAAGAAAACTAGAAGAATTGAATCTGATGGATGATTTCCTGTTCAATGCGATGTTAACCCATCCGGAGACTGGAGAAAAATTTACACACACAATTTTGAAGCTGCTGTTTAATCGAGATTTTAAAAATCTGAAAGTGAGCGCGCAAAAGTTTTATGCAGGTATGAATACGGATTTGCGTGGAGCAAGGCTGGATGTTTGCATCGAAGGCGATTGTGTGGATATAGACGGAGAAGATATCCCATCGGTATATGATGTAGAACCAGATCAAAATGACAAGGCGAAAGCAATCGCAGCATTTCCGAAGCGGTCGAGATTCTATCATGCGATAATTGACAGCAGGAGTTTGAAATCCGGAGAGGATTTCGGGAAGCTGAAGCAGGTTTATGTGATTTTTATTTGTAATTATGATCTATTTGGATATGACAGAGTGTGGTATACAATAAAGAATCGCTGTCTGGAAGAACCGGAGATGGATTACGAGGATGGAGCGGTGACAATTGTGTTATATACCAGAGGAACAAAGGGAAAAATATCAGAGGAACTTCGTCAGTTTTTGAATTATATGGAGAACACGGACCAGAATAATGCGGTGAACGATGAACTGAAAAGTATTCAGAGAATGGTGGACGCAGTGAAGCGAGACGGGGAGGTGTCATTGAGGTATATGAAGAGTTTTGAACATGATCAGTTAATGTATGAGCGAGGAATCGAGCAGGGACGTCTGGCAGAAATAAAAAATACAGAAAGAGAAAGACAGAATACAGAAAAAGAAAAATTACGTGCGGATATGGCACAGAGCCGGATCAAAGAGTTAGAAGCTGAATTGAGAAAATATAAAGAAAAATCTAGAGCTTAGTTAGCTGGAGGCTAAATCTTGTAAAGTTTGTGTATTATATTTTAGAGGAAAAGAAGTTGTGCAGAAAAACTTGCCGGCTTCTTTTTTTTATTATAAATTTATTGAGGTGAATATTACGGTGCAGCAGGCGATGGATTTCGCCCCGGATTATTCATGAAAGCAGACCAAGCGTATTTGGTGGTTTAAAGCACTATGACAATAAAGGTCATAAGGTTGGAGAGTCAAGGCCGGGTGTATTTGGTGTAAATCATTATGACAATAAGGGTCATAAAACCGGACATAGCAACAGGGGAATATTTGGAGACTGGAAACATTATGATGATAAATAATTTTGCAAAAGATGAAGGAAGCGAATTTAATGTCTAAATTATATTTTACATTGACAGGAACTAAGTATATCATGGACAAGATTTTTTGGAAAAAGATATGCAGATAAAGTTAATTAAAGAACCGGATAATGAGCATGATAAAGAAGCAATAAAGGCAGTACTGGAACCATTGGGTACGATTGGATATGTGGCAAACAGTCCATATACAGTTCTGGGTGAATGCATGAGTGCAGGAAGATTATATGATAAAATCGGAAAGCAGGCTATTGGGACGATTAAGATCGTGACAGGAAATGGAATCATCTGTGCGGTAAGTACAAAAAAGAAAAAATAAGCAAAATTTTTAGGGAGAGTATATAGATTATTTGGGAATCTCGTATTAAAATATTAATGAATCAGAAGGAATGTGGACGAAAGACAAAATCTGGCAGTTTGAGGAGTTGTTTTTATAAATATATGATGAAGGGAAATGGGGGTTATGGAAATAAGAAGTATTCTGATTAAGGACACAACGAAAGCGGAGAGAATCCGTATTGTTCAGGAAGGGCTGAATCAGTGTGGCGGAGCATGTGATTTCTGTAATGGTTGTGACAATCTGGGTGGCGGATCCGTAGATGCTTTTTATGAGCCGTACATTAATGGTGAGAAAGAATTGCGTGAGCTTAACGAAGAATACAGAAGCAACACAGGGCTCGTAAAGTAGGTGTGATGATGAGACCACCGGAAATCGAGAATTCTACGGAAGAAGAACGTAGAGAATATATAAAAAATACTTTCAGATGTATTGCTGATTGTGATATGTGTGGCTTATGTACTGTATTTCGCGGAAAAGATCCAGAGGTTGCCTATGCAGATTACATTAGTGGCAAGAGAGATTACTTGGATGTATCAAAGGATTACAGGTAAGACACAAAATGCAATGCACAATAAATAGGTATTGTTAGGAGAATAAGATGAACATACAGATTTTTGGCACAAAGAAATGTAATGACACTAAGAAAGCAGAACGTTTTTTCAAGGAACGTGGCATTAAGTATCAGTTTATTGATATGAAAGAAAAAGGTATGAGTAAGGGTGAGTTTACATCCGTTGCACAAGTAAATGGCGGGCTTGAAAATATGATCAACTGGGAAGGCAGGGACAAAGATACACTTGCGTTGGTCAAGTATATTGCGGATGAAGATAAACTGACGAAAGTACTCGAGAACCCGCAGGTAATTAAAACGCCTGTAGTCCGAAATGGAAAACAGTCTACACTGGGATACCAGCCGAATGTGTGGAAGAGTTGGAAATAATATATGAACCAAGACAGAAGCATAACTGTTCCATTATATATAATTGATTAAGATTGACATCTACCAAATGGCAGGTGTCTTTTTTAAATTATAAGATATACAAAATAAACAAAAATATAAAATATATAACAAAACCATTGTATAATTAAAATAAAAATGATAGTATCACTATCATAAAGGAATAAATGAAAAATCACATTGATAAACATTAAAATATTACACAAAGGGGAGAGGAAGGCACTGGAAATGACAGAGAAAGTAATTTCGACAAGGACGCGTCAGGCGCAGCAGCGCAGGGAGCGGATACTCGGAGCTTCTATGGAGCTTTTCTGGGAAAAATGCGTGGAAGATGCGTCGATGGAAGAGGTGGCGAAGCGTGCGGGAGCGGGGCCGGCCACGGTGTACCGGTATTTTTCTACAAAGATAGAACTGGTGATTGAAACTGCCGAATTATATTGGGAGAGGGTTGCGAGGAAATATCTGCAGGAACTGGAAGAGGCAAATACCGGTTATGCGCAGATTGAGAAGACACTGGATATTTTTTATAAAATATTTCAGGACGAAAAACCTTTTTTGAAGTTTTTGCAGGAGTTCGATGTTTTTGTAAAAAAATATCAGATATCAGAAGAAAGGCTGACGGATTATGAGAGTGGAATCCTGAAGTTGAAGCCATATGTGACAGATTCACTGGAAAGAGGTTTAGCAGACAATAGCCTGTTTTTTACCTGTTCTGTAGATGAGATGTATTTTTCGCTGATGCATACGTTATTGGCATTGATGGAAAAACTGGCAGTCGGAGGGGATATTCTTTCTTCGGATCAGGAAGTCGAAGGGCAGAAACAGTTTCAGATTGTCACGGAGTTACTGTTAAGAGGAATCAAAGGATAACATCATCTTATTAGGAGGTACAACATGAAAAAATTAACAACAGCAAAAATATGGCAGTTTGCAGCAGGGCAGTTTGGGTGGGCAATGTTGTCCGGTATTATTTCGAACTGGCTCGTTTATTTTTATCAGCCGGATCAGGCATCGATCAACCAGGGACAGACGGTATTTATTCCACAGGGGCTTGTTGTGCTTGGTATTTTTACGATTATCGGCGGAATCACGGCATTCGGAAGAATTTTTGATGCATTTACGGACCCGATGATCGCATCATGGTCTGACCGATGCACTTCGAAGAACGGGCGTAGGATTCCGTTTTTGAAGTGGGCCTCATTGCCATTGGCACTTTCAACGGTGCTTGTTTTCTGGTCGCCAGTAAATAAAAACAGCTGGATCAATGCAGCCTTTTTGCTCGTAATGATTCTGGCTTATTATCTTTCTATCACTGCCTATTGTACTCCGTATAATGCATTGATTCCGGAGCTTGGACATACACAGCAGGAAAGACTGAATATTTCAACAGTGATTTCGTTTACTTTTATTGCCGGAACTGCGGTGGCATATCTGGCACCGACGATCTGGGGAGCCTTTATTCCGACATTTGGAAGAGTTGGAGCTATCCGTATTACATTTACTCTGATGGCAGCGGTGGCTTTTATCTGTATGCTTGTTCCGGTCTTTTGTATCAGAGAAAAGGATTATGTAAATACGGTTCCGGCGAAAGAATCTGCTTTTCGTTCTCTTGTTTCCACATTCAGAAACGGAGAGTTTCGCAAATTTGTAGGATCGGATATTTTTTACTGGATCGCACTTACTATGTTTCAGACAGGCCTGCCTTTTTTTGTTACCAGCCTTCTGAAACTTCCGGAAACCATGACAACACTATATTTTGTCGGGATGACGGCATTATCACTGGTATTTTATGTTCCGGTGAATAAACTTACACCGAAACTTGGCAAGAAAAAGATGATTTTGTTTGCATTTGCAGTATTCAGTCTCGCTTATTTCTATACAGGATTTATGGGAAAAATATCGTTGATTCCGGCGACAGTTCAGGGGGTGATTCTGACTGTTGCAGCGGCACTTCCGATGGCAATTTTCGGCATTCTTCCACAGGCGGTTGTGGCGGATATTGCACAGAGCGATTCTATAAAAACGGGAAGCAATCGAGAAGGTATGTTTTATGCAGCAAGAACCTTTGCGTTCAAACTGGGGCAGAGTCTTTCTATGCTGATTTTTACAGCCGTTTCTACCATTGGGTCAGGAGACGGAACGGGATATCGCATGGCGGCTTTTGGTGCGACGGTGTTCTGTTGCATCGGAGGAATCATACTGGTATTTTACAATGAGAAAAAAATCAACGGTATTATTTGTGGAAAACAACAGCAGGGATAAAAGAAGTGGTGCAAAAATCTGGAGTATACGAATATGAAAATCATACAGGAAGAAAATTATGAATATGCAATGCGAAATGAAGTAGAACCATATCTGGCAGCACACTGCTGGGACAAGTTTGTTACTGGAGCAAAGGAAGACGGAGAGGGCAAAACAACTCGGGCAGCGAAACTTCATGTTAAATTTTATGAGACGGAAAGGCCGAAAGGTGTGGTGATCGTCAGTCACGGTTTTACCGAAGGTGTACCAAAATATGATGAGATGGTTTACTATTTCCTGAAAGCAGGTTATCATGTATGCATACCGGAGCATACGGGACACGGTTTAAGTTACCGGCTTACAGAGGATCCGTCGTTAGTACATATTGATACATGGAAACGTTTTGTACGGGATTTTTTGAAAATATGCCATCATACAGTAAGAAGATATCCGAATCTTCCACGCTTTTTGTTCGCTCATTCGATGGGCGGTGCAATCGGTACGATTGCCGCTGCGTGGGAACCGGATCTATTTCAGAAAATCATACTGAGTTCGCCGATGATCCGACCACTTACGGGAAATGTGCCGTGGCCGTTGACTGTTGCAATCGCACAGACGGAATGTTTTGTGGGAAGAGCGAAGAAATATGTGATTGGACAGAAGCCATACGAGGGAAATGAAACTCTTGAAACAAGTGCGGCTGTGTCAGAAGCACGATTTACAAGATACAATGAAATCCGCAAACGGTGCAAAGATATTCAGACAAGTGCAGCTTCCTATGGCTGGCTGCTGGCATCCATAAAAATGAGCTGGTATTTGCAATATTATGGATGGAAAAAACTTGTTGCACCGGTTATCATTTTTCAGGCGGAAAAAGATGCATTTGTTTCAGTCCGCACAATGCAAAAATTTGCAAAGAAGATACAGCGGCGAGGGAAGACTTCCTGTGAGTATGTTTGCATACCGGAAAGCAAACATGAAATTTTCGGAAGTGATGATAGGATTGTGAAGGCATACATAGAGCGGATTTTAAATTTTATGGCGAAATAAAGACAGCAAGGAGCTTTTTATGGATCAAAATGAAACGCAATGGGACAGGTTATTAAAAATAAAAACAACCGGACGGGATGATTCGCATTCGGATCAGTATCGTTATCCATATGAGCCGACGCAATATTGTGTACTGGAGCGGCTGGCACACAGTGGGCTGATCGGCAAAAAAAATGTGCTGCTTGATTATGGAACCGGAAAGGGGCGCGTCTGTTTTTATTTGTCTTATCAGACACGATGCAGATCCATTGGGGTAGAATATGATGAACGGATTTTTAAAGCTGCAGAAGTAAATGTGAAACATGCGGTGTCAGGAAAAAGAATTATTTTTGAACCTGTCAGTGCAGAAGATTATCCGGTACCGACAGAGGTGGACAGATGCTATTTTTTTAATCCGTTTTCGGTAGAAATTTTGCGGAAAGTGCTGGCAAGAATTTACGAATCGTATTATGAAAATCCGAGAGAAATTTTGCTGTTTTTCTATTATCCGTCAGAAGAGTATGTAAGCTGTCTGATGACCGAAGAACAGTTGATGTTTTATGATGAGATCAGCACAGAAGATCTATTTGAGGGTAAAAATACCCGGGAAAAGATTTTGATATTTTCAGTGGAATGAGGAGAAGAATGTAAAATAATGCAGACGGACTATAATACCTACGAAGGGCTTCGGGCGATACTTGAGAAAGAAACACCGATTCTTATTGCGCAGATTCGTGCGTTGTATAGAGAATTAGATAAAAAATTTCATCTTCAGGGAGCAAAAGTGCCTATAACTTTTGGATTTGAGACGGATTCATTGGGATCCTATAATCAGAATGGACACGGGCAGAAAGAACATTTTCATTTTTCACTGTTTTTTATAGGATATGCAGTGAAAAATCCGCTCAGTAAAGAAGACAGAATGGATCTTTACAAACACGAATATGCACATTACATGAGATACAACATGCCTGTTCCGAAGCAGTATCAGTGGCAGCCGGGGATTCACGGAAGTGCATGGAAATACTGCTGTTCGTTAGTTGGTGCGGCACCAACTCCCTATTACAAAGCAGGCGAGGCACTGATGAACCACAATTACGAAAAAACTCTCAGGAATCCGATTCACGACAAAACAGTTGCTATACGGGATCAGCATCGAAGAGAGCAGGAATACAGAAGAACTCAGAATGTGATCATAAAATATGAAACAGGGGAAAGCGTCGATCACCCGAAGTTCGGTGAGGGAATAATAGAAAAAATAGAACAGCAGCCGGGCTCTGTGACGCTTCATATCCGCTTCGGAGAAGACCTTAAAGTTATCGATCAGAAATGGCTTATTCAGACAAAATACAAAAAGGGAAAGATCCAGAGAGATTGAATAATCAGTAACAAATCACGAAAGGAGGAACAGGATCATGCGTCAGGAAAAATTTAAGATGGAGAGACCGGGGCTCCTGGAAATAGGAGATAAAGTGCAGATCTCGGAATTTCAGTCTTATATGAATTACAGTTATATCATAGAACCGGCAGTTGCAATGTCCGGCTGCTACAAAAATGCAGACCGCATTAAGGCAAAAGAAGGCATTGTAACCAATATTGAGCATACACCGCAGGGATATTACATAACAGCGGAATTTGAAGCGTAATGAAGAGGAATATATGGCTTTGGTATGGCTGATGAATTCATTGGAAATGCCGTTGGCAAATGTATGCGGCCATGGAGATGTCCGGATTCCAGCAAGAGACGTGATTATGAAATGTTGCAAAAAAGTAGGGTTAAAAGTGGAAAATTTGGAGTGGCACTGATGATAATGATATAGCACGAAAAGTTTTAGCATATATTCCGGATGATTTTTCAGGAAATGGTTTTCTGTCAGGTGGATGGATATTCTGACATTGCAGATAATGATAAAATAATTAACAACAAAGCCGATACAGGATTTTGGGATCCAGTACCGGCTTTGTTGATTGTACAAAGGTTTTGAAAAATTTATTTGCTATGGTTCATCAGTGTTTTGATGTCTTCTTCTGGTGTGGTGACAGGTGCTATACCATAATTTTCCACCAGAAAATTCAGAATATTAGGAGACAAAAACGCCGGAAGTGAAGGACCAAGACGGATATTTTTAATACCAAGGTGCAGGAGCGTTAACAGGATGCAGACTGCTTTCTGTTCGTACCAGGAGAGAACGAAGGAAAGCGGAAGCTCATTTACAGAACATCCAAATGCATTCGAAAGTGCTATGGCAACCTGAATCGCACCATAAGCATCATTACACTGGCCCATATCCATCAGTCGTGGCAGACCATCAATTTCTCCCAGATTGAGATCATTGAAACGGAATTTACCACATGCCAGGGTGAGGATGATACTGTCAGAAGGTGTCTGTTTCACAAATTCAGTGTAATAGTTTCGTCCCGGTTTAGCACCATCACAGCCGGCAACCAGGAAGAAATGGCGGATCGCACCTGATTTTACAGCTTCTATTACAGTATTTGCATGGGACAGGATAGCAGCATGACCAAAACCGGTTGTCACTGTTGTTCCGCCATTGATGCCTGTGAGTATCTGATCTTCTTTGTAACCACCCAGTTCCAGCGCTTTTTCAATAACCGGCGTAAAATCTTTCTTTTCGTCGATATGAACCGCACCTGGGAAAGCAACCACTTCTGTTGTAAATATTCTGTCAGCGTAGCTGTTTTTTGGCGGCATCAGACAGTTGGTGGTATAGAGAATCGGAGCCGGAATATGATCAAACTCTTTCTGCTGATTCTGCCATGCGGTTCCGAAATTCCCTTTTAAGTGTGAGAATTTTTTTAAAAGTGGATAGGCATGGGCAGGGAGCATTTCACCATGAGTATAGATGTTGATTCCTTTTCCCGCTGTCTGTTCAAGTAAAAGCTGCAGATCTTTTAGATCATGACCGGTCACGACAATAAAAGGTCCTTTTTCTATCGTAAGAGTAACATCGGTTGGTTCTGGCGTTCCATAGGTTTCTGTATTTGCCTTATCAAGAAGTGCCATACACTTCAGGTTGATTTCTCCTACTTTCAGTACAGTAGGAAGCAGAGTCTCCGCACTTTCTTCATACCCAATCTTAAATAATGCCTCGCAGAAGAAACGATTTACTTCGGCATCTTCGTAATTCAGAACACTTGAGTGGTAGGCATAGGCTGCCATTCCACGAATTCCGAATAGAATAAGAGACTTTAAAGAGCGGATATCTTCGTCGGCATTCCACAGCTGCTGCATATCGTATTCGTCTGTTTTACCGCACGGTGACTGACAGTTGCCGCAGTCAGGAACCAGTCTTTCTTTTTCAGCTCTGACCTTTTGTATCATATTTCTGATTGCTGCATCATCAAAACTGACATTTGTAACTGTAGTAAACAGCCCTTCGATTATGACCTGTCCGGTACTTTGGGAAATAGTTTCTGCGCCACCGACAGCTCTTGCAAGACCAATCAACGCACCTGTCAGTTCGTCCTGTAATTTAGCTGTATCCGCCTTTTTTCCACAGACACCGGCATTTCCTGTGCAGCCGGTACATCCCACTGTCTGTTCACATTGATAACAAAACATTTTTTTATTCATTGTTGTATCCTCCTTTATTCTATAATATTTCCATAAATACTTATCGTTATAACCTGCCATGGTAAGAATTTTCCACTGCTTTGAAGTGCTTTTTTGCCGCCATTTCCAGTCCGCCACAGCATGGAACTTCCATTCTTACAATTGTCACACTTTGAATATTGTTGTTTTGAATAATCTAGGTCAGTTTCTCACTATAATCCACCTGATCTAATTTTGGACAACCAATTAAAGTTACCTTATTTCGAATAAAATCCTGATGAAAGCCGGCATAAGCGTAAGCAGTACAATCGGCTGCGATTAAGAGATTTGCACCGTTAAAATATGGTGCATTAACAGGAGCAAGTTTAATCTGTACCGGCCAGTTCTGAAGCTTTGATACTGCATTTGCCTTTATCAATCCTGATAATTTTTCTTATCATTTTTTTCCTCCGTCAATAGCATTTAACTTTTGTTTCTGTTGGAATTATAGTATGATAAATACAACTTGTATGTTTGATTTCCAACAGGAGGAACGATTTTGGAAAAGTATTTACCTATTCAAAGTTACAAAAAGAAGGCTTTATAAAAACAAATCGAAATCATTTTGAATTGATTTTCTCTAATGATGCGGATTCAAGAATAAGAATATGATATATATCGCGGAAAACATAAAATTAATTAGAAGGCTATTATATGTGCAAGAGGAGGAAACTTTAAATGATCAATAAATTACATTTGGCAATGATTGAATTATACAGAGGGGATGCAAAGAGAATTCAACATTTTTGCAAAGTGCATAGCTATGCAAAATTGATAGCAGAAACGGAAAATGTAGATAAGAAATGTTTGTTTATCATTGAAGCGGCAGCTTTGACACATGATATTGGAATTCATTTCTGCGAAGAAAAATATGGAAATTGCAATGGAAAATTACAGGAACAAGAAGGCCCTGCAATAGCAGAAAGGCTGCTTGAAAAACTGGGATTTGAGAAAGATATATCTGAGCGCGTTCAGTATTTGATCGCACATCACCATACATATAATAATATTAATGAAATTGATTATCAGATATTGGTGGAGGCTGATTTTCTGGTTAATATTATGGAGGATGGCTTATCGAAAGAAGCAGCTCTAAAAGCATATCATAATATTTTCAAAACAGTATGTGGAAAAACAATTTGCAGGGAGATGTTTGATATTGACATAAAATATGAAAATTTTTAGTTAGATTTTAAACATTCTATGGTAAACTAATATTGTATATCAAAAATGGGAGGGAAACTTAAAAATGAGCAAAAGAGAAGGAAAAGGGTTAAAGTCTTTTAACAAGGGATTCCAGGTGCCTGATACCTACATTATCATCTTTTTCGTAGTTGTTGTCGCAGCACTTCTGACATTTCTTGTACCAAAGGGATTCTACGAAACACAGGATATTTCATATATGATCAATGGCGTTGAGAAAACACGTACAGTAATCAAAGATGGAAGTTTCCAGTATCTGACAGATGATGCAGGAAAAGTAGTAACAGAAGGAGTAGCACTCTTTAGTGGAGATGGCGGAACTGGATTCTTCAACTATATGTATAACGGAATTGTAAATAGTTCTGCAATCGAGATTATCGCATTTCTTATGGTAGTAGGTGGTGCATTCGGTATCATGATCCGTACAGGTGCGATTGAATCCGGATTGATTGGATTGATCCGTAAGGCAAAGGGAGCAGAAAAACTACTGATTCCGGTACTTTTCGTACTGTTTTCTCTTGGTGGAGCAGTTTTTGGGATGGGAGAAGAAGCACTTCCGTTTACCATGATTCTTTGTCCATTGTTTGTAGCAGTTGGATATGATTCAGTGATTGCAGTTCTTGTTACTTATGTTGCAACACAGATTGGTTTCGGTTCATCTTGGATGAATCCATTCTCTGTAGGTATTGCACAGGGTATTGCAGGTATTGACGTATTCTCCGGAGCAGGATTCCGTATGGTAATGTGGGTAGTATTTACAGCACTTGGCTGCGGAATGACTATGTTCTATGCATCAAAGATCAAAAAGACTCCGACAATTTCAATCGCATATAAGACGGATGCATATTTCCGTGAGCAGAATGAAAAAACAGGAATTGACGAAGGACATTCATTTGGTCTTGGACACATTTTAGTTCTTCTGGCACTGGCTGTTACAGTAGTATGGGTAATCTGGGGAGTTATGACTCAAGGATATTATATGCCAGAGATTGCTACACAGTTCTTCATTATGGGAATTGTTTCCGGTGTGATCGGAGTTATCTTTAAACTGAACGATATGAAACTGAATGATATCGCAACATCATTCAAAGATGGAGCAAAAGATCTGATCGGTGCTGCACTTGTTGTTGCTATGGCACAGGGTATCATGCAGGTTCTTGGTGGATCTGATCCGACAACACCTACAGTTATCAATACAATTATGTATAATATTTCAAATGCACTGTCTGGAGTTTCAGGGGCAGTTGCAGCAGTACTTATGTATCTGTTTCAGTCTGTATTCAACTTCTTCGTTGTCTCCGGAACAGGACAGGCTGCGATCACAATGCCGATTATGGCTCCACTGTCAGATCTGTTAGGTGTCTCACGTCAGACAGCAGTAGTTGCATTCCAGCTTGGTGATGCATTTACAAACCTGATTGTTCCTACATCCGGATGTCTGATCGGATCTCTTGCGATTGCAAAGATTGAGTGGTCTAACTGGATTAAATTCATGTGGAAATTCCTTGGCGTCTTAATGATTGGTGCAATCATTACAATTCTTATTGCAGTTGGAATTGGATTCTAAAACATGCATCTGACAATTGGGAGTGATTTATGATGAAATTAATTCAGAATATTGATGTTTATGCCCCACAGCATCTGGGGAAAAAAGATGTACTTACAATCAATGATAAGATTGTTAAGATTAAAGATGCAGGTTCCATATCCGCAGACGGATTTCTTGCTGAGGCAGACATGATTAATGGAGAGGGGTTACTTTTAACTCCGGGATTCATTGATAGTCATGTTCATGTACTCGGAGGCGGTGGCGAAGGTGGATTCGCCAATCGTACTCCGGAAGCAACTATGGAAGGACTTACGAAGTTTGGAGTAACAACAGTTGTTGGCTGTCTTGGAACAGATGGAATTGGCCGTGATATGTGCGCACTGGTTGCAAAGACAAAAGGATTGAATGAGCAGGGAATGTCTGCATACTGTTATACGGGCAGTTATCAGATTCCGGTTCGCACGTTGACTGACAGTATTGTGAAAGATATTATGATGATTCAGGAAATCATCGGAACTGGAGAAATCGCGATCTCTGATCATCGTTCTTCTCAGCCGACTTTTGAGGAATTTGCACGTGTCGTTGCGGATACAAGACTTGGTGGTGTTCTTTCCGGGAAAGCTGGTATTGTAAATGTTCATCTTGGAGACAGTCCGAGATGCTTAGATCTTATTGAACGAGTGGTAGATGAGACAGAGATACCGGCTTCTCAAATACTGCCAACACATATCAATCGAAATGAGATGCTTTTTGGCAAGTCGATTGAGTATGCGCTGAAAGGCGGAGCAGTAGACTTTACCGGAAATGAAGATATTGACTATTGGGAAACTATCTGTGATGAGGTACGTGTATGTAATGGTATCAAACGAATGCTAGATGCAGGAGTAAATCCGAACCGCATGACAATTTCTTCTGATGGACAGGGGAGCCTTCCGATGTACAGTAGTGATGGAGAATTCCTTGGAATGGGGGTTGGACGGTCCAGCTGCCTTCTGAAGGAAGTAAAGGAATGTGTATTTAAAACAGAAATTCCTTTAGAAATAGCTATTTCTACAATTACATCTAATCCAGCAGAAATTCTTCGTCTCAAAGGAAAAGGTAAGGTTGAAGAAGGCTATGATGCTGATCTTTGTATTCTTGACGCGGAACTTCAGCTTGTTGAAGTAATTGCAAAGGGGAATACAGTTTATACAAAATAAAGTATATTGATGATGGAGAATGGGGATAATCGTTAAAAGGTATTAAAGGAAAAATGTGAATATTATCAGGGCGTGTGAGGAGTGAGACTTGCAATAAAGCCGATGCGGGACCTTTGAAATCCTGTATCGGCTTTGTTGATTTTACAGAGTTTTTGAAAAAAGTACTTTTAATGGTTAATCAGTGTTTTGATGTCTTCTTCCGGTGTGGTGATAGGTGCAATACCATAATCTTCCACTAGATAATTCAGAATATTAGGAACCAGGAACGCCGGAAGAGAAGGAACAAGACGAATGTTTTTGATAACCAGGTGTAAAAGTGTCAGCAGAAATCTTTCTTCTCATCAATATGAACAGCACCTGGGAAAGCAACTACTTCTGTTGTCATTTTTTTCCTCCATCAATAGCATTGAACTTTTGTTTCTTCTGGAATTATAGTATGATAAATACAACTTGTATGTTTGATTTCCAACAGGAGGAATGGTTTTGAAAAAATATTTGCCTATTCTAAGAAGTAGCCCATTTTTTAAAGGTCTTAAGGATAACGAGATATTATCTATATTGCATTGTGTAAATGCAACAGTAATTTCTAAAGAACGGGATTCATATATTTTCAGAGCAGGAGATTCAACCGATGTAATGGGGCTTGTGGTGTCAGGCGGCGTTCTTGTTATTAAGGAAGATCTTTGGGGGCATCGGAATATTCTGTCGAAATGTCATGCCGGAGATTTTTTTGGAGAACCATATGCAGCAAGTTCTGGTGCTGTTCTGAATATCAGTGTGGTAGCAGATGAAGATTGTGAAATTGTTTTTCTAAATGTCCAGAGATTGCTGATTACCTGTTCAACTGCATGTGAGCATCATCAGAAGCTGATTCGTAACCTGGTCCGTGTTCTGGCAAATAAGATACTGATCCTAAACGATAAGATCACACATGTTGGAAAGCGAACGACAAGGGATAAACTATTGTCATATTTGTCAGCAGAATCCATCAGACATTCATCGTTATCATTTGATATTCCGTTTGACCGGCAGCAGTTGGCAGATTATCTTTGTATTGATCGTGCAGCAATGTCTACAGAGATATCAAAGTTACAAAAAGAAGGCTTTATAAAAACAAATCGAAATCATTTTGAGTTGATTGCTTGTAATGAAACAGATTTACAAGATAACAAATGATGGTATAATTCTATTGTTGAGCTGATAGAAAGGGTATAGATATGAAAAAAGCAATCGTATATGCATCGGTACATCATGGAAATACAGAAAAAATAGTAAAAAGCATAGCAGAAGAGTGTAAGGTCGATTTGATTGATGCAGTAAAACATTCAGATGCAGATTTGAGCAGTTATGATATGATTGGGTTTGCATCAGGAATCTATTTTTCAAAGTTTCATCAGTCAATATTGAAATTTGTGGAAAAGAATTTACCAGATGACAAAAAGGTCTTCCTGATCTGTACTTATGGTGGAAGTGCGAATTATAAATCCATAGAGCAGATTTTGGATAAAAAACATGCCCGCGTGGATGGTAAATTTGGATGCAAAGGATACGATACATTTGGTCCCTTTAAACTGGTCGGAGGTATTGCAAAAGGACATCCAGATAATAAAGATCTCCAAAATGCAGTGGGATTTGTAAAAAATTTATAAAAATATAAAGAAGAAATAGAAACATTGGGCGGAAAGAACATTTTCATTTTTCGCTGTTTTTTTAAAGGATTTTAGCAAAGATTAGTAAGAATTCTCCTACCTATTCAGTCATGTGAAATCCACTTACAATGTCCCTCAGAAAAAATTGTAATGACGTTAGGAATAAAAAACATGGAATTAAGACTATTACGCTATTTTTTGACAGTAGCAAAAGAACAGAGTTTTACAAAAGCAGCAGAACAATTGCATATCACCTAGCCAACACTATCCAGACAGATGGCGGCATTTGAAGAGGAGCTTGGAGTAACATTGTTTATTCGGAGTGGGAAGAAGGAATTCTATTAAAAAGGCGTGCCCTGGAAATCCTTAATCTTGCGGAAAGGACACTTGAGGAACTGAAAGGAAAAGAAGAGGTTGTAGAGGGCACGATAACCATTGGATGCGGTGAATTTGCGGCAGTGGAGACATTGGCGGAGATATGCAAAACATATAAAGAAAAATATCCACTGGTTCAGATTGTGTTGCATACTGCAACAGCAGATGCAGTGTATGAGATGATGAACAAAGGACTTGTGGACATTACATTATTCCTGGAGCCGGTGGACACGGAAGGGCTGGATTATATCCGGATTACGGATTCTTCTTTAAAATATCATCTTCAAAATGCAAAAAATCATGGTGTAACACAAAAGAGAGGGTATTTCCTATCGGTGCACCAAATGATGGGTTTGCACCGTATTTTTCCGGCAGAAGTGAAACACTGGCATGGTGCCGCACCGGATGAATGGTTTTTTCATCTTGCTGTGAACGATAGCAACAGTGCTAACCAAATAGCTCACAGAATCCACCACGCCTCTTGGTGATGGGAAGCGCGTTGGGGTTTTTGAAAGGATATTGATTACAGAGAATCCGTTGGGGTTCTCTTTTTTGTTCTTTGTAAAAAAATAATTAATAGAAAGAAGAAACATTGTTGATAAAAATAGTAAAATACAGGCGAAATACACAGCAAATCATACAAAAGTAGTATTTTTCTAAAAGAAAGCTGCGGCTATAATAAAACCATAAAAAAACATAGAAGGAGGTTGGCAAGTGAGCGATAATCCATTACTTAACCTGAATCCGGATGACTTGGCCGGTATGAGCCTTCAGAATCTGGAATCACTGGAGCAGGTTTTCAGTAAAGGTCTGATCGGAAAAACGCTGTTGTGACCGGAGGAGCTACAGGGCTTGCTTGTAATGAAACAGATTTACAAGCTGACAAATGATGGTATAATTCTATTATTGATCTGATAGAAAGGGTAGATATGAGAAAAGCAATTGTATATGCATCGGTGCATCATGGAAATACAGAAAAAATAGTAAATAGTATAGCAGAAGAGTGTCGGATCGATATTGAAAATAGAACAACAATCTACAAAAAAGAAAATGAAAAGAATCATTTTTATTTACTGTAATAAACTAATATGATGCAGGGAGAATAATATGGTTATAAATGAAGAATGTAAAAAATGTCAGATAAAACGAAATGTTGATAAATACCCTGATAATGTAACTAAAGAAGAAATAGAAAAATATCAATATGAAGTTAACGAAATCATAAGGAATAGTGATGGATTAACTACACCACAGATAGCAGAGAAAATGGACAACCTTCGTCGGGATATGTTTGGGAATTTAATGGACTATACGGAAATTAAAAAACATTATAATCAATTAATGTTGGATTGTTTTCCATATATGAAAAACAGAGTTAATATAGCTGAAGATCATTTGAAAATGGCAATACAGTATGCGATGGTTGGAAATTATATTGATTTTGGTGCATTAGAAAATGTGAATGAAATTAAGTTAAAAACTCAGCTGGATGAAGCAGTAAATATACATATAGATCCTAATCTGCTGGCTGTTTTTCAGAAAGATATAGTCAATGCAAACAGGTTAGTTTATTTTACAGATAACTGCGGAGAAATTGTAACAGATAAGTTATTCATTTCAACTCTTCGAGATATTAATCCTGATTTGTATATATCTGTAATTGTAAGAGGAAAGCCGGTTCTAAATGATGCGACATTAGAGGATGCAAAATATATTCATATGGAAAATGTTGCGCAAAAGGTAATTGGAAACGGTACAGGAATGCCAGGTAACGTTCTAGGAGCAATATCCCAGGAAGCAATGGAGGAGATCAAGAACGCTGATTTGCTGATTTCTAAAGGTCAGGGGAATTATGAAGGATTAAGTGGTTGCGGATTAAATATTTATTATTTTTTCCTATGCAAATGTGAAATGTTTATGAGACGTTTTGGCGTTGAACAATTTACGGGGATTATGACAAGAGAAGAAGTTATTAAATGATACAGGGTGATCAAGGTATGGTAAAAATTCACTCAAGAAAATAATATATCATAAGTGCATTGTATAGCTCCTGACTCTGATATCTGTTTGAAAAACTATTTCCTGTAAGCTGTTCTACTCTCTGCAAGCTGTACGTTACAGTGTTTTTATGTGCAAATACCACCTTTTATTTTAGAAAAATTTGTAGGAATATAAAGATATGGAATTAAGATTATTACGCTATTTTTTAACAGTAGCAAAAGAACAGAGCTTTACAAAAGCAGCAGAACAATTGCATATTACCCAGCCAACGCTTTCCAGACAAATGGCAGCATTTGAAGAGGACCTGGGAATCACATTATTTATTCGAAACGGAAAGAAAATATCGCTTACTGATGAAGGAATTTTATTAAAAAGGCGTGCCCTGGAGATTCTTAATCTTGAGGAAAGAACGCTTGAGGAACTGAAAGGAAAAGAAGCGGTTGTAGAGGGCACGATAACCATTGGATGCGGTGAATTTGCAGCGGTGGAGACATTGGCGGAGATATGTAAAACATATAAAGAAAAATACCCGCTGGTTCAGATTGTATTGCATACTGCAACAGCAGATGCAGTGTATGAGATGATGAACAAAGGACTTGTAGATATTGCATTATTCATGGAACCGGTGGACACCGAAGGGCTGGATTATATCCGGATCACAGATTGCGATCACTGGTGTGTTGGAATGCGGCCGGATGATCCGCTGGCAGAAAAAGAGTTTATAAGAAAAGAAGATCTTATTGGAAAACCATTGATCCTGCCGGAAAGAGTAAATGTTCAAAGTGAACTTGCCAATTGGTTTGGAAAAGACTTTTCGAAACTGCAGATTGCTTTTACAAGTAATCTTGGAACGAATGCCGGAGTTATGGCAGCAAATGGACTGGGCTATCCGGTATCCATCGAAGGTGCTGCAAAGTATTGGCGGGAGGATATTCTTGTACAGCGAAGAATTTCTCCTGAAATCACAACAAGTACTGTGATTGCCTGGAGACGAAACATTCCATATTCTTTGGCAGTCCGTAAAATGATTGAGGAGATTAATGCTTTTCAGGCATAAAACAAAATTCAATATAAGCATTAGACATAATGAAGCGATAGAGCTTAAAATAGATGTGTAAGATGAATGTAAATCTTATACATCTATTTTTTTGTGAAAAATACGTATAGAATGAGGTGACCCCAAAAAGTTAGACTTTTATTGCGTAACAGATTTTGTCTGTTACGCATTTTTTATGCAGCCAAGAGGCTAAGC
>FMEL01000006.1 GCA_900066355.1 uncultured Ruminococcus sp.
CATCGTAAATGTAAAGCAGTCCGAAAGTGCCAAAAAGCCTTTGAATACGGTGTTTCAGGACATCTGCAAGCACGAGGTTTTGGGCGGCTTTTTTACGGACAAATCGTTTAATTTAGAAAATCCACAAAAAGTATCTTGACAAACTCGACCCCGAAGGAACGGGCTATCGTGCAAAAACACGGTTTGCCCGTTTTTTTAATCTTCCGGAGCTGATCTCCATTTTTAAGGAAGCTGCAGATATTCAGACTTCTGATATGCTGAACCTTCCCGTACCGGAAGCAGAGTTTATCAATGAAGTCTTGAAGCCAAGTGAAGAACAGCAGGAAATGGTCAGTGCTTTTTCAGAACGTGCCGAAAGTGTAAGAGGCGGTCTTGTGAATCCGACAGAAGATAATATGCTCAAGATCACCAACGATGGAAGGAAGTGTGCGTTAGACCAAAGGCTTTTGAATGAACTTCTCCCGGATGCCGAAAAAAGCAAGGTTAATACCTGTGTGGAAAATGCTTTCCAGGTATGGGATGAGGGAAAGACAGACCGGACAACCCAGCTGATCTTTTGTGACTTGTCTACTCCAAAAGGGGATGGGACTTTCAACGTATATGATGATGTCCGGAACAAACTGGTTGCCAGAGGAATCCCGAAAGAAGAGATTGCTTTTATCCATGAATATAACACAGAGGCAAAGAAAGCGGAACTGTTTGCAAAGGTGCGGGCCGGACAGGTGAGAATCCTCATGGGTTCTACACCGAAACTCGGTGCTGGTACCAACGTGCAAGACAGGCTCATTGCTCTGCATCACCTTGACTGTCCGTGGAAGCCGTCTGATCTGGAACAGCAGGAAGGGCGTATTTTAAGACAGGGAAACCAGAATGACAAAGTAAAGATATTCAGGTATGTGACGGAGAACACTTTTGATGCGTATATGTGGCAGATTTTGGAGAATAAGCAGAAGTTCATCAGTCAGATCATGACCAGTAAATCCCCGGTTAGGGCTTGTGAAGATGTGGATGATACGGCACTGTCCTATGCAGAGATCAAGGCACTTGCTACAGGCAATCCGTACATTAAGGAAAAAATGGATCTGGATGTGCAGGTGAGTAAGCTGAAACTCTTAAAGGCAAACCATACCAGTCAGATTTACCGTCTGGAATCCGATATTGCAAAGAATTTCCCGGTACAGATCAGTGCATTGAAAGAGCGGATTGCCGGGATGCAGATAGATTCCCAGATAGTAAAAAGCGTAGATTTACAGGATAATGACACGTTTACCATGACAGTAGGAAATGTCCTTTATGAAGATAAGAAAGAAGCAGGCGAGGCATTGATTGCTGCCTGTGCAGGACTAAAAACCGTTAGCACCGGCGGAAAGGTCGGGGAATATCATGGGTTTACGTTATCTGCTTCCTACAATATGTTTTCCAATGCATTTGAACTGACGGTCAAAGGGAAATGTTCTTATAAGCTGGAGATCGGAAAAGACCCGGTAGGAAATATGCAGCGTATCCATAACACCCTTTCTTCCATTGACAGGAAGCTGACGGAAAGTGTGCAGAAATTGGAAACCGTACAACAGCAGCTTGTGACTGCACAGGAAGAGGTAAAGAAACCATTCCCGAAAGAAGCAGAGCTGAATGAAAAGATGGAACGGTTATCCGAGTTAAATGCGTTGCTGAACATGGATGAAAAGGGCAATGAGACGATTATGGCAGATGAGGATATTGGCAGAGAAGGAGGTAGCACAGATAGCAGGGATGCTGTAGAAGAAAAAGAACTTCCGGAAACAGCAGACAGAATCCATAAGCCATCTATTCTGGAACGCTTAAAGCAGGAGAAGGCACAGCAGAATACAGCGGAACAGCCACCTGTACAGAAAGCTGCAAAGAAAAAACACGAACAGGAGTTATAAAAGATTTCCCGTCAGAGTTTTCTCTGGCGGTGACATAAAATGGAGGGTTTGTTTATGGCAAATAATATAGAAAAACAACTAAAAGAAATATCGGAACGGCTGGAGCAGGGAGTAAAAGAAATCTTTACTTCGGAGAGATATACAGAATATCTGAATACCATGTCAAAGTTCCATAATTACAGTTTTAATAACACCCTTCTGATCACCATGCAGAAACCGGAGTCTACGTTGGTGGCAGGGTATCAGGCGTGGCAGAAGAAGTTTAACCGCCATGTAAGGAGAGGGGAAAAAGGAATCCAGATTATCGCACCGGCACCCATCCGTGAGAAACAGGAGATTGAAAAGATTGATCCGGTGACCAAAGAGCCGGTGATCGGGGATGACGGTCAGCCGGAAACAGAGATTGTGGAGATGGTCATTCCAAGGTTCCGTGTGACAACGGTATTTGATGTCAGCCAGACAGAGGGAGAGCCGATTGCAGAGCTGGAAGTACCGGACCTTACCGGGAGCGTACAATTTTATGACACGTTCATGGAAGCATTGCAGAACATTTCCCCTGTGCCAATCCGCATGATGGAGATAGAAGGGGAAGCAAAGGGGTATTATCATCAGACAGAAAAGTATATAGCAATTCAGGAAGATATGAGTAATCTCCAGACAATGAAAACCGGAGTACACGAAGTAAGCCATGCATTGCTGCATGACCGGGAGGTAATGGATGCGGAAGGAATTTTAAAAGACCGGACAACCAAAGAAGTAGAAGCAGAAAGTATTGCTTATATTGTCTGCAATCACTTTGGTCTGGATACTTCCGAATACTCTTTTACCTATATCGCCAGCTGGTGTGAAAGCAAGGATATGAAAGCACTCCGGGCATCTATGGATACCATCCGGAAAACGTCTGCGGAAGTCATTGAGAATATCGAGACACAGATGCACGAGCTGGAAATGGAAAGACCAGTTCGGGATACTTTTCATAAGGAAGATTTAATTCTGCATCTTTCAGGCAGTATGGGTTCCGAGTTTACTTATGATCTGATCGAAAACATGAGCAGGGAACAGTTAGAGCAGAATGTGGGGGAATACGTCCGCCTTCTGGAAAGTGGTGAGATAGAGGAGAATGAGAAACCACTGGAAAGTTTTCTGGAAGAAAAAGGTGCTGCCGTCACACCACTCTATGACAGCAGTGGACACGGAGAAAATTATCCGATTGATTTTTATGATATGGAATATGATGCTGACACAGGCGTAACTTATTTTTCTGACCTTTCTCCGAAAGAGCAGGCAGAGATGTTGGTGCAAAAAGCAGAGTTTCCAAGAAATATTTTTTCAGAAGAAGAAAAGGCATTTGTAAATGAATATGCAGAAACCTTCCCCGGACAGGTGGAAAGACTGAATGACCTGGTATGGGATATGAGGGAATCTTACGATGAAGCCGGTTCAAAGTTGGTGTATGAAGTGATCCAAGCAGCAAGGGCGAACTTCCCAGCGAAGGAACCGGAAATTGAAGAAGAAACAGCCATGCAGTATGCCCACCGTCTGATTGAAACGGCAGAAGCTGCCAATACGGGGAATTTTACAGATTCCCAGAGAAATCTTATTGTGAATTTTGCATATAAGATGGATGACAAAGATGAAGTGCTTGGATTGGTGAACCGTATGATGACCGCAATCCGCAGACCGGGAAGTGAATATATGAGAAGCCTTATGAATGAAACACAGGCACAGATTGACAATTTCCCGGATGGCATGGTCGGTTTTACCGAAATGCACGAGGCAGGAATCCAGTTAGAACATATGCTTCCGCTTACGAAAGACCGGGCATATGAACTGTACCGTGGAGGGGCAGAAATTTATGTGTTACATGGAAATCCAGAGAATCCACAGCTGGCAGAATCAACACTTGTAGACACAGAAGATGCAATTCTTGGATATGACGGTATCTTTGGAATCACAGAAACAGAATGGGAAGTCCAGAAAGAAAGAGAAGTCTCTGCCACAAAACAGGAAGCACTGGAACGGCAGAGTGCAGAAAAGATTGATGAGACACTTCTTCTGCATGGAGAAAGCGGAAGGTTTGCCATTTATCAGATGGATACCGTGGATACCGGAGATGAGCATACTTATCAGTTTATGGGAATGGAATCCGCAGAGAGTCTGGGCTATACCATTGACGGAAAGGATTACCGGATGGTTTATGCAGCACCGTGGATGCCAACAATCACGTTAGACAATATTTTTGAACGCTTTAACATTGACCGACCGGAAGATTTCCGTGGCCATTCCTTATCGGTAAGTGATGTGATCGTGATAAACAGGGGTGCAGAGATCACAGCCTATTATGTAGATTCTTTTGGATTTCAGGAACTTCCGGAGTTTGTTCAGCAGAGAATGAACATGCTGGAACACAATTCTGTCAGGGCATATCCGCCAGTTTATAAAGGTACATTGGAACAGGCAATGGCAGAACGGGACGTAGATGCTTATCTGGATTCCAGAAAGTTAAACATCGACTGTAAGAACGCAATCGAAGAAGCTATCCGGGAGAATTTTGACGGGCTGCACTTAAAGCAGGATGCGGCAAAAGAAGTCGTGGAACGCTTCGGGGAAGAACGTATGAATTTTGTTATGGCAAATACCATCCGTGAACTTTCCCATGATGGAAGATTTTCCAGACAGAACAAAGACTGGGCGGAGCATATCGAAGTCCCGGAAAATATCAGCCGGGGCAGAAATCTGAACCTGGATTATGTGATCGAAAGCCACCCGGCAGTTTTAGATGGGTTTATCGACATGGCAAGAGCTGAGATCCGGATGCAGAGGATAGAACAGGCGATAGGAGAAAACAAAGTGACGATCACAGCAGAGACAAGAGGATATGAAGCAGAAGGACATAACGGGACATGGCATACGGTTGAAGAAAAGGAATATGCCGGGGAGAAGTTTTTCTTAATGGAACATGATGAATTTGGCTCCGATGTGGCAGGCATTATCGTAGCAGAAAATGGACAGCTTGTAGCGGAGGACTTATGGAACGGATTTGACGCAGGAGCATTGGAAGCTGTTTCAGAATATTTGCAGGAAAATGGAACAACACTTTATGACTTGACGGAATTCCCGAAAGATTCTGTTGTAACCCTGCGGAGTGGACAGACACTTACAATCGAAGAAATACAGGCAGTACAGAAAGATACCTGGGAAGAAACGATGGCAGGAAAAAATGAATCTGGAACGGATGTCCGGTTTAATTTCCATGCAGTCAGTGAGGTGCAGCTGCCAGAAGGCATAAAGTTGAAAATGCCAGAGATTCATTACGTTGATAATTTTTATGTGATGGAAGATGTAAATGCAGAGGGTGTAGTAAAAGTAAACCGGTATGAATCACTGGATGAAGCGATGCAGGAATATTTACGCCTGCCAAATCATCAGAAAAAAGTGCTTGGTATCCAGAATACGGAAACAATGCAGGAAAGCATGGATTTTATCCGATGTGAAAACGGAATAGATCAGCTGACCCATGCATATGAACAGATCGGAGGGTGGCTGAATCCGGAAATATATGAAGCGGTAAATAAAATGGAAAATATGCTGGACTGGAATGAGGTACAGATTGCATATCAGATTGGAAAACAATACTTTACAATCCAGACTGCAGAAGATGGCTATGATTATACATTTTACAATGAAGATTATCAGGAGGATGATGGAGGAATCTATGACAATCCGACAATTTATGTAGATGAAGCTGCCAGTGATATTTTGGAAGATAAAGGGTACTCATTGGAAGACGCAAAAGTAGTGGATTATGAAGAATTGATGGCAGATGTGGAAGAAGTTCAGGAAGAACAGATGCAGCGGATACAATTAGAAAAAAACTGCCCAGCAAGTATTTTTGAAGGATTTCACAGGGAAGAAGCACTGCAAACCTATGAAGGAATCGCACTGCAGTTTACCGAGAGCAAAGGGTATCTGAGCATACAGGCAACAGAAGAAGGATATTCCTTTATTTTTTATGACTCTGATTTGCATGAAATCCAGAGTGGTGATTACGATAATCCAGACGCATCCATTCAGGAAGCTGCTTATGAAATTCTTAAAAGTGAAAGAATGGATGACCTGGAATGTGTCAAAGTGGATTATAAAGAATTTGAAGAAATGACGATCCAGCACTCTAAGGATTTATTGCAGGAGGGGGAACTTCGTGCGACTTCTGAGCTTGGAAGAAATGAACTGGCATTAAATAGCCTGAGCAGGGCAGAAGTAGAACGAGGGGTTCTGTATCATGCACAGGCAGTATTAGAAGATATGGGAATGGAACAGGAGGTAGAGCTGCTTGCTGCAAGAGTGTATGGTTCCAGAAGCAGACAAGACCTTTACCGGGAAGATTCTGACCTTGATGTAGTGATTTCTTATCGTGGCAATATCCGTGAAGACAGTTTCTTCAATGAATTAAATGCTCATGGTATAGCAATGGCAGGTATTAAGGTGGACATCAATCCTATCGCAAAAGAAAGAATCACTCTGGCAGAATATATGAAGGAAGCAGATGCTTACCTTGATCAGCAGGAGATTAAAAAGCTGGCGGTGGATTTAGATAATTTCAGCTATGAATATGACGCTTATGAATATAAAGATACCGTTGAGAACAGGGAAGAACAGGTGGAGAAAATCACAGAGGACATTCTGAATAAGAAAACAGAGTGTTTAAAGGACTGGTTGGTTGAAGTATCTGAAGAATCCGATATAGACAGCGATGTTATAACTGCCCATTCTTTACTTTCCCGTCTGGAGGACGCAGAGAGATTTTCTATCTTTGACAAACAGCCAGAGCAGGAACAGCCAGAAGCCACGATCAGTTTTTATGTCGCAGAGTGCATGGAGTTTCCGGTCATGGGAGAGTACCATAACAACCTTACTTTAGAAGAAGCCATTAAAATATATGAGAGTATCCCGTCAGAACGGTTGCATGGAATCAAAGGAATCGGATTTGATCTGCAAGATGGCGATGAAGATTATTCTGGGGAATATGGACTCATGAGTGGAGACAGGATAGACAGGGATCTGATTGATATGATTCCACATTATAAGGAGAGTCCATTGGTACAGAAAGCAATCAACGATATGGAAAAATATCTGAATGAGAAACATGGAAAAGTGCAGGAAGCAGAACAGACCGTGGAAGTGAAACAGGAAGTTTCAGAAACACCAGTCAAGAAAGAATCCGTATCAGTAGAACCGAACCAGACGCAAAAGAAAGAGCCTGTAAAGGGCGAAAAAGGAGAACTGAAAAAATCTGTGCTGCAGTCGTTAAAAGAGTTCCAGGCAAGAGTAAAAGCACAGGAGCAGAAAGAAATGGCAACTGAAAAATCCAAAGCACATAAGAAGGGGGATGTAGAATTATGATGGATTTGGCAATGAACTTTGATACAGACGAATGTTTAGTGACCGCAATGTTTGATAAAGGCAACAGAAATGATACGATGGAAGCCATCGACAATATCATTCCATTTCTGAAAGGGGATGCGGATATGATCGGGCTGGTCTGCAATACTATAAGAAAGCTGTTCTGCATGAGTGATGAAGGCTATGAGATTTTTCTTATGGATCTGGAAGATTATAAAGCGGAATTGGAAGAGGAGGACGAGGAATGAGAACAAGTCAGTGTGCAGTATATCAGGTAAAAGAAACACCAGAGTATCGTGATGTTCGTTTCCGTTCTTATGAAAAGCTGAGAAGCGAAGGAAAGAGCGTCAGCATTGAGAACTATCAGCAGGTGTATATTGGAAGAATCCAGCCGGGGGAAACTCCGGCGGATATAAAAATACGCCTGCAGAAACAGCGACCGAAGAACTTCAAAGGTCATTCCATCGGATGTAGCGATGTTCTGGTAATCACGGATGAGGGAAAAACCACAGCCTACTATATTAATAGAGATGAATTCATTATCGTTCCAGAATTTCTCACAAGCAAAAGTTCCTCTGATACCAGACTTTCCATTGATACAACAGGATATGAAATCGAAGGAAAGAAAGGAACATGGCTTGCCCAGGATTATATTTTGATGAATGAGAAGAAATGGTTCCTGATGGAACATGAAGAGTATGGAACAAGAGCTGCCTATGTGATTCTCAGTGAGGAAGGTGCCGTAGTCATGAATGACTGTTACAATGGCTTTGATGAAGAAGCCAGACATAACATTCAGAATTTTATGCAGCAACAGGTAGCAAAAGAACAGGAACAGCAAAGACAACAGCAGGTGCAATCACAAATGCAGTCTAATCAGATACAGCAGTCACCAGAACAGCAGAAAAAGAAACCAGAGCTGGCAAACTGGCAGAAGGTCATGGACAACGGAGAATATCTTCGCAGTGCGGAGATGGCAGAAGAAGCCAATTACAACATGATTGATGGACTGATGAACAATGTTCGTAAGAAAAAAGATAAAGATAAACCAAGAGAATCCGTACTTGCCAGGCTCCGGCTCAATCAGAAGAAAGTTGCAAAACAAGGGAAGAAACAGACACAGCAGAAAGCGATGGCGGAGGATATGGAGAGGAAGAAGAAATAGTATGTGACAAAAGTGGTCTTGCTACACATGTGGCAGGGCCATTTTTTTCGTTGAAAAAAAGAAAAGGATGCTTATAATAATACTATAAGTGCGTATATAGCAAAAAAATGAAAAAGTAGTTAAGGACAATATCGGATATGAAGGGAGAATAAATGGACAGAGAAACATTTTTAACGGGGATGAAAAACATAGATTTATGTCATCCATATGCGAAAAAATTCCGAAATACATATTTGTCATATATTGAAAAATAAAAAATAAGTAAACAAAACGATTCTTATTGGAACAATGTAACAGAAGATAACTTTGATGAACAATACGAAGTAAAATGGAATAAAAAGTGGTTTTATATCGGTAACAAGATAGAACAGTTTTATAATGAAATGGGATGGGACATCCAAAAGTTATATGCAAATAAAACCGTAGAATATCTAGCTGCAGATGATATTTATTATAGAAATTTTGTGATTCAAGATATTTGGGATAATTTATTAAAGGAGCAGGATGAAAAAGAATTATGCTGGGCAGTAATGAATTTTATTTCGGTGTTGCAAAATACAGAGGAGCAGAATGAACTGAAAAATAATTTGAATCTTCTTATGGGTGAAATCTTTGAATATCCGCTGGAAGCATATGAGAATAATGAAAAAGCTTTGATGGACTATATTAAGGGGCATAGTGGTATCCCATGTGCATTTGGAGATATTGAAATAGATATTAAGAATAATCGGTTAGGGCAAGGTGGAAATGGCGTTGTATTTTCTGGTGTACTTGGCAAATATGATGTAGCCGTAAAATTTTTGATTAATTATTCAAAAAAGAAATTGGAGAGATTTAAGGCTGAGTATATTAATGTAAATATTGTCAGAGAAAGATTAAAACATACGGTCAGTTACTTGAATTATGAAACTCTAAATTTGGGAAATGAAGCTATTCCATTTATTGTTATGAAAAAATACGATGTATCATTAAAAAAAGCACGATTAGCTCAGGAAGAGGTTAGTTGGGATAATTTGATGAAATTATTTAATGATTTGTGTTTGGCATTAAAATCTTTAGAAGAAAACAATATTATTCATAGAGATTTGAAACCGGAAAATATCTTAATGGATCAAGAGGGAAATTATATTGTCACAGATTTTGGAATAGCTCATTTTGAGGATGACAAATACCCTATTAAAGATTTGACGAAAAAAGGTGATAGATTAGCTAATTGGGAATTTTCTGCACCAGAACAGATAAATAATGGACAGATTACACCAGCAACGGATATTTATGCATTAGGTCAAATTTTATATTGGTATTGTTTTGGAAGTGTGAATAGAGGAACGGGAGGAAGGCATCTTCAAGAAATATTTCAAAACGATAATGTAGGTAAAATGGATGCGATAATATATAAATGCCTGTCCAATGAACCTATGGAAAGATTTCAAAGTATTGAAGAAATTGAGAATGAATATAATCAGGTTAAAAAAAGAAAAATAGATGTATATGATGATATGTATACGTTTAACGATGTGGTTAGAAGCGTTCTTCCAGAAGCCTATAGACTGCCTTATGAAACTGAAAATAGTAAAATTATAGAAGAATTAATTCAAAAGTTGGATGAAGCAATATTTAATCAGGAACTATGGTATAATACAGGTTTAGGAAATAATGAATTTACAAAGATTGAGCATTTGAAAAATGGAAATTATTTACTGTGTGGACGAGAAATTATAATAGAAAAAATATATGCTTTGGTGACAAATAATTATTACGACGATTTACTAATTTTAAAAATTGAAAATCCTGCACTGTATATGATTGATGGTGAAGAATATGATCATATCATGATTATTAATAATGAAATTCTTGAGCCATATTATAAAATAGAATCAGGATATTATAGATTTAAAGATGGACATGTTGAATCATTTAAAAATCTTGATATTCAAGAAAGAACTACTTATCGGGGATTTGCAGATGCGGAAAAATATATAGTAATTGGTGTGCAGGAACATTGTTCTATTATCAGTGAAAATGATCAGTGGATAGAACAATTGCAGGAACATGAAACATTGTCTCCAGAAATAATGAGAGATTTACAAAAGAATATATCTAAGAATAAAACATATAATGTACGTCTTGGTATATAAGGTTAAACTTTTAGATGAGTAGGTCAAGTTTATTTGATTTTTAATGAAAAATGATATTATAAATGCCAATACCCTATTTTATTTGTAGGGTATTGGCATTGTAGTGTATGCTATTTAAAGATTCCGCTCTTGGAAATATCTTTCAAGGAATTGATTACAATATCATAAGAGAGCTTTTCATCTAAAAGCTAGGTAGTAAAATTATCATAATCGTTCTTGTAGGCTTTTTCTTCAATAATCTGTTCAAGTAGTTGCGGAACATTTACATCTGGAAGAGCAGATGGACAGATTGGAGATTGTTCATGAATGGGCAAGCCAGTAAAATAAGCAATTTCCAATGGTCAGTTTGCCGGAAGACCAGCATACGCATTGCGATTTTTATAGCTGTTTTATGGGTACTTTCCAACAGAATCTATTCTATTTCTTTACACATGGAAAAACTCCTTTTTCTGATTATTCAGCAGATTCTTCAGAAGTAGAGTCTTTCTTTTTTCGGGACTTTCCCGAAATCATTTTATGACCGGAGTAGATAGCCATAATCATACAGAGAAGAGAGCTGCAAGCAAAATATTTGTGAGCTGATTTCATGTTTTTATAGCCGGTATAAAAGGTTCCAATCATGGCTGCCAATGCACCAAGTGACCAATATTTATGTGCTTTCATTTGTATACCTCCTGCGTTTTTTATATAATACCTCTTTTTAGAAAGCATGAAAACAGGAAATTTATAAATTCTGCTCTTTCTCAATCTGCTGTTCCTGTTCGTAGCTCTTCCCAAGGATCATATCAATATTGGCAGACACGGTACGAAACTCCCGTTCATAATCCCGGCGGTTAGAAAAATTTTTCCGTTGTGTATCTCGCAATTCAATAAGCCGGTCTTTTTCAGCATAGAGGGCTTTCATAGAAGGAATCTTATTTCTGGCAGATTTTTCTTTCAGTGTTCGGAGAGCTGTATCATAAAGAGAAAGCTCTGCCCGGTGTTCTTCGTAAAATTTATCCTTATTGCGGCTCTTGCGGTAGTCGGCATATACGTTTTTGTATGTAAGGTACTGTCCGGTAAAATGTATTTGTTCATTCACATCTTTAAGCTGCTGTTCTGTATTCTTTAAAGATTTTCTGGCGGCATTGGTCTGATCAGATGCCTGGTCAAGTGCAGTATGGAAATCTTCAAGAGAGTCATATCCATGTTCCTGAATATAGGCAACCGTCTGAGCCATCTGTTTTAAATTGGAGAGTTTGACTTTTTGAGCATAGGCTTCACTCTGCTGTGCTTTGATACAGGTCTGTAAATCTATCACAAGTCGGAGATTTGATTTTATGAAAATGAACGGTACAGGAATATCGGAAGCATCAGGGGAAAGTGCTGTCTGTAAATCTTTTGTAGTAGCTGTAACTTGCGGTTCTTCAATTTTCATTTTCCTATCAGAGAGTGATTTTGCATTTTCCTTAAATGTCTGTAATAGAAAATCCTCTTCATATCGTGTTCCGAGATTACGTCCAGTGATATATTTTTTTCTGCCTGGATGAAGATAGCTGTACCGGTTTCTGCTGATCTTGAAGATGATATGATATTTTTTATCGAGGATTTGTGCAAACTCTTCTGGTGACTTGGCGGTGCTTGCAGCATCATCAATAGCATCCTGGAGAAACTGTTTCTCTGTCTGATAGCGAGTCTCTTTTGGAGTGATGCCGTCTTCAAGCATTTTCTGGTTGAGCTTATCAAGTTTTTCCTGTCCACGACGCTGTGCCCAGTATTCTTTTTCCGTGATTTTCCTTTCAGCAGGAGAGAGCAGATCAACTTGATGCAGACCTTCTTTCTGGCACATGTCCATAACATCTTGTTTTAAGTGAGCAAGGTAGGCTGTGCTTAGGTGGTGTTTATATCCGGCTTTTGATTCACAGTCAAATTCCATATAGGGTTCTTGGGGTACGTCATATTTCCGAAGGCTGTTGATCACAATATGTACATGGATATTGCCACTTTCGTTGTGACCATCTGTATGTGTGCAGACTAAAGCCTGATGACCAGAAAAGTTCTTCTTTGCAAAAGTCAGTCCCAGCTGCTGTGCCCGTTCACCGGTCAGTCCACATTCCTCTTTGTCTTTCGGGTCAAAGCTGATAATGTAATGATGAGACTTGATCTCATTGAACTTTTTATTTTTATGGTAATAGCTGTTTAGTTCCTGACATTCAGATGCAAAGGTAAACGGATCACAGTTTAGACCATTCAGGTAATATTCATCTCGTAATATCATGTGTCCCTCATCATCGAGGATTGGCTTTTGGGTGTATTCATTATGCTGGAAGATGAGATACCGTTCAGATTCTCCATAGTCAGCATTTTTGCTTGCGATATGTTTAATCACTGCCACGGAAATCACCTGCCATTCTCATCACTTCATATTTCATTTCATAAATATCCCGGAGAGATTTTTTTATTTCTGTTCTCATTTCTGAGGAGATAATTCCACCTTGATTAAAATATCGGGCAATCTGATTGAGGTTGCTTCCTATCTTACCCAATTCACCAATCAGCTTTTTTATTTCTTTGACATCTGCAACAATCTCAAATTTAGTATTGACCTGTCCCTCCATAATTTGTTTTCGCATATATTCGGAAATAGTCATGTCTGCCTGTTCTGCCGTATTTTCTATAATAGAAAATTCTGTATCAGTCAGTCGGATTGTTACCCGGTGTTCCCGTTTCATATCAGATTCTTTTTGTGGTCGTGTCATTAGATACTCCTTTCTGCATATAGGTTCCACACAGGAAAGAAAAAAATTACAGCTTGCTGTGAAAGCAAGTGATGAAGAATCATCACGTTGTGACCATGGCAATGGGAACCAATACGCATATCTTTGATTGCGGTCGAGGGTATGGGGAAACGAAATCCCCATCAAGTTGCAAGGCAGAAAAAATCCCGGAGGGGTTTTTGTCTGACATTGCGAAACTTGCTCTAAAAATGACTGCTTCATATATAAGCCGATTTACAGAAAAAATGGAAATAAGAAGTTTATATAAATGAAAAAACAAAAAGCAATAGTTAATTGCGAAAATGTAAAGTTGTATTGCTTGTCCAAATGGTATATCAACTGTATAATACAATCAAACAAAAGGAGGAGGAAAGTAAAAGATAGTAATCAAAACATTGCAAAGGCAGTTCTTAAGATAAGGCAAGATAACAAGCTTTCTCAGGAACAATTTGCTGAAATGGTAGGAGTAACAAGACAGGCGGTGTCTAGATGGGAAATGGGAGTCTCTGTTCCAAATATTAATACACTTATTTTAATAAGTGAGAAATTTGATATTCCAGTTGATGAAATGTTAAAGTCAGGAGACGTTGTTGAAAAAATTGATAACAATAAAACTTCTTTCAAAAAAGATAGAAATTATAGTATTGTATTTTTAACTATTGGTATTTTAGGGCTGATTAGTATACCTTTTGAAATGTCTGCTGATGATCATAACTGCACCAGTCATTTTGGTCATAACTGCACCAGTCATTTTGGTGTTGACGCTTTTTGTTTGGCTCTGCACGGGGCTGATCTACATATCCAGTCTGGTGCTTGGTCTACTAAGCACGGTAATTGCTCTGCTTGGCGCGGCTGTGATTATTACCTATTCCCCGCAGAATGGTGTGATTTTGTTGGTTATAGCTTTTTTGATTAGCCCGATGGGATTGCCGCTTGCGGCGATCTGGCTGTTGGGTAAGGTGCAGGATTTGAAATTTGCGATCCAGGATTGGATGTATGGGTAAATGATGTGAATAAATCTGGAATGAAAAGAAGCAGGACAATGGGAGATGAGACCCAGTGCCCTGCTTCTTGGTTATTTGGAATGAACGGTAGTGTATTTCTGGTTTTTGCTTTTGGGTTTGTCTGGAAACATCATTTCAAGTTTACCAGAAGATAATAAAGGCTTGAGGTAATATTTGCTGAAGTGAGAACGGCTGGAAACATCAATATATGCTTGCATTTCATCTCGACTTTTAGGGTCTGCACAAAATTCCAATAGCAAGTTTTGCTTGCTGATCACAGATGTATCATGTGCGGCATCATGTGCTGTATCATGTGCGGAAGCACCGCACATGATGTAATTCACATTTTTCAAAATAACTCTGAAATCTGTCGCTGTTGAGGAAAATTCGGGCTTATATGCCTCTGTGTATCCAGGCAGCTTTTCAGTTTCACTGACGATTTTGCGCAGACCACTTCCACGGCGTTCCATGTACTTCATGCGGTGGAACAGGTCAGCAATCACAGGGTTTCGTCGCATCGAACGAATACTGTAAATATCGTATTCCTGAATTGAGCCGCCGCCAAACATACCGCCCGGAGATGTGATTTCCACCCGATCATCAAACATATCAATATGGATTTCGCTGCCAAGCACAATATAATCACGATGGATAAGCGCATTAACAAGAGCCTCTGTCACAGCTCGTTCAGCATAATCCGGCTTGTCTACACGATACTGTGCCTTTTTGACAAAACGGACTTTGGAATTATTGCGAATAAATTCACTGCCGCTGTTCAGTAGATAAATCAGATTCCCTTCGTATTCTTTATCGTCCAATGCATCATCAAAGATAGAGCCTTTTTCAAAGCCATTCCACCGGGTACAGAACATACGGGAGTTATAAACCGTGTGCTGATCGGTCATGAGTTTTCCGGCATTGGTCAGGAGTCCATTTTTATCAGTCAAACCAAAGGAAACATAATCGGATGGCTCAAAGCGGAGACCGGTCCGTTCCAGATAGGTTGCTTCCAGAAGTGTAAAGCTGTAATCCTTTTTTACCGCGTCTGTTGTTAGGGTATCAAAGGACTGATTGGTTCCCTTTAAGATCAATTCATTTACAATGTAATCCGGGGCAATTACGCTTTCATTTCCAACACGGATATATGCTTCCATCACTCCGTCTGCCTTGTAATAATATGGGGTGCTGCGGCCGGGAGAAACCTCCAGAGCTAATAGATTTTTACCATCTTCCTGTAATGGTTTTAAGATAAACTGAGGTAATGGTGTGATTCGTTCTTTGATTAAGCGGCTGATTGCCTCAGCATCCTTTTGAACATCGGACAAGCCAATAGGTTTCCGGTCATCAGAGATTCCGAAAAACAGAGTTCCGCCGATTCCATTAGAAAAGGAACTGACACTTTTTAACCAGCTTTTGGGTTTTTTTATTTCAAGTGCAACTTTGAAATCACATTCGGTTGCTTCAGCAATTAGCTGTTCTATCATAAAATCCCTCCTTTGAGGTATTGGTAGTTTCTTTATATTATACCCATAAGGAGAGTTTATTTCAACGATAGGCACAAAGAGTTCAGAGAAAATATTTTGAGAGGAGGGCTTTTTATGGCAACTACAAGAATCATGCCGCTTCATGTCGGCAAAGGCCGCACAGAGAGTCGGGCGATCAGTGACATCATCGACTATGTGGCCAATCCAAAGAAAACAGATAACGGCAGGCTCATTACCGGCTATGCGTGTGACAGCCGGACTGCGGATGCAGAGTTTCTTCTGGCAAAGAGGCAATACATTGCCGCTACCGGACGAGTGCGTGGTACAGATGATGTGATTGCCTATCATGTGCGCCAGTCCTTCCGCCCTGGTGAGATTACTCCGGAAGAAGCAAACCGGCTGGGCGTAGAATTTGCAAAGCGTTTTACTAAAGGCAATCATGCCTTTGTGGTCTGCACTCACATAGACAAGTCGCACATTCATAATCACATTATCTGGTCATCGGTCAGTTTAGAATATGACCGGAAGTTCCGAAACTTTTGGGGCAGCACCAAGGCGGTTTGTCGGCTAAGTGACACCATCTGTATTGAGAATGGATTGTCCATTGTAGAGAATCCGAAACTTCACGGAAAGAGCTATAACAAATGGCTGGGCGATCAGGCAAAGCCATCTCACCGAGAGCTGCTTCGTGTGGCGATTGACAACGCATTATCACAAAGTCCTGCTGACTTTGAAGAACTGCTGAAGCTGTTGCGAGAATATGGTTGTGAAGTCTCAAAGCGCGGAAAATCGTATCGACTGAAACTCTCTGGTTGGGAGAAAGCCGCCCGCATGGACAGTCTGGGCGAAGGATATGGATTGGAAGATTTGCGGGCAGTTCTCTTAGGGAAGAAAGCACATACCCCGCGAAAGAAAACAGTCACACAGGCAGAGCCGCCGAAGATCAATCTGCTGGTGGACATTCAGGCAAAATTGCAGGCTGGAAAAGGTGCTGGCTATGCTCGATGGGCTAAAGTTTTTAATCTGAAACAAATGGCGCAGACCATGAATTACCTGTCAGAGAACAATCTGCTGGAGTATGCGGTTTTGGAAGAAAAGGCTACGGCTGCCACGGCACATCACAATGATCTTTCGGCGCAGATCAAAGCGGCTGAAAAGCGCATGGCAGAGATTTCTGTTCTGCGTACTCACATCGTAAATTATGCCAAGACCCGTGAGGTCTATGTGGCATACCGCAAGGCGGGATACTCTAAGAAATTCCGGGAGGAACATGAGGAAGAAATTCTGCTCCACCAGGCTGCTAAGAATGCCTTTGATGAGATGGGAGTCAAGAAGCTTCCCAAGGTCAAAGAGTTGCAGACGGAGTACGCGAAATTGCTGGAAGAAAAGAAAAAGACCTATGCCGAGTACCGGCGTTCCCGTGAGGAAATGCGGGAGCTTTTAACGGCAAAGGCAAATGTAGATCGAGTGCTGAAAATGGAGGTAGAACAGGATGTTGAAAAAGAAAAAGACCACGGCCAGCGGTAAGCTGGTCCTGGTCAAAAGCGTTCGCAGAACGCGCAGCCACAGAATGAAATTCTGTGTTCAAAGGGGCGGGCGTTACCCTCAACAAACAAGCGGAGAGGAAAATCACGGAGGGATTTTCTTCTCTGCGGGCCTGTGTGTATTAACACAGGCATTGCTTGCCTCTTTTCTCCGAAAATGAAAAGAACCAGTGAGAGAATCGTTAAATTTCACTCACTGGCTCAATTCGTTTCAAATTTCTCGGACAACTCTGTCAGTTCCTTCACCGTTTCCTGGGTGTGATGCAGTAGGGTGTCACGCATTTCTGGCGGACAGCTGGAATAAAGCATTTTCATCTGATTGACACCCTCATCTTCCAGGGAAACATCTGGATTTATAAGCGTATCTAAAGAGATGTGCAGGATCTTTGCCAATGCTCTCAAAATCAAATAGGACGGATTTATTTGTCCCTTTTCAATGCTGGCGATCTGCTTGACAGATACATGGCTCAGATCCGCAAGCTCCTGCTGTGTCAGGTCTTTTTTCTTTCGGGCTTCCCGCATTTTTTGCCCCAAAGCAGTCAAATCATCAATCGGCATAATCACTCACCTCAAGTATATTCTATCGTGCCGATTTGCACAAAGGAATAACCTTATTATGCCGGTCAATAGGCTTGATTATGCTGATTTTTTGAGAAGACTTGAATGCCATCCTTGTATCATTAACTGAATCAAATTATAATATAGGTGGATAATTTTTTGAAAAAATCTGTCCGCTGTAACATTTCGCGGACATTTGTATATTATACTATTTGTCAAAGCAAAGGAAGTGAGGATATATGAAGCAAATTTTAATTGTCGAGGACGACAGTTTTTTGAATAAGATGTTAGCCTATAACCTGACCGCAGACGGTTACGGAGTGACTTCCGCCCTAAATGCCAGAACCGCAGCCGATGTCATCTGTCAGTTGGAATTTGATCTAGTGCTGCTGGACATCAACCTGCCGGACGGAAACGGTTTTGAGTTATGCAAGCTGATAAAGCCCCGATACCCGGACACCATCGTAATTTTCCTGACTGCCAATGATCAGGAGAGCGACCAGATACGAGGCTATGAGGTGGGTGCGGTGGACTACATCACAAAGCCCTTTGTAATCGGAGCTTTGCAGCGAAAAATCAAAGCCATGTTCGCCATGCTGGAACACCACAAACCGGCCAAGGACATTTACGACGACGGGCGGCTGTTTCTGGACTTCTCGGAGCAGACAGCTTCCCTGAATGGTAAACCCCTGAACCTATCCCCGATGGAGTACAAAATGCTGAATCTATTCCGTAAAAATCCTCGGCAAGTACTAACCCGTGGACAGCTTTTGGAAAAGCTATGGGATATAGACGAGAAGTTTGTGGATGAACATACCCTAACAACCTCTATCAGCCGGATTCGCAGCAAAATCGAATCTGACGGCGGTGCGCCCTACATCAAGACTGTTTACGGTATGGGATATCAATGGACGGGAGGCGATGTAAAATGAAGTTTAAGAACCTCTCGGTAAAGCAGCTATTTAGTTGGATTATGGTGGGACAGGCAGTTTCGATAATAGTCATTACTCTGACCATATTCATTTTTACGAAACAAACATCTGTATTGCTGGCTGGAATATTGTTGTTGCTATGTACATTTATATGGTTTGTGGTTTGCGCACAAATACTTGCAAAAAGATTGGTATCCTTTACCTCTGATTTGTGCAGAACAATCGACAGCATGATTAGTGGAAATGAAGAACCGATGCTATTAGAAGAACAGGAAACTCAGTTTGCTCGCATTAGCCATCGGTTGTCCCGATTGTATCAAATCATGCAGGAGAACCGTCGTCGGGTGGATGAGGAACGGCGGGAATTACAGACCCTTGTATCGGATATTTCCCATCAGGTAAAAACTCCGGTCAGCAATCTAAAAATGGCGACGGATACCTTGCTGGAAAAGCCTATGGCCGAAGCGGAGCGCACCGACTTTATCCGGGGAATCCGCAGCCAGACGGATAAGCTGGACTTTCTCTTTCAGGCCCTTGTGAAAACTTCCCGTCTGGAAACGGGCGTGATCCAGTTGGATAAGGAAACGGGCCGCCTTTTTGATACTGTGGCACAAGCCATGAGCGGGATCGTGTATGCAGCGGAGAAAAAGGAAATCTCCGTGACCGTGGACTGCCCGGAAGATTTAACCGTCTCCCATGACAGCAAGTGGACATCGGAAGCCCTCTTTAACCTGCTGGACAATGCGGTGAAGTACACCTCGGCAGGCGGGAAAATCGCTGTGTCGGTGGTGCTGTGGGAAATGTATGTGGAGATCAAAGTGACCGACACCGGAAAGGGCATTTCCGAAAGCAATCAGGCTGCCATCTTTCGGCGCTTCTATCGAGAGGAAGAAGTACACGAACAGCAGGGCGTGGGTATTGGCCTGTATCTGGCCCGTGAAATCGTAACACGGCAGGGCGGTTATATCAAAGTGGTTTCGGAGCTGGGCAAGGGTTCGGCATTTTCCATTATGCTGCCTACAAAATAGAACGCGGCGGACGGCCATTTCTGGCTGCCCGCCGTAAATTTTTTTGAAATGTCCGAGCGTTGTAACATTTCACCCCGATTTTCAATGAAATTTTTTGGCCGCTGTAACATTTCGCGGACATTTGTGGTTTATAATGACATTATCAATACAAAGGAAGCCTTGAAAGGAGTTTTGAATATGAGCGTTTTACAGACGATTGACCTGAAAAAGTATTACGGTGCAGAGCCGAATATTACTCGTGCCCTTGATGGAGTTAATATTTCTGTGGAGGATGGAGAGTTTGTGGCTATTGTTGGAACTTCCGGCAGTGGCAAGTCCACCCTTCTTCACATGATGGGTGGACTGGATACCCCTACCAGTGGAACTATAATTGTCAGGGGTGAAGAACTGGCAAAGAAGAACGACGAGCAGCTTACCATCTTCCGACGCCGAAATATAGGTTTTATTTTTCAAAATTATAATCTTGTTCCAATGCTGAATGTCTATGAAAATATCGTTTTACCTGTGGAATTGGATGGAGATATTGTAGATCAGAAGTTTATGGATAATGTTGTAATGATGCTGGGGTTGGAAGATAAACTGAATAATATGCCGAACAATCTTTCCGGCGGTCAGCAGCAGCGTGTAGCAATCGCCCGCGCATTGATTACAAAACCAGCTATCGTACTGGCCGACGAGCCTACAGGCAACCTTGACAGTAAAACAAGCAGTGATGTCATTGGCTTACTCAAACGAACCAGTGTGGAATTTCATCAAACGATCGTTATGATTACTCATAATGATGATATTGCCCGTCTTGCAGACCGCATCATACGGATTGAGGACGGAAAAATAACCGGAGGTATGGAACTATGATTTGGCCTTTTGAAAATGATACCAGTGCTATAATCAAAAATATGGCACAAAAAAGTATAGCTTTTGATAAGAAGAAAAATTTGTTCTGTATTTCTGCGATTGTTGTTGCCGTTGCAATGATTATGATGTCTTTGCTGACAGTTCAAAATATTATTCATCAGAACCAAAATGAGGTTTCAGGATTACATCAGGGAATTTTCTTTGATATTACGCAAAAAGACAAAGAAAATTTGTCGTCTGAAGAAGGCGTTCAAAGTATAGGTCTTTCTTGTAACATTAAAACAGTTGAACAAAATTCCAAAGAGTTGTCATTGATTTACTATGATGACACGATGTTCAATTTAATACCAGATTTTGAGGGAAAATATCCAGAACAATCAAACGAAATTGCGGTTACAGATGCCTTTTTTGAAGGTGAAAATGTCCCTGCCAAAATCAATACTACAATCCAGTTAAATTTAGACGGGACCGTAAAAAAATATACGATTGTTGGCATATATCATGACCAAGATGCTTCTGCTTACCCTGTTTTTGTTTCTTTCGCAAAATGCCAGGAGTTAAGGGGAAATGATTTACTGAATGGATATGTGTGGCTTGAGAATGCCGATACCTTTACCAAAGACGAAGCAGAGGAACTATTATCCCAAATTTCGGAAAACACAGGATTAAAAGATTGGACAGTCAGCAGCTATTATGATTATGTCAACACGGGGCTTTCGGTTAGTAATTATGCGGCATATATTGTGCTTGCAGGAATTCTTTTTTTAGCTGCTGCACTTGTAATTTACAGTATTTTTTACATTTCGGTTGGTCAAAAGGTTGCTGAGTTCGGACAATTACGAACCATAGGAGCAAGTAAAAAGCAGATTTATAAAATAGTGCTTAAACAAGGCTATATTCTTGCTTCTCCGGGCATTTTAATTGGTAGCATAGTGGGAACGATTATCAGCTATTGCTTGCAATCAAAAGGATGGTCTGTATTTGCCTTTGCTGTTTCTTTGTGTGGAGCAAGCCTTTTTGGAATACTTCTTGTATATATCAGTGTTCGTAAGCCAGCAAGAATTGCTGCCAATGTATCTCCGATAGCCGCCTTGAAAAATCAGGTAGAAACGATCAATTATCGTAGTCATAAAAGACATCGTATTACACCTGCATATTTAGCTAAAATCAGCTTTTTTAGGAATCGCAAAAAATCAGTATTGACGATACTTTCAATGGGGCTATGCGGAATTATTTTCTTTTTTGCAGCGAGTTATCAAAGTTCTTTTAATGCAGAAAGTATGGCTCGTTACTGGGATATACGACATGGGGATTTCAAAATCAGTGTAGATTTAGAAAATGATAGTGAGAATTTAGATACAGTATTACGCAAAGAATATTTTTCTGATCTAAATAGAAACATTGCTACTATGGATGGTGTTCGTAATGTGTTTACCTACGCTACATTACCAGCTGAATTTTCAACAAGCAATGATGTTGCTGATGAAACCTTGTTGATGGGATACAATGAAAAAGATATGGATTCTTTAACCACAGCTATTGTATCGGGGAATATAACAGAAAACACGGAGTTAATTGTAAGTGATCCTGATCGTGTCTATGATGTTTACCATTGGAAACCTCAAATTGGGAATACTGTGACCTTTAATTTCAAAAATAATAGTGGTAAAACAATAACAAAAACATTCAAAATTGGTGCAATCACCTCCAGTAATGATGGAATGGGTGGCTATATTTTTAGGATGCCCGAAAAAATGATGCATGAACTTGTTGGTTACGATTGCACTTATGCGATAGAAGTACAGACTGAGCCTGAAAGCATACAGGAAGCGGAGAATAAAATTCGTTCTTTAATTGCTGGGAACGATGAAGTTAGCTTACAGACCCTTCAAGATTTTACAAAAGAACATCAAGAAGATAACCAAGCTGGTTTTACCTTAGCCTACATCATTTCGGCTATTCTATGGGTGTTTGCAGTAATCAATCAAATTAATCTCACTGTTACAAACCTATTATCGCAGAAACAAGAAATGGGAACCCTAAAATCTATTGGTATGACAAACAAACAGTTAGAACAGTCTTTTATGATAGAAGGGCTTTTCAATACTGGAATTTCACTTTTCATGACTATTATTATTGGAATACCTGGAGGATATATGATCGGTACTTTTCTTGAAAAAGCAGGAATGTCTACAGGATTTGTATTTCCAACCAGAGCCTTTTTACTATTTGTTACTGTAATGTTACTACTCGAAGTTTTGATGACTATATTACTTATTCACTCGTGGAAGAAGCAGTCCGTCATTGAAATAATGAGAAATTGATTATAGTAGTCTGCAATAAAGTGTATCAGAATATTGAATAACATTCTGCCGGGCGACGGCAAAAGAAAAAAAGCCGTCGCACAGCAGACACATTTCCATGCGCCTATGAAGCGGCGGCTTTGAAAAGATCAGAGCCGCCGTTTCTTTTTGATTTTCGGATCGATGCTCATGCAATCAGGAGGGCGGTATTTAGGAGGATACCGCCATGTCAATTTTCGTTATTCATAGTACCCATGAGCTGCACCAATTAAAAAAAGCCTTGCCCCTCCTCCGGGGAGGTATGACTACCTATCGGCATTATCATTCCTACTAAAGCAGAATAATAGGTGTTTTTGTCGCGCCGGTTTCCCATTGCAGGGAGCTGGCGCTTTTTATTGTCGATTTTTCGGGAAGGCTCCCGAAGTATGTCGCTGCCGATCCCCGCCTCCTTTCTATTCACTCGTCAATCGCCCGTGAATTGAAATGGAGGTACATAATGAAGAAAGTCAATCTTAAGGACTTATATCCCGATGTTTACAAAAACGATCACTTTGTAGAAGTAACCGAAGATGTGCTGGAGACGATTCGAGTCGCTGAGCGTGTAGAGGCTGCCTATGACCGGAGGATGTATCGCTATAAGGCGCACTACTCCTTGGACTGCGACAACGGCATTGAAAATGCGATCCTGCTGAAGCCCCAGACGCCGGAAATGCTCCTGGAAGAAAAGCAGCTGCGGGAACAGCTCTATGCCGCTGTGATGGCTCTGCCGGAGAAGCAGGCTAAGCGAATCTATGCCCGGTATTACCTGGGTATGCGTGTGAGCGAAATAGCAGTAGCGGAGGGTGTAGACCCAAGCCGTGTCCGTGACAGCATCCGGCGCGGTCTGAAGCAGCTGGCAAAGTATTTTTGAAAAAATTTCGTTTGGTGCGCTCGTTTTTTGCTCTTTTTGTCAGAGTTAATAGAAGGACAAGTTTTCCCCCTTCAACAGTACTTTGACAATTTCATAGACAGCATAACAGGTACATAACCCGTGTACGAGCGAGTGTGGAACGCCGCGAAGATGGAGCAGCTAGGGAGGTGATGAACAAAGCTGTTTCGGAGCGATCTACGATTTCACAAAGCGGATGGTGGCAGATTCGGCGCGAGGACTGCACGGGGGCTTAAAGATACTTCCTCACGGCCTCCTAAAGACTTGGGGGGAACCCTGCGGCGCACGAGTAAAACGACGCTGCGGAGTTATGACAACCGCGCCAGCGGAGACCTGTTATTATACCGGTCAATAGGCTTGATTATGCCGATTTTTGTAAGGGGTTGAAAGGGATGAAAAGTCAGCAGACTTTAATCAACTAGATTATCACAGGCAGGCTGGGAATCGTGCTGTCTTTTTCGATGTTGGCAAGATACCGCCATTCAATCCCAACCAATTCTGCCAATGTTTTTCGTGTCAGACGATTTGCCTCTCGTGCGGCTTTGACATCTGCACCGAAGGTTTCAAAACCGGGACAATCTTCAACTTTCGCCATATAACATCACCCGGTTACATTGTATAATTCATACTTTGCCCGTGGAATGTTACTATATGCTGGTTAGTTGAAGTTTATAATTCATATATAAAAGACCAGCGCCACTCAAAGTTGCTGGTCTTTCCGAATAATGATTTATTGTTGATTCTTTTTTAATGAAGCAATCCATGCTTGGATTGCTTCCACCAGTACATACTGCTGACGCAAAACAGCCATACCTCTTGAACCTCCGTTTCTCTGGCTTTCTTGAGCCCTTCGGCTGTGGCCTCCATGACAACAAGCTCTTTCTCATTCATCGAGCTTAAAAGCACATCAATGTGCTTTCTGCAACTGTTCTCTCCACGCTGACCTTCTGTATAGAAAAACTGATCTACGGAAATGTCGAACAGAGTGACGAGTTTGAAAAACAGGTTGAAGCTGGGGTGCTGGCCTTTGTTCTCGATGTTCATAATGGTGCGGTCAGTCTTGCCGACCAGCTTCGCCACATAGGCTTGCGTCCAGCCGTTTTCCTCTCTGGCCTGTTTCAAAGCGAGCCCGAGCCCATGAAAGTCAAACCTTCTTTCATCTTGGTTCATTCTCATATCACCCTATATCATTGTACATTTCGGGTTGGATTATGAGAATGTAATATGATTGTTACTGTTCACACACCCCTGTCCCGCGAGGTGTTTTGGCATGAATATGCCAAAATCCCGAGACATACAAGCCAAAATTCCATTGCCGCAGGCAATCTGGAATGAATTTTGGCTACGTTACTGTGAACGGAGTGAACAGTAGAGAGTATTAATCGAGAACTTGACAATACTGAAAAAGAACATTGTCAAAAGGTAACTATGAAAATTTTAATGGGAGTTATTGCATTTGCAATTTGTTGTACAGTTGGTTTAATACAGGATATGCTTTCTTTGATTTCATTGACTACCTTTATAATTTTAATTTCTCAGTATGTTGGTATTTTGAAATATAAAATTGAAAATAGTAAGAATAAGCGGCGATGATAAAATTATTATTTCCGCTTTTTTATTACATAGAAAGAAGGGAGAAGATTACTTTTTGAATATTAGATTATTTATATAAAAACGTCCAATGGATTTCAATCCGTAAGGACGTTTTTTATATATTACGAAAACTTTTTATAGAGTTTTTCTTTTAAACCCGAACAATGGGAAGTTCTCAATCGGGATAAGGGTGAAAGGGGAAAAGACCTTTGCTCATATCTTGTGTTCGGGAAGGAGGTGAACTCTATGGAGCAATCTTCTTCCTATGATGAGAAAACAGTCAGGCATCAATTTGATCGAAAATGTAAATTAGCATTGAAAGGTGAAGTGGTGGATTATGAAAGACATTTGGCATATCTTAGAAAACATGAAGTTCTGTTTTCAGAATTATCGGAACGGGAAATAGAGAATTTTTCTATAATCAATGAGTATGAATTGGAAAAAAGCTATTTTCGTGCAGGTGGTTATGATGTGGTGGTAAAAGATGCTCTTTTGGCAGAAGCATTGAAAGCACTGACGGAAAGAAAAAGGGATGTTATTCTTTTGTCGTATTTTATGGAAATGAATGATGCTGATATAGCAAGAAAATTGAATCTTGTCAGAAGTACGGTACATGAGCATCGGACACGATCACTTGAAATACTAAAGGCTATGCTGGAGGAAAATGTAAATGAAAACGGAAGAAAAAAGTGCAAGTAATAAAAAATTGATATCGCTTTGCGTGATTGAAAGAGCATTGGAAGGTGATATCCAGGCGATAAATAAAGTATTGAAACATTATGAGGGATACATTGCAAAATTATCAATTAGAAAAATGTATGACGAATATGGAAGTGTTCATTATTGTGTGGATGAAACGCTTCGCAGACGCTTGGAAACAAAACTGATAAAAACAATTCTGGGATTTAAAATGGTTCGCTAAATAATGTATAAGAGCATCCATTTCTGCTGATAAGAATATTTAGCGTTGCTTGTACCTTGAAAATTTCATATTTATCCTGCAGGACGAATGAAACAGAGGAGCTATACAGTAGATACGCCAGGACTGTCTGCATTATTGCTTTGCGACATTGTGACGCAAAGTGGAAATGGTATCAAAATGATATGGAAGCAAAGGCATGAGCGATAAATATTTGACTGTGATCAGAAAGTGGGATTTTTGTGGCGAAGATACTGTTTTTGATAATGATACTTCCGGGAAAGCTGCCCGGTCTGAAAAGATGGTGAAATACCAATGAGGCTGTTACCCGACAGTTACTGCAGGATTTTTGGATAAAAGTAGATGAGAAAGAGTAGAGAGGGAAAATGAATAGTGCAAAATTGTTGAGATACAGTATGCAGCTGTCAATGTTGAAACAATTACGCTCGTTAAAACTTATAAGTGAAGCAGAGTATCAGCTGGTAGAGAAAAAGTTAAAAAAAGATTATGGTGTTATTTCTAATATTACCGCTTGACTATTATAGTGTTGCGTTGTAAAATTACATCAACACTACGGTAGGAACACAAAAAGAAAGGAGCGGTCAAATGGAAGTTGAAATCATTAAGGCGAAGGGTGCTGGTGAGGATACTTCTACGGGAAGAAAGATTGATAGATTAAGAGTTGCCGCATATTGTCGTGTTAGTACTGATGATGAAGATCAGATTAAAAGTTATAATTCAATGGTCAGATATTACACAGATTTGATAAAGAGTAATAAGCAATGGGTTTTTGCAGGAGTTTTTGCTGATAAAGCAATTACAGGCACGAAAACAGATAAAAGAGAAGAATTCCAATTACTGATTCAGGAATGTCTTTCAGGCAATATTGATCTAGTGATTGCAAAAAGCATTCCTAGATTCGCACGAAATACATTAGATACATTAAAATATGTAAGAATGTTAAGAGAGAGGAATATAGCGGTATATTTTGAAGTCGAAAAAATTAATACGTTAAAAGATGGAGAATTTTTACTGACTATTTTAAGTTCTGTTGCACAGCAGGAAGTGGAAAATACATCTGCATATGTAAAAAAAGGTTTGAAAATGAAGATGAAACGTGGAGAACTTGTTGGTTTTCAGGGCTGCCTTGGATATGATTACGATGTAGTAACAAAGTCGCTGTCTATTAACGAAGAAGGTGCGGAAACGGTCAGATACATATTTGACAGATATGTTGCAGGTGCTGGAAGTACGATGATTGCAAGGGAACTGAATGAACAGGGAATTCCAACTATTAAAGGGAATCCGTGGACTTCTTCCAGTGTAATGGGAATTATTAATAATGAAAAATACAAAGGTGATATTTTATTAGGAAAAACCTTTACCGTAGATCCGATATCAAAAAGAAGGCTGGAAAATCTTGGAGAAGAAGATCGGTTTTACATTAAAAATCATCATGAACCGATTGTATCAGAAGAAAAATTTGCAAGAGCTCAGGAGATACGGGAACGCCGTAATGGAGGACGCAAAAAGGGAGTATCACCTGGAAAACGAGAAAAATTCAGTAGACAATATGCTTTTAGTTGTATGCTTGAATGTGGATTTTGTGGTGCGAATTTATCAAGGAGAAGGTGGCATAGCAGTTCGAAATATACAAAAACTATTTGGCAATGTGTAGAATCAACAAAACATGGTAAAAGGTTTTGTCCAGATAGTAAAGGAATTCCAGAGCAGGTTATAGAAGATGCTTTTATTGAATCTTACCGTATGTTATGTACAGATCATAAAGATGTGTTGGAAGAATTTATTAAGAGAGTCGAGAAAACTTTATCAGAGGACTCGATAGAAGATAAAATTGAAAAACTCAATAGAAGTGTTTATAATATTCAATATAAGAGAAAAAAGTTGCTGGAAAGCTATTTAGAGGGTGTTGTGGCTAAAGACATTTATGAGGAAACAGATGTGGGGTATGAAAAGAAATTGTCTGAAGCAAAAGCACAGTTAAGTATGTTGGAACAACAATATGACAATGAAGGTAGCTTGCAAAGAAGACTGACAGATTTTAGAAAAGCATTGTCAAAAAATCAGATTTTAGAAGAATTTGACAGAGGAATATTTGAAAGTATCATCGAAAAAGTTATTGTCGGTGGTTACGATGAAAATGGAGAGAAAGATCCCTATAAAATCATTTTCGTATATAAAACAGGATTCAAAAATGAAATTGGAAACGCAAAAGAACGATTTGGGAAGAAATCAAAAGCAGTAGAAAAAGCGAAAGAAATGTGTTCCCATATCGTAGACGAGGTAAAGGATGTGTGTTCCTATGTTAGTGACAACACATGTGGAGACAGTTGTCTTACTTTCCAAGGGAATGGTCGACAGCAGAAAAGTGAAGGTGGACTTCTCTCTGGAGGATATGGATTTATCTGAATTCAAGGGAAAAGCAACTTATGAGCAGATAAAGGAATATGTACTGGAGGAGACAGGACTTAAGGTTTCATCACTGTATATCGCACAGATTAAGAAGAAGTGTGGATTGGATGTCGGTGAGAACTTCAATCCGGCTAAATCAGGGAATGCGAGACAGCCACAGTGTACACCAGAGAAGGAAGATGCGATTATGCAGGCGTTTAGGCATTTTGGAATCATATAGATTGTGGATAAGCAGCATCGTGTGTTAAAAATATAGTAAAGTATGGGAAAAAGGACATTCCAGAACTGTAGATTTTACAGGTCAGGGGATGTCTTTTTTGGCTGCCTTGGAGTGTCTAAAGGACAATGTAATGATACTGAGGGTATTAAGACTTATTAAAATTATACTTATCTTATCTAATCTAAAGATAAGGATGGATGGGATAATTACTAAGATTGAAGAATTTGCTTTTTCAAGATATACTTTTCGTAACAGATAGCGATAAATTATTCAATTTACTGATAGAAAAGATTGATAAATACGCAATTGCAATGGGAGAGTGACTGGTGGCTTCTCTGCAACAGTCTTCACAAGGAGAATACAGCTTGGATGCACAGAAGGACAAACGCTATAAACAGAGACGGATTAAGGCATCTGTTTCTGTTAATCAGGAAATGATTGGTTTCTATTGGTCTATAGGAAGAGATATTGTAGAAAAGTCGGCTGAAAGTAAGTGGGGCAGTGGATTTTTTGTTAATTTAAGTAAAGATATGAGAACAATTTTGCCAGGGGTTCAAGGCTTATCAAGTTCGAATCTCAGATATATGAAGAAATTTTATGAATTGTACAGTGATCCAATTCTTCCACAATTTGTGGAAGAATTGAAGAGCAAAGAGGATTCAATAAATGTTCCACAACTTGTGGGAGATTTATCGGATAAAGAATTGTTTTCGATTCCGTGGGGACATCATAGAGCTATCATTGATAAATGTAAATTGGACAGGGAAAAATCAATATTTTTTGTGAAGAAAACGATTTTAAATAATTGGTCAAGGGCAGTACTTTTAAATTTTCTTGATACCGATTTATATGAGCGTCAGGGAAAAGCAATTTCAAACTTTGAATACGCATTGCCTGAACCACAAAGCGACCTTGCACAGGAAATAACAAAGGATCCATATAATTTCGACTTCGTAGCAATCAGAGAAGATTATAGTGAGAAAGAGTTAAAAGACGCATTGATGGACAACATCACAAAATTTCTTATGGAACTTGGAAAAGGGTTTGCTTTTGTTGGAAGAGAATATACAATACCGATTGAAGGAACAGAGGAAAAAATAGATCTTTTATTTTATCATCTGTATTTGCATTGTTACGTTGTTGTTGAAGTTAAAATAGTAGCGGCAAGTTTAAGTATTCTCAATAATTCAGTCGTAATGGATGATGGAACGGACCCGGAGAGAATCGCGATGATTCAAAGAGGAATAGAGCAGTTATCTTCTAAAGATATTACAACCCAGATTGACCTGCTGCTCGAAGATAAAAATAGTGGCCTTATAGATGACGCCTCGATTTCTATGCTGAGAGCTTTCAGAGAAGGAATGTTTATTGGGAATGGTACGCCAATACCTGTCAGTCGCTATACTGATGCGAGTTAAAGAAACAGAAAGGATAAGGAATATATGGAGATTGTTAATCTTATTTTGAATATTGCGGTGATAGTGTTGATTTTTTTAGTGGGGCTTTTCACTAAGAATTATTTGCCATTCCGTGGCAATTGGACAACGACGAGAATTCTATGCTGCCAGTGATGCAAAGTGATATTATGCTCCAGCGTGATGATAGAGTTCTTATCATTGATGCAAAGTACTATGAGCATAGTATGCAGGTACAGTTTAACAAGCATACACTTCACTCGGCTAACCTTTATCAGATTTTTACTTATGTGAAGAATAAGGAATACGAATTGAGAGAGAAGGACCACACGGTTTCAGGAATGCTTTTGTATGCGAAGACTGATGAAGAAATATATCCGAATAATGTATATCAGATGAGTGGTAACCAGATCACAGTCAGGATTCTGGATTTGAATTTACCATTTACAGAAATAGCAGAGCAGCTAGATACAATAGCAAAATTGCATTTCAGTTTATAAAGGAGGCCTCTTATTTGAAAAAGAAAAAAGGCGAAGTAACCATCCGTTCCAGCGCAGCAGAATACTTAACCTATGTTGCCTCTGTGGGGGATCAGCAGGACAGTATTGAGATGCGCTATGAGGATGAGAATATATGGCTGACACAGAAGATGATGGCCACACTGTATAATGTGGATGTTCGTACAATCAATGAGCATATTAAGAAGATTTATTCCGACTCAGAGCTTGAGGAAGATTCAACTATCCGGAATTTCCGGATAGTTCAAACCGAAGGTTCACGTCAGGTGACTCGTGATACGAAGCATTATAATCTTCAAATGATTATTGCGGTTGGATTCAAGGTGAATAATGAGCGAGCAGTGCAGTTTCGTAAGTGGGCCAATGGCATCGTAAAAGACTACACCATCAAGGGCTGGGTCTTGGATGATGAACGTCTGAAAAATGGTGGATCCGTACTTACAGTAGAATACTTTGACCGCTTGCTTGAGCAGATTCGTGAAATCCGTCTTTCGGAGCGTAGATTTTATCAGAAGATAACGGATATCTATGCTACAGCTCTCGATTATGACAGAACAGCAAAAACAACAAAGCAGTTCTTCGCAAAGGTTCAAAACAAGATGCATTATGCAGTTCACGGACATACAGCAGCAGAGCTGATTTATGAGCGAGCAGATGCGGATAAGCCACACATGGGATTAACCACTTGGGCAGCAGCACCGGAAGATAAGATAGTAAAAAGTGATGTGAGCGTTGTGAAGAATTATCTTTCAGAGAAGGAAATGCGTTCACTGGAGCGTATTGTATCTGCTTATCTGGATTTGGCAGAAGATCGTGCGGAACGTCATATTCCGATGACAATGGAGGATTGGACGAAACGACTGGATCTATTCCTGATGGCAGATGACAGAGAGGTACTTCAGGATACAGGCAAAATCACTGCTGAGATTGCCAAGGCAAAAGCTGAGACCGAATTTGAAAAATATCGTGTTATTCAGGATAGGCTGTTCATGTCTGACTTTGATAAGTACATGCTGGAACTGGAGGAGAATGAGAAAAAGTAGCAGCATCGCCATTAAAATTTTCAACTTGCCAAGGTCGAGTGCATGGGAGTTGGGACATCAGTCAGGGCTAAAATAGCCGTTGACCTGTTCTCTGTACAAAGAACAGACAAGGTGGAGGCGATGGCAGTTCTTCGTCAAATTTGACTTTTCTATTGGAATCACTATAATAGTAGAAACGAATAAAAAAGTAGAACTTTTTCCGTAGACTGACGAGGTTCAGACTGTGATATGGATAGCGAGTTGTATTAATACTTTTTTGCTACAGAATTTGTTGATATGTTTCCGCAAACAAACGGAGATATTTTGCTACAGTCCACATTAGTCTGGATCGGTTCCCGAAAACTGACATCAATCAGGACGTATCGTTCCATGTTGAGACGGTTGTTCTTTTGTCCAAACTGAAACAAAAGCCGGATGATTACATTAATGTTACAATTGAACTTGATGATATGGATATAACATCTGCAGAGACTAAGGCTACATATGATGAGATAAAGAAGTATGTGGCTGAACATAATGCCGGCATGAAGGTTTAATAAAGAGAGGTGCATATGCTATGCCAGGTATACTCGTGGTTGAAGATGATGAAAATTTAAATCGTGGAATTACATTCTCACTGAAAAAATTCGGATATGAGGTTTTTTCAGCAGAATCAGTGAAAAAAGCGAAAAGAATTGCAAGTGATAATAATGTGGATGTTACCATTTGTGATGTGAATCTTCCGGATGGGAATGGACTGGAATTTGTAAGGTGGATGAGATGCAATTATAATACATATATTATTTGTCTTACAGCACTAGATCAGGAGATGGATCAGGTCATGGGATATGAAGCAGGGGCAGATGATTATATTACAAAGCCGTTTAGTCTTTCGGTACTTCTTTTGAAAATAGAAGCACATTTCCGCCGCAGACAGGAGAAAACGGAAGCCGGAAAGATGATTTCGGGAGATATCGTATTTATCGCAGGAGAAATGAAAGTCCTGATAAAGAGTCGTGAAATCAGTCTGACAAAAACGGAGTTGAAAATGCTGACTTTTTTTCTTCAGAATCCGAAACAGATTCTTTCAAAAACACAAATATTGGAAAACGTGTTTGATCTGGAAGGGGATTTTGTGGATGAAAATACAATCGCTGTCAATATCAGAAGACTCCGTGAGAAAATCGAAGACAATCCGGCTGCACCGGTCTATATAAAGAATATCAGAGGTCTTGGGTATATATGGAATCAGGAGGTAAGGCAGTGACAAAGAGATATCTCAAGAAGATTACAGTAGTGCTCTCCTTGGTATTACCTGTCATATTATTGTTTGCAATATTAAATTGCTTTACCACGTATGTGTTTTATGAAGATTATAAATATAAAATGAATCTTATGACAGAGATTGCTGCAAAGGAAGAATTTTCCGGGCTGGATGCTGTTTCGGAATTGCTTAAGGATAAGGATATTGAAACTAACGAACAGGGAAGGCGATTATTGGGGCAATATGGATACTGGGGGAATAAAGGGAATGCATTTTATTCGCAATTCCGGCATCAGGTTATGGTGACCGGTGCTGTAAGCACTGTGATATGCGTGCTTCTTTTGACTTTTTTACTTTATTGGAAGAAAAAAGAAGATGCGTGTCATCAGAAAATTTTAGACCAGTTGGAAGAAATTCTGATCAGATTCCGTGAAAATAAATTTGATGCTTTACTGAAAACGGAAAATCCAGCAGAACTGGAAAAATTGAATGACCAGCTTGAAGCAATCGGACATCATATTCAGTTGCTAAAGGAAGAAGCACGGGAAGAAAAAGAGAGCACGAAAGAAATGGTTTCTGATATCTCTCACCAGTTAAAGACACCGGTTGCAGCTTTGGATACATGTTTTAGTGTGCTGATGCAGAATGACTTAAGTGCCACAGAACAGGAGGAGTTTCGTATCCGTTGTCGGAGTGCTCTGGATGGACTGGAGACATTATTGCAGTCGCTTCTTGAAATATCCAAGATGGAAACTGGACTGATTCAGATTAATAAGAAAAAACTTCCGCTTATGGATACTGTCATATCTGCTGTGAACTGTACTTATCCAAAAGCGGACGAGAAAGAAATTGAATTCGTTTTTGACTATGCAAAAGAGCTGGAAACATGCATGGTTATGCAGGATAAAAGATGGCTTGGTGAAGCTGTGATCAACGTTTTGGATAATGCAATCAAGTACAGCCCGGATGGTTCAAAAATATTTATCCGGTTACAAAAAAGAAACGATCTTGTAAGAATGGAAATTGAGGATCAGGGAATTGGTATTCCGCAGAATGAGTATCACAAAATTTTTCAACGATTTTACAGAGGAAGTTCCAGGAAGGTTATGGAAAAGAGTGGTACAGGAATCGGACTTTTTCTATCGAGAGAAATTATCGAAAAACACGGAGGTACAATCATGGTAACCTCCGGCAAAAAGAAAAAAGGAAGCACGTTTGTGATTCAATTACCATATGTTGGTTAAATTTTAAGTGGGCAGAAATCTTACAATTCTGTAAGACTTCTGCTCGTTTTTTGAAAGTGAAATGAAAGATTATCCTGATACAATTTGGATGTAGGTTGAAAAATGACCAAATATATAAACAGGCAAAGAAAGCGTGCTGAAAAGGTACGCTTTACAGAATTGAAAAGGAGGCAACACATGAGTGTGATATTAGAAACTAAGCAGCTTTGTAAGTTTTATGGCGCAGGTGAGAATCAGGTCAAAGCGGTCAATCAGGTGGACATTCAGATTGAGCAGGGAGAATTTGTCGCAATTGTTGGAAAGTCAGGTTCCGGTAAAAGTACATTACTTCATATGCTTGGAGGGCTAGACACCCCGACAAAAGGCAGTGTTACTTTAGCAGGGAAAGATTTATACAGGATGAAGGAAGATGCCCTTGCTGTTTTCCGCAGAAGAAAAATCGGATTTGTTTTTCAGGCATTTAATCTGGTTTCATCTGTTAATGTCTGGGAAAATATTGTACTGCCACTGGGGCTGGATGGAAGAAAAGTGGATGAAGCGTATGTAAATGATATTATTGCAACTCTGGGGATTGAAAACCGGATTTATAATCTGCCAAATCAGTTATCCGGAGGACAGCAGCAGAGAGTAGCAATTGCAAGAGCACTGGTGAATCGTCCGGAAATTATATTTGCGGATGAGCCGACAGGCAATCTTGATTCTAAGACCAGTGATGAGGTAATCGCTCTGCTTAAGATGACAGCAAAAAAATATGGACAGACAATTGTAATGATTACCCATGATGACGAAATTGCACAGGTCGCTGACCGTATTCTGGTGATTGAGGATGGACAGGTGGTGGATTTCAGATGAAGACAATAAGCAGGATTGCATATAGCAATGACAAAAGGAACAGGACAAGAAGTATACTGATCATGATGGCAATCTGTCTGACCACGATGCTGCTTGTTATCATCAGTACCGTGGGAAATGGGGTAATTCATTTACAGAAAAGTCAGGCGGCAGGATCATATGGAAGCAATTATGGTCTGTTTGTTTCCGCAGACGGATCGCAGTTAAAAGAAGTAAACCGCCGTGCGGAAATAGATGCTACAGGCACTATGTGCACCGAAGGTATCATAAAAGGCAATGAAAAAGGCGGGTTTGTCTGCATGGATGAGACTGCAAGAAAAATGCTTCCTTATAATAAAGAATATGAGTTGAAGGAAGGAAAGTATCCGGAAAAAATGCAGGAAATTGCCGCAGGAAGAGCATTTTTTCGTGCAATGGGGTATGGTGATGTAAAGATCGGAGATACGGTTACACTGGATTACCGCGCAGGGATGCAGTCAGAATATAAGCCGGAAGAATTTGTTGTCAGCGGAATCCTATATGATCGGGATGAGTATACCATCGAGGCATCTTATGTTGCTTTCGGGTCACAGGAGTTTTATGATGAGCACGTTGCAGAGAATGACAGACAGTATAATATTTATTTTACTTTAAATGATTCTGCAAATGTATCTATGAATAATATTGATTCGGTTATAAAGCAGATTGCAGCAGCCTGTGGGATTGAAGAAAAAAACGTTATAGTCAATGATCTCTATTTGCAATGGGTCTTGCAGCCGAGTTATGAAACGATTGCGGTATGCGGGGTTTTGATTCTTGCAATTGTACTTTTCTCTGTTGTGGTCATTTATAATATTTTTCAGGTCGGTATTGCCAACAAGATACAGGAGTATGGAAAAATCAAGGCTCTAGGAGCGACAAAAAAGCAGATGAAACAACTGATCTTCAGAGAGGGTATGTTTTTGACAATTTCTTCAATACCAGTTGGATTGCTTTTTGGCTTTCTGATTGCAAAATGCGGTTTTAACTGGCTGGTAGAACAGGGGAACCTTGTATCAACCGGAACTGGCTCTATGGGAGTCCAAAATCAGCAGATGCCACTGTTTTCCCTGCCTGTTATGCTTCTATGTATTTTCGTGTCATTTTTTACCGTTGCTTTGGCGCTGCGTAAACCAATGAAAATTGTTTCACGGATTTCACCTATCGAAGCAACACGGTATTTAGAAAATGCAGAAACACAAAAAAAAGGAAAACGAAATGGCAGAAAAAATGTCACCGTGTTTTCTATGGCAATGGCAAATGTAACGGGTAATCCAAAAAGAACCATTGGTACTATCCTCACAATGGGTTTTTCTTGCGTATTGTTTGTGATTATCTCTAATTATGTGGGAAATATTGACACGGAGCATGAAGCACGTCTTTCCGTTAATCATGGACAATTTGAACTGCAGCTTGACTATTCTGCTGAGTATGATGAAAGATATCCGGAGAATAATCTGGATACGATTCTGACGGATGATCCATTGAATGATTCGCTGATTGAAGAAATCAAAAGCATTCCGGGAGTAACAGATGTCATGACGAGAGAGATTGTCTCTGTAAATCTGAACGGAACAAGATTTCCGGCTGATATTGTGAGTAAAAAGGATTTTGATTTTATGCGCCAAGACGGGGATATTGGCTCTATGGACTATGATCAGGCGGTAAAGAATGGTGAAATTTTCTTTGGCTGGTCGGCGTGGATGGAACAAGATGGATATGCTCCGGGTGAATCTATTGTATTTGACTTTGAGAATGGAAGTGGAACCTATACCTATCAGGGAAAGATTGCAGGATCTTTTGTAAGTGCGGACACTTATCTTGTCATTCCGGAAGGTGTATATCGTTCCATGAATCCGAGAGGAACAGCCTATGGCTATCTGTGGGTGGACTGTGATAAAAAAGATGTGGCATCTGTAGAACAAAGTCTGAATACTTTGATTTCTAATACTTCGCATATAAAAATGGATACTTATCATGCGCAGTTACAATCTGCCGAATTTGCAAGCAGCATGATGAAGCTTGGCTGTTATCTGTTTATGGCTATTGTAGGACTCATCGGGTTTATGAATATGGCGAATACCATGATCATGAATATTACGACAAAAAAGCAGGAATATGGTGTATTACAGGCTATGGGTATGACAAATAAACAATTAAATTTATGTCTGCAGTTACAGGGAATGATGTTTACGGTTGGTACCATATGCGTAGCTTTGATCATTGGTCTGCCGCTCGGCTATGCACTTTTTTCCTATGCAAAACATAATGGAATATTTGGAATGAATATCTATCATGTTCCAATCGTACCAATTTTTATTATGATTTTTTTGGTCGGTCTGTTGCAGATTGTACTTTCCTGCGTTTTAAGCAGTAATCTGAAAAAGGAAACGCTGGTAGAAAGAATAAGGTATCAGGGATAGCAAGTAATATGTAATGAACTAGGTCTTAACGAAGAGGAGAAATAGATAACTTCCATTTTGTATGTATGATAAATCTAAACAGTATTTTAGCAACATTTCCTGAGTGGGGGCAAAAAGCGCCACCACATATAATAAACAAAGGGTTCAAGGGAAAAATCCCTTGCTAGAACAGCTTCTGGACGAAAAGGCTGCGTAGGCAACCGGCATCCTGCAGATAATATGCTGCAGGATGTATACATATATTACGGGACTTCATTCATAAGAGTGGAGTCTTTTGGTTTTATTCTTTCATCTTGGAAAAAGTTTTGGTTGAACAGAGGTTGAATGATGATAAGGTTTAGTTGGGACAATAGTGAACATATGTGTTTATCTATGAGGAAGAACAAAAGGATGGCAGGATATTAAAAGGTCTCCGGTTTAAATTTCCGATATATATGAATGGCAGGAATGTATTGGTTGTGGATAAACAGCATCATGTGTTAAAAATATAGTGAAGTATGGGTAAAAAGGACATTCCAGAACTGTAGATTTTACAGGTCAGGGGATGTCCTTTTTGCTGATATGGAAGTGTTCAATGGACAAGGTAATGATACTGAGCGATATTAAGACTGATAGGAATGATATCTATCTTATCTATTGTTACTTGTTCTGATTTCTCCATTCCCGTGGGGAGACACCATAAATATTTTTAAATGCACGGGAAAAATGAAGCTGATTTTCGTATCCGACAGCGGAACTGATGTCCGCAATAGATAAGGATGTCAGCTTTAACAATTCGGTAGCCTTTACCATGCGGTAGTTCATAAGAAATTCCTGCGGAGAGCGGCCAATAGAGTTGCGGAAGATTTTCCCCAAATAACTCCGGTTGATGCCACATACTGTAGCGATATCTTCGATCGAGATATTATTCTGAAAATTCTGTTCAATATAATTGATTGCTTCTTTTATATAATAATCACTCATGCGCCCACTGGAAACCAGCTTAGTAGATTTTGCTGACTGCAGCAGATAATCCATAAATAAATACAGATGGCCAATGAGATGAAAAGAAGATTCATGAGGATGATTTACAATATAAAGCATTTCATCAGCAAGTTTTTCACGTAATTCTTTGGAGTGTGAATGATAAATGGGTACATCTTTACACAAATCTGTGACACTTAAAGCTTCTTTTATACGCAAGCCATCAAATTCAATCCACATATATTCCCAGGGAAGCTGTTTATCGGCAATGTAGGTGTTGATCTGACCGGGAAAAATAATAAATCCCTGCCCGCTTTTTATGGAATAGGTCTGTGTTTCACCTTTTGCATTGTCAGCCATAAGGGTTCCGGTTCCGGAAAGAATGTAATGGAACAGATAGTGATTGCGTGTGGCAGGACCAAAAGAATGACCGGGATCACACTGTTCATATCCAAACTGATACATACACAGATCAATAAAATTTTCATTCGGAAAAATATTAAATAATATATTGCTCATAAAATACTCCTTATATACCAAAATGCGACATCAATATCTATTATAGCATAAAATATTGCATTTCGGTATAAAACTGAAAAAATGCAGATATTTAAGGACGCATAAAGGTATGTTATAATAAGATTATCAAAAGACAAGCGCATATATTTAAGAAAAGGAGAGAGGAATATGGCAAAAAGGAATATTTTCCGTGGTCTTGCGGCTGTGCTTGCACTGGGCATGTGCATGACAGGGCTCGCTGGATGTGGAAGCGAAAAAAGGGCAGACGGGAAAACAGAAATCGAAGTGGTTTCCTACAAACCAGAAGCAGTTAAGGCATTTGAAAAAATTGAAAAGCGGTTCAATGAAACACATGATGACATTCATTTGACGATTTCATCTCCAAACGAAGCAATGACTATTTTAAAGACACGTTTTATCCGGGAGGATTATCCGGATATCATCGCAATCGGAGGAGACATCAACTATTCCAACTTTTTAGATGCAGATCTGTTTGATGATATTTCCAATCTGGATGAAGTCCAGACCGTAAAACAGGCATATCTGGATATGGATAAGGAACTGGAGTTTATTCCAAAGGATGGCACGTATGCACTTCCATATGTGGCAAACGCGGCAGGAATTTTATATAACAAAGATCTGTTTGAGGAAAATGGCTGGAAAGTTCCGACCACCTGGCAGGAATTTACCACACTGTGTGATGAAATAAAACAGAGCGGAACACTTCCGCTGTATCTGGGCTTTAAAGATACCTGGACCTGTCTGGCTCCGTGGAATGCGCTGGCAGTCGGACTCACCGATTCGGATACCTGCAATCAGGTAAATATGGGAAATACCACATTTTCCGATACGTATGGACCGGTAGCAGAAAAGATGCATGCGCTTTTGGATTACGCCGAAAAAAATCCGTATGCATACGGTTATAACGATGCCTGTACAGCATTTGCCCGCGGGGAATCTGCCATGTATCCGATCGGAAGCTATGCAATCCCGCAGATTAAATCGGTCAACCCGGACATGAATATCGGCTCTTTTACATTTCCTGCAAATGATAATGAATCAGACAATGTATTAAATTCAGGAATTGATCTGCAGTTTTCCGTAATGAAAGCATGCAAAAATAAAGAGGCTGCATATGAAGTTTTAAAATATCTGTATGACGATGAGACCATTCAGATTTATCTGGATGATCAGGGCGGAATTGCCTGCAAAGACGGGGATTTTGCAATTCCGGAAACACTCAAGGATATGCGTCCTTACATTGAAAACAACCGCATGGCAGATTATCAGGATCACCATTATCCGAGTGAGATGAGTGTGGATGCCATGATCCAGACGTTCCTGCTGGATACAAGCGATAATGCACAGGAAAAGTTTTTGAAAAAATTTGATTCCGACTGGAAGCGCTATAACCGGGATCTGATTCGGAAAGTACAGGATTATCAGAAAGAACAGGAGGATGCACAATGAAAAAGAAAATGTCAAACAGGGACAAAACATTCTGGGCGGTTATCATACCGGTTGTAATCTTATTTTTTGCATTCAATACATTTCCAATGATCAAAGGTGTGATTTACAGTTTTACCAATTATAAAGGATACGGAACTTACGATTATGTCGGGTTCCGGAACTATGCAGATCTGTTTACGGATTCCCGCGTGGGAAAAAGCTATTTGTTTACGTTTAAATATGCACTGGCAGGAACGATACTGGTAAATGTGCTAAGTCTGATCATGGCAGTTGGATTAAACAGTGCAATCCGTTTTAAAAGTGCACTGCGCGGTATTTATTTTGTGCCGAATATTTTAGGAGGACTTGTCATCGGTTATATTTTTAGTTTTATTTTTACTTACATTCTTCCAACTGTGGGAAATGTGTTCCATATTGGATTTTTACAGAACAGTATTCTTGCAAGTGAAAAATACGCATGGATTGGTGTGCTGATTGTTGGTGTATGGCAGGCAGTTGCCATGAATACCATTATTTATATTTCCGGTCTGCAGACCGTCCCGGAGGAAGTGTACGAGGCAAGTATGCTTGACGGAGCAAGTAAATGGAAACAGTTCTGGAAAGTAACATTTCCACTGGTTATGCCGTTTGTAACAATCAATCTGGTATTGAGCACAAAGAATTTTCTCATGGTATTCGACCAGATCATGTCTTTGACCAAGGGAGGTCCGGCACAGAGCACCGAATCGATCTCTTACCTGATTTATAAAAATGGTATGGATGGCGGACAGTTTGGATTCCAGAGTGCAAATGCAGTTATTTTCTTTATTGTGATTGTGGCAATTTCACTTTTCCAGATGACAGTCATGAATAAGAAGGAGGAGCAGTTATGATGAAAGAAAAACAGAAAACAAACTTGGTACTTACGATTGTTCTGATTTTGGGGACATTAACTGTATTTTTCCCACTGTATATGGCAGTGATTATTGCATTTAAGAAACCAAGTGAGATGACAAACGATGTGGCGGGTGCACTTTCTTTCCCGAAACAATGGAGTTTTGAAAACTTCCATCAGGCAATGGAAGTGACCGATTTCTGGCGTTCTCTTGGAAACAGTTTACTGATCACTCTGGTAACGATCGTACTGGCAATTCTGATCCACTCGATTGCAGGCTATGTGATCGGGCGGGGCATGGCAAGAAGAAAAAGTTTCCGTTTTATCTATCTGTATATTGTCAGTGGTATGTTTGTTCCATTTTCCATCTTAATGATGCCGCTGGTAAAACAGACGGCACACATGGGACTTGGAAACCGTGCCGGTGTCATCGTGTTGTATCTGGTATTTTACATGCCAATGAATGTCCTGCTTTACAGTGGATATTTAAAAAATATTCCGGAAGCACTCGAAGAAGCAGCAGATATTGATGGGGCAAGTACCTGGACGACTTACTGGAGAGTGGTATTCCCGATGATGAAACCGATGCATGCGACGGTTGCGATTCTGACAGCCCTTGGAACATGGAACGATGTTATGACACCGCTTGTGATCATGTCCGGAACCGGACAGAATACGCTGCCGCTTGCACAGCTTAACTTCCAGACACAGTTTGGAACCAATTACAATCTGGCGTTTGCCTCCTATATTCTGGCACTGATCCCGATCCTGATTTTTTATATGATCTGTCAGAAACAGATTTTGAATGGTGTGGCAAACGGCGCAGTCAAAGGATAAAAAATAAAACGAGGTGGCTTCTATGGCAATTATATATCATCCAAATAAAAAAATCTTTACCCTGCATACAGCGCATACAACTTATCAGATGCAGGTCGATCCACTGGGATATCTGCTGCATCTGTACTATGGAGATAAAACAAACAGCCCCATGGATTATGTTTTAACCTATGCAGACCGTGGATTTTCCGGAAATCCTTATGCAGCGGGCATGGACCGCACCTATTCGCTGGATGCGCTGCCACAGGAATATCCTTCCATTGGAACTGGGGATTACCGCAATATTGCGCTGAATATCAAAAATGAAAAAGGGGTGGAAAGCGCAGATCTGCTTTTTAAAAGTTATGAGATTCGAAGCGGCAAATACCAGTTACAGGGACTTCCGGCTGTCTGGGCAGACAAAGAGGAAGCACAGACACTGGAAATTGTCCTTGCAGACGAAAACGCACAGGTTGAAGTTCATCTGCTGTATGGTGTTTTGGAAGAAAACGATGTCATTACAAGGAGCGTCCAGATTAAAAATACGGGAACTGGGCAGATTACGATCGAAAAGGCAGCGGCAGCCTGTCTGGATTTTGTACAGGGAGATTTTGATGTCCTGCGGTTTTATGGAAAGCATGCCATGGAGCGCAATCTGGAGCGTACGCCGCTGGGGCATGGAACCATTGCGTTTGGCAGCCGCAGGGGAACGTCCAGCCATCAGTATAATCCGGCAGTGATTTTGGCAGAAAAAGGAACAACAGAGACCGCAGGCATCTGCTATGGAATGCTGTTTGTATACAGCGGAAATTTCTCCTGTGAGGCAGAAAAAGATCAGTTCAACCAGACGCGCCTGCTTCTCGGATTAAATGAAGAACTGTTTTCCTATCCACTTGCGGAAGGAGAAACCTTTACGGTACCGGAAGTCATTTTGTCTTATTCGGCAGACGGATTGTCTGCACTGTCGCAGCAATATCATAACTGCATCCGCAACCATGTGTGCCGCAGCAAATATGTCCATATGCAGCGCCCGGTGCTGATCAACAGCTGGGAGGCAGCATATTTCGATTTTACGGGAGATACGATCGTGGATCTGGCAAAAGAAGCTGCTTCCCTTGGAATTGATATGGTAGTGATGGATGACGGCTGGTTTGGGAAAAGAAACGATGATAATTCTTCCCTTGGGGACTGGCAGGTCAATGAAAAGAAACTGGGGGGAAGCCTGGCAGAGCTTATTACCCGTGTGCATAATCAGGGGGTGAAATTTGGCATTTGGATTGAGCCGGAGATGGTCAATGAAGACAGCGACCTTTACCAGGCACATCCGGACTGGGCAATTCAGATTCCGGGGAAAAAGCCGGTGCGCTCGAGAAACCAGTTACTGCTTGATTTTTCCAGAAAAGAAGTGCGCGACTGTGTATTTGATCAGATTTGTGCCGTGCTGAATCAGGGAAAAATTGATTATGTCAAGTGGGATATGAACCGCAGTATGGCAGATGTCTATGCCGGAAATCTTTCCTATGATTACGTGCTTGGTGTCTATAATTTTATGGAGCGCCTGTGCAGCCGGTATCCGGATCTTCTGCTTGAGGGATGCAGCGGTGGCGGCGGCAGATTTGACGCAGGAATGCTTTATTATTCCCCACAGATCTGGTGTAGTGACAATACCGATGCAATCAACCGCACAAGGATCCAGTACGGAACGTCGTTTTTCTATCCGGTTTCCGTAATGGGGGCGCACGTTTCAGCGGTGCCGAACCACCAGACCGGACGGGTGACAAGTTTCCACACCCGAGGGGTGACGGCGATGGCTGGAACCTTCGGTTACGAATTAAACCCGGCGCTTTTATCCGATGAGGAAAAACAGCAGATCCGGGAGCAGATTAAAACATACAAGAAGTATGAAACGCTCATTAACGAGGGAACCTACTGGCGGCTGTCCGATCCGTTTATGGATGAAATTGCGGCATGGATGACGGTGTCAGAGGAACAGGATCATGCATTAGTCAGTGCAGTGCGTCTTAGGGCAGAGGCAAATCAGGCAGTCGTTTATGTCCGCCTGCGTGGATTAAAACCGGATGCCGTGTATTTGGAAGAACAGAGCAGCAGACGGTATTCCGGTGCAGCACTGATGCATGCGGGAATTCCGCTTCCGCCGTTTACCAGAGAATATGAGGCGTATCAGTTTGTTTTTACAGAGCTGAAAGAGGCTGGAGCATTATACGAAAAAGTATAGAAATGGTGTGAGAGGAATACCAAAAATCGCATGGTCATCAGCATTTACGGTGGCTCCGGTTCCGGAAAAACAACACTTGCCACGGCATTGCATGAGGGAAAAGATACGATCACGTTGCGGCATTTGGAACGGGAAGATGGCGAGATTTCATCAGAAGAAACCGATTTTTCCGGAATATCTGTATTGCTTCTGGAGTGGACGCACGGAGGCAGTGACGATTTACATGGTGTGGATCTATCCGTCTTTCTGGAAAGTTCCCCGGAGGAGACAAAGGAGCGGCGCATCCGCAGAAACCGCGACGAGAATGCCGCAAGCCCGTTTATCTGCCGTGTGGTGGAACTGGAACAGGAAAAACTCGAAGTGCAGCGCAAAAATGCAGGATGTATTTTCTTCTTTTTACATTCTGCCGAGCCTGTACCATTCCGATCTCGACCGGGGATTTTCCGTGATCGACTATGACCTGAATGAGCAGCTTGCCGACCGGGAAGACCTTGACCAGTTAAAGAATATGGGAATCAATCTGAAACTCGATTTTATTTTAAACCATGCTTCCGCACAGTCCCCACAGTTTCGGGATCTTGTGGAAAAAGGGGAGGCTTCTGCATACCGCGATTTTTTCATCGATTGGAACCATTTCTGGGAAGGGCATGGCAGACAGTATCTCGGACAGATGGATGTAAACATCCAGTCACCAAAAGTGTGGGAGTTTTATCGTGAAACACTGGAAAAAATAGCCTCTTACGGTGCGGCGATTGTGCGGCTGGATGCCTTTGCCTATGCGCCGAAGACACCGGGAAAAAAACTTTCTCAATGATCCGGAAACGTGGGAACTTTTACAGAAGATCCATGCGCTGGCAGAACCTTTGGGACTTACGCTTTTGCCGGAGATCCACGCAGCGTATGATGAAAAAATATATGAGACACTTGCAGAAAAAGGCTATGCAACCTATGACTTTTTCCTGCCGGGACTGGTCATTGATGCGATTGAGAACCGGCGGGGAACGCACCTTGCGGCATGGGCGAAGGAGATTGTGGAAAAGAAGATCTCCACGGTCAACATGCTCGGCTGTCATGACGTCATCCCGCTTCTGGATTTAAAGGGACTGCTTCCAAAAGAGGAGATTGAGCGTCAGTTTTAGTATAAAGGCGATATCAAACTGGACTATCCGTCTACGGGAAAAATATTTTTTAATATGTATGAATTTGACTTGTAATAATATAACGAGAAACATGAATCATATCAAAAAGGCGTCTCCATGAAAACGTTGGAGGCGCCTTTTTCTTTCAGGAAATATGGTAAACAGGTTTACAGAAAGTGCTTCTGTTTCCGGTACTCCGTTGGGGTTAATTTGTAGCGTTTTTTGAATAATCTGCAAAAATAGTCGACGTTATGAAATCCTGTCTCAGAAGAAATGAGACTGACTTTTTTCTCAGTTTTTGAAAGCAACTGACCGGCCTGTTTTAAACGGTAGTTAATGAGATAGTTAACCGGTGTTATATGTAAATATTTCCGAAATAGATTCAAAGCGGTACTCTTACTGACCATTGCCTGTTCTGCAATGTCATCCAATGAGATACTCTGTGAGTAATTTAGGTGGATAAATTGCATCATGAGCTGTAACCGGGCTTGAGAAGCGGTTGAATGCTCCTTGTGCTCTTCCTGGTATGAAATGTCTGTGTTTTCAAATATTTCCAGCCAGAGATTCTGAAGGAGAGAACTGGTAAGGAGTTCTTTGGACGAAACGGAATCCTGTGCAGAAATAATTTGCCGCATGATAGATAAAACCTTTGCTTGCCAGCATACTTCTTTATGAAATATGAGAAATGGCAATGGGTAAGAAATGATCGGCAGAATATATTTCTGATAAATCAGACTGTCGCAAGGGGCAATAAAAGAAGGCATAAATACAAAATTGGGAATGAGGGCTTTTGAGGGAGAATACAGGCGATGGATTACCTTTGTATTAATGAATATACCATTTCCTTCGGTTAAATTAAATTGGTCTTCTCCAATCCACAAAGTAACGGTTCCGGATTCAATATAAATAAACTCCAATTCTGTATGCCAGTGCCATTCGACACAGTTGAAATCAAAAACTGACAGATCTTCATAATAAAACTGGAAAGGATAGAGATTGCTTCCGTGCTGAACTGTCTCCATCAAATCTTCATCTGTAATGATTTTAGTATAGGTTGTATTTATATTCATAGAAACTTCCTTCTTTGAAACATATTTTACGATATTATACAATAAATTTCGGAAATAAATCAATGAAAACAAAGATATTATGTTATATAATTCAATAAAAAACGAGGTGAAAGAACATGATATTTAAATGGTTAAATGAAAGTGAAATAATGATGGAGGGGGATAATATTGAAATATTCGCTCCTACAGGGATGGGGAAAACGTGTATATGAAAATTTGTCTATTAAGAGAAGAACAGTAAAAAATATCAGAGCTGGAAAAAAGGATTGGTGATTCCTAATATCTTATGAAAGTAATGGTGAAAATAGAAAATTCCATATCAGGAAAGAGTCTTTCTCTGTATGTTGGCAATAAGAGGAAGGTAAATAAATTAATGATCAATCTGATAGAAGCGGGATTTACCGTTAATTATGAGCCTCGTTATATATCGGGAAATTATGAAGGATACTTTCTGTGTGAGGATGGAAATGTGATTAAAATATGTTGTAGAAAACAAAAGGAGTGATGACCATGTCAAATTATCAGAAAACAAAAAGAGCCTGTTATATGGGATTTATTACACAGGCAATTGCAGCTAATTTTGCTCCATTGTTATTTTTAAAATTTCATAATGATTATCAGATTGCACTTGGAAAAATCGCATTGATTTCTACCTGCTTTTTCCTTACACAGTTGTTGGTAGACCTGTTTTGTGCTAAGTTTGTGGACAAAATAGGGTATCGTATCTGTATTGTTATTTCTGAGGTGTGTTCCGCAGCAGGATTGGTTGGTCTGGCTTTTTTGCCGGATCTTTTGCCAGAACCGCTTGTTGGAATTATCCTGAGTGTGATAGTATATGCAGTCGGAAGTGGTCTGATTGAAGTACTTTGCAGCCCGATAGTGGAGGCGTGTCCATTTGATAACAAAGAGGCAACGATGAGTCTGCTTCACTCTTTTTATTGTTGGGGAGCAGTGGGAACGATTGTGATTTCCACACTGTTTTTTGCGGTGTTTGGCATGGACAGCTGGAAATGGCTGGCTGTCTTATGGGCACTTGTTCCGGCCATAAATATCTATAATTTTGCAACCTGTCCGATCGAGCATTTGGTAGATGAGGGGGAAGGAATGGGAATAAAAGAACTGTTTCGAAAACCTCTTTTCTGGATTTCCATATGTTTAATGATTTGCTCCGGTGCATCAGAACTGGCTATGGCACAATGGGCATCTGCTTATGCGGAGGCTGCTCTGGGGCTGTCAAAGACAGTTGGTGACCTGGCCGGTCCCTGCATGTTTGCTGTTACAATGGGAATCAGTCGTATAATTTTCGGAAAATATGGTGATAAAATAGATCTGATGAAATTTATGATCGGATCTGGATTTTTATGCGTGATATGCTACCTGCTTGCTTCTGTATCGTCAAATCCGATATCAGGTTTGATTGGATGTATTATCTGTGGCTTTTCTGTTGGGATTATGTGGCCCGGCACAATCAGTATTTCATCAGAAAGATTTCCGGCAGGTGGAACGGCTATGTTTGCTTTGCTTGCTATGGCGGGGGATCTGGGTGGAAGCATAGGTCCGGGGATTGTTGGACGTGTTACACAAAGTGCAGGAGACAATATTCGTGCAGGTATGGGAGTTGGACTTTTGTTCCCGGTTATTTTATTAATCATGCTTTTTATTTTTGCAAGGCAAAAATTTCTTTCAATAAAGTTTATGGGGGATATGATGGATGAAAATTGATATTAAGAATTTCAAATGGATTCGTGAACCAAAAGAATATAAAATTACGGAAAATGAGATTGAGATTGTCACAGAACCTCATACAGATTTATGGCAGAGAACATATTATCATTTTAGGAATGATAATGCGCCTGTTCTGCAGATGGAAACGAATGAAAAATATTTCAGTTTTGTAGTTGAGACCGATTTTATGGATAGTCATACGAGATTTGATCAGTGTGGGATTGTACTTTATCTGGATAGTGAGAATTGGTTAAAAGGTTCTATCGAATATGAAAATAAAAAATTTCAACATCTTGGAAGTGTGGTAACCAATCATGGTTATTCAGATTGGGCAACTACAGAAATTCGTGCAGATGTAAAGAAAATGTGGTATCGTTTAAGCAGAAGGGAAGATGATTATTGTATAGAGTGTTCAGCAGATGGGATTAAGTTTTCCCAGATGCGTGTCTGTCATCTTCATGAAGGTGGAAATCAAATTCGGTTTGGAGTTTATGCCTGCTCACCGGAAGAGTCATCCTTTAAAGCGATATTTAAGAATATGCAGCTGACGAAATGTCAGTGGCTGGCACACGATGGGCAGCAACCAGATTAAGAAATATATGGAATTCATCCAGGGATAAAGGCAGTACTGATAATTGGTTCTGCAAGTGAGCATATTTTATAACTGTAACAAACCGTTTTGGTACAGGACAGAACATCTTGATTGATGGACTTGAGGCTGGAAATGCGCATTTTGTATGGCCGGAGGAATAGCAATATAGACTACATAGGGAGATGACAGAATGAACAGATTCGAATTGATAAGTCAGATAAAAAAGTATAAAGCTTTTAATGAACAGGAAGAAAAAGATAAATATCTTCTTTTAGAGTGGATCATAGACAATGAGGATGCATTTTCAAGAGAAAATAAAATTGCTCATATTACAGCAACTGGTTGGGTGGTAAACAAAGACAGAAGTAAAGTCCTTATGGTATATCATAATATTTATGATTCATGGTCATGGGTTGGCGGACATGCAGATGGAGAGACAGATCTTCTGGCAGTTGCCATGCGCGAAGTCAAAGAAGAGACAGGAATTAAAAAAGTCTGTCCTGTAACAGAGAATATTTTTTCTCTAGAATCACTTACAGTAGATGGTCATATTAAAAATGGCAGCTATATTTCCAGTCATTTGCATCTTAATATAACCTATCTTCTTGAAGCGGATTCTGAAGAAGCTGTTTCAATAAAAGAAGACGAGAACAGTGGAGTAGCTTGGTTCGCTCCGGAAGAAGCATTAAAAAAATCTTCGGAACCTTGGTTTGTAGCACATATTTATAAAAAACTGTTGGATAAGATGGACGAGACAGGAAGGAATGTAAGATGAAATCAACGCATGTGGAGACGGTATGTTGTCTACATCGGGTGAAATCGTAGAAGTCCTTAATTTTAGGCACTTTGCGAGGTATATGAGTTTCACACTAACAGGCAAACAAGGCAAGAAAAAGCAGACTATGAACGGCATCGAAGTGTCAGTAGTATTGCATCTGATATGAGGAAACACATTCGGATGGAATTAACATTTTTTATTCAATAGCATAGAAAAGAACCGAAAGGACGTTTGTTTTCAGAGTTTCTGAAAGATGAGTGTCCTTTTCTTTTACTCAAAATCAAAGAAGCAGATAAAAAATGGCAAGAAGAAAAGAAATGTGTTCATTAAAGAGCAACGAGCCGGGTGCAGGCATTGTACTGATGAAATTGGACGAGATTCATAGATTTGAAGGACATCCATTCACGGTGGAAAGAAATCAGGAATTAATTAGATCAGATGCTGAAGAATTACTTGCGTCAGCAAGGGGAGATATGTCGGGATATCCCTGAAGTGATTCACCGGAAGGAAATAATTGCCAGCTGAAGTTTGTGGGAAATGGGCAGCATTGGCTTCATACAGACGCAATTTACGTAGTGGGCAATTTGCATAGATGATAATATTGACACTGCATTTAATATTATGTAAAATAGTATTGATTAAGTGGTATGTTTTTTTTACAGTAATATACTTAAATGGAAAAATTAGTATTTAGTTAAACCTGTCGAACGGCAGCAACACAAAATCAAATGAGCCATCTGTGTAAGTTTGTCTTCGCAGATGGCTTTTTTGAGCTTTAACAAAAAGTATGAAAAAGGAAAATATATATGAAGACAATTATAAAGTATGAATTGGTTATAAATGAAGCACTTCGATCAGCACTTAATTATGATACACCTGATGAACAGATAAATGAATTTATTCGCTTTTTTGGTAAACATATCGGTTCTGACAGGATATATATTTTCGAGGATTGCGATAAAAGACATGCTACCGATAATACTTATGAATGGTGTGCTGATGGGATAATTCCTGAGATTGATGAATTGCAGAATGTCAATATGGATATCATAGACTGGTGGTACGAGGCATTTTCTAAAGGAGAAAGTATAATCATCACTGATGTAGAAGAAATCAGAGAAGAACATTGCATATCCTATAATATGCTGAAGGCACAGAATGTAAAAAATGTGGTAGTATGTCCTTTATACTATAAGGATGAGATAAAGGGATTTTTTGGTGTAGATAATCCTCCAAAGAGTGATTATAGAGGACTTACCACATTTCTGGATATGGTGGGAACGCTTCTTGTTTCGTTTTTGAAACTGCGTAATTCGTTTATAAAATCAAATAATATGGCAAAGCTCAGAAGTTACTCATCACTTTCAAAAATTTATGAAGCCATGCATTATATTAATGTACAGACGGGCAGATATCATGTCGTGAAGACAACAGTGCAGTTTTCCGAATGTTTGGAAAAAGATGCCAGAAAAATGGGAGAATATGAAATCAGGGATGATTTTTATGGACATATCAAACACTTTACAGAAAAAGTATGTATAGAATCACAACTTGAAGAAGCACTTGAATTTATAGATATCCGTACGCTTGAAGAACGGCTTCAGGGGAAAATCAGTATCACACATGAATTTACAGATAAAAGAACAGGCTGGTGCCGCAGCAGGTTTATTCCTGTAGATTATGATGAAAATGGCAGCCTTTTGCATGTGCTTTATTGTATCGAGTCTATAGAAGAAGAGAAAAAACGTGAGAATCGACTGCTTTATCTGGCACAGACGGATCTTATGACAGGAATATGTAACCGTGGAAGTGGAGAAAGCAGGATTTCTGCATATTTGAAAGAAAGAAAAGCAGGATTGCTCTGCCTGATCGACTGTGATAAATTTAAATCCATAAATGATACATATGGTCACGCTGTAGGGGACAAGGTGCTTATAGCCATTGCAGAGACTTTACAGAAAGTATGCCGCGATAAGGATGTAATTTTTCGACTTGGAGGCGATGAGTTTGCAATATTTATGCCGGGGATGATGGAGCAAAAGGCAGCAGAGAAATTTTTTGCAAGACTTTTTGAGAATATCAGACAGATCGATATTGAGGAAATGGAGGGGAAAAGTATAGAAATAAGTATGGGAGCATGTTTTTACGAGGGAACTGAGGAAGTTTCTTTTGATGAGCTGTACAAAAATGCTGACAGTGTAATGTATCAGAGCAAAGAAAAACAAGGTTGTAGTGCTATGATTTACGGATTGTATACAGACAAAAAAGACAGCTGAAAGGTGATAATTAAATATGAAATCAATGCAAAATGACATGACTGTTGGAAATCCAATGAAGATTATTTTAAGCTTTACGCTTCCGATTTTTATTGGAAATGTATTTCAGCAGTTTTACAATATGGCCGATGCCGTGATCGTTGGTAAATTTGTCGGCAATAAAGCGCTGGCGGCAGTCGGAAGTACGGGGACGATCATGTTTCTGATCTATGGGTTTGTAGTCGGCATGACTGCGGGATTTACCGTACTTACGGCACAGAAATTCGGAGCCGGAGATATGAAAAGCATGCGCAAGACAGTAGTAGGCGCAGGGGTGTTATCCTTTATTGTGGGTGCTTTGCTTACCGTATTGTTTATGGTATTCATGAAACCTCTTCTGACTTTGATGAATACGCCGTCTGATATTTTTGCGGATGCGTATGCATATATCATGATTGTTAGCGGCGGAATTCTTGCGCAGATGCTGTACAATTTATTGTCCAGTATTCTGCGCGCACTGGGAAACAGTAAACTTCCACTGTATTTTCTGATTATCAGTGCACTTTTGAATATTGTGCTGGATCTGGTGTTTATCATAGGATTTCATATGGGCGCAAAAGGAGCGGCAGTAGCGACCGTGATTGCACAGGGAACATCAGGAGTGCTTTGTTTGTTTTATATTATTGCGAAGGTGCCGGTGCTTCATCTGAAAAGGGAAGATTTCTATGTAGAAAGTGATATATACAAAAATCAGCTTCGTATAGGAATTCCGATGGCATTGCAGTATTCAATCACAGCTATCGGAACGATGATGGTACAGTCCTCATTGAATATTCTGGGATCTACACTGGTTGCGGCATATACTGCAGCAGGAAAAATCGAACAGGTAGTCACACAGGCATATGTAGCTATGGGCACAACTATGGCGACCTATGGTGCGCAGAATATGGGCGCCGGTTCTGTAAAGCGTATCCGTGAAGGGTTCCGAGCATGCACGATCATCGGTGCCGTGTATTCTGTTGCAGCCGCAGCGTTCATTATGACGGTGGGAAAATTTATGACCTATCTGTTTGTATCAGAAGATGTAAATGTGATCATGAGTTCTGTTGATGTTTATCTGAAATGTATCGGAATTTTCTTCATTCCGCTGGCAATCGTAAACATTTATCGAAATGGAATTCAGGGACTTGGTTATGGACTTCTGCCGATGATGGCCGGTGTGGCAGAGCTGATCGGACGTGGAGTTGTGGCAGTGATCGCCGGAGAAATGCGCAGTTATACAGGGGTCTGTCTGGCAGGACCGGCTGCATGGTCGCTGGCGGCGGCGCTGTTGATCGTAATGTATTTCTTCATTATGAATGTACATTTGAAAAAAGTATTTGGGACGAACGGGAAAGACTGATGAAGTCTTTCCTTTTTTGTACACAAACGTAGTAATAAAAACTATATCACAAAGAAAATAAAACAATAAAACATTGACATACATAGTGAAAAGATTTATACTAACAAATAGTTTGATAATCAAAATAAATACAGGAAAGAAAAAGGAGATACTATGCATACAGACAATACATCATTAAAGCCACTCCAGATAGGAGAACTGACAGCAGAGAAACCAATCATTCAGGGCGGTATGGGAGTTGGTGTCAGCAGAAGCTCTCTTGCCGGTGCAGTGGCGGCAGAGGGAGGCATCGGGATTATTTCGACGGCACAGATTGGATATGACGAGGAAGGGTTTGAACGGGATCAGGCAGGATGTAACCGCCTTGCCATAAGTAAACACATTCGCCGGGCAAAAGAGATCGCTGGCGGCAGAGGTCTGGTTGGTGTCAATATCATGGTGGCACTGAAACATTACAAAGAGCATGTGCAGGAAGCTGTGAAGGCCGGCGCAGACGTAATCATCAGCGGAGCCGGACTTCCGATGGATCTGCCGAAACTGGTCGGAGACAGTGTAACAAAAATTGCACCAATCGTTTCTTCCAAAAGAGCTGCGCAGCTGATTTTGAAAATGTGGGCGCATCGTTATGAGCGTACAGCCGATTTTCTTGTGATTGAAGGACCGAAGGCCGGAGGTCATCTGGGATTTTCACGAGAGCAGTTAAAGGATGTGGAAGCACTTGATTATGATCAGGAGATTAAAGAAATTATTGTATGTAAAAAAGTATATGAAGAAAAATTTCATACAAAGATTCCGGTAATTGTTGCAGGGGGGATTTTTGACAGAAGTGACATTGATCATGCACTGGAATTAGGGGCTGATGGGGTGCAGATTGCCAGCCGGTTTGTGGCAACAAAGGAATGTGATGCGGCTGAAGAATATAAACAGGCTTATATAAATGCAAAGAAAGAAGATGTTCAGATCATTCAGAGTCCGGTTGGAATGCCGGGAAGAGCACTTCGAAATGAATTTATCAAAGGTCTGGAAAGTGCCAGAAAACCGATCACAAAATGTTACAATTGTCTCGAGAAATGTGATCCGCGGTCAGTGCCGTATTGTATCACGAAAGCACTGATAGATGCAGTCAGAGGAGACATAGAGAACGGTCTCATTTTCTGCGGAGAAAATGTGAACCGTATTCATGAGGTGACAACCGTACATGATCTGATGCAGGAACTTTGTTACTGAACCGGTTCGCGGTTCCGAAATCTTGCGTACAGTGCGTGAACAACGGTGATCAAAGTCGGAAGCAACATCAGGATTCCGTACCAGTTGGAATCGGACAGAAGTATCAGTGGAAGCACAAAAGCCAGAAAAAAACCAAAATACAACATTCCGGACAGTATACATGGCAGGAAATGATTCCAGCCGATCAGGCCGGACAATGCGGCAAGAATCAGCATGAGAAATGCCATATAATTTGTAAGAGTATTTTGCGGAAAATCAAGCAGACTTACGGAAATATTCATGGCAACACCGGTCAGCAGAAAAAAAACATTAAAAATGCGCATCAGGCGTGTTACAAAAGGTGAACTGCCATTTGGCGAGCAGTATTCCCAGAGTTCGACTTCGAGCTTTTCTGCGAGTTCTCTTGCTGCTCTGGTAAAGGTATTGTTTGTCATGACCATGGCGGCATCACAGTCATAGAAGTCTGCACCGGCATAGGCTTCCTGAATGGCTTTGTTGCCAACAGGATGAGAGTAATATTTGCACTGGATTCCATACTTCAATCCGTTTTTCTGTGCAAGAATGTCAATGCCCTGGTCACCACTTCCCTTGGTTACGGTAACTTTGTGAAATCCGCGGTAACGTAATAATTCTGCACAGCGATGTTCAAACTGTAAACCATCCATGTCTCAAAAATCCTTTCTGTCAGTCCTGTCTGTTATTGCCTATTTTAGCTTTTGGGGAGGGAAAATGTCAATAATAGAATCAGGAAGAGGCAATGAAACATAAAGCTTGATAAAGTGACAGTTTCTGGTAAAATGAGGAGAAAGGAGGCGACAGTTATGATTACGCTAAATGACTACCTTTATTCAGGAGATACGATACTTCGTATTTTGCATAATTATATTCATGATCTTAGAAAAGATGCAAAGAAAACGCATAATGAAATCGATATGATCCACTGTAATTTTCTGATTCTGATCAGAGAACTTCTGGAACATAATGATTTCCTTACTGCGCAGTCTCAACAGATCAGAGAATTTTATAAATATATGGCAAAAGAATATCCGTTTCTTGCGTTTACGTTTCGGGGGCGGATCAAGTCACTGATACGTGCAGAAGAAAAATTTAATGGGTATGTTGTAGAGTATATTTATAATTATTATACAGAACACGGGCTATATCCGTCGCTTACGGAGCTGAAGAACAGACTCAGTTGTTTTCGTGATTTCATTGCGTATCGTATTGTGATCGCGATGCCGAGGTGTCATCTGAAATGTGAAGGGGATCGTGAGAAGGAAGAACTGAAATATTTATATGAAATTGCCAATGTACTTCCGGGCTTTCTTGAGGAGAGAGGATTTACGGCGGAACCGGCAAATGGTGTAAAAGAAAGTACCTCTTCGCTTTTAAATGAAGATGTACGACCATACTACAGGGATTATATCTGCGGGACAGAACCGGATGAATATCAGTCTTTACATATTACATTTTATGATAACAGTTCAAGGTCTTATATGGAGGTTCAGCTTCGTACAAAGACAATGGATGACATAGCGGAAATCGGACCTGCCAATCATCTTGGATATGAGAAAAAGCAGGAGAGTGAAAGGGTCAGAAGAGATGCCATTCCGAAAGGGGAATGCATTTATTTTGATGAGGCTTATGAGCGAGGGATGAAACTTCTCGGACTGGAATTGTCCGAACTGGATGTGAATATGTTTTCGGCAGTAAATAACAGTCTGATCAATGACGGCTGCGGATTGTACCGCGGCCGTCTGATCCTTCCATATGAACATCTTTCGAGATTTCAGAACGATCTGATCGACTGATAAAAGCGGACTGGCAGGGTATCAGTGTTCCATCATACTGATGGATTCGATACCCACACTGCCTCCGCGTACCACTTCTATATTTTTGAATTCTTCTTTGATCAGTTTGACAACTGCGTCATTTTTGGTTGCCGTCTGTATAAATTCGAGAAGCAGACTGTCTTTGCCATAGTCAATGACTCTGGCTTTGAAGGTTTCTGCAATCTGAAACAATTCTACTTTATCAGCAGGAGAACATTTCCGTACTTTTACATATAAAATTTCTTTCATGCGGACAAATACATCAGTGAAGTCGATGACTTTAATGACTTCTACCATGCGGTTGAGCTGTTTTTTGATCTGCTCAAATGTTTCATCATCGCTGACGGTTGCAATCGTCATTCTGGAGACGGTCGGATCTTCTGTAGTACCTACAGTAAGACTGTCCAGGTTATAGGACTTCCCGGAAAAAAGTCCGGAGATTTTGGAAAGTACACCGACCTGATTTTCAACGTAAAGAGAGATCCATCTAGTTTTCATTCCTTTATCCATTTTTGATTCCTCCTAACAATCCATAATCAGATCAGCCAGTGTTCCGCCTGGTTTGACCATCGGATAAACCATTTCTTCCGGATCAATGATAAATTCGATCACGGTAGGTACCTTTGTGCTTGTACGCGCTTCTTCAAATGCAGCTGCAATTTCTTCACGTGAAGTTACGCGGATTCCCTTTGCACCATAACTTTCAGCAAGCTTGATAAAATCCGGAGTATATTTTGGATATTCCTGTCCGTCTGTTCGGCGGGAAAGTGCACCGGATCTTAAGTTAGTCATGGAGTAACGTTTTCCGTAGAAAAGTTTCTGCCACTGACGTACCATACCAAGGTAAGTATTATTGAAGATGCAGTTGATGATCGGCAATTCTTCAAGAACAGCAGTTGCCAGTTCCTGAATGTTCATCTGCATACCGCCATCACCGGAAATGGAGATGACAGGAGTACCCGGATTACCAATCTGTGCACCGATTGCTCCCGGAAGTCCGTATCCCATGGTTCCGAGTCCGCCGGACATGACAAGTTTACGGTTCTCAGTGATATCTACGAACTGGGAGGTCAACATCTGATGCTGTCCGACATCGGTTACGATGATCGCTTTGTCAAACTGTTTATTGATCTCAGTGAAAATATCCAGAGGTCCCATCAGTGGACGGTTCTTCATAGTAAGCGGATGTTCGTTTTTCCATGCATCGATTTCCGCACGCCATTTTTTCGTATTACATTCAGTAACATATTCAGCCATTTTTGTGATGGCTTCTTTAGCATCGGCAACGATCGGGACATCTACATGGATATTTCTGGAAATAGATGCTGTGTCGATATCGATATGAACGATCTGGGCATTCGGGGCAAACTCGTGGAGTTTACCGGTGATACGATCGTTAAAACGTGTACCGATGGAAAAAAGAAGATCACAGTTGGTAACAGCCATATTTGCAGCATAAGCACCATGCATGCCGAGATTTCCGATAAAGAGAGGATGTTTCGTGGAGATAGCACCGCGGCCCATAACGGTTGTAACAACCGGAATCTGAGTTTTTTCTACAACGGAGGTAAAAATCTCATTTGCATTGGCAATGTTAACACCACCGCCGGCGAGGAACAGAGGCTTTTTTGCTTTTTGAAGCATCTTCAGAGCCTTTTTTAGCTGTCCCATATGTACGCTGGTATTTGGTTTATAACCACGGATATTGACGTTCTTTGGATATTCTGCACTGCCGAGTTCTGCCATGACATCTTTTGGAAGGTCAATCAGGACAGGACCGGGGCGGCCGGTTCTTGCGATATAAAAAGCTTCTTTAATGATGCGGCCGAGATCTTCACGGTTGCGGACAGTGACTCCGTATTTTGTAATGCTACGTGTAATGCCGACAATGTCAACTTCCTGAAAAGCATCATTTCCGATCAGATGACGTGCAACCTGTCCGGTGAAGCAGACAAGTGGCACGCTGTCATAATTTGCTGTAGCAAGTCCGGTGACGAGATTGGTAGCTCCCGGGCCGCTGGTTACCAGACAGACACCGACCTTTCCTGTAGTTCTTGCGTAAGCATCTGCCTCATGGACAAGTGCCTGTTCATGACGCGGCAGGATGATGTCAATGCCACTCTGGCGATATAATTCATCACTGATATCGATGGTGCATGCGCCCGGGTAACCGAATAAGGTGGTTACGCCTTCTTCTTTTAAGGCTTTTACCAGTAATTTATTTCCTGAAATCTGTCTCAATAGACTACCTCCTTCTATACAATAAAGCGGATAAATTCGCTTTAAAGTCTATAAAAAAATCCCAAGCATATAAAACACTCAGGACCGAAAATCCGCGGTACAACTATGGAGATAATTATAAAATAAGAGACTATATTTGTCAATGTTCACAATTTCTGATAGAATAGAAAAAAGTGTGACTGCTGTGGACAGAATGGGCAGTATCAGGACGCATAAAAATGATATTTGGAGATAAAGATCAGATGAACGAAACAGATATGATCCTGCATTTGATGGAAGCCTGCAGGCTCTGTCCGAGAGAGTGTGACGTGAACCGGCTGAAAGGAAAGAAAGGATTCTGTGGCGTAGATGCAAAAGTGATGGTTGCAAGGGCTGCTCTTCATATGTGGGAAGAACCCTGCATTTCCGGAAAAGAAGGATCGGGAGCTGTGTTTTTTTCAGGCTGTTCGCTGGGATGCGGATTTTGCCAGAACAGACGCATATCAAGAGGACAGAGCGGGAAGCAGATTACGATCGAACACCTTGTGGATATTTTTTTGAATCTGCAGGAACAGAAGGCAAATAATATTAATCTGGTGACGGCAGGACAGTTTCTGCCACAGGTGGCGGAAGCGCTGAAAAGAGCAAAGGCACGGGGACTGCATATCCCGGTCGTATATAACAGCAGTGGCTATGAGAAAACAGAGATGCTTAACATGCTCGATGGCCTGGTGGATATTTATCTGCCGGATTTTAAGTATATGGATCCAGAACTTGCAGGGAAGTATTCTCATGCGAAGGATTATCCGCAGGTGGCGAAGCTGGCACTGGAGGAGATGGTTCGGCAGACGGGAATGCCAGAATTTGACAGCCGCGGGATGATGAAGCGAGGTGTGATCGTTCGACATCTGTTATTGCCGGGACATGTAAAAAATTCAAAAAATGTATTAAAGTATCTGTATAAAACTTATGGAGACAAAATTTATATAAGCATGATGAACCAATACACACCGATGCCGGCGATGAAAGATGATCCGCAGTTATCACGAAAAGTAACAGACAGAGAATATGAGAGACTGATTGATTATGCAATTTCGCTGGGATTGAATAATGGTTTTATTCAGGAAGGTGAAACGGCAAAAGAAAGTTTTATACCGGAATTTGATGGAGAGGGAGTATAAATGGCTGAGAAGAAATTAACGAAGAAATTTGGACAGAAACGAGATTTTAAGAGTGAAGAAAAGAAGACAAAAAACAACACATATATGAAAAAGAAAACTTATAAAGAACCGGTGAAAAAGCAACAGAAGACAACAGACGAAAAATGCGAGCCTAAAAAAGTGGCTTCAAAGAAGACTGAAAAATCACTCTGTCCGGTGCACGGAAAATGTGGCGGATGTCAGCTTCTGGATATGCCTTATGAGAAGCAACTGAAAAAGAAACAGAATCATGTAAGTAAACTTCTTCAGCCATATTGCAAGACAGAGAAGATCATCAGAATGGAGAATCCGTTCCATTACAGAAACAAAGTACATGCTGTATTCGGTCATCGAAAGGACGGTACCGTGATTTCAGGAACATACCAACAGGGAACGCATTTTATCGTACCCGTTGATGAATGTCTGATTGAAGATAAGAGAGCAGATGCGATCATCTGCGATATTCGCGGACTTCTGAAATCATTTAAGATAAAGACCTATAATGAGGACACCGGATACGGATTGTTTCGCCATGTGCTGGTACGCACCGGTTATCACAGTGGACAGGTGATGGTGGTTCTTGTACTTGGCTCCCCGATTCTGCCATCCAAAAACAATTTTGTAAAAGCACTTCGTAAACTTCATCCGGAGATTACGACGATTATTTTGAATGTCAATGATCAGAAGACAAGTATGGTTCTTGGCGAAAAAGAAACTGTACTGTACGGTAAAGGGTACATTGAAGATGAGCTTTGTGGACATACCTTTCGCATTTCTTCAAAATCTTTTTATCAGGTCAATCCGGTTCAGACAGAGAAGCTTTATGCAAAAGCAATCGAGCTTGCTGGACTGACAGGAAAAGAACGCGTGATCGATGCATACTGTGGAATCGGTACGATCGGTTTGATTGCCAGCGACAAGGCAAAAGAGGTCGTCAGTGTGGAACTGAATCCGGATGCAGTCAAAGACGCAATTGTCAATGCAAAACGAAACGGAATCAAAAATGTGCGATTCTACCGTAATGATGCAAGTGTGTTTATGCGCCAGATGGCCAATGAAGGCGAAAGTGTGGATGTTGTATTCATGGATCCGCCACGCAGCGGAAGTGACGAGAAGTTTTTATCCTCTGTAGTGACGTTACGTCCGAAACGGATCGTGTACGTTTCCTGCGAGCCGACAACACTTGCCCGTGACCTCAAATACCTTACTAAACACGGCTATCGTGCAGTCACAGCAGTACCGTTTGATATGTTCCCCGCGACCGAACATGTGGAGACAGTTGTTCTTTTGTCCCAACAGAAGCCGGATGACACGATAGAGATCGACTTAGACCTGGACGAGCTGGATGCTACCAGTGCCGAGTTGAAAGCAACCTATCAGGAAATCAAAGATTATGTGCTGAAAGAATTTGGCTTGAAGGTTTCAAGTTTATATATTTCTCAGGTAAAACGCAAATGTGGAATTGAAGTGGGAGAAAACTATAATCTTCCAAAATCAGAAAATGCAAGAGTTCCACAATGCCCGAAAGAGAAGGAAGAAGCTATCAAGGCTGCCCTGAAATATTTTGCGATGATCTAAGGACATCGCTGATTTCAAGGAGGAATAACACATGAAAAGCACATTTGAAAAAATGGGTGGAACCTACACACTTGGCGCAGACGGAATTTACTATCCGAATCTTGTCAGTACAGATGAAGAACCGCATTATGGGAAATATGGAATGATGCGGAAAACATATCTGAAAGAGCATCGTCTGGCAATGTATTCACTGTATATGTTGGAAGACAGACTGGTGGAACATCTGAATCTTGTGGACGATGAAGCACAGGAGAGAATGGATATTCTGGTACGTCAGATGATGGAGCAGCAGGGCATTACGGAAGAATTGAAAGCTCGTGATCAGATGGAATGGGTCAGAGCGGTAAACAATATCCGGAATGCTGCAGAAGAGATTGTGTTAAAAGAATTAGTGTATATTTAAGGTAATGGAAAGCTCCTTCGGGAGCTTTTCGCTGTTTGGAAGAGATTATATAGAAAATGGGTTAAGAAGATGGTATTATTAAAGCAACGGGATTTTTTTATTATAGTATCTAAAATGTTTTATTCATTACAAGGAAATGGAATTGATGAATGCCATTAAACTTCCTAATAGAAATAGAATCGTTCGATATTCTGAATTGGAAAATTTGATAAGTACAGATTAGAGCACGTGTAGATGTAATAAGAGAACGAAAGGAAAAATATGGGAAAAAGCACAAAGAAGAAAAACAAAAAGATTACAGCTCCAAAAGCAAATATTCAGGAATTAAGTATTTCTAGGGATGGCGGACAAATTGCACTCAGGGGGTATTCATATCAATTTTTGTATTCGTGTTATTTAATTCTTTCGTCATCAAATCCAAGCAATTTTTTCCAGCTTGAGGGGATTGAAGATATTGATTGTATCATGCAGAAAAATGGTAGTAATGATATTACTCATATACAGTTGAAATATTCTGTCAACAAACAGGATGCCAACTTTTTAACTGATGTGCTCAAAAATTTTCTTGAAGCATATTTGCTGGATCAAAATAGATTTTTTAAGCTTGTTTACGATTTCCCTGTTGCAAAAGGCCATCTAAGTAAGATATTTGCATCTAAGTTAGACGAAAAATCACGCACCCATTGGGCTGGCGTGATTTCAAATATCAAGAAAAACAATCCTTCTTGGAATTGGTCTGTTTATGATTTCGATAAATTTATTTCACATCTGTCATTTGAGAAGATTGAAAAATCTATACTTGCTACTGAAATTGAAAAAACCTTAATTAGAATTTATGAGATTAACACAGACAATGTTTCATTATTTGCAAATAGCATAAAAATTCTTTGCTTTGAAAAAATGGAGCAGCGGGCCTATGTGACAAAAGCAGAATTAGATTCCAAAATCCAATCTGTCAAAATAGATATCAGTAAGGGTCCTCAAAATCCAGCTCATAGTTGGATTCGTAAACTGGACTACTCTAAGCCTAGCATTGATGAAGGGTGTAGTTTTTACGAAGGGAAAAAAGCAACACCAGCAGATATAGTAAGTGGGTTTCCAATCAAACGACCGAGTTTAGAAAAAGATGTTATTAATTCTATTTGCGAAAACATGGTTACTGTAATTAAAGCTTCTAGTGGGCAAGGAAAAACCACGCTGGCTTTGCGGGCAGCTTATATTCTCCAAAATGAATATATACCATATCAGTTACTATGGTGTGATGAGATAAAAGAAATTGGGAATATTGTCCAATATTTCAAAGCAAGAATTCAGCTTGGTGAAAAGATTCTTATCTTAATTGACAATCTGGATAACCATCTCAGCAAATGGAATTATCTTGTTCAGCTCTTACAATCCGAATTGCATTGTCATTATAAGTTGCTCATCACATCGCGAGAGATGGATTGGTATAATTATAGTGGTGACTTGAGCAATATCCAGTCTTTGAAAGTAATTAAGCCGGTTTTAGAAGAAAAGGAAGCAATAGAGATATTCAATCTATTCAGAGAGGCTAAGCAACTTCACCCAAGCATAACAAGCTGGCAAAGAGCATGGAATAAGATTGCAGAAAGGCAACTACTTATAGAGTATGTCTACTTGCTTACTCATGGTGAGATGTTATCAGAAAGAATAGCCTCACAAATATCCGAAATAGGACAATCATCTTCTGGCAAAGCAAAATGTGAAATCTTACGCAAAGTATGTTTTGCAGATCTTTGCGGAGTCAGGCTTTCTGCTATCAAACTTTCTGCGAGTCAATCAGAAGACTCTGGCTCGGATTTTGGGGAGCTTTTAAAAGGTATGGAATCGGAGTTCCTTGTGCATGTAAATGAAGAGAGTGGGTATATTGAGGGGCTACATCCCATTCGGTCAAAGCACGTTGTTAAGAGGCTGCATGAATTCCTGCCAATTGACAATACCGCCATTTCAGTTATGAAAATGGCGGACAAAGCGGACCTATCGATACTGTTTTCTCATCTGCCGGAGTTTACCCTGAACAAAGAAACGTTTTTCCGCGATGCGGTCGAGAGTCTATGGGATGAAAAAGACCTTTCAAACTATACTTCTGCAATACAGGGGCTTTTTTCAGGGAGTGTGATGCAGTATTTCCTTTCTAACCGGGCTGCGTTTGACGATGCAGATGCCCACGGCGGTCTTTTTCTTCTATCGACCGAAATGTGCCCCTTTGCTGTATTCGAGGATTTCGGTGTGTCGATGGATACGCTGGACAAAATGCGGGAAACATTTCCGGATAATAAGAATATAGAATATCTTTGCCGATTACGGGAGCGTATTCCCACCTGCTGTTTGCAGGAAACGTATGTCTATATTTTCTGCGATTGTTTATATAGGAAAATGCGCACCTTTCGTTTTGACGGAATAAAGGACATCACGTCCTATACCTCCATTTCTGAGTGGATCTATAACATCAATCCAGAGTGGAATGTATCGGCCGGATTTTCTCTGGACGATCTTTGGAGCAAGCCAGAAAAATTGACGCTGGAGTGCGTTTCTACGCTGATGTATCTCTCCTACTGCGGGAACAGAGAGAAATATATGGAATTTGTGGAACGAAATCTTAAGAGTATTCTTACGTACCTTAAGCAGTGGACCAGATCACATAGGGTATTTATTGATTCCGAAAAAAAAGCGATTCACATTGAATATATCCTTCGATTGCACAATATTAAAACGGGAAATGAGCAGAGCGTCTCAAGGCTGAAATTCCTTTGTAAAGCCTTGCCTATTTTTGATTTGTATTGCGCGGATGCTCTCAAGCCGACAGTTGATTTGCTCTCGGCTTATCCTGTTCCCGACGATGCACATAAAGAAATGCCCATTAAAAATATTGTAATCATGTTCCATCAGAATCTTACGTCGCTATGGAACAAGACCATTATGAGCAATTACGAATTTGATACCGCGACAGAATGGTTAAATTACTGGTTTGATGTGAGAGAACATATATGTTTGCTTGCAGATAAGTGCTGTGCCTGTATTTACAAACTCCTTGGCGGAAAACCATTAGGGAGTTTGGCCGGGGAGGTAGATCAACTTCGTGAAGAATTTGCCCTAATTACTACTGGTGAAAAGCGATATCCTAAAGAAGATCGTCCTTTTGAAGAAAAAGCTACAGTGCCCGAGAGGTTAGGAAAAATAAAGAGTAAATACTTTCAAAGCATACAAAACTTTATGAATCAGTTTGCAGGGTTCCTCATTAAGAATGAACAAAAACAAAGATTGGCTATGGTTAACCTCACAATAGCTCAAAGTGCTCTTGTGACAATGCAGAATTACTTTGCAGAAATTGCAATTGATTTTAGCTTTCAGGAAAGACAGTTGACTCTTTGTGTTATGGAAACACAAAACATAGAGCGACTAATAATGTGCTGTAGCTACTACCAGACACATTCGCCAAATAAGTATTTTAATAAATATCAAATTAGCAATTGGTATGACGGGCATTGTCGGGATGAGAGAAAGATAGTAGAAGACGGATTGTCGGAATTAGAATCAAAGTATTCGATTCATTTTCCTGATCAGATTTACACCATTGACATGTTGAGCTATTATCCCATCATAGTTGGTAATTTTGATATGGCATCGGAAAGCAATTTAACCGAATGGCTTCTGGGCTGTATCGCATTTGCTGATGCTCCCTTTGATTACCTAGTCATATTATCTGCAAACGAGTCCAAAGAAATAGATTCTACTGCTTTACAGTTCCCTCGACGGATGCTCGTTGACGTCAAGAAGGCAATCGAATCAGAAAATCATTCATTGCTTGATAAACTGGTGCCTCCATATCCTGTGAATGTGACAGCACAAATGCTTGACTGCTTTAGTGAAAAATATGATTTGCCTGAAAAAAAAGTCACCGATGTCGATGAACTTCCAATAGGATATATTGCAGAAGAACTATGGATATATTCTAAATCTGTGGAGTTGTTGACGGAACCAGAAGATGCGTGTTATCTTGCAGCTCAAACGCAAGATATTCAGCTCAACATTACGGAAATGCTTTGTTTATTGAAGAACAAGCTTCCGGTCAAAGATGTCGATTGGTTAATAGAAATTTGTGATAACGTATTTTCAGGAGAAAAATTTGATGACATTATGTTCAATAATGTTATTGAACATTTCATACAGAAAAAGATTGAACAGTAAAATCGTTGTAGCTTGATTGTTTTAGCAGACAGTGTCTATTTAATCGAAGAAAAAGAATGTTGATAGTATAGGCATTGAAAATGCTAGACTATGACTTAGATTTCAAATAAAAGTAAATAGTTGGAATATTAAAATAATAATGTGTGAATATTATTCATTGTCTCGGCACCATTTATGGTGCCAGGACAATACTTTAGATGATTACAATTCCATATCATGTGACCTTTTCTTAGTCCGAGCAGACTGATTTCGCCGCATTTCCTGTTCTCTCTGATATTTAAGTTCCCATGCACGATGGGAGAAAACATCAGGGTCTTCCACATTGAGATAATCCACCTCATCGGCTGCAATATCACGACGGTGATAGTCATAATACTTACCAAAAGTACCTTTGAGCTGCTCGATCAGCTTATCCCGGAAATCAGGACGTATCTGGATTCTGGTATCCAGTAACTCGGTATATTGTTCTGGTTCAGGATGAAATTTTTCTTCCCGGAAAGCGGCGGCATCTTTTTCAAGCTGTTTTTTGAGCGAGATGTCCTGAGAATCTAGGATATCAAGATTGTTATTCATTTGGTTATATTTCTTGGATAGATTTGTCATATCTTTATCGGTAGAGCATTGTGCCTGGAAGATTAGCTGCTCTTTCCTTGATTTCAGTTCTTCAATTTCTTCGGTAACAGTGGTAAGCTGCTGATTCAATTTTATATGCTGGATGGGATTCAAAATACTGGTTTTCTCTTTTTTCACATTCAGTTCTTTCCGCTCTGTAACTTTAGCTTTGAGTTTCTTTTTAATGGTGTTGTATTTATTCAGTATTGGATTAAAATGATTCATCCAGTCATGGATCACTTCTTTTTGCATCTCATTGTGGAGCAAATGATACTGTGTAAAAATCATATGATTGCGGATCGCTTCTAACGTTTCAGCTATTATTGGAATAGACTTTTCTACAGCTTCAGCCAGTTTTGCTACCTTTGCTTTTAATTCTCGGAGCATTTTGTTATCCGCACGAATCTGACGGTTGATTTCACAGCGGTCTGCTATCATGCCTTTCTTTTCCATATTCTGGGCAATGTAGCCTTCATGGATGGTTGGCTGTTCGGTGATTCCCTGATCTGCAAAGCTGCGGTGATCAATGGTAGCATTTATCTGATTACGTGCAAGCATTTTATTTACGGCATCTGCCCAGTTTGCCCGCCAGATACAAAGTTGTTCATCACTGTTCCATTGTTGGGAAATAGGATTCTGTCTGCCATATCGGCTGCTCTTGGGGTGTTTATCAATCCGTTCATATCCTTTTTCCTGTGCAACAGAGGAAGTCAGATATTCTTTCTTTTTTCCAACTTTATAGCGATATTGCTTTTCCCATCCCTGTTTCTGAGCAGTTTTAAATTCAGAAGCAGTAAACCCTTTTTCTTCCCCATCTTTGATACAGAGATATTCTTTTTCTGTTTTATACTGCCATGTTCCATTTTCATTTAATGGTCGGACAGTAAGAAGAATGTGTGCATGGGGATTGTGACCATCTGTATCGTGAATGGCAAAATCAGCACACATCCCCATATCTACAAAATTCTTTTTAATAAAATCTTGAAGAAGAGAAATATTGCTGTCTTTATCCAACTCAACGGGGAGTGCGACAACAAATTCTCTTGCAAGTCGGCTGTCTTTGGTCTTTTCGGTTTCTTCCACAGCATTCCAGAGTTGTTCCCGGTCATTCCATTCCAATGGAGCCATTGGAGGAAGCATCACCTCCTGATAGATCAGCCCCTGCTTTCTGGTATAGTCATGCTGGATGCCGTCATAATCATTGTACATGCGGCTACAGCTCATATAAGCAGAAGCAGCAACGGCAGACCGACCGGAACCACGGCTGACGACTTTGGCTTGCATATGATAAATTGCCATATCTGGCACCTCCTTTCGATGTTGCCTGCAACAGCGGATAAAGCCCTCGGCAGAGCGCACGAGCCCCGAAGGGGATACCACTGCCTGATTTATCAGGTGGTGAGTAAGTGCGCCCTTCGGGAGTAGAACTTGTGCGTTTACATTCCCCGTAGCCGGATCATCAGCTCCCGTTTTAGGGAATCTAAATCCATTTCTTTAATATGGGGAACAATACTTTCCAGAATGGCTCCTTCCTGGACTAATCGGTGTGTTCTGGCATCACGTTCTTTTTTGCAATTTCTTGCTTCAGCTTCTTCCTGGCGGTGTCTTGCCTGTAAAAGTGCTTTTTCTTCCGGTGTCATGATTCTTTTATCTGCCATACCTGGCACCTCCTTTTTATGCCCGTATCCGGGCAGTTTTGGTTTTAAAATCTTTTGGTTTGGTACTATGGTTTTAGATAACTGACAGTGGCATGTTCTTGGTGAAAAATAAGGAAAGATAGTAGTACCACTGTCAGTGAAAAATAATCATTGCGTTATACTTCTTTGAGTCAATTCTGGTTCGGAGCATGATTGTTCAACAGGATTTTTTTCGCCCGTTTTAAATTATCTGTTGCATTGTCCTGACGGATATTCCGGTTATTGATACGGACAGGAATACATCTCTCCAGAATACGGTCATAAATTCGTTTGTGTGCGATATCAGCGGCATTATTCAGCTCTGATAAAGTGAGATTGGTCGTTATGATCAGGGGCTTTTTACTGCGGTAACGACTGTCGATCACATTGAATACCTGTTCCAGTGCAAAGTCAGAGTTCCGCTCAATTCCGAGATCATCAATAATCAGAAGACTGTAGCGGTTTAAGCTGTTGATGAACTGGTTTCTGTCTTCAAAATGCATTCCGGTAAGGGTATTCAGAATCTGGGAAAAGTTGGTCATCAGTACAGGAACGCCTTTTTCCAGCAGGGCATTGGCAATGCAGCCTGCAAAAAAAGATTTTCCAGTACCGACATCACCCCAGATGAGAAGTCCGGAGGCGTTTGCTTTCATCTCTTCCCAGTTGCTTACATAATTGTGTGCCAGTTTTATTTCCGGATTGATGCCGTTATCCTTGGAAAAAGTGTAGTCATAGAGTGCTTTGTCCTGTAAGCCGCTGGTTTTAAGATGCTCTATTTCCATTTGTTTTTCATGAAGTTTTCTCTGGGTTTCTTCCTGCTCAAAGATTTCCTGCTGGCATTTACAGCGAATGGAAGGAATAAGCACCTTTCCCTGTAATTCATGCCGGCATTGTCTTGGCGTATTGCATTTGGAACAGTAGATCAGGTGGTCTGTTTCGTTAAAATATTCATCAGGCTGAAGCTCTCTGTTTGGTGTTATAGCGGTTGCTTTTCCTGTAAATCTTGTCATAGTGTTTCGTATTCCTCACTTTCGTAATTTCTTTGCCGGGAAGCAGGATGATCCTGTCTTGCCCAACTGATGATGGTAGCTGCATGGTTCTGATATTGTTTTCCGGTAGAAGCCATATAACCGGATAAGCGTTCAATATAATCTTTCCAGTCAGGGATTGTCTGCCGGATATCTTCAAGCTCTTTTTCTGACAGAAAAACATTTTGAAATTTTCCATAGGGTGAGAGTGGCTCCTTACTCCCTCTTATTGCTAAATTGTTCTTTTTTATCTCTTTCTTATTACCAGACAGTTTTCTGTCTGTATCAGGGAAAGAATCCTGTCTGTCAATAGGACAGTTTTCTGTCTGTCTTAGGGAAAGAAATCTGTCTGTATAGTGGATGGTTTCTTTTGGGAGTTTTACATAAATTCGATTGGGCTGTCCGGGTCCCTGCCGTTTTCGGAAGATAAGCTCCTGTTTTTCCAGTACTGCCAGAGCAGTTTTAATCGTCATCTGGCTTTTGTGGAGAACTTCTGCCAGTGCTTCAATTGTAAAGTAAATGAACACATGACCATCGATATCTGACCAGCCCTCATTTTTCTGGGAAAGCCTTGCCCGGTCGAGCAGGATAATATAAAGCATTTTGGCAGTTTCGTTTATTTCCATGTCCAGAAGGAAACGGGGAAACATCATATAAGATGGCAGGTTGGTGTCTGCTGTCAGAAAGTCCGTCATGTGTTCACCTCCAATCAGTTATTCTCCAAGAAAATCCCAGTCTACATCATTATCCGGCTGTGAATTTTCAGGTGTTGGAAAGGACGCCCTGATTTGGGGCTCCCTTTGCGCCATGTCTACAGTCAGTCCGGAAAGAAAAAGTGGCAATTCCTGTTTCAGACTGTTTTCCACTGCATCTACAATCTGTTTCACAAAAAGTTCTTCCCGTTCTCTTGTTTCCAGATAAGAATCAGCCTGTGTGCGGTAGTAGCGGTCAAAATAATCTACCAGTGCAAGAGAGATTACCTGACTGTAAGATTTAAAATCCTGCCTGTCCATCGTCTGTAAATATTCCCAGGCTCTCCGCTGTTGTTCTTTGTCCAGATTAAAGCGCAGGTTTGTGTTGCGGATATTGTTCTGCATGGTTTATCCCCTCCTTTTCAGGCTCATATAAGCCAGAGATTCGTAACCTTTGGCAGTGGCGCAGATGTCATCAATGATTGTGACTCGTGATTTGTCATACGTTCCGAAGTTACGGATCAGGCATCCACCGCCGCCAACCACATACAGGCGCATCAGGTCAGGATTATATTCATATTTGCGGAGCGTGGAAAAAAGTTCTGCCACATACTGTCTGGCAATAGAACTGATACAATCCAGATATGGTGCTGAAATGTCAGCTGTTCCAAACCGCAGAATCTGTTCTACTGTGGATTCTTCAATTTTCACTCCGAATTTGTCCAGAACAGCGTTCTTTGCGGCAATCATGCACTGGTTTACACCAAGTTTTTCTGTCCAGCATCGGCTCTCCTGAGCTTTCTTATTGTTAATATACAGAATGTTCATGGTTCCGTTTCCGATATCTGCAAGGAGATTAGTTCCCTTGAAATTTTCAAGGTGGTTTACAATAGCCGGATATCCCTGTGGGTAAAGGCTACATCCCGCAAAGTGGAGATGATATTCTTTGCCGTTGAAACGGTAATGGACTTCTGGATTCTGGAGCAGATAGGAACGAAAAGCTTCTCTTTGATTTCTGATCCATGTCAGAGGAAGTCCGGCAGCCAGATGAACATCTGCTTCACGGATGGAAAAGACATTCAGTTCCCTTGCAATAGCCATTAGCGTCAGAAGATAATATTCTTCGTCCATAGCTTTATCCGGGATAAATTCTTTGTGTCCTTCGCCAATCCGGTAGTAAATGCCGTTATATTCCAGAATATTCCCGGTGAAGATTGGTTCGGTTTCATAGGCTTTGATTCCGGTTGGTGTGACGGTGTTTGCTGTTTTCATATTGCCATAGCCATGATCTACAGCGATGATTTTTGTGTTTTTGAGTTCTCGCATAAAAAATACCTCCGTTTTCGTATTGATTGATTCAGCAGGTCATACCGGTGTGGTACTGCTTTGCTGTGAGATAAGCATACGAAAATCGGAGGTAAAAGACATTGAGTGGAAATTGAGCTGGAATTGAGAAAAAAGATATATTGTGCGTACATTCTTCATGTACTCTTGTTGTGATTTCATTGTTTTTTATCGTATAATATGGATACTGGAGGTGGTTTGGATGAAATACAAGATTTTAGTTGTCGATGATGATAAAGAATTGGTGAAAATGCTTTGTCGTTATTTTAATATGAAACAATATGAAACCATTACGGCTACAGACGGAATGGAAGCATTAAATAAAATAAAAATGAAACCGGATATTATTTTGTTGGATATCAATATGCCACGAATGGATGGGATTGAAGTATGTCGTTTGATACGCAGTAAAGTGTTATGTCCAATTTTATTTCTGACAGCAAGAGTTGATGAAGATGATAAAATTAATGGGTTGCTTTCAGGTGGGGATGATTATATTACGAAACCATTTAGTCTTCGGGAGTTGGAAGCGAGGATTGTTACAAACATAAAGAGAGAAGAAAGGCATCAACAAAAAACGGAATACCGCTTCATGGATGAAATGCTGATTGATTATTCTGAAAAAATAGTAGCTATAGCTGGACACAGGATGGAGTTCACAAAAATTGAATATCAGATTATTGAATTCTTATCCATGCATCCAGGGCAGGTGTTTGATAAAGAACGTATATATGCACAAGTCTGTGGATATGATGCGGAAGGGGATAGTAGAACGATAACAGAATTAGTACGGCGTATAAGAAAAAAAATAGCGGATTATTCAGAAAAAGAATACATAGAAACTGTATGGGGGATTGGATACCGATGGAAAAAATAAGAAACTTGTCACTGAAAAAAACAATTCTGTTTTATTTTGTGATCAGCTTGACGGCAGCATTTCTGTTATCTGGATTTACAGTTCATTTTGCAAGAAATATGCAGAATAAAATATGGGAAAAATATATTGATTATGCAGATTATACGGACGTGTTTCAGCAATATGGAAAGAAATACGAGATTGAGATATCAAGACCTAATCAATCGCAGATGAATCGTTTGGACTATCATCTTTCGGAAATGTGTGACTTTATGGAAACATATTCGGTATTGATTTTTTCAATTGTTGGGAGTGTTGCTGCGGTATTCTTTTTTTATAAAAACAAGTTAAAGACACCTCTACAGGAACTAAAAGATGCCTCACAAATGATTGCAGATAATGAACTGGATTTTCATGTGTCCTATGAAAATAAAGATGAGATGGGAACTTTGTGTAAAGAATTTGAAATGATGCGAAGTGCTTTAGCAGATAACAACAGAAAGATGTGGCGAATGATTGATGACGAGAAGGCTTTGCGGAATGCAATTGCACATGATATACGTTCTCCACTTTCCATATTGCGTGGGTATCAGGAAATGCTCTTAGAGTTTGTTTCTGCTGAGAGTATAAAAACAGAGGATGTTATTGATATCTTACAAACAGGCATGTATCAGATTGACCGTATAGAGCATTTTACGGAAAACATGAGAAAAATGTCCAATTTAGAACAGAGAGAACTGCAATGCTCAGAGATAGAATTATCGGAACTGGCAAAAAAGATTGAGGCAGAAGCTGTCATGCTGTCCAAGAAGGAAAGTAAATTATGTAAGGTAGAAAGAGCACAGGAACAAAACGTTGTGAAAGTGGATGAGGAACTTGTCATGGAAGTGACAGACAACTTACTGGAAAATGCGGTTCGATATGCGCAAAAAAGTATTGCTTTGCAGATAAAGAAAAAGGATGGTTTTCTTATAATTTCTGTTGAAGATGATGGAATAGGATTTGTGGATACTGAGGAAAAAGTAACAGAGCCATTTTATCATAAGAATCCACAAGATGATTTAAAGCATTTTGGTCTAGGCATGTATATTTCTCGTATTTTCTGTGAAAAGCATGGAGGAAATCTGAAAATATATAATGCCAGACAAGGCGGTGCCCATGTAGAAGCTCTTTTCAAAGTTGAATGAAAATACTTTATAAGGCTGAAATCACAAAAAAGTGGTTTTGGTCTTTTTTGTTGTGAATTTATTGAGAATTGATTTGTATGATGTTGTTAAAGAAATAAAGAAAGGAAGAGATGCAATGAAAACAATCATAAAAAGAAGTATACTTGATTATTTAAAGAACCCTGTTTTGTGGGTTGGTTTGATTATTATAGTCGCCAGTATGTATCAATGTCTGTCACCGTATTTGCAAATTCATTATATCAAACAGAATGAACAGGTCACACAAAATGATGTAGCATTGGAAGATGCCGATGTCATGGATGGGTACATTCCCACATCTGATGATAAAGAAAGAAGAAGGGAGTGGGAAGATACGATCAAAGAGACGTTAATGGACACCTCCCAAAATGGTTTTGGATTTAGCAGGCAGGAAGCGGATCATGTAATGAAAGAAATTCAGAATATGGATGTAAAGACTGCTTCTGAGTTTTTGGAATCCCAATATGGCTATTATAATGCGTTATATGCTTATGAAGACCTTGAAATTCATAAGGGGACAGCAGAAGAAATCAATCATTATATCGAACAGAAATTATCCGAACATTCTTTTTCATGGTACTTTGCAAAAAAATTTACGGATTTTGCAGGATTGCATATGGCCTTTTTTGCAACAGTCTTGCTATCATTTCTATTTATTCAGGATACACGAAAAAGTACCTATGAATTATTACATACAAAGCCTGTTACGGCAATCCAATATATATGTGGGAAAGTAATAAGCGGATTCATTAGTATGCTGGGAGTATTAGTGATTTTGAATATTATATTCTTTATGCTGTGTTTGAAAACGTCTTTAGAATCGGGCTTTCCAGTAACACCAATTGATTTTTGCGTGAATTCTCTGATCTATATTGTGCCGAATCTTTTGATGATATGTTGTGTCTATACAATTACAGCAGTAATATTTAAAAATCCGCTTCCGGCAGCACCAATCTTGTTTTTACACATTATATATTCAAATATGCTGACCATGAAGAATGATATTTATTATATGAGACCGTTCTCTATTATGGTGCGATTCCCTGGCAGATTTTTTGAAACACACGTAGCCCAAATGTCAAACATAAATCAGATTATGCTTGTAATTTCATCAGTTATATTAGTATGTATTTCTGTTACAATCTGGAAAAGGAGGAGGGTTCATTGAAAACGGAACTAAAAAACTGCCTGTCGTTATATAAGATTTTTTATTCATGCGCATTTATACTGATATTGTGTGCTATTCATCCGATTATATACTATGAAGAAATCGGTTCAGCGATTCAGTCTCCAATAGCATTTTTAACAATTATTTTTTGTAGTGACACATATTTGATGGAAGTAAAAAGTAAGCGTGCCGATGTATTTCATTTGTATGATCAAAAAAAGCAGTTAAAAGTAATATCACAGAGAGTGTGCGTTCAAATATTATATTTATTAATACTTTCCTGTGTTGGATATGTTTTGTTTTTCTGGCAAAAACCGGGCAGTGTAAACGAAGGCGTTTCGGGCACTCAGATATTCCTTTTATTTTTCATTGCAATGTTCGGAACCATCTGGCTTTGGAGTATATGCTCTGTGATTTTGTGTACATTGATTGGAAATATGTGGGCAGGTATAGGAGGTTTATTTGGAATTGTCATTGGTCTTATATCGAAAGCGGGCAGTTCATTTTTCGGGAATCTGGGATTGTTTTCTTTCAGCTCTTGTGAAGTTAATCAATTAATGTCCGAGAGTTGGATTTATGGAACGATTGTGTCTTTTATAGTGGGTCTGCTTTTATTTGCAGTATTACCAATGGCTTTAAAGAAAAGGGGATAGATTATGAGTATTAGAATAAATGATTTAACAGTTAGATTTAAAAATGGTGTAGTTGCAGTAAATAAGGCATCTCTTGAAATACCTAAGGGAATTTACGGACTTTTGGGAGAAAATGGTGCGGGAAAAACCACGCTGATGAGGGTTCTTACAACCGTTTTAAAACAAACGGAAGGAATGGTTTCGCTTGATGGAATTCTGTATAACGAGGGAAATTATGAGAAAATACAGAAAAAGATTGGTTATCTTCCACAGGAAATCGACTTATATCCGAATCTTACGGTGAAAGAATGCCTTGTATATATGGGAGGACTGTCAGGAGTATCCAGAAATGACCTCGAACAAAGAATTACCTATTATCTGGAAAAGACTTCTCTTACAGAGCATCAGAATAAAAAAATGCGGCAATTATCTGGTGGTATGAAGAGACGTGTCGGACTCATACAAGCACTTCTTAATAATCCGGATTTTTTGATTATTGATGAACCAACAACTGGGTTAGATCCGGAAGAAAGAATCAGGATTCGCAATCTTTTGGTTGATTTTTCAAAGGATAGAACTGTGCTGTTTTCCACTCATGTAGTAGAAGATTTAGCAGCAACCTGTACACAGCTTGCCATTATGAAAAAAGGAAGTTTTTTATATTCTGGAAGCGTGAGTGGGTTACTGGAAAATGCAAAGGGTTGTGTTTGGAATTGTACGGTACAAAATGCAGAAGAAGCCCGTTTGTTAGAAGCCAATTATTCTATATCATCTAAGCAGTATGTAGAAAATGGAATTCATATGAAAGTATTAAGCAAAGGAAAGCCAAATGAGAATTGTGTCCTAGATAATGATATCACTTTGGAAGATGCATATATTTATTTGACGAATAGTTGAATATAACGGCGGGCAACTTGCCCGCCGTAAAGTATGCTTATTTTGTTAAAAGAAGGGATAGATTTTTTCCAATGGAAAATCCAATCTGTGGATATAACTCCTGAATTTCCTGATATTTTGCTTCAATCAATTCTGGTTCATCAGCCCAAATTTTTTCATATATTTTAAAAGCTTTTTTAAAATGTATTTTAGCTTGTGAAAGATTGGTGGTCATCAGATAAATGGTTGCAAGGGTTTCCTGAACTTTGGCATAATCCAGACAGTCATCGGAATGGTATTCCTTGATGATGCCGGATAATTTTTGTAATTCGGAGATCCCTCTTTCAGGTTCCTGCTGTTCTGTCAGGAACATTGCATAATTGGCAATCTGAGGTATGCTGTCATTTATATGAAGCAGGTTAAATTGGTCAAGCAGTGAGATACTTTTTTCCATGTGTTCTCTTGCAAGATCGGGATGACCGTTCATGCGGTAAAGTCCTCCGAGATTGGCATGAAGGTTGGAAACAAGGCGAGCATTGTCTGCAGTGATATTTTCTATCTGGGCAAGAGCATCCTTTTCCAGTTTTATTGCTTTTTCAGGTTTGGTTTCAAGGGCTGCCTGAAAATCCAGCAATAATGCCTGGTCAGAGTCAGTGCCAATGTTTTTTGTCTTTAATAGACATTTCAGTTCCTGAATGATTCCATTCATACCTTTGTGGTAGTTATAGTTATCCATGTATGGAAATGCATTTTCCAGAAAAAGCAGATACTTTGGTATATCATCCTTTTCAATCAATTCTATGATATTTCCGATTGTTTGAAACAGTTTCTTGTAATAATCAACTTCAATCCCATGCATTAAACATATTTTCTGTAAAGAATCCAGTAATATGTGGCAGCGAGTTACAGATGGTTTTGTCTCTGAAAGGGTGATTTCCTGAATCATCGGATGCAGAGAGATAGTGCGACGTTTTGTTGTCTGGACAAAACCAGTCTCAATTAAATCGTTGATCTCATTTAGTGTGGGCAGTTCCAGCCATTTGGCAAATATACGGGCGGAAATACCGGTGGAAGGAAGAAAGCACATATTACACATGGTATCCTGCTGTTCAAGAGATAAAGTGTATAAAGAAAATAGCGTATGGATATGACTGTAATAGGTGGCTTTGCTGCTTTGTCCATCTTTGATTATTTTAATTTTATCTTCGTTGTGGAAAGATGCTTTTTCCACCTGAAGTCTTGTTAATAACTGGTTTGGAGTTGAGATTCCATTTTCCAGAAGTTTTGCTGCCAGTTCCACGGCAAAAGTATGAGCGTGAACAGTTTCGATGATCTTTTCAACTGTTGCCCGGTACGTGTCTGCCTCTGAATAAAATACTGATGCCAGCTGGAAGAGAGCGTTCATATCCGATATTTCTTTTAATGGCAGAGTACAGTATTCATCCAGTTTGCTTCTGGTTGTAAACAAAATCTGGCAGCGATATTTTAATACTACTGACAGAAAGCTGTCTTGTGTAGCAGAGACATTAAAATTGTCTATGATCAACAGAGTATCAGATTTCAGAGAACGCAGAAAACGGTTATGTCTTTGAAACCGTTCCTGTTCACTGATTTCTGGTGGATCATCAATAAAATCCATGTCAGTAATATCCTGATGAAGATTGCCGGTATATTCTACATAAAGGATATTGGTGTAATGCCTCATGTACCGCTTTGCGTAGGCTTTGGCAAGTTCACTTTTTCCGATGCCGGCAATTCCGTAAAGAAAAACATGACGGTTTTCCTCAAGCATGGTATATAATTCTTCCAGTTCTTTATCTCTTCCGATAAAATGACGGCATGGTTTCGGAACCTCACTGTCCATAATATAATCCAGCACAATGGGGGATAAAGCTCCTCCGGCGAGCAGCTTCTGATTTTTGGTATTACGTTTGATGAATTGACGTTCCATGCCAAAAGAAATCAGTTTTGCAAGAAACAGCAGTCTTGAACTGGCTGGTTTATATAAGGGAGTCAGATTTTTCTTTTTCGCATCTGAGATGCTGTCATCCTGAATGAATAAAGTGTAAATATCTTCTATAGCCATATTACAGTCAGACATCAGTGGAAGAAGATTCTGGTGGATGGTATGGGCTAATTTTTCCTGGTTGGATGGCTTGGAATAGTAAGCGGATATTTTAGGACTGATTTTAGCCTGACCAGTCATCCAGCGGCAAACCAGACCGTTATCCATTGAAAAATCCTGATTTGCCGGATCATCCATAAAATCTTCAAATAATTCGTATAAAAAATCAGGCTGACTCATTTGATTACTTTCGCTGATATGATTTTTTAAGCAAGTGCTAATAGAAGAAAAATCGCATCGATTCAATAGAAATTCCCCTTTCGTAGTTAAAGATTAAGTATATCCATCATAACACGAACATATATTCGATTCAAGGAAATGCGGATATTTTTAAATTGATTGTGTCAATTTACAATCAATTTCTATTCAATGTGGTTTTCAGGCAGGTTCTGTAAAATAAGCTCAGATCAAAACAATAACGGGAGGAGCTTATGCAACAGAATATTGAATTTGAGCGGTGCATTGATTTTCTGGTACGGATGATTGATAAGTACGGCGCTGAAGTCCTCCGGGAGTTGGAGGAAAAAAAACAGAATAAGGAAGAAAAAGAAGCGGCAGTTTCCTGAAATACAAAATGTAAATCAGACTGTCGCTTTTTTCATGCATTTTTAAATCAAATAAATTTTAAAAGCTGATGCAGAGTGTGTGGCTCATTATTCTGAGAAGCGGTAATACGCGTATCAAATGGCTTGAAATGATTCTGCGTATAAAAGCTCAGAAGAAATTCATTATCTTCGCATTCAAGAAACTCCATAACGCCACCTACGGAATATTTGAGACTGGATATGGTTTCCAGTGCAAATCCCAGTAGAATATTTCCAGGAATTCGTTTTTCCTTTGGAAGAGAATAGTTCTTTCCCAACTGGGCGATCAGGTAAGCTGCGGTAGTATAGGATTGTGTTTCTTCATCCAAAATACTGACACGGGACAGTTTTTTTGCCATTGTCTTGCTGATATTTGAAGCACGGACAGAGATTGGTTTTATTGTAAGTGAAAAATAACCAACCAGTGAAGCATCTTCAGCATCAAATACCAGATAAGTGATAGATTGATCTTTTTTGGTAAACTCAATCGCATTATGTAATAAAAAGTATTCCACATCGGGATTTTTGGGACAAGAAAAATCGGAGAGTAAGTCGTAAAGACTTTCCTCTCCGATATATGTCGGTTCGTCTTTATCCAAATATGCCCGAATATTAACGGTAAAATATTTATCAGACATGTTTTTTCTTCCTTTTTGACATTAAAGCTAAGATTTCCTGTGGGTTCGTTAACTGACGTCCGGGAAGTGTCTGCTTTGGTGTGCGGTCACGGTCGGCTTCGTCAATTGCTGCGACAAAACGCTTTACGCTATTTGGATTGGATACGACAAAATTATGAGTAATACTTGAAGTAGCCATACTAACACCTCCTCTTTTTTGGCTTTTTTGTGTATTTATAGTATATGCAATGTGTGATAAAAACACAATATCAAAAACAGAAATTATTTCTAAATAATTTTCAAGCCGGACATTTATTAGACGCTTCCGGTAAGCGAACAATATTTTCGAGCCAATCATTTATAAGTCGCCAATGGTGGGCGGGCAATATTTTGATAACAGAAATGCTCTGTATCTAACTTAATTATACGATTGGCGAAGAAATGCGTCAATACGGAAAATAAGTATTGAAAATAGTTGGAACAAGTACTAAAATAAGGTTGGGACAATAAAACAGAGTTATACTGCGAGGAAGATTATGAAGAATAAAAAGATTAAATGCGATATATATACCAGAGTATCCACAACCATGCAGGTAGATGGCTACAGTCTGGATGCTCAGAAAGAAAAACTCAAGAGATATGCGGAATTTCAGAATATGGAAATTGTAAATGAGTATTCCGATGAAGGTAAGTCTGGAAAGAGCGTAGAGGGCAGACCGGAATTTCAGAGAATGTTGGATAATATTGAGAATGGAACAGATGAGGTACAGTTTGTATTGGTGTTCAAGCTTTCCAGATTCGGTCGTAATGCGGCAGATGTATTAAATTCTTTGCAGAGGATGCAGGATTTTGGAGTGAATCTGATTTGTGTAGAAGATGGAATTGACAGCTCAAAAGATAGTGGAAAGCTGATGATTTCTGTTCTGTCTGCGGTGGCAGAGATTGAACGAGAGAATATCCTTGTTCAGACAATGGAAGGACGTAAGCAGAAAGCCAGGGAAGGAAAATGGAACGGAGGATTCGCTCCATATGGTTATGAATTGGTAAATGGAGAATTACAGATTGCAGAGGACGAAGCGGAGATTATCCGTCTGATTTATGACAAATTTATTCATACAAATATGGGAATCTCTGCGATTGCTGCATGGCTGAACCAGCATGGATATAAAAAGAAAAAACGACAGAATAATACACTGGACGCATTTGCCTCTTCCTTTATAAAAGGCGTTCTGGATAATCCGGTATACTGTGGAAAGCTGGCTTATGGACGAAGAAAAAACGAGAAAGTTTCTGGTACAAGAAATGAATATCGCATTGTAAAACAGGAAAATTATATGCTGCATGATGGTATCCACGAAGGGATTATTTCAGAAACAGATTGGGAGCTGGCACATCAAAAACGGGAAAAAACAGGTGTGAAATATGAAAAAACGCATAGTCTGGATCATGAGCATATCTTATCTGGAATATTGAGATGTCCGTTATGTGGAAGCGGTATGTATGGGAACGTGAACCGAAAGAAAAAGAAAGACGGAACCTTATATAAAGATTATTTCTATTATGCCTGTAAACATCGTCGTCTGGTAGACGGTCATAAATGTGGATATCGTAAACAATGGAGCGAGGAGAAGATTAACAATGCAGTGGAAGAAGTTATCCGGAAGCTGGTGAAGAATCCTAAATTTGAAGAAGCAATTCTGAATAAAATCGGTTCAAGAATTGATACAGAAGAAATAGAAAAAGAGATTGAAGGATTGGAAAAGCAGCACAAGCAGTTGACCGGAGCAAAAGCAAGACTTGGACAGCAGATGGACAGTCTGGATATCATGGATAAATTTTATGAGAAGAAATATCAGGATATGGAGACAAGGTTATACCGTCTGTATGATGAAATTGAAGGCGTGGAGAACAGTATAGAAGAAGTCAAGAATCGCCTGTTGAATATTCAGCAACAGAAAATATCAGAAGAAAACGTCTATCAATTTCTTTTATATTTTGATAAACTATATGATAAGTTCACCGACCTGGAGAAGAAAGAATTTCTTAACAGCTTTGTGGAACAGGTGGACATTTACGAGCAGGAGCAGCCAGATGGCAGATTTCTGAAGCACATAAAGTTCCGTTTTCCGGTGTATTTTGGAGACAGGGAGACACAGGAACTTTGTTGGGACAACGAAAGTACCGTTGAGACTGTGGTGTTGCTACAAAGGAAAAATATGTAGAAATCCTTGAATTTACGCACTTTGTGGAGTTTTTCAGTTTCAAAAAAATAGGTGAAAATCACAAAGAAAAGAGCCTTGTGAAGAAAGTAACCGTTGTTGTTGCGTTAGATCTCGGGACGGGGAACACAAAGAATCTTGAATATGAAAATGAATAGAGAGCTATCAGATCATTGATAGATTATAGGGATACTTGTTAAAAGCGGGTGTCCCTATTTTTTATGGGGCATTCCAGAAATGGAGTGTCTTTTTTATACCAAAATATTAAAAATTCAGGAGGAAAATGAAAATGACAAACACAGCGTTAAGAGCAGAGAATAGCAATTCTCGCACAATTACTTTCAAGAGCAGGGAACACGAAAAATTTTATGAGGAATATCTGAAAAAATGCAGATATCAGGATGTCTACCATCGGGCTTTGGTTTATTGCCTGGGTATCGACAGAGACACAAGAAATAATGTGAATAAAATCTATAATTTTAAAACTGGATGTGTAAAAACGGAATGCCTGCAGGAAGGGTGGCAGACCAGTGGAAGTTTACGAATTGTCTGTATGGCATTTAACCTGTATTGTAATGGAACACCAAGCCTGAAATGAAAGAAGGAAATCCTATAAGGTTATATAGTTTGGATGAAATCACGGAGATATTCGGTAAATTAGGACTTCGTATTTGTAACAGCTTTGCTGATTTCAGTGGAAAGCCGAGTTCTGATAATGATATTCAATTGATGGTTTATTCCATACGAGAATAAAAATAGAGTAGACGAATTATTTAGCAATCTTCATCAAATCTTTATTTTTTTCTGTTAGGTTATATTTCAGTAAGAAATGAAATATGGAAGGAAGGATAGTAAAGATGGAAATGATGTTGCAGACACAAAATTTGTGTAAATATTTTAGAAAGCAGAAAGCGGTAAATAATGTTTCATTTAATATAGAAAAGGAACAGATTTATGGACTGCTTGGACCGAATGGTGCGGGAAAATCTACCACATTGAAAATGTTGACTGGTATGATGAAACCAACTGCAGGAAAGATTTACTTTGATGGAAAACTTTTGGATAGGAAAGATTTATCAAAAATAGGAGCGTTAATTGAAAATCCGCCTATTTATGAAAATCTTTCCGCCAGAGAGAATTTGAAGGTAAGACAATTATTGCTTGGTACAGATGAAAACAGAATTGATGAGGTCTTGCAGATTGTATCACTTACAAACACCGGAAAGAAGAAAGCAGGACAGTTTTCTTTGGGGATGAAGCAAAGACTAGGCATTGCAATGGCATTGCTTGGAGAACCGGAACTTTTGATATTGGATGAACCTACGAATGGATTAGATCCAATAGGCATCGAGGAATTACGAGAGCTGATCCGGTCTTTTCCGGAACAGGGAATCACTGTAATTCTCTCCAGTCATATTCTCTCAGAGGTACAGTTACTTGCAGATAAAGTCGGGATTATTTCAGGTGGAATCTTAGGATACGAAGGAGCATTAAAGCAGGGAGATAATCTTGAAGATTTGTTTATGAATGTGGTAAGAAAAAACCAGAAAGTAGGTGAAATCCATGGTTAATATTATAAAAGCAGAACATCAAAAAGCCAAAAGAACCATGCGAAAAAAGTTTATCTGGGGATTTCCTCTTCTTACATTTGTTATGGCATTTATATTTACTCTTGGGATGACAAATGCTTATGCAGAAAGTGTTTGGAACTGGTGGTATACACTTTTGCTGCCGGGGATGATTGCTCTATTTTGTTATCTTTCTGTGGCGCAGGAGAAAAAGATAAAATACTATCATTTAATGACTATTCCCACAGACAGAAGAAAATTGTTGCTGGGGAAAATTATTTATATTGGGTACATGATTTTGTTTTCTAATGTGATTGTGTTTGCAGGAGCAACGCTTGGAGGCTTTCTTCTAACGACACATGTTCCAGTTGGAGGAGCGTTGATTGCAGTATTGTTTCTGACGGTTTCTGAGTTATGGGAGATTCCGGTAGCTTTATTTTTAAGTGAACGATTTGGAATGATTGTAAACCTGTTCGTCTGCCTGTTTATTACCGTCAGCGGTGTGGTAATATCACAAACCAGAATCTGGTATGTACTTGTTTCTGCAATCCCTATGCGAATGATGTGCCCGTTGCTTCATGTTTTACCAAATGGACTTGCCGCAGAAGCAGGGAATCCTCTTTTGGATACGGGAGTCATTGTTCCGGGAATGTGTCTCTCAATCATCTGGTTTGTTTTTGTAACGGTTCTGTTTTTGAAATGGTTTGAGAGAAGAGAGGTGAAATAAGATGATTGGAAGATCTCTTAATGCAGACTTGCGAAAGATGAAAGGAACATCTGTGATTCTGGCACACTTACTGATTCCGATTATAACCAGCGTTATATTTTTAATATATTACTTTTTTTCACCATGGAATGAAAATATGAAAGTGATTGCATTTTATCAGGCAATAGGAGCAGGACTTCCGGTACTTATTGGAATTTTTACAGCAAGTGTGATGGAACAGGAACAAAATGCAGGTGATTTTCAAAATCTGTTGTCTTTACCGGATAAACCTGCAGCATTTTTATCGAAACTGTTGATGCTACTGGTTTTGTGTCTGTGCTCTATCCTATTGACAGCAATCATATTCGGAATTGGATTTGGAAGAATCGCATCAAGCGATATCGAAATCATGAAAGGATGTATATTTGCAGCATTGCTGCTGTGGGGAAGCAGTGTTCCACTTTATCTGTGGCAGCTGATTCTGGCTTTTCAGTTTGGAAAAGGGGTATCCATTGGAGCAGGGATTATATCAGGACTAATTAGTGCATTGATGCTTACCGGACTTGGAGATTATGTGTGGAAATATGTATTTGTCTGCTGGACGGGTAGAGTACCATATACTTATCTGCAATCTGTATTGGGAGAAACTAGTGTAGGTGAATGGTTGTCATTCATACCAGGTTGCTTAATATTTACAGGGATTAGTATGGTATACTATTTTTGGTGGGTAAACCACTGGGAAGGAAACAGAATATCGGAATAGAATCGAGGGAAACTATGGCAAAAATACTGGCAGTTGATGATGAACCGGCAATTCTGGAAATGATAGAAAGCATTTTGAATAAGGATGGACATTTGGTTACCAAAGTAAGTAATCCACTAAAAATTAATATGGAAGAATTACATCGTTATGACCTGATTTTACTGGACATTATGATGCCTGGAATTGATGGCTTCGAATTATGCAAAAGAATTAGGATACTTGTGGATTGTCCGATTTTGTTTCTTACGGCAAAAACGGAGGAAAACAGTCTGGTAAACGGACTTTCTTTAGGAGCAGATGATTATATTTCAAAGCCATTTGGAGTGATGGAACTTCGGGCAAGGATCAATGCACATCTTAGAAGAGAGCACAGGGAACATTCTGTCCGGATGGTTTTAGGGAGAGTCTGCATTCAGATGTCTCAAAAGAAACTGTTGATGGATGATAAAGAACTTCCGTTTACGAAAACAGAGTACGAAATCTGTGAATTTCTGGCTAAAAACAGAGGACAGGTTTTCTCGAAGGAACAGATTTTAGAAAAGGTCTTTGGTTTTGACAGTGAGAGTAATGACAGTACCATTATTACACATATCAAAAATATAAGATCGAAATTTGCGGAGTATAATTATACACCGATAAAAACAGTCTGGGGGATTGGATATAAATGGGAAGAGTAAAGAGAAGCAATGCACTCAGCAGGATTTTTATGAGATATGTACTTGTCATGCTTGGATCATTAGTCGGTTTGGTGATTGTTGCTTATCTGCTACTTTACCTTTTGATCAGTGTGGGCTGCATTTATCCGGCGAATTATGCAGAGCAAAAGATTAATGAAGCATATGATACGATTTTGCATGCAGATAAAGTGACTGCTGAGATGATTCCTGCACTTTGTAATTATGTCATTTTTTCAGAGAAGGGAGAGGAAATAGGTGGAAATCTTCCAGAACAATACGAACAGATAGCATGGAATGTTGCAAAGTATGGAACAGCATCCGGGAAATATTTTTATAAAGTAATTTCAAGGGAAAATGAATATGTTGTTTTGCAATATCGCCTGACACCTCAGTATCATTCGGCTTTTTTGAGGGAGCATTTTATAGGACCTCAGAATGTGATGAGTATTATGGCTGTGATTGGAGCGATAGCGATTATCATCATTCCGTCCATATGTTTTGGAAAAAGAATCAAAAAGCAGATGCAGCCTGTGTTAGATGCCATCGATCAAATAAAGAATCAGAACCTGGAGTATGAGACATCTGGTTCCGGTATCAAAGAGTTTGATGATTGTTTATCGGCAATCGATGATATGCGAGATGCATTGCGGGAATCCTTAGAAAAGCAATGGAAAACAGAGCAGGAAAAGAACCAGCAGATGTCTGCTTTGGCGCATGATATTAAAACACCTCTTACGATTGTAAGGGGAAATGCAGAACTACTTTCAGAGACTGAACTGACCACGGAACAGAAAAATAATATTACCTATGTTTTAAACGGTACAACACAGATACAAAGTTATGTCCAGCAGTTGATAGATGTCACAAAATCATGGAATTGCAGTGATGTTACCTATACAACGGTGATGTTAGAAGATTTTTTTACAGATATAAAGGAGCAGGCACTTGGGCTGGCAGAAATCTATCACCAGAAAATAGATTGGAAGGCAAAGCAAAGTGATAAAAAGGTAATGATTGTCTATGATCAAATGTTTCGGGCAGTAATGAATGTGATTCAGAATGCAGTGGAGCATACAAAAGAAAATGGAATCATTTATATTGGTGCAAAGGAGCATGATGGTCGGCTGACATTCATTGTGGAGGATAGTGGATCAGGATTTACAAAAGAAGCATTATTGCATGGCACAGAGCAGTTTTTTATGGATGACACAAGTAGAAATGGAGAAGCCCATTATGGGATTGGGCTATTTTTTGCAAAAACTGTGGCTGAAAAATATGGCGGAGGGATTAAACTTTCAAATTCTGAAAATACAGGTGGGGCGAAAGTAAAAATATTTTTCATGAGTAGTCAAGAAACAAGCTAAATAGACTGCAATTAAGCTATGTAAAAGAAATTTTACATGATTTTATCTAATATGTAAAAGCTTTTTGATAGACGTTACTACTACGTTTGCTGTAATCTCATGGAAGAAAGGAGGTATACAGAATTATGATAGCTGATAAAATTAAAAATGCTCGTACTATAAAGAAACTTACACAGGAACAGGTTGCTGAAGACCTCAATGTTTCCAGCGGACATTGGGAATACAGAAGCGGACACTGAAAGTCAAAAAGCGGATATTCGAAATAAATTACTTGCTTTTTCAGATATGATTTCAGAAAAAACAATAAATCACACTTTTGAACTGTTTTCAAAATGTGGAAAAGAAGAATATTTCGGCAGAACGATTGTAGAAGATATTACCGGGTTAAAATCAACAAGAGCATCCGAGCTGATAAAACTGTTGGTTGATAGTAAGGTAATCGTATCTGTAACCGGACATGGAAAAGGAAAATACCGATTTCAATTATAGTGAACGTTAAAGGGGTGTTAATGCCATTCGCAAAACCGCCCTAAACAAATCTGCGGACAGATATATTACCAAATTTGGTAGCAGTATTTAGAATGATTTTGCATTATAAATTTCTTTATCATATTCCTTCAGAAGACTTTCATAAATGGCCTGAACAGAAAATCTATTTTCTCAATTTCCGAACAGGTACATATGACCTGGTTCTTGCAGACCCGGAGCATATTGTTCCGGTGTGGTTAGTGTAAGTGCAACACAGTCAGAAACTCTGGGAATCACCAGGGTTTTAGAGCAGGACACATCCTGCCATGATCCGCCGCAGAACCCCATAGCTACAAGAACAGTATCCACATCTGACGGCAGACTGGAGAGGGTTTGAAGAATGTCTTCCTTCATTTTTGAGGGCTCTATGTGGTATTGCCGATTTAATTCAATGATGGGAAAGTCTGTATTGCAGATATTCTGAGCCTGTTGTACATATTCCAGAAGTGTGGTGCAGGAAAGAATTACTGTACTCATATAGGTTCCCTTCAGATTTCATGATATGATCGGTATTCCCGATACATTTCAAGCATATTTTTTCTTGCATTTTTCAAAAAGAAAGTATTGTTGCTAATTCGTTCAAGAAGAAGATATCCCTGATAGATGGAAAGCATACGCTGAGAAAGAATCTTTGCATGATCTGGAGACAATCCGGAGTATAACAATACTTCCTGAAAAATCTGTTCGAATTTTTTAGTCCTTCCATAAATACAGATGCAACCGCTGGCTTGCTAAGGGCTGTTTCCATGCCCATCACCGCATACGGGCAGCCTGCAAATGTCTGTCCAGTTGCCCTTCCGAATAAATAATCGAAGATTTCTTCTATAAAACTTTCCCAGTCATTTCCCTGAGAACTGCTTCGAAATTGTTCCAGTAAGATTTTTTGATAGTATTCCGTCACTGCTGTTGCCAGATCATCCTTGCTTTTGAAATAAAAATAAAAAGATCCTTTTGGAAGGCCTGTTTGTTTTAGAATTTCGCTAATTCCAGTGGCAGAATACCCATTTTTCCAAAATAATTCAGCAGCACATTCGATTAGGCGTTGTCTGGATTCTTCACCTTTCTTCATTTTGCATTTCCTCCTTCAGTCTGGAAAACAGATGTGTAAGTGCAAACATAAGTGTTTCATAATGCATGTAATCTAAAGTATTCCTGTCTGTAAGAATTTGAATACTTGCCGGGAATTCGTCATCAGCCTCCCAGAAACGAATGATAATCGGCAAAAAAGGAAAAAGTTTTAATTCGAAAGCAACATCTCCTTTTCCCAGTTCCTTTCCGGAAAGAACTACACAGGCATTACGTAATTCAACGGTTTTTCCATTAAAAAAGTCAGCGGTATTCTTAAAAAATCCGCTGTTCTGGGAAAGATTTCCAGCCATGATTGTAGAAAGACTGTTTATGTTTACAAATTCATTAGCCAGATGGCAACCATCTTTTGAATAACATAAAACATCATAAATGGTCATTGTCTCATTATAGTCGGATTCATAGACCGTTTCAAAATTATGATCTGACCACTGAACATTTCCCGTTTTTCTGTTAATGCGATAGATACGGTTGACAAAAGTAATATATAACCAGTCAGAATCGTATTCTAATGAATATTTATGTATCATTGCAGCCTGATCATATTGCAGGAAAACATGTGCCATAGAAATTTTTGCTTTTTCATAATTAGAAATCATATCTATCATATACTCCTCCAAGAATGTTATATAATCTATTTATAAAATAGACCAATCAGTCTATAGAGCCAATATATTTTTGTATGAAAGATAAGAAAGCAGCGACTTTGAAAAAGCAAATTGATAATAGAAGAAACAGACTAATCAAAACTTGCCATTATGGATATTTAACGAAAGCCTTTTGAATATAATTTTGGCACTGGAATAATTACTGCGTATATGCTAAAATAATAAAGAACATACATTCGACTTTAAGTATTTATCAAGGTGGTGCACAGCACTGCTGTCTGTGATGCTGAAGGAGAAGCAATCTGGAGGTGTTGATATGAGATTGAGACATATAGTGATTTTTTAGCACTACATGAGTTGCTATTTAGTGGAAAGGAGGATCACCATGATAAAACACACAATTCCACCGGTCTATGATGCAAACTCCAGAATCCTGGTTCTGGGGAGTTTTCCATCGGTAAAGTCCAGGGAACAGCAGTTTTTCTACGGACATAAACAGAACCGTTTCTGGAAGGTACTTGCCGGAATCCTGGGATGTGAAGTTCCACATACGATAGAAGAAAAGAAAGCAATGCTGCTTGCAAATCACATTGCAGTCTGGGATGTAATCAAAAGCTGTGAAATCGAAGGCTCGTCTGATGCCAGCATCCGAGACGTGATACCGAATGATCTGTCGGAAATTCTTAAGATTGCCGATATACAGACTATTTATACTAACGGTGGCAAGGCTTATGAGCTGTACTGCAAATACATTTATCCGGTAAACGGAATCAAAGCACATAAACTGCCGTCTACAAGTCCTGCCAATGCAGGATATTCACTGGATCGGCTGAAAGAAGCATGGGCAGAGATCAAAGAGTAAGCATAGAATAAGAGAAAAAATGAGATATCGGAGCAGGTGGAAGGAAATGAAGTCTATTTCAATTTATGCGATCACAAGAAATCAGAATATTGAGTGCCTGCAGAAACTGGAGCGGCAGTTATCGGGAAGAACATATTTCCTGAAAATGCGGGAATGGGAACTGGAGAGCATGAAAGCGCTGGTACGGGAGCTGGAGATGCATATGCAGGATGTACATGCGTTGCGTTTTTTCTATTCGTTTCAGGTTCCGAGACTTGGCAAGGAATTTGACCTTCTGCAGATAAAAGACGATCAGATTGTAAATATTGAATTAAAGAGCGGAAAAGTCTCAGACGAGGCAGTACGCAAACAGCTTTTACAGAATCGATATTATCTGTCTGTGCAGGGGAAAATGATTCAGTCTTATACATATATCAGCAGCCAGGAACGTCTGGTACGACTGAACAATCATGATCATATTGTTGAGGTAGACTGGGATCAGCTGTGTCTTGCCTTACAGAGACAGAGCAAAGATTATGAGGGAGATATCGAAGATCTTTTTCAGGCAGAAATGTATCTGTTTTCACCAGTGACCGAGCCGGAAAGATTTCTGAATAAAGAATATTTTCTGACTTCGCAGCAGAAGGATATTGAGCGGAGAATATTGGATAAAATACGAAAAGTCAAGTACGGTTACTTCTGGTTCAGTGGTCTGCCGGGAACAGGGAAAACGTTATTGCTTTATGACATAGCAATGAAGCTTTCGGTACATCAGAAGGTATGTATGATCCACTGTGGAGAAACCGGAAAAGAATGGAAAATCTTGCACGACAGATTGTTACGGATCGCATTTTTATCGGACAGCCAGCTTGAAGAATGTCCGGATCTTAAGGAATACAGTGCAATTCTGGTAGATGAGGCGCATTTACTTTCGGTGAAGGAACTACATAGGATACTGGAGCTGAGCGAGAAGCATCCGGTAATCTTTTCCGGTGACGATGAAGATATGATTTCAGATGAAGAAATGGACAGGACCATGCTCCGTGAAATCGAGCATCTGCCGGATATTCAGAGCTTTCATCTGACAAACCGTATCCGTACAAATGCAGAACTTTCATCTTTCATTCAAAATATGATGCATTTACCTGAAAAAAGAATGGTACGTTATTATCCGCATATTCAGGTGGTGTATGCAAATGATGAGGAAGAAGCAGGCATTCTTCTGAAAGGCTATCAAAATCAACTCGTTTTTATAATAGATGAACGTTACTATTACGATGAGAAAGGCTATCTGCGTGAACAGAGACAGAAGCATCAGAAACCGACTGCGGTACGCACGCTTTTTCACCGCCTGAATGAGGCAAAAGAAGAATTTGCAATCATTGTAAAAAGGAATGAAGCAGTATATGAAGTCCTGCTGGAGCTGTTACAGTTCAGCAAAAAGGAAACCGTGAAAACGATTGCAGAATAAAATAAGAATTAGAAAAAGACTGTACAGAAACTTATATTCAGTACAGTCTTTTATTGCGCAAATTATTTTTCCTTTTGAAGATGATGGCAATCTTTATAAGAATTACGAAGAGATTATTGCATGTGCAGATCAGATTCAACTGGATCATTTAAGATTCTGCAGATACATCAGAATCGTTTGCTTCGGGTTCATCGGGTTGCTTTTCCGGAAGAAATACACGTACATTTTCGATACGATTTTTATCAAGCTTGTCAACGACAAGGCGGATACCGTCAGAGGTGATTACCTGATCTCCTGCGACAGGCAGACGATCCAGATGTTCAATCACAAGACCGCCAAGTGAATCATAGTCTTCGGATTCAAGATGTGTTCCAAGATGGTCATTAACATCATCAAGACTCATAGATCCTTCAATGACATATTCGCGATCAGAAAGCTTTTTGATCAGTTCGTTTTCATTTTCGTCATATTCATCGTGAATTTCTCCAACGATTTCTTCCAGAATATCTTCCAGAGTAATGAGTCCTGTCATTTCACCGTACTCGTCAAGAACAATGGCAATATTGAAAGTGGATTCACGCATCTCTACAAGAAGTTCGGAAATGTCTTTGTACTCATATGTGAAATGAGGTTTGCGGAGAAAACTGCGGATATCAAATCGTTCATCGGGATCATAGAGAAGGAGATCCTTCATATTAATGATTCCGACGATATTATCCTGTGTGTCCTCGTAAACAGGCAGACGGGTAAAACGGTCTTCGCGGAAAATATCGATCAGTTCTTCATAAGTCGAATTTACATCGGCAAATGTGACGTTGACACGTGGAACCATGATGTCTTTGGCATCGGCATCCCCGAGATCAAACACATTGTAGATCATTTTCTTTTCATCTGATTCGATAACGCCATCTTCATGACTGACATCTACGATCGTACGAAGTTCTTCCTCCGTCATTGCCTTATTGACGGCATCAGGATCCACACGCAGAAGCTTCATAAAGATTCTTGAAAACAGATTGATGATGAAGATGAACGGAGTCATGATCGTCATAAAAAAGCTGAGAACCGGAATATAGCGTAATGTAATTTTTTCTGCGTTTAATGTTGCATAATTTTTAGGTGTAATTTCACCGAAAATAAGTATTGCCACCGTTAATGCAGCTGTGGCAATACTTACCATGTAGCCGCCAAAGCTGTATGCCAGTGAAGTGGCAAGAGAGGAAGCGGTGATATTAACAAGGTTATTTCCGATCAGTATGGCACTGAGCATTTTGGAAGTATGGTTCTCGACAATGTCCAGAACTTTGGCAGCCCGTTTATTGCCGTCATCGGCAAGCGTACGAAGGCGGATTTTATTGACTGCCATAAGTGCAGTCTCGTTTGATGAAAAAAATGCAGATAATGCCAGTAGTATGATTAGAATAATCACCTGGTAAGTGTCACTTGCGTCCACTCGTATAATTCACTCCTTTAATGTATATTAGTCAAGATCTTTGCCGGTAAGCATTTTGTATGCCTGCAGGTATTTTGCGATGGTTTTGTCCACGATTTCCTGTGGAAGTGTCCAGTCATTTCCCGGATTAGAGGTCAGCCAGTCACGTGCAAACTGCTTGTCGAAGGATGGCTGTCCATGTCCAGGTTCGTAACCGTCTGCAGGCCAGAAACGGGAGCTGTCCGGTGTCAGCATTTCATCACCGATTACCATATTTCCATCTTCATCCAGACCGAACTCGAATTTGGTGTCAGCAATGATGATACCTTTGCTCAGTGCGTATTCTGCACATTTTTTATAGAGAGCAATCGTATTGTCACGAAGTTTTTCTGCGAGTTCCTGACCTCTGCCCGGGAAATATTTCTCGAGATGTTCTACACTCTGCTCGAAAGAAATATTTTCATCGTGGTCACCGATCTCGGCTTTTGTTGACGGGGTGTAAATTGGCTCCGGAAGCTTGTCGGATTCTTTTAAACCTTCTGGAAGTGTGATGCCGCATACGGTACCGTTTTCCTGATAGCTTTTCCATCCGCTGCCTGTGATATAGCCACGAACGATGCACTCGATCGGAAGCATGTTCAGCTTGCGGCACATCATGGATTTTCCAGCATATTTTTTCTGCTGGAAAAATTCCGGCATGTCTTTTACATCAACAGAAATCATGTGATTAGGCAGAATGTCTTCGGTCAGGTCGAACCAGAACTTGGACATCTGTGTCAGTACTGTTCCTTTTTTGGTCACTTCATTGTTCAGGATAACATCGAAACAACTGATACGGTCAGTAGCTACCATGATCAGACTGTCTCCGTTATCATAGATTTCACGTACTTTACCTTCTTTAATTGGTTTTAATTCCTGCATGTCTTTGCACCTCGTCATATGATTTTTAAAATTTTACAGTAAAAATAGCACTTTTCACTGCGCACTGTCAAGATATTTCTCGAATAAGTACAACAATCCATGGATTTTGTACATCACACCGGTTGCCTGCAAAAAATTCCATAACAGTGTGAATATATTCATTATTCAACTGACGGCGAAATTGATAGCTGAGCTGTTTTTGGCCGTCAAAAAAGAAATCATGCAATGAGGACAATGTGATTCTGGCGCGATACTGCTCTTCATCATCCGGATGGATCAGCTTTTCATTTAATATGCGACGGTTGTATGATTCAAAATCATGTTCCATTTCAAGTCCACATCCATGGAGCCGGTAATCTCTTTTTAAAATTTCGTATTCACCGTTATTCAGATTTAATCTGGCGAGAACAAGTGAATTTTCTGCAAGAATCTTGAAAATAGAATGCGTAACTGATGTTTCATGAAACGCATCCGCAGTATTTCGAGAATCAGCCGGATCCTGTTTGCATACGTGATGGTACTTCTCGTGAGGAACTGTGGTCAGAAGATCCTCTGCATCACTGATCGGCATTGGTTTGTAGAAATAATATCCCTGCGCATAGATACAATTCATAGAACGCAGCATTTTAATCTGTTCAGGGCTTTCTACACCTTCTGCAATAATCGGCAGGTTGAGTTTATGTGCCATATTGACAATAGAATCGATGATCTGAATTCCTTTTTGGCAGTTTTCCGGATTCATTTCGATGAACTTCATATCAAGTTTCAAAATATCAACATTTGTGTCTTTTAACATGTTAAGAGAAGAGTAGCCACTTCCGAAATCATCCATCAGAACGCAGAAACCGTGTTGATGAAGCTGATCGATGGTTTCTCTTACAATGATATTGTTTTCTGAAAAGGCCGTCTCTGTAATTTCAACAAGCAGCATCTCGGGAGAAAGGTCGTATTTTGTGATGAGATCCTGCAGGTATTCAGGAACATTGATCGTTTCAATATCAGCAACAGATACATTGATTGAAATAGGAACAACATAAAGGTGATCATGTTTCCAGTAGGAAAGTGTCTGGCACACGGCATCCCAGATATATGTATCAAGTGAAGTAATCATGCCGTTATTTTCAAGAAACGGGATGAACTCACCGGGGGCAACAAAACCACGAACCGGACTGATCCAGCGAGAGAGTGCCTCCATACTGACGATAGCACCTGTTTCGCTGTTGCATTTTGGTTGGAGATAAAAGGTGAATTCTTTATTTTCAAGACCGACTGTTACATCGTGGATCAGCTGCTGTTCCTTTTCGAGCTGATTTATGATTTCATCAGTGAAATAAGAAATACGTTTATTAAAATTGCCTTTTATATCAGAACCTGCGAGCTGTGCATTGTTGCACATCGTTGCAACATCCGGATGATCATCAGGGATAGAATAGATGCCAATGATAGGCAGAAATCCCTCGTTCTGGCTGTGGATGCCGATATAGCTCCGGATCGTTTTATAAATCAGGTTGATAAGCTGGTCATCGTCCGGAATACACATGAAGAAATGATCTCCCCCAAAATAACCGGCGAGATAGCCTTTCATCTGCTGAATACGAAGCAGATACTGACTAATATTGGTAAGCAGGATATCTCCGGCTTCCTGACCGTACCAGTTATTAAATAATTTGAATCGTTCAATATCAATAGATATAATACACCAGTCGGACAGTGCATGACTTTCAAGGAAATCGTTTACGTTCTCGAGAAACTCTGAGCGGCTGTACAGCACATTTGTTATACTCATAAAAATACGCCCTTTTACTCTAATATTAAGAATAATTATACCATTATATGAGAGTATATTCAACAGAATGGTGGATAAATTGTAATAATTCTGATATAGTAATATCGAATAAATCAGAAAGAAAACGAAAACGATAGAAAGAAGGAATCAAAATGAGTACAAAAGCAGAACAGGCAATTGCGTTTCATGACAAAGGATACAATTGTGCACAGGCAGTCGCATGTTCATTCTGTAAAGAGTTCGGAGTGGACGAGGAAGAAATGTTCCGTATTGCAGAAGGATTCGGACTCGGCATGGGAATGATGGAGGTGTGCGGCGCACTTTCCGGAATGATGATGATCATTGGTCTGCAGAACAGTGTGGGCAATCCGGAAAAAGGAAAAATGACGAAAGGCGATACCTACAAAAAAGTCAGAGAGTATGCTGCAAAATTTAAAGAGCAGAACGGCTCATATCTCTGTAAAGAATTAAAAGGTGTAGAGACAGGTAAAGTCCTCAGAAGTTGTCCGGACTGTATCCGTGATGCAGTAGCACTCACAGAAGAATATCTGGCTGCACAGAAAAATAAAGAAGAATGACGACAGTAGTCCTTCAGTCAAATAAATAAAACCCAAAAAGAAAACCCGTCGGGGCGGATGGCATAAAACCAACTGCTCTGACGGGTTTTGCAATACATAAAATTATTCGGCTACTTTTACGAACTGACTGTTGTACAGATTCTGATAGAATCCGCCTTTTGCCATAAGTTCATCATGAGAACCCTGTTCGATGATACTTCCGTCTTTCATAACAAGAATTTCATCGGCATTGCGGATCGTGGAGAGACGATGGGCTACGATGAAACTGGTACGTCCTTCCATAAGACGGTCAAATGCCTCTTGGACCATAAGCTCTGTTCTGGTATCGATGCTTGAGGTTGCTTCGTCCAGGATCAGCATAGGCGGCAGACACAGCATGACACGTGTGATACAGAGAAGCTGTTTTTCGCCCTGGCTTAAGCTGTCCTCTTTTAACTGAGAATCCAGCCCATTTGGAAGTCGGCGGATAAATTCCCAACTGTGGGAACGTTTTGCTGCTTCAATGATCTCTCCATCGGTAGCATCCGGTTTTCCGATATTAATATTGTCACGGACAGTTCCGTTCTTGATCCATGTATCCTGAAGTACCATACCGAAACTGCTCCTCAGGGAGTGGCGGGAAATTTCATTGATCGGATGTCCGTCAATGGAAATCATGCCGCCGGTCACATCGTAGAAGCGCATCAGCAGGTTGATAAAGGTGGTCTTTCCACAGCCGGTCGGACCGACGATCGCGATACGTTTGCCCGGTTCTGCATGGAGATTGAAGTTTTCAATCAGTTTTTTATCAGGAACATAGCGGAAGCTGACATGATCAATCTTGACCTCGCCTTTTGCATCGGTAAGGGCTTCTTTCGGATCTGCACTTTCCGGAGATTCTTCAAGAAGTGCAAAGATTCTGGTCGCACATGCAAGTGCGTTCTGAAGTTCTGTGATAACAGAACTGATGTCGTTGAATGGTTTCATGTACTGGTTTGCGTAGGAAAGCAATACAGAGAGACCGCCGACAGTAAGTGCACCGCCCGGAATCATAAATGCACCGACAAGTGCAACACCTGCGTAAATAACATTGTTTACGAAACGGGTGGACGGATTGGTCAGACTGCTGTAGAAGACGGCTTTTTGGCTGCATTCTTTCAACTCATTGTTAATTTCTGCAAAACGTGCTGAAGATTTATCTTCATATCCAAAAGCCTGTACGATCTTCTGGTTACCGATCATTTCTTCAATAAGGGCTGTTTGACGGCCACGTGCATCGCTCTGTTTCCGGAACATATGGAAAGAGCGGGAAGAAATGAATCTTGCTACAAAAAAACTGACCGGGGTGAGGATAATGACCATCAGGGTGATCCGGATGTTTTTGGAAAACATAAAGATCAGAGTTCCGATGATGGTTACAATTCCGGAAAATAACTGTGTAAATCCGAGAAGAAGACCATCGGAAAGGATATCGGTATCGGCGATGATACGGCTGATGATGTCACCGGTGCTGTGGCTGTCCAGATAGGAGAGCGGCAGTACCTGAATCTGACGGATCGCTTTTGCGCGGATATCCTGTACCGTATGGAAAGTCATGCGGTTGTTGATGATGTTCATGATCCAGGTAGCGACACTGGAGATGATGACCATGATAAGAATTCTTGTCAGATAGTACCACATCATACTGAAGTTTACGTCGTGTTCGGCAATGACCTGATCGATCGCGTTACCAAAAAGTACCGGCACGTATAATTGAAGAATAACAGATATAGCTGCCAGAATAATGCTTAAGATCAGGAGAAAACGGTATTTTCCGATGAAACGGAGTACTTTCCAGAGAGTCTCCATACTGCTTGCATTTGCTGTATCATTTGTTGTTTTGTTCATGATACCACCTCCATAGTTCCACCGGATACGGCAGTATTTGATACAGTATATTTCGCCCGTTCTTCCGGAAACTGGGAGAAATAGATCTCACGGTAAATGTCACAGGTACGGATCAGGTCATCATGGATGCCCTTGCAGACAAGTTCACCGTCATTCAGAACAAGGATCAGATCGGCCTGACGGATACTTGCTGCACGCTGTGAGACGAGGAAAGTGGTAATATTTCCGCTTAACTGATGAAGAGATTTACGAAGTGCGGCATCTGTGGCAAAGTCAAGTGCGCTTGCACTGTCATCAAGGATCAGAAATTCAGGTTTCTTAACGACAGCACGGGCAATTGTCAGTCGCTGACGCTGACCGCCGGAAAGATTTCGGCCATTCTGTTCCAGTTTGAAATTAAGCTGACCGTCTTTTCCCTCAACGATTTCACGTGCCTGGGCAGTGGTCAGTGCATCCCAGATTTCTTCATCGGTTGCATCTTCGCGTCCCCATTTCATATTTTCGCGGATCGTCCCCTTAAAAAGTGCTGCACGCTGCGGTACAACACCGATTTTTTCACGAAGATCATGCTGGCTGTAGGTTCGGATATCCTGCCCATTTATCATAATCGTTCCCTTTGTGGCATCGTAAAAACGTGCGATCAGGTTGACGAGAGTGGATTTACCACTGCCGGTACCACCGATGATTCCGACAGTCTGGCCTTTCTTTACAGAAAAGCAGATATCAGAAAGACTTGGTGCGCCTGTGCCTGTATAGGCAAAGGTAACATCCTGAAATTCTACGGCATTTTCAGCGGCTGCGGAAGCAGAAGCGGTGTCATCCGGATAATCCATGGAAGTTTTTATTTTAAGGATGTCGGCAACACGGTTTGCACATGCGGCAGATTTGTTCAGAGTAATGATCAGAGATGCAAGTTTGATGAGCTCAATGATCATTTGTGCCATGTAATTGTAAAGCGCAACAACTTCACCCTGCTGCATGTTACCTAAGTTTACCTGAAGTCCTGCAGTGTTGATCAGAATAACAGTAGCAATGTTGATGAGCACATAGGTGACTGGATTGAGGAGAGCGGAAAGCTTTCCGACAAATTCATTTAATTTTGTAAGTGCGGCATTGCTCTCGTCAAATTCACGGACTGCTTCTTCTTCACGGCAGAAAGCACGAATGACACGTACACCGGTCAGGTTTTCTCTGGTGAGACCGGTAACTGTATCAAGGCGTCCCTGTACCTTGCCAAAAAGTGGGATGCTGAGATACATGATAACAAATACCACAAGGAAAAGTACCGGAATGGCAACGGCAAAAATCAGGGCACAGCGAGTATTGATCGTGAATGCCATGACCATGGAACCGAGCACAATAAAAGGACTTCGAAGAAGAAGGCGAAGTCCCATGTTTACGCCATTCTGTACCTGGTTGATATCGTCGGTGAGACGGGTGATCAGTGTATCGGTTCCCAGAGTATCAAGTTCTGTATAGGAAAGCTTCTGAATATGGTCATAAACAGCCTGCCTCAGTTCTGTGGCAAATCCTACACTGGCTTTCGCTGCAAAAAACTGGGCAGTGATACTGACTGTAAGTCCGGCGGCAGCCATAAGCACTAGGATAAAAAATCGTTCAATGATGTATGGACGGTTATTTCCTGTGATACCCACATCAATGATCTGGGCAATTACTACCGGAACAAGCAGATCGAACACAACTTCCAGAAATTTGAAGAAAGGTGCAAGAATGCTTTCTTTCTTATAGTTTTTTAGATAGATTGCGAGAGATCGCATTTTCTGTTCCTCCGTTTTTCTTGATGATTGACAAGCACTATTATAGTCTTGTATCATAAGTCATGCAAGTAATATAGGAACAGTATAGGAAGAAAGAGGAAAATCTATGCGACGTGAAGTAACGCTGGAAGAAATTTCAGATGGAAAATTATATGATGCAAATGATATGGTAAAAGCGGACTGCCAGGACTGTAAAGGCTGCTGTGACTGCTGTAAGGGAATGGGTAATTCCGTGCTCCTGGATCCGTATGATGTCTGTCGATTGAGCCGGGGACTTCAGAGGACTCCTGAAGACTTGATCGGCAATATGCTGGAACTTGGCATTTCAGACGGAAATATTCTTCCGCATCTTGCAATGAAAGGAGCAGAAGAACGATGTGTATTTCTAAACGGAGAAGGAAGATGTTCAATTCATGCAATCCGTCCGGGATTCTGCCGGTTGTTCCCTCTCGGAAGATATTATTCTGAAGACGGATTTAAGTATATTCTCCAGATTCATGAATGTGTGAAGAAAAACCGTTCAAAGATCAAAGTAAAAAAATGGCTCGATACACCGGATTTGAAACAATATGAAAAATTTGTATGGGATTGGCATCAGTTCCTTCTGGATGTGCAGGAGATTTTTTACCAGACGGAAGATACGGAGCTGATCAGAAATCTGAATATGTATGTGCTCAGCCGTTTCTATTATAAAGAGTACGATGAGAAAAAAGATTTCTACGAACAGTTTTATGAACGCCTTGAAGAAGCAAAAAAACTTCTGAGTCTTGGCGTATAGCCAGAAACTCAGAAGCTTTAGAATTTTAGTTGCTTTTTGAATTAAGTTCAGTAAGAAGCTGATGGATGGTTTTGTTCAGAACCGGATGACGGTAATATGGTGCAATTTCATCCAGCGGTTTCAGCACAAAATCACGGTTTTCCATATCAATATGAGGAATATGGAGATCCGGTGTATCAATGATTTCATTATCATAAAACAAAATATCAAGATCGAGGGTACGAGGCCCCCAGTGGATGATACGTTCTCTGTTGGCTGCCGCTTCCAGTTCATGAAGACGGTCGAGCAGCTCTTCAGGAGTCAGAAGCGTGCGGAGACGGAGCACACCATTGAGAAATTCATCCTGTTCTACACCTCCATAGGGTTCTGTGACAAGATATTCTGATATGGCCTCGACTTCACAGTCGGGAGTGTTCCTAAGGCCCTGAATGCCATCATCGATATATTTCTTCTTGTCTCCGAGGTTAGAACCAAAAGCAACATAAGCGGTGTGCCATCCACGTGTGATTTCTACTGCAACTGTATCCAGTGGAAGTCCGACCGGTGCCCATGGCTTTTCAATACGCAGAGTAATTGCATTCATCAGTGGAAATTCATGCAAAAGCATCTGACAGAGGTTTTCAGCAAGAGTTTCCAGAAGCTTGTAGGTATGCTCTTTGGTGAACTTTGTGATCATCTGGCTGACTTCTCCATAGTGAATCGAAGCAGTCAGCTCATCTGTCAGACCGGCTTTACGTGTACTGGTATAAAGTTTGGCTGATACGACGAATTTCTGACCGAGTACATTTTCCTCCGGAAAAACTCCGTGGTTAGCAAAAATCTCAAGGTTTTTAATCTCAATAATATCCATTTATTTTTAATCCTTTTAATTATCTCTTTATTTGATGTTTCTGCCGAGAATCGCTTCGGTCATCAGTACGGCACGTCTGTTTTCTTTTACATCATGGACTCGCACGAAAGCACAGCCTTTCATAACTCCAATGACAGAAGTGGCAATTGTTCCCTCGACACGCTGGTCAACCGGGAGATCGAGTGTAAGACCAATCATGGATTTACGGGAAGTGCCGAGAAGTACCGGGAATCCGAGATGCTGAAAAAGCTCCAGATGGTTCATGGTTTCAAGGTTCATTTCATATGTTTTTCCAAATCCTACACCCGGGTCAAGAATAATACGTTCATCTTTAATGCCTGCCTTGCGCGCGATATTTACGCATTCCTGCGTTTCGGTAAGCATGTCGGTGAGAAAATTGTTGTATTCTGTGTTTGCTTTATTATGCATCAGGCAGCAGGCTACATCATGTTTTGCAATTACGCCTGCCATTTCCGGATCATATTTCAGTCCCCATACGTCATTGACAAGATCCGCACCTGCCTGTACGGCGACATCAGCAACACTTCCTTTATATGTATCTACAGAAATCGGAACATCAAAATGCTTGCGAAGTGATTCAATAATCGGAACGACGCGAGCAGCTTCTTCTTCGGCACTTACCGGAGTATGTCCCGGACGTGTGGATTCTCCGCCGACATCCAGAATATCTGCACCTTCGGCAATCATAGTCTCAGCATGTTTCAGTGCATGGTCCATAGAGTTCCATTTGCCACCATCAGAGAAAGAATCCGGTGTGACATTCAGAATTCCCATAATATAAGTTCTGTTTTTTACGTCGAATTCACGATTTCCAATTTTCATTTTAAGATTCTCCTTTTAATATTGAATCGTCATATTTTTTTTCTCAGGAGCCCAGTAACATTCTTTTTCGGCAGAGCATAAAAAACAATTGCGGGATTTTTTGTCTGCTTCATAAATAATCTGGCTGAGTATCGGAAGATTTCCGGTGGAAGAACGATGTTCTCCGATTGCCGTCAGAATCTGAGCTTCTTCTGATTCTGAGAAGTTTAGATCTGCTAAAATCTGCCCTGCAATGGTGACACCTGCTTCATCGTGCGGTGTACCGTTTGTGTACTGTTCGGCACGGCCAATATCATGGAGAAGGGCAGTGCAGTAGATCAGTTCACGGGAACAGTCAAGATTTCGCTCCAGTGCAAAAATGTAAGCCAGTCTTGCTACATCCAGAAAATGCTCCGGGGTGTGGCGGCAGAAAATACGGTCAGACTCCAGCCGGGTAAGCGCAGTCAGGTGTTTCTGATAAAGCGGATGCTGCCAGATGGCCTGAACTCTTGTCATACCAGCAGACATCAGTCTTTTACCATGGAGAGGAATTGCTTCTGAAGTTCACGATCTGTCTTGAAGTCCCCTCGTGTTACAGTAGTGATGGTCTTACTGCCTGGCTTTTTAATGCCGCGCATTGTCATGCAGGTATGTTCGGCCTCAAGCATGACCATAACGCCCCTGGGATTCAAAGTACGCTCCAGAGCATCTGCAATCTGTACAGTCAGACGTTCCTGAATCTGAGGCCTTCTTGCATAGACATCTACGGTGCGGGCAAGTTTGCTAAGTCCGGTAACTCTGCCGTTTGGTATGTAAGCAATGTGAGCCTTGCCGTAAAATGGCATCAGATGATGCTCGCACATGGAATAGAATGTAATGTCTTTTTCCAGGACCATTTCGTTATTTTCTACTTCAAATTGTTTGGCGAGGTGCTGATCTGCTTCCTCATCCAGACCACCATAGATTTCCATGCACATACGTGCGATGCGGTCCGGGGTATCTTTCAGGCCTTCACGTTCTGTATCTTCACCGATTCCTTCAAGGAGAAGTCGGATTGCCTGTTCTACTTTTTGTTTGTCTACCATAAAAAAACAACCTCCTATTATAATGATATTGTGTATCGTGGAGATTGTCTGCTTTTTGTCAATGTATTTGTAAAATAAAACAAAAAAAGATATCTCCAATTGTGATAGAACGTATGTCGAAAAACGTATCCCTACACAATATGAGATAACCTCTTATATTGTCGCAACGGGTGCGGATCCTATACCGTAAGACGGACTTTTCGTTTCGGCGACAACTCCCCATTCGCTGAACACTTGACGCATAAGATCCTATTTTGCATATCATTCATTTCCCGTACAGTATAGCATAGATGTATTTGATAGAAAAGGGGTAATTTGTTGAAAAAAATATTCAGGTTGAATAATTATTGACGTGAAATGAGAGATATGATAGCATAAAGCTATCTATAGAAGAAAAGCAAAGAAAAAGATAAAAATTTCACAGATTACGGACCAATCAGGGATAACGACTGTGTGCATGAAAATACGCACACTCGTTGTCTCTTTTTTTATTTTATCCGCGATTTGATGACAGGGAGGACGATATGTATTTAATGATCGACAACTATGATTCATTTGTCTATAACCTGAAGGCTTACTTTGAGGAGCTTGGAAGGGAGATTGTTGTAAAAAGAAGTGATCAGATTACCGTGGATGAGATAGAAAAAATGCAGCCGCAGGGAATCATTCTGTCCCCCGGACCGAAACGTCCGTGGGATGCAGAAGTCTGTGTACAGACAGTGGAACATCTGCAGGGAAAAATTCCGATCCTTGGAGTCTGTCTCGGACACCAGGTACTTGGACACTGTTGTGGCGCAACGGTAAAAAAAGGTGAGCGACCGATGCATGGAAAGGTGACGGAGATTACAAATATGGGAACCGGTGTTTTTGAAGGATTGCCGAAAAAGTTTAAAGTAACGCGTTATCATTCGCTGATTGTAAAAGAGGACAGCATTCCGACGGATTACAATGTCGATGCTGTGTCAGAGGATGGTGCGGTGATGGGACTTTCACATAAGATTCTTCCGTTGTATGGGGTTCAGTTTCACCCGGAGGCAGTACTTACAGAGTATGGACATGAACTGCTTGAAAACTTCTGCCACATTGCGGAATGTGCACATTAACTAAAACAATATAGTACAAAATGTACATGAAAAAACACAAAGAAATGTTCTCGATAATGGACAGAGGGGAAAAAACGATGTATAATAAACGGCGTATTATAAAAGAAATGAAGCCTGCCAGAGGTGCAGCAGAGCTTTATACATATTTTGCAGGAACAGATGACAGTGTGTTTTTGGATTCTTCGCTGGTTAACAAGCTTGGAAGATATTCTGTTATAGGTGCAGTGCCATATCTTAAACTTGTGAAAGAAGGCAATGGCTTCTATATTAATGGCGAGAAAGAAACAACGTGTTCTTTCGAAACATATCTGAAAACATATCTGGCAGAACACAAAGACAAAAATAATACTGAGCTTCCGATAATTTCCGGTGCGATAGGATATTTTTCCTATGAATATGGAAGGAAATTGATGGAAGTGGATTCTGCGAAGGAAGATCTTGTCTCGATTCCGGATGCTGTACTTGTCTTTTATGACTTCTATATTATAGAGGACAGGCAGGAACAGCGTACATATCTGATTGCGAATGGCATCACGGGGGAAGCTGCGAAACTGATGGATGAGATGGAGACCCGGATAAACGGGAAGCCGGTGTATATGCAGAAAGAGTCAGATACAGAATATCCGATCGAGGTGCTGCCGAATTTTGCGAAGGACGAATACAAGCAGGCAGTAGATCGTATGATCCGCTATATTATAGAGGGAGATATCTACATTGTCAATATGACACAGCAGCTCACTGTGAAAAGTGACAAAGTACCGCTGGATGTGTTTTATGATCTTCGGGAAAATAATCCGTCTCCGTTTGGTGGTTATTTTGACTATGGAGATTTTCAGATCGTATGTGCATCGCCGGAACGTTTTCTTAAAATGCAGAAGGGGCATGTAAATACACGACCGATCAAAGGCACACGTAAGCGCGGGGAGACACCGGAAGAAGATATGCTTATGCGGACAGAACTTGAAAACTCTGAAAAAGACAAAAGTGAACTTCTGATGATCGTGGATCTTGAGCGAAATGATCTGAACAGGGTGTGTAATCCGGGAAGTGTCAAGGTGACTGAACTTTTTACGGTAGAAGAATATGCGACGGTATTTCATCTGGTTTCTGATATCGAGGGGGATCTGGAAGAGAGTAAAAACGTTATGGATCTTCTCGAGGCAGCTTTTCCCGGTGGTTCAATTACCGGAGCGCCGAAGTATCGTGCAATGGAGATCATTGATGAGATGGAAAATAATAAACGAAATCTTTACACCGGATCTATCGGCTATCTGACGCTGGATGGTGACTGCGATTTCAATATTGTGATCAGGACTGCGTTGCATAAAGATGGAAAGTATTATCTGGGTGTGGGAGGCGGTATTACCGCAGAGTCCGACCTGGAATTTGAATATGAAGAAACACTTCAGAAAGCGAAGGCGGTTCTTCAGGCTATGAGATAAGTAATTGGAGAGTGAAGTATGGATATCCGGTTAGATGAAGGTTTTCTGTTCGGGATGGGTGCGTTTGAAACGATTGCTGTCGAAAAAGGAAAACCGATATTACTTGAAAAGCATATAGAAAGACTGGAAAAGGCAGCTGATTTCCTGCAGCTGGGTTCCTGCAGTGCAAGAGGATTTTCAAAAGAAAAAGTATTTTCTTATCTTGCCAGTCAGGATTCGGAGATGACGGATCATGGTGTATTGAAAATCGTCTGTTCAGCCGAAAATATGTTTTTTCAGATGCGAAAGAATATATATTCTGAAGAAGATTATGCAAAAGGATTTGTGACAGATATCAGTAAAGTGCGTAGAAATGAGACATCTCCGCTGGTCTATCACAAGACTTTGAATTACGGTGACTGTATCCTTGAAAAAAGAGCTGCAACGGCAGCTGGTATTAACGAGAAGGTCTTTGTCAATACAAAGGGCCAGATCAGCGAGGGGACAGTCAGCAATATTTTCTTTGTGCGCAAAAATATGATCTATACACCGCAGCTGTCCTGTGGATTATTGCCGGGAATTCTGCGGGAATACGTAATGTCAAAATTCAGCGTGGTGGAGACAATCATCTATCCGGATGAACTGATGTATTATGAAGAATGTTTTGTTACAAATTCTCTGATGGGAGTCATGCCGGTAAGACAGCTTGGAAATATCTGCTTTCCGCATCGAACCAGAGCGGAGGAAGTCAGAAATACATACGAAAGCGAAAAAATGTCCTTGTAACAGGGCATTTTTTTGCGAAAAAAAGGACGGTGCTATATTGAAAATGTGTCCAAAAGGACACAAAAAAGTAGTTGATTTTAGCAGGGAAGATTTTGTATAATATGGAAAGTTAGGCTTCAAACTAATTTGAAAATTGAAGAGGAGGACATGATTGTAAATGAATAAGACACTTTTTAAATCTATCCGGGAATATAAAAAACAGTCGCTACTGGCGCCATTGCTGGTAATCCTGGAGGTATTGATGGAAGTGCTCATTCCACTGGAAATGGCGAAGATCATTGACGTGGGAATTGCAAACGGTGATCTGGGCTATATCATACAACGGGGAGTGATTCTGGTAGTCATGGCAATGCTTGCGCTCTATTTTGGTGTACAGGCAGGAAATATGGCAGCGGTGGCAGCTGCCGGATATGCCAAAAATCTCCGTCATGATATCTTTTATAAGGTGCAGGATTTTTCATTTAAAAACATTGATCATTTTTCCACATCAGGACTGGTCACACGAATGACAACGGATATCACGAATGTGCAGATGGCTTATATGATGAGTATCCGTCTTCTTGCAAGAGCACCGATCATGATCGCACTTTCCTGGATCATGACACTGCTGATTAATGTAAAGATCGCACTTCTTTTCCTGATCGTAATTCCGCTTCTCGGTGGAACACTGATTTTTATTGCAAAGAAGGCACATCCGAATTTTATCAAAGTATTTGATGAGTATGATGAGCTGAACAATTCCGTGCAGGAAAACGTGAATGCATCCCGCGTAGTAAAGGCGTTTGTAAGAGAAGAACATGAGATCAGTAAATTCCATGGTGTATCTAATTACGTATATACACTGTTTACAAAAGCAGAAAAAATCGTTGCATGGAATGCACCTGTCATGCAGTTTATGATGTATGCAGTTGTATTGCTGATTGCTCTGATTGGCGGAAAAAGTATTGTATTCGGAACAATGGAGACCGGTGAGCTGACCAGCGTGATCGTTTATGCACTGCAGATTCTGATGTCCCTGAATATGGTAACATTTGTATTTGTCATGATCATGATCGCGGAGGCATCTACGGATCGTATCACTGAAGTACTGAACGAAGTTCCGGAAATGCAGGACAAAGCAGACGCAGTAAAAGAAGTAAAAAATGGTGAGATTACTTTTGACCATGTAGATTTCAGTTATGCAGGCGAGGGCGGAAATCTTGCTCTTAAAGATATGTGTCTTCATATTAAATCCGGTCAGACTGTTGGTATCATCGGCGGAACCGGAAGTGCGAAATCTACGCTCGTACAGATGATTCCACGTCTTTACGATGTTACTTCCGGTGTAGTAAAAGTTGCCGGAGTTGATGTACGTGATTACAATCTGGAAGTCCTCAGAGATCAGGTTTCCATGGTGTTACAGAAAAACGTCCTGTTCTCCGGTACGATTTATGATAACATTCGCTGGGGCGATGAGCATGCCAGTGATGAAGAAGTTAAGAGAGTATGTCGTCTTGCACAGGCAGATGGGTTTGTCAGCGAGTTTCCGGAAGGATACAACACTATGATCGTACAGGGCGGAAACAATGTCTCCGGTGGACAGAAACAGCGTCTTTGTATTGCACGTGCGCTGCTTAAAAAACCGAAGATTCTGATTCTGGATGATTCTACCAGTGCGGTAGATACAAAGACAGATGCGCTGATCCGTAAAGCATTCCGTGAAGAAATTCCGGATACGACTAAGATCATCATTGCACAGAGAGTTTCCTCAATTGAAGATGCCGACCAGATCATTGTGCTCGATGGTGGTAAGATTGCCGGTGTGGGAACCTCTGAGGAACTTTTGAAAACGAATGAAATCTACAGAGAAGTATATGAATCACAGGTGAAAGGAGGCGAAGAGGATGAATAAGAAAAAGAAAACAAGAATGACTCAAAATGACATAAAGACAGCAAAACGTCTTCTGAAATATGTGACAGAAAAATATAAACTTCAGTTTATTCTGGTATTCATCTGCATTTTGATCAGTGCGGTTGCGACAACGGCAGTATCCCTTTCTCTTCGTTACCTTCTGGATGATTTTATCCTTCCGTTGATTGGACAGAAACAACCGGACTTTGCCGGGCTTTATAAGGCACTGTCAGTTCTGGGATGCATCTTTCTTGCCGGTGTGGCTGCAACTTTCATATATACCAGAATGATGGTTTATATCGGACAGGGTGTACTCAAAAGAGTACGTGACGATATGTTTGAACATATGCAGACACTTCCGATACGTTATTTTGATCAGAATACAAACGGATCGGTCATGAGTCTGTATACCAATGATACCGATACCTTAAGACAGATGATCAGCCAGGCAATTCCACAGGCACTGATGGCGCTGTTTACGATTGTTGTTACATTTGTTTCTATGCTGGTTTTAAGCCCGCTTCTGACAATTCTTGCAGTTCTGATTATTTTTGTGATGCTTTTTGTTACAAATAAGATCGGAAGCAAGAGTGGAAAATATTTTGTACGTCAGCAGATGGCACTGGCGGATGTGACCGGGTTTGTCGAAGAACGAATGAATGGACAGCGTGTGGTAAAAGTCTTCAACCACGAGAAAAAATCTGAAGAAGAATTTGACAGACTGAATGAAGCACTTTTTGAGAGTGCGTCTCAGGCAAATAAGTATGGCAATATGATGGGACCTGTGATCGGAAATATCGGAAACCTGCAGTTTGTACTGACGGCGGTTCTCGGCGGTGTACTTTCTGTTGCAGGAGTAGGCGGAATCACTCTTGGTGTTATGGCGTCCTATCTGCAGTTTACCAAGAGCTTTACACAGCCGTTTATGCAGGTGGCACAGCAGTTTAACTCAATCGTTATGGCACTTGCCGGAGCAGAACGTATCTTTAATCTGATTGATGAAAAACCGGAAGAGGATGAGGGGTATGTGACTCTCGTCAATGCCAGAAAAGATGAAAACGGTAACATTGTAGAATGCAAAGAAAGAACCGGTATGTGGGCATGGAAACATCCACATTCCGCAGATGGCTCCGTATCCTATACAGAACTGAAAGGTGATGTACGTTTCGAAGATGTAACTTTCGGATACAATGAGGACAAGACAATTCTCCATGACATCAGTCTGTATGCAAAACCGGGACAGAAACTTGCATTTGTAGGTTCTACCGGTGCAGGAAAGACAACAATCACCAACCTGATCAATCGTTTCTACGATATTCAGGAAGGTAAGATCCGCTACGATGGAATCAACATTACAAAGATCAAAAAAGATGATCTGCGCCATTCACTGGGAATCGTTCTGCAGGATACACACCTCTTTACCGGAACGATCCGTGACAATATCCGATATGGTAAACTGGATGCAACGGATGAAGAAATTTATGCAGCTGCAAAACTTGCACATGCAGATCAGTTTATCCAGATGCTCCCGAAGGGATATGATACTATGCTGAGCGGAGACGGTGAGGAACTGTCACAGGGACAGAGACAGCTTCTTTCTATCGCGCGTGCAGCAGTTGCAGATCCTCCGGTACTGATTCTGGATGAGGCAACTTCCAGTATTGATACCCGTACAGAGAGCATTGTACAAAAAGGTATGGATAACCTGATGAAGGGACGTACCGTATTTGTTATTGCCCATCGTCTTTCCACAATCCGAAACAGTGATGCGATCATTGTACTTGAACATGGAAAGATCATCGAGAGAGGTGATCATAAAGATCTGATCAGACAGAAAGGCACCTATTACCAGTTATATACCGGAAAACTTGAACTTTCCTGATCTTGCTCATAAGATAAAAGACAGAATCATCCGAAAACAGATGGTTCTGTTTTTTTATGTGCTTATTTACATTAATAGTAAAAAATGCACAAAAATAATTTATATTCTATGATTAAGTATGATATACTATGTACAAAAAAAGAAAAGGGGAATCTATATGTTAAAATCATGGACACCGGGCGAAATGCCGGACAGGGAAGAAATGAAAAGACAGCTTGAAAAAACGAAAAGCAGTCTGTATGATCTCCAGATGAAGATCAAGGAGCATAAGCTGCCGGTGCTGGTTCTTTTTGAAGGATGGAGCGCGGCAGGTAAAGGCAGTATGATCGGCAAAGTGATCAAAAATATTGATCCTCGTTTTTTCAAAGTAGCAACGATGTCTTCACCGACAGAAGAAGAACTGCGCAGACCGTTTTTGTATCGTTATATGAAACAGATCCCGGAAGAAGGCAAATTTACGTTCCTCGATTCTGGCTGGATGGAGCAGACTGTCATGGATGTTCTCTCTGGTGATCTGGAAGGTGATTTGTATGAAAAAAGAATTGAAAGTATCCGCCGATTTGAACGCCAGCTGACCGATAATGGATATCTTGTGCTGAAATTTTTCATGCAGATCGATAAAGATGAGCAAGGAAAGCGCATGGAGAAGCTTCTGGACAAAGAAGATACGAAGTGGCGTGTGACTGGTGCTGATAAATGGCAGCACAAGCATTACAAAAAATGCGAAAATGTGATTGACCGTTATATGAAAGATACCAATATGTCAACTTCCCCATGGTATATCATAGATGCGGAGGATAAAAAGTGGGCAGAACTGCAGGTTATGGATACACTGGTAAGCAGTATAGAGGTTGCATTGCAGAATCAGAGGCATTCCGTACCGATTCTCCAGAATGTATTTCCACTTGTGAAAATGCCGAAACTGAAAGATGTTGAGCTGGAAGGCAAGACAATAGATGAAGAGGAATATCAGAAAGAATTAAAGAAATTACAGAGCAGGCTCGGAGAATTGCATAACCGCCTGTATCGTAAACGTGTACCTGTAATTATTACCTATGAAGGCTGGGATGCTGCCGGAAAGGGCGGAAACATCAAGAGAGTCACTGGTGCGTTGGATCCGCGCGGATATGAGGTGCAGCCGATCGCAAGTCCGGAGCCGCATGAAAAAGCACGACATTATCTCTGGAGATTTTGGACAAGGCTTCCGAAGGATGGACATATCGCAATTTTTGACCGTACATGGTATGGACGTGTTATGGTGGAACGTCTTGAGGGATTCTGCAGTGAAAATGACTGGAAACGTGCGTATAATGAAATTAATGAGTTTGAAAAAGAACTGCATGACTGGGGCGCTGTGATTATTAAATTCTGGGTACAGATCGACAAAGATACGCAGCTGGAACGTTTTACGGAGCGGCAGAACAACCCGGAAAAACAGTGGAAGATTACGGATGAAGACTGGCGCAATCGTGAAAAATGGGATCAGTATGAGGAAGCTGTCAATGAAATGCTCAAAAAGACAAGTACTACATTTGCACCATGGCATATCCTTGAGTCCGTGGATAAAAAATATGCCCGAATTAAGGCATTAAAAATCATTATTAAAGAACTGGAAAAAGCTCTGAAATGATATATGAGTCTCCTTAAGCAGATATGGTAATTAACCAAAATCTTCTTAAGGGGACATTTTTTTGGAAAGCTTATAATGTCGGATCAGGGACGGAGATAATTTCGCATGGTCTTGAGTGCGTTTTTTTCGAGGCGGCTGACCTGCGCCTGAGAAATGCCGATTTCATCCGCGACTTCCATCTGTGTTTTGCCCTCATAAAAACGCATTTCAATAATATGCCGTTCCCGACTGCCGAGGCGGTTCATGGCCTCTTTGAGAGACAGATTTTCCAGCCAGTGTTCTTCTTTGTTTTTGCGGTCACTGATCTGATCCATGACATAAAGCGTATCGCCGCCTTCGGAATAGACGGGTTCATAGAGGCTGACCGGACTTTGGATAGCATCAAGTGCATAGACAATCATTTCTTTTTCGATGCCGATTTCTTTTGCGATTTCTTCCATGGTAGGCTCTTTCAGGTTCTGCCGGATATAGTTTTCTTTGGCATAAATAGCTTTGTATGCAATATCACGCAGAGAACGACTGACGCGGATGCTGTTGTAGTCACGCAGATAGCGGCGGATCTCACCAATGATCATCGGAACTGCATACGTTGAAAATTTGACCATCAGGGTATCGTCAAAATTATCAACTGCTTTCATAAGCCCGATACAGCCGATCTGAAACAGATCATCAGGATTTTCATTGCTGTTCTGAAAACGTCGGATAACACTTAATACAAGACGCAGATTTCCTTTAATATACTGTTCCCTTGCTTTGGTGTCACCCTGTTTGATACGTCGGAACAGCTCATCTTTTTCTTCCTGTTTTAGAATCGGAAGACTGGAAGTATTTACCCCGCAGATTTCTACTTTATTAAGTGCCATCGAAATATCCTCCTTATTTCATTTGGTATTACAAATGATTCACAGGGAGGACGGGAAATATTCTTTTTTGGAAAAAATATAAAAAATAAAAGACCTTGACAGGATCAGAGAAGGTGCTCTTTGTGAAAACATTTCTCTTCTTTAATTTCTACAAGGATGATGTCATCACCAATCTGGCAGATACAGTTCCAGGGAATAATGTATTCATTTTCGCGTCCGAAAAAACTGCAGAATTTACCGGGACCTGGAACAATCAGGGAATGAATGCGTCCTGTGGCACAGTCAAATTCCAGGTCAATGGGACAACCGAGGCTTTTGCAGGTACAGGTATTAATGATTTCTTTCTGTCGAAGCTCACAAAGTCTCATAAAAATACCGTTTTTATTAATATATGAATATTTTTTACAGATATACATGAGCTTTTGTTGACACTGTCAGAAAAAATAAATATAATTATTTTATTAAAGGGGAAAGAGGGGTAAATACTGTGAGATGTCCATTTTGTAATCAGGATAACAGTAAAGTTGTAGACTCAAGACCGGTAGAAGACACCAATTCCATCCGCAGAAGAAGAATGTGCGAATCCTGCGGCAAACGTTTTACTACATACGAAAAGGTAGAGACGATTCCACTGAGTGTGATCAAGAAAGACCAGACACGTGAACAGTATGACCGTGCAAAGATTCAGGATGGAATCTTACGCGCCTGCTACAAGCGTCCGATACCGATAGAAAAAATTGAAATGACGATGGATTCCATAGAAGGGGACATCTTTGACAGTGCGGACAGGGAGATTGCAAGTACCCGTATTGGCGAGATCGTGATGGAACATCTGAAAGACCTGGATGCAGTTGCTTATGTTCGTTTTGCATCTGTATATCGTGAATTCAAAGATGTCAGCACATTTATGGATGAACTGAAGAAATTTATGGAGCCATAAGAAGAATAAGGTATTAAGAGAGAAGTATTAAGCTGGATTATACAATAAAAAGGCGCTCCGGTCAAAACCGGAACGCCTTAAAAATTATGCTTTTATACAGTCAGAGAATTAAACAATACCCTGAGCGATCATAGCATCTACAACTTTTTCGAAACCTGCAATGTTTGCGCCGGCAACATAGTTGTCTGTCAGGTCATAACGTTTTGCGGCATCGCTGATCTTAGCGTAGATGTCAACCATGATCTGATGAAGTTTGGTATCAACTTCTTCGGATGTCCAGGAAAGTCTCTGAGAGTTCTGGCTCATTTCCAGTGCGGAAGTAGCAACACCACCTGCATTGGATGCTTTTCCAGGAAGGAAGAGAACACCGTTTGCCATAGCGTAGTCTGTAGCTTCTCTTGTAGTAGGCATGTTTGCACCTTCTACGATATATTTGCATCCGTTTGCAATCAGAGTTTTTACACCATCAAGGTCAAGTTCGTTCTGAGTTGCGCATGGAAGATATACATCACATTTGATGTTCCAGATGCCAACACCTTCTGTATAGGTAGCGCCTTCTACGCGGTCAGCATATTCTTTGATACGTCCACGTTTTACTTCTTTGATATCTTTCACTACATCAAGGTTGATACCGTTCGGATCATAGATGTATCCGTTGGAGTCGCACATAGCAACAACTTTTGCACCAAGCTGAGTAGCTTTCTGTACTGCGTAAATAGCAACGTTACCGGAACCTGTAACAACAACAGTCTTTCCGTCGAGAGAATCGTTGTGATCTTTCATCAGTTCGTTAAGGATATATACAACACCGTATCCTGTTGCTTCTGTACGGATCAGAGAACCGCCATAGGTAAGTCCTTTACCTGTCAGGACACCTTCATAGAGATCGCGAACACGTTTGTACTGTCCGAAAAGATAACCGATCTCACGTCCGCCAACACCGATGTCACCAGCCGGTACATCTGTGTCTGCGCCGATATATTTGCAGAGCTCTGTCATAAAGCTCTGGCAGAATGCCATAACTTCTCTGTCGGATTTACCCTTAGGATTGAAGTTGGAACCACCTTTACCACCGCCGATCGGAAGACCTGTCAGAGAATTTTTGAATACCTGTTCGAAACCGAGGAATTTCAGAATGCTCTGGTTTACTGTAGGATGGAAACGAAGACCACCTTTGTAAGGTCCGATTGCGCTGTTGAACTGTACACGATATCCTTTGTTAACCTGTACGGTTCCGTTGTCATCTACCCACGGAACACGGAAAGAAATAATTCTTTCTGGTTCTACCAGACGTTCCAGAATAGAAAGACTGCGGTATTTTTCTTCATTACGGTCGATAACAACTTTAAGAGAATCCAGAACTTCTTTTACTGCCTGATGGAATTCCGGCTCGCCAGGATTCTGTGCAACGACTCTTTCATAAACTTCTTCTGTGTAAGACATGTTGATTTCCTCCTCATTCGCTTATTGAATCATGTCTATCTGTGTAAGACATTTGTCCATGGACTATTATACACGAAAGTGGTAAAGTTGCAAAGAAAATTGTAAAAAAAATAAAAAAAATATATTTCGGGGCGCAAACAAAATTTTGTATGGAATTTTACCTTGCGAAAAGTGTCTGAATATGAGATTATATTACAATACGAATAGAAAACTCATGGAGAGGAGTGAAAAAATGAGAACATTTGACAAATCAACGAAACTCGATAATGTACTGTATGATGTGAGAGGCCCGGTGGTTGACGAGGCGGCGAAAATGGAAGATGAAGGAAAGGAAATCCTGAAACTGAATATCGGAAATCCATATCCGTTCGGTTTTTCCGCTCCTCAGGAAGTCATTCTGGACATGCTCAGCAACATCCGTACATCTCAGGGATATTCTGATTCGAAAGGGATTTTTTCAGCACGTAAGGCAATTATGCAGTATGCGCAGCTTCGAAATATCCCAAATGTTTCAATGAATGATATTTATACAGGAAATGGTGTCAGTGAGCTGATCAATCTCTGCATGCAGGCACTTCTTGATAATGGTGATGAGATCCTGATTCCGGCACCGGATTATCCGCTTTGGACAGCGACAGCAACACTGGCCGGTGGTAATGTGGTACATTATATTTGTGATGAACAGTCCGACTGGTATCCGGATATTGACGATATCCGAAGCAAGATTACAGACAAAACAAAGGCAATCGTTATCATCAACCCAAACAACCCAACCGGAGCAGTTTATCCGAAGGAAATTCTGGAGCAGATCGCACAGATCGCAAGAGAGAAAGAACTGATCATCTTTTCGGATGAGATTTATGACCGTCTGGTTATGGATGAATATGAACATACTTCCATCGCATCTCTGGCACCGGATGTTTTCTGTGTGACATTTTCCGGACTTTCGAAGTCACATATGATCGCAGGTTTTCGTATTGGCTGGATGATCTTAAGCGGTGCGAAGGACAAAGCTAAAGGTTACATAGAAGGAATCAAGATGTTGTCTTCCATGCGTCTGTGTTCTAATGTTCCGGCTCAGTCCATTGTGCAGACTGCACTGGGCGGATATCAGAGTGTTACCGAATATATCAAACCGGGCGGAAGAGTTTATGAGCAGAGAGAATGCATCTACAATGCACTGAGAGATATTCCGGGAATTTCTGTTGTCAAACCACATGCGGCATTTTATATTTTCCCGAAGATCGATACAGAGAAATTCAACATCACGGATGATGAGCAGTTTGCACTGGATTTTCTTCATGAGAAGCAGGTGCTTCTTGTTCCGGGTAAGGGATTTAACTGGATGCAGCCGGATCACTTCAGGGTGGTTTATCTGCCGAACATCAGACAGCTTGAGCGCGCATCGGAAAAGCTGCGTGAGTTCTTAAGTACTTATCGTCAGCATAAGTAAAGAGTTACATTACTATAAGGTTTTATTTTGAGGAGGAAAAGCGGAGAAAAAGAAGCGGAGAAAAAGAATCTGAATTTCTGAAAGGAGCAATATTACATGGCAGAATTTAACACAAAGGTAACACCGGAAATCGAACGACTGACACAGGAATGCAAAGATCATTCCAGTATAGATCTGTCTCTTTATGGAAAATATGATGTAAAGAGGGGCCTTCGTGATATCAATGGTAAAGGTGTACTTGCCGGACTCACACAGGTTTCCAATGTACAGGCAGTAAAAGTCGTAGATGGTAAGGAAGTTCCCTGTGCGGGAAGTCTTTATTACCGTGGTTATAATATTAAGGATCTGACAGCTGGATTTGTAAGAGATAACCGTTTCGGATTTGAAGAGACGACATATCTTCTCCTTTATGGTAAGCTGCCAGACAGAAAAGAATTGGAAGATTTTCAGAAATTACTTGCAAATCAACGTTCATTACCGACAAATTTCGTAAGAGATGTTATAATGAAAGCACCGGGACGTGATATTATGAATGCACTTTCCAGAAGTGTGCTGACACTGTATTCTTATGATAATAATCCGGATGATATTTCACTTCCGAATGTTATGCGTCAGTGTCTGAACCTGATCAGTGTATTTCCGCTTCTTTCCGTTTACGGATATCAGGCATATAATCATTATGTAAGAGGAAAGAGTCTTTATATACACAATCCGAAGAAAGAACTTTCTACAGCGGAAAATATCCTGCGTATGTTGAGACCGGACAAAAAATATACAGATCTGGAAGCAAAGATTCTTGATCTTGCGCTGATCCTTCATATGGAGCACGGCGGTGGTAATAACTCTACCTTTACGACACATGTAGTTTCTTCATCCGGAACGGATACCTATTCTGCTATAGCGGCTGCACTTGGCTCCCTGAAAGGACCAAAACATGGTGGTGCTAACATTAAGGTCATTCAGATGTTCCAGGACATGAAGAAAGAAGTGCATAACTGGGAGGATGAAGACGAAGTAAGAAATTATCTGAAACGCCTTCTTCATAAAGAAGCATTTGATAAGAGAGGTCTTATTTATGGTATGGGACATGCAATCTATTCGGTATCGGATCCGAGAGCAGAAGTCCTGAAAGGCTTCGTAGAAAGCCTTGCCAAAGAAAAAGGCCGCATGAAAGATTATCGCCTGTATTCTATGGTAGAGTGGATGGCTCCGGAAGTAATCGCAGAAGAGAGACGAATCTACAAAGGTGTCAGTGCCAATGTCGATTTTTACAGTGGATTTGTATATAGTATGCTGGATCTTCCGCATGAGCTCTATACACCGATGTTTGCGGTAGCGCGTATCGTAGGTTGGAGTGCACATCGTATGGAGGAGCTGATCAATACAGACAAGATCATTCGTCCGGCATACAAGAGCGTTCTTCCGGAAGCGGCATACGTTCCGCTTGATGAACGATAAAAGTTACAGACAGGAGAAAAGGATGTTTCGTTGTTTTTTTCCGGATGAATATCTGGATTCAGCATATGAGATTGACTACGAGAAGCTTTACGAAGAAGGGTATCGTGGACTGATCTATGACATTGATAATACGCTGGTGCCTCACGGGGCACCGGCAGATGACAGGGCGATAGCTCTTTTTGAACGGCTTCGCGGAATCGGCTTTGGTTACTGCCTGCTGTCAAACAATCAAATTGAGCGGGTGGCGCCTTTTGCAGATGCGATTCAGGCCAGATATATTGAAAATGCCCACAAGCCGTCTGTGAAGAACTACCGGAAGGCAATGGAACTTCTGGGAACGGATACCGGCAATACGATTTTTATAGGGGATCAGCTTTTTACAGATGTATACGGAGCCAAAAGGACCGGCATCCGCAATATTCTCGTAAAGCCGATCCATCCCAAAGAAGAAATCCAGATCGTTCTGAAACGATATCTGGAAAAAATAGTACTACATTTTTACAAAAAGGAGGAGGGGATTTCATGAACCACGTGGTTATCATTGGGTTTATGGGTTCAGGTAAAACAAGAGTAGGAAAGCAGCTTTCTAAAGATCTGGGGCTGCAGTTTGTCGATCTTGACAAACTTATCACCAAAAAAATGAATCTTTCAGCGCGGGAAATTTTTGAAAAATTCGGAGAAGCATATTATCGAGCACTGGAAACAGTTGCCTTAAAGCAGCTGATTCAGGATTCGGAACGAAAAGTGATTTCACTGGGTGCAGGAGTTCCGCTTCAGGAACAGAATGAAAAATATCTTAAAGAACTGGGAACGGTCGTATATCTGAAAGGTTCGCTGACTACGCTGAAAAAACGCCTGGCAGATTCAAAGAAAGATCCGATGCTTGACGGAGAAGACCGGGATGACAAGATCAAGAAGCTTCTGAAACAGAGAGATCCGGTATATCAGAAGTTTGCAGACATTCAGGTTGTTACCGGAGAAGTGCCTTTTGAGGAGCTTATTAAAGAAATTGAAGAGAAATTGTCTACATATGAAAAAAATAGTTGAAAAAACTTTCTATATATTATAAAATAGTTGGTAGCGAACACACAAAGAAGGAGGATATTAAAATGATTTCTGCAGGTGATTTCAGAAACGGTGTCACTATTGAAATTGAAGGAAATGTATGTCAGATCGTTGAGTTCCAGCATGTAAAACCTGGAAAGGGCGCTGCATTCGTAAGAACAAAATATAAAAATATTATCACAGGAGCTGTACTGGAAAAATCTTTCCGTCCTACAGAGAAATTCCCGCAGGCACGTATTGACCGTGTTGATATGAGCTATCTGTACAATGATGGAGACCTTTACAACTTCATGAATACAGAAACTTATGATCAGGTAGCACTTACAAAAGAGCAGGTAGGTGACTCCCTCAAATTCGTTAAAGAAAACGAAGTTGTTAAAGTTTGCTCTTGGAATGGCAATGTATATGCTATTGAGCCGCCTCTGTTCGTAGAGCTTGAAGTTATCGAGACAGAGCCAGGATTCGCTGGAAATACTGCACAGGGTGCAACCAAACCGGCAACTGTTGAGACAGGTGCGCAGGTAATGGTTCCTCTGTTTGTAAACCAGGGAGACAAACTGAAAATCGATACAAGAACAGGTGAATATCTGTCTCGTGTATAATTGATTAGAAGTGATGATACCACCGGAGAGATTCGGTGGTATTTTTTTTTAACAGGATAAGGAGAATGATATCATGGAATACAGAACGCTTGGAAAGACAGGATTAAAGATTTCACGTATGGGATTCGGAGGCATTCCAATCCAGAAAATCGATGAGGAAGGAACAAAAAAGCTTCTTCATACCATGATGAAGAGGGGAATCAATTATATTGATTCTGCGAGAGGATATACAGTCAGTGAGCAGTATATCGGATATGGACTGGAGGGGATTCGTGATAAATTCGTGCTTGCAACGAAGTCCATGGCAAGAACAAAGGAAGCAATGGCTGCTGATATTGAAACCAGTCTGAAAAATTTCCGTACAGATTATATTGATCTTTATCAGGTTCATAACCCGAGTATGGAACAGCTTGATCAGGTAATCGGTGAGGGTGGCGCTCTGGAGGCGCTTATGGAAGCAAAATCAGTGGGCAAGATTGGTCATATCGGTCTTACTGCGCATTCTACTGCTGTATTTGAGCGTGCGCTTGATCTGGACTGGGTAGAAACGATCATGTTTCCATATAACATTGTAGAACAGCAGGGAGCAGAGTTGCTCCAAAGATGTGCAGAGAAAAATATTGGATTTATTGATATGAAACCACTGGCAGGCGGAGCAATCGAAGATGCTACGCTGGCACTGCGCTACGTCTGTTCCAACCCAGATGTGACAGTTGTCATCCCGGGAATGGCAGAAGTTCATGAGCTGGATGAAAATATCAAAGCATGTTCTAATACAGAACCACTTACCGAAGAGGAACTGGCTAAGATGGACAAGATTCGTGAACAGCTTGGTAACGATTTCTGCCGTCGCTGCAATTATTGTGCACCTTGTACAGTCGGTATCAATATTCCGAGCGTCTTCCTTTTTGCGGGTTATCTGCAGAGATATGACCTCGCAGACTGGGCAAAAGACCGATACCGCACATTGTCGGTAAAGGCATCCGCATGTATCGAATGCGGCAAATGTGAGCCGAGATGTCCGTACCATCTGCCAATCAGAGAAAAGCTAAAACAGTGTGCAAAAGATATGGGAGAATGATATGTTTAAAGATATAGTAAAAGCAAGCAGAAGTTACAGAGGATATGACGAGTCATATCATTTTATCAAAGAAGAACTGGAGGATTTTGTAGATTGTGCGCGTTATGCACCGTCCAGCGTGAATGCACAGCCGTTCCGTTATTATCTGGCATGGGAAAAAGAAGAAGTTTCACGCATCCAGAAACTGACAAACTGGGCGAGAGCACTGCCGCAGATGAAGCTTCCGCACCCGGGGATGTGCCCGACAGGATTTATCATCATCTGTCAGGACTTAAATCTGGGAGCATCCATTCCGAGATATCAGAAAGATGTCGGAATTGTAGCACAGACCATGCTCCTTGCGGCAGCTGAGAAAGGACTTGGCGGCTGCATGATCGGAAACTACAATGCAGATTCCGTCAAAAAAGAACTAGACCTGGCGGACAACCTTGCCCCGGTACTGATCGTGGCGTTCGGCAAACCAGCCGAAAAAATCGTGATCAAAGAAATTAACGAAGGTGAAAACATTGCCTACTACCGCGACAAAAATGATATACACTACGTACCGAAACGTAAACTGTCCGATATCATACTGCCAAAATAACCGAAGAGTTGTCGCTCGACGCGAGGCGCGAGCAGCTCCTAAGCGCGAAGCACGACTACCCTTCAACAAATTAAAACGGTAGATCCTTTTTAATTTTCCACAAATTTTACATAAACCACCCCTGTATTTGATTTTGAAGCAATACAGTATTATGGACAATGTAAGAAAAGTGGAGGTTACAAGACGATGAAACAGGATGTCTATATGAACCGGGAATTATCCTGGCTGAAATTTAATGAACGAGTACTGGAAGAGGCAGAAAATGAGCAGGTTCCACTTGCAGAGTGTCTTTCTTTTGAGGCAATTTATCAGAGCAATCTGGATGAGTTTTTTATGGTGAGAGTAGGTTCCCTGCTTGACCAGATGATTCTCTCCGGAGATGTTCGTGAAAATAAAACAAATATGACACCGAAGGAACAGATCCATAAGATCCTCAAAGCTGTCCGTAAGCTGAACATCCGCAAGGATTCAGTTTTTGAAATATTGATGGACAGGCTGGAAGAGAACGGTATCAGTATGGTTGATTTTCACCGCCTCAGCATAGAAGAAAGTACGTATCTGGAAGTGTTCTTTGACTCGGAGATTCTGCCTCTTCTGTCACCTACAATCGTGGGAAAACGCCAGCCGTTTCCGTTTCTCAAAAACCGCGAGATCTATGCAGTCTGTGTGCTGCAGACAAAGAGCGGAAAAGAAAAACTCGGCATCGTACCGTGCAGTAAGGAAGTTTTTCCGGAACTTGTAGAACTGCCGACGAAAAATCGCTTTATGCTGTCGGAGGAACTGATTCTGCATTTCCTTTCGAAGGTATTTTCTGGCTATAAAATCCTGTCAAAATCTCTGATGCGAGTTACAAGAAATGCAGATATTGATGCAGATGCACTTTATGACGAAGATCTGGATTACCGCGAATTTATGGTGGAACTGATCAAAAAAAGAAAGAAACTTGCGCCGCTTCGTCTCGAGCTGTCCAGAGATATGGATGATACGATCGTAAAAACACTCTGCAATTATCTGGATCTTGATACCAGACAGGTGTTCCGCAGTTTTGCACCGCTGAATCTGTCTTTTGTGTTCCGGCTTCAGGATCGTCTCTGTACCAGACCGGAACTGTTCTTTGAAAAAAGAATCCCGCAGCCGTCACCGGAATTTGATCTGGAAAAACCGATCCTGCCACAGATCAAAGAGAAAGACAAGCTGCTTTCCTATCCTTTTGAAAGTATGAAACCGTTCCTTCGTATGCTACATGAGGCGGCAAATGACAAGTCCGTTATCGCAATTAAGATGACGCTGTACCGTCTGGCCCGTCAGAGTAAAGTTGTGGAGGCTCTGATCGAAGCAGCTGAAAACGGCAAAGAAGTTTTTGTTATGATCGAGCTGAAAGCACGTTTTGACGAAGAAAATAATATTGAATGGTCCAGAAGACTGGAAGAAGCCGGATGCCGCGTGGTTTACGGTCTGGATGGCTACAAAGTGCATTCCAAACTCTGCCTGATCACACGAAAGACAGATGCTGGAGTAGAATATTATACACAGATCGGAACCGGAAATTATAACGAAAAGACCAGCCGCCTTTATACAGATCTTTCTTATATGACTTCCAGAGTAGAGATCGGGCTGGAAGCAGCAGATGTATTCCAGGCACTTGACAAGGGGGAAACTGTAAAAGAAACCAGCCATCTTCTTGTAGCACCGAACTGTCTGCAGAATAAAGTACTCACAATGATCGAAGAGGAAATCTACCGCGCAAAAGCAGGTGAGGAAGCCTATATCGGAATCAAAATGAACTCGCTCACGGACAAAAAGATCATCGATAAACTGATCAACGCATCAGAGGCGGGTGTGAAAATTGACATGGTAATCCGTGGAATCAACTGTCTGATTCCGCAGGTTCCGGGAAAAACCGACAATATACGTGTCGTCAGTATTGTAGGACGTTTTCTGGAACATTCCAGAATCTATATTTTCGGCTGTGGAGAAAGGAAAAAAATCTATATTGCATCCGCTGATTTTATGACAAGAAATACCGTTTGCCGTGTGGAGGTGGCAGCACCGATCTATGATCAGGATATTGCACAGCGTTTGGAAGAAATGTTTATCACAATGCTCAGTGATAACCAGAAAGCAAGAGAAGAAGACGGAGAGGGTAATTATCATCTTGTATACAGACAGGAAGATACGCCGCTGAATTCGCAGGAGTTCTTTTATGAAGCTGCATATAGCAGATGTGAGTAATGCATGAAAGACCAAAAATTGACATAAATAAAATATTTTAATAAAAAATCGCCTGAAATATGGCGATTTTTTGTACTTTATTTGACTTGTTACGACAAAAGACGGTGTGTTATAATAAGTGACGATTTGTTGTTCGTAAAGATTATACGGATAATGACCAGATTTTAATTCGGGAGGCGAATATAGTGAAATACCTGAGACAATTTGGAATCATTCTTGCTGTGACATGTGTGGGTGAGATCATGAAATATTTTATCCCGCTTCCGATACCGGGCAGCATTTACGGACTGATTCTGATGTTTGTACTTCTTCTGACAAAGGTGATCAAAGTAGAACATGTAAAAGAAACCGGAGAGTTTCTGATCGAGATCATGCCGCTTATGTTTATACCGGCAGGGGTTGGGCTGATCACTTCATGGAGTCAGCTGCAGCCTTTCTTGGTGCCGCTGCTTGTGATCACAGTGGTATCTACGTTTGTAGTCATGATTGTAACCGGAAAAGTAACAGATTTTTTAATTTCAAAAAAAGAGGGGAAAAAGTAATATGGATAATCTGATCTTAAGTTCTGCAACGATAGGAATTGTGATCAGCCTGCTTGCATATGAGATTGGCCTTGCAGCACAGCGTAAATGGAAACTGGCGATTTTAAATCCGCTTCTGATCTCCATAGCACTTGTGATTGTATTTCTTGTTGTTTTTCATGTAGATTATGACAGTTATAATATGAGTGCAAAATACCTGAGCTATCTTTTGACTCCTGCAACAGTCTGTCTGGCAATTCCATTGTATCTGCAGCTGGATCTTCTGAAAAAGAATATCGTGGCAATTATGACGGGGGTTCTTTCAGGAGTGCTTGCAAGTCTGGGTTCCGTACTGGCAATGTCAGTGGTGTTTGGGTTGAACCATAAAGAATATGTCACCATGCTTCCGAAATCAATCACAACCGCAATCGGAATGGGTGTTTCGGAGGAACTTGGCGGCTATGTGACGATTTCTGTTGCAGTTATTATTATTACCGGTGTACTTGGAAATATGTCGGCAGAATTTATCTGCAAAATGTTCCGTATCCGTAATACTATCTCAAAAGGTCTTGCAATCGGTACCGCATCTCATGCAGTTGGTACGGCAAGAGCAATGGAAATGGGAGAAGTAGAGGGCGCTATGAGCAGTCTTGCAATCGTTGTATGCGGACTCTGTACAGTTATAGGAGCTTCAATCTTTTCTTATATATGGTAGTCTGAAATTTTATACAGGACAGAAAAAGAACCGTGGAACAGAAGCAATTCTGTTTTCACGGTTCTTTTGCGTACAGCTAAAATAAAAAAGTATGTTTTACTCTGCCATTTTTTTCTTTACCAGATCAAATTCATCGGTGATTTCTTTGGATGGTGCTTTTGTAGCAAGGCTCACCAGAATGATCAGGATACTGGAAACCAGAAATGCAGGGAGCAGTTCATAGAAATTCAGGAAAGATACATTTGGACGGACAAGGTATTTCCATACGAATACCATAACACCGCCGGAAACCATTCCTGCGAGAGCCCCCTGCCAGTTGGTACGACGCCAGAATAAGGCAAACAGTACAACCGGGCCGAATACAGCACCGAAACCTGCCCATGCAAAGGAAACGATGTTGAATACGGAACTGTCCGGGTTACGGGCAATGATAACAGCAATTACTGCAATCAGAAGCAGTGTAACACGGTCAGCAACCATGCTTTCTTTCTTGTCTGCTTTTTTCTTAAGGATGCTTCCGAGAAGATCGGAAGAAACCGCGGAAGAAGCAGCCAGCAGCTGCGAATCAGCTGTTGACATGGTGGAAGCAAGGATACCGGCCAGGATCGTACCACCGAGCAGTGCCGGAATTATACCATATGTACTCAAAAGATCTGCAATCTTAACAATAATCGTTTCGGAAGCAGAACCCTGAAGCATTTCAAGTTTGCCGGCTTCAGTCATACCAAGACCGATCACACCGATCAGTACGGCAACAGCAAGTGAAATGACAACCCATGTGGTTGCAACTTTTCTGGATAAAGAAAGTTTCTTTTCATCTTCGATTGCCATGAAACGAAGAAGAATATGCGGCATTCCGAAATATCCAAGTCCCCATGCAAGCATGGATACGATATTAATGAGCGGGTAGGCAGCTTCTGTGCCACTTACCGGATCGTAAGTTGTCATCATGGTGAGATATCCCGGAAGGGATTTTGCATGATCAATAACTGCGGAAGGACCGCCTGCTACAGAAACACCGAAGCCAAATACAATGATCAGTGCGATGGACATGATAATGCTTTGGATAAAGTCTGTTGTGGATGCTGCAAGGAAACCACCCAGAGTAGTATATCCGACAATGACAAGTGCACTGATGATCATTGCTGTCAGATAGCTTACTCCAAAAAGACTGGAGAAAAGCTTTCCGCATGCAGCAAATCCGGAAGCTGTATATGGAATAAAGAAAATAACAATAAAAATAGCTCCGATAGACTGCAGGATTTTTCGGTTATCGCGGAAACGGTTGCTGAAAAAGGATGGCAGTGTGATAGAATTGCCGGATACATGTGTGTAGAGGCGAATCCTTTTTGCTACGATCTTCCAGTTGAGATAGGTTCCGATCGCCAGGCCGATAGCTGTCCATCCGGCATCTGCGATTCCGGAAAGATAGGCTAGTCCGGGAAGTCCCATCAGAAGCCAGCTGCTCATATCGGATGCCTCAGCGCTCATTGCAGTAACAAGTGGTCCAAGTTTTCGACCGCCCAGATAGAAATCAGAGGTGTCATTGTTTTTCTTGGAACACAGGTATCCAACATAGAGCATTGCACCCAGATAGACGATGATCGCTATCATAATACAGATGTGTGATGTTGTCATAAGTTCCTCTCCCTTCTGTTGAATGCATATTTATTCATCTGCGGATATGCATATATCTACAATATTATTCGAAAACATGAAAAAAGTAAAGAAAATTCTTGTAAAAATGATGGATGAGCTGCGGAAAAAACAAAACGCACAAAAAAGACTGAGAAAGCGCATAAAATCAGGAAAAAACGACTGACCCAAAGGACAGGATTTGTCGAAAAAGCTATGTAATTGTATGACGAATTGAGTTGACTTAAAGACGAGTCGGAATATAGAATGATGGTGAAAACGATAGTTATTGCACAAACGGAGGAAGAAAATTGGAAAATAAAACTGAAATCGTAATCGCAAACTACATCGAAACAATGATGAAAGAAAGGAGACAGAGAATATTTGCGTCTGATGAATATATTCAGCAGGACAACGGAGATTTGGTTTATCTGGAAGAACGGTACAACAGTCTGAATATTCCCCATACGATCAGAAGAGTGATTGATGACTATATAGCATGTCTGGAATCAAGAGATGAAAGATATGCAGACATGTCTTATGTAGCCGGAATGGGAGATGCAATTAAAATGCTCATGAATATGGGCGTATTAAATAATCAGGGCCAGTGCCTTGCACATGCGGAATAGTAGCACAGAAACAAAAATCTGTACAATTGGAACTTATTAACGTTTATGCAATAAAAGACTATATTTATTTTAATAAAAAGGCATAGCCGGGGAAATCTGGTGACGCAAAACTATAGGGTCTAAGCAAATGTATGACAGCCAGTTGCAGGAGAGATATATATAATTCTTTTAGAACAGTAACTTTGTAATTAAAATTAAATAATTTGATTTTGTTGAAAAAAAGCTGGCATCCATCCCGTGGTTTCAGGATGAACGCCAGCTTTTTTGTTATGGTCTCATCAGATCTATGAGATGTTCCAAAATGGACCTGAGGGGAATCGAACCCCTGTCCGAAAGCCTATCCCTTGCGGTATCTCCCATCACAGTCGCTGATTTGACATTCCCTTGGCAGCACGCCCACCGACAGGCTTACTGCTTCAGTAGCTTCATGATACATCTACCGGGGCAAAGCTTACCCGGCAAGGTTTCTCACATAGTCGACGCCAGATTCCTAAAGTGTGAGTGCTCTAGGGCTGACGAGCAACGCTTAGGCTGCTAACGCGTACTGTTCGTCTGCGTTTATATTTAGTTTCCCGGTTGGTACGCAGTCCAGGAGTCTGCGGATGGCTGCCTCAACTTCAAAGCCCCCGTCGAAACCAGTACAAGCCCTGAAAAGGTACGAAAGACAGATAAAAAATCTTCCGGTATTACTGGTGAACAGACGATGCTTTTGTTTTCATTATTTTTTATTATATGAAAGAACATAATGGTTTGTCAAGTGCCGGAAGATTGTTTTGGGCTGATTTTATTAAAAATAAGAAAAAATCTTGACAGCAACAGTTAGAAGATGTAAACTCATGGTAGCCAAAACGAACTAAAGTTACCAAAAACAAAACACAGTAACATGAAACAAACTGACCGGATCAGGAGGAGCGAAAATGGAAGTACTACAAGAAGAAATATATGATCATACATCAGATTCTGCTCAGGAATCCTTCCGTAATCAGCAGTATCAGAGAAGCAGTATGCAGCGAAGCGTTATTGTGGACAGACTCAGACGTGAGGGATGCAGAATTACAAAACAGAGAAAAATCATACTCGATATCATTCTTCAGGAAGAATGCACATGTTGTAAGGAAATTTATTTTCTTGCATCGAAGAAGGATCCGAATATCGGAATGGCAACCATCTACAGAATGATCAATCTTCTGGAAGAGATTGGGGCTTTGAAAAGAAAGAGTGCTTACCGGCTTTGTGATGAGCAGACAGGAGTACCGATCTGTTGTGTACAACTGGATGATCAGACGAACATCCGCCTTGATAATGAAAAGCTTTGTAAAATTATTGAAAAGGGTATGGAATCCTGCGGTTATCTTCAGTCAAGAAGAGTAAGTAAAGTCCTGGTAGAAAGTGGTAACTAACCGCTTTCTGCCGAAAAATATACAATGAAGCGAAATCCTTTAATTTTAGACAATATTGAGAAAATTTCTCATTTGAACAAGTTAGTCTGGACTTTTGGTTTGAGAATTCTATAATATGTGTAATGCCAGAGTGATGAGTTGGTGAAAACGATAAAAAATAAATTATATACAGGAGGAATTTACCATGATTAAACTTGATAAGAAACACAGCGGAGTATTTGCAGCAGGAGTATTATTTGGCACAGCAGGAATTAAACTTCTTTCCAGCAAAGATGCAAAAAAAGTTTACGCAAACTGCACAGCAGCAGTTCTTCGTGCAAAAGACTGCGTAATGAAGACTGTATCTAAAGTTCAGGAAAACGCAGAAGACATTTACGCAGAAGCACAGCAGATCAATGAAGACCGTGCAGCAGCTGAGGAAGTATTTGAAGATACTGCTGAGGAAGAGTCCTTTAAAGAAACAGAAGAAACTGCAGCAGAAGAGGAATAAATAAAAGACACCTGTGGTCAAGCACTGCAGGTGTTTTTATAACTAAAGGTGATGATAATATGAGATTTAAAATAGAACATGAGATCAGAGACAGAGTAAGACTTCATATCTGTCAGAAACGAATGACGTGCAGACAGGCAGATCAGCTGGAATATTTCCTGACAAATCTCGAGGGAGTAACAGCTGCAAAGGTCGTAGAACGAAACCAGGATGCTGTGATCAGCTTTTCCGGAAACAGAGAAGAGATTCTAAAAGCGGTACAGGGATTTTCTTATGAAAAGGCAGAGGCACCGGAGAGCTATCTTCAGAATTCCGGCAGAGAAATGAACGGGGAATACTGGGAAAAAATGGTCAACCATGTGGTACTTCATTATGGAAAGAAAATTTTCCTTCCTCTTCCGATCCGTACATTCCTTACCACACTTAAATCCGTAAAATACATCTGGAAGGGTGTCTGTACACTTGCAAAATGCAGAATCGAGGTACCGGTACTGGATGCAACTGCAATTGGTGTGTCTATCTTAAGAGGTGATTTCAGTACAGCATCTTCCGTCATGTTCCTGCTTGGATTTGGTGAGATACTGGAAGACTGGACGCATAAGAAATCTGTGGATGATCTTGCGCGAAGTATGTCCCTGAATGTAAGTAAAGTATGGCTGGTTACGGACGACACAGAAGTTCAGGTCGGCACAGATACGATCAAACCGGGTGATCGGGTACGTATACATATGGGAACTGTGATTCCGTTTGACGGTGTTGTTACAGATGGAGAGGCAACGGTCAATGAGGCTTCCCTGACAGGTGAATCCATGCCGGTTGCCAAACATACAGAAAGCTATGTTTATGCAGGAACTGTTCTCGAAGAGGGCGAACTTACCATCCGTGTAAAAGAAACATCCGGATCTACCAAGTTCGAAAAGATCGTGACAATGATCGAAGAAACAGAGAAACTGAAATCTGCGGTAGAAAGTAAGGCAGAGCATCTTGCAGACAGCCTTGTTCCGTATACACTTGCCGGAACTGCACTTACCTATGCACTTACCAGAAATGTGACGAAGGCACTGTCTATTCTGATGGTTGACTTCTCATGTGCACTGAAACTTGCCATGCCGATTTCTGTACTTGCAGCAATCCGCGAGGCAAATGCGCATCATATCACGGTAAAAGGCGGCAAGTTCATGGAAGCAGTGGCAGAGGCTGATACAATCGTATTTGATAAGACGGGTACGCTGACAAAAGCGCAGCCGACAGTTGCAGATATAGTATCTTTTAACGGCGACTCCAAAGAAAATCTGCTGAGACTGGCGGCCTGCATGGAAGAACACTTCCCGCATTCTATGGCGAAAGCGGTTATGGACGCTGCGAAAGAACGTGGCCTGACACATGAAGAAATGCACTCAAAAGTTGAATATATCGTGGCACATGGTATTTCTACAACTGTAAACGGACGAAAAGCAATCATTGGAAGCCATCATTTTGTCTTTGAGGATGAGAAATGCGCGATTCCGACAGGAAAAGAAGAGATTTTCAAAAACCTTCCGGAAGAATATTCTCATCTGTATCTTGGTATCGAGGGAGAACTGGCAGCGGTAATCTGTATTGAAGATCCGCTCCGCCCGGAGGGACCGGAGGTAATTAAGGCATTAAGAAAAGCCGGATTTACCCAGATCGTTATGATGACCGGCGACAGTGACCGTACTGCAAAAGCAATCGCAGCGAAAGTTGGTGTCGACAAATATTATTCAGAAGTTCTTCCTGAGGATAAGGCAAAATTTGTAGAAGAAGCAAAAGCACAGGGCCGCAAAGTGTTGATGGTAGGGGATGGTATCAATGATTCACCGGCTCTGTCAGCAGCCGATGTCGGTATTGCAATCAGTGACGGGGCAGAACTTGCAAGAGAAATTGCAGATATCACGATTGGTGCGGATGATCTGAGTGTTATGGTAACACTCAAAGAAATCAGTAATGGTCTGATGGACAAGATCCACAAGAATTACAGGCGTATCGTTGGCATCAACGGAAGTCTGATCGTGCTTGGTGTGACCGGAGTGATCCAGCCGACAATGTCTGCATTGCTTCATAATACATCAACGCTTTTGATTGGCATGGATTCCATGAAATCTGTACTTTGATCCGATAATAAACTATAAAAAGTTAATCACAAAAAACTCTTGACAGCACGCGGAAAATATTGTACTATCATACCAGTTAGAAACAACTAACAGATAATAAATTTACGGGTATGGAAACATATCCGTAAATTTAAAACCGATAGTTAGATAAAACTAATTTACAAGGGGATCTGAGGATGTTAGAAGCTGAAATCATAGCACACTGCGCGCCTACGCTGGCAGGAATCAAAACTGCAAACATGTTTACTTACACACCTGGGAACAGGGATGATCTTCAAAAAGAAATTGAAGAGGAAAATGAAAAACTGAATAACAGAGGCGTTTTTGTGGAAGTACTCAGAAGAAGCGAGCATAAAGCACTTGTTTATGTATATCGTAAGAAAAGACTGCAGCAGGATTTAAGCTGTGAGGGTGCATGCACTTTGCTGAAAAACTGTGGTTATGAGTGTCAGGAAGCTGACTGCTGTATCCGAAAGCTACAGGAGCGCTTCTTTGAAAATGAATGTTTTCCTCATGAAGTAGGTTTGTTTCTTGGATATCCGCTGGATGATGTGACAGGTTTTATCGAACAGAAGGGTAAAAATTATAAGTGTTGCGGCATCTGGAAAGTATACGGGGATGAACAGCAGACCCGGATCCTTTTCCGTAAATTGAAGAGATGCTCGGAAATCTACAGACGTTTGTTTGCAGACGGACGCTCGATCCTTCAGTTGACCGTTGCAGCATAAAGAAGAAAGGATAAGGTAAAGTAAGATGAGTAAAGTAGCAGTAGTTTATTGGAGTTCCACGGGAAACACAGAATCTATGGCAAATGCTGTTGCAGAAGGTGCAAAGGCAGCAGGCGCAGAAGTAACTGCTTTTGAAGCTTCCGATTTCTCCGCTGATAAAATGGATGAGTTTGATGCAATCGCATTTGGCTGTCCGGCTATGGGCGATGAAGTTCTTGAGGAAGACGAATTTGAACCAATGTTCAGCTCCTGCGAAGCAAAGCTTTCCGGCAAAAAACTCGGACTTTTCGGTTCCTATGGATGGGGAGACGGAGAATGGATGCATGATTGGGAAGAAAAATGCAAAGAAGACGGTGCAGTTCTTGTATCCGACGGTGTCATTTGCCAGGAAGAACCAGATGACGATGCAGTAGAAAGCTGCAAAGCACTTGGCAAGGCACTTGCATAATCTTATAAAACTGAATATAACGATGCGAGAAGAAGTCGGGAACCGGTGTCAGGTTTCCGACTTTTTGACGAAATGCCTGAAATTTCCGTAATACGTTCACAAAACCTACATAAATCTCTGCTAATATAAAGAAAAAGTAAAACTGTTGATGGAGGTAGGAATAATGGAAGCCCCGAAGATTCTTGTAGTAGATGATGAAAGCCGTATGCGCAAGCTGGTAAAAGATTTCCTTGAGAAGAAAAATTTTCACGTACTGGAAGCCGGTGACGGTGAAGAGGCAATGGACATTTTTTATAAAGAAAAAGATATCGCGCTGTTGATACTTGATGTAATGATGCCGAAGATGGATGGATGGGAGGTGTGCCGTGAAATCCGCAAAAACTCCAAAGTGCCGATCATTATGCTGACAGCCAGAGGAGATGAGCGGGATGAACTTCTCGGATTTGAACTGGGCGTGGATGAATATATTTCAAAGCCGTTCAGTCCGAAAATCCTTGTTGCACGCGTGGAGGCAATCCTTCGAAGAACCGGTCAGGATGCCGGTAATGATGTACTTGCCGCCGGAGGAATTGTAATCGATAAATCTGCACATCAGGCTACCGTAGATGGCAGGCAGATGGAACTGAGTTTCAAAGAATTTGAACTTCTGACATATTTCCTTGAAAATCAGGGAATTGCCCTTTCCAGAGAGAAAATCCTAAATTCTGTGTGGAACTATGATTATTTTGGCGATGCACGTACTATTGACACGCATGTCAAAAAATTGCGAAGCAAAATGGGCGATAAAGGAGAATACATTAAGACTGTCTGGGGAATGGGATACAAATTTGAGGTAGATGCACAATGAAAAAACCACAGAGATCTGGTGTGAAAGAAAAAAAGAAAAAATTTCACCAACTGCGCCTGCAGATCTCCGTCTGGTTTAGCGGGCTTCTGCTTCTTTCCATGGTCATAACAACCGTGATCAACGGTCTCTTTCTGGAGCACTATTACATCAGCAAAAAAACGGAGGTGCTGCAGGATGCGGTCAGGAATCTGGAGGATCTTAAAGTTGAAACTGCATCGGACGGAAGCAGCAGTGCAGAAGTTTCAGATGCAATGTTTAAGGACAGCTCCGAAAATAACCTGACCTGGATCGTGATTACTGCGGACGGACAGACCGTATGTGCAGTAGGAAGCAACGAGGATCTTCTGGAGGCGCGGCTGGTAGGATATGTGTATGATCTTGATAAGAAGAAAGACCATGCAAAAGTGATTCAGCAGAATGATAGTTATGTGATCCAGCAGGTGAGTGACCGCTTTGCCGGCATGGAATACGTGGAAAGCTGGGGCGAGATGGATAACGGCTGTTATTTCCTGATTCGTACACCGCTGGAAAGCATTCGGGAGAGCGTTTCCATATCCAATAAATTCTATTTCTATGTCGGCATTATGATCATTGTCATCAGTGGCCTTGTAATCTGGTTTGTGACGAAGCGCATCACACGTCCGATCAGTGAATTGACGCTTCTTTCTACGAAGATGAGTGATCTGGATTTTGAAGCGAAATATCAGAGTCATTCCGGCAATGAAATCGATGAACTGGGCGAGAATTTTAACCGGATGTCAGAACAGCTTGAAAAGACAATTTCCGAACTGAAATCCGCGAACAATCAGCTTCAGAAAGATATTGAGAACAAAGAACGAATCGATCAGATGAGACAGGAGTTTCTGAATAATGTATCTCATGAGTTAAAGACACCGATCGCGCTGGTACAGGGTTATGCAGAAGGTCTGAAAGAAAATATTTCCGAAGATCTGGAGAGCAGGGAATTTTACTGTGATGTCATTATGGATGAAGCCGGTAAGATGAACAAACTTGTCCGTAATCTTCTCACTTTGAATCAGCTGGAATCCGGAAGGGATGAGATGACGGTAGAGCGCTTTGATATTGTGAGCGTAATCCGTGGTGTCCTGCAGTCGATGGATATCATGATCCAGCAAAAAGAAGCGAAAGTAAGCTTCAATGCTGATAAGCCGGTTTATGTATGGGCAGATGAATTCAAGATTGAAGAAGTTGTAACGAACTATACAAGTAATGCACTGAATCATCTGGATGGAGAAAAAGAAATTGAGATTCGTGTATTTACGGAAGGCGACCATGTGAAAGTTACTGTATTTAATACAGGTAGGCCGATACCGGAAGCAGATGTCCCGAATCTCTGGAACAAGTTCTACAAGGTAGATAAGGCAAGAACGAGAGAGTACGGCGGAAGTGGTATTGGTCTGTCGATTGTCAAGGCAATCATGGAAGGACTCCATCAGCAATACGGTGTCAAAAACTATGACAATGGTGTTGAATTCTGGTTCACATTAGATAAGAAGAATCAGTAAAACCGTACAAAATGGGACAGATGTGAAGAAATAGCTTTGCATCTGTCTTTTTTTGGGGTATACTTGTAAATATTCGATAAAGACAGGGTGTGAGAGACAATGATTGGAATTATTGACTATGATGCAGGCAATATCCGCAGCGTAGAAAAGGCACTTGCGTATCTGGGAGAGGAAACCGTTGTTTCCAGAGATCCACAGGTGCTTTTAAAATCAGATAAGGTGATTCTTCCGGGTGTCGGAAGCTTCGGACAGGCAATGGAGAATCTTCACAGATACAATCTGGTTCCGGTAATTAAAGAAATGGTAAAGAATAACACACCATTTCTTGGAATCTGTCTAGGATTGCAGCTTCTTTTTGAGAGCAGCGAAGAGACTCCGGGAGTAGAGGGACTTGGTATCCTGAAGGGCCGTATATTAAGAATTCCACCGTCGGAGGGGCTTAAGATTCCACATATGGGCTGGAATTCTCTTCATCTTCAGAATGATGGCGGACTGTTTCGTGGTATTCCGGAAGACACGTATGTATATTTTGTACATTCTTATTATTTGCAGGCGGAAGATCCGCAGATTGTCAAAGCTGTGACTGATTACAGTACAACGATCCATGCATCTGTAGAGAAAGACAATGTATTTGCTTGCCAGTTCCATCCGGAGAAAAGCAGCAAATACGGACTGAAAATACTGGAAAATTTTGCAAAGCTTGAAAAGGAGGGAATCTGAGATGTTTACAAAAAGAATCATTCCCTGCCTGGATGTCAATAAGGGACGTGTTGTAAAGGGGGTAAATTTCGTGGATCTCAAAGATGCCGGTGATCCGGTTGAGATTGCGAAGGCCTATGATGCAGCCGGTGCAGATGAGCTTGTTTTTCTTGATATTACGGCATCCTGCGAGCAGCGTGAGACAGTAGTTGATATGGTACGCAAAGTTGCTGCCTGTGTATTTATCCCTTTTACAGTAGGTGGCGGCATCCGCACGGTCGATGATTTTAAGATGCTTCTCCGTGAAGGCGCGGACAAGATTTCAGTAAATTCCGCGGCAATCGACCGTCCGGAATTGATTCGTGAGGCGGCTGAGAAATTTGGCAGCCAGTGCGTGGTACTTGCAATTGATGCAAAGAGAAGACCGGACGGAGGCTGGAATATCTACAAACATGGCGGACGTCTGGACACAGGACTGGATGCCATTGAATGGGCCAGGAAAGCTGAAGCACTCGGTGCCGGTGAAATTCTCCTTACCAGCATGGACTGTGACGGAACAAAAGCCGGATATGACATTGAGCTTACACGTGCGATCGCGGATGCAGTCAGTATTCCGGTCATTGCTTCCGGCGGTGCAGGAACGCTTGAACATTTTTATGATGCACTGACAGAGGGTGGCGCGGATGCCGCGCTGGCAGCATCTTTATTCCATTACAAAGAACTGGAGATCCGTCAGGTGAAGGAGTATCTGGCAGGCAGGGGAATCTCCGTAAGAAGATAAGAGGTGAAGGAAAATGGCTCCTTTGTCAGGAGAATGGCTGGAAGCCCTGAAAGGTGAATTCCATCAGCCATATTATGTAAAATTATATAAAACCGTCATGCAGGAATATCAGTCACGAAAGATTTTTCCTCCGGCAGATGATATGTTCAATGCATTTCATTTTACACCGTTAAGTCAGGTAAAGGTTGTGATACTTGGACAGGATCCGTATCACAATGACGGACAGGCACATGGACTTTGTTTTTCTGTAAAAAAGGATGTAGAGATCCCGCCGTCACTGGTGAACATTTATCAGGAACTTCATGATGATCTTGGCTGTTATATCCCGGATAACGGTTATCTGGAAAAATGGGCAAGACAGGGTGTACTGATGCTGAACACGGTACTGACTGTGCGTGCACATCAGGCTAATTCACACAGAGGAATCGGATGGGAGCAGTTTACAGATGCGGCGATCCGTATCCTCAATGAGCAGGACAGACCGATCGTATTTCTTCTGTGGGGACGTCCGGCACAGATGAAAAAATCAATGCTCAATAACCCGAAACATCTGATTCTGGAAGCACCTCATCCGAGCCCGCTTTCTGCATACAGAGGTTTTTTCGGATGCAGACATTTCAGCAAGACAAATGAATTTCTAATTCAGAACGGTCTGGAGCCGATTGACTGGCAGATCGAAAATAAAACACAACAGGAAATCAAGGAGTAAACATGGGTCAGAAGAACAATCTTGTAAAAAATGCATCTTTTCTGATGATTGCGGCGATGATCTCGAAGGTCATCGGTCTTCTCTATAAGAGTCCGCTTTCGTCGATCGTAGGCAATATGGGAATGGGATATATCAGTCTTGCCCAGAATGCCTATATGATTCTTCTGATGATCGCCTCTTTCAGTATTCCGCAGGCGGTGTCGAAACTGATTTCAGAACGAATAGCTTTAAAAGATTACAAAAATGCACAGAAGATTTTTCGCGGTTCCCTGATCTATGCAGCAATCGTAGGAGGAATTGTGGCGCTGGTGTGTCTGTTTGGGGCGAGATTTATTATCCCGAGCAATCAGCCAAATGCGATACTGGCACTTCAGATTTTATCACCGACAATTTTTCTGTCCGGTATCCTCGGAGTGTACAGAGGATATTTTCAGGCATATCGTAATATGATGCCGACTTCGATCTCGCAGATTCTGGAGCAGATCTTTAATGCGGCAGTCAGCCTGATTGCTGCATGGATGTTTATCAGATATTTTGCAGACGGCAGTGACGGAAGCTTGGCTAAATGGGGCGCAGCCGGTTCGACAGTAGGTACGACTGCAGGTGTTGTCATTGCGCTTTTGTTTATGTTGATGGTATATGGTGTTAACCGAAGGGCAATCCGAAGAAGAGTGGACAGAGACCGTGTCCACAAAGAAGAATCTTATGGAGAGATCCTGAGACTGATCATTCTTATCGTTTCCCCGATCATCTTAAGTTCTTTTATTTACAATATTAACGGCTATCTGAATGGTGTTCTGTATTCTGAAATCATGGGTAAACACGGTGTGGATGCAGATGCAATCAGTATGTTATATGCAGAATATGCGACATACTTTATGAGCATCATCAATATTCCACTGACACTTTCCAGCGCGGCACCGACTTCCATGATTCCGGAAGTTTCCGCATTGTATGCGACCGGCGATATTGATGAGACAAGAAGAAGAGTAGATCAGACAGTACAGCTTTCTATGTTCATTTCCATTCCATGTGCGGTAGGGCTTGCCGTACTGGCGCAGCCGATTGTGTCGCTTCTTTTTCATGGAACGAACGGTGTGGCAGGACAGCTCCTTATGATGGGTTCTTTTACCATCCTTCTGAATGGCATGTCTAATATTTCAAACGGTGTTCTTCAGGGAATCGGTAAACCGAAGATCCCGATGATAACAGCAGCTGTGGCACTCGTGGTTGACGTGGTTGTAGTAGTAGTGCTTCTGATGTTTACGAATCTTGGTATTTACGCACTGCTGGTAGCGATGATTGTTTATGCAATCGTGGTATGTGTGCTGAATGATTTCTTTATGAAAAAATATCTGGATTATAAGAATCCGTGGAAAGCAGCATATGTAAGTCCGATCGTTGCATCTGCCGTGATGGGTGTTGTGGCAGCAGGTGTGTATTATGGACTGCATGTACTGCTTCCATCCAATATCATCTGTCTCGGTGTGGCAATCATTCTGGCAGCTATGGCATATTTTCTGGTATACATTCTCGTGGACAAAACAGCATCCGAGAGACTTTCCAGAATGCCGGGTGGTGCCTATCTCGTCAGAATTGCCCAGAAGATCAGACGATAGGTGGAAGATGACCTGATAATAAGAAAAATATGGAATATCTGCTGAACAGAGGGCAGATATTCTTTTTATTTGTAAAGTTTGATAATCAAACAAAGTTACGCCGTGGGATGTGAGACAAATTGTGAAAGTTGGTCATTGTCATTTGTAAAACTTTGTCGTATAATGTTACGGAATTGGATTTTGAAAATACTTTTAATAAGAAGAAACACGTTATATTCATATCTGAAGATACAGATTTATGACGAGGAGGGCGATTTATTGAATACATACACATTGGGAATTGACATCGGATCTACGACAGTAAAGATCGCGATTCTTGATGAAAATGAAAAGCTGTTATTTGCAGATTACGAACGACATTTTGCAAATATTCAGGAGACACTGGCAGATCTTCTGGAAAAAGCACATGCACAGCTGGGAGAGATGACACTCAGTCCGGTAATCACTGGCTCCGGCGGACTGACGCTGGCAAATCATCTGGAAATCCCATTTGTGCAGGAGGTAATCGCTGTATCTACATCCTTACAGAAGATTGCACCGCAGACAGACGTTGCAATCGAGCTTGGTGGTGAGGATGCAAAGATCATTTATTTTGAAGGCGGAAATATTGAGCAGCGAATGAATGGTATCTGTGCCGGTGGTACAGGTTCCTTTATTGACCAGATGGCATCACTTCTGCAGACAGATGCTACCGGTCTGAACGAATATGCAAAGAATTACAAGGCACTTTATCCGATCGCTGCACGATGCGGTGTATTTGCGAAGACGGATATCCAGCCGCTGATCAATGAAGGTGCGACGAAAGAAGACCTTTCTGCATCTATTTTCCAAGCAGTTGTCAATCAGACGATTTCCGGTCTTGCCTGTGGTAAGCCAATCCGTGGACATGTGGCATTTCTGGGCGGTCCGCTGCATTTCCTTTCTGAGTTAAAAACTGCGTTTATCCGTACGCTGAAACTGGACGATGAGCATACGATCGTGCCGGAGAATTCTCATCTGTTTGCGGCTATTGGTTCTGCACTGAATGCAAAAGAGGATGTCAAGGTTTCTCTTATTGAACTGAAAGACAGACTGCGCCACTCCATCAAACTTGACTTTGAAGTAGAGCGTATGGAACCTCTGTTTGCGACAGAACAGGATTATGAAGAATTTAATAAGAGACAGTCTTCCTACAAGGTTACGACGGGAGATCTGGCTTCCTATAAAGGAAACTGTTACCTTGGTATTGATGCAGGATCAACGACGACAAAGACTGCACTGGTAGGAGAGGACGGAAGTCTTCTGTATTCTTTCTACAGCAACAACAATGGAAGCCCACTCAAGACTGCAATTCGTTCTATTCAGGAAATTTATACGAAACTCCCGAAAAAAGCGAAGATTGCTTATGCATGTTCTACCGGTTATGGAGAGGCGCTGATCAAGGCAGCACTCCTTCTTGATGAGGGCGAGGTTGAGACTGTTTCTCATTATTATGCCGCTGCATTTTTTGATCCGGAAGTAGACTGTATTCTCGACATCGGTGGTCAGGATATGAAATGTATCAAGATCAAGAACCAGACCGTAGACAGTGTACAGCTTAATGAAGCATGCTCCTCCGGCTGTGGTTCCTTTATCGAGACATTCGCAAAATCCCTGAATTACAGTGTGCAGGATTTTGCAAAGGCAGCTCTTTATGCAAAACATCCGATTGATCTGGGAACACGCTGTACCGTATTTATGAACTCAAAAGTAAAACAGGCACAAAAGGAAGGTGCAGAAGTATCTGATATCTCTGCGGGTCTGGCTTACTCTGTTATCAAGAACGCTCTTTACAAAGTTATCAAAGTTTCCGATGCGACTGAACTTGGCAGACATATCGTTGTACAGGGTGGTACCTTTTACAATGACGCTGTTCTTCGAAGCTTTGAACGTATTGCCAACTGTGAAGCCATCCGTCCGGATATTGCAGGTATTATGGGAGCTTTTGGTGCGGCACTGATTGCAAGAGAGCGTTATGAAGATGGCAAAGAGACCACAATGCTTTCCATTGACAAGATCAATGAACTGAAATATACAACATCTATGGCGAACTGCCGCGGATGTACCAACAACTGCCGTCTGACGATCAACAAATTCACCGGCGGACGTCAGTTTGTCAGCGGAAACCGCTGCGAACGAGGCATCGGTAAAGAAAAGAACAAAGATCACGTTCCGAATCTTTATGAATATAAATACAAACGACTGTTTTCCTACGAACCGCTCAGTGCGGATCAGGCAACCAGAGGTCAGGTAGGTATTCCGCGTGTCCTGAACATGTTCGAAAACTATCCGTTCTGGTATACATTCTTTACAAAACTGAAATACGAGGTTGTACTTTCGCCGACTTCTACCCGTAAGATTTATGAGCTGGGTATTGAGTCTATTCCAAGTGAATCCGAATGTTATCCGGCAAAACTGGCACACGGTCATGTGAGCTGGCTGATCAAAAAAGGTGTGAAATTTATTTTCTATCCCTGTGTACCATATGAGCGTAATGAGTTCCCGGATGCAGTCAATCATTACAACTGTCCGATCGTCACGTCTTATGCGGAGAATATCAAGAACAATGTGGACGAATTGAAAGATCCGAGCATTAAATTTATGAATCCGTTCATGGCATTTACGACGGAAGCAATCCTTACAGACCGTCTTGTCGAAGTGTTTAAAGATATTCCGGCAGAAGAGGTCAAAGCAGCAGCCCATGCTGCCTGGGAAGAACTGGCACAGGCGCGTAAAGATGTTCAGAAAAAGGGCGAAGAGACCATTCAGTATCTGAAAGAGACAGGAAGACGCGGTATTGTACTTGCCGGCCGTCCGTACCATATCGACCCGGAAATTCATCATGGTATTCCGGACCTGATCAACAGCTATGGTATTGCGGTGCTGACAGAAGATTCTGTTTCACACCTCGGGGAAGTAGAGCGCCCGATCCGTGTCAATGACCAGTGGATGTATCACTCCCGTCTGTATGCGGCAGCAAACTATGTCAAAACACAGGATAATCTGGATCTGATCCAGCTGAACTCCTTTGGCTGTGGTCTGGACGCAGTTACTACAGATGAAGTTTATGAGATCCTTGACAGAAGCGGCAAGATCTATACCTGCTTAAAAATCGATGAAGTTAATAATCTCGGCGCGGCACGTATCCGTGTACGTTCCCTTCTGGCTGCGCTCCGTGCAAAAGACGCACAGCACAAAGAACGTGAGATCAGACCGTCCTCTATCGAAAAAGTAGTATTTACCAAACAGATGCGTAAGGATTATACGATCCTCTGCCCGCAGATGTCACCATTTCATTTCGGAATCTTACAGGCGGCATTTAATACCTGCGGTTATCACCTGGAAGTCCTTCCGAATGACAACAAACATGCGGTAGATGTGGGACTGAAATATGTAAACAATGATGCATGCTATCCTTCTCTGATGGTAGTCGGTCAGGTTATGGATGCCCTTCTTTCCGGCAAATATGACTTGAATAAGACGGCTGTCATCATGTCACAGACGGGTGGTGGATGTCGTGCATCCAACTATATTGCGTTTATCCGCCGTGCATTAAAGAAAGCAAATATGGAACAGGTTCCGGTTATTTCCATCAACTTAAGTGGTCTGGAAAGCAATCCGGGATTTAAATTGACACTTCCGCTTATCAAACGTATCTGCTATGGAGCGGTATTTGGCGATATTCTGATGAAATGTGTTTACCGTATGCGTCCATATGAGGTGGAGCCGGGAATTGTCAACCGTAAGCATAAAATCTGGGAACAGAGGGTAATCTCTTTCCTGGAGGGAAGCAGTGTCAGCCATGGTCAGTTTAAGAAGATGTGCCGTGAGATGGTACATGAGTTTGATATGATTCCGGTTACCGGAGAGAAGAAGCCAAGAGTTGGTATCGTCGGAGAGATTCTTGTCAAATTTCTTCCGGCAGCAAACAATCATCTGGCAGAACTTCTGGAAGCAGAGGGTGCCGAGGCGGTATGCCCGGATCTGATAGACTTTATCAATTACTGCTTCTACAATCAGAACTTCAAATCCGAGTTCCTTGGATTTAAGAAAAATAAAGCAACAATCGCAAACTGGGGAATCAAAGCTATCGAATGGCTCAGAGGACCGGCAAATGAAGCTCTTGCACAGAGCCGCCACTTTACACCGTCTGCCAATATTGCAGATCTGGCAAAGATGGCAGAGACGATCGTATCTCCGGGTAACCAGACAGGTGAGGGATGGTTCCTGACAGGTGAGATGATGGAGTTGATTCACGGCGGTGTACCGAACATTGTCTGCATCCAGCCGTTTGCATGCCTTCCGAACCATATCGTAGGAAAGGGAGTTATCAAGGCAATCCGCAGGGAACATCCGGAAGCAAACATCGTTGCGATCGATTATGACCCGGGTGCAAGTGAAGTCAACCAGCTGAACCGAATCAAACTGATGTTGTCGACAGCACAGAAGAATTTAAAAAGAAAAAAGAATTAAAAAGGCAGTAAAATTGAAAAAGACAATAAAGAAAATAGTAGTCGTTGCAATATTATTTCTGGTATTGTCTGCCTGCATCGGGGTTACTGTTCAGGCGGCAACCCGGGTGCTGTATGTCGGCAGAACTTACAGCATCAATGTGAAGGGCGGTTATAAATGGTACAGTACAAATAAAAGAATCGTAAGAGTTAATTCAAAAACCAAAAAGATCACACCGCGAAAAGCAGGGACTACATACATAAAAGGTGCGAAAAAGGTACATAATAAAAAAATTGTCAAAAAAATCAAAGTTATAGTAAAGAAACCTTACCTGAATAAAAAGAAGGCGACTGTAACTGTGGGAAAGAAACTGACACTGAAACTGAGAGGTATGGTAGTTACCCGCTGGACATCGTCCAACAAAAAAATTGCTACAGTATCCTCGTCCGGTGTTGTTAAGACCCGGAAAAGCGGAACAGTAAAAATTACGGCGACCGGGAAAGATAAGAAGAAATACACCTGTGTGCTCAAAGTCAACGTAAAACCGAAACAGATAGTTCCTACGGCAACGCCGACACCGGAGCCGACAAAAGCACCGGAAAATCATACGTCTTATATGATTGCTCATCGTGGAGATACATCAACTGCACCGGAAAATACAATGGCTGCTTTTCAGAGCGCGCTTCTTCGAGGCTATAAAGCAGTAGAAACGGATGTGCAGTTTACGAAGGACAATGTGCCGGTAATATTGCATGATTCCACGATAAACAGAACTTCCAACGGAAGTGGAAGAATTATGGATCTTACGTTCGACGAAGTCAGACAATATGATTTCGGTTCCTGGAAATCTGAAGCATATGCGGATGAAAAGATTCCGAGTTTTCAGGAATTTATCGAATTCTGTAAGGAAAATTCCGTCCATCCTTATATTGAACTGAAAACTACGATTACGCAGAATGATATTGAGAAGATACAGAAGCTTCTGGAAATAGTCAGCGTAGCCGGAATGCAGAAAGATGTTTCCTGGTTTTCATTCAGTTATAACCTGGTAGAAATGGTAAAAGACGTGGATCCGACTGCAGATATAGGGGTCGTACTGCATGGAGGAGATGTGGTGACTGAACAGTTTATAGAGAAGATGAAAAATCTCAAAACAGGATTGAATACAGTCTTTTTCAGTCATTATGCAAGAAAGATCACACCAGTTGTTTTGGAAAGATGCAAAGAGGAACAGATCCAACTGGTAGCCCGCGATATTAAAAACATACAGTCGCTGTATGCACTGAATCTGTATTACAGAGCAGCATTTGCAGATGGATTCTAGTATTTCAACAGAAAGAGGAAATATATGGCAAAGTATACATTAATGAAAACGGAGGGGCGTGCGAAGCGTGCGCAGTTTGAGACTGTGCATGGCACGATCCAGACGCCTGTGTTTATGAATGTGGGAACGATCGGTGCGATCAAAGGTGCCGTTTCTACACAGGATCTTTATGAGATCGGAACACAGGTGGAGCTTTCCAATACTTATCATTTGCATGTCCGCCCGGGCGATAAGATCGTCAAACAGCTCGGCGGTCTGCATAAGTTTATGAACTGGGAGAGACCGATACTGACAGATTCCGGCGGGTTCCAGGTGTTTTCGCTTGCAAAGCTTCGCAAGATCAAAGAAGAAGGTGTACATTTCCAGTCACATATTGACGGACATAAGATCTTTATGGGACCGGAAGAAAGCATGCAGATCCAGTCTAACCTGGGATCCACAATCGCGATGGCATTCGATGAATGTCCGAGCAGCGTGGCAGACAGAGATTATGTACAGAAATCTGTAGAACGTACGACACGCTGGCTTGCGCGATGCAAAAAAGAAATGGCACGTCTCAACAGTCTGTCGGACACCATCAATAAAGAACAGCTTCTGTTTGGTATCAACCAGGGGGCTGTATACGAAGATATCCGTATTGAACATGCAAAAGAGATTGCAAAGATGGATCTGGACGGATATGCAGTCGGCGGACTTGCAGTTGGCGAGACACATGAAGAAATGTATCGTATTCTTGATGCAGTCGTACCGTATCTTCCACAGGATAAGCCAACCTATCTTATGGGTGTCGGAACCCCGGCAAACATTCTGGAAGGTGTCGATAGAGGTATTGATTTCTTTGACTGCGTATATCCGAGCCGCAATGGCCGCCATGGTCATGTATATACCAACCATGGCAAGATGAATATGTTCAATGCCAAATATGAACTGGATAGCCGTCCGATCGAAGAAGGCTGTGGCTGCCCGGCATGCCGCCATTACAGCAGAGCTTACATCCGTCATCTTCTGAAGGCAAAAGAAATGCTCGGTATGCGCCTCTGTGTACTGCATAATCTGTATTTCTATAACCATATGATGGAAGAAATCCGTGATGCGCTGGATGAGGGAAGATTTGCTGAATATAAGAAAAAGCGCCTGGAAGGATTCGCGGCAGGAGAGCAGAAATAAGCGAAAAGCTTTAAATCGTACAAAAAAATGAAAAACACTTGAAGTTACGGGTTTTTTTGTGTATGATTATATATAGTGTTCCTGAACAGCAGGAATGTAAGTCAGCAGACAGGAGGAATCTGAAATGAACGAAAGTACCGCAAGTATGGGTATGATGATTTTATGGATGGTAGTTATCTTTGGAGTTATGTATTTCCTGATGATCCGTCCTCAGAAGAAAGAGCAGAAGAGACTTCAGGCAATGCTCAACAGCATGGAAGTCGGTGACAGTATTGTTACAACAAGCGGCTTCTATGGAGTGATCATCGATATGACAGAAGAAGATGTGATTGTAGAATTCGGCAATAACAAGAACTGTCGTATCCCAATGAGAAAACAGGCTATTGCAGAAGTGGAGAAGGCAGAACAGGCATCCGCATAACTGCAAATAAGAAAGTAAGTGCTGCGTCAGATGCGGCACTTCTTTTTTTATAAAATTTCATTGAAATCAGGTAATGATTTATTTGCATTTGTAACACGTTCAAACTTTTATGTAGTAAAGGGTTGAAAAGTCTAAAAAAGTGCGTTATTATAATAACAATATCCATAAGGAAAGGACTCTGCGGTTTTCGTGTGGTGCAGAGAGAGGAAATGAAGAAATGGAATACAAGATCGCATTGATTCCGGGAGACGGTATCGGTCCGGAAATCGTAAATGAAGCAAAAAAAGTTCTTGATAAAGTATGTGAAAAATATCATCATACATTTACATATTCAGAGGTGCTTCTCGGTGGAGCTTCTATTGATGTTCACGGTGTACCGCTTACAGATGAAGCAATTGCAACAGCAAAAGCTTCTGATGCAGTTCTGATGGGTTCTATCGGTGGTGATGCCAGGACATCTCCGTGGTACAAACTTGAGCCGTCCAAACGTCCGGAAGCAGGACTCCTTGCAATTCGTAAAGCATTGAATCTTTTTGCAAACCTCCGTCCGGCATATCTGTATAAAGAACTCGAGGAAGCCTGCCCGATCAAGAAAGAAGTGATCGGCGAAGACGGATTTGATATGATCATTGTCCGTGAGCTTACCGGTGGACTTTATTTCGGAGAAAGAAAAACAATTGAAGAAGATGGTGTAAAGAAAGCAATCGATACACTTTCCTATAATGAAAATGAGATCCGCCGTATTGCCATCAAGGCATTTGACATTGCAATGAAGAGAAGAAAGAAAGTCACAAGCGTTGACAAGGCAAACGTACTGGATTCTTCCAGACTCTGGAGAAAAGTTGTAGAAGAAGTCGCAAAAGATTATCCGGAAGTAACTCTGGAACATATGCTGGTTGACAACTGTGCAATGCAGCTTGTACATGATCCGGGACAGTTTGATGTCATTCTTACTGAGAATATGTTCGGTGATATCCTGTCTGATGAAGCAAGCATGGTAACAGGTTCCATCGGAATGCTTTCTTCCGCAAGTCTGAATGAAACAAAATTTGGTCTGTATGAGCCGAGCCACGGATCTGCACCTGATATTGCAGGACAGAACAAAGCAAACCCGATCGCAACGATCCTTTCCGCGGCAATGTTACTTCGTTACTCACTGAACCTTGATGAAGAAGCAGATGCAGTAGAAGCAGCTGTACAGAAAGTGCTTACAGACGGATACCGCACAGGCGATATCATGTCAGAGGGATGCAAGGCTGTCGGAACAAAAGAAATGGGAGATCTGATCGCAGCAGCTGTATAATGAAAGTTTTCAACATAAAGAGGAGATAGAAAGATGAGAAGTGATTCAGTAAAAACAGGCTCACAGCAGGCACCGCACCGTTCCCTGTTTAATGCCCTTGGATTAACAAAAGAAGAAATGGAACGTCCTTTAGTAGGTATCGTAAGTTCTTATAATGAGATCGTACCGGGTCATATGAACCTTGATAAGATCGTTGCAGCCGTAAAACAGGGTGTCGCAATGGCTGGTGGTACTCCAATCGTATTTCCGGCAATTGCTGTCTGTGACGGTATTGCGATGGGACACATCGGAATGAAATATTCTCTGGTAACAAGAGACCTGATTGCAGACTCTACAGAGGCAATGGCAATGGCTCATCAGTTTGATGCCCTGGTTATGGTTCCAAACTGTGACAAAAACGTACCCGGACTTCTGATGGCGGCTGCCAGACTGAATATTCCGACTGTATTCGTAAGTGGTGGACCGATGATGGCAGGCCACATTCATGGACACAAGACAAGTCTTTCCAGTATGTTTGAAGCTGTCGGATCTTATGCGGCAGGCAAGATTACAGAAGACGAACTTACAGAATTTGAGAACAAAACATGTCCTACATGTGGATCCTGTTCCGGTATGTATACCGCAAACTCCATGAACTGTCTGACAGAAGTTCTTGGTATGGGACTTCGTGGAAACGGAACTATCCCGGCTGTATATTCCGAGCGTATTCGTCTTGCAAAACATGCAGGTATGCAGGTTATGGAAATGTACCGCAGAAATATCCGTCCGCGCGACATCATGACAAAAGAAGCCATTCTGAATGCACTGACAGTAGATATGGCACTTGGATGCTCTACCAACAGTATGCTTCATCTTCCGGCAATCGCTCATGAAGTCGGTATGGATTTTGATATAAGCTTTGCAAATGAGATCAGTGCAAAGACACCGAACCTCTGCCACCTTGCACCGGCAGGTCCGACTTATATGGAAGATTTGAACGAAGCAGGCGGTGTTTATGCAGTTATGAACGAGCTGAACAAAAAAGGACTTCTTCATACAGAATGCATGACAGTAACAGGCAAAACAGTAGGCGAAAACATCAAAGACTGTGTAAACCTCAATCCGGAAGTTATCCGCCCGATCGACAATCCGTACAGCCAGACCGGCGGCCTTGCAGTACTGAAAGGAAATATCGCTCCGGACGGCGGTGTTGTAAAACGTTCTGCAGTTGTAGAAGAGATGATGGTACATGAAGGTCCGGCAAGAGTTTTCGACTGTGAAGAAGATGCGATCGCAGCAATCAAAGGCGGCAAGATCGTAGCCGGAGACGTTGTTGTTATCCGTTATGAAGGACCGAAAGGCGGACCTGGAATGAGAGAGATGCTGAACCCGACTTCCGCAATCGCAGGAATGGGACTTGGTTCTTCTGTAGCTCTTATTACAGACGGACGTTTCAGCGGTGCATCCCGTGGTGCTTCAATCGGACACGTTTCACCGGAAGCAGCTGTAGGCGGTCCGATCGCTTTGATCGAAGAAGGCGACATTATCAGCATCAATATTCCGGAACTGAAACTGGAAGTTAAAGTTTCTGATGAAGAAATGGCAGCAAGAAAAGCAAAGTGGCAGCCACGTGAGCCACGAGTTACAACCGGATATCTTGCAAGATATGCTGCAATGGTTACCTCAGGAAACAGAGGAGCAATCCTTGAAGTTCCAAAAGCAAAATAATATAAAGTAAAGATTCATACAGGAGGAAATACAATGCAGCTTACAGGTGCAGAGATTATCATTGAATGCCTGAAAGAACAGAAAGTAGATACTGTTTTTGGCTATCCGGGAGGTGCGATCCTCAATGTCTATGATGCTCTCTATAAACACAGTAATGAGATCCATCATGTTCTGACATCTCATGAACAGGGTGCTTCTCATGCCGCAGATGGTTATGCCCGTGCTACAGGAAAAGTCGGAGTATGTCTGGCAACCTCCGGCCCTGGGGCCACAAATCTGGTTACAGGTATTGCGACCGCATACATGGATTCTGTTCCGGTGGTGGCAATCACCGCGAACGTAGGAAAACCACTCCTTGGAAGAGATTCCTTCCAGGAGGTTGATATTGCCGGTATCGTAATGCCGATCACAAAACACAGCTTTATCGTAAAAGACATTTCCATGCTGGCAGATACACTTCGCAAGGCATTTTATATTGCAAAGAGCGGACGCCCGGGCCCGGTACTGGTAGATGTAACGAAAGATGTGACAGCGGCCATTTATGAATATTCCGTTCGCCGTCCGGCTACGATCAACCGTGAGACCGAGACAATCCGTAAGGAAGATCTGGAGACTGCCGCACAGATGATTGAGGAAGCACAGAAACCGTATATCTTTGTCGGAGGTGGTTCTGTTATTTCCGGAGCATCCAAAGAAATCAGTGAACTGGCGCACAAGATTCAGGCACCGGTTTGTGACAGTCTGATGGGTAAGGGAGCGTTTTCAGGAGAAGATCCTCTGTACACCGGTATGCTCGGTATGCATGGAACAAAGACTTCCGACCTTGGTGTGACACAGTGCGACCTTCTGATCGTACTCGGTGCACGTTTCAGTGACCGTGTAACAGGTAATGCGAAGACTTTTGCAAAACAGGCAAAAATCCTTCAGATTGATGTCGACGCGGCAGAAATCAATAAGAATGTTGTGGTAGATGCGTCTGTGATCGGGGATGTAAGAGAAGTTCTTCGCAGACTTCTGGAAATGATTCCGGAAGAAGAGCATCCGGAGTGGATCGAACATATTCAGGAGATGAAAGCAAAGTATCCACTGACTTATGATCATTCACAGCTTACCGGACCATACATTATAGAGAAGCTTTATGAAATCACCAATGGCGATGCAATTATTTCAACAGATGTCGGTCAGCATCAGATGTGGGCTGCGCAGTACTTCAAATACAAAGAACCGCGTACATTCCTGACTTCCGGTGGTCTCGGAACGATGGGTTACGGACTTGGAGCTGCAATCGGTGCAAAGATGGGCAGACCGGACAAAACAGTGGTCAACATTGCAGGAGACGGCTGTTTTCGAATGAATATGAATGAGATCGCAACCGCTGTACGATGTCATAAACAACTGTTGCAGATTGTTATGAATAATCATGTACTTGGTATGGTTCGTCAGTGGCAGACCTTATTCTATGACCACAGATATTCACATACCGTTCTTGATGACGCAGTGGATTTTGTGAAAATATCTGAGGGTATGGGTGCGAAGGCAATCCGTGTTACGAAGATGGAAGAAGTAGAACCGGCGATCCGCGAGGCGCTGGCTACGGAAGGACCTGTGGTACTGGACTGCTGGATCGATCAGGATCTCAGCGTGTTCCCGATGGTGCCGGCAGGTGCAAGTCTTAATGAAGTATTTGACGAGGAGGATATGAAGAACAATGAGCAGAGTGTATAATTTTTCTGCAGGACCGGCCGTACTGCCGGAACCTGTGCTGAAAGAAGTTGCAGCAGAAATGATGGATTACCAGGGAAGCGGCATGTCCGTTATGGAAATGAGTCACAGAAGCCCTGAGTTCCAGAAAATCATTGATGATGCAGAGCAGGACTTAAGAGATCTGATGAACATCCCGGATAACTATAAGGTATTATTCCTTCAGGGCGGCGCTTCACAGCAGTTTGCCATGATCCCGATGAACCTGATGAAAAACGGAGTTGCGGATTATATTGTTACCGGACAGTGGGCAAAGAAAGCATATCAGGAAGCACAGAAATACGGAAAAGTAAACAAGATCGCATCTTCCGAGGACAAAACGTTCTCCTACATTCCGGATTGCAGTGATCTTCCGGTTAGCCCGGATGCAGATTATGTATATATTTGCGAAAATAATACAATTTACGGAACAAAGTTTAAAACACTTCCGAATACAAAAGGCAAAACCCTTGTTGCAGATGTTTCCTCCTGTTTCTTATCTGAGCCTGTAGATGTAAGTAAATACGGCATCATCTACGGTGGTGTTCAGAAAAATATCGGACCTGCAGGTATGGTTATCGCAATCATCCGTGAAGACCTCATCACTGAGGATGTTCTTCCGGGAACACCAACCATGCTTACATACAAAACACATGCAGATGCAGGTTCTCTTTACAATACCCCGAATGCTTACTGCATCTATGTGTGCGGAAAAGTTTTCAAATGGCTGAAAGCTATGGGTGGACTGGAAGAAATGCAGAAGAGAAATATCGAAAAAGCAAAGATCCTCTATGATTATCTGGATCAGAGCAAACTTTTCAAAGGTACAGTAGAACCGGCTTCACGTTCTCTGATGAATGTTCCTTTTGTTACAGGTGACAAAGACATGGATGCTAAATTTGTAAAAGAAGCAAAAGCAGCAGGTCTTGTAAACCTCAAAGGACACAGAACAGTAGGCGGTATGCGTGCAAGTATCTACAATGCAATGCCAAAAGAAGGCGTAGAAGCTCTCGTTGCATTCATGAAAAAATTCGAGGAGGAAAATGCATAATGTTCCAGTATAAATGCCTCAATCCAATTTCCCAGACAGGTCTCGGCCTGTTTGGTGAAGAATACAAACAGACAGAAGACATGAACAATGCCGATGCAGTTCTGGTAAGAAGTGCAAAAATGCATGACATGGAACTCCCGGAGAATGTCAAAGTTATCGCACGTGCAGGTGCAGGTGTCAACAACATTCCGGTTGACGCGTGTGCAGAAAAAGGTATTGTTGTATTTAATACACCGGGAGCAAATGCAAATGGTGTCAAAGAGCTTGTCCTTGCAGGTATGCTTCTTGCTTCCCGTGATATTGTCGGTGGTATTGAATGGGTAGCACATGAAGAAGACAAAGAACACATCGATAAACTGGCAGAAAAACAGAAAAAACAGTTTGCAGGATGTGAGATCAGCGGTAAAAAGCTTGGTATTATTGGTCTCGGTGCAATCGGAGCTATGGTTGCAAACTCTGCAACACATCTCGGAATGGAAGTTTACGGATACGATCCGTTCATCTCCATTGATGCGGCATGGAACCTTTCCAGAACTATCAAACACAGCAAATCTCTGGATGAGATCTACAGCCAGTGCGATTACATCACCATCCATGTACCACTTACTGATAATACTCGCAAGATGATAGACAGAGAGGCTTTCACAAAGATGAAAGACGGTGTTGTACTTTTGAACTTTGCGAGAGATCTTCTTGTAGATGAAGAAGCACTGATCGAAGCACTTGACAGCGGAAAGGTTAAGAAATATGTAACAGACTTTGCAAACCCGCTGGTTGCAGGAAGACCGGGAATCCTTGTAACACCACATCTTGGTGCATCTACAGAGGAATCTGAAGAAAACTGTGCAGTAATGGCAGTTAAAGAAGTAAGAGATTTCCTTGAAAACGGAAATATTAAAAACTCTGTAAACTTCCCGAACTGCGATATGGGAACCTGTGTGGCAGTCGGACGTGTCACCATCGCTCACAAGAATATCCCGAATATGATCAGCCAGTTCACAAAGATTCTCGGAAGCGAAGGCCTGAACATTGCTGATATGACCAACAAGAGCCGCGGAAGCTATGCATATACCATTATTGATCTGGAAAGCGCAGCATCTAAAGAGGCACTGGATGAACTGAGAGCAATCGAAGGTGTATCCAAAGTACGTGTAATCAAATAATAAAGCGGATTAACCCGCAGATATAAAAAGCCCGGAAGATTCATTCAGAATCGTCCGGGCTTTTTGTCTGGAAATGTAAATATCATTGACGGCTTGCAATAAAGCTTTCGACTTCTTCGCGTGTCGGCATGACTCTCAGAGCACCTTTGCGTGTGGTGATCAGAGAAGCGGCAGCGTTTGCGAAAGTAAGCAGCTCTTTTAAGTTTTCTTCGGTCAGATCATCAAGGCCGTGGTCAAGTACATAATTTAAAGTGCTTGCGCAGAAGGTATCGCCTGCACCGGTCGTTTCAATCGTGTTTTCCTGAAGAAACGGAGCAACTTCTACGCGCATGTTTTTGTAATAAGCGCGACTTCCGTCTTTTCCCATGGTGACGAGAATAAGCGGAATGTGGTATTTCTCCTGAATCATAGCAGCACCCTTATCATAGTCTGTGGTTCCGCACATAAATTCCACTTCGTTATCGGAAATTTTTAAGACGTCGCATTTGGACATGCCATATTCAATCTCTGCTTTTGCATCATCCAGAGATTTCCAGAGTGGCGGACGCAGGTTTGGGTCAAATGTGATGATACATCCGGCGTCTTTTGCAAGCTCGATTGCATGACGCGTAGCCTCGCGAACACCCTCATGTGTAGAAGAAAGTGTACCGAAATGGAAAATACGGGAAGACTCGATTAGATCTCTCTGTACTTCCTCTTTTGTAAGCATCATATCGGCACCCGGATCACGGTAGAAAGAAAAGTCGCGGTCACCGTCCGGATATGTATGAACGAAAGCGAGCGTTGTGTGGTAGTTTTCGTCAAGAATCAGATTACGCGTATCGATACCGACTTCCTCAACCGCCGATTTTAACTGATTACCAAACATATCTTTACCGACTTTGCCGATGAAAGCTGTTTTTTTACCAAGACGCTCCAGCATGGCAAGTACGTTGCACGGTGCACCGCCCGGGTTTGCTTCCATCAGGGGATTTCCCTGCGTACTGTTTCCGTTTTCTGTAAAGTCAATCAGCAGCTCACCGAGAGCTGTCACATCAAACTGTTTTTTTTCCATAGGATAGAAACCTCCTTAAGTAACTGTAGTGTTTTCTTTTTTTGAAAGAAAGATGCTATCATCAATTTATCGTAGAGAGGTCGTTTTGTCAAACTAATTTCGTTCTTTTCTTTATTTTTAATGAAAAAAATGTTAAACTGAAACAAAGGACTACAATTCAGGAGAAAGATCCTGATGAAATAGAGACAGGAGGGGGATTTATGGACAGTAAAGTATATAAATATATGGATTGGCCGGAGATTGAAGCAGTCGTTTACGGAGAGGAAGCAACACCGCGGGATCTGATGGCACCGAGAATAACAGCCGATGGAGTATTGGTACAGGGATTCTTTCCGAATGCAGACAGTGTGGAAGTACTTGTAGACAAAAAAACTTATAAAATGGAACAGCAGGATGAAGCAGGGTATTTTGCAGCAATGCTTCCGATGCGTAAGGTTCCGTCTTATCAGTACCGCATTACGAAAGGTAAAGAAGTCTGTACGGTGAATGATCCATATGCATTTCCTGTACAGATTACCGAGGACGAAGAAAAGGCTTTCTGTGCCGGTGTGTATTACCATGCATATGAAAAACTGGGAGCGCATCCGAAAGAGATAGACGGAGTGACCGGAACCAGCTTTGCTGTATGGGCGCCGAATGCACTCCGTGTCAGTGTTGTCGGAGACTTTAATAACTGGGATGGCAGGTGCCATATGATGCACCGCATGCCGATGTCAGGAATCTATGAGCTGTTTATTCCGGGAGTTGGGGATGGTGCAGTTTACAAATACGAAATGAAACTGAAAGGTGGTGCGATTCAACTGAAATCTGATCCGTATGCAGCATGTACGGAACTCCCGCCGGCATCTGCATCTGTTGTCAAAGACCTGCGTAATTATGCGTGGGATGATGCTGTGTGGATGGATGCACGTGAGAAATATAAAGACCGTCATCAGCCGGTATCTATTTATGAGACAAGTCTGACTGTCTGGAAAAATGCGCAGGAACTGGTCGATTATGTAAAAGAATTGAAATATACCCATGTGGAACTTCATCCGGTGATGGAATATCTGGATGAGGATGCCGGAGAGTACAGCACTTTTGCTTACTATGCACCGGATCGCCGATTCGGAATGCCGGAAGATTTCCAACAGCTGGTCAATGCACTTCACAAAGAGAATATCGGAGTGATCCTGGACTGGACACCGTCTCATTTTCCACGTCAGGAGGGTGGACTGGAACTGTTTGATGGAACACCTCTGTATGAAAACCCGGATCCGTCCATGGCAATTCATCCGATGTGGGGAACACTGTTATTCAATTTTGAAAGCCCGATGGTGAAGGATTTCCTTCTTGCAAATGCATTTTACTGGCTGGAATTTTATCATGCAGATGGTCTGAGACTGGATGACGTGGATTCTATGCTATATCTTGATTTCGGCAGAGAATACGGACAGTGGAGACCGAATATCTACGGAACAAATGAAAATCTTGAAGCAGTAGAATTTCTGAAACATCTGAATTCCATACTGCAGAAAAAACTGCCGGGAACGATGACAATCGCACAGGAGGACGGTCTCTGGTCGGAACTGACAGGAAGTGTCGAGGATGATAATATTGGTTTTTCTTATAAATGGAACAACAACTGGGCAGGAGATTTCTTGAATTATCTGTCCAAAGATCCGATTGAGCGCCAGTATGTCCATGACCAGCTGACATTGTCTATGCTGTACACGTACTGTGAGCACTTTGTGCTTCCGCTTGGAAGCCGCCAGACCGGTGATCAGGAAAGCTTCATGGAGAAACTTCCGGGGGATGATGCGCAAAAGATGAGTCAGATCCGTGCGGCATATTCTTATATGATGCTTCATCCGGGATGCAAGATGATGGCACCGGATAAAGAGACACCGGAAGAACTTCAGAAATTTATTCATGATCTGAATGGACTGTACGTTTCACAGCCGGCAATGTATCAGATGGATGATGATTATGAAGGATTTGAATGGATCCAGCTTATGAAATATGAAGAAAATGTCCTGACATTCCTTCGTAAGACGGAAAACCCGGATGAAACACTTCTGGCAGTCTGCAACTTTGCGGCAGTTCCATATGAAAATTATCAGGTGGGAGTTCCTTTCTATGGAAAATATAAAGAAATCTTCAACAGTGACCGCAAAGAATATGGCGGACAGGGAATCGTTAATCTGCGTGCAAAGACCTGCAAGCAGGCAGAATGCGATGAAAGAGAGTATTCCGTTACCTTTAAGATCCCGGCACTTGGTGTAGCTGTATTTTCCTGCACACCGGGAAAAAAACCAGAGAAGCTTGCAGTAGCTGCGAAGAAGCCGGAAACAGCAAAGAAGACAACCCGAAAAGCAGCCGTGAAGAAAGACAGCACAAAGAAAGTAGCTGCAAAGAAGGTTGCTGCGAAGAAAACATCGGCAAAAAAGACAACAACAGCCAAAAAAACAACAGCGAAAAAGAACATTAAAAAAGATATTGCAGTATAATAAAACAGCCGTCAGTTTGGAACTGACGGCTGTTTTTGGAAAAAAAATAAAGCTGAAAATGGGACTCGAACCCACGACCCCTTCATTACGAGTGAAGTGCTCTACCAACTGAGCTATTTCAGCTTGTGTTCAGACACAAAATATATTATACCGTATTTTAGCAAAATTGCAAGAAAAAGTTTTTCAGTGGGCATGCATTTTTTTCAGTGCTTGCAATGAGTGAAAATTATGTTATGATAGGAGAATATGAGCATACTATTTATATAACGTATTAACTCGTAAAAGCATTGCGGATGGACAAAATCACCCGCAAGGGGAGATGAGATTCATGATAGATGAAGCTGGGAAACGTATTCTTGAACGGATCGATGCGCACAGAGCGCAGATCATTGCATTTGCAGAGGATATCGCTGCACATCCGGAGCCGGGTTTTGAAGAAGTACGGACAGCCGGAAAGACAGCAGAGTTTCTGAAATCACTCGGTTACGAAGTGAAGGAGCATCTTGCCATTACCGGAGTAAAAGGCGAGATGAAACGAAAAGGCGGTCCGACTCTGACTGTGATAGGCGAACTGGATGCGATCGGATGCCATTCTCATCCGATGGCTGACAGACGGACGGGAGTTGCTCATGCCTGCGGACACCATGCACAGATGGCAGCGATGATCGGCTGTGCGATTGCAATGGCTGATCCGGAAATACAGGACGAGCTGGATGGCAATGTGAATTTTCTTGCGGTTCCGGCAGAAGAATATATTGATGCAGATAAGCGTACCCGCCTGAAAGAAAAAGGAATCGAATTTTGTTGTGGTAAGAGTGAGATGATCCGAACAGGGGTATTTGATGATGCAGATATTGCACTTACGACACATGTGCATATGGTTCCGGTAAAAGAAGATTTTTACCTTGGAAATCCTCCATGCAACGGCTATACGGCAGAGCAAGTGACAGTACGGGGAAAGGCAGCACATGGGGCGATTGATCCGTGGAATGGAGTAAATGCCTTAAGCATCACGACCAGTGCAATCCAGATGATGGGGCTGATGAGAGAGACCTTCCGGGAGGAAGATCATGTGAGACTTCACAATGTGATCCGTAAGGCTGGCGATGTGATCAACAGTGTGCCGGATGAGGCAGTCATTGAGACGAAGGTACGTGCGGCATCATTGGAGCGGATCGAGCAGGTTATGGAGATGGTAAATCGTGCGTATGCCGGTTCAGCCTATGCTTTTGGTGGGAAAATAGAAAGAGAAGTCCTTCAAGGCTATATGCCGATTCTTCCTCGTGAGGCAGATGAAGCACTGATTGAAGCGGCAAATGATCTGGGACTCGATTATCGCACAGTACAAAAAGGCGATTTCAATAATGCCTGTACCGATGTAGGGGATCTGAGTCACCTTCTTCCGATCGTTAATTTTACTTTTAAAGGATTTGAAGGTAAACTGCACGGGGCTGACTTTAAGATCACTGATCCGGAAAAAGCTTATATTTTGCCAGCGAAGCTTCTGGCACTGACTGCATATAAGCTCCTTCGAAATGGCGGAGAAAAGGCAAAAGAAATCCAAAACAGCTACACACCGTTTTTTGATAAAGACAGCTACATACAATATGTAAAGAAAATCACAGAGAAAAAGGCTGACTAATATAATAAAAAGAACAGCAGGAGGACAGACAGAAGAAAAATGACAGAAAAATGTTTGGAATTAAAAGAGATAAAAAAGTCGTTTTCAAAAGAAGAGACCGTATTGAAGGAGATCAGTCTTTCGATTGATAAAGGAGAGTTTATCACGCTCCTTGGATCTTCCGGCTGCGGAAAGACGACAACACTGCGTATTATAGCAGGACTTGAAACACCGGATTCCGGGAGAGTATTCCTTGATGGCAGAGATGTGACCGGCCTGGCACCGGAGGCGCGTGATGTCAATACAGTATTTCAGAATTATGCACTCTTTCCGCATATGACAGTTGCAGACAATATCGGATATGGACTGAAACTGAAAAAAACACCGAAAGCGGAGATTAAGAAACGTGTATCGGAGATGTTGGATCTCGTGCAGCTTCCGGGATTTGAGAAAAGAAAGCCGTCCGAGCTATCCGGAGGACAGAGACAGCGTGTGGCAATCGCAAGAGCACTGGTCAATAATCCGAAGGTCCTTCTTCTTGATGAACCTCTTGGCGCTCTGGATCTCCAGCTTCGCCGTGCCATGCAGCTTGAACTGAAGAAATTACAGAAAAAACTTGGTATTACTTTTATCTATATCACGCATGATCAGGAAGAGGCCATCAATATGTCTGACCGCATTGCTGTTATGAATCAGGGTACTTTTGAGCAGATCGGAACACCGGATGAGATTTATAATCATCCCAAAACGAGCTATGTAGCGACATTCGTTGGAAATGCCAATATCCTGAAAGGTACAGTGGAAGGAAGAGAAGGTGCAGATCTTAAGATTGCCATTGCCGGAGGCAGCGTTCTTGTTGTATCTGAAGGCAGAGAACTTAAGGCGGGTATGCCAGTTACTCTGGCTGTCCGAAGCGAAAATCTGATCTTTGATGAAAACTGCGAAGAGGGCCTTCCGGCAGAAGTTATTGAAAAAAGTTTTGCAGGTGGTCTTCTTCGTGTCGTACTGAAACTTGCAGACGGAACAGAAGTCGTTGCAAACAGACATGGCATTGATGCAGGTGTGGAGCCGGGACAGAAAGTAACCTGTTCCTTTGCAGCAGAAAATGCGGTTCTGGTTGATCTTCCGGACGAAGCAGAAAGAGGGGCAGAAGTATGAAAAAACAGAAATCCGGCTCTGTCTGGATGATCCTGCCACTGTATATTTTTACACTGATCTTTGTTGCGGGTCCTCTGCTTTATATGGTTGCCTTAAGTTTTGCACAGCCAAAGGCAGGACATGGTGTAGAATGGATTTTTACCCTTGATAATTATCGTAAAATCCTTGATCCGGTATATATGAAGACATTTACAGGATCCTTTCAGCTGGCGGTAACCAGTACACTCATCATTTGTCTGCTCGGTTATCCGTTTGGATATTTTATGGCAAAGCTGTCTGATAAATGGAAAAAACGTGCGATGATCTTTCTGATGCTGCCGTTCTGGGTAAATTCACTGATACGTCTTTATGGATGGATGATAATCCTGCAGACAAAAGGACTTTTAAATCACGTATTAAAAAGTCTGGGACTGATTGAAAAGCCTCTGAGGATCTTGTACAGTTATCCCGCAATCGTAATCGGTATGACTTATGTACTTTTGCCGTTTATGATCCTTTCTGTATATTCGAGTGCAGAGAAACTGGACTGGTCACTTGTAGAAGCAGCAAGAGATCTCGGCGCAAGTCCGATGAAGGCTTTCTGGACGGTGTCTTTCAAACTGACACTTCCGGGGCTTTTATCCGGGGTGATCCTGACATTTATTCCGTCCATGGGACTGTTTTTTATTGCAGATATCCTCGGCGGCAACAAAATCGTCCTTGTCGGAAGTCTGATTCAGGAGCAGATGACAAAAGGAAATAACTGGCCGTTTGCAGCAGCACTGGCAGTTGTTCTGATGGTTCTGACAACGCTTATGATCATGTTGTATCGTAAAATAACAAATGCAAAAGAATTGGAGGGTGTGGGATGAAAAAGAAAAATTCAAAACTCTCCGGATTTTATCTGGGTCTGATTTTTGTACTGATGTATCTGCCGATCGCGGTCGTCATTGTATTTTCATTTAATGAATCAAAACTCCCTGTAAGATTTACCGGATTTTCACTGAAATGGTATCAGGAACTGATTCATGATGATGCGATGCTGGAAGCACTGGGCAACAGTTTATTCCTTGGTGTGATAAGCTGCTTTGTCTCCGCAGTGATCGGAACTCTGGGTGCGGTCGGCCTTTCCAGAATCCACTGGAAAACAAAAGGCATTTTGGAATATATTTCCATTCTTCCGCTCATGATTCCGGAAATCATTCTCGGTATGGTACTGATGGCATTTTTTTATATGATGAATCTGCCGTTTGGTATGCTGACACTGTTGATCGGCCATACAGTATTCTGTGTGCCGTATATTCTGATGGAGGTCAAGGCAAGACTTGCGGGTATGGATCCTTCGCTTGAAGAGGCGGCCAGAGATCTTGGAGCCGGACCGTTTCGGGCTTTCTGGGACATCATTCTTCCGCTTATTATGCCGGCAGTTATGTCCGGATCACTTCTGGCATTTGCCATGTCCATGGATGATGTCGTAATCAGCATTTTTATTAACGGACCACGTCTGGCAACTTTGCCGATTAAAGTGTATACGCAGATCAAGACAGGAGTTACACCGGAGGTAAATGCCCTATGTACGATCATGCTTGTCTTTACGGTTCTGATTTTATTCGTTTATACAATGATAGGCAAGGTGACAAAGGGAAACAACAAAAACAGCTAATAAACTCTTTTCAATAAGGGCAAAGTAAGTTATACTGAACATGTCTGGACTTTGTAAAAAGGTTATCTAGAGACAAGAAAGACTAGAAGAGGAGAGACGAATATGAAAAAATTGTTAGTATGTGCATTATGTGCAGCAATGGTAGTTCCTGCATTCAGTGTATCTGTAAGCGCAGATTCTAAGGAACTGGTACTTTACACATGGGAAAACATGTTTCCGCAGGAAGTACTGGATGGCTTCGAAGAAGAAACTGGAATAAAAGTGGTATATTCCAACTTTGATACAGATGAAAATATGCTGGAGAAGCTTTCCATGGCAAAAGGCGGAGATTATGACGTCGTTGTTGCAGATGACTATATTATCGAAACAGCAATCCAGGAAGGACTTGTAGAAAAACTTGATACTTCCAAATTATCCGGATGGGACAACATCAATCCATTGTATCAGGGCCAGTTCTATGATCCGAATGATGAATATACCGCTCCGTACGGTGCAGGAATTCCGCTGATCGTTTATGATCCGGATATGGTAGACATTGACATCAAAGGTTATGGAGATCTCTGGGATGAATCTCTTGAGGACAGCATTGCACTGACAGCAAACTATCGTGTTATCAATGGTATTACAAACTTGGCGCTTGGTCAGGATTTCAACGATCAGAACCTGGATGATATTGCAAAAACAGGAAAAAAACTTCTCGAGCTTGCTCCGAATGTTCGTCTGATCCAGGATGACAATACACAGGATTCTCTCCTTAACGGAGAAGCAAGTGTGGCATTCCTTTATACATCACAGGTAACTGCAGCCCTTCAGGAAAACCCGGATCTTAAGGTTGTATATCCGGAAGAGGGTCTTGGATTTGGTGTAATGGGTATGTTCATTCCGAGTGAAGCACCGGATAAGGATGAAGCATATCAGTTTATGGATTACATCCTTCAGCCGGAAAATGCAGCAAAATGCTTTGATTACATTGGATACTACTGTACAAATAAAGCAGCAGATTCACTTCTGGAAAACCAGAATCTCGTTGTACCGGATTCTGTAACAGAAGGTTCCGCAGTAGAAAATATCAGCGCAGAAGCAGAAGAAGCTTACAATAAGAACTGGACAGAATTTAAGGCAGCCTGCGACTGATAAGAACAAGGGGGAAGCAGGATGGAAATCTATAAAGGTATTGCTACCTTTTCAGGAATAGCCATCGGCAAAGTACTGTATTACAGCAGAGGGGAGTACCAGATACGTCAGTGTCTGGTCAGCAACATTAAAAAAGAAATCAGCGATTTTCAGGAAGCAAGGCTTCAGGCAGTTCATAAATTACACGAACTGTATGAAGCCAGCCGGCTCCTCAATGAGCAGGAGGCACGTGCTTTCTTAAGACAGATCAAACTTCTGGAATCAGAAAGTTATCAGAATGCAATCGAAAGCAGCATTGCCCATGAAAAGGTGAATGCTGCTTATGCAGTTATGATCAACAGAGATGAGCTTGTTGAGACCTTCCGTAATCTGGAAGAACCGGTCATTCGCAGACGAATCAACGATATGCAGGAGATTTCCAATCGCCTGATTCAGATCCTTGGTGGCGCGGCAATCCGCATCAACCTCGGGGATGAGCCGGTGATCCTTGTGGCGGAGGCGCTGTCTCCGACGGAAATCATGGAGATGGATAAAGATAAACTTCTTGCAGTGGTCATGCACCATGGTTCTACCGTTTCGCATGCATCGATCATGGCGAAGACAATGGAAATCCCGACGCTGGTTGACATTGCCGCTGATGATGAATGGGATGGAATGACTGCAATCGTAGACGGATATACCGGCACATTTTATCTGAATCCGGATGCGGAGATCCGACGGGAATATGAAATTCGCCTCGAGGCAGACCACAGGGAGCGTGAAGCTCTTCTCGAGTTAAAAGCCCAGAAGGATGAGACAAAAGATGGAAGAAAGATTGGACTTTATGCAAATATCGGGAACATGAGTGACCTGAGCAGCGTGCTTTATTACGGTGCGAAGGGTATCGGACTTCTTCGAAGTGAATTCCAGTACCTCGGTCGTGAGAATTATCCGAGAGAAAACGAGTTGTTCCGTGCGTATAAGAAAGTGGCTGAGACGATGGGAGAACGACTGGCTGTGATTCGTACTGCAGATCTTGGCGCAGATAAGCAGGCACCTTATCTGGACATTCCGCAGGAGACCAATCCGATCATGGGTAACCGCGGAATCCGTCTTTGTCTGGATCGAAGAAGAATGTTTAAGGCACAGCTTCGCGCAATCTATCGTGCCAGTGCTTACGGCAATCTCGCGATGATGTTTCCAATGATCGATTCCGAAGAAGAAATGGATGAGATTGAGAAGATTATCGGGGAAGTGAAGGAAGGCCTGCGCGAGAAAGATATTCCATTTAAGGATATCATGACAGGAATCATGATCGAGACACCGGCAGCAGTTATGATCAGCCGTGAACTTGCAATCAGAGTAGATTTTCTGAGCATCGGAACGAATGATCTTACACAGTATACGCTGGCGATGGACCGTCAGAATCCGCTCTTGAAGGACAAGTACAATGACCATCATCCGGCCGTCCTTCGTATGGTGCGAATGGTGGTGGAATCAGCGCATAAAGAAGGAAAGCGCGTTGGAATTTGTGGGGAGCTTGCTGCGGATACAGCTCTTACCGGTAAATTCCTTGAAATGGGAGTTGATTTTCTTTCAGTTGTACCGGCGTGCGTACTTCCTGTCCGTAAAGCAATTCGGGAAACAGATCTTAGTGGAGTATCTGCACCGAAAGTAAATGAGGATAATAATGAATAAAAAAAGTAAAGTAATTCTTCTTCCCTGTAGTTCATACAGGGAAGAAATTGTTTATGAGAATCTTGAAATCGGCCTGGAGCTTCTGGGTGGAATCGAGAAGATTGTAAAGAAAGAAGAGTCTATTCTGCTGAAACCCAATCTGCTCAAAAAAGCAGAAGTTGACAAAGCAGTCATCACGCATCCGTCTGTAGTCGGTATGTTTGCCAGATTGATGAGAGAAAAGGGATATCAGGATCTTTCACTTGCTGATTCCTGTGGTAATGGTACGACAACCAGAGTGATTCATGGTACCGGAATCGACAGGTATCTGGAAAAGTATGGGATTCCGGCAATTGATTATTCGAAGGGAATACGTGTAGAATATCCGGAGGGGATTCAGGCAAAAGAATTTATTCTGCCGAAAGAACTTCTGGAAAAAGACTGTGTGATTTCTCTTTGCAAGATGAAGACGCATGCGTTGGAGAGAATTACCGGTGCAGTAAAAAACAGTTATGGCTTTATCTATGGATTCCATAAGGCGAAGGGACATACCCTTTATCCGAGTGCAGACAGTTTTGCGCGAATGCTGGTTGATCTGAATCAATATGTAAAACCGCGGCTCTATATTATGGACGGAATTGTTGCGATGGAAGGGAACGGACCAGGTTCCGGAGATCCGGCACCAATGAATGTGATGTTGATGTCGCAGGACCCTGTGGCACTGGACAGTGTGTTTTGTAACCTGATACATCTTAAGCCGGAAATGGTACCGACCAATTATCATGGCGAAAAGATGGGACTTGGTACCTGGAAAAAAGAAGAGATAGAGATCATGACTCCTGCCGGAATGATCAGTATGGAAGATGCTGTTGCCCAGTATGGAAATCCGTACTTTGATGTAGATCGGCGTGTGGCGCGTTCGGGTATGTGGGAGCGGCTTGCAAAAGCGCTGAATATTTTCCAGAAGAAACCGTACATTGAGCCGGAGCGATGCATTCGTTGCGGAATTTGCGTAAAGAGCTGTCCTGTACCGGACAAAGCAGTAGATTTCCGAAAAGGCAGGGAAAATCCTCCGGTTTATGATTACAAAAAATGCATCCGGTGCTTCTGTTGCCAGGAAATGTGCCCAGAGAAAGCAATAAAAGTAAAATAATATACAATAAAAAGGGCGTTGTTTCAAGGGTAATCGTACACCCATGAAGCAACGTCCTTTAAATGTGCAGCTTATCTTATTACATCGTGCAGTGCCTTGATGAATGCAGGAGTAGTACCGCAGCATCCACCGACTACGGAGGCGCCGCTTTCAATCAGGACTTTCATATGTCTTGCGAAGTCTTCTGCATGCATGCTGTAGACTGCATTGCCACTGTCGTCAATTACCGGCATACCTGCGTTTGGCTTGGCAATCACAGGAATTGATACATTATCTCGAATGTTTCGAACAACAGATACAAGCTGATCCGGTCCGACAGAGCAGTTGATACCGACTGCATCTGCACCGGCAGCTTCCAGAGAAACAGCAGCTTCGATTGCATTTCCGCCACTGAAGATACTTCCGTCCGCTTCCACAGTCATGGTGCACATGATCGGAAGATCGCAGACAGAAGCAGCAGCGTCCACGGCTGCAAGAGTTTCTTCGATGTTAATCATGGTTTCTGCTGCAATCAGGTCGATGCCTGCATCAGCCAGAATACGAATCTGCTCCTGATACATATCAAAAGCTTCTGCATAAGTATAATCACCATCAGCAGTGATGAAAGAACCGGAAGTTGTGATATCACCGGCTACATAGACACCGTTTCCGGTAAGCTCCTTAGAATAACCTACAAGTGTATGGTTGATTTCTTCAATACGGTCAGCGAGACCATGTTTTTCCAGGTTAAGACGATTTCCGCCAAATGTCGGAGCATAAATCACCTGACTGCCGGCCTTTATATAAGCACGCTGCAAATCCTGAATGATGTCTTTATGATCAATGACCCATGTCTCTGTGCAGATACCTCGCGGCATACCGCTCGCCATCAGATTGGATCCGGTTGCTCCGTCCAGAATAAGCGTCTGTTCAGTCAGCTTTCGAAATTCTTCTTTTGTCATTAGATAGTTGCCTCCTTGATGAAAAATAAAATATATAAGCAACTTGCCTGTAAGCTCCGCATTCCTGTCGGAAAGTGCTTATTTCAGTTTTTTATTATAACATGCCGGTGAACGCAATGGAAGACAGGATTCGTCAAAACTCGAAATTGCATTTTTGATGAGCCTGTGCTATTTTTATATATATTCTTTACCGGCGGTTCTGTCGGATGATTTCCCAAATACAATATTAATATAAGTAATTAAGGTTAGAGTGCAGGAGGTAGATAAGTTGAATTTGTTTGAGTATACGTACTGCGGCAACTATAACCGGCAGATACAGAATCTCTCACGGATTGTTCCTGAGAAGTGGAGTTTTGACGGTTCAGATGACAACGGTATACTGAAAGGATATCTGGAGCACACCTTCCAGAGAGTTTATGAAGAAGGAAAAATACTGGAAACGAGAGAATATGCGATTTTTAACACCGGTTTGTTTAACAGATATTATCAGCCGGTGTATGCGTATTTTATTCCCAATCTGGTTCCGGACAGGCAGAGATGGTATCTGGAGGGATTTTATACAGAGTATTATTTACTGAAATCAGGAATTGTCAGTCTTCCGAAGCGGGCGGAATATGTCAAAGATCCCGCGGAACTTGTCTTTGATACAACATTGGATATTCTTCCACAGTACGAGCATATCTTTGAAGAGGCAGAAAACAATATGCGGCTTCCGGAATGTATCCGCAACAGTGGGATGAAGGTACAGATTTTTGATGGGGCACTTCGCCAGACGAAACATATGCTGGAAGCAGATTATCGTACGGCTGTTCCGCAATATTATAATCACAGCATTCAGTTTCTGGTACCGGTGTGTCTGCAGAATCCTGCAAACGCCGATCTTGCACTTGCCTGTGTAAAGACAGAAGACGGTAGAAAATATCTTGGAAGGACATGCCTGACATTAAAAATGGCATATCATAATGCAAGACTTCTGGCAAAAATACACAGTAGCTGGCTTCATCCATGATAAATTTATGTTAAATATCATAAAACATATTGAAATCAGGAGATTTTTGTGATACAAAAGTAAAGCTACCATTCATATGCTTTTTACAAAAGAGGGGATTTTTAGGGAGGAACAGCCAATGAGCAATAAGCTGATCGACTTGATCGACATTTCTAAATCTTATGGAATGCAGACCGTCCTGGATGAGTTGAATCTGTACATCAGAGAAAACGAATTCCTGACGCTTCTTGGGCCGAGTGGATGCGGAAAAACAACTACACTTCGTATTTTAGGCGGATTTGAGACACCTGATAAGGGACGTGTGATCTTTGATGGACAGGACATTACGAATCTTCCGCCTAATAAACGTCAGCTTAATACCGTATTTCAGAAATATGCATTATTCACTCATATGAATATTGCAGATAATATTGCCTTTGGATTAAAGATAAAAAATAAAAGCAAGCAGTATATTTATGACAAGATCAAATATGCGCTGAAGCTTGTCAATCTGGACGGATTCGAAAATCGTATGCCGGATTCTTTGAGCGGAGGCCAGCAACAGCGTATTGCGATTGCAAGAGCTATTGTAAATGAGCCGAAAGTGCTGCTTCTTGATGAGCCGCTTGGAGCACTTGATCTGAAACTTCGACAGGATATGCAGTATGAGCTGATCAGGCTTAAAAATGAGCTTGGAATCACATTTCTGTACGTTACACATGATCAGGAAGAGGCGCTTACTATGTCTGATACGATTGTGGTCATGAACCAGGGATACATCCAGCAAATCGGTACCCCGGAAAAAATCTATAACGAACCGGAAAACGCTTTTGTTGCAGATTTCATCGGAGAAAGTAATATCATCTCCGCGACTATGGTGCAGGATCGTCTGGTCAAGATACTTGGCGTTAATTTCCCGTGCGTGGATGAAGGATTCGGTCAGAACAAACCGGTCGATGTAGTCATCCGTCCGGAGGATATTGATCTTTTGAAACCGGGACAGGGAAGTATTGACGGTGTTGTCACACATATGATCTTCAAGGGTGTCCATTATGAGATGGAGGTCATGGCGAATAATTACGAGTGGCTGGTACACAGCACAGATATGTTTCTGATAGGAACGGAAGTCAGTATCCATGTAGACCCGTTTGACATACAGATTATGAAAAAACCGGAATCCGAAGATGAGGAGGCGGTAAATATTGAAGAATAAGCGTATACTTGCCGGACCTTATCTGTTCTGGTCAGTATCCTTTGTCGTGATTCCATTGCTTGTGATTGTGTATTATGCGTTTACGAGTGATGAGAGGACATTTACCTTTTCGAATCTTGCCCAGATTACGACACCGGAAAATCTGAAGGCTCTGGGAATGTCCCTGCTTCTGTCATTTTTGAGTACACTGATCTGTCTGGTTCTTGCGTATCCACTTGCAATGATCCTGAGCCAGAAACAGGTCAATCAGACAAGTTTTATTGTTCTGATTTTTATTTTACCGATGTGGATGAACTTTCTTCTCCGTACACTGGCATGGCAGACACTGCTTGAAAAAAACGGTGTCATCAACAGTGTACTTGGATTTTTGCATTTGCCGGCACTTGAGATCATCAATACACCGTATGCCATTATTCTCGGTATGGTTTATAACTTCCTGCCATTTATGGTGCTTCCGATCTACAATGTTCTTATCAAGATTGACCGAAACGTGATCAATGCAGCACGTGATCTGGGAGCAAACTCAGTACAGACATTTTGCAAGGTTATTTTTCCATTGAGTATTCCGGGCGTGATCAGCGGTATTACGATGGTATTTGTACCGGCGCTGACAACATTTGTTATTTCCGACCTTCTGGGGGGCGGCAAGATTCTGCTGATCGGAAATGTGATCGAGCAGTCTTTCAAGCAGAACAGTAACTGGCATGTAGGAAGCGGACTGTCTCTTGTACTGATGGTATTTATCATTGCAAGTATGGCACTTGTTGCAAAATACGATCAAGAAGAAGGAGGGTCAGCATTTTGATCAGAAAATATTTACAGAAGATATATCTGACCCTGATTTTTATTTTGTTATATGCACCGATCGTTACGCTTGTCGTACTTTCTTTTAACCAGTCAAAGACGAGGGCTAAGTGGGGCGGCTTTACCCTGAAATGGTATAAGGAATTGTTCCAGAATGAACAGATCATGAGTGCATTCTATACGACGCTGATCATTGCATTTATTTCGGCAGCAGTTGCCACACTTATCGGAACGGCTGCGGCGATTGCGATTCAGGGTATGAAGCAGAAATGGAAGACTATGTATATGGGACTTACCAATATTCCGATGATGAATGCAGAGATCGTTATGGGGGTTTCCCTGATGCTTCTTTTTATCGCGTTTCGTATGACACTTGGATTCGGAACAATTCTGATTGCACATATCACATTTAATATTCCGTATGTGATTTTAAGTGTGGCTCCGAAGCTGAAGCAGACAAATCGCTATACTTATGAAGCGGCACTGGATCTCGGTGCTTCTCCGTTGAAAGCGTTTTTTAAGGTCGTTTTTCCTGATATTGTACCAGGCGTTCTTTCTGGATTTATGATGGCATTTACCATGTCACTGGATGATTTTGTTATCACACATTTTACGAAGGGTCCGGGTATTGATACACTTTCTACCAAAATTTATACTGAGGTACGAAAAGGCATCAAGCCGGAAATCTATGCACTGTCTACGATTATGTTCGTGACAGTTCTTGTCCTTCTGCTTCTGGTAAACTATTCTCCGAAGGAAGAAGAGGAAGTTCCGGTTCGAAAGAAAGTGCGCAGACCATCCAAAATCAAAAAAGTACTTATTCAGCGTGTGATCCCGGTAGTAATCTGTATCGTATTTATCGGCGGCGGTTTCTACTATGCAAAAGAAGGCGGCGTCATGGGTGGCGAGGAACTGATCGTTTATAACTGGGGTGAGTATATCGATCCGGATGTCCTGACGATGTTTGAAGAAGAAACCGGCATCCGTGTAGTTTATGAGGAATTTGAGACAAACGAGATCCTTTATCCGAAGGTAAGCTCCGGCGCAATCGCATATGATGTGGTCTGCCCGAGCGATTATATGATCCAGCGAATGATAGAGAATGATCTGCTTTCCGAGATTAACTTTGATAACATTCCGAATCTGAAAAATATCGGCAAACAGTACCTTGAACAGTCCAGACAGTTTGATCCGGAAAATAAATATTCCGTGCCATACTGCTGGGGAACCGTTGGTATTCTGTACAATAAGACAATGGTTGATGAACCAGTCGACAGCTGGTCTATCCTCTGGAATCCGAAATACAAAGATAATATCCTGATGCAGGATTCTGTGCGTGATGCGTTTGGTGCGACTCTGAAATATCTTGGTTATTCACTGAATTCTACGGATCTTGATGAGCTGAATGAGGCGAAAAATCTGCTAATCGAGCAGAAACCGCTGGTGCAGGCGTATGTTATTGATCAGGTGCGTGACAAGATGATTGGAAACGAGGCGGCTCTGGGTGTTATTTATTCCGGTGAAGCAATTTATACACAGAAAGAGAATCCAAATCTTGAATATGTGATTCCGAAGGAAGGTTCCAATATCTGGATCGATTCCTGGGTAATCCCGAAGAATGCAGAGCATAAGGAAAATGCGGAAAAATTCATCAATTTCCTCTGCAGACCGGACATTGCACTCAAAAACTTTGAATATATCACTTATTCTACACCGAATGAGGCCGCAAGAGAGCTGATTGAGGATGAATCTATCCGTAACAGTGAAATCGCCTTCCCGGATCTGTCCAGGTATGATAATCTGGAAACATTCCAGTATCTTGGTACCGAGGCAGATCAGGTATACGGTGATCTCTGGAATAAAGTAAAATCATCGTAACGTGTGAAAGAGACTTTCTATGAGACAAATCCTGTAGAAAGTCCTTTTTCTTGCAGAGAAATATACCACAGGAGTATAATGCAAAATAACAGAGCAAATATAATGATGTAATGCTGTAAGGAGAAAAAAATGAAAGAAGAAAAAGTATCCAACTATATAAAACTCTGTGATGAATGGGCAGAAAAATTTCTCCGGATGGATAAAATGGAACTGATGAAAAAACTTCCGGAACTGAAGCAGGAGGACGGCTATCTGAAAATTGTGCATTTTGGCGTGCCTTTTGGAGTCCGGGAATCAGACGGCAAAATTGAACGGCTGGATGGAAAGACCGAAGCCAATGCGACGGAGATGCTGAATATTTATACATTGTTTGGTTATGTAAAAGAACAGGCTTTTTTTATGGATAAATGGGTGCCGTTTGCGGATCTTCGTAATGCAAGACCCTTTGCACCTGCATACAAGACTGGTGTGACAGATGTGTTTGCGGAGACTTTTTCCGGACATGCAGAGGAACTTCGGAAAGCGTTTATGAAGTTGAACGGGACAGAACTTCCACAGGGCGATGTAGGCTATCAGATTAATGCGTTTGCATGTGAACCGATGCGCTTTTATTTCTGGGACAGAGATGAGGAATTTGAAGCACAGGGAAATATTTTGTTTGATTACAGTGCAACCGATTATAATCATGTAGAAAGCGCTGTATCAACAGCAGAGATGGGAGTGAGACGGCTTGCAGAAGTTGCGGGACTTCCGCTTAAAGGAAAATCGTTTGGAATGAGCTGAAAGGAGGAAAGGCCGAATGAGGTGTGAGGAAGCAGAACAGTATCTGTACTATGCAATGACAATTGGCGAACAGCTTCTGATCAGTGGTGCAGAGGTTGGTCGTGTAGAAGATACCATACGGCGTATCTGTATGGCATATGGGGCAGAGCGGGTAGATGTATTTTCTATTACTTCCAGTATTGTGACAACGATGTATGGCAATTTTGGCATCTGTACGCAGACAAGGCGCGTGCGTGGAATGGCGAATGATCTTGGCAGACTGGAAGATCTGAATCAGCTTTCGAGATATATCTGTGAATACAGGCCGGAATCGGCGGAAATCGGTTCACGGTTGAGTGAGATAGACCGGAGACCGACATATTCTTTGCGGATGCAGATTCTTATTTATGCTGTTATTTCCGGATCTTTTTCTGTGTTTTTCGGGGGAGATCTTCGGGACATGATTGCATCGGCTCTGATTGGAATCGTGTTGAAACTTCTGGAATCTTTTTTGAAACGCAGTTCTCTGAATTCTCTGATCACAGTCTTTTTGTGCTGTGGAGTGGGTGGTATTCTGGCTAATCTTGCGGTCTATATTGGTCTGGGGCATCGTGCGGATCTGATCAGCATCGGGAATATTATGCTTCTGATACCGGGAATTGCATTTACGAATTCGCTGAGGGATCTGTTTTCTGGCGATACGATTACAGGACTGATACGCTGTATGGAGTCAGTGTTGCTGGCATTTGTTGTAGGACTGGGATTTACTGCGGCGAATCTTTTGTTTTAGACAAAGGAGAAAGATTATGCATGAGATGATACAATTGCTTGTTTCCTTTACGGGATCGCTTGGATTTGCAGTATTATTTAATATACATGGAAAAAAACTCTGGTTTGCGGCTCTTGGCGGGTGCCTGTCATGGGCAGTTTATCTTATAGTCGGGATATGGACATCCAGTCCATATATCTGTGGTTTCTGGTCAACGGTGACAATTACTTTGTATGCAGAATGTATGGCACGGATTCACAAGACTCCGGTTACAGTGTTTCTTGTCTCGGCAACGATTCCGCTGATTCCGGGAGCTGCCCTGTACCGGACCATGAACTGGATGATGATGCAGGAGTGGGATAAGTTCTGCGCAGATGGAACCTATACAATTCTTTTTGCGGCAAGTATGGCAGCAGGAATGACACTGACGACGATTCTCTTTCGGATGGTCTGGAGCTGGAAATACCGCCAGCGGTGGATGTGAGAGAGGGTGTGGTAAAAAAATCAATTCAGGTCAGCCAAAATGAAGCATTGTACTGAAAATGGATGACCTGAACTTCAATTTATCTCTTTCGGACATGTTTTTCGATGAGATCCAGTGCGGCATACAGCCCCATTGCGATCACGCACAGGATCACGATGGACATGAGCACCCAAGTGAGTTTAAATAATCTTGCAGGCATACGGATAGAATGTGATATCGTAAAATAGAAAATATGATATTATATATGTATATAAAATCAATGCGGAGGTATGCGTCTATGGTGAATGAAATAGATTTTATTGGGAAGACGGTTGAGTTCCTGGAGGAAGGGCTAGAGTTTGTATCTGAACTCGCATCAGTAATTCAGTAAAAGAGGGGGTCTTCTGATCCTCTCCTTTTTTATGTATCCAAAACTTGACCTAATTTAACTAAATATATTTTTTTTGCTATTTTTGCTTCAAAATTACATATTAGAAATCAATAAGAAAAATATCATTATATTAAAAAAAAAATAGAAAATAATAAAAAAAATATTGACAAGAGAATGTAGGGGTGCTATAGTATAACCATAAAGAATACATACATAAAAACAAAAAATACATGAAAGAGTATACATACATGAAAAGCATACATATATAATTTAAGTAAGTAAATATTTTTGGCAATACAAATAAATACATACGTCGCAGTGATGAATCATCTTTAGGAGGTATGAAAATCATTGATGAGAGGCGTATCCATAACATGAGCATATTGCACGACATCTGATGTAAATTTATTAATGCAGCTGGTGTTAAGATTTATGGAGCGGTTACTACGACAAAAGGAATAATAAAAATAGAATAAGGCTTTATCTATGGGAAGTTTCTCTGTGGATGAGTAAAACAGCATCAAGTACATGAAGCGTGTTTATTCTCTATAGTTATATTTCTTATGGAAAGAATCAGTACCAGTTAGTGGTACAGGTCTACAAGCTTATTCTGCAAATTATCCTTTTGTCGTAGTGACCGCTCTTTTTTGTTACCAAAAAATAAGCACAAATTAAGAAAGGAGAGTCGGATTAGAAAAATCCGGCAAAAAAGCACTATGACAAAACAGAACGCAATCGAAACCGTAACAAGCTATTTTGAGGAAATCGACACAAGAGCATTGGTTCTTGACCTGAAGACAACGAAAGATGCTGAAGCTGATTATGAAGCATCTAAGTATCTGTTTGGGGATCAGGATCCGGAAAGCGAGCCTCTGGAAAACCATGAAGATCTTTTGGAGGAAAATGAGAAACTTCTTATTGAATACTATAAGAAGCAGCCTGAAGAATTTTTTGCAGAGTGGAATGAGGGAAATCTCTTACTGATTATGGCAAGAGATTTGAAGAGCATTACCATTAAGATCACCAAAAGTGGTCTGAACATAACGGAAATCCTGGAACGTACAAAAAGGATTTACGGAAACGTAAGAGACCGTTATTTTGATGGCGATAGGACAGAAGATATAGTTTGGTTTCTTAATTTTATAACAAGTGGAGAGCCTACAAAGGGAAATTACGGTCATGTACCTGTGAAAATTATGCATCGATGCTTAAGGATGTATAAGAAGCAGGGATATGTAAATGGTAGCGTAGAGTTAACAGAAAAACTGGCTTCATTCTATAACATGGGACCTAATGGAAGAAAAAAACATCTTGATTATATTCTGAATATTCTCGACCCTGATTGCACAACAACCGCTTACCATTGTGGGCTTGCAGAACATATGATAATCGGAAAAATGTTTGCGAAAGATCGTGCAGACGTAAAAGTGGATGTTGAAAAGTTGATAGAAGATTTTGACATTTTATTCGATCGGTCTGATGAGAATGCAATCAGAGAAGTCCTGAACCGTTGGAAACAGAACTTAACTAATGGATGTGAAAAATAATTTACTAAAGAATGGAGGTCAATGAATTATGACAGAGGAAACAATGAAAAAGGAATTAAATGTAACAGAGGTACTTGATAGAGTGAAGGCTCTTGACAATTACGACAAAAGAGAGTTGTTTGCTGGACGCGGATATAAGCTGTATTACGTGACCGATGGTGATTTTGGGTGTCTGCCTGAAGCTGTAATGCATCAGTGTATCAGGATCTTCTTGAACCAGCATTGCGTAGATGGTTCTTTAGAACTTCCGGAGTGGATTGCATCTCTTCCACAAAAAACAATGTATGCAATGACGCGTCGCTATCTGGAATACATGATAGGAAATGATTCCTATTATTGTGATCGTGAATTTAAAGAAGATACAGTTTTAAGATTACTGCGCTGTATACCTCGAAATATCGATATAAATGTTAAGAGTCTAATGGAAGACTTAAATGTCTTGTTTGGCGGTGTAGGTGTCGAAAGCAGAAGAGAAATAGAACATCGTTGGACCCTTATAATAGCTGGTGTATACAGAAAGGATAAGGAGGCTTAATTATGGCAATGACATCTATATATTACACAGAATGTGGTCACTGGGGAAGACGCGACCTTAGTGGAAGTAGCAGAAGCAGAGAACGATATGCTGAATCCCTCGGCGAAGGTGAACTTTGTCCGGATTGCAAGAGAGAAGCTCTGCTGAAGAAAAGAGAAGCTGAAGTAGCAGAAGCTGTGAAAGCAGCAGAAGAAAAGAACTGGCCAGATTTACTCGGGTCAGAGAAACAGATAGCCTGGGCGACGACGATAAGAGCTCAGGTTGTCAATGGAGACAAAGATAATTATTGCTTTATCTATAAAGATAAAGTTTACAAACTTAAAAGAGAAGCTGTATCCGGGATTGTAGAGTCAGTTCTTATTAAGGAAAAGATCGATTCGAAATTTTGGATTGATAATAGAAATAACATAGAAGCAATTCGTCAGAAAGCTGTTAAAGAATTTTCTGATAAATATGCAGATGAATTTACAGAAATTTTGAAAGCAGCGGAAGAAATTGAGCCGAAAAATTTAAAATATATGAGTCGCATATACGGTTTAGGCGCTGCAAGTATAAAAGAAGCTGTTGTTGCATCAATCACACCGATTCCTGGAACAGATAATTATAGCGAAAAGGTGGAAGGAAAAGTTATCAATCTGTTTATATCTTCAAGGGGCGAAATCGACGCAGAAGAATTATACAATGAATCTTTTGAAATTCCGCAGATAATCAAAAAGATCAAACGCGAAATGAGAGCGGCTGATAAGGAAGATCTTTATGTCAAATTAGCTGTAGCATTCTTGGAAATGGGAATGGCGATTTACTTTGACTGGATAGAGGAAAATGAAGCAGGAAATATAGTAAGGGTCTATGAAAAAGAAAAGGAGTTGAGAGACAAGGCCTTAAAACTTGCTATGCCTAGCCAGGCGGAAGAAACGGTAAACCTTCTGGTTATTCCAGATAATAGAACTGAAAATAGGGTAGTTGATATAAGCATTAGCAGTAATGCAAAAGAAGTCGTTATCCCGGTAATTGATGAACCTGGATTTAGAAAGATAGCAAGCGGTCTTGGCTTTATATGGAGTCCCGGATATTTTTCTAAAAAGATTGGTCTCAAGACAGGAAAAGCTTCTGATCTGATTGCAGAAGCAGGGGCTGCATATTTAAAAAATGGTTATGCAGTGGAATTTCCAGACGCTGAAAGCAAGAAGAAAGCAGAAGATGGAGATTATGAGAGAGATATTTTAAACAGCGTTAAGTATAGTCCTAAGATTAATAAGCTGCTTATATACACAAGATTCTATGAAGACTGTGATGCTGACGCACTTAAAACGATCTGCAGGAAAACACGTGGCTCTGAATATCATTGGAGCAGGGTTGCAGTGCCTCTTAGTGCAGCAGATATGGTTTTAGATTACGCAAAAAAGAATGACTATACTGTTTGTGGGTCTGCAAAAGAAGCAATAGAAGGGGAAAAGGCGTATATTGAGTCAAAAGAATTTGGTGAGGAGTACATCTTGTGTACTATACCAGACAAACTTATCGAAAAATATCCATCTTTACTTAAAAATATTAAATTTACTGGTAAAGAAGAAAAGGATGATATCGGTTTTGTCTCAGTGCATGTTGACAGGACTTTTGATGACGAAAAAATTTCTCTTTCTTATAGTCTTATGGAAATGAAGTATAAAGATTATAAAAAGTGGAATTCGAGTCATGAAGAATCTGAACAGTTAATCCTTGCCGGCTATGATGAAGAAACAAAGATTGCAAGAGTGTATGTACCCGATAAACGGAAAAAAGATCTTGAACCGGATCCAGAGACCTTGAAGAAGTACGGTGACAGAAATAAGCAAATATATCTTGTAAAAGAAGGATATGTAAAAGAAGCAATCCTTTCTGTACCGGAAGTTATTGATGCGGATGCATTAGAAGTGGAGGTGCCGAAATGTCTACAGAATTAAAGCTTACACAGCAGCAGGCGGAAGCCATAGGGCAGTTTCAGAAGTTAAAAGTGGGAGCACTTTTTATGAGGCCTGGGTGCGGGAAAACCCGCACCGCCGTTGAATTAGTAAATTACAATCATCCGGACTACCTTCTTTATATTACTCCACACAGCACAATCAGTAATATTCAGGATGAGTTGAATAAATGGGGCGTTGATTGTAAGTACGACGTAATCGGATATGAGACCTTGGCAAGTAGTGACAAGACTTACTCCGCGTATATGAAGAAAGTCGCCGAGCTGAAAGAAGCCGGAAAGAAAATGTTTATCATTGCAGATGAGAGCATTTTTATTAAAAGTGGAAAAAGCAAAAGGACTCGAAGAAGTAAGGAAATCAGAAGGTATTTCGACTATGCTTTGATCCTGAATGGAACGCCGATCGTAAAGAATGAATGGGATCTGTTTAATCAGATGGACTTTCTTTCGGAGAGTATCTTACAGATGAACTCATATGAATTTATCCATAAGTTTTTTGTTGAGCATGCAGAAAAAAGACATGGAAGAGTACACCGCTGGTATACCTTCTACGAGCCAAATAGACCGGCTCTTACAAAATTATGTCAACCATATGTTTTTCAGGCTGATCTTGAGTTTAAGCATGAAGAGTCAGAAGAAGTTTCGTGGATCATCTGTGATTCAAATGAGTATGAAAGCGCATACGAACAATGGTCTTACGACTACGATTGGGGTAACACGGATAATATAGTATCACTTTTCGGAGAACTGCAGCGTATAGCAGCGGTTGCACCAGAAAAGAACAAAGAAGTTGCAGAATATATAGAAGGCAAGCCTGTTATATGCTTTTGCAATTATCTGGAAGAAATACGACAGATTCAAAAAAATCTGAATGGTGAATGTTACGTTATAACTGGAGAAACAAAGACAAAAGTACGTGACGCTCAGATGAAAGATTTTAAAGAAAAAATGGACAAGCCTATGATAATGACCTTAGGAGTTGGATCCTTTTCCTTAAACCTTCAGTTTTGCAATGAGATTGTTTACAGCAGCATTTCTTTTAACTATGGAAAAATGGAACAGTCCCGATACAGGATAAAACGAACCGGTCAAGAAAGAGAGGTTGAATATACGTATATCTTAGGTGATTTCGGTATAAACAACATGATGTTCGCTAATATCGACGGAAAGGAATCTTTGGCCGAGATTGTTAAAAGGCTTTTACAGAAAAAAGACATCGATGAGTTTAAAGAAGAGCTTAGAAAGGAGCTGGGAGCATGATTTATTTAGGACTCAGGAATACGGAAAAACAGAAGATCATCATTGATTATATCAGACAGAATGACATCAGGCACGTGGTGATCTTTTCTGGCGAAATCGGCGGACAGATTGGTAAGAAATCTGTCCGGGCACCCTCCAGAGCATTCCATCTGGATATTGAAGAGATTGGAAGAAATACAGAGCTGGAAGTCATCCCGTATCAGTACGGGGCAGATGCTCCAAATTCCGTATCAGACAGGACGATTGAACAGTTCGGATGGGCAGAAAGTATTATGTACCGTGTATTTTACAATTTGCTCGGCAGGATCGATAACAGCTATTTAATTATTTACAATGAATTTATGAGAAACAAAAACAGAAGTTCTTTGGAATATAACTGTGTTGCTAAGTACAGCACCCAGACAGAACATAGACTTGTATTTGAATATTTTCCGATCATTGACGAAATTGAAGATTTTATGATTTTGGCTGATTTGGATAGTGGACAGGCATATAAGGGAATCGGAGTTAATGATTTCAATTTTGAAAATATTAAGATTTCCGGAAACAGAAGAGAAATTGAAGTAAATGAGATAAAGGTACCGATTATTGAGAAAGACAAGTTAGCGTATAGAAAGAAAGCATTGAGCTTATTTGATAATTTAGGAAATAAAGACCCGGATACAGTACCTAGAGAATTGCACATTTGGAGTGGAAAACTGAAGAAATCAGCGATTGATCCGGAGCAGCAGTATATAGCAAGAAACGCAAGGTTTAAGTTACCGAATGTAACTACATATAAGGAAGTACAGTTTGGCGATTATGTATTAATCGATTTTCCGGCAAGGCAGCTGGAACTGAATGATTATTTGAGAATAACCGGAAATGAACAGTTGAATTATCTGTCATCCGGATTACCTATAGATAAAGTTTATCTGCAGCAGGTGCAGGAGCTAAGAGAGAGGAGTGACGTGATTTATGGCAAAGCAGGTATATATGCCGGAGAATGTAAAGGAAGCACTGTTCCAGCGGCTTAATTACATTTTTGATGAGTTTGATAACATTCAGGTCTCCATTTCCGGAGGTAAGGACAGCACGGTTCTTGCATGGGCGGCTTTACAGGTCGCCCGGGAACGTGGTCGTAAGATCGGGATTTTCTTCCTTGATGAGGAAGTAGTCTATCAGTCCACTGTGGAACAGGTCCGGTATCTAATGACACTGTATCCGGAGAACACTATAAAGCAGTGGCTGCAGTTCCCGTTTAAACTCACAAATGCAACTTCGTTTTCAGATTCCCAGTTGATTTGCTGGGAGCCTGGAAAGTCCAAGAGCTGGATGAGGCATAAGGAACCGGACAGTATTAAGGCGAAACCGTGGTCGGAAGAGTCTGAAACGGTCGGAAACAAGACAAAAGGCTTCGGGTTTTACGATGTGATTGATAACTGGGAACGTATCCATCCGGGAACTGCATTCCTGGTAGGCTGCAGGGCAACAGAGTCTCCGAACCGGTACAGGGCAGTGGTCAAGAATCCTGGATACAAGAGTTGTTACTGGAGCACGAAACTGAAGAAATCACCCGGAAGTGCCACGTTTTACCCGTTGTACGATTGGAATTTTCACGATGTATGGAAGTTTATCGCAGAAAATAATATCAGATACAGCAAGATCTATGATTACCAGTATAAGAAGGGTATGGGTATGCAGGAAATCCGGGTATCTTCCTTGATTCATGAAAAATCCTTTAAGGCACTGGTGGAATTACCGGAATTTGAACCGAAAACGTTTGACAGGCTGCTGAAACGTATCGATGGCATTCAGGTCGGCAATTTGTATGGAAAAGATGCACTTCTCTTAAAATGCCGGAAGCTGCCGCCGAATTTTAAAAACTGGATGGAATACAGGGACTTTCTCCTGCAGACCTATCCGGATGAAAGCAAAAAGTGGATCTTTGAGAAAAGATACAGCAACCAGTTAAACAACAACTATGTAGCCCGGCAGCAGTGCCGCCAGTTGATACTGGATGACTACGAGAACAACCTGCCGATCCGGAATATTCCGGATCCGAGAGATGAGAAGATTAAGAAATGGAGGGAAATTTTGTTATGAATGCTGTACCAACAATTAAGACAAAGAAAGGCATTATCAAATTGCCTTGCATGATGCCGGTATTAGTACCTATGGAGAAAGTTATGGCTAACAACTACAATCCAAACCATGTATCTGAAAACAATATGTTGCTGCTCCTGCAGTCCATTATTGATAACGGATTCTGTTTTCCAGTAGTAACAATTTATGATTCTGAAATTGACCGTTATGTTGTAATTGACGGATTCCATAGATACCTGATCTTTAAGGATTATCTGGAAGCGGATTGTATTCCGGTAGTAATTCTGGAGCACACCCTGGCCGAAAGAATGGCTGCAACTGTACAGTTTAATAGGGCAAGAGGTGTACACCAGACAGACCTTATGGGAGACCTGGTCCAGGCACTGGTTCAGCAGGGACTCACAGACGATGAAATCGCACAGCATCTGGGGATGAGCATGGAAGAGGTTTACAGACTCAAACAGATCACCGGTATTGCGGCACTGTTTACAAATCAGCTTTACTCCAAGAGCTGGGAAATGAGGGAGGAATAATCATGAGAGTAAATTCTGAAAAATGGGAATATGGTGGATTGTATAAGAAGTACGACATGGATGGTATCATCCGTGTAGGTACTGGTGAAGTAAAGGTACACGATATCTACGAAGATATTCCGGACTTTATGAAAAAGGCAGACTGCCTGTTTGTTGATCCACCGTGCAGCGTTGGAAATCTGAAATGCTTCTATACAAAAGCAGATCGGCATGATTACAGAGATAAATATGAACCGTTTGTTGACAGACTGTTTACCTATATCGATGAGATTCAGCCGAAATATGTTTATATAGAAGTATTTGCTAGTAACCGTGATTTGATTATGGAAAAATGTCGAGAACGTTTCGATAGTGTCCATATCGATGACAGCTTTTATTACCATAGTAGGAAAAATAAATGTTGGATCGTGCGTGCCGGCAGTGAAGAAGCACCGCACCCGGATAAGATTATTGATGAAGAGCATTATATTCGCTGGATCTGTAATAATGTTGATTATGGTTGTATTGCCGATCCCTGTATGGGACGCGGTCTTGTAGGGTTCTATTCTAATCAGGCAGGAAAGACCTTCGTAGGAACAGAACTCAATAAAAAACGTCTGGCCGTTTTGATGGAACGTATACGGACCGGAAAGTTATGAAAGGGGGTGTTGTGTATGATGGTAAAGAAGAAGGAGTTTTACTGTAATTTAGGCGTGCAGACTGGTTATGCGGAGATAAATCCTGTTTTGAAGGCTGTCCGCATGCCGGATGGCACTGTAAACAGCTTCTGTCAGTTTTCGCTGGCTATTCCTGGAGAAAAGATGTCTTACACGATCTTTTGCGTCGGGGAGCTGGCGCAGCAGTGCGCGGAATATGTGATGCCTGGAGATTATGTCATTGCTTATGGGCGGACAACCTGTAAAAGAGACGGTTCCGGGGTATGTCTGGAGGCGGTCTCCGTCCTTGATGGAGGGCCTGCGGTGGACATAGAACAGGCCGCAGAAGATGAATTGACGGGTCCTTTACACATAACACTTAGAGGGTCTGGATTCCATAATATGAAAGAATAGGAGAATTATTTTATAGTTTTTAATAAAAAAAAGATAAAAAAGCATAATAAAACTATTGACAAGAAATGAGACATATGTTATTATGTATATGTAAACAAGAGATGGATAAAACCTCAAAGATTTACAAACACACTTTATTATTATATTATTATTAGGAAAATTAAGGAAATTTAGTAACTTGTTAACCCGTAACCCATTTTTTGAAAGGAGTATAGAAATGACCGACAGGAAATGGAGTCTGGCAGCATGCCGAGTTAATTCCAGATTAACTCAGAAAGAAGTTGCAGAAAAGTTGAAAATGTCTCCAGCGACAGTTAATGCGCATGAGACAGGAAAAGTCTCCCCCAAAATGGAGCAGATTAAAAAATACGCGGAACTTTACAATGTTCCACTAGAAATCATGGATATCTGATGTAATAATTAGATATACAGCACTTTGAAAACCGAATAAAACATGTTCAGACATTTTATTATATTATTTTAAGGAACCTTTATAGATACGATCTTATAAACAGATAGTGTCAAAATCAGTACATTTGTCAGTTATCAAGAGACTGACAAATGTCAGAAAAAATCTTAATCTTGAGTCCGCAGAGACAGTCTGTACAATTTTTTGAACAGGAATTGTACGGGATCTGTAAATATTCTGGATACGGAATTATTCCGCGAAAATCTGGAATAAACAAATACAGGTGTACTCTGCAAGGATTTCAGGAAAAAATTAAGATTTTGAATGATTTTGACCTATCTGTTTTTTTTATTCTTTATATATCTATTTTATCTTATTGTCGAACATCTTCGACGGAACCTCAACTGTTGTATGTGATTTTATGAATTTTCTGTAAGTGTGACAGGACCCTATCAGAAATGACATATATATATAAGAGAACTGTTTTACGGTTTTTAAAAATAACCAAAAACTAAATTATTAAAAATTGGAGGACAAAATTATGATTAACTCTATTTCCTTCTCTGGATATCTGGCACAGGATCCAGTAGTAAGATCACCTCAGGATTCCAACGACACCTTTATCACTTTTTCGGTTTGCGTACATTTTGCAAATGGAGAGGAATTTATTAACTGCTGTTCTAATGGAGATGACGCAAAATATTTGGCTCAAAATGCCAAAAAGGGTGACCGTGTATCTGTGTCAGGCAGGCTGAAGCTTAACAAGTGGACTAACAGATCAGGTGAAGCTATCCAGAAGCTGGGAGTCCAGACATACGGCGTCGAGTGGGCTCCGAAGGGGGCAGTTGCCAACATGCAGCAGTCACAGCCGCAGCAGGAGTATCCACAGAGACCGCAGACGCAGCAGGCAGCACCGAGACCACAGCAGAGCTATAACGGACCGCAGGCAGCCCCTGAACCGCCGGCATTCCGCAACTCCGCACCCTTATATCAGGAGGCTTGCAGAAGCGGGCAGCAGCAGAGACCAAATGCTTACGATGAGAACGGTCGTTTTATTCCAGCACATTTTGACTATTGATAAACAGGAGGTTTGACGTGATTAGATCAAGATTTGTAAAAAATATCCTCAAAATGGAAAACGAATCAATCGCCGCGGACTTAGTTCTTCTTGCACGGAAGAATCCAGCGAGAGCGGAAAGAAAGATTGCAGCACTGTTGGATTACCACTGCACGGAAGATGGGTTACAGAGCAGGATCGACAGAGCTAACTGTAAGGTAGATATGATCGTTGAAATTGATCACCGCGAAAAACAGCAGGAATATGAGTTGAGAGGCAATAAGTATGGCAAAAAAGACAGCAAGAAAATTTTATAGACTTCCGGAGTTTTCGGAGGCTGTTAAAGCTGGTATTCTCCCCGCGTATGTCAATACGTGGGGACCAGCTCACCGCGCGGTAATCGAGCAGATGTACAACCAGGCATGTTTTGCAGATAATGTTGGAAAAGTAGTCGTGCAGGAAGCTCCGTGTGGGTCTGGCAAGTCTATGCTGGCTGACGGGATCACAAGGCTTTCCGGCGTTGAAAAGCTGATTAACATGATTCTGATGACAGATAGCAATAAGAGATTATCTGATGACACCAGAACAACAGATAATTATTATGGCAAACTCAGAGAAATCAGTACCGATATTGCATTTCTCTCTGATGGGGATGAAGTTAACGCGGGAGAATGGAAGAGCCTTGTTATGGCATGGCTTGTGACCATGTCGTGTCAGCGTTATCAGATGATTAATGACGATGCAAGAGCTAACGCCTGCAGCTGTTACCGTTACGATAAGGCAGCACGTGACATGCTCAGAAAGCCTCGTGATCTGTTCGCAGTGGACGAAAAATTTGACGATGTAACAATTAAAGACTGGTATTATTCAGATCTTCTTCGTTATGCCGGAATTATCAGAGAATCTATTCGTCCAGACAGTGAATGGGATGAGAATATCGGCAAAACTGCAGAAAAGGCAGAAAGATATGCAATGGTTCTGATTGAAGATTTAAAACAGGAAATCTGCAGGATTAACCAGATAAAACTTCCGGAACTCAAAAATAAGAAAGATGGACAGATGCATATTGATGTCTACCTGGGCTGTGCTGATCGGCAGGAGGAAGCTTTGAAAAAGGCACAGGAATACTGGGACGATCTGCTTCCGATTATCATTGATATAAGAGATGGTATTAAAGACATCAAAAAGGATATGAGAAATGCTGCAGAAAATCGTATTTTTTCAGACACGGCTAAAATTATTAAGAAAATGTCCGGAAAGATGTCTGAAAAAAAATCCGAAACAGTCATTAATACGTTTAAAGATATTGTAAAGGTTACTGATGATATGATTCACGGAAGACTCCGCTCAGAAGTAAGAGATATGGCTGTGGATGCAGTAGCAGCATCAGAGAGGGCTTTTGCTCTGGAAGAACTGGAGAAAATCCTGAAAAACAATCGTGTGAATATGTACTGCAACATGGGACATGTACGGAAGGAAAGGGTTATCACAGCTGCCGATTTTCTTAATATCTTTAGACCGGAAAATAAGGTCTTTATACGGGCTAGTACATACGGAGATGACAAGTACGATCAGTCCGGTCAAATCGTGATTTATTGCTGTAAATACAATATTGATCTTCTGCCGTATAAGACTATCAAAACTGTAATATACGACGGAACAGCAAGCCTTGATCCTGTATACGACAATAAGGATATCTTCGACGTTGTAAAATATAACAAACCAAAAACACACGTCAAGATAGTACAGATGGATGAGAGGACCAACAGATCTTATGTAGTTAATAACATGACAACACACTCCATGATCGCGAGTAATATGAGGCGATATTTTACACAAAAGATAGATAAAGGAGAAGTAACTCCTGAAGATATTATGATTTCAGGTTATTTAGACACTAAAAGAAATATTGCGGAAGCTGGTTTGGCATGGTCCGCGGATTATATTTCACATGGATTAGAACCGCTCCGGATATCAGCAAATCTTTTGGCTACATATGGATCTGCGCAGGTTACTGGGTCCAATGATTATAAGGACTGTTCTTATTTGGGCAAGATAGGTGCCAATATTTTACCGAATGCAACTATCTTCATGCAGCTGGTTTGCAGGTCTTCAGAGACCTGGAATAGATTGGTAGAAATGGAAGAAGGTTACCGTGCAAAACAGTTACAGCTTATTTTTACAAATAACGGAAACTGGACAGATTTTCGAGAAAAAATTGATGACTGTACTTTGCGGACCGCAATGGTCGCAATCATACAGGAGATCAACAGACTTCGGATCCGTAACTGGTGCGAGAGACCGGAAGACGCCTGGAAATATAATATTACAGTTGTCTGGGCATGGCGAGGACGGAAGCAGGGAACCTATGATCCGGAGACTGAAGAATTTACGGAGAAATTAATCCGGAATGTCATGGAATACTTTGGTTGTGACTGCAGAAATCCTGCAGATTACGAATATATTCCGCCAGTTGTATGTAAGCGTCCTGTAGCGGTAGAGCGCAAGAAAACGATGATTGCAAGACTTGAAGAGTGGTATGATGGCCAGAAGCCCAACTCTAAGTTTACCATGACCGACATGGCAGCAGGTGTTGGAGTATCGAGAAAGGCTCTTAATTCATACTTAAGTCGTCCGGAATATGAGTATTTCGTCCTCAAAATTCGTGGCGAAAACGACTGTTATGTTTCTAAGGCTGCCGGAAGGGTAGGTTATGTATATACAGTTCCTGCTAATCCAGATTATAAACAGGGAAGCTTTGATATGGATATTATCAATACGGCGATTGATTTCTACGCGAGGATGGAAGAAGGTAAGCTGTTTACCTTACCGGAATTTGCAAAAATGCTCAATTATCCTGTAGATGATTTTCTTGCAGAGATAAAGAAATCCGAGAATAAGGATTTTTACAACATGATTACTGAGCATGTTGCGAAAAAACAGGAAGAAACAAATGATGGTGAAGTTGTTGATCTCCCGGAAGATGAGATCATCTACAAGAAACCTAGAACTGAAAAACCTCAAGTTGCGATTAAGACAGAAAATGTTGAGAAAAAATCCACTCAGAAAAATATCACAATTGCAAAAGAAAAAGTACAGGTAAAAACTGGAAAACCTAAAAAAGTGAAATATACAGATGAAGAACTGGACAGCTTAGGGGTTTCTGGAATTGTGGAATTACTGAGAAAGGAATTGACCGATAACAACAGTGATAACTATGGAGACTGTAAAGATAAAGAATTAGTAGGTTTTGCTAAAGCGTGCTACTTCTCACTTTACCTGAACGGGGAGTTTTTAAAGCTTACATGTCCTTCACCCACTAATTGTAATCCGGTAACGTTACCTATCGCAGGTGTTGCCCCAAGTGCAATTTATCACGGCATGCAGAAGTATTGTAATTATAGATATAACTAAAATCAGTGTTTTGTGCCGGAATCGGCGGCACTCTACACTAGATTATAAGGCTTTTGTCATAGAAAAATTAATGACCTAAAGCCATTAGTATATATTAGGCTTTAGGTCATTAAAATTATAGTTAAAAATGACGTATAAACTATAAATAAATTATTTTTATTTATGCAATATAAACAAAAACGAAAGAATAAAACCTTATATTTAATGACCTAAAACAGTCATTAATGCACATAAGTAGTACCTGTTAAAGCTTAAACACCTGCTCGGCAAAGCGAGCTTTCGCTCGTGACATTTTTAAAGCCATATATACAGATAAAACTGTAAGATGGACAGCAGCGCAAGCTGCCTTGCTGGTGGCAGGTTTGGGCTTTATACAATAAAGCGGAGAAGAAGATATAGCTTAGTGATTACATAGAGCAGAGTTCCCCGACTCAGTACAAAACGGGGAGAAAGGAGCTATGGTATGGCGGAAAAAACTAAACGTACACGCCAGCAGATTGGCAAAGCATCCAAGGCAAAGGGAGCGAGGTTTGAGCTTGAAATTGCTCATTATTTTAGAGATAACGGTTATCCGGAAGCCTGCAGAACGGCTCAGCATGCAGGTAAGGACAATGGTAAGGCTGACATTGAGGGAGTTCCCGGATTATGGATTGAGTGTAAACATCAGGAAAAGATGCAGCTTTATCCATGGATGAATCAGGCAGTGCGTGATTGCACAGCAAAAAATACTGGAGATATTCCTGTTGTTGTTCACAAACAGAATAGAAAAGAAACACTTGTCACCCTGAGCTTGAATGACTTTTTTAAGTTATTTTCTTCATATAGGAAAGGAGGATGTTGATATGAGCGAACTCAGACTGTGTAAGGAGGATTTTATGCAGTACCGCACTCTGGAGGTGCAAGAGAAGTTTTACAAGAAACAGTTAGCAGAACTCCGCGATAAATACTTGGTGGTAGATACCGTGCAGGATTATCGCAGCGGTCAGGCGCGTACGATCAAAATTGAGGATATCCAGCAGACGGCATATATGCGTGAGAAGGCTATGATCGAGTCAATCATTTTGGAAATTGCTCAGAAACGTTGGGTTATCAGAAGGACAATAGACATGGCGGCGTGCGATCGTGATGTTGAGAAGAGCATGCAGATTGTTGTTGCTCTCATTGTCATTGGCGGTGAAACTTACCTTGATGCATCATACAAAGCCAAAATGTCCAAATCATCTGTAAACAGATATATTACAAGGTTTTTTGAACTCCCTGCTGTCAAGAAAATCTTTAATCAAGCTGTAATCGACAGCAAGAGTAATCTTCGCGGGCTCATTGCATAATGGCGTGTCGAAAAAAAAGTAAAAAAAATCACAGAAAAATGCAATCTGGAACGGGTGGAACGGATGATACTGTACAATATAATTGTAAGAAAGGACGGTAAGGCATGAGCGGAAACAATTATTATCACGGTCCAGTTTATCCAGGCATGAGACAGACCATTAAGGATCAATTTAACGTGGGAGACGTAATTGAAGTCTCTGATTTGGTCGGTGATGGTCGTGATGTCAAGGGCTTCAAAAAAGTTAAAATTCTGGAAAAATGGAAGCACTTTTTGGTAGCAGTTGCGACGGATTCTACACCGTCAGGAGTACATGTCCGCGAATGTTACGCATACACAGATCTTGCAACTGTCATGTACACGCGTCCGTGTATACAGTTTTAAGATAATATATATGTCAAAAAATTTTGTTTCACAATCTTTCTTCAAAATTTTTATATTCATGGCTCTGCAGGGGTCAAATCTTGTAGAGTCATTCGCCGGAGTTGTCACCGGCATGTTGATTTTTTCATATCAACCTCCTTTCTTTTTGAACACTTGCCGATCGGAGTAGTGCACCGGGCGGCGGGTGATTCATGTATGTAACAGCAAGGGCTTCTTATGTATAGAGAGGAGCAACAAAATGACATCGAAATACACCGAAATAGAAATTTATAAACCAATTACATATAATTCCTACACAGCAGCGAGGTACGAGGTTTCTAATCTGGGACGCGTCCGAAACAGGAGAAACGGCAGGATATTAACCAATGTTGCCAGACCAGCATACGCGAGTGTGATACTGCAGATTGGTAACGGTCAGCAAAAATCTTTTTATGTTCACGTTTTGGTTGCCAAGTCATTTCTCCCAAATCCGAAAGGGCTTCCTGAAGTCAATCACAAAAACCAGAACAAGATGGATCCGAGACTCTCCAACTTGGAATGGTGCGATAGGCGTTACAACATGACATATGGGGATGTAGTTGATCGTATCATCGCCGGTCAGATGGACCATTCGCCGGAATTTATGTGTCTGGAAAATGGGATGATTTACAGGAATCAAACACAGGCTGCAAGAGAGTTAGGCATCAGCCGGAGCAACTTAAACGAGGTCTTAGCTGGTGTACGCAAGGCTGCTAAGGGATTGACCTTCAGGTGGTTATATCAGATGGCGGCATGAAAAGAATTTTGACTGCGGAAGGAAACCACAGCGTATCCGCTACAACACGGACGCTACGAAATTTCGAAACACTACCAGATAGCAGAAAAACCAGAGAGATCCGCGAGCGCGATAATTTTCTCTGACAATATTGTATTAGGGATTTCTCTGGAACATTTAGCAAAGTTGATTGATATGGATATTCTTATTGCGACAATGTTGAAGTACATATAAAGGATTTTTTTGAAGAAAAGAACGTCTAGCTATGAGTGGCTAGACGTTTTTTTGTGAACAGAGGTGTTTACAAGGGGACAGCGTTTGTTTGTATCAATTCTGTAGTCGCAACGAACGCTCTAACCACCTAAGTGATACAAGTGAACGAAAGGGCGCTTACTTAAATATGTAGAAATAGGGCATTTGGGGATTATGTAGATAGAAAGCAAAACGATATGAAGTAGAAAATTAGTTTATTTATGTTTAACCATTTAGATAGCATGATATAATCAGGATAGCAAGAATAGTTTTTGATTAGAAAGCACAAGGATAGGGGAACGACATATGGCTCAAAGAACGGTTGCAATATGTGATGGAAAATACATAGGAATCGAATCCATATATACGGTTATTAATGGGCATCAAATAAATATACCGGATAGATTAAAAAATCTTAGAGAAAAAAGTAGAAATAATAAATTGTTTTGTCCTTGCGGGTGTGGAGCAAATCTTATATTAGTTGCAGGAGATAAAAATCTTCGTGAATAGCATTTCAGAATCAAGGATGGGACATACAATAACAATTGTAGAGTTCATTTTTTTAATCAACTATTCCCATGATATATACAATATGTAAATGTGCAATTCAAATATCAGTTTATGCTAAGTGCAAAAAATAATAATAATTACTATTATTGACAAGAGAATAATTATCATGTATAATACAGATATACAAGAAACAAAGTGTTAGAAAAATTGCTAGGAACTTGGTAACAAAAATAAATCGACATTGAAAAGGGAAAATGACTATGATAAAATATGAATGTGAACCATGTGGATATATTTATGATCCGGCAGTAGGAGATCCAGACGCTGGTACCGATCCAGAAACTGCATTTGAGGATATTCCAGATGACTGGACATGCCCAATCTGCGGATTAGGAAAAGATGTTTTCGTTCCTGTAGAAGACTAAGCAGAAAATGCAGGTACGAAACTGCCAGACATTAAAAGAGCCTAAGAGAACATATAAAAGAAATGGAGGTCAAATTATGACTTACGATTTAAACATTACCTTTGATGACAATTTAGTAACAGGAAATAAAACAATCGATACACAGCACAAAGAATTGATTGACCGTATTCAGAACTTTGTAATTGCCTGTCAAAATGGCGACAGCAAGGTAAAGGCGATCAAACTTCTGGATTATCTTAACGAGTATACTGACTTTCATTTTAAAGAAGAAGAAGCACTTCAGGAAAAAGCCGGTTATCCAGAGCGTGAAAAACATTATGAAAAACATGAAGAGTTTAAAAAGACAATTCAGGAACTGTATGAATACCTTCAGGAGTATGAAGGACCAACAGATCGGTTCAGTGAACTTGTACAGAAAAATGTAATCGACTGGCTGTTTGGACACATTAAAACATACGACCGCTCTGTGGCAAAATTTATCTTTATGAAACAAAATCCAGACCGATGCTAAAATAAACCAGGGAACGAGTTCACTCAGAATGTAGACAACGTGATGAAGTAAACTAGGGGCTGTCACAATGCAGCCCCTTTCCTGTTATAGCGATATTCTAGGTAATATATTGCGCTGGCATGACATATTATTTTACTACTACTATATGGGAAGAGCAAGCAGCTCTTCTTTTTTTGTCCTTTTTATCCAATTTTAAGTTGTAAAGTCTCTTTTCATTCGACAAAATTCTCCACAGACAGAGGATATGCGACGAGCATTGATATGAACATCTATTTATGGAAAGAGGATATTGAAGACGGGGAATCGGTAATGACAGCCGAATATAGACCTGTAGAATACGGAAAGGACTATGATGTTGTCAATAATCCTGATAAATTTCAACTATATATAGATGGAAAAGAGATTAAATAGTAATCTCCTGAAAGCAAGCTTTTTGTCAATTATTTCAAAGAAAAATTAAAGGATAACAATACATAGTTTTGACAATGATATTTTGAAAAATTTTATAGGAATGCTCTATTATCAAATTGACATAGGAATATGGTAGCGTATAATTAGAATTGAATACACTGAAAAAATGGAGGAATTACATGAAAGCACATAAATATTGGTCAGTAGGAGCATTGATCACAATGCTTGGGACTTTTTACACTGGATATAAAAAGCAAAAATCAAGTCACAAATACTTTGCTTTAAGTTCTATGTTATGTATGGTAATGGCGATATATACAGGTCATAAAATGATTACCGGGAATAGGAAGAAAAAGGCGAATAAAGAGAAAGATACAGAAAGGGAGAGATAAATAATGTTGGAAGTAGGGGTTAAGGCACCGGATTTTGAGTTGCCAGATCAAAATGGGAAAATACATAGATTATCGGATTATACAGGAAAAAAAGTGATTTTATATTTCTATCCCAAGGATAATACAGCGGGATGCACGAAACAGGCATGTGGGTTTTCTGAGCGATACCCTCAGTTTACCGAAAAAGGAGCAGTTATTCTTGGAGTCAGTAAGGATTCTGTATCCTCTCATAAGAGATTTGAGGAAAAATATGGATTGACATTTACACTTTTAGCAGATCCAGAGCGGAAAGTTATTGAAGCATATGATGTATGGAAAGAAAAGAAAAATTATGGAAAAGTCTCTATGGGAGTAGTAAGAACCACATATCTTATTGATGAACAGGGGATTATTATAAAGGCAAATGATAAAGTCAAGGCTGCAGATGATCCTGAAAATATGCTCAAGGAATTAGATTAATGAAGATAATATTATCCCCTGCTAAAAAGATGATTACAGATACTGACAGCATAGCGCCGGATGGATTGCCTGAATTTATTGAAAAGACGACAGAGATACAAAGTTGGTTGAAAAGTAAGTCAAAAGAGGAACTGAAGACTATCTGGAAATGTAATGACAAAATTACAGAACAGAACTTCAATAGATTGGAAAACATGGATCTTTATCATTTACTTACCCCAGCTGTCTTATCATATGAAGGAATTGCTTTTCAATATATGGCTCCATCCGTGTTTGAGGACAGTCAGTTCGAGTATGTACAAAATCATTTGAGAATAATATCTGCATTTTATGGTGTGCTAAAACCAAGGGATGGTGTGACACCTTATCGTTTGGAAATGCAGGCGAAGGTTGGAATAGGAGAAACAAAAAATCTGTATGAGTACTGGGGAGATTTATTATACCGCTCAGTGATTGATAACAGCAGGATTATAATCAATCTGGCATCGAAAGAATACTCTAAGTGCATAGAAAAATATCTGACACGACAGGATAGATACATTACGATTACATTTTGTGAGTTATCAGGAGATAAACTGGTGACAAAAGGTACATATGCTAAGATGGCCCGTGGTGAAATGGTTAGGTTCATGGCTGAAAACAGAATTGAAAATCCTGAGGATATTAAGAAATTTGATAGACTAGGCTATTCATTCCGCTCTGATTTATCATCAGATGCAGAATATGTTTTTGAACGGAAAAAATGATGATTGAATGATTATTTTAAATGAAAGGTAATCAGTAATATTGATTATTATAATAATAGTAATTATTGCTATTATTTATTGACAATAAACAGATTGAGAAGCACCACGAAGAGAGATATCGTGCACTTCTTAAGAATATTGAAACTGCACAGGTGTTTGAAAAGAGCGAAGTTAAGGTATGGGAATGCCGTAACTGTGGACATATTGTGGTAGGAACTAAGGCGCCTGAAGTATGTCCGGTATGTAATCATCCACAGAGCTATTTTGAAGTACATGAAGAGAATTATTAAGGAGATGAGATTATTATGAAGAAAGTGATTAATTCAAAAAAAGCAGTAATGATAGGCTGTGGCTTTGTTGGTTCTGCATCGGTATTTGCTCTGATGCAGAGTGGC
>FMEL01000003.1 GCA_900066355.1 uncultured Ruminococcus sp.
TAAATCTGCCGAAGCTTCAATAAAAGGTTTCCCGTTCGACTTGCATGTGTTAAGCACGCCGCCAGCGTTCATCCTGAGCCAGGATCAAACTCTCTGATAAAATGTTTGATTCACTCAAGATAACAACTAGCTATCTCTCGTTTTACTGTTTTAAGGTTTTGTTCTTGAATTTAAAAAGAAATTTTCGAGAATCGTATGTGTTTCACTGTTTAGTTATCAAGGTTCTTAACTTGCTGTCTCTCAGACAGCTTATTTACTTTATCACATCTTTTTCGATGTGTCAAGTACTTTTTTCAAGTTTTTTCAAACCTGAGCGGAGAAGGAGGGATTTGAACCCTCGCGCCGCTATTAACGACCTACTCCCTTTCCAGGGGAGCCCCTTCGGCCAGCTTGGGTACTTCTCCAAATCGCCCTACGCAATCGCTTCTCATTTTTCAGAAGCGTTTTATATTATATCGCGTTGTTTTTCGTTTGTCAAGAACTTTTTTCATTTATTTTCATTCTCAACAGCGGAGAGAGTGGGATTCGAACCCACGCGCCCTTGCGGACAAACGGTTTTCAAGACCGCCTCGTTATGACCACTTCGATATCTCTCCATATGCACTTTTCAGTGTTCGACGTCTCATTGCCAGACGCAAGATGTATTCTATCATCAAATCTTTTTACTGTCAATACAAATTTTTACATTTTTTAATCTTTTTTAAAAACACCTCTGCTACGTCCAGATCCTCCGGTGTTGTGATCTTTATATTATGATAAGACCCCTCTACGAGGCAGACTTTTACCCCACTTTCCTGTTCCACAACCATAGCATCATCTGTAATCGTACTCATATCTTTCTTTCGAATACTCTCATGTGCTTTTCGTATGAGATCATAAGAAAATATCTGCGGCGTCTGTATCGTCCAGACCTGTTTGCGTTCCGGAGTCATTCCGACAAATCCATCCTCATCAGACAGTTTGACCGTATCTTTTGATGGCATCCCCACTACACACGCACCTGTCTCTCTTACACCTGCAAGGCCTCGTTCAAGAATCTCTTCTGTAATAAACGGACGGGCTCCGTCATGTATAAACACATAATCTGTATCTGTACAGGCAAGAAGACCCTGATAGACAGAATCATAGCGTTCTTTACCACCGGCAATGACATTTGACACTTTTGTAAAAGAGTAGCGATCCACGATTTCATTCTTACAATAGGAAATCATATCATTTCCTGTCACAAGAATGATGTCGTCAATCAGCAGGCTATCCTGAAAGCATCTCAGTGAATAATACAATACAGGATGGTCCTGGATTTCCAGAAACTGCTTCTGAACCTTACTGTGCATACGCTTCCCCTGTCCTGCTGCCAGAACGATTGCCGTAATTTTTTCTTTCATTTCAGAACCTCCTGATATCATTTAACGTTCACCGAGTTTTAAATTCGGCACAGCATTGAGATCCCATCCATGACGGGTTCCTTTCATATATTCATAGTATGCCGCCACACCAATCATCGCTGCATTATCTGTACAGAAGATCGGAGACGGACGATAAAACTTATAACCATTTTGCGCACATGCTTTTTCCATTGCCGCGCGAAGCGTTCCATTGGACGCAACTCCACCCGCAATCGCGATTTTATCCATGTTGTAATCTTTTGCTGCAAGCATCGTATGCTCCACAAGAACATCTACTACTGCTTTCTGGAAAGAAGCCGCAAGATCTGCACGATTTACTTCTTCACCTTTCATCTGCGCCTGGTTGATATAATTCAGGACAGCTGATTTCACACCGCTGAAGCTGAAATCATAAGGACAATCGCCGATTTTTGCATGCGGAAATACAATAGCCTCCGGATTTCCCTCTTTTGAAAGCTTGTCAATTTTCGGTCCACCCGGATAGCCCAGTCCGATTGCGCGTGCAACCTTGTCAAAAGCCTCTCCCGCTGCATCATCACGTGTGCGTCCGAGAATTTCAAACTCTCCGTAATCTTTGACAATTACGAGATGTGTGTGTCCTCCTGACACGATCAAACAGAGGAACGGTGGTTCCAGATCCGGATGCTCGATATAGTTTGCAGAAACGTGTCCTTCGATATGATGCACCCCCACCAGAGGAAGTTTCTTAGCGTATGCAATTGCTTTTGCCTCTGCCACACCAACCAGCAGTGCGCCAACCAGACCTGGTCCATAAGTAACACCTATAGCATCCAGATCATCCAGCGTGACATCTGCATCTTTTAATGCCTCTTCAATTACCTGATTTACTTTTTCTATATGTTTACGGGAAGCAATTTCAGGTACAACGCCTCCGTAAAGCTTATGCAACTCGATCTGCGACGATATGACATTTGACAGAATCGTCCTTCCGTTTTTTACTACAGAAGCCGCTGTCTCATCACATGAACTTTCTATTGCCAGAATCAACGTATCTTTCATTATATGGCTCCTCTATTCTTCTTCAAAATTCAACTCAACACTTTTTCCATCTTTACCCGGCCATGCGTTCGGGAAAATGCCACGTACCATATCCATGTACTCATCCGGACGAATCAGCGACGGACTGTAATGCGTCAGCCAGAGTTCTTTCACTTCTGCGTCTTTTGCAAGTGTCGCCGCCTCCCGGAATGTCATATGCTTATAACCTTTTGCTTTTTCGATCTTATCTTCTTCTCCGTACATTCCCTCACAGATGAACAGATCTGAGTTTACAGCATTACGTAAAATAGATTCCGTCGGCCGCGTATCCGTCGTGTAAGTTACCTTAATCCCCTTTCGGTCCGGTCCCAGAACCATATCCGGTGTATATACTGCGCCATCTACTTCTATTGTCCGGCCTTTCTGAAGAGGATTCCAGTATTTCAACGGAATCTCCTGCTCTCTGGCTCGTTCCGGTGAAAATTTGCCCTGACGCAGAATCTCAATCGTATAGCCATAACAGATCACATTGTGATTCACACGAAATGCATTGATACGATATCCATTGAGTTCCAGAACTTCAAATGGTTTTGTTATTTCTATAAATTTAATCTCAAAAGGGAGCTCCGGTGCAATCACACGAAGTGCATTCACTACTCTCTCCAGTCCTTTAGGTCCGACAAGCGTAAGCGGTTCCGTCCGATCTGCATTTCCCATAGTAAGAAGAAGCCCTGGCAGCCCACTGATATGATCTCCATGATAATGTGTAAAACAAATCACATCGATTGGCTTGAAACTCCATCCTTTTTCTTTAATTGCAACCTGTGTTCCCTCTCCACAGTCGATCAGCAAACTGCTCCCATTGTAACGGGTCATAAGTGCAGTCAGCCAACGCTTCGGGAGCGGCATCATACCACCACAGCCAAGCAAACATAAATCCAACATATTTTCCACTCCTGCATTTACTGCATTTTTGTCATTAAAACTGCATTTTCGGTAGGATCAGTATAATAATCCCTGCGAAGTCCATCTTCTTTAAATCCAAGTCTTTCGTACAGTCTTCTTGCCGTTCCGTTGCCTTCCCGCACTTCAAGATGCACAATATGAATTCCGATCATTTCTGCCATCTTAAGCATGCTGTCCACAAGGAAATAGCCGATACCTTCTTTTTGTCTGTCTGAACGGACAGCAACATTCAGAATATCGCCTTCATCCAGAACTGTCTGCATACTGCAATAGGCAAGAATTTTTTCTTTTTCTTCAACCACAAAAAACATGGTATTTTCTTTTGTCAGAAACGTAAAAAAACCTTCTTTCGTCCATGGATCAGAAAAAAGGGCTTTTTCTATCTCGACTACCTGCTCCAGATCCTCTACTGACATTTCACGAAACGTCATGAATCAGCGTCGGCTTTTGCCGCCTCCCGCTCTGCACGCTCTCTTTCAGCCTGTGATACACGTAGATAATCCGGAACATGTTCCATTGCCGTTTCTGTTTTTCCCTGACGATAATAGATCTCGCCAAGCGCCGCTACAGCAGCCGCTCTCTGTTTGTTTACATGTGCCGGTGCAAAAGAATACGGCACCGTCATTTTTTCTGCAATAAGCTCGTGGAAGACCGGTACTCCATCGCCAAGGAATGTTACCGCTTCTCCATACTGATTTAGCTTCTCGATCACAGTTTCCATAGGTACTGCCATCTGATCTTCCACCACCTTCAGCTGATGATCTGTAAAGCGATAAATACCTGTATACACCTGTTTACGGCGCGCATCCATAATCGGGCAGATCAGCCCCGATATATCATACAGATTGTATGCCAGTCCCTCTACAGTAGGAATGGCGATCAGAGGTTTCTTTAAGGCAAGTCCGAGTCCTTTCGCTGTCGCTGAGCCGATTCGCAGTCCGGTAAAAGAACCCGGTCCTGCTGCTACTGCAATCGCATCAATACTATTCAGATCAAGCTCTGTCATTTTTGCGATTTCATCCAGCATCGGCAGCAATGTCTGAGAATGTGTTTTTTTGTAATTGACTGTATATTCCGCAATCAGTACATCGTCCTCTACAATTGCAACAGATGCCACGATTCCGGAGCTGTCAAGTCCTAAAATCTTCATATCTTATCTCCTCTTTTCATCTGTCCGGATAAAACAGATAAAATTCCTTACAAACCTTCCACAGTAATCCGTCGATAGTCAAATCCCTGTGCAAGATCCTTTTCTATTGTAATGGAAATTCTGTCATCCGGCAAAATCTCCTCAATCAGTTCTGCCCATTCGATCAGGCAGATACCCTTGCCAAAGAAATAATCATCATATCCGATTTCTTCCATTTCCTCGATATCCCCGATCCGGTAAACGTCAAAATGATAAAATGGCAGGCGTCCTTCTTCATAAACCTGTACAATCGTAAATGTCGGACTGCTTACCGGCTCCGTAATCCCAAGTCCTGCAGCAACTCCCTGCGTAAATACTGTCTTTCCTACTCCCAGGTCTCCAGTCAGTGTATATACCTGACCAGGTCTTGCCTGCAGACCGATTTTTCGACCTAATTCATATGTTTCTTCAGGGCTTCTTGTCTCTGTCACCATTTTACCAATCACCTTTTTCCTTGCAGAATTGTTCTTTGCATATTATAATAGAGCCCACAGAGAAAAACAATACTTTTTGCAAAAGGAGACTATGATTATGGCAAATGCAAACCCGATCGTAACCATTACCATGGAAAATGGTGATGTAATGAAAGCAGAGCTTTATCCGGAAATCGCACCAAATACAGTAAACAATTTCATCAGTCTTGTCAAAAAAGGCTTCTATGATGGTCTGATCTTCCATCGTGTCATCAACGGCTTTATGATCCAGGGCGGATGTCCGGATGGAACCGGAATGGGTGGTCCTGGATACAGCATCAAAGGTGAATTTGCACAGAACGGTGTTGCAAATGACCTCGCACACACTCCTGGTGTTCTTTCCATGGCAAGAGCCATGCATCCAAATTCAGGCGGAAGCCAGTTCTTTATCATGCACAAAGCAGCTCCACATCTTGACGGAAGCTATGCTGCATTCGGTAAAGTAATCGAAGGCATGGATGTTGTAAACAAAATTGCCGAAACAGAAACAGATTTCCGTGACAGACCGCTTGATGATCAGCAGATCAAATCCATGACTGTTGATACATTCGGTGTAGATTATCCGGAACCGGAGAAATGCTGATTTCATTACCTGTTTAATTTCAAAGCATAATAAAAACCACAGAGATCATATTTGAGCAAGCTCATGATTTCTGTGGTTTTTTATGTTTTAATTAATGATCAAACGTCTGAACTTCACCATCAATCACAGAATAGTAGCATTCTCCATCCTGTTCAAGCTGTGCCCGTCCGTTCGTCCCTTCTGTAATTGCATTCTCGACACTTCCGATTTCCTGTACGGGAACCAGAAGTTTCAAAACTACCCGATCGGTGTATTCACTGTCCAGTATCGGCAAAGAACGTTCTCCTGCAATATACTGAATTTTGCCGATTCCGGTGTAATCCGTTGTAATCTGCAGCACAATTCCCTTTTGTTTTAAAATAACAGTGCTTGCAGCCAATCCTTCCTGCACAGCCTTTGAATAGGCGCGCACAAGGCCACCTGTGCCAAGAAGCACTCCTCCGAAATATCGGGTCACTACGACAGCTACATTGTAGATTTCTTCTCCCAGAATCACATCCAGCATCGGACGTCCGGCAGTTCCGGACGGTTCCCCGTCGTCACTGCATCTGGTAAACTCTCTGTTTATCCCAACAGAATATACATAGCAGTTATGTCTGGCATCCCAGTATTTCTTTTTCATTTCTTCCAGAAATGCCAGCGCGTCTTCTTCTGTTTCAACGGGGCGGACTGTTGCAATAAATCGAGATTTCTTTTCGGTTATTTCTCCAATACCGCCCTCATATATGGTTTTGTATTCTGTAAGTTTATTCTTCTGTGTTTCCACCGTCATCTCCTCCGCCGGTATCACCGCCACCGTCGTCTCCTCCGGTATTGTCTCCTCCGCCGGCATTGTCTCCTCCGGTGTTGTCTCCTCCGGTATTGTCTCCACCACCGGTATTATCTCCTCCGGTGTTGTCTCCTCCGCCGGCATTGTCTCCTCCGCCGGCATTGTCTCCTCCGGTGTTGTCTCCTCCGGTATTATCTCCTCCGGTATTGTCTCCATTGTCATTACTGTTATTATCTGCATTCGGATTATTCGGATCCGGAGTCGGTGATACATTGAAAGTCCCTTCATCAGTCGTATACTCTTCCATCGTATCGTCCGATTCGTAGAAATGCTGATCGCAATAATCTGTCGGCACATCACCAATATCAAAGTATTCTGTAATTACAGGACAGCCTGCTCTCGGAAGCAATCCTGTCTCCTCGCAGATACTAATCTTCTCTACACTTGCCGGCATATCAAATTCTTTATCCGGGAGACCTTCATGAATACGGGTCATGACCTTCTTCCAGAGATTCTTATGGAAATCCCTCGCATCCTCCGGAAGTTTCTCATTGTTATCAAATCCAGACCATACCGCACAGGTATAATATGGGGTATAACCAACAAACCAGAGGTCATTGTATGCATCTGTTGTACCGGTCTTACCGGCAACTGTCATATCATCCAGCTGGCATGCAGTACCTGTACCCTGATTTACAACATCTTCCATTGCACTTGTCAGCAGCCATGCAGTGCTTTCTTTAATAACAGATCTTCCTGCTGAATTTTTCTCAATGAGGACATTTCCGTTGTGGTCAAGAATCTTAGTGTAATAAATCGGCTCAATATAATTACCATTATTTGCAATTGCCGCATATGCTGCACAAAGCTCTACGTTCGTGACACCATGAGTAAGACCGCCCAGGGCCATCGGAAGATTTGCATCTGTCCAGATAGTTCCGTCAGCATCTTTGTCTGCTTCTGTACCATGTGCCAGTGTTGTAAACCCAAAATTATCCAGATACTGAAGTCCAAGCTCCGGCGTTACTTCTTCGAGGCACTTGACCGCTACAACGTTGATGGAATTCTGGATAGCCCGACGTATCGTTGTCGTTCCGCCATAACTCTTGGAAGCATTATTTACCGGTGATCCATCCGGATAATTGTATGGTTCATCCTCGAACGTTGTTGCCAGCGTCATGCCCTTCTCATTGAGAGCCGGTGCATAGGTAGACAGAATCTTAAAGGTTGATCCCGGCTGTCTTGTCGTATCTGTTGCACGGTTCAATGTCAGACTCGCGGTCTTTTCTCCACGTCCGCCGATAATCGCCTTTACATAACCTGTGTGCTGATCAATGATACTCATAGAAGACTGTGGCTGCGGTGCAAAGCTTACTCGTTCAGAAACAACGGTACTTCCATCAGCAAGAACATGCTCTTTGTATCGGTCAACATAGCTTTGTCCTTCTTCCTGAGAATCGAACAGAAGGTCAAATTCCGGATCTTCATTCTGGAAATACAGACGAAGCATCTCTTTGCTGTAGTTCACTTCTTCTCCATCCGGATTCTGAACAGTGAGTGCATAATCCAACGCATACTGTACGTAATCCGGATAATTGGACGGATCTGCATATTCTTCATCCAGGATCTTCTGAATAGAAGCATCCTGTGTCGTATAAATACTCAGGCCACCACTGTAAACAAGGTTCTGTGCCTGTGTACGGGTATAGCCCTTGATATTCATCAGATCATTAATTACCTGATCAATCAGTTCATCTTCGAAATAGGAATATACAGTATTATCCGTCTCTTCATTCAGCACCTGCGCTGCCTGAATTTCTGAATAAATATCATCATTAATTACCTGATCATATTGTTCCTGTGTAATATATCCCTGATCGATCATATGATCCAGGACTTCTTTACGTCTCTTTGCATTTGCCTCCGGATGCTCAATCGGATTGTACTGTGTCGGGTTCTGTGTAATACCTGCCAGTGTCGTGCATTCTGACAGATTCAGATCCCAGACATCCTTATTAAAGTATTTGCGGGCGGCTGCCTGTACACCATATGTTCCGGCTCCGAGGTTGATCGTATTAAGATAATTTTCAAGAATGACATTTTTGTTGTTAATCTTTTTCTCGATTTCAACAGCCAGATACTGTTCCTGAATCTTACGTGTAAAACGCTCAAGCCATGTAGACTCCTGCGTCCAGTTTGTAAATACATTATTCTTCAAAAGCTGCTGTGTAATCGTACTTGCACCTTCTGAAAGATCTCCAGAGGAAAGGTTCTTTACAAAAGCACGGAGAATACCTCTTACGTCGATACCATTATGCTCATAAAAACGTTCATCCTCGATTGCAACAACCGCATGTTGAAGATCCACCGGAATCTGATCAATAGATACAGGAAGTCGATTCGAACTCGGTGCCGTCAGCTTGCGAAGCTGATTGCCATCTCCATCATATAAGAATGTCGCATAACCCAGTGGTGAAATATCAATGTCATTTACATCAGGAGCATTATCTATGATTCCCCGAAAAGCTCCAATTCCGGTACAGCCAATCACCACACAGATCGTGATCAATACCACAAAAAGAACTCTGATCAGCGACACATGGGCTCTTTTGCCCATCATGGCAGTACGGGAAATCAGCGAATTTCGCTTTTTTGAGACTGATTTTTTTCCGTAATTCATGGTTTTCCTCCTTTATAGTCCGTTCTATTATAGCAAATAAAAAATCGTAAATAAAGCCCCAATTAAAAACTTCACAATTGCAAAAATATATTTCTGAAACTATTATACTCTTTTACATCCAAAAGTCTGTAATCCAGCTCAAAAGAGGGATTCCAAATTCTGGAATCCCTCTTTCTGTAAAAATCTTCTGATCTTTAAATATGTATTTTTCAGAGAACCATCTTTGCCGCGCCATAAATTCCGGCATCATTTCCAAGTGTCGCAAGCTTAACAGGGGTCTCCTTGCAGGATGGAAATGCATGTCTTATGTAGTGTTTCTGAATACAGTCGATCAGTGGCTGTCCGGCTTTTGACACTCCTCCGCCGATTACGATTGCTTCCGGATCAACAACTGCCGCAAATCCCGCGATAGCGCTTCCGAGCAAACCTCCTACACATTCCATAATACGGCCTGCAAGTGTATCTCCTGCCTTAAACGCATCGAGAACATCTTTTGCCGTAATATTCTGAAGACCTCTCAGAGTACTGTCTTCCTCAGATGCCGCCAGCATTCTTCCTGCCACACGGACGATTCCTGTTGCAGATGCGTACTGCTCCAGACAGCCTTTATTTCCACAGTTACATGCCTCTTTTTCATCCTGTACCACTGTAACATGACCGATTTCTCCGCCTGCACCATGCGCTCCGGCTACGATTTTTCCGTCTATGATGATACCGCCGCCGACACCTGTTCCAAGTGTTACAAGAATCACATTCTGCGCTCCGGCCGCTGCACCTTTCCACGCCTCACCAAGTGCGGCTACGTTTGCATCGTTTCCTGCCTTTGCTTTCAGTCCTGTAAGGTCATGAAGGATCTGCGCAACCGGAGTAAATCCCCAGTAAAGATTCACCGCACATGCAGCCTCGCCTTTTGAGTTGATTGGTCCCGGGATGCCGATTCCCACACCTTCTACATCTGCTTTATCGATTTTCTTTTCTTCGAGTTTGAGATTGATTGCATTTGCAACATCCGGAAGAATATTCTCTCCTTTATTCTCTGTTCTTGTAGGAATTTCCCATTTGTCTACCAGAGTACCGTCTGTCTGGAAAAGACCACATTTTACAGTTGTACCTCCTACATCAATTCCGAAGCAATATGAACCCATCTTTCTTCCACCTTTCCCTGTTGTTTGTTATTTTAAAGCAGCCTTCTGCTTTATCAACTTTCGCGTTTCTTTGCAATATTTGCCTGTACACGTTTGTACAGTTCTTCTGCCGCATTGTATCCCATCTTCTTCTGTCTGTGGTTGACAGCCGCAGACTCTACAATAACTGCAAGGTTACGTCCCGGTCTGATTGGCAGGGAATGGCAGACAATTTTGTTTCCAAGATATTCGGTATATTCTTCATGAAGTCCGAGCCGGTCATATTCTTTGTCCCGATCCCACTCTTCAAGTTTGATAACAAGGTCAACAGACTGTGTATCCTTAACACTCTCTACACCAAACAATGTCTTGACATCAATGATACCGATACCACGAAGTTCAATAAAATGACGGGTAATATCCGGTGCCGATCCGACCAGAGTAACATCACTGACTTTACGAAGTTCTACGACATCATCACTTACAAGACGATGACCACGCTTGATCAATTCCAGAGCGGCCTCGCTCTTGCCGATTCCGCTCTCACCTGTAATCAGGATCCCTTCACCATAAACATCGACAAGTACACCATGAATGGAGATACACGGTGCAAGCTGCACACCAAGCCAGCGGATGATCTCAGCCATAAGACTGGATGTTGTCCTCTCTGTCACAAATGTCGGTACATTATATTTGATCGCCATGTCGATCATATCCTGAGACGGCTTTGTCATGGTGCTGAAAATAACGCACGGAATCTTACTGGAAATAAAACGCTCATATTTCATCATACGCTTCTCATCACTGAGCTGCATCAGATACGTATATTCTACATATCCGATGATCTGAACACGCTCATTTGCAAAATGTTCCAGATATCCGGTAAGCTGCAATGCCGGTCGGTTGATCTCTGCTGTCATGATTCTCATATCAGACAGGTCAATCTCAGGAGTCAGATTTGTAAGATTCAGCTCCTGTACCATCTTTGTCATCAATACACCTTTCATAATGTCTTCTCCTTTAATGTAATGTTTATTTATTCGGGTGAAAAAAATCATACACCTGTTTTGCGCTTCCCATATTCATGGATTCGGTTTCTGCCAGTTCTTCTACAGACGCATCCCGAATACCCTCTATGGAGCGGTACCGGCGCATCAGTGCTTTCCGTCTGCGCTCACCGATTCCCGGAATGTCATCCAGTATCGAGTGCACCTGTTCTTTGCTTCGCAGTGACCGGTGATATTCTATCGCAAAGCGATGGGCTTCATCCTGAATCCTGGTGATCAGCCGAAATCCCTCGCTGTTTGTATCGATCGGTATTTCTATATTGTTAAAGTATAATCCTCTCGTACGGTGGTGGTCATCCTTTACCATGCCACAGACAGGAATCTGTATCCCCAGTTTATCAAGGACACCAAGAGCAATGTTTACCTGTCCCCGGCCTCCATCCATCAAAAGCAGATCCGGCATTTTCGCAAAGCTGTCAAATTCTCCGTTGCTCTCATGCGTAAAGCGCCTGGTCAGCACTTCTTCCATGCTGGCATAATCATTCGGCCCCTGCACAGATTGAATACGGAATTTACGATAGTCACTTTTCTTCGGCTTGCCTTTCTCATAAACGACCATCGATCCTACCGACTCAAAACCGCTGATATTCGAGATATCAAATGCCTCCATACGATCGAGTCCTTTCATGCCGAGCCAGTCTTCTACTTCATGCACGGCTCCGATCGTGCGTCCTTCTTCTCTCCGAATACGTTCACGGTCTTTTTCGAGTACCATGCGGGCATTTTCCCACGCAAGTTCCACAAGCTTTTCTTTTGTACCTTTCTTTGGCACTACAATACGAACCTTCTGCTTTCTTCTGGAAGTCAGCCATTCTTCGATTATTTCTGCATCTTCGATTTCCGTCTGCAGTGTAATCTCTCCCGGAATAAACGGAGTGCCTGCATAAAACTGTTTTACAAAACTTGAAAGCACCTGTGAACGTGTATCTCCTCTGGCAACCCGCAGATAAAAATGATCTCTGCCTATCAGCCTGCCATCACGCATAAAGAACACCTGAACAACAGCATCCTGTTCCCGCAGATCCAAACTTTCGTCCATATCACAGGCAATGATGTCTCTGTCTTCTTCTCCGTAGGAAGTGATTTTCTGCCTTTCACCGATCTTCTGGATGCTGCGTATCAGATCACGTGCTTCCGCAGCATCCTCAAAACGCATCTCGTCCGATGCTTTCTGCATCTTCTCAGTAAGCTGATCGATCGTATCCTGAAAATCACCATTCAAAAAAGCCAGTACTTTCTGGATATTTTCTTTATAGACACGCTGGTCTGCATGCCCGGTACATGGTCCCATGCACTGTTTCATATGATAATACAGGCACGGCCGGTCTTTGCCACAGTCTCTCGGAAGATTGCGGTTGCAGGAGCGTACCTGATAAAGCTTTCGAACCAGCTCTATGACATCTTTGACAGCCCCGCCACTGGTATAAGGACCAAAATATCGATTCTTATCCTTCTTCATCCGTCTGGCAAATAGCACTCTCGGATAAGCCTCCTGTACCGTTACCTTGATGAAAGGATAACTTTTGTCATCTTTCAGCATGGTATTGTACTTCGGACGGTGTTCCTTAATCAGGTTGCTTTCCAGAACAAGTGCTTCCAGTTCGGAATCAGTAATGATGTATTCAAATCTGGCTATGTGAGTAACCATCTGCTCAATCTTCGCACCTTTGTTGCGGCTACTCTGAAAATACTGCCGCACACGGTTTTTCAGGCTGATTGCCTTGCCCACATAGATGATCTCATCCCGCTCATCGTGCATCAGATAAACACCCGGGTTCGCGGGAAGCTTCTTTAACTCTTCTTCAATCTGGAACATACTACTCCTCAGAGTCAGATACGTGATTGTCTGTTTCGTCAGCAACTACATCATCCGATATAGTTGCATCACCGGTATTCAATGTTTCCTCCTGTACGCCTGTAACTTCCGGATCCCGGACAGCTTCTATATTCTCTGTCTTCATCTCAGTTTTTTCTTCAGACTTCTCTTCTGCCTTCACATCCTCATCCGGAAGATCATCCAGATTTTCCGGAATCTCAAGTCCCTTCTCAACTGCGCGGAAGATCTTCATAAATTCCTTACCGGTGATAGTCTCTCTGCTGATCAGATAACCGGCAATCTTATCCAGTGCTTCTCTGTGTTCGTTAAGAAGTCGCTTTGCCTCCTCATAAGAATAATGAAGAAGCTGCATAACTTCATGGTCAATCTCAGTTGCTGTATCATCGCCACAGTTAAGCACAGCTCTTCCTGACAGATACTGATTTTCCTGTGTTGCCAGTCCCATCAGACCGAATTTCTGAGACATACCATACTGCGTGATCATCGCACGCGCTACCTTCGTAGCCTGCTCGATATCATTTGCTGCACCGGTAGTTACCGTATCAAACACGATTTCCTCTGCTGCACGACCGCCCAGATATCCCACAAGCATTGCCTCCAGTTCTTTCTGGGTGTTGAGGTATTTTTCTTCTTCCGGTACCTGCATAACATAGCCGAGAGCTCCCATCGTTCTCGGAACGATGGTGATCTTCTGTACCGGCTCGGCATCTTTCTGCAGCGCATTGACAAGTGCATGTCCGACTTCATGATAGGAAACAATTCTTCTCTCCTGCGGACTTAAGATACGGTCTTTCTTTTCTTTACCGACAAGAACAACCTCAACAGATTCCTGAAGATCTTTCTGCGAAACGGCTCTTCTGCCGTTTTTAACTGCAAGGATTGCAGCTTCATTGATCATATTGGCAAGATCGGAACCGACTGCTCCGGAAGTTGCAAGCGCAATTGCTTCCAGATCAACCGTTTCATCCAGCATGACATCTTTGGCATGTACTTTGAGAATCTCGACACGCCCTTTGAGATCCGGACGATCTACGATGATACGTCTGTCAAATCTTCCCGGACGCAGAAGTGCCGGGTCCAGGACTTCCGGACGGTTGGTTGCTGCAAGGATTAAAAGACCCTTGGACGTGTCAAATCCATCCATCTCTGCAAGAAGCTGGTTCAGTGTCTGTTCACGCTCATCATTGCCGCCGCCATATCTGGAATCACGGCTCTTACCGATGGCATCGATCTCATCAATAAACACGATACACGGTGCATTTTTCTTTGCTTCCTCAAAGAGATCTCTCACTCGTGAAGCACCAACACCGACAAACATTTCTACAAATTCAGAACCTGACAGGGAAAAGAACGGTACGTTCGCCTCACCTGCCACTGCTTTTGCAAGAAGGGTCTTACCTGTTCCAGGTGGACCTACAAGAAGGGCACCCTTCGGAAGCTTCGCACCGATTGCCGTATATTTACCCGGATTATGCAGGAAATCCACAACTTCCTGCAGCGATTCCTTTGCTTCTTCCTGCCCGGCAACATTCTTAAATGTCACTCCGGTCTCTGTCTGAATGTATGCTTTTGCACGGCTCTTGCCGACACCCATGATTCCGCTGCCGCCTTTGTTCATGCGCCGCATGAGGAACATCAGCATAAAGAACAAGACTACTGTCGGAAGCAGTACACTGATCATTGTTGAGACAAATTCGCCCATTGCATCCGGCTGTTCATAATGAAAAACAATTCCGGTTCCTTCCAGACGTTTCGTCAGAGCATCGACATCCTCCATCTGATTTACTTTATAGCTTGCATTCTGATAATATGATTTCTGGATCTTCGGTACGACGGTCAGTACTCCTGACTGAAGCGTAACCTCCTTTACCTGATCCTTATCTACCATCTCAATAAATTTATCATACGTGATTTCACTGGACGAATCGCTCATCATATCTGTCACAAAACTTAAGCATACCAGCGAAATCAACAGACAAATCAAAAAAGCCAGGATTGACTGACGGTTTTTATTCGGTCCCTGATTTCCGGGATTGTTTCGATTCGGACGGTTTCCATCCGGCCGGTTATCCATGTGATTGTTCATTCTTGTCCTCCTCTTATTATCCTCTATATTATAAAGAGATTTCCTGTATAAATCAACTGGAAAACTGTGAATGTTTGTAGCATGTTACTTGCCTGTAAACCGCAACTGTAGTATACTATCAATGTGATAGCCGGAAAATTATATTCCGGCTAAATGTGATGGGAAAGGAAAACGATAAATGAAAACAGGATTTGACAACCAAAAGTATCTGAAGATGCAGTCTGAGCATATTCGCGACCGCATCAGCAAATTTGACAACAAACTGTATCTTGAATTCGGCGGAAAGCTTTTTGACGATTACCACGCTTCCCGTGTTCTTCCGGGATTTGAACCGGACAGCAAGCTCCGTATGCTTATGCAGCTCAGTGATCAGGCTGAAATCGTCATTGTTATCAGTGCTGCAGACATCGACAAAAACAAAATGCGCGGTGACCTGGGCATCACTTATGACGAAGATGTTCTCCGTCTTATTGATGAGTTTACCGGACGCGGTCTTTATGTAGGAAGCGTGTGTATCACAAGATACGCAGGTCAGGAAAGTGCTGACCTTTTCAAAAAGCGTCTCGAAAAACTCGGTAAAAAAGTATACTTCCACTACAGTATTCCCGGATATCCAAGCAATATCCCGCTTATCGTAAGTGATGAAGGATACGGCAAAAACGAATACATCGAAACAACAAGACCACTCGTTATCATCACCGCTCCGGGACCGGGAAGCGGAAAAATGGCGACCTGCCTCTCACAGCTCTATCATGAATACAAACGTGGTGTTGCTGCCGGCTATGCCAAATTCGAAACTTTCCCTATCTGGAATATCCCGCTGAAGCATCCGGTCAATCTGGCATATGAAGCCGCTACCGCAGACTTAAATGACGTCAATATGATCGACCCGTTCCATCTGGAAGCTTATGGTGAAACAACAGTAAACTACAACCGTGATGTAGAAATCTTCCCTGTTCTTCAGGCAATGTTCGAAAAGATCATGGGCGAATGCCCGTACAAATCTCCTACAGATATGGGTGTCAATATGGCAGGAAACTGCATTGTTGATGACGAAGCATGCTGTGAGGCATCCCGCCAGGAGATCATCCGCCGTTATTACAAGAGCTGCGCTGCTCTTCTTACCGGCACAGGCAAAGAAGATGAAGTCCGCAAGATCGAGCTTCTTCTGAAACAGGCACACGCTTCTCTTGAAGACCGCAAAGTCGTACCGGCAAGCCTTCAGAAAGAACAGGAAACAGAAGCTCCTGCTGCTGCTCTTGAACTTCCGGACGGACGTATCATTTATGGTAAAACATCAGATCTGCTCGGTGCATCTTCCGCACTTCTTCTGAACGCACTGAAAGAGCTTGCAGGAATCGATCACGAACATCATGTGATCTCCCCTGAAGCGATCCGCCCGATTCAGGAGTTAAAGACCAAATACCTCGGAAGCAAAAACCCGCGTCTGCATACAGATGAAACTCTGATTGCACTCTCTGTCAGCGCAGCCAGCAATCCGGAAGCAAGACAGGCATTAGAACAACTCCGTTCACTGAAAGGCTGTCAGGCGCATACTTCTGTCATGCTCTCTTCCGTAGACATCTGGGAGTTCCGCAAACTCGGCATCGAGCTGACCTGCGAGCCCAAATTTGAAAAAGAAAAGAAATACCACTAAACATCAAATCTTGTTATCAGTAATCCGAAACACGCGCCGCCGGGCGCATATATACAAAATCCCGATGGACATACATCCATCGGGATTTTTAATTATTGGTGATACAACTGTCGGTACGTTAGTCTTCGTAACCGTTCGGGTTCTTCTGCTGGAAGTTCCAGGAATCTGCGCACATGTCTTTGATGTCATATTCTGCTTCCCAGCCAAGTTCTTTTTTGGCTTTTGTTGCATCAGAGTAGCATGTAGCTACATCACCTGCACGGCGTGGTTTGATAGAATAAGGAATCTTTATGCCTGTAGCTGCTTCAAAGTTCTTAACGATATCCAATACACTGTACCCTTTACCTGTACCGAGATTGTAAATACTTAAGCCTGAATTGTCTTCCAGTTTCTTAACCGCTTTTACATGGCCTTTTGCAAGGTCTACGACATGGATATAATCTCTGACACCTGTTCCGTCCGGTGTGTCATAGTCATTTCCGAATACGCCAAGTTCTTTCAGTTTGCCAACTGCTACCTGTGTAATGTATGGCATCAGATTGTTCGGGATACCGTTCGGATTTTCACCAATCAGGCCACTCTTATGAGCACCGATCGGGTTGAAGTAACGAAGAAGTACCACATTCCATTCCGGATCTGCTTTCTGGATATCGGTAAGAATCTGCTCCAGCATAGATTTTGTCCATCCATAAGGGTTAGTGCACTGTCCTTTCGGGCACTCTTCTGTAATAGGAATAATCGCCGGATCTCCATACACAGTTGCTGAAGAGGAGAAAATAATATTTTTGACATCATGTTTTCTCATCACATCTACAAGTGTAAGTGTACCTGCAATATTGTTTTCATAATATTCCCATGGTTTTACTACAGATTCACCGACTGCTTTCAATCCTGCAAAATGAATACAGGAATCAATCTGCTCTTTTTCGAAGACTTCATTCAGCCCTTCTCGGTCAAGAATATCTGTTTTATAAAATTTCACCGGTTTCCCAGTGATCTGCTGTACTCTCTCAAGACTCTTTTCGCTGGAGTTACTGAGATTATCCAGCACTACGACTTCATATCCTGCGCTCTGCAGCTCCACTACTGTATGACTTCCGATGAAACCTGCTCCGCCTGTTACTAAAATTGCCATGATTTTCTCCTCCTGACGTTTACTCTGTTTCTGTTTTCGCAGTCATTGTAGCACTAATCTTTTTTTTTCACAATATTTTCCCCGTTTCTCCCTCATATTTTACTAAAACTCCATCAGATTTTACTATTCAGCATTTCGGTGATCCCCTTTTATTTTGCAGATTATAATTCCGATTTTTCATGTCTGAGCATCCTGTCATACCATATTTTTATGCAAAATACATCATTTTTTTTATTATTTTATCCATTTTTTATTCATTTTTGTTGACACCATTCTGTGTAAACGATATAATTGATTCATTACATCCGCGCAATCGCGGACACGACAGACAACTGACAGTTCCGTCAGTTATCACAAACATAAGGGAGGATTTATCTATGAAACGTAAACTCGCATTAGCAATGGTACTGGCAATGACAGCATCTATGGCTCAGCCTGTTCTTGCAGCAGACAGCAAAACTACTCTTGATGTCATCATCAGCCAGTATGGTACCCAGACACAGGCATGGTGGTCTCAGTTTGAAAAAGATTTTGAAGCAGAAAATCCTGATGTTGATCTGAATATAGAAATTGTTTCATGGAATGATCTTTATACAAAAGTAAATACACTTGTTGCAAATAACAATGCACCTGACATCCTGAACATCGACGTTCTTGCAGACTATGTTGCTGACGATCTGCTGATGCCGGCTACCGAATACGCATCTGAAGATCTCCAGTCCAAATTCTTCCCGGCATTCTGGGACGCAAGTAGCATCGATGATACTGTATATGCATTACCGATTCTCGCATCCTGTCGTGCACTCTTCTACAACAAGGACATCCTTGATGAAGCAGGTGCATCTGTTCCGACTACATGGGCAGAGGTTCAGGAAACTGCACAGAAGATCAAAGATAAATTCGGCGACGACGTTTATCCATGGGGTATTGATATGACAACTGATGAAGGTCAGGCTGCATTCTCCTACTACACATGGAACAACGGCGGCGGATTCGTTGATGAAAACGGTGACTGGGCTCTGAACAGTGAAAAGAACGTAGAAGCTCTGAATTTTGCAGTCGGTCTTGTAAACGACGGCTACACCAACTCAGATCCAGCCAACGAAACACGTTATGACCTTCAGGATATGTTCGGTGCAGGCAAAGTTGCAATGATGATCGGACCGAACAACATTCCGACTTATCTTTCCGACGGCGGATATGACATCAACTACGATGTAACTACTATCCCGGCTAACGAAGGCTGCGAATCTGTAGCTATGGGTGTTTGTGACCGTCTCGAAGTATTCAAAGATGATTCTGCTGAGGATCAGGATGCCCGTACAGCTGCCATCACCAAATTCTTCGACTTCTTCTATGATGACGAACGTTATGCAGATTACATGGTATACGAAGGATTCCTTCCTACCACACAGACAGCTGCTGATCTTCTTGCAAAAGACGATGACACATTTGCATCCTGGATCGACATCCTTCAGAGCTGCAACTTCTATCCGGCAACAAAGACAGAATGGGCAGACGTAAAACAGGGTGTTATCGAAGTAGAGCAGAACGCACTTCTCGGTGATGATGTGCAGACACTCCTTGACGATCTTCAGGCTGATATCGCAGGCTGATCGCATATTTTTAACTGAATGCAACTTAACCGGGAGCCGGAACTTTAGTGACCGGCTCCCGCTTGTGTCTGAACTAAATTAGTCTGGTGGTGTAAAAAATGAAAAAAAAGAAACCTTTTGCTGCTGTAGAGCCTTATCTCTGGCTGCTCCCCAGCATCCTGCTTATGACGGTCTTTATCCTATTTCCGATCTTCGAAGTTTTCCGTACTTCTATGAGTGAGGTAAGTAAGGCCGGCCTTATCAAGGGCTTCTGCGGACTTGATAACTTTACCAAAGTTCTCAGAGGTTCTACCTTCAAACTTGTATTGCACAATACAATCGTATGGACTGTTGCCGTTGTTGTAATCTCCACTGTCTTCGGCTTCATCCTCGCCCTTGTACTGAACAACAAATTCCGCTTCCGTAAAGCGGTTCGTGCAATTGTTGTATTTCCATGGGCAACTTCCCTGATCATTCAGGCAGGTGTCTGGAAATTCATCATTGACAAAGACTATGGTGCCTTAAACACCCTTTTAATGAAGATCGGTCTGATCTCCAGTCCTGTTAACTGGACTCCGACTCCTCAGGCATATTTTGCATGGGAAATTTTTGTAGGTATCTTTGTTACCGTACCGTTTGTAACTTTCTGCGTACTTTCCGGACTGCAGAGCATTGATAATTCCTACTACGAAGCAGCCACTGTCGACGGAGCAAACTACTGGCAGAAACTTTTCAAGATTACTCTTCCGCTGGTAAAATCCTCCCTGACTGTAAGTACTGTGCTGAATATCATTTATGTATTCAACTCATTCCCTATTATCTGGACAATAACCAAGGGTGACCCGGCAAGCCGTACGGATACTCTTGTTACATACCTTTATAAACTTGCCTTTTATAAAGGAAAATCCGGTGAGGCAGCTGCAGTATCCGTGATCGGTTTCCTGATCCTGTGTCTGTGCGCATCCATTTATATGGTCGTCTCACTCAGAAAGGAGGAAGAATAATGAATAATCATAAACGCGACACAAAACATGTCATTCTTCGTGTTCTTCTTTACCTTTTTGTGATTCTGGTCGTACTTGTAACCCTGTATCCATATTTTGTTATGTTTACAACTGCAGCCAAAAGCCGTGCAGAAATCTATTCTACCGACGGAACCTTACTTCCGATCCACTGGCTCTGGCAGAACTTCAAAGATATCTGGACACTGGCACCGCTTTCCAGATATTTCATTAACTCCCTGATCGTTGCCGGCGGTTCTACCCTGATTGCGATCGTATGCGGCATTCCTGCTGCTTATGCGCTTGCACGAATGAAATTCAAAGGCAAAAAAATCTTTCTGGGAATCGTTATCATCTCCCAGATGTTTGCACCGGTTGTCCTTCTGGTCGGTATTTACAAGATTATGTCTACTTTCGGAATGACCGACAGCCTTGTAGGCCTTGTATTTATCAACGCAGCATTTAACCAGGCCTTTGCAATCTGGCTTCTGCGCGGTACTTTCATCTCCATTTCTCCGGAAATGGAACAGGCAGCAACTGTTGACGGCTGCGGCAAAGTATCTGCACTGATCCGCATTCTTCTGCCTGTAGCTGCACCGGGAATCGTAACTGCTCTGATCTTCGTATTCATCAATGCATGGAATGAATATACCGTTGCCCTGACACTGATCTCAACAGATGTTTTCAAACCGCTGACGGTCGGCATTACCATCTTCAACGGTTACAACATGGTTGAATGGCAGTATCTGTTTGCATCTTCTTTGTTCGCAACAGTACCGGTCATCATCCTGTTTGTCCTGATCGAAAAACATCTGGTCGGCGGACTTACCTCAGGCGGTGTCAAAGGCTAAATCTTATGACATCAAAAAAGCTTCGAAACTCGGAAAGTTTCGAAGCTTTTTTATTGCTCTTTAATGTATTATTTGTATTTCTTTATGATCTCGTTCATCTGCGGAAGTTTTTCCTGCATATCTTTTACCAGTGTCAGCTGTGTTCTGCAGCGATCCAGATTATGTCCTTCACGATGGATCTTAAAGTAATGATCCCCCTCCAGATAGTCGGTAAGGAAACGGATTCCGTTTTCGAATGTCATAAGTATCGCACCCAGCGGAAGTGTCTCAATCTCCAGATCTGTCAGCGCGCCACCGCAGCCCTCAATAAAGCCTTTTGCATAAACTTCAAATAAATGAAGATCGCAGGATACTTTTGACAGGTCTTTTTCATCTTCTGCCGCAGTACTTGCACCAAAACGGACAGAATCACCAAAATCGTGCGCTGCAAGTCCCGGCATAACTGTATCCAGATCGATTACACAGATACCTTTTCCAGTCTCATCATCGATCATAATATTGTTAAGCTTTGTATCATTGTGTGTAACACGAAGCGGCAGCTTACCTTCCTGCTGTAAATCATATAAAGCATGTGTCAGTTCTTCTCTCTCGAGAATGAAGTTGATTTCTTTCTGTACAGAAGCAGTTCTTCCGCAGACATCTTCTCTGACTGCTTTTTTGAATTTTTCCAGACGATCCGGTGTATTGTGAAAATCTTTGATCGTCTCATGTAATGTCTCAGCCGGATAATCAGCCAGAAGTCTCTGGAAATGTCCGAAAGAAACAGCACTCTGGTAGAAATCATTATCATCTTTTACAGCATCATAAGAAGTCGCGCCCTCAATAAAAAGGTAAACTCTCCAGTACTCACCTTTGGAGTCTCTGAAATATGGAAGGTTCTCCTGACTCTTTACGATCGTAAGCGTCTCTCTCTCCGGATCTCCGCCATTTGCGATGATCTTTTTGCGAAGCCATGAAGTGACGCCTCCAACATTTTCCATCAGTCCGACAGGATCTTTAAAAATACTGCGGCTCATCCGCTGCAGAATGTATCTCTTTGTTCCGTTTGGGGTCTCATATGTCAGGCGATAAGTATCGTTAATGTGTCCATTTCCATAAACAACACATTCCTTCAGTTCTCCCGGAAGTTTAAATCCATCAATCGCTTCCTGTACTTTTTCGTTGATTTCCACTTATGCTTCCTCCCACAGTTTCTGCGGATACAGTCCCTGATCTTTCAGATTCTGGATTGCATCCATCACCATTGGTTTGTCTTCTTTATAAGTTACCCCATACCATTTGTCTTCGGATTTCAGCACCTTGACAGTTGCTTTCTTTTCCTGCAGAAGTTCATCTACAACAAACGGAAGGAAATATTCTCCCTTCATCGGATTATTTGCAATCGTATCATCCAGAAACGGACGAAAACGTGCTTTCAACTCCTGTAAAATACTGTTTGAAAATCCCCACATATTCATAGAAACAATGCTGCCCTGCGGAAGCATCGTCCAGGTCTTTCCATCATCTTCTGTATATGCAGTACCGCCATCATGCTTTTCGATATGTGTCCGCTCATTGATCTTGATCAGATGACCTTCTTCATCTGTCACGCAGACACCTCTTGCCACATGCCCATTCTCTGTCAGTGTGTTTTCCAGTCTGTAGCCTACCATCATATAATGATATACATCTTCATCCTTCTCTTCGGAAGTCAGGAAATCATATGCCATCTTAAATGCATGTACACCGTAATAATCATCTGCATTGATTACGGCAAATGGTCCATCGATCTCATCAATACAGCTTAATACCGCATGTCCGGTACCCCATGGCTTTACTCTGCCTTCCGGTACAGAATATCCCTCCGGAATATTTGTAAGCTCCTGGAATACATAAGCAACCTCGATCTGTTTGCTCAGACGGTCTCCTATTGCTTCACGGAACGCTTCTTCATTTTCTCTCTTTATAATAAATACAACTTTTTCAAATCCTGCTCTCACTGCATCATAGATAGAAAAATCCATGATGATATGGCCTTCTTTGTCAATCGGATCGATCTGTTTTAATCCGCCGTAACGGCTTCCCATTCCTGCAGCCATAACTACTAAAACCGGTTTCTTCATCATTTTTCCTCCTGTTTTTTCTAACTGGATTTATGGTACAACCCAAAATATCATAATACAATAATTTCTTTTTTTATACAATCCTTATCTGAATGTTCCCTCATTATGATGACGTTTTGATTATAAATAGTATTTGCACAATTCTATTCTTTTTTTATACATTTAAACATATCATTTGACTATTTACCACAATTTTATTACTATGATAATTAGAAACAATATTCAAAAACCACAAATTCTGTTCAGAAAGGAAGTTTTTTCGTGGCTTATCAGAGTGTACAGCTGGATTCAGAGCTTTCCATAGAAAAAATATACACGATCCACTACTATGAATACCAGAATGATTTTTACTTTTCAGGTGAACGTCATAACTTCTGGGAATTTCAGTGTGTGGATAAAGGTTCTGCAGAAATTGTGACCGATAACGGAAGCCATATACTGAACCGCAATCAGGTAATCTTTCACCGGCCAAACGAATTTCATACACTGAAAGCCGCCGGCAGAACCGCACCAAACATCATCGTAATTTCTTTTTCCTGTGATTCACCCTGCATGAATTTCTTTGAAAATAAAGTTCTTGAATTTTCAGACACTGAATGTGGCATTCTCGGGCGCATCATTGCAGAGGCACGAAACTGTTTTGTTTCGCCTCTCGATAATCCTTATCTGGAAAAAATGGAAAAAAAAGACGATATTCCTTTTGGCGCACAGAAGCTTTTGACTTTGTATCTTGAAGAACTGCTGATTCATGTTATCCGACGCTACACAATGGCGCATTACTCTGCCTCTGCCGGTATCTATGATTCCTGTCAGTCCACTTCTGAAACCTGCCGCAATATCATTCATTATCTCGAACAGCATATCCGGGAATCCATGACAATCGATGAAATCTCAAAAAGCAATATGATCGGCCGTTCACAGCTTCAGAAGCTTTTTCGCGATCAGTATCAATGTGGTGTAATTGAATTTTTTTCACATATGAAAATCGACTTCGCCAAACAGCTTATCCGTGAAAACGATATGAATTTTACCCAGATTTCTGATTTTCTGGGATATTCGTCAATTCATTATTTTTCAAGGCAGTTCAAAAAACTGTCCGGAATGACTCCTACGGAATATGCCACATCCATCAAAGCTATATCTGAACTTCCACAGCGTCATTCCTGATCGCAGGGATATAAAACTATAGAATATAAAGTCCGCCAGTCGGGCAGGGAGGAAAATATGTATATCTGCAAAGTAAAAAATTATCAGGAACTCAGCCGCAGGGCAGCCAATTTCATCGCTGCACAGGTGATTTTAAAACCAACCAGCGTATTGGGACTCGCTACCGGTTCTTCACCGATCGGAACCTATGAACATCTTGTTAAGATGTACGAAAACGGTGATCTTGATTTTTCACAGGTTACAACTGTAAACCTCGATGAATACAAAGGTCTGTCCGGTTCTGACATGCAAAGCTACCGTTATTTTATGAACACCCATCTTTTCCACAAGATCAATATCAATTATTCAAATACCTACGTTCCGGACGGAACTGAACAGGATGCAGAAAAAGCATGCTCCGCTTACAATGAGCTGCTTCACAAAGTCGGTCCTGCTGACATTCAGATTCTCGGTCTTGGCCACGATGGTCATATCGGTTTCAATGAACCATCTGATCACTTTGAAGACGAAACGCATTGTGTAGATCTGACAGAAACTACGATTCAGGCAAACAAACGCTTCTTCGAAAGCGAAGCAGACGTTCCACGTCAGGCTTATACTATGGGAATCGGTACGATCATGCGATGCAAAAAGATTCTGGTCGTTGTCAGTGGAAGTGACAAAGCACAGATTCTTAAAAAGGTCGTTCAGGGACCTGTAACTCCACAGGTACCGGGATCGATTCTCCAGTTCCATCCGGACTGTACGATCATTGCTGATGAAGCTGCTCTGTCCGAAATGGACATTTGACCATACGCACAACAAAAAGGAGCCGGTGTACTAAAACATCAGCTCCATTTTTGTACCCTTTCCGGGTTCACTTTCCAGTTTGATCTGTGCGTTATGAAGAATTGCACCATGTTTTACAATAGAAAGCCCAAGGCCTGTACCTCCGGTTGCCCGTGAATGACTCTTATCCACCCGGTAAAAGCGTTCAAAGATCCTCTTCTGTTCATCCTCAGCAATTCCGATTCCATTGTCTTCTACGCAGTAATACGGATGCTCTCCGCGCATTCCGAGCGAAATCTTCACCGTACCTTTCGGGTCGGTATATCGAATTGCATTGTCTGCAATATTGAAAAGCATCTCATAAATGACATGACGGACACCGTTTACCATTACCGGACTGCCATCCAGTGACACAGTAATATTTTTCTTTTTGGCAGCACTTTCGAGATGCTGCACAACGTCCTCTGCCATCTCATAAAGATCCACTTCCTCAAACGGCAGATCACTGTTCTTTTCGTCCAGTCTCGAAAGCTGTATGATATCTGCCACCAGAGCACTTAAGCGATATGCCTCATGATAAATTCTGCCTGAAAATTCCGGTACTTTTTCTGGTGGAACCATCCCATTCATCATAAGCTCTGCATAACCGGAGATTGACATAAGCGGTGTCTTCAATTCATGGGAAACATTTGCCGAAAATTCTTTTCGTACGGCCTCTGCTTCTTTCAGTTCTTCTATCTGCCTGGCAATCTGCCGATTCTGCTGATCGACTCTTTTCAAAAGCGGCCGGAGCTCCTCATACTTTACTTCTTTCAGAGGTTCCTCCAGATCCAGTGTATTGATTGGTTCGATCAGATCACGTGTCTGCTTGCGGACCAGCACAAATGCAACTGCAAGGATCACAATCAGCAGCCCTCCAAGAAGCAGAGAGCTGGACAGCATCGTGGAAAAGACACTGTCCGTTGTTCTTCCGACACGAAGGATATCCCCATCTGCCAGCTTTACCGCACAGTAAAAATTCTGTTTGGACAGGGTTTCTGAATATCGCAGTGATTCCGCATAGCCACTTTTTTCTGCCTGAATAAACTCCGGACGATTGCTGTGGTTCTCGAGTTCTGCGGAATCTTCCAGCGAATCAAACAATACATTTCCTTTCGGATCCAGAAGCGTAATACGAGCTGAAGTTGCCTGACCGAGTGCTTCATCCAGATAGGAATTCCCCATCTTTTCAACTCCATCCTGAATGTATTTTGTACTGTCCCGAACGCTCTCTTTCAAATCCTCATTGTACTTTCCATACATAACAAGACCTGCGGCAAGAAACGTAAGAAGTACAGAAAGAACAATCAGAAAGCAGGTATGATTCAAGATTTTTTTTCGCATATTATACTCCGATCCGGTAACCGACTCCCCGCACAGTTTCTATCAGATTTCCTGCTTCGCCAAGCTTCTGGCGAAGTGTACGGACATGGACATCAACTGTTCTTGTCTCACCATCAAAGTCATATCCCCATACATGACAGAGGATCTGATTTCTGCTCATGACCAGTCCCTTATTTTCCATCAGGTACTGAAGCAGTTCAAATTCTTTGCGTGTCAGTTCAACACTCGTATCCTTCCAGTGAACCTTATGCTTGCCTACGGACAGGCTCAAATCGCCGTATCTCAGTTCTTTGTCATCTTCCTGCTTGGAGCAGCGGCGAAGAACCGCTTTTACCCTCGCCACAAACTCCATCATCCCGAAAGGCTTCGTGATGTAGTCATCTGCGCCGGCCTCCAAACCTTTTACCTTGTCGTACTCGGCTTCCTTCGCTGTGACCATGATCACCGGGATTCCTCTGGTATCTCTTGATGATTTCAGACTTTCCAGTATGCTGTATCCATCTTCCCCCGGAAGCATGATATCCAGAAGAATCAGATTCGGAAGTTCTTCTTTTAATGCAGTTCGGAGTTCTTTGGCATTTGCCATTCCTTTCGCGGAAAATCCGGTTGTTTCCAGAGTATAGATCAGAAGTTCCCTGATATTTTTTTCATCTTCTACACAATAGATCATTCTGTATCCGTCCTTTCTCACTGTAATTGTCTGTAAAAACAGATTTTTTATGGAAGTACATATTCTTTATGCAGTTCCCCCAGACGGTTATAATAGGAATCATCCGGTTCATTTTTGAGGTTTTCCAGATGACTGTGTGTATCATAAAGATTTTCTCTTACCTGTGTAACACATACACTGATATTTGAACAGTGGTCAGCAATACGCTCAAGACTCGTAATGAGGTCTGTAAGAATAAAGCCCATCTCAATCGTACATTCTCCTAAACGCAGACGATTGACATGACGGCGCTTCAGTTCTTTGCTCAGCTCATCAACAATTTCTTCAAGTGGTTCCACATCGCGGGTAAGATTCAGATCCTGCTTGTCAAAAACCTGATATGCCGTATCCACGATCCTGCTTACCACTGCGATCAGCACCTGAAGTTCGTTCCTTGCCTGCGATGAAAAACTGATATTCTTTTCATGGAGCTCCTGTGCGGATTCCATAATATTTACCGCGTGATCGGAAATACGTTCAAAATCACCGATACAGTGCAGCATGATCGATACACTGTGGCTGTCTCTCTCTGACAGATCCTTGTTATTCAGCTTAACCAGATATGTACCAAGTTCATCCTCGTAACGGTCAATTTTCGACTCAAGTTTCTGGACTCTCTCTGCCTGTTCATCACTGTATGAATATATCAGTCCAAGTGCAATATCCAGTATCTTTCTGGAATCCTGCTCCATATGTTTTGCCGCATTTCTTCCCTGCTCCACTGCGAAAGCCGGTTTTTCCAGAAAACGAGATTCAAGAATCATAAATTCCTGGTCTTCTCTGCTGACCTCATCCACTTTGTTGTCGCAGATCGTAAGACAGGCAAGTTTTACAAGAAGGTTAGAGAACGGAAGCCATACAAGTGTTGCCATGATATTGAATACGCTGTGTGTGATCGCGATCGTTGCCGGTGTTGCCATCTGTGCCATAAACGGAAAATGCACAGCTGCGTTGATCATATAGAAAAGTACCATAAACGCAACGGTTCCGATCAGGTTGAAATACAGATGGATCATTGCCGCACGCTTTGCGTTTTTGTTTGCACCGATTGCAGAAAGAAGTGCTGTCACACAGGTACCGATATTCTGTCCCATGATGATCGGGAATGCAGAACTATACGGAACCGCTCCTGTCATACAAAGTGCCTGCAGGATACCTACCGATGCAGAAGATGACTGAATGATCGCAGTCAGAATCGTACCGGCAAGAATACCTGCTACCGGATTGGAAAACTTCAGAAGAAGTCCTGTAAATTCCGGAACATCCGCCAGCGGTTTCACTGCCCCACTCATGCTTTCCATACCAAACATCAGTACTGCAAAACCCAGAAGGATCGTACCGACATCTTTTTTACGGGAACTCTTTGTAAAAGTCAGAAGTACAATTCCGACCAGTGCAAGAATCGGTGAAAATGAGCTCGGTTTAAGAAGGCTGATAAAAAAGTTACTGCTCTCGATACCGGTAAGGCTTAAGATCCATGATGTGATCGTCGTACCGATATTGGCACCCATAATGATACCAACTGCCTGTGTAAGTTTCATGATGCCAGAGTTTACAAAACCGACAACCATAACTGTAGTCGCAGAAGATGACTGAATTACAGCAGTCACACACATGCCGAGAAGTACCGCTTTCCATTTGCTGGAAGTCAGGTTTTCAAGGATCTGCTCGAGTTTTCCTCCTGATACTTTGGCAAGCCCGTCTCCCATAACCTGCATTCCATACAGAAACATGGCGAGGCCTCCAAGTAATGTTAATATGCTGAAAAAGTCCATACTATTCTCCTTTACATAGATTTCATATGGCTTCATCATATTTGCAGCTTGTAAAGTTCTCACCAGTTTTATGTTAAATCTTTGTAAAATCGAATTTTACATAAATTTGTCTGATTTTACATTCTAAAAACTGCGGATATTTTCGTCCTCATCACCGGTTTTGTCGATGGAACGGATGATCAGATAATAGCTGACATTCTCATTTACTTTTACCAGTACACGGTCTCCGACCCTGTGTCCCTTGAGGGCTTTGCCGATCGGGGATTCGATGCTGACACGATTCTCCATGGAATTTCCACGAATGGATGTGACCAGCTTGTATTTTTCTACTTCACCGTCTTCTTCAAATTCCACCTCAACGATATCATCCATGCCGACCTCGTCAGATTTCGAAGAATCATCCACTACTGTCGCTGTTTTTAACATTCTCTCCAGATAACGGATGCGGCTTTCATTCTGGTTTTTGTGTTTCTTTGCTGCATAATATTCAAAGTTTTCACTGAGGTCGCCCTGCGCACGGGCCTCTTTGACCGCCTCGATTGCTTCTTTTCTTATGACAAGCTTGCGGTGCTCGATCTCTTCCTCAATTTTTTCTACATCTCTTTTTGTAAGTTTTTCTCCCATTTCTTTCACTCCTGCTGAATTTCGATGATTCGGCTGTCCCTGCATTTCTTCGGAACAGCCTTTCTATGCCAAAGTATGCGAGAGAAGCTGCCAGTGGCAGATTCTCTGTATTGCCTATCAGTATACACAAATTTATCGAAATTGTACACCCGTCAGCATCCGGCGTTTCTTATAGAATTTCTCACCAAAACTTCTTTATAAAAATAAACAGAGAGCCCTTCATGGCATTTCCCATCCATAAAGATCAGAATGCACCACGTACCAGACCGATAATCTTCGGACGGATATACTGTACAGCTGCTGCGGAATGAAGACCAAGTGCTCCTGTCGTATCTCGCAGGAAACTATTGACAAAATCACTAATTCAATATAGTCTTATTTTATGGTGATTTATAGATAGCTTTTATAAATCAATTTGAATCTGACATTGTGAGGTGGATTTTTATGAAAAAGATATATCTGGATCAGGCAAGTACTTCTTATCCCAAGGCGCCCTCTGTTGCCCGGGCAGTATACGATTATCTGAGCGGTTCTGCCGTAAATGTAAACCGCGGTGGTTATCGGGCTGCTTATTCTGTGGAAGAACAAATTTTCGAGACACGAGAACAGCTTCTCCGACTTTTTCATTTCACTTCAGGAAAAGGCAAAAACGTGATTTTTACTCCAAATATCACCACAAGCCTGAACATTCTTCTCAAAGGATTGTTAAAGCCCGGTGATCATGTGCTCGTCTCCTCCATGGAACACAATGCCATCATGCGTCCACTTGTGCAGCTCGCCGGGAACGGGGTAACTTTTGACCGCATCCCCTGCCGTGAAGACGGGTCTCTTCTTATAGAAAAGGCAGAGGCACTTCTTCGTCCTGAGACACGGCTTCTTGTCTGTCTGCATGCCTCTAATGTCTGCGGAACGATGATACCGGTTCAGAAACTGAGTGCCTTTTGCCAGAAACATCATTTACTGTTTATTCTCGATACTGCCCAGACAGCCGGAGCCGTCCCGATCGATATGGAAGCTCTGCATCTGGACGCACTTGCATTTACCGGCCACAAAAGCTTACGCGGACCGCAGGGAATCGGTGGTTTTCTGATCACAAATGAACTGGCGGCGCAGATCGAACCTCTGATCAGCGGTGGCACCGGCAGTGTTTCCCACACAGAGGAAGTTCCTGCTTTTCTTCCTGACCGCTTCGAACCCGGTACACCAAATATCCCGGGAATTCTGGGTCTGCACGCTGCACTTTCCGATCTTGAAAAGACTTCCATGGAAGAAAGCTTTCAGCATGAAATGAAGCTGACACAGGAATTTATAGACGGAATCCAGGCACTGGATCCCTTCGAAAAAAACATCCGCATCATCGGTAAAAAAAATACATCTGACCGGTGTGCAGTTGTATCACTCCAGACTCTCCAGCCTGATATGTCCATGGTTGCCTACGAGCTTGACAGCACTTACAGCATCATGACACGTGTCGGGTTACACTGTGCCCCAAGTGCACACAAAACATTCGGTACCTACCCGTCCGGAACGATTCGTTTTTCCTTCGGGCCAAAAAATACATCCAGAGAGGTGGAAACCACTCTGGATGCACTGAAAAAAATCTGTTTTATTTAATTTTTACTTTCTTAACCTTGGACCACGCTGAAACAAGTGATGCTGATTTTGCATTTATCGTGCGGATTCTGAAATAGTAAGTCTTTTTACGCTTCAGTGATCTGATAACGGCAGATTTCTTACTGTTCGATGTAACCTTCAAAGTTTTTACACCCTTTTTGAAATTTTTATCCATCGAATACTGTATCTGATAGCCACCGCCTGTTTTATTTGTTTTCCATGTAACTACTGCCTGTTTTTTGGCTTTGCTCTTTACTTTGGATATAGAGGTTGCCTTCGGAACGACTGAAATGGTAACAGAAACGGTAACCTCGTTGTCCTCTTTATCATATCCGTAAATTGTAAGCTTTACTTTTCCAAGCTTCTTTCCTGTTATGGTACCTTTCTTACGATCCCATGTGATAATTTTTCTTTTGCTGACCTCATAATCCTCAACAGATGCGATACCCTTCAGCGTAAGCTTTGCCTTCCCACCTACTGTAACGGCAGATGTACTGAGCTTCACCTGCGCGATCGTAAAGGTCGCTGTCGCACTTCCACAGTAAGCATCTGACTTCGGTCTAACAATTACGGAAGCGGTGTTGTCACCCGGGTTTTTGTTATTTTTGTATGATACTGTATAGAAGCGGCTGGAAATAGCCTTACCGTCATCATCCAGTAATTTTACAGAAGGTTTCTTCTCTTTTCCATCATATGTGTACGCATAATCTGAAAGCTCCAGTTCAAGATCTCCGAGGTCTGTACGCTCCAGCACATCAATGTCTTCCATCGTTGTGCTTCCGCATTCTGTACATGTACGTTTCAGTTTACCAATCGTTTCATACGTCGGTTTTACAACCACTACTCCCTCATCATAGACATGATCTTTACCTGCGTAACGTGTGTCACGGTACTGAATTGTATAGTTTCCACAGCCTTCCTTCTTACACATCACATTATAAAGAGTTCCTTCTTCACAGTCTTTTGACGCAACACTTACTTCGATGTCCGAACCGGCTTCCGGTTTACCCTCCGCTGCAATAAACTTGTCTATAGCAGCAATGATTTTTGTCTCACTGATCTCACCATTCTCATCCGCAAATCCATGTACATGCGCTTCTTCCGCAATGCTGACCGGAATTGTGACATCTAATCCCTCATAATCATCAGTTCCACCTGCATGTACCTTCAGATTTACGATACCTGCTGCCTTGCCTATGATCTTATAACCATTGTCAGTCGGTAATACGACCAGTTTGCCGGTATCCTCAGATGTTACACGGACATCCTCTCCAAAGAGCTCCCATTCAAGATTCATAGAATCATTCACATTCAGGCTGAGACTTGTCTCATCAATGCTCTGTCTTGCTTTTCTGATCGTAAAGCTTGCGCTGAGAGAACCATTATACTGTCCTTTTCCGGTTACCGTCACCGTAGCTTTTCCTGCATGAATATTATTGTTATATGTTATCCATTCTTCCGGAACATCTATCGTTGTATTATCCGGTCTCTTGAGTACGATCGAGGAAAGTTCTACCGCATCTCCTGAATAGACAAGTGATTCCGGATCATCCTGAATTACGATCTGATATTTTTCTTTCTGGATATTAATGAAATTCGTAACATTGGAAATGGTAATCTTATCACTTCCATCTCCTGATACGCACACATAATAAGTTACTCCGGCTGTCAGGCTGGCTGTATCACCAAGGTCTGTGAGATCATAATCATTCTGACAGAAGGATGATGACAGGTTTTCACCGCCACTTACATAATACAGCTTGGTTTCTTTTGGTGTGAATGGATAATAAATGCCATCTGCGCCTTCCGGAATACTGCTCTCACTGACTGAAACATTCTTTGCGCCTGTACTCAGAGCAAAGGAACCTTTCTTAAACAATCTCTGTGTATATGTTTCCTCAGTCTCATCACATCCCTGATTCTGGCACTTGCTGGCCTCTACACCTTTTTCTGCGTAGGAAGCAGGCTGTGATTTTTCTTCATCTCTTACCATCTTATGACCGGTTGCAGGAATTGTCTCTGTCTCGTTACATACACTGCAGGTTCTTGTTCCCGGTTCCTCGCAGCTTGCTTCATCTCCCTCAAGGATCGTCCATGTGTGCTCCTTCGCAGGAAGCTTATCCGGAATTTCTACCTCATATATCTTTTTACATAACTTACATTTATACTTTCTTGTTCCCGGCCTGGTGCATACCGGCTGACTCTCTGAGTTGGCGATTGCCTCACCTTCATGAACAGACACCGGTTTTCCATCTTCATCCAGACGGATCTTACAGCTTGTGATCGTGTCTTCATAGTATCCGCATCTGGAACATTTTGCTCTTGTATAGCCATAACTGCTCTCTGTCGGTGGATACTCTGTAGTTACCATATCATGTCCAAGTGCATCAACTTCATTTGCTGTCTCTGAATATCCGCACACGGTACATTCTCTCTTCGTGTAGCCGTCTTTTGTACAGGTAGGCGCGATTACTCTTTCTTCAAAGGTATGTTTTCCCTTGATGCAGCCAAAATATTCTTTTTTCTGTAAGGTACAGGTCTTGCACTGATAAAGATGATATGCTCTGGAATTCTCTGTTGCTTCTACTGTCTCCTGATAAATAAATGTATGATCCAGTTTGTCAACCTGTGAATTTTCTTTTTCCTTCGTATCGCCACAGTTTTTACAGGTCAGCTTCGTATAACCATCGGATGTACAGGTCGGAGCGATCACTTCTTCCTCATACTCATGCGGTTTCAAAGTTTCATTTGGATCTGTAATTTTTTCTGAGAAGCCACAGTCTGAATCTGTACATGTATAAACTGTATATGCCGGGGTTGTGCAGGTTGCCTCATAATATACGATATCGCTGCCATTCGGATCCTTATAAAGCGTATATCCTCCATTTGCATCCTGCTCTAAATAAGTATGATGATGCTCCGGCTTGGATATATTGACCGTGATCGTCTTTTCAAATTCTTTGAAATACTCGTTTCCTTTTGCCTGAATTGTAAGCTTCAGTGCTCCATCCTCTAATGCTTTTATTGTATAAGAATTAGCCGCTTCTGTATTAGTAGTAATATTTATTTTATTAGGATTATCAGGTATCAGTTCAATCTCGCCTACAAGCGAACTCAGATCAAGTGTTTCTGTCTCACCTGTCTTCAGAGAAATATCATCCAGATCTAACTCCTGCTCACCCTTAACGATTGTAAATGGTATCTTTATCGTTCCACTATAACGTCCGGATCCTGTGATCACGATCTTACTGCCCTTACCCGGTATCACATTATTTTCATAAGAAACATTGTAGGTAACTTCTTCCCCATCGTATTTCGGAATAACTTCAACGTCCGGCTCAATACGGGTTCCATCTGCTACAAAAGGAACTTCAGGATCAAAGTCTTTTTTTACTTCATACGTTGAAATATCAATCTGTTCCTGTACCTGACTGACTTTGACTTCGCATTTACCATTTCCCCTGACACATATATAATACGTTTTCCCTGCATCCAGAGTTTCTGCATTACTTAATTCTGTCAGATTCGCATCATCCATAGCAAAGCAATATTCAATCTCATCACCCTCCAGCGTCCGAAGCGTTATCTGATAGGGCTTTGTTGCTGTGGGACTAAAGGAAATATACTGGCCATATTCACTGTCATTATATGTTGTGAGCTCAAGAGTTTTGCTCTCTTCCTCTGCAACACTTCCTATTTCGTTTTTCAGTCGCTGAACCAGCTTATAGTCATCCGGATTCCAGTCCTTTTCTTCTATTTCTTCCTGCTCACCGCATACCTGACAGATATGGATCAGACTTCCGGCATCTGCATATGTAGGCGGATCATCTTCGCCAGCCTGATGATCTCCCCATGTATGATCAGCCAGCTTACCTTCCGGATCTGCGATTTTTTCTTCATGCTCGCAGTCCGGATCTTCACATTTATATAATGTGTATGCCGGTGCCTGACAGGTTGCAGCTACAGTCTGTGCCTTCGTAGTATCATAAACCGTATATGCTCCATTTTCATCCTGCTTTAAATATGTATGATGATGATCTGCCTTTGTAACAGTTATCTTTACTTTCATTTCAAAAGATTCATAATACTCATCACCGGAAGCCTTAATCGTTAATGTGATATTTCCTGCTTTTAACGCTTTGATCACATAGACAAATGCTTCGTATTCCTCACCGGATTCACGAATCTCCACAAATCCTTCTTCTGAAGGAGTAACTGTAATCTGTCCTGTCAGTACACTGAGATCAATCTTTGTTTCTTCTTTTTCATTAAGCGAGATTTCTTCCTGACCCAGGTCCAACTCCTGCGGAAGTTTGCTGATCGTGAACTCCTTTTGCGTTTCACCTGTGTAGCCTGCTCCCGCCTCACCTTTGACAATGACCTTTGCGGTTCCCGGGCTTAAATTATCCTCATACCCTACAGTATAGGCATCTTCCTCAAGTACATCCTCCCTGTGACCTACCGGATAGACGGCTGTGACCATCGGCTCCGTTCCTGTTTCGTCATAGTAATACGGGCCTTCTTCCAACTCCACCTCATAGCCGGAAATATCCGTCAGTTCCGTATCCTGTCCCGGATCTTCCCCATCGCCAAGGCCGGAATCCTCCCCATCGCCAAGGCCGGCATCTTCTCCGGAATTTCCATCATCAGGAGCACCGGGTTCTGACACTTCACTGTCCTCATCTGTTCCATCCGTCAGTTCGACAGACCCTGTCAGAAAATCTTCATTCTCTGCCTGAACATCCAGCTCAAAATCTGCTGATGCTGCCAGTACCGTGTCTCCTGCTGTGCTAAGGCACATTGCCGAGATCAACAGCATGGATAATAGCTTCTTTTTCATGACATTTCTCCTTCCATTATAAAATACATTTTCTAAAAATAGCCATATTTGATTCTATCATATATTCTTTCCAAAATCATCCAATATACATGCATATTTTTTCATTTTTTGTTATAATAATTACTGATTATTCAAAAATCATCGAAGGGAGTCACAGAAAACATGGAATTTAAGCAATTGGAAGCTTTTGTTGCCGTTGTTGATTATGGAAGCTTTTCGGAAGCAGCCCGCAAACTTTATCTCACACAGCCTACGATCAGTGCACATGTGCGCTCCCTTGAGGAAGAACTGCATACCAAACTGATCCTGCGCACCACAAAAAAAACAACGATCACGACCAGAGGATATCAGCTTTATGACAGTGCTGTCCGTATGCTGGAGATCCGCAACAATCTTCTGGAAAATTTCACCGGTGTGCAAAAACACATGATCGACCTCGCAGCTTCAACTATCCCGTCCTCTTACCTGCTTCCTGAAATCCTGGCAGCCTTCGGCAAAACACACCCGGATATCTATTTTCATTCGATTCAGGCAGACAGCGCCGAATCCATCAACCGTGTCCTTGACGGAACGGTAGATCTCGCTCTGGTCGGGCAGAATACACGCGATGAGACCTGCGTCTTTCTTCCGTTCTGTCAGGATGAGCTGGTCATTGCCACACCGATCACCAACCATTATCTCGGCCTGCAGAACAAATCAGTGACTTTTGAAGATTTTATCAAAGATCCTATCATTATCCGCGAAAAAGGCTCCGGCACAAAGAAAGAAATGGATCTTTTTCTCGAGCAGATCGGTGTCACCCCCAATGACCTCAATGTTATCGCACGCATGAATGATCTTGAAGGTATCAAAAAATCTATCGTCAACGGTCTGGGAATTTCTATACTTTCTGCCCGCTCTGCCATCGACCTGCAAAAAACAAAGCAGATTCTTCTTTTTCCATTAGAAGAATCTGCTCATAAAAGAACGTTTTATATTGTTTACAGTAAGAACCGGATCCTGAAACCACACGTACGACAGTTTATCCAGTTCGTCCAGAATTTTTACAGAACATTCTAAATTACCAGCATTTTTTGCATGCTTCATATCCCTGCGAAAGTGCCTGTGATTCTGTCTCCTGCGTAGCTTTGTTCGGATTCATATTTCCACAGTCCGGAATGCTGTGATATTTGCTTCCGGTTGCGGAGATCCAGACCATGCGTCCCTGTGTGTCAGAAGTATCGGTTTCTGCCGCATAGGATTCTGTTGCGGCTGCATCATTTGTATACTGCTCACTCTGATCCGAAGAACTTTCTGTACTCTGTTTTTCACTTCCCGATGTATAATCGTTACACGGTTCCTGATTCCAGCTTATCGTATTTCCGTCAGAAAGAGCGATGACCGTTCCCTGATCGTCTGTACGGAAGACCGGAATATCCATATCAGAAAGTTTTCCCATGGTCTCCTCTGCCGGATGACCATAGGAATTGTTCAGTCCGCAGCTGATCACTGCCCATGACGGTGAAGTTGCTTCCAGAAGATCCCACGATGTTGAGGATGCCGAACCGTGGTGTCCGAGGCTTAATACGTCACAGTCCAGATTCATTCCCGTACTGATCATATCCTGTTCACTCGTCTCTTCCGCATCTCCCATAAACATAAAGCTGTTGTTTCCATTTACCAGCCGGATAACCACGGAGTTATCGTTACTGTTCTGAGAAATTCCATCCGGTGCCATCACTGTAAAACTTCCGGTTCCAAACTCATAAGTGTCACCAACCGACGGATATTCTACAATGATCGCATGTGCCGTCGCCGTATTCATAAACGTATTGAATAAATCTGACGTATGCACATAATCAGATCCCAGTACATGCTCCACTTCAAAAGTATCCAGACATTTCACAAGACCGCCCAGATGATCTTCATCGTAATGAGATGAGATCATGTAGTTGATGGTTTCTACCTGCTGGCTTTTCAGGTACTGTACCACTTCATCCGCATGTGACCTGTTTCCGCCATCGTAAAGAAGGTTTTCTCCTCCCGACTGTACAAGAATCGCCAGTCCCTGACCTACATCAATAAAATGAACAGCCATATCGCCCTGCCCGTCTGCCTTCGCAATAACAGCACTTCCAGGTAAAACAAGGGTCAGTGCCAGTAGCATGGACAGTATAAACGTCATAAATCTGTTTTGTTTTTTCATGTATTTTATCCTTTCCGTAATCTAACTGCACAAAACCTGTGCTTTCTGTCTCAGATTATTTTACAGTTCTTCAATCCTTTTTCGTATCTGCGCTCCTGCATCCTCAAACAACAGATCTTTGTTGTAATGGATGTAGCGCTCACACTCGTATGTTTCAAGGAACCGTACACAGGAATAGTCTGTATTGATCCCGGATACAAAAATCACCATTTCCTGGCTGTTATAAAAAGCCGCCTCCATAAAATCAAATGCGCATTCCAGAGATGCCGCAGCCTGATCCCATGCTTCTTCCCATTCTCCGCGTGTTTCTCCAAAAGCGGATCTCAAAATATCGAAAGCCTCTTCCCAGCTCTCTCCACTCTCTTTTTTCAGAAGTAGTCTGTAATTTTCCAAAAGATCGAGTGCCTTTCGGATCGTACGGTCTTCCCTTCTCTCAAGAAGACCTTCTTTCTGTTTCTGCTCCCGCTCCATTCGAAGATTATCCACATAGTCTCCCAAACGTTCCAAAAGCTTTCCACCTTCCTGTGGCTCTTTCAACAATTTCAGTATCTCAAATACTTTTTCCAGAACTTCTTCCTGCAAAACCACTTCACGAACAGCCTGACGTACCCCGGAGAACAGCAGATTGACAACACTGACTCTCTCATCAAACGGTGCATGCGAAACTTTCTTCACCATTGCCTCGGATGGTTTTCCTTTCAGGATCTCGGCGATCTGGTAATCCTGTTGGTATTTTTGATATAATTCATAATATTCAGCAAATTCTACAGAAATCCTCTCATGCTGGATATACTGCCCCACCACTTCTTTCGTGATATTTTTATTCAGCCGTTCATAGACCTCCATCATGCGTGAAAGATCTTCCCAGCCACGCGGCGTTGCAAACTGTCTGCCGTCAATCGTCGTTTCCATCTGGTAAAAGCAGTTACTGCGAAGTTCCAGATAAGACAGAATCGCCGGATGGATATTTTCCTTGTAAGCATATTCTTTCCAGATCCGGTAATCCGGCTCCACCATAATCTTCTTTACACGGTCAAGTGTTACGACATCAAAATCGCGCACGGACTTATTGTATTCCGGCGGGTTTCCTGCCGCTACGATCACCCAGCCTTCCGGAATCTCATGATTTCCGAAAGTTTTGCACTGCAGAAACTGAAGCATTGCCGGTGCCAGGGTCTCCGAAACGCAGTTGATCTCATCAATAAACAGGATTCCCTCGGTAAGTCCTGTCTCGCGCATACGGTCGTAAATACTCGCTACGATCTCACTCATCGTATACTCTGTCGCAGAATACTCTTTTCCACCATATTCCTTCTTTGAAATAAAAGGAAGTCCGATCGCGCTCTGTCTCGTATGGTGCGTAATCGTATAAGCCACAAGCGCGACTTTACACTCTCTTGCCGCCTGTTCCATGATCTGCGTCTTTCCGATTCCCGGTGCACCCAGAAGAAGTACCGGTCTCTGATGAACCCTCGGTATCACGTATTCCCCGTATTCGTTTTTCAAAAGATACGCCTGCACCGTATCTACAATTTCCTGTTTTGCCTGTTTAATATTCATCATGCTCAGCTGTCCTCTCTCTTTCCAGTGCCTGTGTATCCAGAATCAGTTTAATCGCCCATGGCGGCACATCCACATCCCGGTAATCATCTTTCATAAAAATAAACGCAGTATCATACGGCGGCATCTTTGCCGGAAATGTTCCGTAACCATCCGTAAAATACAAAAGCCCGCGCAATCTCTGAAAAGCTCCCATATTCAGAAGTTTATCTACATAAGAAAATGCCGGTCGAAAATCTGTCCCGCCGAATCCACGGATCGTAAAATCAGACAGGTATGCCTCCATCTCTTTCTCATTATGGATCACCTGATCATCCTGTATCTTTTCGTCACACTGGATGATGTGCACCTGTATCTTCCGAAAAAAACTCTCCGACTCTGACAGAACACTGTACGTTTCCTCAAGAAACCTGCGGATCAGACTTCCGTTGCAGGACATCGAAGTATCCAGCACAATTACAAAGTCTTCGATTTTTTTCATTTCCTTTGTTTCCAGAGGTTCGATCAGAGGCATATTTCCATAAAGTTCTGTACCGAGATGATAATAGATCGGATCAAAAGAATCCATATCTACCTGCATCTCCTCTTTCAGCACAGAAAACTTCCGCAGAAATTCTTTATAATCATAGCGTTTCCGGTTTTCCGCCTGCAGATGTTCAACCAGTCCCGGTGAATCTCCTGCCGCCTCTTTCGAAAAAAGCTCGATTTCTGTCTGCATCTTACGACGCATATCTTCCCATTCTTTCTGGCGGCTTGCCATCCCGCTCTTATTCTGCGGTGTATACCAGAAATGATGGTCATCCATCCGAAATTCCTGCTCCAGACGGACAATTTCATCTTCCTCACATGATGTCAGAAGATAATAAAGTGCCTCTGCTGTCAGAACATTCTGTTGTTCTTTCCACTGCCGGTACTTTTCTCTTCGCAGACTGTTCGGGCGAATGTAAACAGCCTTTTCATAGAGGTCATCCATGATGTTTTCTACTGCAATATCCGCTGCAAGATCCCATATCCTCTGATCACGATCTTTCCTGCTCCAAAGATGGCAGAATAGACAATGCAACACCTCATGAAGATACATATGATTAAGGCGCACCCGGTCTTTCATAAAAATCTCTATCAGCCATCCCGGGGCTGCATACAGAAATTTTCCGTCAGTTCCCATCGCACCTGTCTCACCGGAAATGATCGGTTTCAACGCACCAAATGCACTTTGCAGAAACCGCATCGCAACCGCCATTTCGTTTCTGGAATTTTTCAGGACATCTTCGCAGATTGCCAGTGTCTCTTCTTCTTTTTTTCTTTCCTCATGAACAAAATTTCCAAACTTGTCCCTGTACTCTTTTTTCACAGTTCAAATGCCTTTCTCTGTTTCCTGCCATGCCTGCCGAGTTCATTCATCAGAATACTTACCCATCTGGAATCACCGGAACTCTGTGCCGTCTCCAGCATCTTTTCTGTCGTCTCCCTGTCAGGAGCAATTTCTTTTAATATGTTCTGCATGGCTTCGTATTCTTTCTTTTCTCCCAGAAGCGCGACCGCCTGCTGACTGTGTTCTTTGATATAGATAAGATATTTTTCGCGTGCCTCCCCAGTCATACTCATTGGATATAAGATCCGGTCAAGTGCAAGATTCAGCACGATACGTTCCTGCTCCCACGCAACAGCATACGGAAACAGTTTATCATATTCCAGTGTGTGAAGCTTTTTGTTCACAAAACTGTTCCGATAACGGATGCCACTTCCATGAACATGATTTTCGAGGATTCTTGCCGGTGTATTTTCAACACCTTCCTCAAAAAACTCCGGAAACCAGAAACGCCCCAGTTCCCCATCTGTTTTCATATCTACGCGCAGTGTCTCCGGCAATTCCGTAAGGAAATCACGTAGTGCAGACTGCCCGTTTTCATCTGTTTCCACTGTAATCTGTTCCATCTTATGGCATCCTGTCAGCGCACCGGCACCAAGATCTTTCATTTCGCCGCAGAATTTCAGACGGCGAAGCTTAAAACAATTATAAAACGCATATCTGCCGATTTTACGCAGGAAGCGCGGAAGGCAGATTTCCTCCACCTGATTGCCTGCTGCCTGTGGCATATCATCTGCCGGTGTTTCTTCTGTCCCGTTTTCCGTGCAGTAAGTACCTGTTTCTTTCTTTTTATTTAATTCTGACACCTCTATATGATCTGAAAAAATATAGGCGCCAAGTTCTGTCACCGGAAATCCGTTCAGCGTATCCGGAATCTCAACGATCCTGTCATATCCGAATACACGATTGACGCAGATTCCTGTCTTATTTCTTTCATATAAATAAATCATTCTTTTTCTCCCAGACGGATTTTCTCCATCTGCTTCTGCATCTCCTCTGACATATGATCAAAAAGATAGGTTTTGCTGCTCTGCCGGCGCTGATGCCATTCTGCACGTGCAGCCTTTTCCGTATCTTCGATTTCTTTTTTCAGTCCCTGCGCTGAGATTCTGTGTGCACCCTGGCCCATGATTATGACTTGCTCCAGGCCATCCGAAGTTGCCACCGTCACCTGATACTGCCGTCCGATTTTATGGACAGTTTTTTCGATATACTGATCGGCTGTCTCGGCTTCCTTCGTATAAACCACATAAATATTATGATATGGGATGACTTCTTCCCTGTGTCCTTCCACCTTATAAGCATCCAGTACAAGAATCAGTGTACATTTTCGATATCCCTGATAATTGCTCAGAATATCCATCAGCTTATCACATGCCGCATGAATATTTTCTTTTGCAAGCTCATTTAATTCTTCCCATGAAAAGATGATATTGTAACCATCAACCAACAGGTATTCTTCTTTACGCGGCTTGCCGGCTTTATAGTGCGTCGTCGATACAGATGCATGAACGGTCTTTTTCTGAAAAGCACCACGGTCACGTTTCACCGGTCCGAAAGTACGTTCAAAGATCGCCTGCAGTTCTTCCTCCTCTGCATAGCTGCCGCTATAGGAAAAACTCTCGGATTTTTTGCCGGATTTTCCACCATTTCTTCTGGTCAGCGCCGGATTATCCACCTGCGAAAGTCCTGCATTCTCATTTTCCACATCTTCATACCAGTTCTCACTGTCCAGTGCATCCATATCCACACTACTCTGCAGATGCATATAGTCTTCCACCTGATCCCATGGCACAACAAATCCAGCCCCGTGTGCACAGAAAACAGAACCGGTCGGATTCTCCAGATCGGCCTCCGGGTCATAGCCCGTATTCAGTACAATCTCATCCTGGTTTCTGCACGGCGCATAACCTTTTAGATTACAGAAAAGTTTGCCTGTTCCATGTGTGTATGCGATCACTTCTTTCTGATAATCCCGCATCTGTGAGACGGCTGCTGTGCCTTTCAAAATTGCCACTTCACCATCCGTCTCCGGTGATTCGAATGTTCCCTGCATCTTCTGTACATCGGTCATTGCACGGCCGATCATTTCCGCCGGTACTTCCAGTCGGAATTCATAATACGGCTCCAGCAAAATGCTTTTTGCCTTCCGCAGTCCCTGGCGTACTGCACGGTATGTCGCCTGGCGGAAATCGCCGCCCTCTGTATGTTTGGCATGTGCCCTTCCTGTCAGAAGTGTGATCTGTACGTCCGTAATCGGTGAGCCGGTCAGAACACCGATATGTTCTTTTTCTTCAAGATGTGTAAGGATCAGTCTCTGCCAGTTGCGTGCCAGTACATCTTCACTGCATGCTGTAAAAAACTGACATCCGCTGCCCGGTTCCCCCGGCTCGATCAGAAGATGTACTTCTGCATAGTGGCGAAGCGGTTCAAAATGTCCCACGCCCTCAACCGGTTCTGCAATCGTCTCCTTATAAACAATACTTCCGGTACCGAATTCCACTGCCACATGAAAACGGTCCCAGATCATTTTTTTCAAAATTTCAATCTGCACTTCTCCCATCAGCTGTGCATGGATCTCTCCCAGCTGGCTGTCCCACAGGATATGAAGCTGTGGTTCTTCCTCCTCAAGCATTCTCAGCTTCTGCAGCATCTGATGTGGATCACAGTCATCCGGAAGGATGATCTGATAGTTGAGGACCGGTTCCAGTACAGGGAGTTCTGATTCACTTTCTGCTCCAAGTCCCTCACCCGGATAAGTTTTTGTGAGACCTGTCACCGCACAGACAAGACCAGCCTCTGCTTCCTGCGTTGTCTCATATTTTGCCCCGGAATACAGACGGATCTGATCCACTTTTTCTTCCCACGAAGATTCTTCCACTTTTCTACCCGGCAGACTTTGGCCCGCACCTTCCGATGAGAGCAATGTCTTTACCTTCAAGCTTCCGCCCGTGATCTTCATATACGTAAGACGGTTTCCCTGCTCATCCCGGGCGATCTTGAAAACTTTTGCACCAAAAGTTTCCCGGCGCTTCGGTTCTTTCGTATACGTGCGAAGTCCGTTCAGAAATTCTTCCACGCCTTCCATTTTCAGTGCGGAACCAAAAAAACATGGAAAAACTTTTCTCTGTGCGATGAGCGCCGCACTCTCCGCTACAGTCACTTCGCCGGTTTCCAGATATTTTTCCAGAAGCTTCTCATCACAGACTGCGATGTTTTCCATCTGCTCCGATGAAAATCCCTCCTCTGCGCCTTCTGTCTTTCCGAAATCCACACAGTTTTCATGCAGATGATTTTTCAGATCTGCGAGGAGTGCATCGTGATCTGTCCCCTGCTGATCCATTTTATTTACAAATAAAAACGTCGGAATCTGATATCTTTCCAGAAGTCTCCACAAGGTCATCGTATGGCTCTGTACCCCATCCATACCATTGATCACAAGAATCGCATAATCAAGCACCTGCAGCGTACGCTCCATCTCCGCCGAAAAGTCGACATGTCCCGGAGTGTCAAGAAGTGACACTTCCATATCGTCTGTTTTCAGCAGTGCCTGCTTTGAGAAAATCGTGATTCCTCTTTCTTTTTCCAGTTCATACGTATCCAGAAAGGCATCTCCGTGATCCACTCGTCCGATCTTTCGGATCCCACCGCACAGATACAGAAGCCCTTCCGATAAAGTTGTCTTTCCGGCATCGACATGTGCCAGAATTCCGATAACCAGTTTTTTCATTTATTTTTCTTCTTTCGATTTGTTTATTCTTTGATGTATAACGGTGCCAGTTTCTGCACGATCACTTCGCTGACGCGGATCAGCATATCAAGCTCCTTGTCCTGATTGTTCAGATATGCATGGAAGCATCCCTGAATGCAGAACGACAGCATAATATCTTTTTCAGGATCATTTTGGTATTCCGGAAAATTTTCTTTGATCAGACGCTTCAATTCCGCCTCCAGACAGTCTCCGAGATGGCTTTTTTCTGTACCGGAAAACAGAATATTGATCAGCGAATGATTGGATACCAGCGCGATATACAGATTTCTCGTAAACACATCCGGATTCTTAAACGGTGCCTCCTGCTGTCTGGAAATATCGGTCAGAACAGCCGTGATCGTCTCGGATTCAAGTGTCTGTGACAATGCATAGATATCCTCATAATGACTGTAAAATGTTGACTTGTTAATGCATGCCAGACTGCACAGCTCTCTCACGGTGATTTTTTCCAGCGGTTTTGCCGCGCGTAGTTCCAGAAATGCATTTCGGATCGCCTTTTCGGTTTTTTCTATTCTGATATCCATATAACCGTTCTCCTTTTCCGACATTTTTTTTAAATCGTCGGTTATCCGCCATTTGTCCGAAATCGTCGGTGGACAGGCGGGAGTTTTCTTTTTATAGTATACTAAACTACACAACCAATGTCTATTATCTGCAAGGAGAATACTATGGATTTTTACGGATTTTATACAGGAAAAATTTTTGATGCCTACAAATATCTCGGTGCCCACACTGAAAAACAGGGGGTAACTTTTCGTACGTTTGCACCTTCAGCTTCACGCATTACTCTGATCGGGGAATTTAATGAATGGCAGGAATGGGATATGAACAAAGTATCTGACGGAAATTTCTGGGAATGTTATGTTCCACAGGCAAAAGCCGGCCAGATGTATAAGTACCGCATTTATGACCGAAGCGGAAATGCCGTGGATCACTGCGATCCATATGGTTTCGGCATGGAACTCCGTCCAAACAGTGCTTCCATCATCCGCGATATGAACAAATACAAATTTAAAGACAGTCAGTGGATGCAGAACCGCAGTGACTGCCGCAAAAAGCCTCTCAATATTTATGAGATCCATTTCGGTTCTTTTCGCAAGCCTTCTGATAAAGCGGACGACTGGTACAACTATGAAGAAATGATCGACATTCTGATCCCATATCTCACCAAAAACGGTTACAACTATCTGGAGATCATGCCGCTGAATGAATATCCGTGCGACGAATCATGGGGCTATCAGGCAACCGGATTTTTCAGTCCGACTTCCCGCTACGGAACTGCGGATCAGCTAAAAGCTTTTGTTGATGCCTGCCACAAACACGGCATCGGTGTCCTGATGGATTTTGTCCCGGTACATTTTGCAGTGGACTCCTACGGACTTGCCAATTATGACGGAACTTCTCTTTTTGAATATCCGAATTCTGCTGTCGGTGTCAGCGAATGGGGCAGCTGCAATTTCATGCACTCCCGCGGTGAGACAAGAAGTTTCCTGCAGTCCTGCGCCAATTACTGGATCAGCGAATTTCATATGGACGGTATCCGCATGGATGCGATCAGCCGTGCGATCTACTGGCAGGGTGACCCGGCTCGTGGTGTCAATCTGAATGCCGTAGAATTTCTCCAGTATATGAACCAGAGCCTAAAGGGAATGCATCCGTCAGTCATTCTCGCCGCCGAAGATTCCACCTCTTTCCCGAAGGTGACCGATCCTGTCGATCAAGGAGGTCTTGGCTTCGATTACAAATGGGATATGGGATGGATGAATGATACACTCAATTATTTCCGTACTGCACCGGAATACCGTCCGGAAAATTACCACAAACTCACATTCTCGATGATGTATTATTATGATGCCCGTTTCCTGCTCCCGCTCTCTCATGATGAAGTCGTTCACGGCAAGGCAACCATCATGCAGAAAATGAGCGGTGATTATGAAAACAAATTCCCGCAGGCGCGTTCCCTGTATATGTACATGTACGCACACCCGGGCAAAAAACTGAATTTCATGGGAAATGAAATCGGACAGTTCCGCGAATGGGACGAAAAAAGAGAACAGGACTGGATGCTTCTTGATTATCCGGCGCATGATGCTTTCGCACACTTTATGAAAGATCTGAATAAACTGTATCTGGAGCATTCCGCCCTCTGGGAAAAAGATTATGAAGCTGACGGTTTCAGATGGATCGACTGCCATCAGGAAGGACGCTGTATTTATGTCTTCGAACGAAGCAGTAAAAAAGAGCGCATCCTTTCTCTGTTTAATTTCTCCGATCAGGAGCAGGTCTACGAGCTGAAACTTCCTGATGCGCAAAAATTAAAAGAACTCCTGAACAGTAATCTAGCCGTTTATGGCGGCACACAGAAACGCAAAGGAGCTGTCAAAACAATCAAAGACGGCAGAATCCTTCTGACCCTTGCACCATATTCCTCTGTATATTATCTTGCGGAATAAATTTGAACCCCCGGCACAATACCGGGGGCTGTTTTATATAATTTATTATATTTTTCTTATAATCTTCCGTAGCGTCCTGCAAGTTCCAGCATTTCTCCCCGCAGTTCTTTAGAAAATTGTCCTTCTTTCAAACGCCATTTCCAGTTCTTTCCAAGTGTGGACGGCTGATTCATTCGTGCGGAATTATCTAGTCCCAGATAGTCCTGCATCGGTATGATACAAAGATCAGCTACGCTCTGCATCACAAGGCAGATCAGATCGTCACAAAGTTCTTTTCCGGAATCGTGGAAATTATTCAGGTATTTACGAACCTGTCTGCGCTCCTGTGGTGTAATATTATCAAGCCATGATACCAGAGTCTCATTGTCATGAGTTCCTGTATAAACCACGCAATTTCTCGGATAGTTATGCGGCAGATAATCGCTTGCATTACCCGTATCGCGCTCGTCAAATGCAAATTCGATGACCTTCATATTCGGGTAGCCGCTTTCTTCGACCAGTTTCTTAACCGTGTCGGTCATATAACCAAGATCTTCTGCAATGATCTCACGATGTCCGAGTTTTTCTGAAATCGTGCGGAACAGCTCGATTCCCGGGCCTTTTTCCCACCAGCCGTTCTCTGCTGTCTTATCACCGTACGGGATTGCATAATATTCATCAAATCCGCGGAAATGATCAATTCGCACTACATCATACAGACGGAAACAGTTTGCAATTCGTTTTACCCACCATTCATATCCGGAATTGCGATGCACTTCCCAGTTGTACAGTGGATTTCCCCAGAGCTGTCCTGTTGCAGAAAATCCGTCCGGCGGGCAGCCTGCAACCTGTATCGGACAGTTTTTTTCATCGAGTTTAAAGAGCCATGGATTTGCCCATGTGTCAGCACTGTCCATTGCCACATAGATCGGGATATCACCAATGATCTGGATTCCTTTTTCATTTGCATAAGCTTTCAGTTTCATCCACTGCTGGCGGAATTTAAACTGCATGTACTCCTGAAATTCGATTTCAAAATACATTTCTTCTCTGTAATAATCGAGGGCATTCTGCCAGCGAAGACGGATGTCCTCAGCCCATTCACTCCACGGAATACCACCGAAGCGTTTCTTCACAGCCATAAAAAGTGCATAGTCCTTCAGCCACCATGCCTCTTCTTCCTGAAATCTGCGGAATTCCGAATCTATGTATACGTTGCTGCGTTCATATGCCTTGCGAAGCAAAATCATACGTCCTTCATATAATTTTGCATAATCTACGCTTGTCGCATCCGTTCCGAAATCCACGCTCTCACATTCTTTTTTTGTCAGGACACCTTCTTTTATCAGTTCTTCCAGACTGATAAAATATGGATTTCCTGCAAATGTGGAAAATGACTGATACGGAGAATCGCCGTAGCTTGTCGGACCAAGCGGCAGAATCTGCCAGTAACTCTGTCCTGCTTCTTTCAGCGCATCCACAAACTCATATGCTTTTTTGTCAAAGCAGCCGATTCCATATTTTGACGGCAGACTGCTGACCGGGAGCAGCACACCGCATTTTCTTTTCTTTGCCATTCTCATTCCTCCCATATGTTTTTTGTAAACGAGGAAAACCAGGCGATGTTTCACGCCCGGTAATCCTGCATTATCCGTTATAGTTATTTTGTCATATCGGAAGGTAAATCGTCAATGTTCATATTCGAGGGTTTATGTTAAATTTTGAAGATTTCCTCTTAATCCAGATGAAAAACAGGATGAAGATCCTTGCATACCGGACTGTTATCCGGATTAGTTTCCATAATATCTGCCATGAAATCCCACCATTTACGGTTTATCTTAGTATCTGCACTCTTACTCCATTTTTTTTCATCTTCGATTTCTATATAGCCAAACAATGTGAGTGTTTCTTTATCCAGAAAAATGGAATAATTTTTTCCGCCATATTCATGTATCATATCTTTCATTTCCGGCCAGAGCAGATTATGACGTCTCTCGTATTCCTGTTCCTGTCCTTCATACAATTTCATTGTAAATGCTTTGATCATATCCATACCTCCTGCATTTTCCACCATACAGAGAACCTGCCACTGGCAGCTTCTCTCGCATACTTTGGCATAAAGTTCAGGACTGCCGTAGTAGCAGTACAGCAGTCCTGTTTCCAAGGGTTATTTAAATTGTAATTAGCGCCTGATTAATAAACATCTTTCCATTCATCGATATTGGATGGATTAAATTTGAACGGAGAACCGAGAATAACTTCTGTACCGCCGTCAGATGCCTCTGTGACTTTGGCATCAAGACAGGAAACTTTGATGCCTTCATTCATAGCATCTTCCAGTGCAGCCTGAAGTGCATTCTCATCATTTCCTGCAATACAGATTCCATCAACCTGCTGTGAAATCAGTAACTGGATTACTGAAATCTGTGCATCAGCAGTTGCTGTTTCCGGATGTTTTATGATTGCTGTGCCACCTTCTGCCTCGATAATTTCCTTGCGCAGAATCCTTTCTATTACGCAGCGAAAAGATATTCATTCAGAAATACTCTCGTCATGTCTGATTACCGATATACTGACGCATATTCTGATTGAAAATGACACTGAAAATCTCAGTCTGGGTTTTATGCCTGCATACCTGAAAACAGTTCTAAAGGAAATTGATCAACATTTTCAGGAACCCTTATCTCTTGAGTCCCTCGCTATCACAGCAGGTGTCAGCAAATATCACCTTGCCCGCGAATTCAAAAAATACCTCGGTATGCCACCTAATGAATATCTGATTGTCACCCGTCTGAATCATTCTAAAACCCTTTTAAAATATGAAGACCTTACGATCGAAGAAATTGCATAAAGAAATATCAAATGCATTTTACATCCAGATGTATAATAAACAAACCTCCTGTATACATTAACTTTAAGGTTTTCCGTAAATCTTAAAATCAATATATACACGGAGGTTTGTTATGAAAAAAAATGCTCATTCAAAATCTGACAGCTCTGCAAATCAGGAGGTCATTGACTCTTATGATTTTATGTCAAATGCCGCATCCTCTCAAGACTGTACCGGACTGATCCCGGCAGGACCAGTGGATGAAGAAGAACTGAAATCTTATGAAGCTGTATATCATTACCAGCCACCAAAAGTCGACATAAAAAAGTCCGAATGATTTCTGATTTTCTCTGTCCTGAAAAAATCTACTTTATTAAAAAAGTATCCTCTCCGTATTGGAATCATCTTATCTCGACCACAAAAGAATAAACTTATTTTTCTGCTGCTTTTGCAGCGTATTCAGTTGTCACAAGATCTTCGTATGATACGTGTTCATTCAGTTCTCCGGCATCCTCGAGGATATCCTCCAGAAGTTCGAAGCTTTCTTTTTCAAAAATCAGGTCAGATTTCCATGTGTCCTGCTCATAATAACGTTTCACGATCGTCGTGACTATGTCGAGATCCGTTTCCGCAAACTGCGGTGCAATGACTTCGGCAATCTCTTCCGGTGTGTGGCCCTGCACATATTCCATGCCTTTCTGAAGTGCATTGGTGAACTTCTGGATAATCTCCGGATTTTTTTCCATGTAGCTGGTCTTTGCACTGTAGGAAGTGTATGGCACATAGCCGGAATCCACTCCCAGCGAGGCAACGACATATCCTGCCCCCTCTTTCTCCAGAGCCGTCGCTGATGGCTCAAATTCTACTGTGAAATCAGCAGATTTATCTCCTATAAAGGCTGCCGCTGTAGATCCGAAATCAATGCTCTGATCGATCGTCAGATCCTTCTGTGAATCAAGACCGTTTTTGCGAAGAATGTATTCAAATACCATTTCCGGCATGCCGCCCTTACGTCCGCCAAGAACTTTCTTTCCCTTCAAATCTTCCCACTTAAAGTCCTGCATTTCCTCTCTTGCCACAAGGAAATTTCCTGCACGCTGAGTAAGCTGTGCGAAGTTCACCGCCGGGTCGGTTGCGCCTTCCTGATATGCATAAATCGACGCTTCCGCTCCCATGAAACCGATATCTGCCTCGCCGGAAATCAGTGCAGTCAGAACTTTATCCGCCCCAAAACCGGTTACAAGTGTCAGGTCAAGTCCTTCTTCCGCAAAATATCCTTCTTCGATTGCCACATACTGCGGTGCGTAAAAGATTGAGTGCGCCACCTCATTTAAAGTGACTTTTGCAAGTTTCTTTTCTCCGTCTTTTTTTGCAGCAAAAGCCGTCATCGGCAGTGCAGTCACTGCCAGAACAATCGCTGCCGCCAGTGAGATCCATTTTTTATTTTTCATGTGGAGACTCCTTTACAGACTTCTTCTGTTAGGGTATGCAAAAAACAGAGAAACGTTCTCGATACAATATTTCATTACACAGACCTGAATGATTTATTTTGAGAGGATGAGGATTGAGTCTTCTATCTCTGATTGTATGTTTTTGGATTACACCCGAATCTTTTTCGGAATGCACTTGCGAATCGGCTGGGATTACTGAAACCGACCATTTCCGCAATCTGTGTCATGGAGTACTGGTCGCTCTGTACCAGTGGTAAACTTTTGTCCGCCCGGTATTCTTCCAGATATCCGGTAATTGTTTTTCCTGTCATTTTTTTGAACAGACGGCAGCACACTTCTCTGGACATGTGTATCTGATCTGCCAGCTCCTGCAGGGAGATCACCGATTCAAAATGTGTGTTGAGATAGTTCAGCATTACTTCCAGCCGTTCCAGTTCCTGTTGATTTGCCGGAACAAATTTTGTCAGCTTCCTCTGATGATCAGACAGAATCATACTGAATGCTTCACACAGAAGTCCTCTGATCTTCAGTTCATAGCAAAATGGTTTCCGGTCAAACACTTCTTCTACCTGATTCAGTTTCTCAAGGATTTCTTTTCCATTTTCGTCCGAAGCAGTCAGGTGAATACAGGGCACTGCAGAGTTCTGCAAAAAAGGCCTGAAGCAGTTTCGCTCAATATCACTTCCAAAGTCCCCATACAGAAAATCCGGCCTCACAAGAATCGTATTATATCTAACATGTTCATTTACTGGTGAATTGCAGCTGTGCGGCACATTTCGATTCAAAAGAAAGCCTTCTCCCGGCCTGACGCTGTAGCTTTTCTGATAAACCTGAAAAACAGCCATACCCTCTCTCAGAAGATTTATTTCCAGATCATCATGCCAGTGGATCGGGACAGTCTTTCCCTCAAATGCCCACAGATCATCATGGCTTACCGTCATAGGAAAAGTTTCTGTTCCATGTTTTGAGAGTTCTCTTCTGGTATCATCCATCAGGATTTTTCTTTTTGCCATTTTATATTTCTCCGAATTTTGCAATTTATGTATAATTTTATCTGCAATACTTTTTAATTATCATACTCAACTTTCCAAATTTTGTAAAGATTTTCATTCCTCTGCATCCCCAAATCTCTTCTTTTTGTCCTCCATACAAAATCAATATCTGTATCATATACGACAATACCGGAATCGTATTTTGATTTCATTTTCTTTATAATGAGGCGTGCGGTAAAAAAAGCATATAACTACTACAAGGAGGTTCTTAATATTATGTCCGGAACAAAGTCTAAAGAAATGGATCTTACCGTTGGAAGTCCATTCTGGTCTTTACTAAAATTCGCAATTCCCGTAATTCTGGGTAATCTGTTTCAGCTCTTTTATACACTTGCTGACTCTGTGATCGTCGGTAAAACACTGGGGGCAAATTCCCTTGCAGCAGTCGGATCCACCAGCATTATCATTTATTTTGTCTTTTGTTTTATCAATGGTTTTACAGGTGGTTTCGGCATCTGTCTCGGCCAGCGCTGTGGCGCAAAAGATGAAAAAGGAATGCGAAAAAGCGTTGCCGCTTCCACGCTGCTCAGCATCATTTTTACAATTGTGCTGACGCTGATCTGCTGCCTCCTGGCTCATCAGATTCTTCGGTGGATGCAGATTCCTTCTGATATTTCCGGTGAAGCCTATGACTATATGTTTGTGGTACTTCTCGGAACAGGTGCAACTGTTTTTTACAATATGATTTCCAACATGCTACGTGCACTGGGCGACAGCAAAACACCGCTCTACTTCCTGGTATTCTCCTCTGTATTGAACATTTTTCTTGATGTCCTGTTTATTGTACCTTTACACATGGGAGTCGCAGGCGCTGCATGGGCTACAATTTTGTCCCAGTTTCTCTCAGCAGTACTCAGTCTCATCGTCGGACTGAAAAATTTCCCGATACTGCATCTGCACCGTAAAGATTTCCATGATCTGAAAGACACGATCAGTCTTCACCTGAAAACAGGATTTCCAATGGGATTTCAGATGTCTGTCATGTGTATCGGACAGCTCGCAATGCAGACTGTCGTAAACTCCCTCGGAACTGCTGCCGTAGCCGGATATACTGCAGCATCTAAAGCAGATCAACTTTCTGTACTTGTAAATAATGCCATGATGACTGCCATCTCCAACTATGTTGCACAGAATTTCGGTGCCGGAAAAAAAGAGCGCATCCGCCAGGGTGTACGTGCATCTCTGATTCAGACAGAAGGCTTCAATTTTCTCATGTGCATCGGTATTTTGATTCTTCGCCATCCGATCGTGCGGATGTTCCTCTCTGATCCGACAGTCGAAATCTATCATTACTCCGATGCGTATCTGACGATCGTGGCTCCTTTCTATTTTATCCTGGGGCTGCTGGCAGTTTACCGAACCTCGATCCAGAGTATGCAGAATGGACGTGCTCCTTTCGCGGCATGTATGATCGAGCTCGTCATGCGTATTGCAGCGACTGTCGGACTTTCCGGTATCATCGGCTATACCTCCGTATGCATTGCCAGCCCACTTGCGTGGTTCGGTGCCTGCGCACTTCTGATTCCCGTATACTATCGGATGATGAAAAGGCCATTAGCATCTGCAAGTTAGACAATATATTTTATTTCGTAATAATTGTTATTGTTCGCTCCGTTCACAGCAAACTTGGTGAAAATCCATTCCATATCATCACTTGCCAGCCAAAGCCTTATCTTCTATAATATCTTTATGATAACTCCCATCTGTTTTCGGCAGAGTGACAAACCTTCCCGGGCTTTTCGTCAATCTGTCAAGAAACCTCCGGAATCTTTGTAAAATTCAACTCTGGATTCCTCCGGGAAATTCCAGTATACTGATAACAGTTCAAAACACGAGCAAAACTTACTTAATATTTTGGAGGGAATTTACAATGGCAAGTTTATCTTTACAGCACATTAATAAGACATATCCAAACGGTTTCGAAGCCGTTAAAGACTTCAACCTTGAAATCGAAGACAAAGAATTCATCATTTTCGTAGGACCTTCCGGATGTGGTAAATCTACTACACTTCGTATGATAGCCGGACTGGAAGAAATCACCAGCGGTACCTTAAAGATCGGTGACAAAGTTATGAACGATGTAGAGCCGAAAGACCGTGACATCGCAATGGTATTCCAGAACTACGCTCTGTATCCTCATATGACCGTATATGATAACATGGCATTTGGACTGAAACTTCGTAAAGTTCCGAAAGCTGAGATTGACAAAGCAGTTCGTGAAGCTGCAAGAATCCTTGACCTTGAGAAACTTCTTGATCGTAAACCGAAGGCTCTTTCCGGTGGACAGAGACAGCGTGTTGCTATGGGACGTGCAATCGTTCGTAATCCTAAGGTATTCCTTATGGATGAGCCTCTCTCCAACCTGGATGCAAAACTTCGTGTACAGATGCGTATCGAGATTTCCAAAATTCATCAGAGACTGGGTGCTACTATCATCTACGTAACACATGACCAGACAGAGGCTATGACTCTTGGTACCAGAATCGTTGTTATGAAAGACGGTGTTGTTCAGCAGGTTGATACACCTCAGAACCTCTATCAGAAACCGGGCAACCTCTTTGTTGCAGGATTCATGGGATCTCCGCAGATGAACTTCCTTGATGCCCAGATCAAAGAAAAAGGTTCCGACATTGTTGCAGTTATCGGAAGTGATGAACTCGTTATTCCGGCAGCTAAAGCTAAAGCACTCAAAGATGGCGGTTATGTAGGAAAGACCGTTGTTATGGGTATCCGTCCGGAAGACGTTGCAGATACACCGAACGGCTCCATGTCTTCTACCGTTAAAGTTTATGAGCTTCTTGGTGCAGAAGTATTCCTGTACTTCGATGTAAACGGCACACAGATCACAGCTCGTGTTGATCCAGGTACAAAAGCAAAAACAGGTGATCCGGTTAAATTCGATTTCAACATGGAAAAAACACATTTCTTTGATAAAGATACAGAACTGGTTATCACCAACTAAGATTCAATCAGAATATCAGACCCGGGGCAGTTTACCCCGGGTCTTTTTTTCAGAAAGGATGATTTGATTTCATGTCCGTACAACGTACACTTCAAAAATATATGGATGACTGGAAACGCATCAGCCATCTCGACTTCTGCCTGCTTCTGGAGGACAATTCCGTTTTCGTTACGACCTGCGAAAAAAGACTTCCATCCGCAGCAAAACTTGATGACTTCCGCCAGAGCACCGCACTCTGTCTGGCCAATACAACCTGCTGCCTGTACAAAATTACCGAAAAGAGCGATGTTCCCTATCTTCTCGTCGTATGGGGAAGCGATGCTTCTGTCTCAACGATTGGTGAACTGGCTGTCTGCCAGATTCAAAGCATCCTGGAAGGTTTTTCCGAAAAAAATGACAAAAACTCTTTTATGCAGAAACTGCTTCTGGGAAACTATACAGAAGTAGAGGCTTTTAACCGTGCACGCAAACTGCACATTTCCACCACTGCACGCAGGGCAGTCTTCCTCGTTACAACCAGACAGTCGCAGGATGAACATGCCCTGGCAACGATCAAAAATATCTTTTCTGCACGCACACACGATTTTATCACTGCGATCGATGACAGTGGCATCATCATTGTTCGTGAACTTTCTTCTACGGAAACTTATGAAAATCTCGAAGATACCGCTCATATGCTGGTTGATATGCTCGGCGCAGAGGCCATGACACAGGCATGGGTTGCCTACAGCAATACCGCCGACGATCTCCGTGAACTTTCCAGTGCATATAAAGAAGCACGCACAGCACTCGAAATCGGTAAGATCTTTTATGCTGAACGTGCTGTATTCGGATATCGTACCCTTGGTATCGGGCGTCTGATCTACCAGCTCCCTGTCTCTATTTGCGAGATGTTCATCGAAGAAATCTTCGGTGATGAGTCGCTTGATTCTATCGACGGTGAGACGCTGGCAATCATCCGCACTTTCTTTGAAAATAACCTGAATCTCTCCGAAACATCCAGACAGCTCTACGTACATCGCAACACGCTTGTCTACCGCTTCGAAAAGATTCAGAAAAAATTCGGTCTCGACCTCCGTACTTTCGAAGATGCCATGACCTTCAAACTGGCTATGCTTGTTGCCGGTTATCTGAAATCAAAATCACTTCAGTAACATCAGATGCTCCGGCGGCAGATACAGATAGTGCGGCAGATTTTTTTCATGTGGATCCCGGAAGTTTTCTTTCGGGCGCATCCACCAGAGGGCTGCTCCTTCTTCCATTCCCGGATTTCTGACCAGATACTGATGTTCAAATGTTGTTTCCACATATTCCGCTGTCTCAAAGGCAATGCAGTTTTTACCTGCTTCCTGCACCGGTTGGATCCAGTGTCCGCGGATGGCAACATGCGTCATATCTGCTTCCACCTTCTGTGCAGTATGGAGTGATACACCCCAGTCAAGTGCAAACACTTCATGATCTCCCATTCTCTCAATCCTTGAACTGTTTTTGCAGCCGGTCAGTCTGGAGGCTTCCAGAAGCTGTGGCTGTTCAAATAAATCTCTTGTATTTCCGAAAATCAATGTCTTTCCTTCTCTTAAAAGCATCAATTCATTACAAAAACGAAATGCCTCATCTCTGCTGTGCGTTACCATCAGCATATCTCCCTGATACTGTTGCAGAAATTCCTGCATATCTTTCTGTAAAACATCCTTCAGATATCCATCCAATGCCGAAAATGGCTCATCCAAAAGGATCACTTCTGGTTCTCCGATCATCATTCGGGCAAGTGCTACTCGCTGCTGCTGCCCACCGGAAAGCTGTGCCGGATAACGATTCTCCAGCCCATCAAGCTGATATCTTTTCAGATAGTCACGTACCTTTTCTTCTTTTTGCGATTTTTCTCCACGATAGCCGCAGAGAATATTGTCTTTGACCGTCATTGTCGGAAACAGTGCATAATTCTGAAAAAGATAACCGATCCTGCGTTCCTGCGGTTTCAGATTAATTTTTTTTTCGGAATCAAACACGGTTCTTCCATTGATTACAATCTTTCCCTTATCCGGAGTTTCGATCCCGGCAATGCAGCGGAGCGTCATGCTCTTTCCGCTGCCGGATGCTCCTAAGATTCCGGTTGACGAAGTAGTGCTCTCAAATGCGGTCCTAAGAGAAAATCCTTTGAAATTTTTTTCTATATTTACCTGTAATGCCATCAGATCCACCTTCTGCTCTTCATGCCTCTGCCTGAGACAATATTTATCAGTGCCACGATCACAAACGAGATCAAAACGATCACCACAACCCAAAAACCTGCCACATTATAATTTCCTGCGGCCGTTTCCGCTGCAATCGCGACAGATACAGTCCTTGTCTTACCAAGTATATTTCCCGCCAACATGGAAGTTGCTCCGTATTCGCCGATTGCCCTTGCAAATGCAAGTACGGTACCGGATGCAATACCCGGCGCTGCTGCCGGAACGATAACCTTCCAAAAAATCCTGCGGTCACTCATACCAAGAGTCTGCCCTGCATAAATGAGGTTTACATCCACCTGCTCAAATGCAGCACGTGCGTTGCGGTACATTAGTGGAAAAGCAATGACTGCTGCTGCGATCACGCAGCCTTTCCATGTCTGAACGACCTTGAAATCAAAGCTTTCCAGCAGAAACTTACCAAACGGTCTGCGCAGACTGAAGATCAGCAGCAGAAAAAATCCTGCTACTGTCGGCGGAAGGACAAGCGGCATCGTAAGAATACCATCAAGAACCGCTCTTGATATCGGTTTCAGTTTCATGATCTTTCTTGCACAGAAAATCCCGAAAAAAAAGGCAATGACCGTCGCCACAAAACCGGTTTTTAAAGAAATCCACAGTGGACTCCAGTTAATTTCCTGTATAAATTCCATCATTCTTTCTAATTCCCCTGTATGCACAAAAAGGGGCTGACATATCTGTCGCCCCTTTTGTATGTAATTTTTGATTATTTTGTTTCTTCTGTTGCTTCAGTTTCCTCTGCAGTATCTGCATCAGTTTCTTCTGCAGCTTCTTTCTCATCATCTGCTCTGTACTGTGCAAATCCATATTCTTCGAATACTTTCATTGCATCATCTGTCTGAAGATATTCTAAGAAAGCTTTTGCTGCTGCAGCTTCGGAATCAGATGCTTCAGAATCAATTGTAAGCCCTGCAGGATAAAGAACCGGTGTTTCCAGAGAGCCAGCCGGAGCTTCTGCGATAATATCTACTTTGTCAGCAACGGAAGCTGCATCTGTTGCATAAACAATACCGATTTCGTTACTTCCCTCACTTACAGATGCAAGCACCTCTGTAACGTTCTTTCCTTCATTGATCTCCATCTTGTTGACATCGTCTTCGATACCAAGATTCTTAAAAATTTCACGGGAGTACTGCCCAACCGGAACATCCTCTCCTGCAAGAGCGATATTCTCTGCATCTGTGATGTTTTCGAATCCAGTAACCTTTGTCTCGCCATCCTTTGGTTTGATCAGAACGACTTTGTTTTCAAGAAGATCTACAACTGAATCTTTGTCTGCAAGTTCTTCATCTACAAGTGCATCCATCTGTTTGGTAGCTGCGGAGAAAAAGATGTCACATCTGGAACCTTCCTCAATCTGTGTCTGAAGTGTTCCTGAACTGTCTGCATTAAAAAGAATATTTACATCCGGATATTCCTTATTGAAATCCTTCTGGATATCTTCCATTGCATTGCTTAAGCTTGCTGCGATAAATACATAAAGATCACCACTTGCATCCTCTGCGGCTGCTGCCTGTACGCTGCCAGCACTCATACCTGCCGCCATAGTACCTGCCAGCATGATCGTTAAAAATTTTTTCTTCACGATAAATCTCCTTTCTTTTCTGTACTCTTTCCAGTAATTTCATTACTGCATTGATAATATTTTAACTGTACAGAAAATTTCTGTCAATTTATCTGACTTATTTTGCAATAGAACTTGCCAATAAATCTTAAAGAAATTTTTATAGATTAATAATTCCAGTCTCCGCCTTCTTCGTCGGTGTCATCACCTTCGTCTACATAATCATCGTAGGAAGAATCATCATAACTTCCATCATCATAACTTCCATCATCATAACTTCCATCATCATAACTGCTGCTATCGTCAGAACTTCCATCATCATAGGAGGAATCGTCAGAACTTCCATCATCATAGCTGCTGCTATCGTCAGAACTTCCATCATCATAGCTGCTATCATCAGAATAGGAATCATCATAACTGCTGTCATCTGAACTTGTCTCCTCAGAGCTATCGTCAGAGGAAGATGTCTGCTGTGAATTTTCCTTTGTATCTTTTTCTTTCTTTTCAGAAAGACTCATATAACGAAGGTATGCAACAGAGCTTTCTTCGTCGTAAGCAAGAGAAGCTTTTTCCATATCGCCAAGGTTTACACTGTAGATCTGGTATGCGTCACCGGATGCAGTCACAATCTTCATATCATACAGAGCAGATGTACTGGAAGTATCTGTTGTTGTATCTGTGCTTTCTTCACTGCTGTCTGATGCGGAAGAAGAATCTGCTGTGTAATACATCTGCACCTGTTCTGCTGCTTTTACAGAGGATTCTGACGGAATCAGGTTTTTGCCCCAGTCCTCTCCGCCGGATGTCATCAGATAGATTTCTCTGATATCATTCTGAAGACTGTTGGTCAGGTAGATATATTTTGCCTGAGATGTTTTTACGCCAATTACCTTCGGTGCCGGTGTAGAGGTCGGTACCGGTGTGACTGTTACCGGAACTTCCGTAGGTGTCGGAGTTGCTGCCGGTGTCGGAGTTACCTCAACGACAGATCCCTTTGATCCACATCCTGCCAGGGCAAGGATCATTGTCATACCGAGTACGGCGATGATATGTTTTGCTTTCATTATTTCCATCCTTTCCGGTCTATACAAGACCGTTGATACATTTGCTTGTTTATAAAATCACAGACATTATCCCACGGAATCCGCCAAAAGTCAAATTTCCGGCTTTATCAGAGGAATTTTCTGCCCTGGATGTCTCGGGATTTTGCCATATTCATGACAAAACACCTCGCGGAACATTACCTGTGAACAGCAACCGCAAAATAACCCAGCACAAGGATACCAAGAACGATTCGATACCAGCCGAATGCCTTGAAATCATGTTTCTTGATATAACCCATCAGGAACTTGATTGCGATCACGGATACAAAAAATGCAACAACAACGCCTGTCACCAGTGTCAAAATCTCTGCCGGTGTAAATGCGAAACCAAATTTTACAAGTTTCAGAAGGCTTGCGCCAAACATGACCGGAATCGCCAGGAAAAAGGTAAACTCTGCTGCTACTGTTCTTGAAGTTCCCACGAGGATTCCTCCGATGATCGTAGAGCCGGAACGTGATGTTCCAGGAATAACAGAAAGTACCTGAAAGATACCAATCTTGAATGCAGTACCGAAGCTTAACTCTTCAAGAGAAGTACATACCGGTTTTCTTCTTTTATTGTAGTTCTCTATCAAAATAAAGATTACACCGTATACGATCAGGGCAATCGCAACTACTACATAATTGTTGAATTTTTCTTCGATAATATCATTAAACGGAAGCGCGATCACGATGGTCGGGATACATGCTACAAGAATCTTGAACCACAGGATCCATTTATCCTTGTTACAAAATTTTTCGACAAATGTCAGTGCCATACGGGATACCGGATTCATACGGTTAAGTTCTTTACGTTTTTTCGGTGAAATCTCCCGTATGTAAAATGGCCACAATTTGCTCCAGTACAAAACAACAACCGCAAGAATCGCGCCCAGCTGGATCACCACAAGGAAAAACTCCTTAAATTCCGGTGTCATTTCCATCTTGATAAATTCATCGACAAGAATCATATGTCCGGTACTGCTGATTGGAAGCCATTCCGTAATACCCTCGACGATTCCGAGTATCACAACTTTTATAAATTCCAGAACACTCATTTTTCTTTCCTTTCTCTGTCTTATTTTTTCATTACAATACCTACGAATTGTTTCGTGCGCTGCAATCCCACAATTCATACTTTATCAGTATATTACAGTTTCCATGGTTCGTAAACCTCTCCACGGGTTTTCGTTTAAAGTTTAAGTTTTGTTTAGATTTTTCCTGTAATATCTGTGATTTTTTCTAATCAAAAACCGGAGAAACTATTTCGTCTCTCCGGTTGTAAAGTTATTTTTATTCTTTTATCTGTCTGCTATCGTTGCAATATCGATCAGCGTCAGGTGGTGAAGGTCTGTGTTTTCAAGGCTGGTTACAAGCGCTTCTGCTGTATCCAGACTGGTCAGAACATTGACACCTGTCTCGATCGCATTTCGCCGGATCACGAAACCATCTTTCTGATGCTCCACACCCTGCGGCGGTGTATCAATAACAACGTCGATCTTATGTCCGAGAATCAGGTCCATAAGGTTCGGTGCCGGCTGCTCCAGTTTATTTGTACGGATTGCTTTGATTCCGTTTTCTTTGAGAACTCTTGCAGTTCCTCTTGTTGCATAAATACGGTATCCAAGAGCCTCGAAACGTCTTGCGATCGGAACAACTTCCTGCTGATCCTCATCCTTGACAGTAATGATCATGTTTTTGTATTTCGGAAGTTTGATTCCGGCACCAATGAAAGCTTTATAAAGAGCCTCATTGAAAGTCTCTGCAATACCAAGGCATTCACCGGTGGATTTCATTTCCGGTCCAAGGCTGATATCTGCACCGCGAATCTTCTCGAAGGAGAATACCGGCATCTTGATTGCGATATGTTTTGCCTCCGGCTGAAGTCCAGGTTCATATCCCATATCTTTCAGTTTGTATCCGAGAATGACCTTTGTAGCCAGCGGCACAATCGGAATTCCTGTTACTTTACTGATGTAAGGTACGGTACGGCTGGAACGTGGGTTTACTTCGATAACATATACTTCTTCACCGCATACAATAAACTGAATGTTGATCATACCGATTACATGAAGTGCTTTTGCCAGACGGCGTGTGTACTCTGCAATCGTGTCTTTTGCTTTCTGGCTGATTGTCTGTGCCGGATATACAGAGATACTGTCTCCGGAATGGATACCTGCACGTTCGATATGTTCCATGATACCAGGAATCAGGATATCCTCACCATCACATACAGCATCGACCTCGATTTCTTTACCCATCAGGTATTTATCAACAAGGATCGGATGTTCCTGTGCGATCTGGTTGATGATTCCGATATATTCTTCTACATCCTCATCGCTGACCGCAATACGCATACCCTGTCCGCCAAGAACGTAGGAAGGACGTACAAGTACCGGATATCCCAGCTCATTGGCTGCTTTTTTTGCTTCTTCGGCAGTAAAGACAGTATGTCCCTTCGGTCTCGGAATCTGGCACTGCTCCAGAATTTCATCGAACAGCTCACGGTCTTCGGCCGCATCTACATCTTCTGCAGATGTTCCGAGGATTTTTACTCCCATTTTCATGAGTGCTTCGGTAAGTTTGATTGCAGTCTGTCCACCGAACTGTACAACTGCACCATCCGGTTTCTCAATATTTACGATGTTTTCCACATCTTCCGGTGTCAGTGGCTCGAAATACAGTTTGTCCGCAATATCAAAGTCGGTGCTGACAGTTTCCGGGTTGTTGTTTACGATAATGGTCTCATAGCCTTCTTTTTTGAATGCCCAGGTACAATGTACGGAGCAGAAGTCGAATTCGATACCCTGTCCAATACGGATCGGTCCGGAACCAAGAACAAGGACTTTCTTCTTATCATGAGCAGCTACTGCTTCGTTTTCCGTATCCGGTCCGCCATATACAGAGTAATAATATGGTGTTGCAGCAGCAAACTCAGCTGCACAGGTATCTACCATCTTGTAAGCGGCTGTGATCTTGTATCCCTGACGAAGTGCCTTGATATCGGCTTCTGTTCTTCCACAGAGGTTTGCGATCACGTAATCCGGAAATTCCATGCGTTTTGCTTCCAGAAGAAGTTCTTCTGTAAGCGGCTGAGTCTTAAGTGCCTGTTCCATCTCTACAAGGATTGCAATCTTGTCGATAAACCAGCGGTCGATCTTTGTAATTCTGTGGATGTATTCTTTGGAGATATCTCTTCGGATTGCTTCTGCGATCTTCCAGATACGACGGTCATCTACAACTGCCAGTTCTTCGATCAACTCATCCTCAGCAAGACCTGTAAAGTCATAGGACATAAGACTGTCTACATGCTGTTCCAGAGAACGGATGGCTTTCATGAGCGCACCCTCGAAGTTGTGACAGATACTCATAACTTCACCGGTTGCTTTCATCTGAGTTGTCAGAGTTCTCTTTGCAGTGATAAATTTATCGAATGGAAGTCTCGGAATCTTAACTACACAGTAATCAAGCATCGGCTCAAAACTTGCATATGTTTTTCCTGTAATAGCATTCGGGATTTCATCCAGTGTATAACCCAGGGCGATCTTTGCAGCAACTTTGGCAATCGGATAACCTGTAGCTTTACTTGCCAGTGCGGAGGAACGACTTACACGCGGGTTTACCTCGATAACACAGTATTCAAAACTCTCCGGATGAAGAGCGTACTGTACGTTACATCCGCCTGTGATTCCAAGCTCTGTGATAATATTCAGTGCGGAAGTACGAAGCATCTGGTATTCTTTGTCTCCCAGTGTCTGGGACGGAGCAACTACGATGGAGTCACCGGTATGTACACCAACCGGGTCAATATTTTCCATGTTGCAGACTGTGATACAGTTGCCTGCGCTGTCACGCATAACTTCGTATTCGATTTCTTTCCATCCTGCGATGCAACGTTCTACCAGAACTTCTCCTACACGTGAAAGACGGAGACCGTTTTCGAGGATTTCTCTGAGTTCGAATTCATTGTTGGCGATACCGCCGCCACTTCCGCCAAGTGTGTAAGCAGGACGGAGAACGACCGGATATCCGATGGTTCTGGTGAATGCCACGCCGTCTTCTACGGTTGTTACGACTTTGGATGCCGCAACCGGCTCACCGATCTTTTCCATGGTATCTTTAAATTCCTGACGGTCTTCTGCTTTCTTGATTGTTTCTGCAGTAGTACCGATCAGGCGTACGTTGTGTTCTTTGAGGAAGCCTTTTTCTTCCAGTTCCATAGCAAGGTTCAGACCTGCCTGGCCACCAAGTGTCGGAAGTACGCTGTCCGGCTGTTCTTTCAGGATGAGCTGCTCTACAACTTCTACTGTCAGTGGCTCGATGTAAACTTTATCTGCAATATCCTTATCTGTCATGATCGTCGCAGGGTTGGAGTTCAGGAGAACTACTTCCATGCCTTCTTCTTTCAGAGAACGGCATGCCTGTGTACCTGCGTAGTCAAACTCTGCTGCCTGACCGATGATAATCGGACCGGATCCAATTACAAGAACTTTATGTATATCTTTATTTCTCGGCATGATCTGTTCCTCCCATCATTTTCATAAATCTGTCAAACAGGTAGCTGGAATCCTGCGGTCCAGGGCATGCTTCCGGATGGAACTGAACGGTAAAGATGTTCTTTCCTTCGTAAGCCATTCCTTCGTTTGTACCATCATTTACATTGATAAATGCAGGTTTGGCAATGCCCTTTTTCTCAAGTCCTTCTGCATCTACCACATAGCCATGGTTCTGTGAAGAAATGTAAACGCGTCCTGTCTCAAGGTCTTTTACCGGATGGTTGCCGCCGCGGTGTCCATATTTCATCTTATGTGTGTCGCCACCTGTCGCAAGCGCCATAAGCTGGTGTCCGAGGCAGATTGCAAAGATCGGTACATCAGATTCGTAAAGTTTACGGATTTCTTCTATAATAGTGGTACATTCTTTCGGGTCTCCAGGGCCATTGCTCAGCATGATTCCGTCCGGAGCATCTTTCAGGATCTCTTCTGCCGGTGTCAGTGCCGGATAGATTGTCACCTGACATCCTCTTTCATTCAGAGAATGTGCGATGTTACGTTTTGCTCCAAAGTCCATGAGTGCTACTTTTGGTCCGTTACCTTTGAGTACTTCTTTTTCTTTGCAGGTAACTTTTTCAACTACTTTTCCTGTTGTATATGCTTTTAAGCGGGGGATTATTTCGTCTAAATCATAGTTTTCATTGACAGTGATCATACCATTCATGGTACCTTTTTCACGAAGAATTTTGGTGAGAGCACGGGTATCAATACCGGCAATACCCGGAATATCATGTTTTTCAAGAAAATGCTGAATTGTGTCCACGCTTCTGAAGTTGCTTGGAACACGTGATAATTCACGAACGATAAAACCATCAATCCATGGTTTTCTGGATTCCTGGTCCTCATAACAAATACCATAGTTACCAATTAGAGGGTAGGTCATGCAAACGGCCTGTCCTGCATACGACGGGTCAGTCATTACTTCAAGATATCCGGTCATGGATGTGTTAAAAACGATTTCACTGATGACTTCTCTTGTCGAACCGATACTTGTTCCTTTAAATACATGGCCATCTTCTAATATCAGAAATGCTTTCATATAATCTCCCTTTCTCTTGTTTTATCCTAAATCTTCAAAATTGTATCACAAGAGTTTTTGTTTTTCAACAGGTTAAAGTGCTAAAAATAATTAAGTTGTTCAAAAAAACTTTGTTCTGGTGATCGTTTGAGTAAATTGTTGCTTTTGCAAGTATTATTAAAAAAATTTAATTTTTTTTATTTTTTCTATTGACATTTAGGTTTTGTTGCGTTATTATAAACAGGCAGTCGACGAGAGCGACTGATTCATAATGAAATGCAGGAGTGGCGGAATTGGCAGACGCGCAGGCTTCAGGTGCCTGTGGTCGCAAGATCGTGTGGGTTCAAGTCCCATCTCCTGCATTATTTTTTTATCTAAAAACAAAAAGCGTAAAATAAAGGATATGCTCTGATATAACAGATACCCGGTCCGGTAACAGCTTCGGAATTTGGAAACACTATGGCTATTCTCAGTCTGTTAAAACCATGAACCAAAAGCACATAACTCGCTGTCGCTCAGACAATGTGCTTTTGATCCATAACACAGCCTGCGAATAACCTGAGTGTTACCATAAATTCCTCCAGAAATTACCGGATCGGGTATCTTTATATTCAGAGCTTTTCTTTAGTTTTACATGTGGCACCGCTCACGCTCCGCACGGGAGATTACTTCACTGTAACCTTACATTTTGTTGTTTTGTTTCCGGATTTTACAGTGATAACTGCGGTTCCTTTTTTCTTTGCTGTAATCTGACCTTTAGAATTCACTGTTACAATCTTTGTGTTATTGGACTTGTAAGTAATTTTCTGTGCGCTGGTCAGAGGAGCAATCACCGGATGCAATATAACTTTCTGTTTTCTTTTCAGTTTCAGATTCTTTGACACACCGGATATTTTTTTAGTCTTTACAGTATTTTTCTGAACAGATACTGTTATAACTTTTTTCAGACCACTCTTTAATGTAATCGTAATTCTGGCTTTTCCTGTCTTTTTCCCGGCAGTAACTGTACTGGTTCCATTTGTTTTTCCTAATATTTTTACAATTTTTGTATTATCTGATTTCCATGAAATAATGGAATCTCCTTTAGCCAGACCGGTTACTTTGAGGACTTTTGTCTTCTGTCTGGTTTTAAGTGGAAATGAAGATACAGATACTGTCATGGTTTTCTCTAATTTACTTCCGACTTCTCTCTCTTCTTCTTTCTTACAAATGTCACAGGAACGAACCTGAATCTCCGGTGAATCAACTGTCGCCTGATTTCTGGTAGTCCAGGAACCGAATTTATGTCCTGCTGCCGGAATCTCTTCAGTTCTTGTCTTACCACAGTTGCTGCAGGTATAAGCTTTCTCTCCTATTTCTGTGCAGGTTACTTCTTTCGTCACTTTACCCTGTCCCCAAGCATGCCCCGTCGCTTCAAGAGTCTTCTGCGGAACCAGAATTTCATTACAAACAGAACAATGACTTCCTTCGGTTTTACCAATTGTTTCACAAGTTGGCTCGATTACACTGTCTGTCACCTCAGTATGACCGGTGGCTGGAATTACTTCTGTTTTGGTTGCTTTGCAGACTGTACAGGTATAGGTCTTTACACCCGTTTCTGTGCAGGTTGGTTTCTTTGTTACTTCTCCATCATTCCAGCTATGTCCTGTTGCTGGGATTTCTGTTTGTGCCACAAGCACTTTATTGCAGACAGAACAATGACTTCCTTCTATCTTTCCTGGATTTGTGCAAGTTGGATCAATTGCATTATCTATTATCTCGGTGTGACCGATGGCTGGGATCTCTTCTGTTTTTGTTTCTTTGCAGACTGTACAGGTGTAAGTCTTTACGCCCTTTTCTTCACAGGTTGCAGATGTTGTTACTTCTCCGACGTTCCAGGTATGTCCTTTCTTGGCAATGACTGTTCCTTTTTCTACAACTGTATCACAGTCTTTGCATACCTGATCTCCTGTATAACCTTCTTTACTACAAGTTGTCTCTTCTGCATTTCTTATTTCAATATGCTGATGTCCAGTTGCTTCTATTTCTTCTGTTCTTGTTTCTTTGCAGACTGTGCAGGTATAAGTCTTCACTCCTGCTTCTATACAAGTTGATTTCTTTGTTACTTCTCCATCATTCCAGCTATGTCCCAGTGCTGGGATTTCTGTCTGTGCTACAAGCACTTCATTACATACCGAACAATGTTTTCCTTCCATCTTTCCTGCGGCTGTGCAGGTTGGTGCTACTGCAGCATCCGTTACCTCGGTATGACCGGTGTCTGGGATTTCTTCTGTTTTTATTTTGTTGCAGACTGTACAAGTATAGGTCTTCTCTCCCTTTACTGTACATGTTGCAGGTGTTGTTACTTCTCCATCATTCCAGCTATGTCCTGGTGCTTTAATTATTGTTTCATAAAAATCCCCACATAACGTGCAGACTTTTTCTTCTTTTCCATCTTTCGTACAGGTAACATCAGTTATACTTTCAGTCACATAGTGATGCTCATGATTTGGATCATAATTATAGTAAACAGTAACATTGGCAAATTGCACATTCAAAGCATCCCATTTTTCTTTGGTTCCGGCAAATCTTATGCTCCTCATTTTCTCACTATCGAGAATCATTGCCGAACTAATTGTCAGTTTATCTCCAAGAATATCTATGCTTAAAAGATTGTCGCAGTAACCAAACGCACAATTTTCAATTCTTGTAACACTTTTGGGAATCGTAATTGTTTTTAAACTACTACAACCATCAAACATATGTGATACAATAGTTGTAATTCCTTCCGGAATATTTACCTTCTCTAACCCACTGCAATCTTCAAACACAGAATTTGCAATCGATGTTACTCCTTCTGGAATATCTATACTTTTCAGTCTGCTACACCCCAAAAAAGCTTCATATCCGATACTTTTTAATCCTTTGGGTAAATCCATATTATTTAAAGAGCTACAGCGAGAAAACGCACTTCTACTTATTTGATTCAAGTTTTCAGGAAGCGTTATACTTTCCAAATTTTCACATAAAAAAAATGTACCCTCTTCAATATTGGTTACTCCCTGCGGAATGTTTATACTTTTCAAATTACTACAACGAGAAAATGCATATGATCCAATACTGGTTACTTTATCAGAAATACTAATGTTTGTTAAACTACTACAGCCACTAAATGCATATTTATTAATTGCTTCCACCTTATCCGAAATATTAATGTTTGTTAAACTACTACAACCGCTAAATGCATATTCACCTATTTCTTTTATTCCTTTCACACCATCAGCTATTGTTACACTTTCTAAATCGGTACAGTCTTTAAATAAATATTTTCTCACATAGTTAACATATGGCAATTTTATCTTCTCTAATCCACTACAGCCACTAAATGCCCCCTCACCAATAATATTGACTTTTCTTGATAGATCTACAACATCTAATCTTTTGCAATCTTTCAATGCGTACGCGCCAAGTTCAACACAATCTCCCTCAGGTATAGTAATTTTTAGTAATTTATCTAACGAGCAAAATGCATATTTTCCAATTACAGTAACATCTTCATCTACTGTAATATACGTTATACTGTCACGGTATTTATTCCATTCCGGCAAGTTATCCTCTGTATAATCTGCCATCTCTCCATAGCCATTAATTTCCAATTTTCCATCACTATATACAGTCCATATAATTGAAGTCTTTTCTTCTTCTCCCTTCGCAATAACAGCTGCCTGGGGTTTCACTCCACCATCAGAAAAAGTCGCTATCTCTTCTCCTATATCTGATAACTGCTGTGTGTCTTCTTCGGTTAAACTTTCATCCGCAAAATCGCTAGTTTCTTCATCTGAGAAATCATCCACTTCTGCATCTGTATCATCGGATTCATCCTGAATCTCTTCAATATCTGTTTCTGGCTCTTCCAGATCAGAGACAGCTTCATCCTCTATGACAACTTCTTCTGATAACTCTTCTGCAGCCCAGGCAGTTCCCGGTGTCATCGAAAAAATCGTCGTAGATGCGAGTATCACACCCAACGCTTTCTTTATTTTCATATGTACTTCCTCCATTCACCTTCATCCAATACTAAATCTTGTCTATATAATCTATAGTGTATCCCTCAAAAGAAAATAAAGCAAAGAAAAACAACCAATCAGGTACAGATTCAGCATATTAGCTAATTATCCCTTCCGTATTTTGTCTGTCTTTTTGTTCTTCCGATCTTACGAACCGTAAATTTCTTATTCTCTTTCAATGTATCTTGCCGATACAACCCCAAAGTATTTTCCAGCAATCTGTATATAATACCATCTTGTTTCATCCGATGCAATTAGCATGTCGCATATGCCTATCAGTTTTCCTCTCTGCTCATTTACAAATAACTTCAAATTAGGTGTTGACTTTTTTCTCTTATGAGGTATTCTAATTAGGCAGTTGTCGGAGAAGACTACTGATATACGAAATGCAGGAGTGGCCAAATTGGCAGATGCGCTATCTACAGTCCCAAACTCCCACACTAGTCCGAACAAAATCCAGTAAATTCCCAATACCTTCCACACTATCCCGGATAAAGTCCGGTAGGAAAATAATAAAAAACTCCAGCGTAAAAGCTCTTCTGTGGTTATCATCTGAATCTGGTTCGCCTGAAAAAATTCGTCCAAGTATCGGAATGTACAGGTTTTTGCGTTGATGCAGAAAATGCTGCTGTCTGAGCGTCAGCGAGTTCAGCATTTTCTGTATCGCCTTTAGCAAAGTTCTGTACTTCCTGATACTTTAGAATTTTTGAATTGAACCATGTTCAGATGATAACTCACAAAAGAGCCATCTCCACTGGAGTTGCATTTATATCCCCACACCGGGAATCCTTTATCACTCTCTTCCTCTCACGCCCCTGCTATAAATGCCCGTATACTGAACGGCACATCTCTGTACTCCGGCCAGATCACGTTGAGGAACACAAACAGCGCCAGCACCATCAGTGCCACGCAGATGGCCGCATATACACCTTTTCGTACTTTGTCATTCTTAACCGTCACATCAAAGAGGTTTCCATATCCCATCACCATAAAATAAGTCATCGGGATCAACATCGGCAAACTGTAACGTCCCTGCGGCTGATAATCAGATGCATAAGAATAATATGCATTCAAAATATTCGGGATGATCATCGCGACCAACATGAACCAGTTGAACATCCCCTTCACACTCCACTGCTTCTTTACACGAAGCGCAAATGTTTTTACCGGATGCAGGAAGATCAGCAAAAATCCAGCCTTAATAAAGTCCATATAATTGTTGATCAGCCACTTCGGCATAAACACATCCATATTTCCGAATCTTCCCACGAAGCTTTCACTGACAAGTTCCACCCACGAAAATCCCTCAGATTTCGGGAAACCCTGATTCAGCATATCCCAGAAGGTGTAACCTGCCATCTGCGGAGTCTGTTTCTGAGATGGTTTGTAAGCCGGTTTTGCATACTTCTCTGCACAAATAGAAGACGCATTCATACCAAGGAAATCCCCGTCATAGAGGATGGCATTTCGGATAAACCACCATGCTGCCAGAATCAGAACAATTGCGCAGACAAGAAGACCTTTTTTTGCAAAACCTGCGTAGCTGCCGTTCTTCTTTGCCTCCATAAACAACGTAATCCCAAAGAAGAAAATACTGCACAAAATAAATCCATATGCATTGTAATAAGACAGTGCACATACTGCCACACCAACCGCAAGAATGATGCAGTTCTTATATGTCCAGCCTTCCGTGAGATATCGCACCCACGCATAAACGATCACTGCCGTAGAAAATACCGCCAGCGCATCACAGTTGACATAAGTAAATACAAACAATGACCCCGGAAGCAAACCGACAAATGCAGCAAAAATCCAGGCTTTTCTGCGGTCAAACAGACGCTTGCCCATATCCAGTGCCAGCCACACTGTACCAAGCCCCAGAAGAATGTTGACAAAACGTGCTGCCATGAGAAGTGCAAACGGTGCTGTCGTTATGAAACTTACCAGTTTCATAAACACGGCCGCAATCATATAGTCCAGAATCGGAGAAAATGCATATGAAATTCCCCATACAATATTTCGAACCGCAGGATCATCTCCGACCGGAAGACTTCCATGCTGATAGATATAATAGGCAATCTGATATCGCATCGGCTCATCCGGTCCGGCGCCGTTTGGCTGAACTCTCGCCCACATCAGATAAAACACCAGAAGAAACAGGAAAAACAGAATTTCTACTGCCGTTTCCGTACTGACTTTTTTACGTTTCAATACTCTTTCCTCCACTGCACTCAAAATTCAAACTGATGGATCTTTTCTGCAATATAATCTACATTGTCCATAGAAAGATCATAAAACATCGGAAGTCTCAGAAGACGTTCGCTCTCCTTCGTCGTATATACATCTTCACCACAGAATCTTCCAAACTTTTCTCCCGCCGGAGAACTGTGGAGTGGAACATAATGAAATGCCGGAGCGATTCCGTTTTCACGAAGATATGCGATCAGTCTGGTACGGGTAGTCAGATCTTTCACCTTAATATAGTACATATGTGCATTATGCGCACAGCCATCCGGAACAAAAGGACGGTCAAGTTTACCCTGTGCTTCCAGATCTGCCAGTCTCTCATGATAACCGTCATAAACCTGATGACGTTTCCGGTTGATCTTGTCACATTCTTCCAGCTGCGCATACAGATATGCCGCATTCATCTCACTTGGAAGATAAGAAGAACCATAATCGATCCAGCGATATTTATCTACCTGTCCACGGAAGAATTTACTTCTGTCCGTGCCCTTTTCCCTGAGAATTTCTGCTTTTTCCTGATATTCATTTTTCTGGAAAACAAGCGCACCGCCTTCACCCATCGTAAAGTTTTTGGTTTCGTGGAAACTGTAACAGCCGAAATCGCCGATCGTTCCCAGAGCTTTTCCATGATAGTAGGCATCTACACCCTGTGCAGCATCTTCCACAACTTTCAGATTATATTTCTGTGCAATTTCCATAATCCTGTTCATCTCACATGCAACACCGGCATAGTGAACCGGAACGATTGCCCTTGTTTTGTCAGTGATTGCCTGTTCAATAAGATTTTCGTCAATATTCATCGTATCTGGTCTGATATCTACAAATACGATTTTTGCACCACGGAGCACAAAGGCATCAGCCGTCGAAACAAAAGTATAAGACGGCATGATCACTTCGTCTCCCGGTTGGATATCGCTTAAAAACGCCGCCATTTCCAACGCATGTGTACAGGATGTCGTCAGAAACACCTGATTGACCTCAAAACGTTTCTTCATCCATTCGGAACACAGCTTTGTGTATTTGCCATCACCGCAGAGCATTCCCTGCGCAACCGCATCCTGAATATAATTTAATTCTTTTCCGACAAGTGCCGGTCTGTTAAAATCGATCATCTGTCTCCTCTACTCTTCTGTTATAAAATAATCCGGTATCTGGTTTCGATATGTAATCTCCTGCCCGTCCGGATCAGTCATACTCATCTCGTCAAAGAAATATCCGGTAATCTCATCCAGCTTTTCTCTGCTCTCTGCTCCTATATAATATAGTGCAAGATATGGATTAGGTCCATATTCCACCACAGCCTCACCTGTCTTATAAAAGATCCACGGTTTGGCCACAGCTTCATTTCCGGCAAGTTCATATGCCTTTGTCTGATCAGCAATCTTGCGAAGTTTTCCATGGAAATATACAACTGCCCCATGATGCAGCGGATGAAAAACGTCATGTCCGGCGAACATCTCTGATATTTTTTCCTTCTGATATACACCGGCCAGCAGGAGTTCTTCTATATTAAAGCCATAGACCATATCGGTCAGTTCATGTTCATATCCAAAAAATCTTGCTGCGATCTCGCAGACTTGAATACCTTTACCCGGCTTCCAGAAAAACTGCATCGAAAGCGGTCCGTCCATCTGACCCGTGTGTGCGATATAAGACTGAAGCAAATCCCTCGCAGGCTCATAAACATACGAAAAAAGCCGGGACGGATAAGCATTTCGCGTACTGATTGGAAGCATATCTGCCTCCGGCTGTGTCTTCTCTCTGTCCGCAATGCTGATCACATTCACTTTGCCATCATTGACCCAGGTCATCATATTAAACTCAAATCCATCATTGTACTCTTCTACAAGCACCTCTTCCAGATCTGTAAATTCTGCGGTTCGCGTAACCTGCTCAGCCAGCTCCCTCTCATCATAAATAATATAGATTCCTCTGGAACCATATTTATCCATCGGCTTACTGATCAGAGGATACGACAGATTCTGAACCAGTTGTTTTATTTTATCCGGTTCGCCGGACAGACTTACTGGTATTTTTACATAACCAGGTGTCGGAAGTCCAAGCTCCGAGAGTGTCTGACGGCACACGGATTTGTCACGATACCACGGAAGCTGCTCCGGTTTCAGATAGCACGGAAGATCTGCTTTCGCCGCAATTTTGACCATGCATTCCATCAAAAGGTCAGAAAACGAAGTGATGATCCCGTCAATCTTTTCTTTCTTACAGAGTTCTGCGATCGCATCTGTATCTGTCACCGGTAAAACATACGAAGCATCGGCATATGCCCGCGCCTCTCCATTCGGATAGCCGTCACAGACGATCGTATAATATCCTTTTTGTTTTGCTTTCTGTACGAGCTGTACAAATTCCCCAAGCGTTCCCAGAATCAATAATCTGTGGTTCATTCTGCGGATGCCTCCCATTCTCTGATCCTTGCTGCCATGTATCTCATCTCCTCTTCACCATATCGCTGATCGCACGGCAGAGGAAGTATATTTGCTGCCCACTGGTATTCCAGCGAATCTTCACTGCACTGTTCAAACATGTTTTTCCAGTAAGTCGGCACAAAAATTTTGTGTCCCGCCAGCCATCTGCGAAGCTCCATCCCATTCTCATGATAATATGGATATGCAAACGGACCTTCCGGAATCACACGGTTAAATACAGTCTCTGACGGGAGCAGTTCTGAAAGAAGTGCATAATTCTCTTCTCGCTGCTTTTTGCCCTTCTCATAATCAATTGCTTTCAGAAGGTTACTCGTCAACCGTGACATCTTCCGGATCTCCATGCCCTCATAACCGGCTGCATTGTCAAGCATTGCCTGATAATATTTCCCTGCATCTTCTTCGTAACGTCCCAGAATGTGGCTCATACGCGCACCGGATCTGTCCTCCGGCTTTTCCCCGGATAAAACAACATCTGAAGATACGTATGCCCCATCACTGACGCCCCAGAATTTCCGACAGGAATACAGGGTATCCACTCCCTTAAGCGGTTTCTGAAAAAACGCATGTGTATGATCCACGATTACGTTGCCATAAACCTTCTGACAGTACAGAATTTTTTCGTCTGTAAGCTGACCATAATAACTGACCAGATAGAGGCATTCCTCTGCCGGAAGTTTCCGTTCTTCCAGAAGAATGTTTAAATCTGCATCAAGATGGTAGAATTCCACCTCAATATCATGCTCCACACAGATATCAATGACGGACCGGCAAAGAAACACCGGAAGATATATCTTCTTATACTGGCGCGTCTCAAGAAGCCACAATAATGCAGTCCTTCCGAGATTCACTTTATACAGGTTCGGATAGTACTCCTCTCCCGCCATTTCCTCCAGCTCAAAATAACCGCCAATTTCTTTTTTCATCAGTCTGTGTCCTCCCTACGGATCACGTAGTGAGGCATCTTTTTCGCCTCATTCAAAATATTCATCAGATAAATCCCCATAATACCGATTGATAACAGGATCAGCCCGAAGAAAGCGAGCATCACCAGCATTAAAGATGTCCAGCCTTCGACTGAAATTCCGAATGCAAAATAACGGACCAAAAAATAAACTGCCATCACCATGCTTACCAGAAAACTTACAATTCCGATATTTCGAACCATAAGAAGCGGAAATGCGGTATGTGCGGTAATATCATAGATCAGATCCTTCAGAAGTCTCTTGAAGGAGTAGCCGCTCTTTCCGTAAGCTCTGGCGGCATGCTGTACCGGCACATTGATAATACGGTTCGAGGTCAGCACCAGAAGGTTGCCGATCTGCGGCAGATATGTATTCGTCTTTACCATCGCATCTACAAGGAAGCGACGGATCAGACGGTAACTGGTGATCTGAAGATTCGGGTCTTTGCCGAGCATCCTGGAAGTCGCCCACACAGAAAACTTCGTGCCAAGCCGGCGGATAAAACCATGTTTTCTGCCTTCATAACTTGCAATGATCGCGTCCACGTCATCACGCTCTCTCATCACCTTGACCATCTTCGGCAGTTCCTCCGGCTGATGCTGTAGATCATCGTCCATTGTTACGACAAAATCTCCGCGAACATGCGCAAAACCGCACAAAAGTGCCGGATGCTGCCCAAAGTTTCTTGCCATCTGTATAATTCTGACTCTCTGATCTTTGTTTCGAAGCTCTGTCATTACTTCGAATGAACGGTCTTTCGATCCGTCATCGACAAGAATCAGCTCAAAATCTTCTTTTATAACCTCCCGGAAAACCTTTTCCAGTCGGCGGTAAAGTTCCTCAAGTGTGTGTTCTGAATTGTACACAGGAACCACAACGGAATACAAACTCATATGTTTTCCTCGCTCTTTCTAATTTTAGCATTCATTTTTATCATATCATTTTCGATATGTCTTGTAAAGCAATCAAAAAATTCCTGTCAATTCCTATTTTAAATCCCCGGTATTTGTTGTACAATGTCAGAAAACCATTTATTTTTTTCGGAGGAATCATGAAAAATTTCCGTAATTATCTACAGCTTCATTTAAATATCCTGCTGTTTTCGCTGACAAGCGTTTTTTCGAAGCTTGCATCGATCCAGTATAACCGAAATGGGCTGCATGCACCGCTTCTCTATGTATTTCTGTTGCTTATGATTGCCAACTGCGGCATCTATGCGATTGCCTGGCAGCAGGTCATCAAGAAATTTTCTCTGTCAACTGCCTATGCCAACAAAAGCATCTACCTTCTGTGGTCGCAGATCTGGGCAGTGATCATCTTTCACGAACAGCTTTCCCCACAGAACATTCTGGGAATCCTGATCGTATTATTTGGAGTATGGACGGTGCAGCGTTATGAATAAAACATTTCTTCTTATTATGCTGGGAGGAACTTTTTTTTCTGCGATTTCCCAGATTCTTTTAAAGCAGAGTGCAAACATCAAATACAGTAATCCCCTCAGAGAGTATCTGAACTGGCGTGTCATCCTCGCTTATTTTCTTTTTTTTGGTATTCTTCTTCTGAATACCTGGTGCTACACAAAAGTCGATATGCGCTACGGACCGGTCATTGATACCGCCGCCTATGTATTCGTCCTGCTGCTCTCAAAGGTGATTCTGAAAGAAAAGATCACACGAGGCAAATTTATCGGCAATCTGATCATCATTGCCGGAATCATTGTTTATACACTGTAATTAATTTACCGGTTACATAAACGCAAAATTTCCTGTGGATAAAACGGACAGATGAGAATTTTTCCCATCTGTCCGTTTTTATCTGCGCATTTATACCTTGCGGTCAGCTCTGTTTATTCTTCTGTTTTTACTTCTTCGGTGATTTCTTCTGCAGCTTCGTCCGCTTTTTCCTCCGGTTCAGCTCCTGACACTTCTTCTCCAGCTTCGTCTGCTGTCGGTTCTTCGGTAGCCTCTGCAATATCTGCCGCCTCTGTTTCGGCCTCTGTCTCTGCCGCTTCTTCTGCGGACTCTTCCGACTTTTTTTCTTCCTCTACCTCCTCGGCAGTACCATCGATTGTATCCCCGGCATCTTCTTCCTCTTCCTGTGTCGGACACGCTGCACCACAGAATTTACAGAATGCAGCATTCTTCTCAACTTCTTTACCGCAGGATGGGCAGATTCGTCTGGTTCTGATCTTCAACTCGTTGATATCGGTACGTAACTGTTCAATCTGTTCCATACGCTGATCAATCTGCTCGCAGAGTGCTTTCTGAGCATCGTCTACCGGCACTTCTTCTTTGTAACGCTGGTACACGATTTTTCCAAGATCTGCCATAATTTTATCAATCTGACGTTCTTCTGCGGATATTTTATTCTTAAGACGCTGTGTTTCATAAACATCTTCCGCACGTCCGCTTAATTCTTTTGCAGTTTTTGAAAGTGCCTGTCCGAGATTACCAAAAAAATCCTTTGCCATAATACATTCCCTCTCTTTCTTAGTCTATGTGAAATCTATGTTGCAAAATTACTGCCCACTTTCAAGAAGCGGTACTTCCTGCCCGCGAAGCAGAATCTTCGGTCCGCCGTTTCCCTCAATATAACCTCTGGTGATCACTACCTCTCCAATATTGTCATCCTTCGGAATCTCATACATGATATCCAGCATGTATTCCTCAAGGATTGCACGAAGAGCTCTTGCTCCGGTGTGTTTCTCCATTGCTTTCGCTGCAATTGCATGAAGGGCATCCTCCTCAAATTCCAGCTTGACTTCGTCCAGTGCCAGAAGCTTCTGATACTGCTTAAGGATCGCATTTCTTGGCTCACGCAGGATCTGTACCATCATATCTTCTGTAAGACCATTCATTGTAAATATAATCGGAAGTCGTCCGATAAATTCCGGAATCATGCCGAAATTTCGAAGATCATCCACAGTAACCTTCTCAAGAAGATTCGGATCATCGTCATACTTATCCTTCAGATCTGCATAAAATCCGATGGATGCCTGCTTATTCAGACGCTCCTTTATGATATTCTCAAGATCCGGGAAAGCACCTCCGCAGATGAACAAAATATTTCTTGTATTCACGGTTGTCAGCGGAACCATTGCATTTTTGCTGTTGGCTCCGACCGGTACCTCAACATCGCTGCCCTCGAGAAGCTTCAGCATGCCCTGCTGTACTGCCTCACCACTGACATCTCTCTGATTCGTGTTTTTCTTCTTCGCGATCTTGTCGATCTCATCAATAAAAATAATTCCATGCTCAGCCTTCTCAACATCATTATCAGCTGCCGCAAGAAGCTTCGAAACAACGCTCTCGATATCATCACCAATGTACCCGGCTTCTGTAAGGGAAGTCGCATCTGCGATCGCAAGCGGCACATCCAGAAGTTTCGCAAGTGTCTTGACCAGATAAGTCTTACCACATCCGGTCGGTCCGATCATCAGCATATTGGATTTCTCGATTGCGATTTCATCCATTGTATCGGTCGCAACACGTTTATAATGATTATAAACGGCAACGGACATAACCTTTTTCGCATACTCCTGTCCGATCACATATTCATCAAGTGTTGCCTTGATCTTGTGTGGTGCGGGAATCTTTTTCAGATCAAGGACCGGATCTTTCTTTTCACTTTTTTTCTTCTTTGGTTTCGGCTGCTGTCCCATCTGATTCTGGAAGCTGCTCAGATCTATCATACTGATATTCGGCATGTTAAACAGATCGCCATAATTAAAATTGCCACTCTGCATCTGTGTGTTCATGCTGTCGAAACTTCTCTGCATGCAGTCCGGACATATATGTATATTATTCGGAAGATCGATCATTTTTCCTGCCTGACGCTCGGAACGATGACAGAGGGTACAGAACTTCTCCGGTTCATAATCATCGGTCTGATCATCTGTATCCTGATTTTCTTCCTCTATGATCTCATCATTGTATTTATCTGTCATATAAACTCCTTTCATTTACAGCGCTTCGCAACTTCTCTCATATGCAAAACGCACAGGCTAATGGCTCCTGTCCCGGCCCATTTACCTATGCGTTCATTATAACATAACCTATCACACTGTAAACTAAAGTTTTTATAAATTCGATTAGCCCGTGTAATCTGAACGGTTTCCAAGTGTCACGGAAATTGTTTTCTGTACATATTCTCCGTTATCAGCTCTGGAAACAACAACATCCACTGACTCACCGGCTTCATAATAAGCCAGCTTATTTTCCAGATCTTCTCTGCCGCTTACTGTCTGTCCGTCAAAGCTTACAATAATGTCGCCCTTCTGAATACCGGCCTCGCCTGCTGCTGAATCTTTATCAACACGGATCACAAATGCGCCTTCCGGCATATCATACATCTGGATTGCTTCCATCGAAAGATCTGCAGAAGTCACCCCAAGATATGCTGCTTTTGAGTCATCCTCTACTTTGTCTCTCGTCTGACGGTTCATAAGATTTTCCAGAATCGGCTGTGCTTTCGAAATCGGGATTGCATAACCCATACCTTCAACCGCACTGTCTGCATACTTCGCAGAATTGATACCAACCACTTCTCCCTGCATATTAAGAAGTGCGCCGCCGCTGTTACCCGGGTTGATTGCTGCATCTGTCTGAATCAGTCCGTCACTTGTCGTACCGTCGCTTGTCGAAATACTTCTGTTTAATGCACTGATCCACCCGGATGTTACAGACTGTCCATATCCAAGTGCATTACCTATTGCAACGACCTGTTCTCCGACTTCCACTGAATCAGAATCCCCAAGCTGTGCAATCTTGATCTGTGATAATGTATCCTCCGGAATGTCAGATTTCTGTACCGCAACTACCGCCAGGTCATTTGTTTCATCTGTGCCTTTTATCTTTGCACTGACAGCATCCTCCACATTGACATCTCCATCACTGTCACTTTCTGAAGACATATTCACAGTCTCTGCCTCTGCATTGACTACATCATTTCCGGCAAAACATACACTGAGTGTCGTCGCACCGTCTACAACATGATTATTTGTTGCAATCAGAAGTTCGTCATCATTCTCACCTACAATGATACCAGATCCGCTGCCTTCACTGGAATACTGCTGTGTATCGCCATATCCAAATCCAAATGCACGGAAATAATTCGGAATCTCCTGTATGCTGACAGATGTAATTGCGACAACAGTCGGCATTGCTGCTTTTGCCACATCTGAAACACTTCCTGTCTGCGCAGAAACACTCTGTGCTGCATCAGCTGTACCATTCTCAGAAGAATCTGTACCCTCTGAGGCTGCATCATCTGACGATGCACTCACGGCAAGCTGCGCTGTCTCAATCTGCGTTTCTGCATCAGCTGTCGTTGTGTCCATATACTGAGTTGCAAAAAAATTCACACCCTGAAATACTACACCGGCAACCAGTCCGAACACTACCGCAAGAGAAATTGTCGAAGCCAGTTTCCTGCCACCGCTTTTCTTCCTGCGTTTCTTTTTCTCCGATTCCTGCCCTGTTTCATTCACATACGTCTGGTGCATATTATAATGTTCATATCTCGGCGGTTCATTGAACCGTCCGGTATCTCTATCATTCTGCGGAGCATTTCCCGAATTCCATTTTTCTTCGTCGTTCATGCTGTGCTCCTTTCTGCTTTCTTCTTATTTCTTATCATGAAAACAGTGTATCAGTCAATTGTGTTGAAAGTGTGACAACTCCTTTAAAAAAGCGTGTTTCTGCTCATTTCCAGTAATTCGGACTCATCGTACACCACAAAATAAATTTCTTCGGCAGTTTACGGAAGTTTTTGCCCGCCAGATATCCGGCATACTTACCTGCACACTGCAAAACGAACCCCGGTATGAGCCATATCCTTCCTGAATGAATAAGGTACGCAAGTGTCTTTTTGACGAGGCGCATGCCTTCTCCCTCAGACGGTACTCCCTCAAATATTTCAGGATGCTCCGCCTGCGATACACCAAGATCAAAATTTCTGTGGAACTGCTGCATACAATTATAATTATGGGAATGTATCACCCTGGCTTCTGCTGCATAGGCAATTCCATATCCTGCCTGGATCAGCCCGCCCACATAGATCATATCCTCATTAAAAATAGTATGGCGTACAAAACCACCCTGCTTTTCATAAATATCTTTTTTGTATGCTGCACAGACATTTGAACAGAAAAAAGTTTTGATTCCATATTTGTCAAGATCTGCTTTTGTTTTGACCAGAGACGTATCCGGATAATTAAACGCTCTTGTGTATCTCTCGACAAAACTGCATTCCGCGTTCGGAAGCTGTCTTGCATAAGCAGCTGCAATATTCTCCTCCTGATCAAGCGCTTTCAAAAGCTCTGCAAGCAGCTCACGGTCCGCCGGCATCGCATCCTGTGTCATAAATACCATCACATCCGAATCAGAAAGTTCTGCTGCCCGCGCTCTCGTACCTCCGTGATCAAACTCCTCTTTTGTAAGATGATGCACTTCCATCGCATCGGATAATTTTTCCCATTCTTTATTCCACATGGATTCCTCTGTATTCATCACAATGATCCTGTGAATCGAAACAGTCTGTTTTTCCAGTCTTTTAATAAGTGTGGTAAATTCATTTCCCGGATGATAGGCAGGAATGATCACATCCACTGTTTTATTTTCCATAGTATCTCCTTATCAGTATTCTCAATACCTGATATTTATTATATTCTTATTGATGTATGGTAACAGAAGAAGGGAATTTCTTCAATAAGAAATTCCCTTCTGATCTTTATCTCATGTTGTTATGTGACGTTACTTATGCAGCATCTGCTTCACCGGGTGCACCCTGTTCAGAAGCCTCGATTGCATCACTTGCATCGCCGCCGGCATCGATATCTCCACCGTCTCCTCCGCTGCCGGTATCACCGCCGGACATATCACCACCGGACGTATCTCCTCCGGTTGTATCTCCTCCGGTTGTATCTCCTCCGGTCGTATCTCCTCCGGTTGTATCTCCTCCGGTTGTGTCATCCGGTACATAAACATCGTCACCATCGGTGCCATCGTCTATATCGTCATTACCGCCGGTATTGTCATCCGGTACATAGGTATTATCCTCTCCACCGCTTGTATCGCCACTGTTGTCAGGATCGTACTGCTCGCCACTGCCGCTTGTGTCTGTCCATCCGGAACCGTCCTTTTCAAATACAACAGTATCATTATCTGTATTCTCTTCACCGATGTTTGTCTGTACATCATCCAGGTTGCTTGCACCACCGACGATCTCAAGAATCTTTTCACTGTTGGCAGTTACTGTTGCTGATGGTGTATAGTTGGCATCGCCGTAAAGGAATTTGTGCAGTTCCTGTACGTTTGATACAAGATCTGTCGCTACGATAATACTTCCTTTTACATTGGAGAATTTATAGGATGACGGAAAACCTGCCGTCTCATCTATACTGTATCCGATCAGTGTCGGAAGAAGCTGAAGGATATCCTCTTTTCCCAGAGATGTCGTTACCATCGGGAATACATCATCCATGATGTTAAAGATCTTACTCAATCCGGCATGTTTTGCTTTGTAAACGATCATCTGAATAACTTTACGCTGACGTTCTGTACGTCCCATATCAAGGCTTGCTGTGTAACGGATACGGCAATAAGATGTTGCCTGTACACCGTTCAGATGATAACTGTACTGGACTTTTTCCTGATCTTCTGGTTTTTCCGGAAGTTCAATTGGTGTGTAGCTGAGTCCTGTATCCTCGGCTGTCTCTACACAGTAGTTATTCATATGCACGATTTCCGCATAGGACATATCCATATCAAGACCGCCCAGATCATCAATGATCGTTGCAAGTGCATCGAATTTAACAGTAGCATAATCTGTAATATTCAGATCCAGGTTGGTATTCAACATGGTGATTGCCTGTTCCGGACCGCCATATGCATATGCAGCATTCGCTTTGGAATAGGTATCATTGCCAAGGTTCAGAAGTGTATCACGATAAATAGATACAAGTTTTACATCTTTGGTATCATTGTTGACACTCGCGATGATCATGGTATCACTGTTCTGGTTACCGGAAAACTTCATATTTGCGCTTCGGGAATCAATTCCGAACAAAGCATAGGTCGTATAACCGGTCAGATGTGAATCTTCGGAATTAATTGCATCCTGTACTTCTTCATTGACCTGAACCTTCTGTGTATCAAGTTTCTGCGTATTTGTCTTGTCCATTCGGGACATCAGCTGTCCATATACATACAGACCTCCGATAAACACAAGAAGTACTATGATTTCTACTGCAAAAAGTATCTTTTTGGTTTTGGATCTCTTTTTTGGTCTTGCCATCTTTTCTCCCCTTACTTTTAGTATGCGTTTTTGTTTACAAATCCTTTAAAAATTGTAAGAAACAGTATCTTTATATCAAAACCGATCGACCAGTTCTCTATATAATAAAGGTCACAGTCGATTCGTTTTTTGATTGATGTATCACCACGGTATCCATTCACCTGTGCCCATCCGGTCAGTCCCGGACGAACCTGATGCTTGACCATGTATCTGGGAATCTCTTCCCGAAACTTTTCAACAAAGAACGGTCTTTCAGGACGTGGTCCTACAAGACTCATATCTCCCCGCAGAATATTAAAAAACTGCGGAAGCTCATCAATACTTGTCCTGCGCATAAATTTACCGATTCCTGTCACACGTGGATCGTTTTTGACTGTCCACGCCTTCTTTTCTTCGGCCTCCGGCTGTACTTCCATAGACCGGAACTTATACATCCAGAAAGTTTTATTGTGAAGTCCGACACGCTCCTGACGATAGATCAGCGGTCCCGGTGATGTCAGTTTGATCAGTATGCACATCACAAGCATGACCGGTGACGAAACAATGATCGCCATAATCGAACCGACAATATCCATCGCACGCTTGACCATGAAATTAAAGGTATTGCTCAACGGAACATAGCGGATATTGATCACCGGAAGTCCCAGAATATCTTCGGTATATGGTTTGGTCGGAATAATCTTGTTGTAATCCGGAATAAATTTCGTATGAACACCTGATTTCTCGCACATTGCAACGATTTCTTCCAGGCGGTAATACTCACTCAGTCCAAGTGTGATCGCAATCTCGTCCAGACGGTTGGTCGGTAAGATCACGGACAGATTCGCAATACGACCAATAACCTTGATTCCATTATAGATTGTCCCTGCCGGAACATTGTCATCCAGAATTCCTCTTACAACATACCCCCACTGCGGGTTCTGCTGTATTCTGTCAATATATTCTTCTGCTGCACGGCTGTAGCCTACCAGTATCATCTGTTTCTGGTTCAGCCCCCGGCGCCGCATATTGCGCAGTACCGAAAAAGTGCACAGACGTACAATCCATTCTGCGATAATATTGATCACACAGAAAATATAAACGGTCAATCTTGAAAAATCCGACTCGTCCATCATATAAAGACTGAATACGATCAGCAGAAGTCCAAGTATATTTGCCTTGATGATATTTGCCAGAACAAGCCTGCGTCCCTGCATATGCAACGGCTCATACAGTGTGAATGCCTGATACAACAGCAAATATCCCGGTATGATAAATACCAGTGCAAACATATACTGCTCAAAAGTAAGTGCGCGGACTGCTGAATAAGCAAAAGGACCGATAAAACGGAGCATCCATGCAAGTACATAACAGACTGCAATGATGACCGCATCAATCAGCATCTGCATCCGGGTGAAGTTCTTCTGATTGTCCTGAATCACTCTCTCCCACCTCAATCCAATTCTTTGTTTTTCACATTTCTGTCCGAAAAACAACTCCGGACAGCCACGTTTATCTTATACTAGTTACTCTCTAAAATCAACAATATCTTCCGTATATTATATTAAAATTCCATAAAGTAGTGTAAAATTTCCTTTACGCACGAAACCGGCGGATGATGTTGATCCACAGTTCCAGCTGAATTTTGCAGTAATTTGGCAGATGTTTTATCCGAAACGGTACTTTTTTGTTTTTCATGCTGATAGAAAAACCGTTTTTGATCCCTGCCGCATACTCTTTACCCATTCCCTTTACTGCAAAAAACAGGAATTTTATAAGAAAACCGACTGCAAGAAACGGTAAGTTTAAGATGATCTGCAAAAGCGGCATATTCTTATAGATCAGGTAAATATTATTTCTGGATGAATATCTTGTCTTAAACTGATTGTAACGTGAACCGCTTGTGCCGCTGCCGACATGATAAACAATTGCTTTCGGCGCATACCAGTTTTCATAGCCGTAAATTCTTGCACGATAACCGATATCTGTATCCTCCAGATATGCAAAATGTTCTTCATCAAAATAACCGATCTTCTCTATGATCTTTTTGCGGTAGATTGCAGCCCCTGCACATGCAGAAAATATTTTGTCCTCCGTCTCATATGCATGGATATCTTTCCCCCTGCCGCGGGCAAACGACCATCCCAGTGCACAGTAATAATTCCCGACATCGTCCAGTCTGTCGCGATCATGATACTGCACCATTCTGGCACCACAGGAAAACGCATTCTTGTGACGTCTGATCGCAGCAAGCATTTCCTCCACAAAATCTTCTTTTACTTCTGTATCATTATTTAAAAGCAGAACATACGGTGCTTTTGCCGCACGTATACCTGCATTGACCGCTCCGCAGAATCCGAAATTCTCCGACAGCTCGATCAGGTGTACCCACGGATAATTGGCTGTCACGAAAGAGCAGCTTCCATCTGTAGATCCGTTATCCACCAGTATGACTTCAAAATTACTCAGTGTCTGACCTTCCAGACTTGCAAGCACACTGTCCAGAAATGCAATTCCATTAAAATTCGGTATGACCACCGATACTTCCATATTATCTCCTATCCTTACCCTTACTGTCCATTCCTTTCAGAGGGCGAAGTGAATAATTCCACTTTGTCAGCGAAAGATTCTTATTGTAATACGGATCACCGTTTTTCAGAATGTCGATCCAGTGCTCTCTCATATACTCGATTTCTTCCTGAAAACGTCGTACCTTCGCCTCGCTGTCTTCCGCGCCTCTTGTCTTTGATTCCATATGATAAAGCTGTACGTATGGATCATACACGATCAGTCTGCCGGATTTTCTCACTTTCAGGCAGAGATCCACATCATTAAAAGCTACTGCAAGCTTCTCTGTAAAACCACCTGCTTCCTCAAAAGCGGTACGTTTCATCATCATACATGCTGCTGTTACCGCACTCATGTCCTGAATAATTGATGCCTTGTGAAGATATCCGGTTCGGTTCGCCGGCATATCAACAAACATATGTCCTGCAATTCCACCGATTCCGATCACACATCCTGCATGCTGGATCGTATCATCCGGATAAAGAAGCTTCACACCGACTGCTCCCACTTCTTCTCTCTGACACATGCCAAGCATCTCTTCGATCCAGTCCGGTGTGATCACTGTAACATCGTTATTCAGGAACAGCAGATAATCACCATTCGCATGCTGTACCCCAAAATTATTGATCGCAGAGTAATTAAACTCCCTCTCCCAGCGAAGCACGCGGATCTTCGGATCTTTTTCTATTTCTTTATAGTACGCAAAAATTTCTTCTGATACACTGTTATTTTCTATAATGAGTATCTCATAGTTCTGATAAGCTGTCTTTTCTTTAATGGAATGAAGGCAGGCTTCCAGAGATTCCTTCTCATCTTTGTTCGGAATGATAATGGATACCATCGGACTGCCCTGTACCGGATACTGCACACGAAAAAAGCCGAGATCCGGTGTGTGTGTGACAGTTCCCTTCTGTCCCATTCTCTCAAGATGTGCCTCGATCGCGCGTCTTCCTGCTTCAAACGCATACATTTTGCTTGCAGGGTTATCCGCTGTCGACGCTTTGTGTGTTCTCCAGTGATATAAAATCTCCGGCACATGTCCGATCCTTCCGGCTTCTTCTACGCAGCGGAAAATAAAGTCATGATCCTGTGCTCCGTCAAATTCCTGACGGAATCCACCGACTTTACGTATGATTGACTGCCTGACAACAAAAAAATGGCAGATATAGTTGTTGGAACGCAGAAGGTCAAGGTTAAAATCCGGTTTCAAATGCGGCTGAAAATGCTCATCCAGTTCGGTAGTTACCTTGTCTTCATCTGTATAGACACCATCCGCCTCCGGATCATTTTCCAGATAACGTGCAATCTCATAAAGAGCATTTGGTGCAAGCAGGTCATCATGGTCAAGAATTCCTGCATACTCTCCCTGTGTCATCTCAAGTGCTGCGTTTGTATTTCCTGCAATTCCGAGATTCTGATCCAGTATTTTTACACGAATCCTGCTGTCCTTATTCGTATATTGATCCAGCACTGCCTGCATTTTTTTATCTTCCGGACTTCCGTTTGCAATGCAGAGTTCCCAGTTGCTGTATGTCTGTGCCAGCAGCGAATCGATCATCTGGCGCAGAAAAACTTCCGGTGTACGAAATGCCGGAACTGCCACACTGATCAGCGGGCTGTAGGAAAACTTGTATTTTCTCTGTTTTTCCAGTTCTGTATCATCCGGAATATAAGCCTCGTACCACGGACCATACGGCACTGCTTCCGGCTCAAAGCGTTCATGAAGACGAATCCAGAATTCTTTTGGTCCATAATGTTTAAAATAGCGCAACCCCTTACGGATCGTGTACGGATTGAGCTTTTTCAACATCCTGCTCCACTGGATGTGTCCTGTCACTTCTTTGTTTTTGCTCATAATCTGTCTGTATCCTCTGATGCTGCTTCCACCCTGCTTATCCGCAGAGCAAAACAGCCTGTTTCTCTTATAATAGGATTTATTTTATCATTCCACTCTGTTTTTTGCAAGGGCGGAGTCAATTTCGCTTGCGCTGCCACCGCTTTTCTATTATCATTGCACTGAGAGGAGGCTCTTTATGAAAAGAATTCGATATTTTGATCTTTTAAGATGTATTTCATTTTGCTTTATTATTTTTTATCATATGATATCCCAGCTTTACTTTTCCAGGTTATTTCCATTAGATAAGGTTCTGCCTTTTTATGAAAACGATAATATGAACATCGCCATGCTGGGTGTCGCTGTGTTTTTTATCTTATCCGGTGCCGGGCTCGCATATTCCACAGGGGAGAATTTTGATATTCGACGTTTCTACAAAAAAAGATTTATAAGAATCCTGATTCCATTTTACATAACCTATATTTCCTATTTTATATATAAAGCAGGAACGACCGGTTCTTTTACGTCCTTCTTCCCACCGGAAACATCTGCATGGAAAATCATTTTTACATTCTTCGGAATGGATGAATGGATCAGTCAGCACGGAATCCATACATTTTCCCTTGGTATCGGTGAATGGTTTCTCGGCGCACTGATCATATTATATTTGCTTTTTCCTCTGCTCCGCTTCCTGATGAAAAAGAATCCATGTCTCTTTTTCATCGGCTCCACATGTATCTATCTGCTTTTACTGTTTTATTATCCATTTCATACTCCGGTGCATGTGAACCTGCTGATCAAGGGATATGATTTTGTTTTAGGTATGCTGCTTGGCTATACAAACCATAAATTCAGACCTCAATGGGCCTTTCTTTCCGTTCCTCTGGTTATATTTTTCTTTGTTTCCCCGTTCAGGCTGGGAATACATTACGAACTGAAAGTGGAGATCCTCGCTGTTGCTTTTTGCATTTCCATCTCATACCTTGAACCGATTCTTCAAAAAAAAGAACTGAAATTACTGGATTTATTAAGCAGATATTCCTACGAGATTTTTCTCGTGCACCATATTATCATATATATCCTTACACCGGCTTCCATACCGTATCTGCGTGGTTCCTGGTCTGTCAGCATTCTTTTTGCCGTTGAGCTTGTGTTTATCGCATTTTTTGCGTTCATTCTGAAATGGATTTCGGGCCGATGCATCGCTTTTCTGTCGCGCAGAACAGCAACATAAATCCAGCCATAAAAAGCTCGGCTGTTCTGCTTGAATTACCACCCGAAATGGGATATGATAGATTTCAAGAATTATTTACAAAAAAGCATAATCAGTTTAAACACATATGAAATGGGAGTACAGATTTATGAAATTTAAAAAAATACATTCCGGTCTGATCGCACTCGGTCTATGCTGTTCCCTGCTTCTTCAGACACCTGTTCTTGCAGCCGAAGAAACAACCGATACAGTTGCCGCTTCCGCGATCTCAACGAACGATATAGCCGGATGGCCGCAGGGTCCGGATATCACATCCACTGCTGCCGTCATCATGGAAGACAGCACCAACACAACACTCTATGCCAAAAACATGGATCAGGTTCTTTATCCCGGAGCTACTGTCAAAGTCATGACCACACTCCTTGCACTGGAAAATACGCAGCTTTCCGACCAGGTCACTATGACTGCAACCGGTGTATCCGGGGTTACCGACGGAGGAGCCAATATCTCTGCACAGATTGATGAGATTTTTACCGTAGAACAATGTCTGTATGCGATCATGCTTGCTTCTGCAAATGATGTTGCCCTTCAGCTTGCTGAGCACATCGGCGGATCTGTTGACGGTTTTGTTCAGATGATGAATGCACGCGCTGCCGAGCTGGGCTGTACCAACACAGTATTTACCAACCCAACCGGTCTTCCGGATGAGAATCAGCATACAACGGCACACGATATGGCGCTGATCATGAAAGCTGCTGCTGATAACGAATCATTCCAGACCATCGCAAGTACTGCATCCTATACGATTCCGGCAACTAATGTTTCCGGCGGAGACCGGGTTCTGACCAACAACTTTTCCATGCTGGCCAACAATAATGCTGCTTATTATCAGTATTGTACAGGCGGACGTGAAGGATATACGGAAGCATCCGGAAGTACCCTTGTCTGCAGTGCTCAGAAAAACGGTATCACCCTGATCGCAGTTGTCCTTCAGGGAACATCCGGAACCACCGCCACCGAGGCAGCCAGCCTTTTAAATTATGGATTTGATAATTTCAATATGCTTTCCCTCGGGGATAATGATTTCAATATGTTATCCGGTGGGGATGTATATGTACCAGTCGGCACCACTGCCGATGTTCTGACTACCCAGGACGGCGAAGTTCAGGACGGACAGTACAGCCGCCAGTATCTCTTTGGCGGAACAGCTGTCGGAACATCTGTCATGGCAGCCACCCAGGAAGAAGATACTTCTCTTGTCGATACCAGTGTACAGAATATAGATGCTGCCAGGAATTACACCGAAAACCGCAACAACCTTCCGTATTTCATCATCGGCGGTGTAGGAATCCTGCTCCTTCTCCTGATTCTTCTTCGTATCATCAAAATTGCAAAATCCTGAACTGATATATTTTAATCAGAACAAAAACATGTGCCACGGCACATAAAAAGCAGCTGTCGGTTACGGCAGCTGCTTTTCTTTTACATAATTTCTTTGAGATAACGTCCCAGTGCATCTTTCCAGTCCGGAAGACGGATAAATCCATGTTCTTCCAGTTTTTTCTTTTCCATACGACTGTTGGAAGGACGTTTTGCTTTTGCCGGATACTCTGCGGAGCTTACCGGGATTACCTTTACATCCATTCCTGCCTGACGAAAGATCTCTTTTGCAAAATCACACCAGGAAATATATCCACCTTCATTTGTTGCATGATATTTTCCGTATTCTTCTTTTTCCAGCATGTCAACCAGAAGTCTTGCAAGGTCATATGTGTAAGTCGGCGTTCCGATCTGGTCATCGACAACAGTCAGTGTATCATGTGTTTTTCCGAGATTCAGCATGGTCTTGATGAAATTCTTTCCATTCAGGCCAAATACCCATGCAATACGGACAATATAATAATGCGGTGCATATTTTTCAACTGCAACTTCGCCCTCGTATTTCGAATGTCCATACACATTCAGAGGCTCTACAACCGGATCATCCGGCTCCCACGGACGAGTTCCCTGTCCGTCAAATACATAGTCTGTGCTGATATAAACCATCGGAATGTCAAGTTTTCCACACATTTTTGCGATATTAGCTGTTCCATCCACATTTACCTTGTGGCAAACTTCCTGGTTATCCTCTGCAGCATCTACTGCAGTCCATGCTGCACAGTGTACCACTTTGTCCGGATGCACTTCCGTCATTACTTTTTCAACGGCTGCGCTGTCTGTGATATCCATCTCTGCCACATCGACACCAACACCTTCATAGCCTCTTTTGGCAAGCTCGTTCATAACGTCATAGCCAAGCTGACCTTTTACGCCTGTAACCAGTACTTTCATTTCTCATTCCTCCTATATCCGTTTTAACGAAAAGTCCTGACTCTTCAATGTCAGATTCGGATTATAATACGGATCTCCGTCCCGCATGATATCCGGCCATCGTCTTTCAAATATCTGAATTTCTTTATTAAATCGTGCCACCTTTTCCGGAGTGTCTTCCAGACCTCTGGACTTGGACTCGTAATGATACAGTTCTGCATATGGATTGTATACGATCAGATATCCGGCAGTACGCAGTTTCATACAAAAATCGATATCATTAAATGCAACTGCCAGCTCCTCGGTGAGTCCGCCCACTTCTTCAAAAGCAGAACGTTTTACCATCATGCAGGCTGCCGTCACCGCACTGTAATCCTGTGCGCAGATGATTCTGTGGCAGTAACCGGTCGTTCCACGCGGCTGCAGTACAAAACAGTGTCCCGCAATTCCGCCAAAACCGATCACGACTCCTGCATGCTGGATCGTATCATCTTCGTAGTACATACGTGCTCCGACAGCACCGACATCACTGCGCATACAGTAGCCCAGTAATTCTTCGATACAGTCTTCATTGATGATCTCCGTATCGTTATTCAGCAAAAGAATGTATTCTCCTTTTGCAAATGTGGCACCATAATTATTGATTGCAGAATAATTAAATTCTTTGTCCCAGTAAACAACATGCACCTTCGGATTCTGTGCTTCAATTTCCTTATAGTACTCGAAAGTTGAATCCTCTGTACTGTTATTCTCAACAATGATAAATTCATAATTCCGGTAAGTAGATTTCTGTTCAATCGAATCCATGCAGCGTTTCAGGTCATCGATGTGATCCTTATTCGGGATGATGATCGAAATAAGCGGATCATGATTTCTGTGGAATTTCGTGCGGTACAGTCCGAGAAATTCTCCCTGATGAACTTCTGCGTCAATACCTGTTCTCTGATAATGCGCCTCGATTGCGCGTTTTCCGGCTTCAAACGCATACGTCTTGCTCTCCGGATTTTCCGCAGTGGAATCCTCATGGCATCTCCAGTGATAAAGGATCTTCGGCACATGATAGATTTCCTCCGGCTTCACAGCTTCGATGCAGCGGAAAATGAAGTCATAATCCTGCGCTCCGTCATATTCTTTACGAAGCATACCTATCTGATCAATGATTTTTTTGTCTACAACAAACAGGTGGCAGATATAGTTTACTGTACAAAGCAGATCCGGATTGTAGTCCGGTTTGAAATGCGGCTGGAAAAACTTATGCCCGTCCATTGACATTTTGTCTTCGTCTGAATAGAGCAGACGGATATCTCTGTTTTTATTTAAAGCTTTCACACACTCAAACAGTGCATGTGGAGTCAGTTCATCATCATGATCTGCAAATGCGATATAATCGCCGGTCGCAATCTCAATTCCGGCATTGGTGTTTTCGGAAATCTGAAGTGGTTCTTTGTGTGAAATGACACGTATTCTCTCATCCGATGCCGCAAGCGATTTCAGAAGTTCTGCAATCGGTGAATTCTCTCCGCTTCCATCGGAAAGACAGAGTTCCCAGTTTGGATAAGTCTGTGCCTTCACAGTCTCTACAAGCTGACGGAGATATTTCTCCGGTGTTTTGTACAGCGGAATCACGATACTGATCTTTGGCTGATATTCGAATTTTTCTCTCCTCTGGCGCTCCAGTTCCTTTGTGCCCGGAAGATGACGCACGATCCATTTCTGGTACGGAATTTCTCTCGTTGATGCTGTTTTGATCTTGTTTGCAATTTTTCCTGCCAGTGCGGCACTTCCCTGTGATTTCCAGTAACGCATACCTTTCTGTGCATATTTTTCTATTTTTTTGCGCAGAATGACCGTCGGCTGTAAGTTCACCACATGTACGGACTTCGTCTCTCCGGCATAAAATACCACATAAACGACCTTTCCGGTAAGATTTGTCAGCTCTGCAAAAAATCCGGTCTTGTCCTCGTGATCCATTTCCTCATACATCTGCTCCACATCGACACGTTCTGTACGAAGGATTTCAGCCTGGATCTTTTCTTTGTTTTCGTTAAAAATCTGGATACGTACCTGCTGATCTGCCACTGCCCATCCGCGGATACGTAAGAATCCCTGCTGAATCTTTTCTTCTTCGATAAAAAACTGCGGTTTGCCTCTGCGCTTTTCCAGATTTTTTACTGCAACGGAAAACCAGCAGAATGTTTTGTCCGGCATATCTGCATAGACACTCAGCTTCTGATATCCTTCCAGTGATTCCGGAAGCTGCACTGCAGCAGTGATACGTTCACCGCGCATCAGATCCGGGTCTTTAAAACGTTCCAGTGCGCTGACAACTTCCAGACGCTGAATCTCGGATTTTATTTCGGAACCATCCAGCATAGCTCGCATCTTTGCTTCTTTCGGCCATGTTCCCTGCAGGATATAACAGCAGGGATTCTGTAAATGAAACCGATCCTTTGTTACCTCAAATATCTCTCTCGACATAATCTATATCCAACCTCGTTTCTCAGTCTTCTCTCAGGGAACAGTCTGCTTCTTTCAGAGATAGATTCGGGTTGTAATACGGGTCTCCCTTCGCCATCTCATCTCCCCATTTTTCCTCGAAGCGCTTCGTTTCTTTTTCGAAACGGAACTGCTTCTCCGGAGTGTCTTCCATTCCCCTTGACTTGGATTCGTAGTGATAAAGCTCTGCATATGGTGTAAATACAACTTTTTTGCCTGCGGCGCGCGCCTTCATACAAAGATCAATGTCGTTAAAGGCAACAACAAACTCTTCATCAAAACCGCCAACTGCCTGGAAATCTTCTGCTTTCATAAGCATACATGCCGCAGTTACGGCACTGATTTCCTGTACATTTACAGCTCTGCCGAAATATCCCTTATCTTCGCAGGATGCCATACACATGATATGGCCTGCAATACCTCCCATGCCAAGAACAACTCCGGCATGCTGGATGAGATTGTCAGGATAATAGAGTTTTGCTCCGACGATTGCAACATCCTGCTGCTGACAGATCATCAGCATTTCCTCGATCCAGCCCGGACTGATCACTTCCACATCATTATTAAGGAAGAGAAGATAACTTCCCTTAGCTTCTTTTACAGCAAAATTATTGATTGCAGCATAGTTGAACCCTTCTTTCCATGTCAGTACCCGTGCCTTCGGATAACGCCAGGAAAGGTTCTTATAATATTCAAAAGTCTCCTGCTCTTCGCTGTTGTTCTCGACGATCAGAATCTCGTAATTCTTCCAGGTAGATTTCTCATAAACAGAAGAAAGACATTTCTCAAGATCATCAATATGGTCTTTATTCGGAATAATGATCGACACAAGCGGCTCGCCTTGAATCTTTACATGACTCCGGTACCAGCCCGGGTGTTTTGTCATCTCTACTTCCGCTTCAATGCCGACTCTGCGATAATGTTCCTGGATTGCACGGCATCCCGCCTCATATGCATAAGCTTTGCTCTCCGGATTCGCCGCAACAGAATTCATATGACATCTCCAGTGATACAGCACTTTCGGAATATGAATCACCTGTTTCGCCTGCTCGCAGCAGCGCAGAATAAAATCATAATCCTGAGAGCCGTCAAACTCCGGTCTGAGGCTACCGACCTGATTCACCAGTGCTTTCTTTACAACAAAAATATGGCAGATATAATTATTATCCCTTAAACGGAACAGGTTATAATCTGATTTGAAATGAGGCTCAAAATAGAATTCCCCGTCCATGCTCAGCTTATCTTCATCTGTATAAATGATCTCCGGTCCGAGGTGATCGTTGACTGCCTTAACAATCTCATACAGTGCATCCGGTTCCAGTGTATCATCATGATCACTCAGCATCAGATATTCACCGGTTGCCATCTCGATTGCTTTATTTGTATTGACGGAGATTCCTCCATTATCCTCCAGATGTTTATAGAGGATTCTTTTATCCTTACCATAACGCTTCTGAATGTATTCTTCTACTTCCTGATCCGGACTTCCGTCTGCCAGACAGAGCTGCCAGTTCGTGTAAGTCTGTGCACATACAGAATCTATCAGTTCCTTCAGATATGGTATCGGTGTACAGTACAGCGGAATCACAATACTGATCAGCGGATTCTGCGCAAAATGTGCATGGCGCTGTCTGCGAAGAGTCTTTCTGTCCGCTTTATGACGATTAAACCATTCTTCATAATCTTCTTTATGCTCTCCGTTTTTGTCTTTGCGGAAAAGACGTCCCCAGAAACTTTTTGCTTTCTCTTTATCCTTCTGTTCCCTGCGAAGAGCCTTTATATCGATCTCATATGTTTTGGTTGTAGAATCACCGCAGAAATGAAGTACGATCCTGTTTCCCGGAATTTCGAGAAATGCCGCGGAAATACTGAAACCAATCTCCTGATTCCTGTAATCGTCATCCAGATGACGTCGTTCTACAACGTCCGGCCTGCGGCCTCTCGTGATCTTGCAGTCGAGAAGCTCTGCATTTTCTTTATGAACGGTTACTTCAACTTCACCTCTCTGATCTGTTGTCCATCCCTGAATCTCAAGCATCAGTCCATAGAGAACTTCTACACGGTCAATATGAAATTCAACCAGCTTATCTTTGACCAGTTCATCCAGTTCATCACCGGTATGCTCCCAGATTACGGTCTTTTCTTCTCCGTCCAGCAAAAGAAGTTCCAGTATGTCATACTTCTGGCGAAGTTTCAGAACCTCCGGAATCGTAACTGTAAATCCCGGAAGAAAGCCCTCTGTCTCCACTTCCAGAGACTGTGCCACATCCGGTCGGTCATACCGTTCCACTTCCGGTATATCGATCACTTCATATCCGTCACCGATCAGCTGAAAACCACATTCCTTCTTATCAGGATGCACATACCAGCCTACAAGGCTCAGCACATGTCCGTGTCTGTCATCATATCGTTCTTCATCAATGCTGAAACAAAGTTTGTCCATAAATACTCCCCTATTTCTTTTTAATACTCCGGTACAGTTTCCATGCCTTTGTATTTTCCATTTCATGAATCTGGCGATTCAGTCTCTGTATCTCCTGATCTTTCTCAGAAGAAATTTTCGAAAAACTCTTCCAGAATGCATCCTGCGCTTCTGTCTCTTTCATTACTTCAATCTCAACATGAAGCTTTCCTGCATTCTCCGGAATACTGTCTATTACAAACTGCGGATCTCCGCCGCCAAAATAATATCTGCCTTCTCCCATCGGGAAACCATTGGAAGTAAAAACGGCAGCTTTTCCGTTTTCAAATGTCAGTTTCTTAAGAATCAGACCACCGGCAGCCTCGCCCGGATCGAGTCGCAGTCTTTGTACATCGTCCGGAACAGCAATACAAAGATCCAGCCCGGATCTTGCCATCGGATAAACAGCAGAATCCGTTTCCGAGAAATCACTGCCTCTGTCATAAAATATCTGCAGTCTTCTCAGCGCAAATGCCGCGCGGATTCTGTCATAATAAGCCATCACATCTACTTTTCCGGGTGAAACCTCATCATACATAGAACGAAGCGGCACATGACTGCCTTCCATATATTTCTGGAAATTACGTTCCATTTCTGCATAGATTTCCAGTTCTTCCTCTGAAATTCCTGCCTTTTTATAGAAATCAAGCTCACGCAATACTGCACGTTTGCCATCACTTTCCAGATAATAATGAATCATTCGATAAAGAATAAAATTGCAAGGAATCGGGAATCGGAATGTCCATTCATAATCGATCACCGATACGCCACAATCCTGAAGCAGAATATTTGCCGGAACCAGATCGATATTGGAAATACCACTGCAACGATAATTTTCTTCCAGTGAAACATCACCAAATACCCCGGTGAACTCCGGTGTCTTGAAAAACATTTCACCCGTATGGATGCGGCGTACCTTATCAATATAGGTAAACAAAAGTTTTTCCAGTTCTTCCAGTTTGCCCTGTTCAAGCAGGCTGTCCAGACGGGCTTCCAGTGTCTCACCATCCAGATATTCCAGAACAACTCCATCAGCTTCTGTCCTGCAGGAATTCAGTTTCAGCCCTTCCCTGCCATAGAAACCGGAAAGTTCTTCCTCAATCTTCGGAAGGGTTTTTATATGTGCTTCGGCTCTGGTATCTGTCGGAACCTTGCGCACAATTTTTTCGTTCTTATTATTTTCGCAGATTTCTGTGATGATTGAAAATTCAGGCGCCCGCTCATTGGAAAACTTCGCATAGACCGTACTGGTCTCCATTTTCTCCTTACTGATCAAAAGCAGAAAAGAATTGGCAAAATCCGGATACATCTCATTTGCAAGCAATGTATCATATACCGAAGACTCCTGAAAGAGCTGCAGACGAAGCCGGTCGTAGTTTGTCTCCAGACGGTTCAGCTCACCCTTCAGCGGAAGACGGCGGTCAGAATAAACCGTCATCGGTAGCTTATAATCCGGGAATGGATAATACCATTCTGCCTGCAGATCACCGGCATCGGAAAGGATTTGCATAAACTCTTTTCTTGAAAAAGTTTTGACACCTTTGGTCGTCGGATAACCTTCCAGCCCTTCAAAAAGGGTACCAAAATGGTCTTCCGTGCATCCTGCCCAGTATTTCAGGCCAAGACGGTTTTCGATTGCAAGGACGATCTTTCCGTCCGGTTTCAGATGCTTTGAAATAATTTTTAAGAAATCTACATACGGTGTATCGCTCTGGATATAAGCTTCTCCATATTCAAAAACCCCAATCAGGGTAATGTAATCATATTTTTCTGTAAGTGTTTTTTCAACATCCTGAAAATTTCCCATCAGGATTTTCAGATTGTCACAGTTCCGGTGTCTCCAGGCATTGATGTGGCTGCGTTTTCTTGAAAGTTCAATACAGGTCACCTGTTTTGCTTTCTTGCAGAGAGCACCGGTAACTGCACCGCATCCTGATCCAATCTCGAGAACATTTTCCTCCCCGGTAAACGGAAGCCAGCTCAGAATGTTTTCTCTGATATGAGAAAAATGATAAAGGATCGGCCAGCTTGCACGCTCCGCGATCACCTGATTCCATTCTTCTTCACGGTAATTGCGTGCAATCTCCAGCATCTCATCTTCAATTGCACCATCTGTATATAAATCTTTGCCCGGATAAAGTGTATCATCCAGAAGAACCTGTCCGATTTTTTCCATTAATCCTCATCTCCACAGTAGATTTCTACTTTTGAATTCATATCATAAAAACCAACGGTATTTTGTGTTGAAATAACCGTGATGTTGCATGCATCATACAGTCTGTGGAATACCGTAAAATCACCGTCTTTGTAACCGGTACATCCAAAAGAAAGCAGATATTCTCCGCCCTGCAAAAACATGTCCTGTGTAAAGGTTACGGTACACACATCCCCGGCGTCAGAATGCTCTACATGCATTTTCTCAAACATGGTATTCGTTCCGGTAATCTCTGTTCCACGAATATCCTTAAAGGTATATGCCATAATCGGTTCCTGAATGCTTTCATGGAATTTCACACGCATCTTGATCGTAAAGGTAGATCCTTTGTCGATGGTGTTGGTATAGCGGCCTTTTTCGTCCATCACGACAAAATCCGTGATTTCTGCAAGCTTGCTACCGTATTCCAGCATATTCGGATTGACCTGGAACTTCTCACTCCAGCTTTCGCGTTTTTTCTTTTCGTTTTCTGCTGCAGCTTTTGCCGGATCCTGTCCGACCAGAAGCTGTTTGTACATATCAACCATCTTCTTCGGAGAGCCTTCCGCCAGCTTTACACCTTTATTAAGAAGGACTACACGGTCACAGTATCTGGAAATACTGCTGAGATCGTGGCTTACAAAGAGAATGGTTCTTCCCATATCTTTAAATTCTTCAAATTTACGATAACATTTTGCCTGGAAGAACACGTCGCCGACAGAAAGAGCCTCATCAACGATCAGAATCTCCGGGTCAATGTTGATTGCAACAGCAAAAGCCAGACGAACGAACATACCGCTGGAATATGCCTTGACCGGCTGATATACAAAATCACCGATGTCTGCAAAGTCCAGAATATCCTGTAGTCTGGCATCAATTTCTTCTTTTGAAAATCCCATCATGGTTCCGTTGAGATATACGTTCTCAATTCCCGTATATTCCATATTGAACCCGGCGCCAAGTTCAAGAAGTGCGGAAATCCTTCCGTCAACTTTCACTTCACCGGCAGTAGGATTCAACACACCTGTGATGATCTTGAGAATTGTGGATTTACCGGAACCGTTCGTTCCGATAATACCCACCGTCTCGCCTCTTTTTACTTCGAAACTTACATCCCGGAGAGCATAATGCTCTCTCACGGGAACTTTAAATCCAAGCGCTTCACGAAGGCGGTCAGAAGGCTTGTTGTATAGTTTATACATCTTGTCCAGATGCTTTACCTCAATTGCAAATTCACTCATTCTACTCTCCGTTTACAGTACATCCGCAAAATGTACCTGAAGTTTTTTAAACAATCTGGTTCCAAGGAAAAATACGACAATCGTAAATACCCAGAAATAAAGGGTAAGGACCGGATGCTGCCAGATTGCCACCTTGTTTATCAGAGAATCACGATATCCCTGTACAATATAAAACAGTGGATTCAGTTTCAGTATTTTTGTAAGGATGCCACTCAGTCCGAGGTCATTGAAATCCCACATGATCGGTGTCACCCACACACCTACCTGCAGTCCGATATTGATGATCTGACTCAGGTCACGGAAAAATACAACCGCTGCACTCGTCAGATAAGTCATTGCAAGGATCAGCATAAAAATGCAGAAACTGTAATACAGAAGCTGTATCGCATACAGGCTCGGCGGATATCCCATAAAAGTATAGATCAGCAGTACGATAATGATAAAAAATGCATGTACAAAAACTGCTGAAAATACTTTCACAACCGGAAGAATCCGGATGTTGAATACGACCTTTTTGACCAGATAATTGTATTCGAGAAGTGCATTTGTTCCTCCTATCAGTCCTTCCTGAAAGAAAAACCACGGAATCAGCCCCGCGATCAGCCACAGAACAAAGGGAACCCCCTTATCTGAACCATTGCGAAGTGCAAGTCCGAATACAAACCAGTATACGCAGATCGTTACGATCGGCTGAATGAACGCCCAGATTGTTCCAAAATAAGAACCGGCATATTTTGTTTTGAAATCATTTTTGGCCAGAGAGAAGACTAACTTTCTGTTTTTGTAGATTTCTCCCGGCAGCCATGTCTCGTTTTTCAATCTTTTTTACTCCTGTTGGCTGTGTACTCTTTGAAGCTTCCCCATTTCTGGTCTTTGTCAGAAAGAATCAGTTCCATGCCTTCCGGAATCGGCCATTCCACACCGATGTCCGGGTCATTGTACGCAAGACCGCCCTCATCGTTCGGATGATAAAAATCTGTGCATTTGTATGCAAACTCTGCGGTATCAGAAAGCACAACAAATCCGTGTGCAAAGTTTTTCGGAATGAAGAACTGTTTTTTGTTTTCTGCAGACAGAAGAACTCCATACCACTGTCCGTAAGTTGCAGAACCTTCACGCAGGTCGACAGCAACGTCAAAAACTTCACCACTCACTACACGCACAAGTTTATCCTGCGGATAGTTGATCTGGAAATGGAGTCCACGCAGCACGCCCTTGCGGGAGCTTGACTGATTATCCTGTACAAACTCCATGTCAATTCCTGCTGCTTTATAATCGTTATAGTTATATGTTTCCATGAAGTAACCACGCTCATCCCCGAATACGGTTGGTGTAATTACTTTTAATCCTTCGATATGACAGGTTTCTACTGTAATCTTACCCATTTTATAATCCCTCCGCTACTTCTATCAGATATTTGCCGTAAGCTGTCTTGAGAAGTGGCTGTGCCAGTTCTACAAGCTGTTCTTTTGTAATAAATCCACGTTTGTATGCGATTTCCTCAATACAGGAAATGTAAAGTCCCTGACGTTTCTGGAATGCAGCTACGAAATCTGCCGCATCAAGAAGAGAATCATGGTTTCCGGTATCCAGCCATGCAAATCCGCGTCCAAGTGTCTCAACCTTCAGTGTACCTCTGTTGAGATATTCGTTGTTGATGCTTGTGATCTCAATCTCACCACGTGCAGATGGTTTGACATTTTTTGCAATCTCTACAACATCGTTGTCATAAAAATACAATCCCGGAACTGCATAGTTTGACTTCGGATGCTCCGGTTTTTCCTCGATGGAAAGAGCCTTGCCGTTTTCGTCGAATTCTACTACACCATATTCACGAGGATCTCTTACATAATAGCCGAAAATGGTTGCACCTTTTTCTTCTTCGGTACGTTTGTAAGCATTCTGCAATACTCTTGAAAAGCTCTGACCATAGAAGATATTGTCGCCAAGTACAAGTGCAACCGCATCGTTTCCGATAAATTCTTCACCGATGATAAATGCATCTGCAAGTCCTCTCGGCTGTTCCTGAACTGCATATTCAAAGCGCATGCCGAGCTGACTTCCGTCTCCGAGAAGGTCACGGAAGACCGGAAGATCTCTTGGTGTGGAAATAATCAGGATCTCACGGATTCCTGAAAGCATCAGAGTTGATAATGGATAATAGATCATCGGCTTGTCATAGACCGGCATGATCTGTTTTGAAATAGCTTTTGTTAACGGATATAATCTGGTTCCTGAACCACCTGCTAAGATAATTCCCTTCATAAGGTTTCTCCTTTTTTATTTATTTTTGTCTGTTAACTGTTTTTGAAATGAAGCGCGATCAGAAGTCCGATCAGGACAACGATCATTGCACCACCAATGATCAGAAGCATCTTTACAGTTGAAGAAAGTCCTTCTGTACGCATCTCACGAATCTGCTCATCTACTGATTTATGTTCGGATGCTGTAATATCATTTGTATCTGCTTGATCTGTCTGAGCTGTCACCGGTGTGCTTTCTGCTTCTGACTCCTCTGCAGCCAGCGTTTCTTCGGCTTCCTGTACCGATTCCGGTGCCGGTGTATCTTTCACCGTTACATAACCGACAAACTGCCCCTGATAATAATACTGATTTAATGTTTTTTTGCCTTTTTGTTTGCTTTCCATTGTAAGGTCAGCGGCCGTTACACCTTTCGGTACTGTCATTGCCTTTCCGTCAACCTCAATGCTGTCAAAGCTGTTAAATGCATAATCAAACAATGCGGTACTGTCTGCACAGTTGATACCAAGATTTGTATCACGCATAGTTACTGCAATATAGGTTCTTCCATTTCGTTCTGCAACCACAGCAAGACAGTTCTGTGCCTCTGTGGAAAATCCGGTCTTTCCACCAATACAGCCTTCATAATACAGGCTGGACTCTTTGGCCAGAAGCGGCACGTGTGTGTGCAAAGGTCTCGCTGCACTTAAGTTTGTTGCCGGTATTGTATAGCTTACTGTTTCCAGAACTTTACGAAATCTGGCATTCTTAAGTCCGGCCCGCATGATCTTCGCAAGATCTTCGGCGCAGGAATAATGGTTTTCGTCCGGAAGACCGCTCGCATTTACAAAATGTGTATGCGTGCATCCCAACTTCTTTGCTTTCTGATTCATCATCTCCACAAAGTTTGCTTCTGTACCACCGACATATTCTGCGATCTGTGCACAAACCTCATTCGCAGATTTAATATATGCTGCAAACCAGCAATCCTTCATCGTCATGGTCTCGCCAAGCTGTGCATTGATGTTGCTGCTGTCCCAGGTCACATCACGGACGCCTGTTTCTGTAAATGTCACAACATCCTTTGGTGAGCTGTTTTCGATTGCAATCAGGAGTGTCATAAGTTTCGTTGTACTTGCCGGATAACGGTATTCATCCATTCCTTTATCGTACAAAATTGCTCCTGTATCTGCATCCATCAGAACTGCTGTCTCGGAAGTTACAGCCGGGGCAGCCGGCCAGTTCGCTATACTGTCCGTGGCAACCGCTGCCGGTGTGCCATTGGTCATTACCATAGAAGCCTGTACCGTACAAGAAGACACCAGAATCACCGCAGCTCCTATCCCCGCCGCAATTCGGTATATTCCTTTATTCATCTGTGTACCTCCACTATTAAACTAAATTCAAGTCTCTTCTAACGCAAGACATATCTCATATTATTTTCGCACAATCATAGAGTAAATTCAATGCCTATTTTCGCCAAAATAATCTTCCTCTTCATCTCCTGAAAGAAAAAATGCTGTAATCCCCTGACAAATTCGGGAATTACAGCATTTTGGTCACTGTAAAAACTGATTATTTGGTTTTGTACATTTCTTCATAATATTTCTGATAATCACCACTGGTCACATTCTTCATCCAGTCTTCATGCTCGAAGAACCATTCAATAGTCAGACGGATACCATCTTCAAAGCATGTCTCCGGATACCAGCCAACTTCTTCTTTGATCTTATCCGGTGCGATCGCATAACGGCGGTCATGTCCTTTACGATCTTCTACATATGTGATCAGATTTTCGCTTACAAGAGCTTTACGTGGATCATTATCCGGAAGCATTTCCTGTAATGTATCCAGAATAATGTGGATGATCTGGATATTCTGTTTCTCATTGTGTCCACCGATGTTGTAGGTTTCAAACAGGCGACCTTTTTCCTGTACCATGTCGATGCCCTTTGCATGATCCATTACATACAGCCAGTCACGTACGTTCTTACCATCGCCATATACCGGAAGTTTCTTTCCCTGAAGTGCATTGTTGATGATCAGCGGAATCAGTTTTTCCGGGAACTGATATGGTCCGTAGTTATTGCTGCAGTTTGTGATGTTTGCCGGGAATTTGTAAGTATCCATATAAGATTTTACCAGCATATCAGAAGATGCCTTACTTGCAGAATATGGGCTGTGCGGATCATATGGAGTTGTCTCATAGAAGAAGCCGCCATCTTCCTCAAGGGAACCATACACTTCATCTGTAGAAACATGCAGGAATTTCTTGTCCGGTTTAAAAGTTCCGTCAGGAAGTTCCCATGCAGATTTTGCTGCATTCAGCATAACCAGTGTACCAAGTACATTTGTTTTTACAAATACTTCAGGGTTACGGATACTTCTGTCCACATGACTCTCTGCTGCAAAATGAACAACGCGGTCGATATCATTTTCATCAAAGATTTTCATGATTGCTTCACTGTCACAGATATCAGCTTTTACAAATGTATAGTTTTCACGATTCTCGATGTCCTTAAGATTCTCAAGATTTCCCGCATATGTCAGTTTATCTACATTAATGATACGAATCTCATTGTCATATTTCTGAAACATGTAATGAATATAGTTGGATCCGATAAATCCGGCTCCACCTGTTACAAGGTATGTTCTCATATTTTCTTTTCCTCCTGAAAAGCGCCCTCCTTTGGGAGAGCGCCCTGTATGCCAAAGTATGCAAGGGAATCTGCCAGTGGCAGGTTCTCTGTATTTTATTAGTTATATGCCGGATCTGTCGGGTCAAAGTTCTTAGCTCCACGAAGTGGTGTAAGGGCTTTTCTTCCGAGAGGTCCTTTTAAGGCTTCATCAGACTTATAAATGCCATCGTAGATTTTGATTTCTGAACCATTGCAGTTATCAAATACCCATTTTGCATCTGCTACACAACAGCGGATACATCCGTGAGATGCCGGATTACCAAGTCTCAGATACTCTCCAACCGGAAGGTTATGATCATTCTTCTCACCACATGCAACAGAGTGAACATAAATACCACCTACAACGTGTGATCCATACTGTCCCCATGACGGCCCCATCAAAGGCTGCCATCTGAGTGATCTCTTAACTGTAAAAGTTCCGGCTGGTGTCAGTGTGGTCGGGTTTCCTACAGAAACACGGATAGTCTTGATCGGAATCGTACGTTTCTGGTCTGCATATACAGTCATAACACCATTGACACGATCACAGCTCAGATAATATTTGCTGCGCTTAACTTCTTTCGTTCTGTCATTTACTCTGTATCCATTCTTATCAAAACGATACTGAATACCATTGATTTCTTTTATAGTATTTTTTACGTACTTTCCGGTCTTTGGATCCATGTAACGAACAAGATTTCTTGAGCTGTTTACTACAACCCAGCCGGACTCGATGAAACGGCCTCTGCCGTCAAGAGTACCATATACATCACCACGTTTGATCTTCTGGTTTGTCTGAGCCACACAGTCTTTAAAGTAGAAGTAATACTTGTGACCACCACAGCTTACCCTTCTCCATCCATTTACATAGAGGATTCCGTTTTTGGATGCACAGTAATATTTCTTATTGAATTTGATCCACTTGCTCTTATAAACTTTACCTCTATATGCCTTTGGGGTAGATCTCTGGAAAAAGTAATATCTACTTCCGATCTTTGTCAGACCACTTGCCATAGAACCGTCTGCTTTGTAGTATCTTCCGCTTACCCATTTATTCAGGACCATATTTCCTTTTTTGGAGAAATAGAACCATCCTTTGAATTTACCTTTTACAGTAACTTTCTGAATTCCTTTTTTCTCCTGTACACGGCCTGCTGTCTTACCGAAATAATAATATCTGTTTCCGGCTCCTTTGCAGAGTGCCCAGCGGTTTTTCCATGTTGCACGGCGGCCGTCTGATGTAAAGTAGTATCTGTATTTACCGGATTTTACGAGTTTTTCTCTGTAAACTACACCATTTTTCTTGGACATGTAATAGTACTTATTAGCTGCCTTTACCATTTTGCCTTTGATCAGATAGCCATTTGCATCAAGGAGATAATAATTATTGCTGTCTGCTAAAACTTTGTAAGCTCCGATTCCTTTTTTCTGGTAACATCCATCAGAACCGAAATAACGCCACTGTACACCATGCTTGGTGTTTTCGCCTACCCATGCATTACGCACCATCTTACCTGGAATATCACTGGAATTTGCAGCATTGCTGAAGCTGTAGATTGCTTTGTCAATAGTACGGGTACCAACATACGGCTTTCCGCCGCTCAGCAGGAAATAAGAATCTCCGTCAATCGTGTAGATCTTGTTTGGAGCGATTGTCTCCTGTTTACCGTCACTGCCATAGTAATTGAACACCTGATCAGCTGCATTCCATTTCCATGCATTTGTAATTTTCTGACCGAGTTCAGAGTTATATGGAGTGATTGCATCTGTTCCCAGATCTTTTGTTACGTTTACTTCATCGGAAGTCTTAAAATAGTAATAATCATTCTCTACCTGGCTTCTTCCTGTAACAAGATATCCATCCTCATCAAATGTATAGTATCCTTCAGCCAGCTCTGTATTTGCACTGTCTGTATTCATTGTAGTAACTTTTACAAGACCATCTGCAGAAGTAAAATACGGAGAAGTTGCCTGTGCTGCTGCCGCATCCTGTGATTCTGCTGTTTCGGCAGATGCTTCATCCTGTGATTCTATTGCAATTTCTGCATCCTGATTTTCTTCTGAAGCAACAAGTACTTCATCATCAGATGCATTCTCTGCTGCAGGTGCTTCTGCGGATTCCTCACTCTGTACTACAACCGGTTTTGCAACAGGTTTTTCCAGCTTCCACTTGCCGTTTTCTTCGATCCATCTGTTTTCTTTTACGGCTGCTTCCTGACCATCCAGCCATTCAGCAGCAATCTGATCAGATGAATCTTCTGAACCTGTAGTTTCATCCAGACCATATATCTGCATGTCAACTGCTTCATCCTCTGAACTGAATGCATCAACTTCTGATTCCTGTTCATTGGTCTCTTTTGCATCATCTGTGCTGGTGTCTTCATCAGATCCCATATCAATCTGTACATCGTCTGCCCCTGTATCATCAGGCTCCACAACTACTGCATCATCCGAAGAACCTTCATCTGCTGTATCATCAAATACAGCCACTTCTGAAACATCTGCCGCAGCTGTCTCAGCTGTAAAATCAGCCTCACTGGCAGCACTTGCTTCTGCCGCCATGGACAGGCACATTGTCAGACTCAACATTATTGCCACAACTCGTTTCTTCACAACTACTCCTCCTATTTCCCTTTTGTTAAAAATCTATTCACCAAGACCTCCGCTGATTGCATCAGTCAAAGCTTTCATTGCTTCCTGCTCATCTGCGCCATCACAGATCAGTTCAATCTCATCACCGCATTTTACACAGGCACCCAGAACGCTCAGAACACTTTTCGCATTGGCCGTTCCGCCTTCAAATTCAAATGTGATTGCAGACTGATATTTCATTGCTTCATTACACAAATTTCCGGCCGGCCGTAAATGCAGGCCTGACGGATTGTTGATTATTATTTTCTGATTGACCATTTTTTATCTCCTGTCAGCTGTTTCCTTCTGCTGTGGAAATCACAGATACTTCCACACCTGTTGTCACATCATCTACAAGTTCATATCCGTCCGGTATCTCAATGCTCACCGGCACCTCATGGCTGCCTTCTTTCACATCACTCAGATCTATAGAGGCTTTTATCTGATCTTCTGTAAGATCATCAAGTGAACTTTCTGTCTTCTGGACGCGAACTTCTATATTTGCGGTATCAAAAGATACCTGCATACCATCCGGAGCATGATTCACTACGATATTTTTCGTAGGGACTTCACATACACTGCTTCCAATCGGTAATACATTTACCCGGACAAACATGTCTTCGCTGGAATCACTGGTCAGTTTCAGTCCATCCGGAAGATAATCTGAAATGTTGATTTTTTCTTCAAAATCACTGTCCCTGTCAGAAATATCCGCAACATAATCAGGAATTGTAATCGTATTGTTCTGCTCTTTCAGGGTAGCAAGTCCTTCTTCACTTCCTGCAACACTGACCACATTTGGCGTAGTACTTACACTTTCTACCTGATAGCCGGATTTCGGAGAGCCGCTGTATCCTGCTTTGATTTTGACATCTGCCTGTACCTTCCAGAGTTTTGCAGTTACATATACTCGTGAAACGTTCAGGTAACTCATATCAGAATCTGTAAATTCTTCGCCATTCTTATCAATGATCTTTACATCTTTTTCTGTGGTAATGTCTTCTGTCGCACCATCCACATCAATAGACGCATTTACTTTATCTATTTTATTAATCAGAGAAGTCGGTCCTGTAATTTTAATTTTCTCCGGATTCGAAGTAAGTGAACCTATCTCATATCCCCTGTCCGGCTTTGTGTTATTTGTTGTAACGTTAACTACAAATTCCTGAGTATCTTTATCCTCCAGATGAAGGCTGAGATTCTGAGGGCTGACTTCTATATTGTCCTGCAGAATACGGTCGCATGATACCGTGATTGGAACCATTACCGGGTCTGTGTTCAGGCTGACCGCCTGCTGAAGATCTGCCACTGCCCGAATATCATCCAACGATATTCTGTCAAGGATTTTTCTCTGTGCCTTGATTGTCACACGAATCGGAACCTGTTGTTCATCCTGCATGCACATCTTGCCATCAGCATCTATATACGCTTCATTCAAAAGCTGTACATCCGATATAACAAAAGACTTCGTACCGATCGGGTTATTTACGTTTACTACAAACAGCCACACCAGTATCGCAATCACAAAAGAAAGAATTTTCAGGCCTAAATTATTTCCCAGTTTTTTCTTCATGCTTCACTCTGCCCTTCAACAACTGTCTGAATCGGTTATTATCTACGACTTTTTTGTTCTGCGCTTTCTCCAGAACTTCCCGTAATTGTGTACTGCTGATGTTTCGGATCAGCCTGCCCCCCTGCGCCACAGATACCTGTCCGGTTTCTTCGGATACGATGATCGTAACGGAATCTGTCACTTCACTGATTCCCACTCCGGCACGATGTCTTGTTCCAAGCTGCTTACTGAGTTCCATATTATCAGAAAGCGGCAGATAGCAGGTTGCAGCCACAATACGGTTTTCTCTTACAATGACCGCTCCGTCATGAAGCGGTGTATTATGTTCAAAAATATTGATCAGAAGCTGACTTGTCAGGATTGCATCGACATTAATGCCTGTTCTGACATACTCGTCCAGACGGATTTCCTGTTCAATAACGATCAGGGCACCTGTCTTGACTTCTGCCATATCATAACATGCTTTGATCAGTTCATTGACCGTCTTGTCCGTAAAACGTTCCTTTACTTCTTTTCCTGCATCAAATGGAATAATTGATGCCATGATTTTTTTCTGACCGAGCTGTTCGATCACCTTACGTAGTTCAGGCTGGAAAATAACAACTATCGCCGTGATCAACGCGCCTGCCAGGCGAGATACGATCCACAGAATCGTATTCATCTTGAAAATATATGCTATGATCAGAAATGCACCGATTACAAGGAGGCCTTTGAGCAGAGTATATGCGCGGGTAAATTTGATCCATACCATAAACTGATACACAAAAAATGAGATCAGAATGATTTCAATTACATCGATAATACTGACAGACGGCAGATTAATATCTGATAAGTACCTTGCCAATATATCTGTAATATTTCGCATAAACTTTCTTCTCCTTTTGCTGCAGATTTTTATGTAATACCAGAATCAGCCGGAACTTAAAGATCTTTCAGTGATTCTTCAAGCTTCTTCTCAAAATCAATATCATCGATATCGGCTTTTTCGACAACGGAAGCTTCTTCCTGAACCGGTTTCCGCTTTGCAGAACGCTTCTCAGATTTCGGCTCATTCTGGAAAAGCGGTGCTGTATAATCCGCTGTTTTCTCAGATGTTCTTCTTTCTTCTCTGTCCGCTTCACCGTTGATTTTCTTTATGCTTCTCTCAGAAGTAGCAACCAGAGCTTTCGGAACAGCTTTTACATAATAATAATAATCATCATCTTCGTATTCAAGCCGCTCTGTTCTGGTGTAGTCTCCACCAAAAACAAAAAATTCCAGTATGATTCCGATCAGAACCGCAACTACTGTATAGATGATCAGTGACACCATGGAAACCTCAACACCAATACTCATACTTCCCGCAAGCATAATCACAATGTAAAGTACACCACCTGCAATAATAGCAATTCGCCATGCATAATCCATCATACGGGTACGAATCAGATTTACTACAAGAACAACCACTACAAATGCGATTACATTCAGCCACATCTCACCGTTTTTCATGAGACCATCCGCCAGAAGTGTGATCTTGCCCATAATATCAAGATCAGTTCCCATCAGAACCTGAGACTGTACTCTGATAAAACGTACGAAATAGTAGATGATCACGCCGCCTGCTGCAGGAAGTGCAGAAACAGCACTGCTCAGCAGACCGCATCCGACCGGAAGAAGTGCCGGAAGATCAAAACCAAATGCAAGTGGTGCAAAAATAAGAACCATATTTTTGCCATTGCTGAAACGCAGAAAAAGAATCATCATAAACAGAATCAGGACAATCATAAATCCTGCAACTTCGATTCCAAGCGCATAACTGTGTCCGATCATCAGTGCAAAACCTGTAAAGACCATCATACCTGATGGAAGAATACAGCAGATCAACGCAAGGATCAGAACTACAAACATGTTGTCCAGAGCTCTCATATATCCCATATTGGTATTGATCCAGGTAAAATAAACCGCTGCAAGAATAAATTTCAGCAGAGGCAGCAAGTATATTTCATACTGTGCATATAATCCTTTTAATTTTTGTTTAAATTCCAGTAATGCTGTCATTTGCGATACCCTCCTGCGGCTCCTTTGCCGGATGCTTTTCTTTCTTCCCGGGCATAGATCTTACTCAGTGAAGTCAGCTGACTGTAGTACTCCCTGACACTCTTCTTTGCACGGTAATATTTGACCGAATACTGTATATAGGTCAAAACAGAATAGAACACAAGAACAACCAGATAGCCGATAATAATATAAGCACCAAGCGCCACCAGATTCATCTTATGAATGTTTTCCAGAAGATATTCCCCGAAATAAACAGCTACAGCTGCCACAATCAGCACATATCCGATTGTTATGAGAAAAAAGTTCTTAATCAGTGCCAGCCCAATATAATCACTTCTGTAATATCGACTGACAGGAAGATATTTTCTGCCCTTACCCTGCTCATACATGGCAAGCTTTGTCATTATCTTGACCTTTTCTTCATTGATCATATTCTGCTCCTCATAAACTCTATTTCTTATTTTAATAATGTAACTATTCAGTAGATACAGTATCCCGCGAGGTGTTTTGGCATGCTTTTTGCCAATATCCCGAGACATACAAGACAAAATGCTATCACCGAAAGTGATTTGGAATGCATTTTGGCTCGTAACTGTGAAAGTACTGAACAGTTACAAAATAATCATATTTGGATTAATTGTAACATATATCCACAACCATGAAAAGTGTTTTTTCTCCAGTCTACAGCTGTCCGATGCATAAAGTAACGAAATAAATTTCCCCGGCACCACTTTCTTTCAGACATTCTGCAAGCGTTTCAATCGTGCTCCCGGTCGTATAAACATCGTCGACTATCAGAATCCTAAGCCCCCTCACGGATTCCGTAATCTGAAAAGCATCCTTCAGATTTCTCATGCGCTCGACCGCATTCAGTTTTTTCTGAGATTTTGTCTCTCTTTTCTTTACAGCAAGCCCTGCAACTACCGGAATCTGTAATAGTTCTCCGATTTTTTCCGCAAGATCTTCTGCCTGATTAAATCCTCTGATACGTTTCTTGCGACACGTCATCGGTACAGGTACCAGTATGTCCGGATTCCAGCGCTTTATCTGCGTTCCGACATATCTGCAGATTTCTTCTGCATAATACCATCCATATTCCCGGCTGCCGTAATATTTGTATCGCAAAAGCGACTGTTTCATCTGCATATTGTATAGAAAAACGCCCCGTCCCTGACAAAATCCCCGCTTCCTGCTTTTACAGTCCGCGCAGTATTCTTCTGTCTCTGATACAGGTTTGCCGCATTTCAGACAGTAATGTTCCTCTATCAGATGAAAGCTTCCTCTGCATTCCGGACAGATATGAACCTTTTTTCCCGGCAGTATTTTGTTACATGCCGGACACCGCGACGGATACAGTGCTTCCAGAAATAATACTGTACCTTTCTGGAGGCATTCTGAAATCCCCGTGATTATAATTTTTTTATTCAGAATATGCCTTTCTCCCCGATGGCACGCTCTCTTTATTCAGCTTCCTGAATTCTCCTGTCAAGGGAGCTGTATCTTCTCTGCTGTTTTTCGTTATTGATCATTTCGCGGAAAGTCTCTTCACTTCCGACCACTGTAACACATTTTCTTGCTCTCGTTACAGCAGTATAAAGAAGATTTCTGTTCATCAGCATCCGCGGACCCGACAAAATCGGAATGATCACTGCCGGATATTCTGAACCCTGTGACTTATGTATCGTAACCGCATAGGCAAGTTCCAGTTCGTCGAGCTGCTTAAACGTATACTGCGCATAACGTCCATCTTCAAATTCCACCTCTGCAAGCTCGGCAAATTCATTGATCATACGGATGATTCCTGTATCACCGTTAAAAACACCGACTCCCTTGTCTACCGGAATCCCATATCTGCCACGCACTTCCCACTCAAGCTGATAGTTATTACGAATCTGCATGACTTTGTCACCTTCACGAAAAAGTCCCTGTCCGATTTCTTTTTCTTTTTTGGACGGATCCGGCGGATTAAGATATCTCTGTAGAATCTGGTTCAGACGTTCCACACCCAGAAGGCCTTTACGCATCGGTGTAAGTACCTGTATCTCAAACGGCTTTGCTTCGACATATTTTGGCAGTTTTTCCTGAATGAGTGCAATGACAACACGAATAATAATGTCTGCATCATATCTTTTCAAAAAGAAAAAGTCCCGACTTTTATTGTTGATCTCAACCTGTTCTCCACGATTGATCTTATGTGCATTCACGACAATATCACTCTCAGATGCCTGGCGGAAGATTTTCTTCAGTTCTACAACCGGAAACTGTCCGCTTCGGATAATATCTCGCAGAACATTTCCCGGACCAACACTCGGAAGCTGATTTTCATCACCGACAAGTATGAGTCTTGTCCCTGCAGTCACTGCCATCAGAAGAGAATGCATCAGATGAATATCCACCATAGACATCTCATCTATGATGATCACATCTGCTTCCAGCGGATTCTCCGCATTTCGTTCAAAATGAACCGGCTGTCCTTCCCGGTCATCTTCCGGCATTCCGGTCAGCTCCAGCATACGGTGAATAGTCTGTGCCTCATATCCTGTTGCCTCCGTCATACGCTTCGCAGCTCTGCCGGTCGGTGCTGCCAGCCGAAGCTCCGCACCTTCACTTTCAAAGAAGCGTATGATTGCATTGATCGTTGTCGTCTTACCTGTACCGGGACCTCCTGTCAGCACCAGAAGTCCATGTCCGGCAGCTTCTTTGACTGCTTTTTCCTGCATTTCATCCAGCACTGTGCCTGTTTCTTTCTGGATCTGGCTGATCCTGCGTTCAACACGCTCTTCATCCTCCGGACAGTCAATATCCAGTTCTCGTAGCATCCGGGCTGTATTTAATTCCAGATAATAATACTGTGCCGGATAAACAAGTACCTGTCCTTTTTCTTCTTTCTGAATGATCTTTCGTTCCATCGAAAGGTCTACCAGATGTTTCTCCATGTAAGAAGCATCTACTCCGAGAAGCTGCTCCGCTCTCTTAAAAAGTTCTTCCTTGGGCAGATATACATGTCCTTCCCCACCTGCCTGCAAAAGAGTATACGACAACCCACTCTTTATCCTGTAATCTGAATCTGTATGAATCCCGATCCGATATGCGATCTCATCGGCTATCTTAAATCCGACGCCACTGATATCATCCGCCAGGCGATATGGATTTTCCTGTAAAACGCTGTACACAGAATCCCCGTATTTCTGATAAATCTTTGCTCCGAGATTCAGAGAGATTCCATATTTTTGCAAAAACATCATAACTTTTCGCATTTCGGATTTCTCTGCAATCTGTATTGCAATCTCGTGTGCTTTTTTCTCACTGATTCCCTTGATTTCTGCAAGACGCTCCGGCTCTTCTTCAACAATCCGAAGTGTATCTGATCCAAAATGCCGCACGATCCTGCCTGCCAGTGCTGCACCTATACCCTTAATAGCGCCGGAACCCAGATAGCGTTCCATAGCCATGGCATCTTCCGGCATCTTCTCAGTCAACCGCACTGCCTGAAACTGTTTGCCGTATACGGGATGCTGTATAAAGCTTCCCTCTGCCTCGATCGATGCTCCCTGCGTAATGACCGGAAATGTACCGACACAGGTCAGTTCATCCTCGTCTTTTACACCTTTCAGCACCATCACTGTATATCCATTGTCTTCGTTCCGGAAAATGATATGATCAATATATCCGGTCACACATTCACTCATACCTGCCTCTTTCTTCCTGTTTTCTTTCGGAATTTCTCCTCAAACCATAATACAGCAAAAAGCCAGAATATTTATGATACACTTCACAAATACTCATGGCTTTTATCTAATGCCGGTCAGGCATCCATTCTGTTCATTATTTCCGCATACATCCCTGTACCCACAGCCACAACATGCATCGAATCCTGAACAGTCAGTGTATTGACTCCTGTCCTCTGTTCGATCAGTGTGTCCATGCCTTTAAGAAGTGCGCCACCACCTGCCAGAACGATTCCCCGATCGACAATATCTGCGACCAGTTCCGGCGGTGTTTTTTCAAGAATGCCATGGACAGCTTCTACGATCTGTCCTGTAGCATCCTTAAGAGCCTCACGGATTTCTTCTGATGTAAGTTTTATTTTTTTCGGAAGACCGGTAAGTACGTTTCTTCCTTTTACTTCCATGACCTGAGGATTTACTTCCTCGATTGCAGTTCCGATTCTGACTTTGATCGTCTCCGCGGCATCTTCACTGATAAACAGCCCATGCGTCTTGCGAATATAGCTGATGATAGCCTGATCAAAAGAATCCCCTGCCACCTTGATCGTCGAAGAAACTACCACACCGCCAATTGAGATCACCGCAATATCTGTCGTTCCTCCTCCGATATCCACGATCAGGTTTCCAAATGGTTTCGTGATGTCCACTCCGGCTCCGATTGCTGCCGCGATCGGTTCTTCTACGAGATAAACTTCACGCGCTCCCGCCTGATATGTTGCTTCTTCTACGGCTTTGCGCTCGATCTCCGTGATTCCGCTCGGTACGCAGACACTGATTCGCGGCTTACGAAACGCCCGGCGTCCCATTGCCTTTGTGATAAAATATTTCAGCATTTTTTCCAGCACCACAAAGTCCACGATCACTCCCTGGCGGATTGGTCGGATCACTTCCATGTTGGAGTTCACATGATTACTCATCTGCTTTGCTTCTTCTCCGATCGCACGGATCTTCTCAGTATCTTTATCATATACAACGACAGACGGTTCCTGCAGTACAAGACCTTTACCTGTAGAATATACAAGACAGTTCGTCGTCCCAAGATCTATTCCTATATCATTTGCAGGCATAAAAATCCCCTTCCGTAACAATTCCAAATCTTATATCAGAAATTATTATAAACAACTTTCACCAAAATGAAAAGCCCCTGTTTCTCCCTGTACTTGTTGCTGTTCACTCCGTTCACAGCAACTTGTATTTACTTAAGATATTTCGCCACATACTGGCCGGTATAAGAATCCGGGCATCCTGCAATTTCTTCCGGTGTACCAGTTGCAACGACCGTGCCGCCACAGTCGCCGCCTTCCGGCCCCATGTCAACAATGTAATCCGCGGTTTTGATAACATCCAGATTATGTTCAATGACTACGACCGTATTTCCATTCTCGGTCAGTCGCTGCAGGATTTCCACCAGCTTGTGCACATCTGCAAAATGGAGTCCGGTTGTCGGCTCATCCAGAATATAGATCGTACGTCCGGTGCTTCTCTTACTCAGTTCTGTTGCAAGCTTGATTCTCTGTGCCTCACCGCCGGAAAGCTCCGTAGACGGCTGTCCCAGACGAATATAAGAAAGTCCCACATCATAGAGTGTCTGGATCTTTCTGCGGATAGACGGAATATTCTCAAAGAAAGTCAATGCTTCTTCCACCGTCATATTCAGGACATCATAAATACTCTTATCTTTATATTTAACTTCCAGCGTCTCTCTGTTGTAGCGTTTGCCTTTGCATACTTCGCACAGTACATAAACATCAGCAAGAAAATGCATCTCGATCTTGATGATACCATCTCCACTGCAGGCTTCACATCGCCCGCCCTTGACGTTGAAACTGAAACGGCCTTTCTTGTAACCTCTTGCCTTTGCATCTGCTGTCGATGCAAACAGATCACGGATCTGATCAAACACACCTGTATAAGTAGCCGGATTAGATCTCGGTGTCCTTCCGATCGGTGACTGATCGATGCTGATCACCTTATCAAGCTGATCCAGCCCCTGAATCGCTTTGTGTTTACCCGGAATCACTCTTGCACGGTTCAGATCGCGTGCCAGTGTCTTGTACAGGACCTCGTTGATCAGAGAACTCTTGCCGGAGCCGCTCACACCTGTCACACACGTCATAATGCCAAGCGGAATATCAACATTTACCTGTTTCAGATTGTTTTCTGCTGCTCCCCGGATCTTCAGCCATCCGGTCGGCGCTTTGCGTTCAGAAGGTACCGGGATCTTGTACCTGCCACTTAAATATGCCCCTGTCACAGAACGCGGATTCTTCATAAGTGCCTCAGCTGTGCCGATTTCTACGAGTTCTCCACCATGTTCGCCGGCTCCCGGTCCGATATCCACCACGCAATCTGCCGCACGCATTGTATCTTCATCATGCTCGACCACGATCAGACTGTTTCCGAGATCGCGAAGGCGCATCAGCGCACGAAGAAGTCTGTCATTGTCTCTCTGATGAAGACCGATACTTGGCTCATCCAGAATGTACGCAACTCCGACCAGTCCGGAACCGATCTGTGTCGCAAGTCGGATTCTCTGCGCCTCGCCACCGGAAAGCGTCGCTGTCGCACGGCTCAGAGACAGGTAATCCAGTCCGACTTCTGCAAGAAAACCTACTCTTGCACGGATTTCTTTCAGAATCTGTTTTCCGATCAGCTCCTGTTGCTCCGTCAGCTTCAGTTCTTCCATAAAAACTTTAAGTTTCGCTATGGAAAGTGCAGTCAGCTCATAGATATTACGTTCACCCACAGTTACTGCCAGAGATTCCTTTTTCAGACGCTGGCCTTTACAGGACTTACACGGAGTAATGCGCATAAAAGTTTCGTATTCCTGCTTCATCGCATCAGATCCTGTCTCACGGTATCTCTGCTCGACATTCTTTATCAGGCCCGGAAAAGCAACATCATAGATTCCCTCTCCTCTCTGACCTTTATAATAAACCTTGACTGCATGACCGTTTGTACCATGGATCAGAATATCTTTTATCTTGTCCGGGTAGTCTTCAAACGGTGTGTCCAGACTGAACCTGTATTCTTTTGCAAGAGCATCCAGAATTGCTCTCGTAAAGCTTCCCTTATCCGTACAGGACTGCCAGCCCATTACAGCGATCGCGCCCTGCGAGATGCTTAAGGATTTATCCGGTATCATCAGATCAATGTCAAATTCCATTTTGTATCCGAGACCAAAACAGTCCGGGCATGCACCGAAAGGATTGTTGAAAGAAAAACTTCTCGGTTCAATCTCATCAATACTGATCTGACAATCCGGGCATGCAAAACTCTGACTGAATGTACGGATGTTACCATCCATCGTATCGACCATCAGAAGTCCTTCTGACAGATCCAGCACTGTCTCAATAGAATCAGACAAGCGCTTTTCGATTCCCGGTTTGACCACCAGACGGTCTACAATAATCTCAATATTATGCTTGATGTTCTTATCCAGCTTGATTTCCTCGGAAAGTTCATAAAGATTGCCATCAATCTGCACCCTTACATAGCCACTTTTCTTCGCCTGTTCCAGAAGTTTTGCGTGGGTACCCTTACGACCGCGGACAACCGGTGCCAGTAGCTGCAGTTTCGTCCGCTCCGGCAGTTCCATAATATGATCCACCATCTGATCAACAGTCTGCTTTTTGATTTCTTTGCCGCACTTCGGACAGTGCGGAATACCGATACGTGCATACAGCAGTCGGAAATAATCATAAATTTCCGTAACGGTTCCTACTGTAGAACGCGGGTTTCTATTGGTTGATTTCTGGTCAATAGAGATTGCCGGAGGAAGTCCCTCGATCGATTCCACATCCGGTTTTTCCATCTGTCCCAGGAACTGTCTCGCATATGACGACAGAGATTCCATGTAACGTCTCTGCCCTTCCGCATAAATTGTATCAAAAGCCAGCGAAGACTTACCGGAACCACTGACACCTGTCAGTACCACAAATTCATCCCTCGGAATGTCCACGCTTAAATTCTTAAGATTGTTGACATTTGCCCCTCTGATCTTAATAAATTTTTTCCCCGATGTTCGTTCTGCCATCTTTCTCTCCTCTGTCACTCGTCCAGCAAAAAATCTGCCAGAATATGGTTGCTCACATGTATTCCCTTACGTGTGAGTCGCCATTTTGTCTCTATATGTTCCATAAATCCTGTTTCTTCATATTTTTGCAGGATATCTCCGTAAACATCCATAAGCCGGACATCAAAATTTTCTTCAAATTTTTTTTCAGAAATGCCCTCTGTCATCCGAAGACCAAGAAACATAAATTCTTCAATCCGCTCATTGCGTGACAGAACTGTCACATCTTTACGGATCTGATCCGAATTTCTGCTCTCTTTCAGATATTCCTGCATCCGCCTTGTATTCGAAAAGCGCATTCCCCTGTAAAGAGATGAAGCGCCCAGACCAAATCCCAGGTATTCCCGGCGCTGCCAGTATCCTGCATTATGCCGGCACATATATCCCTGCTTCGCATAGTTTGAAATCTCATACTGTCGATATCCATATCTTTCAAGAATCTCTGCGGTGTCCTCATACATCTGATACTCTGTGTCTTCATCCGGAAGATCAAGATTCTGTTCTGCAAATGGAGTTCCCTCTTCGATAATAAGACTGTATGCCGAAATGTGTTCAGGATTTAATTCTGCCACCTGATACAGATGCTGCCGCCATGCCTCACCGGTCTGACCCGGAATGGCAAACATCAGATCAATATTGATATTAGAAAATCCAGCTTCTCTCGCCCATTCATAGCTCTTCAGAAATTCTTCATAACTGTGGATCCTGCCAAGCAGCTTTAATTCTTCTGCATCTGTCGACTGCAGTCCAAGACTCAGCCGATTGATTCCGACATTGCGGTAAATCGTCAGCTTCTCCAGATCTACTGTCCCCGGATTTGCTTCAATCGTTACTTCCGCATCCTCACAGAAAAAAAATTGCTCCTGTAAAGTCCTCATAATAGAAGCAATCGCTTCTGCTTTCAGTGCGGAAGGTGTTCCACCTCCGATAAAAACAGAAACGATCTCATAGTCCTCTGTATGCTCTGCCGCACGAATTTCTTTCAGCAAAGCTTCTATATATCTGTCCTTCGTCTCTTCATCCGATGGACCGGAAAGAAAATCACAGTACTGGCATTTACGGACACAGAACGGGATATGAACATACAGCTCGAGGGGAATTCTCCTGTTATTCTTCACTGTTATCCCCCTGATCTTCGGAATCATATGAATCTTCGGAATTATCATCCTGATCTGAACTGTCAGATTCACTTATATTTTCAGAATCATCCGTACTGCTCGAATCATCTGTATTTTCAGAATTGTCAGTATTACCTGAATCTGCGGTACTGTCCGTTGATGTCGTTACACCCGGATTCTCTGCCGCATAGATATTCACCATCGTAACATCACCGTTCGTCGTTACTGCTGCAGAATCGACCTGCTCCGGTTCAGGTGTCGGAGATGGCGTCGGTGTGATGCTGATCTTAAGAACCTGCTCCGATGCCGGATCTGTCTTTTTCTTTCCACAGCCACATCCGGCAAGCGTCACACAACAAACCAGTATACATAATATAAGCACTGTTTTGAACAATCTGATTTTCATAGTCCTCTCCCCTTTCTTCGGGAACAAAGATTATTTGTAACTGTTCAGTACCCTCACAGTTACGATTATTTATCATCCAGTTTCAATACGCTCATGAAGGCTTTCTGCGGAATCTCCACATTACCTACCTGACGCATTCGTTTCTTACCTTCCTTCTGTTTCTCCAGAAGTTTCTTTTTACGGGAAATATCACCACCATAGCACTTTGCAAGTATATCCTTACGCATGGCACGTACGGTCTCTCTGGCAATGATCTTGCTTCCGATTGCTGCCTGAATCGGAATTTCGAAGAGCTGTCTCGGAATTTCTTCTTTAAGCTTCTCACACATCTTGCGTCCACGCTCATAAGCAGTATCAGCATGCACGATGAAAGAAAGCGCATCGACTTCTTCTTTATTGACAAGGATGTCTAGCTTCACAAGCTCACTACGCTCATAGCCACACAGCTCATAATCAAGAGAAGCATATCCTCTGGATCGGGATTTCAGCGCATCAAAGAAGTCGTAAATAATCTCATTCAGCGGAAGTTTATATTTCAGAAGTGCACGTGTTTCTTCCATATATTCCATACCTTCATACTGTCCACGACGTTCCTGACAGAGATCCATGATCGCACCGATAAATTCTGTCGTTACCATAATCTCAGCATTTACCATCGGCTCTTCCATATATTCAATTTCAGACGGATCCGGAAGATTCGACGGGTTCGTCAGCTCGATAACATCTCCGTTTGTCTTGTATACCTTGTAGACTACACCCGGTGCTGTCGTTACAAGGTCAAGATTATATTCTCGTTCCAGACGTTCCTGAATGATTTCGAGATGAAGCAGTCCCAGAAAACCACAGCGGAAACCAAAACCGAGAGCAACGGATGTCTCCGGCTCAAAAAACAGTGATGCATCATTGAGCTGAAGCTTCTCCAGCGCATCACGGAGATCACCATACTTCGCACCATCTGCCGGATACAGACCACAGTATACCATCGGCTGTACTTTCTTATAGCCCGGAAGTGCCTCAGCACATGGTCTCTCATTATCAGTAACAGTATCACCCACACGGGTATCACCAAGATTTTTAATGCTTGCTGTAATATATCCAACCATACCGGCAGTCAGCTCATCACACGGAATAAACTGTCCTGCGCCAAAATATCCTACTTCAACAACCTCTGTCGTAAATCCGGTTGCCATCATACGGATCTGTGTACCTTTCTTTACGCGTCCGTCCATAATACGGCAGAATACAATAACACCCTTATAAGCATCATAAATTGAGTCAAAGATCAGCGCCTTCAGCGGTGCATCTACATCCCCGTGAGGTGCCGGGATCTTCGTCACGATCTGCTCAAGCACTTCACCGATATTCAGTCCGGTCTTCGCAGAAATACGTGGAGCATCCTCTGCCTCAAGTCCGATCACATCTTCGATCTCACTGACAACACGATCAGGATCCGCGCTTGGCAGGTCAATCTTATTGATGACCGGAAGGACATCCAGATCATGATCCAGCGCAAGATATACATTCGCAAGTGTCTGCGCCTCGATACCCTGTGCCGCATCTACAACCAGTACTGCGCCGTCGCAGGCAGCAAGACTTCTCGACACCTCGTAATTAAAATCGACATGTCCGGGAGTATCTATCAGGTTAAAAATGTATTCTTCTCCGTCACTGGCCTTATATACGATTCGTACGGCCTGTGACTTGATCGTGATTCCACGTTCTCTTTCAAGTTCCATATTATCAAGAACCTGTGACTGCATCTCACGCTCGGTCAATGTCCCCGTCTGCTCGATAATACGGTCTGCCAGTGTGGATTTGCCGTGGTCTATATGTGCAATAATGCAGAAATTGCGGATTTTGCTCTGATCTATCATTCTGCGGTGTTCCTCCTTATGTATCTGACTGTCATTTCAAATAAGTTCTTTCTTATATAATCTTTCTATAATAAAGATTCGTATCATGGGGCATTATAGCATAGAAATTTACCTTTAGTCCAGTTCTTCCGCCACTTCTGTCTCTATATGCTATCATTATACAAACATACGTTCTTATTTGCAAGTCTTTCTTTTTAAACTTCTTTTTTATTTTCCCTGCAACACCCGATTCAGAATATCTGCAAACGGTTCCATTGCATTTTTTACCTCTTGCACAGTATTTGTCTGCGCCCCCGCTTCCAGAAGCAGTGCCCTCGGACGCAGATGCAGATTATACCGAAGTCCCGCAAGATAAATCCCCCTGTAAAGTTCCGGATAATACAGCGCCGCCTGATATTCCAGCTGAAATGAAAACGCCAGATTGTCCTGAATATAAGGATTTGGAAGATATGAAAGATCTCCGCTGTTTATCGTATGGCTGAGTCCATTATAAAAAAGCAACTGTGCCGTCTCTTTTCCGTTGATCTCCGTCACCAGACGACGATCATCCGGTACACCGTCCCGATGCAGATCAATAACTACCTGTATGGATGGATTTTCTTTCAGAACAGGCTCCAGCCATGCCCTTGCATAATCATATGCTTTGCTTCGATCCAGCTCCCCTCCCGCAAGATCAAACTTCTCCGTCACATGCATCACCTGATAGCCGTACGTTTCTGAAAGAAGTTCTGTGAGATAATCGCCTACTCCAACGATTGTATCTTCTACTTTTCCTTCCCTTGAATCGCAGAATGCCTCCTGTGAATGGCTGTGATAAATAAGTATCTGTGGTAGCCCCACCTCTTTTGGCAAAGTAAGATCTTCTGCCAGAAAAGAAGCAGCATTGATCTGCTCCGCCGTTGTTTCTGTAGCAGAATCTACAATAAAAAAATGATTCATCAGATAATCATAATCTGCCAGTGTTTCCGGTGCCAGATCGATTTCCGGCACCGGAACGACCTGTGCTGCCGCTGTTGCAGTCTCCTCCTCTGCAGGAGGTTCCGTCACAGCCGCCCGAGTATTGTCCTGCCCTGGTTTCGGAGTTTCTGTCACTTCCAGTTCATTTTTCACAGATTCTGTAATTTGTGGCGTCTTCGTAATTCCCGGTGTCACTCTCGCATCTTTATTTTCTTCACGCACCATCTTTCCAAGATATCGCGTATTACTCTCCACCAGCTTTTCATATGTCTCCTGATCCTGTCTCTGCAGATCTTCCACGGCCTGTCCTTCCAGAAAACGATACAGCGGGAGCTGCCGGAATACATTTTTCTGCAGCGCAAATACTCCCGGCACAACCGCCAGAACCACAAATATGCAACACTCCAAAACAAGATAAAATACCTGCCGGACCTTTGACACAGGATCACCCCTTTCAGATAATCCTATGATATTTTTTTTCGAATTATACTTGACTGAACGCAATGTTCAGACCTTCAGATATTGTGAAACTCAGATATTTTATAGTTTCATCTACATCTTTCGGTGTAACAAACATACTGTACAGATTAGGAGCGATCATTTCGTCCAAAAACTCCTTCTGCTCCGTTTCCTCCAGTGTATCCAAAAGGTGTGCCATCGAATCATGAACGATCGTAGCTGCGTCCACCACAGTCGGCACACCGATTCCAATCACCTTCACCTGTAAATTTTCCTCAGTCAGACCATTTCTATGATTTCCGACACCCGAGCCCGGATGAATTCCCGTGTCCGTAATCTGTATCGTACGACTGAGCCTGCGTACACTCCTTGCTGCAAGCGCATCAATTGCAACCACGACATCCGGTTTTGTCTCAGAAACAATTCCCTGCACGATCTCCGCAGTCTCCATACCGGTCTGTGCCATCACTCCGGGGGCGATTCCGCTGATCCGGTGCATTTTTTCATGTTTGATCCCGCGAAGCCCATATTCTTTTATAATATGTCGTGTCATCAGAAGATTATCCACTACCTGAGGTCCCAGTGCATCAGCAGTGATCGCCGCATTTCCCAGCCCAACGACAAGTACTGACTTTTCTTTTTTAAGATCGATCAGTTTTCGCAGGTGAGTCGATAGCTCTTCGGATATTTCTCTGTGATAATCCTCATCCGGTGTCGAAAGCTCCGGCGCCTCAATCGTAATATACGTTCCCTGCGGCCGTCCCATGGATTTTGCTCCATTTTCCGTCACAATTTTTACGACCGTCGTCCGCACATCTTTTTCCTCATCGTATTCTTCATGCACTTCCACACCCCGTATTTCCGCATTTTCCTCCGCAAATCGCTCTGTTGTCTCAAGTGCAAGGTCTGTTCTGATTCTTCTGCTCCCCGACATATCTGCATCCTCCTGTTTTTTCATATTTTTGCTTTCTGTAACGTTTATGAGAATTATTTGTAATTTTTACGTGAATTATGTATTGACAATCCCTGCCAAATGTACTAATATATATAAGCATGTTTACAGAAGCGCCCGTGTCTGTTTCTGTAACAACGACACAATATCAGAATTTGAAACGGAGGTGTACCAATTGGCTAACATCAAATCTGCTAAGAAGAGAATTTTAGTAAACAGAACTAAAGCTGCTAGAAACAAATCTATCCGCTCTGCTGTTAAAACTTCTATCAAAAAAGTAGAAGCTGCAGTTCAGGAAAACAATAAAGCTGCTGCACAGGCTGCTCTTACAGAGGCTATCTCTACAATCAGCAAAGCAACTTCCAAAGGTGTTTATCACAAAAACAACTGTGCAAGAAAAATTTCCCGTCTTACTAAAGCTGTCAACAGCATTGGCTAATTCAGGAAACACTTATTTTTAATTATAAGCTTATAATTAAAAGGACAGTCACAACCGTCAGTGACTGTCTTTTTTATTTCTGTAAATCAGGCGGGCAGATCTCTTTACGAATCTGCCCGCCTTTTTCTTTTGTATTCGTAAAATCAGCCGCCAAGTTCCACCATACGATGAATGCAGCGTCCTGCCCCATCAACAACATTCTGCGGAAGTTCAATCACTTCTCCGCCCGTTCCCTTCAGACAATTATAAATATCCATCAGTGTCGTAATTTTCATATTCATACAGGTAAGCATAACGGAAAGCGGATAAAACTGCTTATCCGGACATGCAAACTGCAGATGTTCAACAATACTGTTTTCTGTACCGATGATAAATTCTTTTGCATCGGATTTTTTTGCATAATCTATAATGCCTGTTGTAGAACCTATATAATCAGCCTGCTCAACTACTTCCTGACGGCATTCCGGATGAACAAGAAGAAGTGCCTCCGGATGTGCTTTTCGAGCTTTTTCGACATCTTTTGCACTGACAACAATATGTCTCGGACATCCACCTTTATAGAAAACAAAGGATTTTTCCGGAAGTTTTTCGGCTACGAATCTTCCAAGATTCGGATCTGGAATAAACAGAATCTTATCATTTTCAATTTTACTGCATATCTGAACCGCCGAAGAAGATGTCACACAAACATCACATTCTGTTTTCAGCTCGGAAGTCGTGTTGATATAAGCCACAACCGTATGATCCGGATGCTCTGCTTTCAGTTTACGGAGTCCCTCAAGATCAAGCTGCTCTGCCATCGGGCATCCTGCTGAAGGATTTGCAAGCCATACTTTTTTCTCCGGACTCAGTACTTTACATGTCTCTGCCATGAAACGGACACCACACATGATCACACCTTTACAATTACTTTTTGCTCCCTGTACACTCAGTCCATAGGAATCCCCCACATAATCTGCAACTTCCAGTATTTCCTGTCCCTGATACGCATGTGCCAGAATACAGACATCCTGCTCTTTTTTCATTCGCAGGATTTCCTGCTGAATTTCCTGTATTGTCATAATTTTATATTTCCTTTCTCTGTATGCTGCTCCCACGGCTGAAGTGGCGCAAGAAATCCTGCTTTCTCCAGCTGATTTCGGATCAGATCCAGCCTTTCCTCACTTGATGCTTCAATCAGATGATAATGATATCCTGAAGTTGCACTGCTGAGCACCGTAGAACGGCTGTTTTGCAGTGCCTGAATAAATTCACTGACATCCTGTCTTGAGCGGATATCCATCTCCGCACTGACACGCCCGTAAACCCTGTGACTGATGCTGATATTTTTTACATGTCCGCCGCAATCCACGATCAGATTCAGCTCCTGTGCTGCTTTGTCCTGACTGTGACGTACTTTGAATTCACGGGTACAGCTGCTGTCCTGCTCCATGACATAACCTTTTGTTGTGGAGAGGATTCCCGGTGTGGATGCACGGATCACCGCCAGATCCTGCACGATCACCTGGCGGCTGACCCCAAAACGTCCTGCCAGTTCTCTTGCTGCAATCGGAACTTCCGTCTGTTTCAGGATCTTTAATATTTCTCCGCGTCGTTCTCCTGTATTCATAGAATTTTCTCCTTATACCGCATGAAGGTTTTTCATGGAAATGTCAAGAATCGGAGCAGAATGCGTCAACGCACCGCTGGAAACAAAATCAACACCGATCTCACGGATCTTCTGGATATTTTCTTTTGTGATGTTACCGGAGCATTCTGTCTGCGCTCTTCCGTCAATCAGTTCGACTGCCTGTTTCATAACTTCCGGTGTCATATTATCCAGCATGATAATGTCTGCACCTGCTTCAACTGCTTCTTTTACCTGATCAAGTGTCTCTACTTCTATCTCAATCTTGCGTACAAATGGGGCATATGCTTTTGCCATCTTGACTGCTTTTGCAACACTGCCCGCAGCTCCGATATGGTTGTCTTTCAGCAGGACACCATCAGACAGGTTGTATCTGTGGTTATGTCCGCCCCCGACTCTTACTGCATATTTTTCAAATACACGGCAGTTTGGTGTTGTTTTTCTTGTATCAAGAAGTGTCACATTACTTCCTTCAAGAAGCTTTGCCACCTGTCTGGTGTAAGTTGCAATGCCGCTCATTCTCTGCAGATAGTTCAATGCCACACGCTCACCGGAAAGAAGTACGCGGATATCTCCGGTTACCGTTGCCATCAGCTCACCTTTTTTTACTTCATCTCCGTCCTTGCAATGAAGATCAATTTCTGTCTTTTCATCAAGGATCGTAAATACTCTCGCGTAGATTTCCAGTCCGGCAACCACACCATCTTCTTTTGCGATCAGGTCAACGGTTCCCTTTGTGGCAGTCGGCATTACTGCATTTGTAGAAACATCCTCGCTTGTGATATCTTCCTGTAACGCCATACGGATTAACTGATCCGCCTGCATTTTCATTGTAATTTCATTCATGGCTCATTTTCATCCTTTCGATTTCCTTTAATACCATTTTGTGATAACCATCCAGTACTGCTTCTTTATCTTCATATGGTTTCATATCTACAGAACCGAGTCTGCACGGCTCATGCTTCTTTCCGAAAATTATATCATCTGCCGCTCTTCTTGCAAAGACCAGAGATTCCAGCAGGGAATTGCTTGCCAGTCTGTTTTTGCCGTGAACGCCATTACAGCTCGTCTCACCGCAGGCGTACAGCCCCTTCATAGAAGTACGGCTTCCCAGGTCAACTTTGATCCCGCCCATGAAATAGTGCTGTGCCGGAACGACCGGAATCGGCTCTTTGCGTGGATCAAAACCTTCTTCAAGGCATCTGCGGAAAATATTCGGGAAATGTTTCATAATCGTATCTTCGCCCAGCGGACGCATATCTTCCCAGACAAATTCTGTCTCATCTTTTTCCATCTGCCCGAAAATTTTCTGACTCAGAAGATCACGTGGCTGCAGCTCATCTGTAAAACGCTGTCCGTTCCTGTCATAGAGAAGTGCCCCTTCACCACGGACAGATTCGGAAATCAGAAATCTTCTGCCCGGCTTATGAGAATAAAGTGTTGTCGGATGAATCTGTATGTAATCAAGATGTTCAAGAACGACCTGATGTTTCATCGCAATTCCAAGGCCGTCACCGGCAATATGCGGAAAGTTCGTGGAGTTCTTATAAAGGCCTCCAAGTCCGCCGCATGCCAGTACAACGTTGGACGCATATACCGGGTAAACCTCATTCTGCTCATCCATGATAACCACACCGCCGCAAATATTGTCATCAGAAATCAGATCGACCATCGTCATGTATTCACAGATTTCGATGTTATCTCTGGCGCGTGCCTGTTCAAGTAAAGTCTGTGTAATCTGTTTGCCTGTGATATCTTCATAAAAAAGGATTCTCGGCTGGGAATGTGCACCTTCTCTGGTAAAATCAAGTTCTCCGTCCGGAGTTCTCGCAAATGTAACATTGCGCTGAAGAAGATCACGGATGATGCTGTTGGAACTGCGGATCATAAGATCAACCGCTTTTTTGTCATTTTCGTAATGTCCTGCACGCATGGTATCTTCAAAGTAATCATTATAATCGTCTTCTCCGCGCAGCATGCAGATACCGCCCTGTGCAAGGAAAGAATCAGACTGATCCGCTTCCTGTTTGGTGATCATCAGGATATTTGTGCGCTCCGGGAGGTTCAGGGCACAGTAAAGGCCCGCTGCTCCTGTTCCTACGATAATGACGTCGTAATTTTCTTTCATTTTTTGTGTCCTCGTACCGGTGATGCCGGATTTTCTTTTGGGTTTGGATTTGTGTTTTCTGTTTTGTGATTATACTACCCGACACGTTAGGTGTCAAGACACCTGTGTATATTATTGTAAAGGTGTAAGGAAATATGCCGGAAAAGGTATTCAGACAGGAAATATCGTGGGGCAGAGCTATAGGAATACGGCACCGAGAACGGCTTCGGGACTGAAATTTTCTAAGGTGCCGCTCAACTATTAAAACCATCCATAAAAATCACAAACTCGCCTTCGGCTCAGACAGTGTGATTTTTATGAATAACATAGTTGTACAGCACCAAAGAAAATCTACAGTCCCTGCAGAGGTTCCCGGTCCCGTATTCCCCAGCTCTGTTCACAGACTTTTCCTGCTCTGATTCACATCTTTTTCAAATTTTTTACCCCACCTTTCCAATATATAGCACGATCCTCTTTCTCCAGGGCGGCGCTGACTACCACGAGATAAATAAAGCAAAACAGGTGAGACTATTTCTGTCCTGAAAGCACAAAAACCTCGACAGCTATCCCATTCCGCGAGCCTTTGCAGATATCTGTAGTTGTACTTGGTTCTGAAATGTCTGCGTTATTCAGAAATGCCAGCTCTGTCTGAGCGTCAGCGAGTTTGCTGGCATTCCTGAATGGGTTTAGCAGACAGATCATGACCTAGTACAACCAGATATCGAAACTGCTCGCAGATGGGATAGCTGTCAGAGGTTTTGTTCCTTCCACCAGACTTTTCTCACCTGTTTGTTTTATTTATTTCATGCTATATTTTACTATCAACAATTCCACACTCAATACATCCTGCAGTCTTCCGGTCTTCACGGCCTCCTCTGCATCTACAAAATCCTCCTCCGCTTTTTCAAGCTCCTCAATCTTGTACGCCCTTGCACATGCCAGCAGATTTCTCACCGCAAACGACGGCACGCCCAGTCTTGTGGCTATCTCATTCTGGGAAGCTCCCTCCACCGACATCTTCTTCGCAAGACACATCTGCCGGAACTGCTTCGAAAGCAGAAACAGAATCCTCATTGGCGGCTCACGCAGTGTCAGAAGATCATTGTACAGATCCAGTGCTTTACGCTGATTCTTTTCCGTAACGGCACGTACCATATCAAAAATTTTGTTTTCAGTCCGTGTGGTACAGATTTCCTCGATATCCTCTGCTGTGACGACATCTTTTCCCATCGTGTACGTGATCAGCTTTTCCAGTTCCATACGGATATTTCCCATATCCGTGCCGGTCTTTGTCAGGAACAGTTCCATATCTCCCGGACGGATTCTTCTGCCTTCCTTCGCAAGGATTCCTGCTGCCCAGCGCATCAGAGTTTTCTCATCCTGCTTTGCAAATTCCACAATTCCGCCACAGCTTTTGACTGCTTTGTACATCCTGTTTCGTTTGTCGACTTCTTCCTCCACAAAAACCATACGCAGGTAGTCAGGAAGTTCCTTCATATAATCTGCCAGCTCGTCACATTTATTTTTAAAAAATCCCGAATTTTCTACCAGAACTACTCTGCGGTCTGCAAAAAAGGGCATCGTCTCGCAGAGATCGATCAGCTCTCTTGCTTCGATTCCTTTGCCTTCATATTTACTGAAATTCATGGTATCGTCATCTGGATTCAACGCATGTATCAGTTTTTCTTTATACTGGATCTTAAGATATGCCTCTTCGCCAAATAAAAGGTACGCATTTTTAAAATTGCCTGTCTTAATATCTTCCTGTAAATTCTTCAATGCTGACAAGTCCTCCTGAAAATCACCCTATCTGTCTCTCTAGTATAGACGATTTTTTCTTTTTTCTCAATCTATAAATCTGTCCAGCCAGATTCCTTCCCCGTCTGTCTGCACAGTAATTGCTCCGTTTTTCATCGTATATTCCACCTGCGCACCGCAATCTTCCAGCCTTTTTATTGTATCTGCCGACGGATGACCATATGTATTCTTTGCCGAACAGGAAATCACCGCAATCTCAGGACTTACAACATCCAGAAATCCCTGACAGGTCGAATATTTTGATCCATGATGTGCCACCTTCAGAAAGTCCACATCTTCCATTGAATCCAGCAGCTTTTTCTCAGTCTCTGCCCCGATATCCCCGGTAAAAAGTCCCCGAAACTTCCCAAAATGAACTTCCATGACCATGCAGTCTTCATTCGTATCACTGCCATCCGCCCCGTTTTCCGGTGCCAGAATCTCTATTTGAGCTTCCTTTGTTTTAAGCAGATTCCCCTCCCGGGCAGTCTGTACCAGAATCCCTGTCTGCTCTGCCAGCATTTTCAGCTTCTCGTACTCCTCACCTGTCGTATTCCAGTCCGGCAAAATCAGATTTTTGACACGCACTGTCGCAAGATTCTGTGCGCATAGTTCCAGAAGTTCCTCGATCCCACTGACATGATCCTGATCTGTATGCGAAACAAAAATCCCGTCCAGAGTGGCAATCCCCTGATTTTTCAGATACGGAAGGATCTGACAGACTGCTGTATTTTTCTTATTACTGCTGCCACCATCAATCAGGAAATTCTCTCCTCCGGGCATTTTAAGTACACAACAGTCCCCCTGCCCGATGTCCAGACAAGTGATTGTCAATCCATTACGGGAATGATATCCGAAAAAGCTGACCGCCAATATCACAAACATACCGGCGACCACATTCCCCATAGCTTTTCTCCGTCTCATCCCTGATCTTATTCGCTCTCCGTCATCCCCCTTTTCCTCATTCGCCAAACCAGACTTATCAGCTTTCGATTCTTTTTCCCCTGCTGCCTTCTTCCCCCACTTCAGTCCAGCAAAAGCCACACCCAGCATCACATAATACACCACACACTGCCACAGCTGAGGACTTCCCGTGATCCAGGTGCTGTGCGGTATCCAGCCCACCACTTCACATAGTTTTTCGTAAAAAAACAGCACACATTTCCCCGGAAATACTACCCGCTTCGCAATTTCAATCACAAATATCCCCACTGGCAATGCAAAAATCCCACTTGCCAGCACAATCCCCGATGTCGGCAGCACAAGCAGATTCAGAATCACACCGGCAAGCGACACTTCTCCATATGCACGTAATGCAATCGGAAGTGTTATCAACCACACGATTACCGAACCGGCAAGACTTTTTGCTGTCTTTTTTTCCAGATTAAGCAGGGAACAGATTTCCGGTGTCAGGGCACCGATTCCAATCACCGCCCCAAAAGACAGCAAAAAACTCAAACTGTACAGGTATGCCGGCGCGTCCAGCAAAAGCACGATTGCCGAAAGCGCCATTGCACTTAGGAGATCATAGCTCCTCCCTGCTATTCCGGCACCGACCAGCACCAGAAACATTCCGACCGCACGCATTGCAGACACGCTTCCCCCTGTCATGATCCCATAAGCATAGATCAGGAATGCCGAGGCTGCACCGGCCACACCGTTTCCGGCTCCTGCCTTTTTCAACAGTCGAAAAAAGCCCATACCGGCAAAGCTGATATGCAGTCCTGAAATCGCAAGGATATGCATGATTCCAGCCATCTGGTACTGCATTTTTGTTTCTGCATCGAGATTTCCTCTCTCTCCAAGAATCATTGCCTGAAAAATTCCTGCATATGACCCGGCCGCTTCGTCCAGTATAGTTCCCGCTTTCTGGCGGATTTCCTGCAAAAACTGTCCAAAGTATGAATAACCGGTACTTTTGTCACAAACTTTCCCGTCTTTCATCTGGTAATAGATTTTTTGACAGGCATAATACTGTTTTGAATCAAATTCTCCGGGATTTCGAGATCCCGGAATCTCTTCTAGTTTTCCACAGACCCGCAAAAACATCCCGATTTGGATCTGCTCTTCTTTATTCAGATAAACTTTTATATTTTCAATGGGAATTTGTTCTGACCCGACAGTCAGACAGACTTGTTTCAGATAGACAGAAAGAGAATACTCTGCAGCCTGACAGTTCTGCACCTCGCCGCTCACAGTAAGTTTCGGATGTTCCGAAATATACTTCTGTACAGACACCGGCAGCGGATTTCCGTTTATCATGGAAATCCCCACCAGATCCGTCACATAGAGGCAAAGCATCAGAAACAGACAGACCAAACACACCGGGCGTCTTTTCATTGTCTTTCCTTTCTGTATGGCTCTGCATGTTTATAGAATTTTCTCAGGACTCCTTTTTGTCGTCCTGCACAACAAGATTTTCATTTTTTTCATAAAATTTGTACAACGGAAGGCTTTCCCGGAAATTGCCGTCCATACTGCCCTCAACGGAAATCTGGACTTTTTCTGCATCACAGGAATCCAGAATAGAATTTACAACAGAATAAACCGCAATGTCCTCGGACACATCCGCTGTTCCTTCACGGAAAGCACTGTTCATATTGACATAACAGATCTTATCCGCCGTTATCACGCTCAATACAGAAGAATGTTCCGATATTGTCGGATAATGTCCCTCTTCCATTGGTCCTTTCGCAAGCTGTTCAAGAACAATCCGCTCTTTCGGAAGAGAACGCCTGTAATAGACATTTCGCACTTCCTTCACAAGTTTTTTGCCGCTTTTGTCTGCAAAATACAGCGTAAACGTATCATACCGATAGCTTTCAGTGTCTTTTCCGGAATACTCTGCAAATGTTTTGCCGGTCATTTCACCGATTTCTTCGTTTCGTGAATTTTTGAGCGCCTGTCCTGCCACTGTAAAACATATTTTAGTGATATCCGGCACCTGCAAAAGTGTCTGCACGATTCCGGCACGTGTCATAATCTCACGTACTTTACTCATATCACTGTATTCTTTGCTGAAATCAATGACCAGAAGATCGTCCTGTACATCATATGAATTGATCGACACCTCTTCCGGAAGCAGGCTGACTCCTCCGTCCGGAACTTCCTTCTTGCCAAGTTTCTGCATCAGATCTTTAACCATAAATTCGGTTGTTTCTTCCTTTGGCTCATACGGTTCCTCTTTCAGTACCGTTTCTGACGCATTCAGATAATAAAAACTGTATTTACTTTCTTCCGTGCCTGACTGAATTTTCGTCTCAATGCTGCATCCTGCAAAAAGACTGCATATCAGTGCTGCCAGAAGAAGTATGCTAACTGATTTCTTCATCCGGCACCTCCTACGGAATATATGACAGGGGCACGCGAACGGAAAATGTCGTTCCTTCCCCTTCTTTGCTGAATACTTTGACCACACCATGATGCATCGTGATCGTACTTCTGGTTATCGCAAGTCCCAATCCCGTTCCACCGATCTCCCTTGAATGCGATTTATCTACACGATAAAAGCGCTCAAAAATACGATCCAGTGAATCCTCCGGTATACCCATTCCGGAATCTGCTACTGTGACATAAAAATCCTTGTGATCCGCATCAATTGAGACGCGTACCCATCCGTCATCCACATTATATTTGATTGCATTTTCGACCAGATTGCTGATTGCCGAAGTAAATTTCAGCTCATCTACATCTGCTTCTACCGGTCGGAAACTATCAAGGATCAGATCAATATTACGCTTGTCTGCAATCGGACGAAGTCGCTTGAGAATGTCCTCAAGAAGCTGATTGATATTCATATGGCTGATCTGAAGGTCAGCTGATTTCTTGTCCATTTTAACCAGTGTCAGAAGATCCGTGATAATACGGTTTTCTCTGTCGATCTCAGCTGTAATATCACGCATAAATTCCTGATAAAGTTCCTCCGGCACGCCTTCCTGACCAACCAGCGAATCAGCCAGCACTTTCATAGAAGTCATCGGTGTCTTTAATTCATGTGACACATTGGACACAAACTCGGATCGCGATTCGTCCAGTACTTTCATTCTCGTCAGCATTTTATTAAATGCATCTGTGATCAGTTCGGTCTCTGTATAATCCGGTACAGAAATCTCATCTTTCTGATAACCATCTGTGAGGTCTTCAATGGACTTTGTAACTCTCGCCAGCGGTTTGACAAGTACAGCTGCCAGAATATACGAAAGGAATATCGACAGCACAATGATGATTCCTACGATCAGCATGCCTCTCTGCTCCAGTTCGCTCACGGTAGCCATCACAGCACTCATAGAAATATTTACCAGCAATGCACCCTGCATCTGCGGCACATCAGCACTTCTGACCGGAACAGCAAGTTCCAGCGTCTGTCCATATTGACGATAGTCAGTAGCCTCTCCGCTTTTAAAGCATTTGACCACTTTCGGCGAGATCAGTATCTTGCCTTCATCTACATTATAGGTATCTTTGACCACTTTGAAGTCACGGTCCACCAGCATGATCCTGCCACCGTAAGCATTGGACAGAACCTCGAGTTTGCTGTTGATCGACTCTGAGTTCGGATCATTGAGATAGTTTTCTTTAATGATCTGGTTGCAGAGTATTACGCACTGCGTCCGTATCTCGCCTGTCCGTACCTCAATCGCCTGCTGTTTATAATTGCCGATCATGAGCTGTGTCACAATGATTCCCGGCACGATTCCGAGAATGACCAGAATGACCATAATGCGAAAACGCAGGCTCTTAAAAAATTTGGTTTTCTTTTTTGTTACCATATCTTACGCCTGAAAATAATATCCTACACCCCATTTGGTGTGTACATATTTGGGCTCGCTCGGATTGGTCTCGATCTTTTCGCGGAGACGACGGATATGTACGTCCACAGTTCTGACATCTCCCGGATACTCATATCCCCAAACGATATTCAGAAGGTTCTCACGGCTGTAAACTTTGTTCGGGTTGAACACCAGAAGTTCCAGCACGTCAAACTCTTTTGCGGTAAGATTGATCTCCTTGCCTGCAATAAATACACGACGGCTCTCGCAGTCCAGTTTCAGATCTCCGGACTCGATCGTCTTTGCTTTTTCTTTTTCTTCATGTTCGGAACGTGCACGACGCATGATCGCCTTAATACGTGCCTTGACTTCCAGAATATTGAACGGTTTTGTGATATAGTCATCTGCACCGTAATCCAGTCCCAGAATCTTATCCATATCTTCACCTTTTGCAGTCAGCATAACGATCGGAACATTGGAAAATTCCCTGATCTGCTGGCATACCTCCAGTCCGTCCATCTTCGGAAGCATCAGATCCAGAAGGATGATGTCATATTTATTTGCCTTTGCTTTCTCGACTGCTTCCTCGCCGTCGTATGCACAGTCAACCTCCATGCCATCCTGCTCCAGATTGAAACGGATTCCTTTTACGATCAGTTTCTCGTCATCCACCACTAAAACTTTCCTGCTCATTCTTTTCTCCTTATTTTACTGCTATTTTATCCTTGATCGCCGAAAATGTACTTTCTTTGATCCCGGGTACCTGCATGATTTCCTCCACTGTAGAAAAAGCCCCGTGTTCCTCTCGATAGGAAAGGATTGCCTGTGCCTTGGCCTCTCCGATTCCTGTCAGTGTTTTCAGAGCGGCCGCATCCGCGATATTAATATTGACCGTATCGGAATCATGCTCATCCGTATCGTCTCCCGGGCTTCCGAGAGTAGATGTACTTTCCTCCGGCATCGGATAATTTCCCGCTTCCGCTTCTTCCTGTGTAGGTACATAAATCTGCTGACCATCACTGACCGGCTGCGCCTGATTGACAAGTCTCGTTGCTGCTTCCGGCAAAAAACCTCCCGCCGCCTCGATTACCTGAAAGATCCGGCTGTCGTCTTCCATCTCATATACGCCGGGATTTGCGACCGCTCCACAGACATCCACAAATATCTTCGCCGGCGTCTCAACAGTCTCTGGCTGAGATTCAACCGGCTCTGTCTGTTTTTCCACTTCGGCTGTCTTTGTTATTTCTGCATCTACAGCCTCCGTCACTTCCGGTGTCCTTGTATTTTCTGTCTCATTCTGACCTGCCAGCAGCATTTCACTCTGACGGTCTCTGCAACCACTCAAAGCAACACTGCAAAACAACCACAAAATACAGATGATCAGTTTATATTTTTTTCTTATGATCATTCGGTTCACTTCCCTCCGTAGCATTACGGCAGACTTCCCCGATTTTCATACTTAACCATATTTCATTTTAACGAATTTTACAGGGTTTTACAACCCCGTCTCCCTTAATTAAAGATATTGTTGGGTAAAAAAGAAAGGTCAGTCGATTTTGCCGATGAAGCGGTAGTAGATTTCTACTTCCTGCTCACGGCTTCCGTCCTCGCCCTTGACAGCTTCGTGGACGGTTATTTTTTCAATTAGAGTGTTCAGAAGTTCGGCGGTCAGCTCCACAGGGTTGACATACTGTTTCATCAGGGCAATCCACTTTTCAGCATCCGCTGCGGTCTGTACGGCGGCTTCCATCGTTTCGTGAAGCTGTCTTATTTTTGTTTCAAGCTCCTTTTGCTCGTTCTGGTACTTCTCGGACAGCATATTGAAGTTATACTCGGTTATGCGTCCGGCAGACCAGTCCTCATACATTTTAGCAAACAGCCCGTCAACCTCGGCTTTACGCTTCTCTGCCTTTTTCAGCTCCGCAGCCTGCTTTTTCTTCGCAGAGTTTCTTTCCCTGTCGCTGGCATTGAGCAGGCGTTTCAGCAGCTTGTCCTCGTCTTTCTGTGCCAGCATAGACCAGTATTGCAGTCTTGCAAGCACATAGGCATACAGTACATCATAGCGGATATAGTGCATGGAACACTGGCGTAATCCCTGCCCGTTCTTGCTGCAATGGTAGTACCCGTATGGGTTCTTATTCTGCTTGTTTTCCCCATAGGCTAAAGACCATCCGCAGTCTGCACATTTTATCAATCCTGCGAAAATCTGTGTCGTACCGTTTCTGCGTTTCCTGCGTCTGCTTGCAATCAGCTCCTGAACTTTTTGGAACACTTCTTCAGAAATGATGGCTTCGTGGGTATTTTCCACACGATACCATTCTTCCTGCGGCTTCCGCACCTTTTTCTTGTTCTTGAATGAAATGTTGCTCTGCTTGTTGTGAATGCTGTGACCGATGTAGGTTTCCTCTTTCAAAATGCTCTTGACCTGTGCTATCGTCCACGCATAGGCTTTTTCTGCGGGCGCACCGGCGTAGATATTGGCGAAAGTCCCGTATCTTTCATAGTTCAGCCAGCCGGGGGTAGGTACTTTTTCCTCCACCAGAATCCGTGTAATGCTGGCGGCTCCACGCCCGTGTACAGCAAGGTCAAAAATCTTCTCTACAATCCAGCGTGTTTCCGGGTCGATCAGAAGATGACCTTTTTTGTCCGGGTCTTTTACATAGCCCAGCGGTGCATAGGCTCCATAGTGTGCGCCATTGGCAAATCTTGTGTGCATGGCAGCCTTGACCTTTTTGCTGGTCTGTCGGGCGTGCATTTCATTCAGGATGTTTAAGAACGGTGCAAGCTCGCTTTCTCCGTTGATGGTGTCCACATTGTCATTGATGGCAATGTAGCGTACTCCCTTGCTGGGGAAATAGATTTCCGTGTACTGACCGGTCAGGATATAGTTTCTTCCCAGACGGGATAAGTCCTTTGTGACAACGCAGTTGATTTTCCCGTCTTCGATGTCATCAATCATCCTTTGGAAACTTGGACGCTCGAAATTTGTCCCACTCCATCCGTCGTCAATGTACTCGTCTACAACGGTCAGCCCATGCTCTGCGGCATACTGTCTAAGCATCATGCGCTGGGTCTGGATACTGCCGCTTTCCCCCTGTAATTCATCGTCACGGCTCAATCTCAAATATAGTGCAGTGTTATAAATCGTTGTATTGTATGGTTGTTTCACGGTTAAAAATCCTCCTTCTAAAAGAAACAACCCACGCTTATACAATACTCGCTGGTACAAGTATATCATAAGCGTGGGCTGATTGACAGTCGTTATTCCGTATTTTTTCAGGAAGCGGCGGCAGCGTGCTGGATCACATCTTCCAGCAGGCTGTCAAGCGGCTTCCCATCCTGTGCGAAATGCTCCGATACCTTGATACGGACTTTCCCCATGACAAAATACTGGGTGCCGTCTTTTTCGGTAAGCAGGGTGCCGCTGTTTTTGTTATTGCTCTCGTTTTTGCTTTTTGCCATAGGCAGTTACCTCCATAAATGAAATATGCCCGACAAGGGAATGTCAGACAGGTGTACAGCCGCAGACTGTCTCCGTGTCAACCAAACCGTGTCAACCGGCAGAAAAGACTTTGAAAACAATCCATAGGCGCTCTATTATTACTTTTTACTTTTTCTTTGATTTCTTGGTTGACATGGTTGACAAAGGAGAGAAATGCCCCAAATATCAGGCTTTTCCCCGTCAACCGGCTGTCAACCAAAGCGTCAACCAAACTGTCAACCGGTGGCTTTTCAGAATGGAAGTTCCATTTGCCGGGCTTCTTCTTCCGTGATTTCCTGAAAACCGTCCCCCTCCGGCGGAGCTTGGTTGACACGCTCCCAGCCTTTTTGAGAACCGTATTTCTTATACCGCTTCGGGCTTTTGTAGGCTACCCAGCCCTGTATGATGCCGCCCGCAATGCCGGTATTCATAATCTCGCAGATTGCCCGTGTCTCCCAGTCTGCCGGGGAATTTAAGTTCCCCAGCGCTTCCTCATAAAGCTGCTTGGAACATACCCTGTCGCCGGTGTAGTCCTCCAAATAGGCGTAGATCATGCCGGCCTGTGTGTCTTCCTGCATAAAGTCCTGCTGGTGGGCGTTCAGGTATCGGTTCATTTCCATGCTGAATGACAGCTTATACTTCCCACTGCGATAAACCGTCATGGCTTCCGCCCACATCTGTTCGATATACGCCCTCGCCGCCGCTTCATCGTCCAGTATGTGAACCTCCGCCCGTTCCGGGTACACCGTCACGGGGAGAAAGCGCCGGTTGCCGGTGCGGTCACGGGGCAAAAAGTCCTGCCGGTTGGTCGTCCCTCCAAATACACATTGCCGCAGCCGGTCTGCCGGATGTGTCTCATACGGCACTTTGTAGGTTTCTTTCTGGCGGCTTAAGAATGACTTGATTTCCTCAATACTCTTGGCGTTGGCTGTGGCAATCATCTCCGACATCTCGATAATCCAATGCCCTTGCAGCTTGCGGTACACATTTTCATCGTCCAGCTTTTTCAAATCGTCTGAAAACCATTCGTCCCTGCCTGCCAGCAGCCGGAAAAAGGTAGATTTCCCGGCTCCCTGACCACCAACCAGACAGAGCATGACCTCAAACTTGCTCCCCGGTCTGAATACCCGCCGGATGGCTCCCATCAGGAACAGTTTCAAGGCTTCATAGGTGTATTCGTCCGTATCGGCTCCCAGAAAGTGATGCAGGGCGTAACGGATGCGCTCTGTGCCGTCCCATTGCAGGCTGTTCAGGTAATCCCTGACTGGATGGTAGCGGTTTTCATTGGCAACAATCTTGATGGCGCTCTGCACCTTTTTCTCGCTGGTAAGCCCGTAATTTTCTTCCAGATACAAAAGCAGGTAGTTCATGTCCATGTCGGTCAGCGTGGTACTGGTGCGCTCCCAGCCCAGCGGCTTCACAATGTCAATCTGCTCCGTCAAAAGGTTCAGGCGCAGCGCCCCGCGAAACAGAGGGTCACGCTGGAACACCGTCAGGCAGTTTCGGATGCTGTTCTTCACGCCGCCTTTCTGCGTCCCCTCTAATGTTTCCCGGATTTCTGCCGGTGTCTGCGCCGGTTCCATTGTGTCCATCGTCCTTTTGACCGCTTCCTGCGTTTCCGGCGGCAAGCTCTGAAATTCGCTGTTCAAGCCGCAACACCTCCTTTCCCTGTGCGGCGATCAATGCCGCTTTTTCTTCTATTTCTCCGTATAACAAAATATCCAAAAGGTATTCTGTGTAGCTTATCCTCTGCAACGCTTCCACAAAAAGAGGATGCCAGATGGCATCCTGCGGCTGTGGGGCGTGTGCTGTTTTCCAATGCTCCAGCAGGCGCAGATAATCGCATAGCACCCGGAAACAATACCGTTCCGTTTCCTGAAATCTCTGCTCCGCTGATTTTTGTCGGGGCTGTGACCTGTTGTGACGCTTCCTATCTGGCGGCGCATTGCCGGATTTCTCATAGGAAACGCCGAAGTCCTCCGCAAGCCTGACCGCAGCTTCCCGTTTCCCCAATCCATGCAGCAAAGCGGCAAAGTCGATCACATCCCCGGAAGCCCCGCAGCCGAAGCAGTAAAAGCGGCTGTCCACTTTCATGCTGGGCGTGCGGTCATTGTGGAATGGACAGCAGACCATGCCGTTTCTCCCCACCCGGATTCCATAGAATGAAGCAGCCTGCCGGGTGGTAACAGACTGTTTCACCGCTTCAAATACATTCAAATGCTCCCTCCATAAAAATACTGGTAGCGGTAAAGCTGCCGGTTATATCATAGCTCCATCTCATGTTTCTTTCTCTGTACTGCCTGTGGCTGCTCCCTCCGGCGCAGTGCGGTATCTACGGCGTTCTGCACCTGCCGTAGCCGTATGACTTCCTCCCGGAGTGGCTTGTGCTGCGGAGACAGTTCGGCATACTCTGTTTTTAACTGTGCGTATTCCTGTTTCCATGCTTTCAGGGCAATGGGTTTTCCGTCCAGTTTTTCTTTCAAAATACGGCGGGCGGCATAAAACAGCCGTAACTCCGCATCGTGGGATGTTTCAAATTTCTCCCTCTGTTTCTTAAACTTGATATTGTTCAATTCCGTATGAACAGGTTTTAGCCGCTGGTAATTCTCGCCCTCCCGTATCAATTCCTGCAATTCCTTTATCCGGGCAGATTTCTTTTTCATGGAGTCGCTTAACGCTTCAAATTCTTCGTTGACAGAGGAAAGACGCTCCTGCAAATCCTCTAATGTGAGCAGCTTGTTTTCCGTCAGATAATTGACGGCTTCGGCAAACTGCTTTAAGTTTCCGGTTCTGGCTTTATTGCTCCATGCCCCTGCGTTGCGCTGGTTGTAATAAGCGATCAACAGGTCGGCAAGGCTCGGTGTCTGCGGTTTGGAAAGTTCTTCTTTTACCTCTGCCATCCAGACAAACAGGGCTTTGATCTTCTTCCTCACATCCTGCATGAGCCGGTTGGTGGCTTTAATCCAGCGGTTCAGTTCCCCTTTCTCGGTGCGGATGCCCTTTGCTTCCATCTGCCGGACATTAGCTCCCTCGTGGACAGTAGGTATCAGGTCAAGCCCCTGCCGCACATAGGAACGGTGGTCGATACGCACATCCAGCCCTTTTTCCTCAAATTTTGTATTAACGGCAGCCGCCCACTGCTCCCGCCAGTGTTCCAGCGTTTCCGGCTCATGCCAGTCTGTTGTATGGACAGCGTTAAACATATAATCGCCGTTTTTATCCCGGATTCGGTTTCCATCTTCATCAAGAAGATATTCCCGACGCTGTTTTTGTCCCCATGTGCCATCCGGGTTCAAAGGGCGCATGGTTGTCATCACATGGAAATGCGGGTTAGGGATACCGCCGTCCTCTTTCTCCGGGCTGTGAAAAGCAAGATCGGCAATCATGCCTTTTGCCACAAACTGCTCCTGCACGAACTTCCTCGCCAGTTCCATGTTTTCTTCCAGCGTCAATTCATTCTGCATGGCAATATCAAAGGAATAGGCAAGCTGTGCTTTTGGATGTTTCTCGCAGTTCTCCACAGCATTCCAGAGGGTCGCCCGGTCAAGATATATTTCCGGCGCATGGGGCGGCAGCATGATTTCCGAAGCGATCACGCCGCCCTTTTTGGTGTAGTCGCTGACTTCTCCATAGTAGCTGCTGTAAAGACGCTCCCCGGCTCGGTAGGCTGCGCTGGCAATGGCGCTCTGACCGGCGCTGCGCTTTATCTGTGCGATTGAAAAATGATAAAGTGCTATCCTTAGTCACCGCCTTTCTCCTGCCCGGAAATACGGGCGTGGTTTTCTGCGGCAGACCGGATGAAAGGCTCCGCCTGCGGCAGATTCAAAATGCTTTCCATGAGGGAATAAAATTCCGTTTCGGTCAGCTCCTTTGTCTGTGGCACAATGCTCTCAACGGCTGCCCCACGGGTAATCAGCCGGTGCGTCCTCTGTTTCCGGGAACCGCTTTCCAGATACGCCTGCCGGTTTTTCAAACGCTGCATTTTCCGTTTTTCCCGTTCCAGCAGGACAGTGGTTTTTTCATATTCCTGCTTTAACTGTTCCAAAGATTTTTCCATGTTCTCACATCCTTTGCTTATAAGATAAAGAAAGACCATCCGCAGACAGTCTGTGTCAGTGCTTCTATAAAGCCCGATGAAAAGGGAAAACCACAGAGCGGATTTCTCTTTGCGGCGGGTACACAGGGGATAGCCGCTTTAGCGGCGCAAGGGGGTGTAGCCACCTTGTCGGAGCAAAGCGAACGCAGACCTCGGATTGCTGATTTTATCAGCGGCAGAGGTAAGCTCCGCAGGACGCACGATACATGGTCTTTAGACTATGTATAGAAGTGCGCCCTTAGTTCCTAAGGGATTTTGCCGTTTCCGGCAGTCTTGTCCTTTTTCTTGGAACGCTTGGAAAGATACTTCGGGCAGTCAACCACAACCGCCCGGAAGCTCTGTTTACATTCGTGCTGGCATTTCCGGCACAGTTCGTTGTAAGTGATACGGCTGCGGTCATTTAAGAAGAAAGACCATTCCAGCCGTCGCTTGTTGCTCATTCTTGCCATAACCGGCTCCTTTCTCCGTTTCTATCTGATGTACGCAGATAGGCTGTTTTGGTGTAGCGTCTCGGTATCATTTTTAAGGTTTTTCCCTCTGTATGCCCCTTTGGAAAGTGCGGCAGTATTGCAGTCAGGGAATGATACCTCACGCTTATTTGTCACTTCCCGGTACGGTTTCGGAGCCTTTTGCCATCCATTCAAAGAAAGCAATCTTGCTGACCTTGATAAGCCTGCCCCTGCGGAACGCCGGAAAGCCGGGGGTGTGTACCAGCTCATAGGCGCTCGCTCTTGAAATTCCCATAATCCGCTGGATGTCCGCCACATCCAGAACCAGCGGTAAATCCTCGTAGCTGTTCAATCTCTTTTTATCGTTCATTCTGTTCCTCCCATAAATCAAATAGGTTAAAATGCTTCCTGTTGCCGTTCTCCCCAAAAGCCGTTTTCCTGCCCCATTCCTGCGGTGTTTCCCTGCATTGGTGCGCCGGATGCGTCACTTCTCCTGCCGGTCATATCCCTTTTGGACGGTCATTCACTTGTCAAGGTACTGTGTGGCACGAAATTACCAACTGCAATCATCATAGCGGACTATCCTTGACAAAACAATGCTTCTTCGATACCATGAGTGTAACGGATATAACTGAATTATATAATTACCATAATCAAAGACAGGGGATAGGGATGGAGAATCAGTTTATACGGCATGAGCCATGTTTTGAGAGGATTTTGTTTGTCCTGACGCTGGACAGGAAGAAAATGAAAGAGAGGATTTTGATTGGGGAAGAACAGCAGATCCGCTTCCGTCTGAACGGGAGCCAAAACGCAGAGGTGCTTTGTGATATGACACGCCCGCTGGGGACTTTTTTGATAAACTTTGAGTGCGACACGGACAGAGATTGGAACTTATACGGGCTTTCTCCGCTGCGGCAAGCCCTACACTCCAACAGATGGAAACAGCCGGAGCTGGAGCAGGCGGCAAGCGAATTTCTCTGGGGAAAATATCTTAGCAACGACCCTCTGAAAATGTATGTGGCGTTCCGTATTTGGAACAGCTATCTGCTTGCCAGAGAACCCCGTGACCGTAACGCTGCCTGTGACCGCTTCATGGATAAAATGAGCAGCCTGACCGGTGTATTCCATAACGAAACCATGAGCTTTGACAGGGAGACAGGAAAACCGAAACATTTTCAAGCTGGCAGCCTTTATTTCAAAGGCGCACCGTCAGAAGATACCCGGCTTGACCTCTGGTTCCCGGACAACCGGCGCACAGAAGAATGTGTGTCTGCCTATGCGTCCCTCTACCCGTTGATTACCTATTATCTGAACAGGCTGAATAACTGGGGGCTTTGCTTCCGGCGGTGCAAGGTTTGTGGAAAATATTTTCTGGCAAAGAGCCAGCGGTATGAGCTGTGCAGCGACAATTGCCGAAAAGCACAGGCGCTTCAAAACAAGCGGGAATTTGACGAGAGGGCAAGAGAAAATAACTATGACCTGCTTTATAAAAATGAATGCCAGAACTGGCGCAACAAAATAAACCGGGTAAAAAATACCGCAGGCTTTCCGACTGACCGTCTGGAAAAAATACAGGCTGCCTTTTCCGACTTTAAGAAAGAAGCCTTACAGAGAAAAAAGGCTGTAAAAACAGGAACGGCCAGCCCGAAAGAATTTGCGGACTGGCTGTATCAGCAGAGTAATGTAATTGTTGAGCTGACCGAGATATGAAAAACTTTCTATCGTCAATTTCGCATTATTGCAATAACAGATTGCTTCTTCCATGAATGGTAATATTATCATCAAACTTTTGGAAGAACTATAAATGTCCGAGGTGCCTTTGATTTCGACAAAAAAACAGGCTGAATTGTTACAACGCTCGGACATTTCAAAAATTTTTTTGAGAAATGGCGAAAAAAGCGGGGCAGCACACGCCGCCCCGCCGATCTCAAAGGGTTATTCCATCGCCCGCATTTGCTCAATCAGGGATTGTTTTTTCTGTCTGCGGATTGTCCATACAGATAAGATCAGCTCCATTCCGAACAATACCAGAATGAACAGACCCATTTCCAAAACCGGGAATTTGTAAGGCACTACTTTTCCGGCAAAAGCGCCTACACTAAATTTGCTACAAGCAAAGATGGAAGCCGGAAGCCCAACGATCAGCGTCGCCAATGTTGCAAAGAACGCATAGCACAGCCCCTCGCAGATATTCATTTTACATAGCTGCTTTTGGGTCAGACCGATGGAACGCAAAACACTGTTTTCCTGTTTTCTGGACATTTGATTAGAGAGGGTCGTGTTAATCAGGTTGATAACGCCAAAGAGGAATACCAGCCATGAAAGTACCTCCATACTGCCAAATACAAAAGAATTTATATTTTTTTCATACTCAATTATAGTGTCAATATTTTCTAACGCAATATCAGTATGAGTGGCTACAATATTTTTCAATTCAGACTCTACATTGTCCGCTTTTTTCGGATCACTTGCAATGTTCCATGAATAGTCAAACGAAGCTATTTCTGGATGTAATTCATGGAATAATGCTTCCGTTGCAAATTCAAGTGGAGAGTCAACTGGGACTGTTCCATGTCCATCAGTTGGTATGCTATCGTTGTCAAACACCCCTGATATAGTAACAGGAATAGTTGATTTCCCAGAGGTAACTTCAACCGTTTCTCCCACTCTTATATTATCACGATTACTTGTATGCGAATCAATTATGATGCTGTGTGCATCCGCTGGCATAGTTCCCTCTATCAATGCAGCTTCAACCGCAGAATAATTTTGTTCAGTTAGTATATCACACCAACCAGCCTCATCAATTCCGTTGGCACGATAATTTATATGAAGGCTTTGCCTTTTTGTAATCACATCGGTTACACCATCAATGGCCAAAATTTCCTGCTTCAATTTCTCATTCAATGGATTTCCCGCTGCCATAGCTTCTTCTACTGCCAACTCGGAATGTAAATAAATTTTATAGTCACCATACGGATAAATCTGCCTTGCAAGTGCCTCTGGGGAGCGCAGCAAAACCATGGAGGATACCACAAGCAGGATAATTCCGCCCAAACTCAAAGACGCTATAATAGAGATTGTCTTTTTGCGGTCACGCTTAAAATTCGCAATTCCCATTGAAACAGGATTGAGCTTGATATTCTTTTTTCGGCTTCGGATGTCCTTTTGTGCCGGGGTAAAACGGACGGCTTCAATCGGGGAAATCCCTGCCGCGATTTTCACCGGCTTACGGATGGAAATAGACACCATGATCCAACTGCTTATGAGTGTCAGGGAAACCATAACGACATAGGAAACAGCGTTAAATCCCTTGGAAAACAGAAGAAAACCGCAGCATACGCCCAGCACTGTACCAACCAAAATTCCGATACTGCCGAGTTTGCGTCCCTCCCGCTTTACAATCCGCTTGATTTGCTTTGGCGTTGCACCAATCGTCCGAAGCTGTCCGTAGCTCCTGATTTTGTCATTGATGGAGATACGGAAGATACTCTGAATCACAATATAGCCGCCGATCAGAACAATAACAATCACACCAACAATCGGTAAAAAATCAAAGGATTTAGAAGCATAAGCAAAATACTTGTTGTTCATGCTGGGATTAGGAAGCTGATATTCCTCTGCAATCTCCCTGCAATAAGAGGTTATCAGTTCCTCGCCCAACTGGTCGCTGTTTTTGAAATGGACATAGGCGCGATACCCAGCCGGATCAAACCCTTTCCATTCTGTCAGGGCAGCTTTGGAAAGAATGATAGCGCAGGTATTCGCTTCTTTTTCATTTACGCTGTCCATAATGCCGGTAACGACATAATCACCATGAAAACTCTCGGTATCTAAGGTCACACTGTCCCCGATCTTGGCATTGTTTCCATAGGTGGAGAGAAAGTATTCGCTTACGACAACTTCATTTGCTTTTTGGGGCAGATTCCCCTCCAATAGCTTCATTTGGTCGCGCCCAATCTCCATCATTTCTGCGTCATTATATACATAAGAGGCATGATAGCCCTGTTCCGAAAGTTCCTCACCGAGCATATAGTAGCCGCCTACGCGCTCAAACTCCGGCAGTCCTTTCAGGGTTTCAATGTCGTTTTCCTCTACGCCCAGCCAGACCGCCTCATAAGTATCGACAACCTGATTGCGCTGCATTTGTGTCAGGGAAGTAGCTACAATTCCCGTAAAGCAGATCAGAAATGCCGCCAGCGCAACGGCGATCACTACCATCAGATTCCGGCGCTTCTCGCTTTGCAAACTTTTCTTTGCCAGCTTCTTTGTAATGGCGCTGGTATCATTTTCAAAAGGCCATGTCATAGCCTGCCACCTCCTTATTCCACAATCTTGCCATCCTCAATGCGGACAATCCGATCTGCAAGGCGGGCAATGTCGTTGTTGTGGGTAATCATCACAACAGTTTGCCGGAACTCTGCACTGGTGCGCTTGATAAGCCCCAGCACCTCGGCGCTGGTCTTGCTATCAAGGTTGCCGGTTGGCTCGTCGGCCAGAACAATAGCCGGTTTGGTAATCAAGGCGCGGGCGATAGCCACACGCTGCTGCTGGCCGCCGGAAAGATTGTTCGGCATATTTTTCAGTTTATCTTCCAGCCCCAGCAGGTGAACGATCTCGTCCAAAAACTTCTGATCCACCGTGTCCCCGTCCAGCTCCACCGGCAGGACGATGTTCTCATACACATTCAGGATAGGAACAAGGTTATAGTTCTGGAAGATAAAGCCGATGTTGCGGCGGCGGAAGATGGTAAGCTGTTCGTCGTTCATTTTCGACAGTTCTTTGTCCCGGACAATCACATTGCCGGAAGTAGGGGTGTCCAGCCCGCCCATCATGTGAAGCAGGGTGGACTTGCCGCTGCCGGAGGTTCCCACAACGGCCACAAATTCGCCGTCATTTACAGAGAAGTTCACGCCGTCAAGGGCGCGGGTGATATTCGGCTCTGTACCGTAATACTTTTTCAGGTCGATAGTCTGTAAAATTCTCATAAAATTCAATCCTTTCTTTGTTTGTTGTAAATGCGGAACGCTGCTGCGCCGGTGGCCGCCAACTGTACCAGAATCAGCACAGCGAACAGTCCGAAGCTCTCATAGTAGAACAGTTCATCCCAAAACAGGAGAACATCACAGAGGGTAGTCAAGGCAACCGTCCAGCGGATGTGCTGGGCCAGCCTTTGCCAGAACGCCAGCACAAGGGCAACGGGCGGGACGATCAGCAGCGCCAGATTCAAAATCATGGTCGGGGTCAGTTCCATTGCAACGCCTCCTCACTTTTGTTGATAAGGTCATTGCAAAACCCAAATGTCCGCGAAATGTTACAGCGGCCAAAAAATTTCATCGAAAATCGGAGTGAAATGTTACAACGCTCGGACATTTCAAAATTATTATTCAACTACCCTTAATCGAGCTACAATACTTGTTTTTCTAAAATAGCGAAACGAAACATGAGGAACTATAATCGCCACAACGCAAATAACAATTCCCTCTAATATCAACGGGAAAATCGTAGGCTGTATTGTAAACAGCCATAAGTCAGGTTGATTAAAGAAAGTAGGAAGAATTGTATTTGCAACAATAAGAGAGAGAGGTAAACCCATTACACAAATCAGAAATGCGTAAAACAATCCCTCCAATACGGTCAATTTGTTAATTTGTTTTTTCGTCATTCCGATGCTCTCTAATGTAGCAAATTCCCGTTGCCGGTTTATAATGCCCGTTATAATGATGTTGGAAAAATTCACAAGCCCGATACTTCCTAATAGAAACCCAATAAGGCCACCTATGATAAAAATAGTTTGTTTTAATCCGTTCATAGTTTGTGCCAATGTTTCAGACGATGCGTATTCAACGGTAGGCAAAGAATTGATGTACTCGGTCGCTGGCAAAAAGTGTTCTTTTTCCACATCAAACACATAACTCATTATGGCTGGATTGTTATACAATTCCACAAACATCTCATTACTCATATAGAAAATAGGACAATCGCCGCCAACATCAGTGTAGCCAACATTCTTACCCGGAGATTCTACCAATGAAAAATCAACCACTGCACGCGCAATTACCGAAACCGTTTTATAAGGCAATCCATCTTTGTAAATGGTAACTTCCTGATTGAGCGGACAAAGAAATTCAGGAGATTCATTTGGGTTGATCGCTGAAATTTCTATAACATAGTTTCCACTTTCCAAATATGAGGTTAGTTGCTGTATATCTGTTTCTCCCTCAATGAAATTCAATTTAGGAAGTATTGATTTTTCTACCCCGTAAATATTGCAAAGAGGTCGATAATCAACACCGAGTTTTACTGGATAAGTTCTGCCATCAACCATACCACTTCGTATAAGGTGATTATCTTCTGTGTATTCGTCTAATACTTCCGTGACCAAACTACCATAATCATAAGTAACACTGACATCATCCAAAGTGTTTTTATAAATTCGACTTCCGTTCAGCACAGGAATATTATTTTCAATATCAGATATGATTTCATTACTAACAGAATCATCTTTAAATCGAAAACCTTGCACATTAGAAAATGTGTTTGGGCTTGCCACAACAAAATCAAATGAGGTAACAGAAGATACATATTTTTTAACATCAACACTATTTCCGATTGCGATTGCACTGTTTAGGAGAATAATGCAGAGTATCATGGATAAGACGATAAATATGGTACGCTTTGAATTTCTTCTTAAATTTCTCCATGCCATTTCTGTTATTCTATTCTTAAACGAAAGACGATTCTTGTTGGCACTATGATAATTGTCTTTTTCATAGTATCTGGTTGCCTCAATGGGCGAAATCGTAGCTGCAATTTTGAATGGTTTCTTTATGCTCACCCAAACAGTAATCGCACTAAATATCCCGGCAACGACAAAAATAATAGGATTAAAACTCAAGTTCACAGAAAGATTGTGATACTCGCCTTTCATAAAATTAAGAATCCACGGAAGCATAAGTATTCCTACTATATATCCTAAAATCAACCCAATAGATATACCAATTATAGACAGCCAAAATGCTTGCTTATAAACAATTCGCTTGATTTGCTTCTCCGTTGTTCCGATTGTTCTTAATAAGCCATATTTCTTTATTTCTTGAACAACAGAAATCTCAAAAATATTGCGAATGAGCAAATAGCCCGTTATTACAAAAATCATAATAAAAAACAGGGCTGCTATTATGGCAATCCAATTTACAGATGTACCAGTGGACGGGCTGGTTCCCCTAATTTGCAAAATAGTTGTCTGTATAGACTGGATCGCTCCAACACATAAAGTCGTTACAGAAGTAAAAAGCATTGATGTTAAAACGATTGCTATTACAGCAACAATATTTCGTAATTTGTTGGCTTTGAAGCTTCTTTGCGCCAGCTTCTTTGTAATGGCGCTGGTGTCATTTTCAAAAGGCCATGTCATAGTTGTATCACCTCCATATTTGATAAGGGTATTGTAAAACCTAAATGTCCGCGAAATGTTACAGCGGCCAAAAAATTTCATTGAAAATCGAGGTGAAATGTTACAACGCTCGGACATTTCAAAAAAATTTACGGCGGGCAGCCGGAAATGGCCGTCCGCCGCGTTCTATTTTGTCGGTAGCATAATGGAAAATTCCGACCCCTTGCCCGGTTCCGAAACCACTTTGATATAGCCGCCCTGCCGCGTTACGATCTCGCGGGCCAGATACAGGCCAATCCCCACGCCCTGCTGTTCGTGTACTTCTTCCTCACGATAGAAGCGCCGGAAGATAGCGGCCTGATTGCTTTCGGAAATGCCCTTGCCGGTGTCGGTTACTTTGATCTCCACATACATTTCCCACAGCACCACCGACACAGCGATTTTTCCGCCTGCCGGGGTGTACTTCACCGCATTGTCCAGCAGATTAAAGAGGGCCTCGGATGTCCACTTGCTGTCATGGAAAACGGTCAAATCCTCCGGGCAGTCCACGGACACAGCGATTTCCTTTTTCTCCGCCGCATACACAATCCCACTCATGGCCTGCGCCACGGTATCAAAGAGGCGACCCGGTTTCTTATCCAACTGGATCACGCCCGTTTCCAGCCGTGAGGTTTTCACAAGGGCCTGAAAGAGAAAGTCCAGCTTATCCGTCTGGCTGCGGATTCCCCGGATAAAGTCGGTGCGCTCCGCCTCGGTCATGGGCTTTTCCAGCAGGGTGTCCGTCGCCATTTTCAGATTGCTTACCGGCGTTTTCACCTGATGGGAAATATCCGATACAAGGGTCTGTAACTCCTGCCGTTCCTCGTCCACCCGGCGGCGGTTCTCCTGCATGATCTGGTAAAGCCTTGCCAGCCGGTGTCCGATTCTGGCAAGCTGGGTTTCGCTGTCCTCTGGCCGCTGGGGCGCTTCATTCCCGGCGATCATGTGGTCTAAGGTCTGGCACAGGTCAGCGGTAAACTGCGACAGCCGCTTTCCAAACGCCTGCGTCAGTACAAAAATCCCCACAAGGGCGCACAGCAGCAGCGTCCCGCCTGTCAGCAGCACCGCAATCTGTTTTGTCACAAGAAACAGGGCTATGGTGATCCCGGACATGGAGAGGGCAAGCCCCATTGCCACCCGGCTAAACAGCCGCTTTACCGAGAGATTTTGAAACTTCATTTTGCCTCACCTCCCGTCCATTGATAGCCCATGCCGTAAACGGTCTTGATGTAGGGCGCGCCGCCGTCGGATTCAATCTTGCTGCGAATCCGGCTGATGGAGGTTGTCAGGGTGTGTTCGTCTACAAACCTCTCGTCTATATCCCACAGCTTTTCCAAAAGCTGCCCACGGGTCAGCACTTGCCGGGGATTTTTACGAAACAGGTTCAGCATTTTGTACTCCATCGGGGATAGGGTCAGGGGCTTGCCGTTTAGGGAAGCCGTCTGCTCCGAGAAGTCCAGAAACAGCCGTCCGTCATCGTAAATGTCCTTAGCCGGTTTGTGGTGTTCCAGCATGGCGAACATGGCTTTGATCTTCCGCTGCAAGGCCCCGATTACAAAGGGCTTTGTGATGTAGTCCACCGCGCCCACCTCATAGCCCCGTATCTGGTCGCTCTCCTGATCGTTGGCGGTCAGGAATATTACGATGGTGTCCGGGTGCTGGGGCTTTATCAGCTTGCACAGTTCAAAACCGTTCCCGTCCGGCAGGTTGATGTCCAGCAGCACTAAATCAAATTCCCGCTGGCGGATGGCTTCGGCTGCGGTTCTGGCATTTAGGGCAGAAGTCACGCCGTAGCCGTCTGCGGTCAGGTTATAGTCTAACATCTTATTCAAAAAACTGTCGTCCTCGACAATTAAAATCTGCTCCATATTCTCACTTCCTTTGCTTTTTGCAGATAGTATAACAGGCAAATGTCCGAGAATTGTTACAAGGACAAATATATTTATCATTTTACAGCTTTTTTATGTGTACTGCAATTTTATAAAAGAAAGGACAGCAGTATCATCAAATTGCTGTCCTTGCGGTTTATTATAGCTGGTAGTGTATAAGCGTGGGTTCATCATATTTGGTGTGGTATCTTTAACTATGGGAAACTCCCTATTCCCATTTAAAAATCACGATCCCGGCAATCGCGATCAACATTCCAAGGACTTTCCTCCATACAAAAGGTTCTCGCTCTACACCAAACATTCCTAAAAGTTCAATCACGTATGCTACGATAAGCTGCGAGATCACGATCAGCATTGCCGCTTTTGCCGGGCCCAGCGCACCCATACTCTGAATCACCGTAATCGTAATAAAAGCTCCGATCACACCACCCAGCAGTGTATATTTATTTTCAATCTGCCAGAGTGCTCCAATACTCTGCCGTCCGGTAAAAAGCCACGCTGCCACGCATACCATAAACGCAGAAAGCTGTACCCATCCGGTCGATACCCAGAGACTGGTCTGTTTTGTCACTTCCGTATTAAAAACACCCTGAATACTCATCAATGCGCCGGATATCAGCGCCGCCAGAAATCCCCACATAAAATGCCTCCATACAGATCAGGTGGTCTCTTTTTCCTGTATCCACCTGAAGCTTTTACTATCAGCATATGCACAAAATCTGTATTTTATACAGGCAGCCCTTTTAACAAAATATCATATTAACCCTTCGAAACCAAAAAGGATCCCGCAGCTTTACGCCGTGGGATCCGAAAAAATGATATTTCATTTACCGTATATTATTTGATGCTTACGACTCTGTATCCGGCATCTTTGACGATTCTTCTAAGCTGTTCCTCATCAAGTTCGCGGTCATAGGAAACGACTGCTTCGTTTTCAGAAAGATTTACTTTTGCGGAAGCACCGTCCACCTTATTGATTGCTTCGGTAACTGCTTTTACACAGTGTTCGCAGTGCATACCGGAAATTTTGAGAACTTTTTTTCCGAGAACCGGCTTATCCAGTTTTTTATCCGGAATATCCAGGACAACGGTTCCGCCACCACCGCCACAGCACGGACTGTCACCTTTAAAGTGTTTGATGGAGCCTTTCAGAGCAAATCCAAGTAAAATAACCACGATCAGTACAACTATTATGTCAACCATTATTCGTTACCTCTTCTGAACTCTTCATCTCTTTTTTGTTCTCTTTTTTTCCTGATCCACTGGAATCCCTGATAGATCAGCATTCCGACAATGTAAATAATGATTACCGCACCAAACATGTACATCGTGGATCCTGTTGAATTTCCCATATTATTTTCTCCTATTTCAGATGATTCTCTTTGTAAGAAGACTGTGCAGTTCTCTTAAAAGCAGCCCCGCTGCATCCGCCACAGCTGCCACAATTTCCACTGCATCCGGCGCATCCCATATGTTTGCCTTCTTTGGAATTCTTTACACTCTTATAGATCACGAATGCACAATATCCGAGAATCAGAACCATTATAATTATATTTGCAAGCATTTTACTCATCCTCTCTTATTTGCAGGCTTAATTACTACTGCCAACCACACAATTTGCTTCTCCGTTTCATCCGGAATAACTTTCTTTAAGCTGAAAGCAGAGGCCGGACACATCTTTGTATCCAGCCCCTTTATTATTTCATAATTTCTTATGCCTGTACAGAACGTTTGGAGTAAACTTTCTGATCCTTGTACGGATCTGGTCTGAACAGCAGGAACAGCATTACGATAAGTACTGCAAATCCTACTACAGTACCGATACCAAATGCTCCGCCGGTTACGAAGGAACCGATCTGATAGAAGCAGAGGCATACGATATAAGCGAATATATTCTGGAAGAGAATTGCGAACCAGAACCATTTTCTGTCATTCATTTCTTTTGCCATTGTTGCGATAGCTGCAAGGCAAGGAGAATCAAGAAGGTTGAACATCAGGAAAGAGAAAGCTGCGATACCTGTCGGGAACCAGCTTGCAACACCTGCTGCAACGTTTACTGCATCTTCTGTATCACCGGCTACGTTAGCCAGGACACCCATTGTAGATACGATAGCTTCTTTTGCTGTGAATCCGGAGATAGAAGCTGCTACCGGCTGCCACTCACCGAATCCAAGTGGAGCAAAGATTGGAGCGATCACACCACCGATTGCTGCCATAAGGCTGTCTGCGCTGTCTTCTACCATACCAAATCCACCATCTGTGAATCCGAATCCACCAAGGAACCACATTACTACGCAGGCAAGGAACAGGATTGTACCAGCTTTGATAATGAAGCCTTTCAGTCTTTCCCATACATGAAGAAGAACTGTCTTAACCTGCGGAATATGATACTGTGGAAGCTCCATTACGAACGGAGCCGGTTTACCGGAGAACGGTTTTGTTTTCTTAAGGATGATTGCAGCTACAAGTACAGCTACAATACCGATAAAGTACATCAGCGGAGCGATGAATGAGCTCTCTGCATATCCTGCAGTCTCACCAGCGATTACACCACCCATAAGAGCGATAACCGGAAGTTTTGCACCACAAGGAATAAAGGTTGCTGTCATAATAGTAAGACGTCTGTCATTGTCCTGCTCGATAGTCTTGGAAGCCATGATACCAGGGATACCGCATCCTGACGAAATCAGAAGCGGAATGAAACTCTTACCGGAAAGTCCGAAGTGACGGAATACACGGTCCATAACAAATGCGATACGTACCATGTAACCACAATCTTCAAGGATGGACAGAAACAGGAACAGGATTGCCATCTGAGGAACGAATCCAAGTACTGCACCGAGACCACCGATGATGCCATCAACGACAAGTCCCATTACCATATCACCGGCACCGAGGCTGGTAAGGATATTTGTAAAGAAGTCCTGAATAGCCACTACGAATACATCGTTTGTCCAGTCTGTTACGAATGTACCAACAGTTGTTACAGATACATAATATACTAACCACATAACTGCAACGAAGATCGGGATACCAAGGATACGGTTGGTAACGATACGGTCAATTTTATCAGATACAGTCAGTTTGTCTTTTGCTTTTTTAACGGTTGTGTTAACGATCTTCTGGATGAATTTGTATCTCTCATCTGTTACGATACTCTCCATATCGTCGTCATGCTGTTTTTCCAGTTCCTGACGTTTAGTATCAACCAGAGACTGTCCGGAAGCAGAAAGCTTCATAGCCTCTTTTACTTTTTCGTCGTTCTCGAGGAATTTTACTGCATACCATCTCTTCTTGTCTTCTGTAATGGAGGACGGAAGAACTTTCTTTACTTCACTGATTGCTTCTTCCATCTCTTTTGTAAAGATTTCTTTAGGAAGATCTACTCTGCTCTTCTTTGCAGTTTTTACTGCCTCGTCGATCAACTTGTCAAGACCTTCACCTTTCAGTGCAGATGTCTCGATGATCGGGCAGTCAAGCAGCATGGAAAGACGCTTTGTGTCGATCTTGATTCCTCTTTTTTCAAGGAGATCTGCCATGTTCAGTGCAATAACAACCGGAACACCTGTCTCGATCAGCTGTGTGGTCAGATACAGGTTACGCTCGATGTTTGTTGCATCGACAAGGTCAATGATTACGTCTGGATTTTCTTTGAGAACGTAGTCACGGCTGACTACTTCTTCCAGTGTGTATGGTGAAAGGGAATAAATACCAGGAAGGTCAGTTACGATGATGTCTTCGCCTTTACCTTTCTTTCCCTTTAACTTACCTTCTTTTTTCTCTACAGTAACTCCCGGCCAGTTTCCTACGTACTGGTTAGCGCCCGTTAATGCGTTGAACATTGTTGTTTTACCACAGTTCGGGTTGCCGGCAAGTGCAATCTTAATTGCCATTTTTTCTTACCTCCTTAATCCCTCTTATTGTAACTGCATGCTTCTTACACAGTTGCATTTTTTCATAATAGTTCCTACTGAACACTACTGCGCACTTATTTTACCTGTACGCACTGAGCATCGTTCTTTCTTACGGATAACTCATAACCTCTTACAGTGATCTCTACAGGATCTCCAAGCGGAGCAACTTTTCTGATGTACAGCTCACTTCCTTTTGTAATTCCCATGTCCATGATACGACGTTTGTACGCGCCGTCTCCTTCAATTTTCGTTACAACAACGGTAGTTCCGACTTTTGCATCACCTAAAGTCATTGTTCTGTCTCCTTTCTCCTCTTTGTTATATTGCTTAAGTGCTTAAAGCTTTTATAACTTTCTATAATGATTAATACCTGACGAATTGCTCCGCTGCCTTGCAGCTTTCGCAATTCTGCAAACTTTCGAAATCCGCTGCGTTCATTAATTCACTATTCTCGTTGTTCATAGCGTCTTAATGGAACTTGCTTCTTTCTCATGTTTAGGCGTCCTCCAAGTCCATACGTCTCTGCGTGTAAACACGCTCGACGTCTGAGCTTTTGAAGACTGGTGTCAAATCATAATATGTCTTGCCATATCTGAGTTAACTGCTACGCGGGCATCTTTGATGTTAACAATCACGTTTCCGCCGATTGCAGACACTATACTCACTTCTGCATCATTTACAAATCCGAGGTTTGCAAGAAAACGTCTTGTCTCGTCATTTCCTCCAACTTTCTGAATTTTACATTTCTCACCGATTCCTGCCATAGTTAAAGGCATCATATGTATCAGCTCACTTTCTGTTTGGATTCATATTCTCAGATTCTGCTGTCAGGATCTTGTTGAGAATTTTTTTCTTTATTAAAAAAGTTCACAGTTAATCTCTGTTTACTTTTCTTACATTGGTTAGTATATGCTAACGTTTGTAAGCTGTCAAGTACTTTTTTTCGTTGTGTAAAACTATTATTTGCTATGCATAACTTCTATTTGTTCTGCTTAACTTTTATTCGTATCATATAACCAATGTTTTTTTCTAAAAATCCCCGGATGTTACAGTAAATTTTGTGTGATGTCTTTGTACATTACAGAAAATTTTATGTTACCGTTCACAGGTAGTATCCGTAGTAAACAGTGACATTTTGGTTGTCTCAACAGCTAAAATATGTTATCATGGAAGTAATACAAATTTGAGGAATAATCTTGAATTTTTATGCAACTAAATGAGGAATCATTTTCAATTAGATCAACAGAAATTGGGGTGTAATGGATGCATACAAACGAATCCGCTGAAAACTATCTGGAAACCATTCTTATTTTAAGCAAATCACATCCGGTCGTACGTTCCGTAGATGTTGCCTCTGAACTTGGCTTCAAGAAATCCAGTGTCAGTGTTGCAATGAAAAAGCTTCGCGAAACAGATCAGATCACCGTATCTCCTGAAGGATATCTTTATCTTACAGAGACAGGGCGCGCAACTGCCGAAAAAATCTACGAACGTCATCTTTTCCTTTCTGAATGGCTGGAAAAGCTTGGTGTCAATCCGGTCGTTGCAGCAAACGATGCCTGCAAGATCGAGCATGTAATCAGTTCTGAGAGCTTCGCAGCGATTAAAAGACACATTGATCTGAACAGTATAAAATAATTGAGCCCGGCGGATTACGCCAGGCTCTTTTCTAATTTTTCGACCATTTCATCGATATTTTCTTTTGTGATCACAAGCGGTGGTACAAGACGCAGTACATCGCTTCCTGCGGAAATTACCAGAAGTCCGTTCTCAAGTGCTTTTGTCACGATACTTCCGACTGTTGTTCCGGTGATGACCAGTCCCTGCATGAAACCTTTTCCACGACGAGCTGCTACAACCGGATACTTATCCACAAGTTTATCCAGTTGTTCTTCCAGATACGGGGTCAGTTCCTGCACATGTGCAAGGATATCGTCTTTTTCATAAATATCAAACACCTTGCTGACAGCTGCGCATACGAACGGGTTTCCACCATAAGTTGTGCCGTGATCTCCCGGTACAAGAGATGCTGCTGCCGCTTTTTCTCCGAGAACAAATGCACCGACCGGTACACCGCAGCCCAGAGCTTTTGCACAGGTCATCACATCCGGTTTCACACCGTATGACTGCCATGCAAAATAACATCCGGTACGTCCCATCCCACACTGGATTTCATCAAAAATCAGGATGATGTCTTTTTTATCACACAGTGCGCGGAGCCCTTCAAGAAATTCTTTCTTCGCCGGATAAATTCCACCTTCGCCCTGTACAACTTCTGTAATGATCGCACATGTTTTGTCTGTAATCTGCGCTTTGACGCTGTCCAGATCATTAAAATCTGCGAATTTCACACCACCGACAAGTGGTTCGAACGGCTCTCTGTAATGCTCGGTTCCCGTTACGGAAAGGGCTCCCATACTTCTCCCATGGAATGAATGGTTCATTGCAATAATCTCGTATTTCTGTGCTTCTTTACCATATTTGGTATAAGCATATTTACGTGCCGCTTTAAGCGCACCTTCAATTGCTTCGGTACCACTGTTCGTAAAGAAAGCTTTGGAAAGTCCGCTTGCTTTGACCAGTTTTTCTCCGGCTTCACTCATCGGCTCATTATAATAAAGATTGGAAATATGTGTCAGTTTGTCGATCTGAGCTTTCAGAGCCTCATCATAGCCAGGATAATGATATCCCAGTGAGTTTACTGCAATTCCTGCAGCAAAGTCGAGATATTTTTTGCCCTCTGTATCATAAAGATAACATCCCTCGCCATGGTCAAACATGACCGGAAAGCGATTATATGTATGCAGAATGTTTTCTTCTGCATGATTCATCTGTTCATTCATACTCATTGTAATATTTCTCCCCGTCTTCTCTTAAAATAGCAGTACCGATACCTTTGTTTGTAAAGATTTCCAATAGGAGGCTGTGCGGAATACGCCCATCCAAAATATGCACTCTGTTTACACCCTCTTCGATCGCATCGATGCAGTTCTGAAGTTTCGGGATCATTCCACCACCTACATAACCTTCGCTGATCAGTTTTTCTGCTTCGTGTACATGAAGTTCGGAAATCAGTGAACTCGGATCATCTTTGTCCTTGTATACACCTTCAATATCAGAAAGGAAAACCAGCTTTTCTGCATGGACAGCTTCTGCGATCGCGCATGCGGCATCGTCCGCATTAATATTGTAAGAATCAAAGTTTGTATCAAATCCAATCGGAAATACAATCGGAAGAAAATCTCTCTCAAGAAGATCCTGAAGTACCTTCGGATTTACTTTCTCGATATCGCCTACGTAGCCGATATCTTCGCCTTTGGAAAGTTTCTTATGGCACTGAAGAAGGCCACCATCTTTTCCGCTGATGCCGACTGCCTGTACGCCGAGAGATTCTACCAGTGTGACAAGTTCTTTGTTTACTTTTGCAAGAACCATCTCAGCAATCTCCATTGTGTCCTTATCTGTCACACGCAGCCCATTGACAAAACGTGGTTCCATGCCGACTTTATTGACCCAGCGGCTGATTTCCTTACCGCCGCCATGAACGATGATCGGTTTGAATCCGATCAGCTTCAGAAGAACAACGTCCTTGATGACATTCGCTTTGAGTTCTTCGTCCAGCATGGCACTCCCGCCGTATTTTACAACTACGATCTTACGGTTAAAGCGCTGTATATAAGGAAGGGCCTCGATAAGTGTTTCTGCTTTATCCAGATATTTCTGATTTACCATTTTTCATTTCTCCTCGATTTTTATTCTTTTTCACCCTTTATGATCTGTAATCTGCATTAATCTTGATATAATCGTAAGTAAGGTCACAACCCCATGCAGTTGCTGTACAGTCACCCATCTTTACATCGGCGATTGCTGTCACTGCATCTTCGGAAAGGATCTTTGTTGCCTCTTCTTCGCTGTAGTTAACTGCCACACCATTTTCGATGATCTGAATCTTTCCTGCTTTGCTTTCAAAATAAAGATCTACTTTTTCCGGATCAAACTGTGCACCGGAATATCCCATTGCACAAAGGATTCTTCCCCAGTTTGCATCGTGTCCGTAAATTGCTGCTTTAGTCAGCGAAGACGTAACAATGGATTTACTTAAAGTTACTGCCTGTTCTTTGCTCTCGGCACCAATGATCTTGACCTCAAACAGCGCCGTTGCACCCTCACCGTCACCGGCAATTTTCTTTGCAAGTGTAGTATTGATATAATTCAATGCCTCACAGAACTTCTGATAATCTTCGTTTTTCTCATTAATCTCCGGGTTTTCTGCCATACCGTTTGCAAGCAGAAGTACGGTATCATTTGTGGAAGTATCACCGTCAACAGATACCATATTATAAGTATCTTTTACATCTTCGCTCAGTGCTTCCTGCAGAAGTTTTTTGGAAATGCATGCATCTGTGGTGACAAAGCCAAGCATGGTGCACATATTCGGATGAATCATTCCGGAACCTTTACACATACCACCGACTGTAACCGTTTTGCCACCAACTTCAATCTGTACAGCAACCTCTTTTTCCTTTGTATCAGTTGTCATGATTGCCTTGGCAGCTTCATTTCCAGCTTCCAGAGTACCCTGAAGTTTCGGAGCCATTGCTTTAACACCGTCGGAAAGTTTCTCAATCGGGAGCTGCATTCCGATAACACCGGTTGATGCAACCAGTACACTGTTTTCATCGACGTTCAGAGTCTCTGCTGCTGCTTTGGCTGTTGCACGGCAGTAGCTGAATCCCTCTTCTCCTGTACAGGCATTGGCAATACCACTGTTGCAGATAATCACCTGTGCATTTGGATGTTTATAAACGATCTCCTGGTCCCATTTGACCGGAGCTGCCTTTACGATATTAGTAGTAAAAGTTCCTGCTGCCACACATGGTTTCTCGCTGTAAACCATTGCCATATCTGTTCTTCCCTGATATTTGATTCCGGCAGCTGTAGATGCTGCCTGGAAGCCTTTCGCTGCGGTAACTCCGCCGGTAATAATCTTCATAATCATACGCTCCTCTCTGCGTTATAAAACATTTTCATATATCATGCTGTTCTTTTACGGTAGCATCGGAATCTGATGAAGTCCTTCTGCCTCGTCAAACCCGAACATCAGGTTCATATTCTGTACAGCCTGTCCTGCTGCACCTTTGACAAGGTTATCCATTGCTCCCATCATGATGACACGTTTTGTTCTCGGGTCGATCTTGAAGTTTACATCAACATAGTTGCTGCCCTCTACACATTTTGTCTGTGGGCATACATCTTTGTCCAGGACACGCACGAATGTCTCGTTTTCATAATATTTGTCATAAACAGCCTTTACTTCTTCATAGGAAACTTCTTTTTTGAGAGAAGCATATGCTGTAATCAGAATACCTCTGTTCATCGGGATCAGATGTGGTGTAAAATTGATCAGCACTTCCTGTCCGCATGCATAACCGAGCTGGTCTTCGATTTCCGGTGTATGACGATGTGTTGCTACGCCGTATGCTTTGATGTTTTCGTTTACTTCACAGTAAAGGTTTGCTACTTTTGCGCCCCTGCCTGCTCCGGAAGTTCCTGATTTTGCATCAATGATGATCGTATTCGGATCGATCAGTCCTTCCTTCAGTAGCGGATAAATTGATAAAGTTGAACATGTCGGATAACATCCCGGGTTCGCAATAAGTCTTGCTTTTTTGATGTCCTCACGGTTGATCTCGCACAGGCCATAAACTGCCTCATCAATAAACTGCGGTGCTTTGTGCTCGATGCCATACCATTTTTCATATTTCTTTACATCTTTAATACGGAAATCTGCACTCAGATCGATGACCTTTGCTTTGGAAAGGATCTCTTCATTAACAAGTGATGCACAAAGCCCCTGCGGTGTTGCGGTAAAAATCACATCTACTTCATCAGCAAGTGCTGCCATATTGTCATCCATACATTTTGCATCGATCAGTTTAAAAAAGTTCTGATAAACATCTGCATATTTCTGATCAATGTAACTTCTTGATCCATACCATGCCACTTCTACTTCTTTATGTCCAAGGAGCAGTCTTGCCAGCTCATTTCCGGCGTATCCTGTTGCTCCGATAATTCCTGCTTTGATCATTTCTCATTCCTCCTAGAATAAAGATGTACCAATTATACATCCTAAATGCATAATATGCAATACGTAATTTTCATGGATTTTGCATTCTTTTTTCTTAATTTTGTGTGTCTTTATAGGTTATTTCCTATTTAATGCTGCATTTTTATGCAAAAATTTCTTTTATTTTTTTGCATATTGGTATTGCATATTTATAAAAATTGTTGTATATTATCTCTTGTCGAAACACGACAGGACATGAAGATTCAACACTTTATCAAATCAGCGTATGAATCTTTACCTTTTATAATAACAAACATTCGCGCATCTGCCAATAGGCAGAGAATCATTTTCACAACTGTTTACAGAGAATATCCCGCGAGGTGTTTTGTCATGAATATGACAAAATCCCGAGACATACGGGGCAAAATCCCATCACCGCAGGTGATTTGGAATGGATTTTGACCAAATATACTGTGAACGAAGTGAACAGTATTATTTTCAGGAGGAATATATTATGAAAGAAAAAGTTGTACTTGCATATTCAGGTGGTCTTGATACCACAGCACTGATCCCGTGGCTGAAAGAAACTTTTGATTATGAAGTTATCTGCTGCTGTGTAAACTGCGGACAGGGTAACGAACTGGATGGTCTGGACGAAAGAGCAAAACTTTCCGGAGCTTCCAAATTATATATCGAAGACATTGTTGATGATTTCTGCGACAACTACGTAATGCCTTGCGTACAGGCAGGCGCTGTATACGAGCACAAATATCTTCTCGGAACTTCTATGGCACGTCCTGCAATCGCAAAAAAACTTGTTGAGATCGCACGTAAAGAAAATGCCGTTGCAATCTGCCACGGTGCTACCGGTAAAGGTAATGACCAGATTCGTTTCGAACTCGGAATCAAAGCACTTGCTCCAGACATCAAGATCATTGCTCCATGGAGAATGACAGATGTATGGACCATGCAGTCCCGTGAAGATGAGATTGCCTTCTGTCAGGCTCACGGAATCAACCTTCCGTTTGACGCAAGCCACAGCTACAGCCGTGACCGTAACTTATGGCATATCAGCCATGAGGGTCTGGAACTCGAAGATCCTTCTCAGGCTCCAAACTATGATGACATGCTTGTATTAAGTGTTACTCCTGAAAAAGCACCAGATAAAGAAACTGAGATCACAATGACTTTCGAAGCAGGTGTGCCAAAAACACTGAATGGCAAGGCAATGAAAGTTTCTGAGATCATCACAGAGCTGAACCGTCTCGGCGGTGAAAACGGTATCGGTATCATCGACATCGTAGAAAACCGTGTTGTTGGTATGAAATCCCGTGGTGTATACGAAACTCCTGGCGGAACAATCCTGATGGCTGCCCACGAACAGCTCGAAGAACTGTGCCTTGACCGTGATACCATGGAAGCCAAAAAGAAACTCGGCAGCCAGTTTGCTCAGGTCGTATATGAAGGAAAATGGTTCACACCACTTTGCGATGCAATCAAAGCATTCGTAAAATCCACTCAGGAATATGTTACCGGTGAAGTCAAGCTCAAACTTTACAAAGGAAACATCATTAAGGCAGGAACCACTTCTCCATACAGCCTGTACAATGAATCTCTTGCATCCTTCACTACAGGTGATATGTATGACCACCACGATGCAGACGGATTCATCACACTGTTTGGTCTTCCGCTGAAAGTTCGTGCCATGAAATTACTCGAAGTAGAAAAAAATAAAAACAACAAATAATCATTGATCTTACAAACCGACAGGCGGTCTATCGTCTGTCGGTTTTTTATATCCGCTCCGAAATTCTGCTTTTAAATTTTTGTATAAAATTTTGTGTAAAATTTTTGTGCAATATTATCCTATATATTCTTGAATTTATATTTGACAGAAAACATCCTCTATTTTATAATAATTTTATAAACAACATCACGAAACTTATATAGGTCCATAATTGGTTGGACGTTTCTACCAACTACCGTAATAGTTGTCTATAAGTTCTTTACGGAACTTGTCGGGCATAAATATTCGGTATTTTTTTTGTCCGGAAAGCTACGTTTATCAAAAAGGAGGTAGATTATATGACACAGAATCCAACCACTTTTGCACTAAAAGGCGCCGTCTGTTTCAGCACAGATTCCCGTCATCTGACCTGTCTTGAAGACGCTTATCTGGTCTGTCAGGATGGCCGGAGCGTCGGTGTTTTCCCGAAGCTTCCGGAGCATTTTTCCGGAATTCCGGTACGCAATGTCAGTCCATGTCTGATCATCCCCGGAATGACTGATCTTCATCTGCATGCCCCGCAGTATGCATTCCACGGCATGTATATGGATCTGGAACTGCTTGACTGGCTGAACACCGTCACATTCCCGGAAGAATCCAGATATTCGGATCCGGACTACGCTGCAAAAGCCTATACTATTTTTGCCGATGACATAAAAAAAAGCGCCACTACCCGCGCTTCTGTCTTTGGCACTTTACATGTAGAGGCATCTGAGCTTCTGATGGACCTTATGGAGAAAACCGGTCTCAGGACTTTCATCGGCAAAGTAAATATGGACCGAAACGGTTCTGCCACTCTTCAGGAAAAAAGTGCTGTTGTTTCTGTTCGGGATACTGTCCGCTGGTTAACTGATACTGCAGGAAAATATGAGAATGTCAAACCGATTCTCACCCCACGTTTTACTCCTTCCTGCACAGATGAACTCATGACCGGTCTGGCAGAAATCCAGAGAACTTACTGTCTTCCGGTACAGTCTCATCTTTCCGAAAACCGAAGCGAGATCGCATGGGTAAAAGAATTATGTCCGGGTACTTCATTTTACGGGGAAGCTTATGACCAATTTGGTCTTTTTGGCGGTGAAAACTGTCCAACCATCATGGCACACTGTGTCTACAGTTCTGACGCAGAAATCTCCCTCATGAAGAAACGCAACGTATTTATTGCCCACTGTCCGCAGTCTAACACAAATCTTTCATCCGGAATTGCACCGGCACGACGTTATCTCGATGAAGGACTTCACCTCGGACTCGGCACCGACATAGCAGGCGGTCATTCACTTTCCATGCTCCGCGCAGTCGCAGATGCCATTCAGGTATCAAAACTCCGCTGGAGACTTGTGGATGATACTCTCAAACCGCTTTCTCTCGAAGAAGCCTTTTATATGGCCACGATGGGCGGCGGTGCATTTTTCGGAAAAGTCGGCTCATTCCTGGAAGGCTACGAGTTTGATGCACTGATCCTAGACGACAGCAGCCTCCGCCATCCTCAGCAGCTCTCTGCACGAGAACGGCTGGAGCGACTGATCTATCTTTCAGACGATCACTGCATCACCGGAAAATATGTTTCCGGAAACAAAATCTTTTAGTGCACGATCTGCACAATACGAAGGGGGTACTTTTATGAATCTTGACAAAATCTTTCACCTGAAGGAAAACCACACCGACGTCAAAACAGAAGTGATGGCAGGAATCACAACCTTTATGACTATGGCCTACATTCTGGCAGTCAATCCGAATATCCTGTCTGCTTCCGGCATGGACCGCGGTGCTGTCTTTACCGCAACCGCACTGTCCGCATTTATCGCAACCTGCCTGATGGCTCTTTTATCCAACTACCCGTTCGTTCTGGCTCCCGGCATGGGTCTGAACGCATACTTCACCTACACAGTAGTCCTTGGTATGGGATATACATGGCAGCAGGCACTGGCAGCAGTATTTGCAGAAGGTATCATTTTTATTTTACTTTCTCTTACAAATGTACGTGAAGCAATCTTCAACTCCATCCCGATGAACCTGAAACATGCGGTATCTGTAGGTATTGGTCTCTTTATCGCATTTATTGGACTGCAGAATGCAAAAATTGTTGTCGGAAATGATTCTACACTTGTCAGCATCTTTTCCTTCAAATCTTCCGTTGCAGAAGGAACATTTTCTTCTCAGGGAATCACAGTACTGCTTGCACTGATCGGTGTCCTTGTTACTGCGATCCTTCTTGCAAAAAATGTCAAAGGCGGTATCCTCTGGGGAATCCTGATCACATGGATCCTTGGTATCATCTGTCAGCTGACACACCTTTATGTGCCAAATGCAGATCTTGGTTATTACAGCCTGCTTCCGGATTTTTCAAACGGAATCTCTGTGCCGAGCATGATGCCAACTTTTATGAAGATGGATTTCTCAATCGTATTTTCTCTGGATTTCGTTGTTATCATGTTTGCCTTCCTGTTTGTTGACATGTTCGATACACTCGGAACCCTGATCGGTGTTGCATCCAAAGCCGACATGCTCGATAAAGACGGTAAGCTTCCGAAGATCAAAGGCGCGCTCCTTTCTGACGCTGTCGGAACAAGTGTAGGTGCTGTATGCGGTACTTCCACCGTTACCACCTTTGTAGAAAGTGCCTCCGGTGTTGCAGAAGGCGGACGTACCGGTCTGACTTCTCTGGTAGCTGGCGTACTGTTTGCGCTTTCTCTTCTGCTTTCCCCGATCTTTCTGGCAATCCCTTCCTTTGCCACTGCACCGGCTCTGATCGTAGTTGGTTATCTGATGCTGACATCTGTTACAAAGATCGATTTCAACGACATGACCGAAGCAATCCCGTGTTTCATCGCAATCATCGCCATGCCGTTTATGTACAGCATTTCCGAAGGTATCTCCATGGGAGTTATCTCCTACGTTGTCATTAACGTGATCACAGGAAAAGCAAAAGAAAAGAAGATCAGTCTTCTGATGTACATTCTTGCCGTATTATTTATACTGAAATACATCTTCATCTGATCTTTATTATTTATGATTTTGTAATTATTCATGCAGGTCCTGCTTATACAGGGCCTGCATTTTTTATTTTCACTCTTTAACATTGTATAGTTATGCTATATAATACATGGATACAGACTTGAGAGAAACTATGAGGAGAACTACTATTATGCAAAAAGAGAATTCCATCCCGGTCAGAAATTCACTTCTGCTTCTTTTGACCGCTACCATATGGGGTGTCGCCTTTGTCGCCCAGAGCGTCAGCATGGACTACATTGGCGGATTTACATTTAATGCCGTGCGAAATCTTATCGGTGCACTGACCCTGCTCCCGGTCATTAAGGTACTTGACAAAACACGTTCCGAAGCAGAAAAAAAGTGTGAATCTTCCGCATCCGGGCGTAAAACACTGCTCATCGGAGGAATCTGCTGTGGTATCATGCTCTGTCTTGCAGGCAATTTTCAGCAGTTTGGTATTAAATACACTACCGTCGGAAAGGCCGGTTTTATTACTGCATGTTACATCATCATTGTTCCGATCATCGGTATTTTCCTGAAAAAGAAATGCAGCCCCTTTATCTGGATTGCAGTCCTGCTTTCTCTGTGTGGACTTTATCTCCTGTGTCTGACACCCGGAGAGGGACTTGCAGTCGGCAAAGGTGAACTTCTTCTGATCATCTGTGCAGTTCTTTTTTCCGGTCATATTTTGGTTATTGATCATTTTTCTCCGCTCGTTGATGGCGTAAAAATGTCCTGCATCCAGTTTCTGGTCTGCGGCATCCTGTCCGGTGTCCCTGCACTGCTTTTTGAACAGCCGAATCTTTCCGGAATCCTCGCTGCATGGCTCCCGATTCTTTATGCCGGAGTTATGTCAAGCGGTGTAGCTTACACCCTGCAGATCGTCGGCCAGAAAAACATGAATCCGACAGTTGCTTCCCTGATTCTCAGCCTGGAATCCTGTATTTCCGTGCTTGCCGGATGGATAATCCTCGGACAGCACTTAAGCAGCCGTGAAATCTTTGGCTGTGTTCTGATGTTTGGTGCGATCATTCTTGCACAGCTGCCGCAGAAAGAATCTGCAGTTTCATAAATACCAGACTTTTTTCCATAAACAAAGCGGACAAGTCCGCTTCAAACTCCCTGAATCCCTCAATCTTTGAGGGACTTGCTACGCTTTGCGCGCCAGATGCAGTCTGCTTAAGCAGACATATTCCTCATGCATCTGGTCGCATCCTCGCGGAGCGTTTTTTTGTAATAGGAACATTACGGAGTAATTTCCTATTACAAAAAAGGTCATCACTTTCAGAATTGTTACATTTTCAATCCTGATCATGATGACCTTTTTTATTCTGCTTAAATTTCACCTTTTGCTCTCAAATGCTCTTTGATCTTCTCAAAACTTTCATCACTGACATCATGCTCCATCTTGCACGCATCACATCTTGCCGTATCTGCTGATACCCCCAGTCCTTCCAGCATCTTTGTCAGAACGGTATGTCTCTCATAAATCCTGCCGGCAATCTCTGCACCTTTCTCCATCAGTGTCACTGTACCATAACGGTCCATTGCAATATATCCATCTTCCCTGAGAAGTTTCATCGCATGGCTGACACTTGGCTTGGATACCCCGAGCATTGTGGCTATATCAACGGAACGAACCCCGCCGCCTTTTCTTGACAATACAAGGATCGCCTCAAGGTAATCCTCTGCTGATTCTCTGATTTGCATAAAAAATACCTCCCATATGCCTTTATAATACCACGCATTTACTCAGGATTCAACAAAATACCCGAAATCCGAACAAATTGTTTTTCTTGGCTAACTTTGTATTTTTTACTTGTCATCTCCGGTCAGGCGAAGAATATCTCTAATTTCATCAACTTTCATATCCAGAATGATTGCAAGCTCATCAATACTGAATGCATTCTTGTCATCTTCATCATCATTCAGCTCACGAACTGCACTTTCAAGCTTTTCTACTCTGGCAACCAGACTGTCATCAGCAAACTTCACCTGTGTCTGCTCTTCAATCACCTGAAGAATACCTTTTCTCACCTCTGCAAGAAGCCATTCTTCATCACGAAGTTCTTCACCGGCATTGTCCAGCGCCTGGATCAGGCTCAGATTTGCCTCCTGGATCAAATCCGCAAGAAGGATTTCTTTTGCATTCATATCTGCTGCAAGCTCTGCCGTTGCTTTCATGTAATAAGAAGCAAGGGTCTGTACTGCTGACTGTTCTCCCTTCGAAAGCTGCTCAAACATATCGTTAAGGTCAATATCTGTAACAGCCGGCAGATTTTCCAGATAATCATGAAGATATGCTTCTTCTTCCGGTGTCAGCGGAACTTTTTTATATTCCGGCTCTTTGGCTGTTTCTTTTGCCTTCTCCATACCTTCAATTGCAATCCCCTGAGAAGTCAGATATTTCAATACGCCGGTAAGCTGGTTTTTATCAAGATCACAGCCATCAAAAACTCCACGGATGTCTGTTGCTTTTAATGTATTTTCATTCTGTTTCGCAATTTCCTGAATTTCTTTTAATTTATTCTGAAACTCCTGTACATTCATTTTGATTCTCCTTATTTCTTTTGGCTGTTTTTTATTGTAACATTCTTCTGTATTTTTTCCAACTAAATGTATCTCATTTCGATGTTTTTATTCTGATTTTATAAAAATCAAAAACTTTTTTCATCCGAAAATCCTTGAAAAATAAGGCTTTCTGCGATATTCAAATTTTTTTTGAAAAAAATATAAAAAAAGTTGTTGACATTTGAATATTGCTATAATATAATATGTCTTGCGTCAAGCGACAAAGCAAAAACGCAAACAACTAAATACCGTTAACGGGGTGTGGCTCAGCTTGGCTAGAGCGCCTGGTTTGGGACCAGGAGGCCGCAGGTTCGAATCCTGTCACCCCGATGCTGTAAACAATACCGTTTCAGCGACCATGCGGGTGTAGTTCAATGGTAGAACACCAGCCTTCCAAGCTGGATACGTGGGTTCGATTCCCATCACCCGCTTCTCTGTAAGATAGCAGAGAAATGTGTCTGTAGCTCAGCTGGATAGAGCAACGGCCTTCTAAGCCGTGGGTCGGGGGTTCGAATCCCTTCAGGCACGCTGTGGTGGGTATAGCGCAGTTGGTTAGCGCGCCAGATTGTGGCTCTGGAGGCCCAGGGTTCGAATCCCTGTATCCACCCTGCCTTTTGGGCTATCGCCAAGCGGTAAGGCACAGCACTTTGACTGCTGCATTCGCTGGTTCGAATCCAGCTAGCCCAGTCTTCTAATATGGGATATTAGCTCAGTTGGTAGAGCACTTGACTTTTAATCAAGTTGTCCGGGGTTCGAATCCCCGATGTCTCATTGAACTAAGCACTATCATTTGATAGTGCTTTTTCAATACCTGTATAAAAAATACGGAAGTTACAATTCAGTTTACATATTTAAATATACATAAGCGGATATGGCGGAATTGGCAGACGCGCCAGATTTAGGTTCTGGTGTCTATGACGTGCAGGTTCAACTCCTGTTATCCGCACTTTTCACAGAGGGACCTGATCGGTTCCTTTTTTTCATTCAAAAGCCACTCTCCTGCAGTTTCACATTTTTCTGCAGAACAGTGGCTCATTCATCACAGATATCGAATCTCAGCCGACATCTTTCCATTTTTACTTTCTAATACAACATAGCTCGGTCTTCTGCCATGCTGCCTCGGATATGACAAACTTCCGGGATTAATGGCAAGGACACCATCAATTTCCTCGACAACAGGTTTGTGCGTGTGTCCGAAAAAGACAGCCTGACAGTCTCTTGACGCTGCTTCTTCTGCTACACCGGAAATATCCATCGACACACCATAATAGTGCCCATGCGTTACCAGCACTTTATTCCCGTCAATCTCAATTTCCTCTTCCCGTGGAAGATCCGAAAAGAAATCATTATTTCCCGACACAATGCAACACGGACATTCCACAAGTGCCTCAATAAAGATTTCCCTGCCTTCTACATCTCCACAATGTACCAGCATATCAAACGGTGTTTCCATCATCACCGCTCTTTCCAGGTTTTCATCCCTGCCATGAGTGTCACTGACGATCAGTACCTTCATCGAAGTTCATCCTTAATTGCCCGCAGTGCCTTTCCCCTGTGGCTGATCTTGTTTTTTTCTTCCATGGAAATTTCCGCAGAAGTACAACCATATTCCGGAAGATAAAAGATTGGATCATAACCGAAGCCGTTTTCTCCGCTCTCTTTATATCCAATCCGGCCTTCCATCGCTGCGCGGACAGTCTTCATATTTCCATCAGGGAAGGCTGCTGCGATCGCACATACAAATCTTGCAGTTCTCTTTTCGTCCGGCACACCTTCCAGTCGTTCGATCAGCTTCGCATTCTTGATGTGGTAAGAAGTATCTTCTCCCATATAACGCGCAGAATAAATTCCCGGTTCTTTATTCAGATAATCAATCTCAAGTCCGGAATCGTCTGCCAGCACAATCTCACCTGTCAGCTCACAGATTGCTTTTGCCTTGATCTGCGCATTTTCCTCAAAAGATTTGCCATCTTCTACAATATCTGCATGAATGCCGGCATCCTTTAAGGAAAGAAGTTCGATATCAAGATCCCCCAGAATTTCACGGATCTCTTTCATTTTCTCCTCATTTCCTGTTGCAAAAATCACTTTTTTCAATCTTTTTTCCTCCTTGGCGGTTTCGGACCCAAAAACTGGTAGTAATATGTTTTCAGCATTCCATTGTATATCTTACGGTTCTTGTCCGCTTTTCTTCCAATGTCGTTCTCCGCCCTGTCATAGGATGTGATCAGATACATCGACCATTTATCCAGACGGTTGTAACTCTCCCCGATCTCACGGTAAAGCTGCGGAAGCGCTTCTTTTTCTTCCAGACGCTCGCCATAAGGCGGATTGGTGATAATAAACCCATACGGCTTCGGATGGCTGAGATCCTTCACTGCACGCTGCTGGAAATGGATCAGTCCGTCCACACCTGCCATCTTCGCGTTGGAACGTGCTGCTTTCAGAGCCTCTGCATCAATATCATATCCCTGAATATCTGTCTGAATATCTGTATTGACACGATCCTGGGCCTCTTCAAGCGCATCATACCAGCATTTACGCGGAACCAGATGTTTCCAGTCTTCTGCGAGGAAAGAACGGTTCATTCCCGGTGCCATATCTGCCGCGATCATTGCCGCCTCAATCGGGAAAGTACCACTTCCGCAAAACGGGTCGACAAGGATTCTGTCTTTGTTCCACGGTGTCAGCATGATAAGCGCTGCTGCAAGTGTTTCAGTGATCGGAGCCTTGACAGTCATCTGACGATACCCTCTCTTATGAAGGGAAACACCGGAAGTATCGATGCCGATCGTTGCAACATCTTTCATAAAAGAAACACGGATCGGGAAGCTTGCCCCATCTTCCTGAAACCATGAAATTCCATAAACGCTTTTCAGTCTTTCAACAATTGCTTTTTTCATAATGGACTGAATATCAGATGGGCTGAATAACGCACTCTTCACGGAGTTTGCCTTTGCCACCCAGAATTTACCGTCTTTCGGAATATATTCTTCCCACGGGATTGCTTTTGTTTTTTCAAAAAGTTCATCAAATGTGACCGCTTTAAACTCTCCTGCTTTGAGAAGGATTCTCTCTGTCGTACGAAGGAACATATTCGCCTGTGCGATTCCCTCCGCATCGGCAAGAAAAGTTACTTTACCATCTTCTACTTTGCTGATCTCGTATCCCAGATCAAGGATCTCACGCTTCAGCACTGCCTCCATACCAAAATGGCATGGTGCGATCAATTCCATATATTTCATCCGAGCCTCATTTCTTTGACAATATTTCCGTCAAAATCTTTAATCGTAAAAACTTTATTCTCCAGAACCGCATAAGTCGGCGGATTTCCTTCTTTCGGAATAGATACGGAACCTGGATTCAGAAGGATGTAATTCTCTCTCTGCTCTGCTTTCAGCACATGTGTATGTCCATGGATCAGGATATCTCCCGGACAAAACGGCGGAAGATTATTTTCATTATAGACATGTCCATGTGTCGCATAAAAAGTCAGCCCGTCGATTGCCAGAATGCAATAATCTGCCATCACCGGAAATTCCAGTACCATCTGGTCTACCTCTGCTTCGCAGTTACCACGTACTGCATAGATTTCCTGCTTCATACCGTTGAGCATTTTGATTACTTCCTTCGGAGCATACTCCTTCGGAAGATCATTTCTGGGTCCGTGGTAAAGCAGATCGCCCAGTAATACCAGGCGTTCTGCCTGTTCTTTTTTATATGTTTCCAGCATTTTACGGCAATAATATGCCGAACCATGCACATCAGATGCAAACATGTATTTCATATAAATTCTCCTCTGCTCTGCCGATTCACTCCCACAGCTCCTGCCCGGGCTGCACCAGCAGTTATTCTTTATATTCTACCTTATCATGGTTATCTGGAAATTACAAGATTTCTTCCTCTGTATGCCGCAAATCCTCCTATGACCGATCGTGTTTTGTACCCTCTGCGCACAAATTCCCTTGCAGCCACCATACTGGCACCACCTCTGTCGCAATAAAAAACAAGCATTTTTTCTTTTGGAAAAGCATATCCATTTTCCAGTTCTCCATACGGAACATTAACCGCTCCTTTTACATGACTTTTATAATAAGAAACCGTATCCCGCAGGTCTATGATCAACGCATCCGAACGCCCGACATAATAATCAAGCATCTTCGCAGAAATTGTCTCAATCGGAAACATGACAAACCTTCCTTTTTTATTTATCATATGTCCCTGTCTTTTTGTGTGTGCAGTTTCACCAGCTTCCATTCCTCTATGTAAAATTATTGTTTTCGCACCACTCGAAAAAAGAGGCCAACCTCTGTCGGCCTCTCCTCTAATAAGAAGGGAAAATCTTACCTGCAATTCTCTTTAGTATCTGTCAGAATAATCATCCTGTGTTTTGTCGTATGCATCATATGCATTGGAAGCTTTGTTCTTTGAGCTGTTTCTGGAAGCGTTCTTTGAGCTGTTTTTTCCGCAGTTCTGGCTGTCCATTGCATTTCTGCTGTTGGAAGTTTTGTCAGTCGTATAGTTTTTTGCCTTGTTTTCACTCTCATAATTTTTTGCCATTTGTACATTCCTCCTGGTTCATTTTGTAATGCAACTTCATTACATCAGTTATTGTTCCTCGAACCTGAAAGTTTATTCAGAATTTTACGAAATAATATTAGTCTTTCCAATCTTATCCATTTCATTTTTTACAATTATAAAATAGCAAAGAGAAAGACCCGGTAGGGGAGCTACCAGGTCTTTCAAGGGGAGTATAAATAATTAAATAAGGGGTTATGTAAAAAAGAATTTTTGAAGGGTAAATTCTTTTTACACTGATGATTATAATATAAATTATTAAAAAAAGCAACAACATTTCGTCAATAAGTTCCCATAGTAACCGCGCTGTGTTATAATTGTCTGGAATTTGAGTTTATCTGCTTTGGGCAGATGAGAAAGAGAGGGTAAAGTGGAGAGAAAAATCATCCAAGTAGAGGACAAAGTACCTGTTAATCTGTTGATTCCCTTAAGTATCCAACACATGTTTGCCATGTTCGGCGCCTCTGTTCTGGTTCCGTTTATGTTTGGGATCAACCCGGCCATCGTTCTTCTGATGAACGGTGTCGGAACACTTTTATTTATTCTTATCACAAAAGGCAAGGCACCTGCATATCTGGGTTCCAGTTTTGCATTCCTGTCACCGGGACTTCTGGTTGCATCAAAATTCGGTTTTCAGTATGCGCTGGGCGGTTTTGTGGTTCTCGGTATCTGCGGAATGATCGTTGCGCTGATCATACGTCAATGCGGAACAAACTGGATCGACATTGTTCTTCCAACCGCAGCTATGGGACCTGTTGTTGCACTGATCGGTCTGGAACTTGCCGGAAGCGCTGCCAGCACAGCCGGTCTTCTGGACGAAAACATTGATATGAAAAACGTGATTGTCTTTCTGATCACACTCGGAGTTGCCGTATTCGGCCAGATCCTTTTCCGTGGTTTCCTGTCCGTTATTCCGATCCTGATCGCAATCATCGCAGGTTATGTTGCCGCAGCTGCATGTGGCATTCTTGATTTCACTGCAGTAAAAGAAGCTGCATTTTTTGCACTTCCGAATTTTCAGGCACCGAAATTTAATCTGGACGCAATCCTTACCATTCTTCCGGCACTGCTTCTTGTAACTTCTGAACACATCGGACATCAGATCGTAACAAGCAAGATCGTCGGCAAAGATCTTCTGAAGGATCCGGGACTTCACCGTTCTCTTTTTGCAGACTTCTTTTCCACTACGATTTCCGGATGTCTCGGTTCCGTACCGACTACAACATACGGAGAAAACATCGGTGTTATGGCAATGACAAAAGTCTACAGTGTACAGGTTATCGGAGGCGCTGCAGTTCTTTCCATCTGCTGTTCCTTCCTCGGCAAACTTGCCGCCCTGATCAACACGATTCCGGGACCTGTTATCGGCGGTATTTCATTCCTGCTGTATGGTATGATCGGAACTTCCGGTCTGCGTATGCTGGTTGATAATCAGGTAGATTACAGCAAATCCCGTAATCTCGCGCTGACCTCTGTTGTTTTCATCGTCGGTCTTTCCGGAATCGCACTGAACCTCGGAAATGTCAAGCTTACCGGAATGGTTCTCGCATGTGTGGTTGCCATGATCCTTAGCCTTATTTTCTATATTCTTGACAAATTACATCTTACTAACGACTTATAATTGGAGCAAAAAATGAAATCGTATCATCAGAAATTTATATCCGATCATCCATATGAATCCGTGCCAATGGCGGAAATCTCCGGATTTCCCGTACGTCCGGGTATTTATGATCTGAACGGAGCCACTCCGCTTCAAAACGGAGTGAATTTTACTATTCATACCTGCGGCGGAACCTCCTGCGAACTGCTTCTGTTCCACCGCGCACAGGAAGAGCCTTTTGCCGTCATTCCATTCCCGGAGGCCTACAAGATTGGTGATGTCTATTCCATGATCGTTTATGGACTCAACATCGAAGAATTCGAGTATGCATATCGTGTGGATGGTCCTTATCGTCCGGAAAAAGGGCTTCTCTTCGACAAAAACAATATCCTTCTGGATCCTTATGCAAAATCTGTCGCAGGACAGCGTACGTGGGGAATCCGCTGGGATCACAACTATCATGCACGGGTTGTCCGCGACCGTTTTGACTGGGGCGATACTCCACAGTCAAAAAAAGAGCTCTGTGACCTGATCATCTACGAATTACATGTTCGTGATTTTACACATCATCCATCTTCAGGTGTCAAACACAGAGGTACTTTTTCCGGCCTGATGGAAAAAATCCCATACCTTAAAGAACTCGGAATCAACGCGGTAGAACTCATGCCGATCTTTGAATTTGACGAAACCATGAATTCCCGTACTGTTGACGATAAACAGCTTCTTGAATGCTGGGGCTACAATACTGTCGGATTCTTTGCACCGAACAGCAGCTATGCGGCAGCCAATGAGCACAACCAGGAAGGTACCGAACTTAAGACGCTGATTCGTGAGCTTCATGCCAACGGTATTGAAGTCATCCTGGACGTTGTATTCAACCATACCGCTGAGGGCAACGAAAAGGGCAAAACCATCAGCTTCAAGGGACTGGACAACAACATTTATTACATGCTCACTCCAGACGGAAATTACTACAATTTCAGTGGCTGTGGCAACACTCTGAACTGTAACCATCCGGTTGTTCAGCAGCTCATTCTGGAATGTTTACGCTACTGGACGATCAACTATCGTGTCGATGGTTTTCGTTTTGATCTTGCAAGTATCCTCGGACGAAACGAAGACGGTTCACCAATGAACAATCCTCCTCTTCTCCGTACCCTTGCAAATGACCCGATCCTCAGTAATGTCAAGCTGATTGCAGAAGCGTGGGATGCCGGCGGACTTTATCAGGTAGGAAGTTTCCCTGCAAGCGGCCGCTGGGCAGAATGGAATGGCCGTTACAGAGATGCCCTTCGAAGTTTTCTGAAGGGTGACTGCTGGCATGCATGGGATGCCGCATGGAGTATTTCCGGATCCGGAGATCTCTATGGAGGATTTTATGATCATAATCACAGTAATTATGCCGGTTATAATTCCTGTGTCAATTTCCTTACCTGCCATGACGGATTTACGCTTTATGATCTTTATTCCTATAATGAAAAGCACAACGAGGCAAATGGCTGGAACAACACCGATGGTGCTGACGACAACCGGAGCTGGAACTGTGGTGTGGAAGGTGACACGGATGATCCGGAAGTGCTCGCACTTCGCAGGCGTATGATCCGCAACGCCTGTGCCGTACTGATGTGCAGCCGCGGAACGCCGATGTTCCTTTCCGGAGATGAATTCGGCAATACAAAATTCGGCAACAACAACAGCTACTGTCAGGATAATATTACTTCCTGGCTTGACTGGCGAATGCTGGAAAAGAATAAAGATTTGTTTGAATTTTTCAAATTTATGATTGCATTCCGTAAACAGCATCCTGTCATCCACAAACAGCTTCCTACTTCTGTCTGTGGCATGGATCCGATCCATACACACAATGTAAATGCTGATCAGACAGATATTCCGCGTGATGCACGTACATTCTGTGTAAGCTTTGCAGGATATGATAAGGAAAAAGGACACGATGATCTGATCTATATTGCGGTCAATACTTTCTGGGAAGATGTTACGATCACTCTGCCGGATCTTCACGGACGTGGTGCATGGCATCTGAATGTCAACACTTACGGTGACGGCAATGGAAAATACTGCTATCCGGATGAGGAAGCGGCACGGATCGATCGCCGCTTTGTGATGAGACCTAGGAGCGTAGCCGTGTTTACCGGGAAGGATTATTAAAATATCGGGGACCTGTTTCCGGAAATACACTGGTATGTTTGTGATTTAAAGATTATGTTCTATAAAAGACACTGAGATATCCCGACAGCTTCGGAGACCTGTTTCCGGAAATACAGCCTTCATGGTGTAGTATTCGATAAAGGGCTATAAACAATATAACTCTGCACAAGATATGCTGACGGCTTCAGAGTCCGGAAGTACTAATGATATGTTCTGTCTGCTAAATACATGCATCAAAAATATATAACTCGCTGACGCTCAGACAATATATTTTTGATACATAACGCAGACATTCCATCTCAAAGTACTTCCATGAACTCTTGCAGAAGTCAGACAATCTTTATGCAGAGTTTTTGTTTTACAGCCAGTTATCGAAAAATCTCCACCATCCTCCCTGTATTTCCGGAGCCTCAGGGAAGCCCCGGGATCGCGTTCCGCTACCCCGGATAAAGTACGGGGAGAACCTGATAGATAAAAAGAAAGACTCCGGCGAGCAGGCTGCCTGTGAGTATCCTCTGGAGCTGGCTCGCTTAAAGAACTTCGTTCAGATACCGGATTATGCAGGGCTTTGTGTTGATACATAAAATATCGCTGTTTGAGCATCTGCGATGCGAGTTCGATATTTTATGTATCGTTTTTAACAAAGTTCTGTATATCCTGGTATCTTAGAAGTTCTGATTTGAGCCAGTTCCAGAGGATACTTCACATGCAGTCCCTCCTGGAGTCTTCACTTTATCATTCCCTTCTCACCGGGAATCCTTTATCACTTTTTTAACTGCCCATAATAAGCATTCGCCCCGTGTTTCCTGTAGTAATGTTTATCCTGTAATTCCTGCGGTGCCGGTTTTACCTGCGGATTGATCAGTTCACAGCGGCATGCCATCTTCGCCACTTCCTCAAGCACAACTGCATTGTGAACTGCCTCATGTGCATCTTTGCCCCATGTAAACGGTCCATGATTCTTGCAAAGTACTGCCGGAACAGCTTCATAATCAAGGTCTTTGAAATAATCTGCGATCAGCACACCCGTATTCTTTTCGTATGCTTCCTCAATCTCCTCTTTTGTCAGATTACGTACACATGGAACTTCTCCGTAAATATAGTCCGCATGAGTCGTACCATAGCATGGAATCGCTCTCCCGGCCTGTGCCCAGCTCGTCGCCCATTCAGAGTGTGTATGTACGATTCCGCCGATCTTCGGAAATGAATTATAAAGAACCACATGGGTTGGTGTGTCTGATGACGGATTATATTCACCCTCGACTTTGTTTCCATTCAGATCAACAACCACCATATCTTCCGGTCTGAGTTTATCATATTCCACACCACTCGGCTTGATCACGAACAGTCCCTTTTCACGGTCAATGCCACTGACATTTCCCCATGTAAAAGTAACCAGTCCGTATTTCGGAAGATCCATGTTTGCTTTGTAAACTTCTTCTTTTAATTTCTCAAGCATTTATTTTCTCCTTTACAAAGAACGTAAATCGCCCTTCATTTCTTTCACAGCAACTTACGTTCTTAATCTTCATTTTGTCTTATTACCAGATTTTTGATTCTACCGCTGCTCTCTCGATCGGCAGTCCCGTCAGATATCTGTCCATAAATTCATTAAATCCTTTGACACCTTCCGGTTCCGGATCCAGTGTACTTCCTTCATTTCCTGCAAATACACGGTTGTCCAGGAACTCATCCAGAGTCTCACCGTCCTTCCTGTCCACAAGGTAAGCAGCCAGAAGCGCAATACCCCAGGCACCGCCCTCACCTGCTGTTGACATAACAGATACCGGTGCATTCACTGCATCTGCAAGAATCTGCTGTCCTACACCTTTGGTCTTGAACAGTCCGCCGTGTCCTAAAAGTCTGTCGATCTTGACATGCTCCTGATCGATCAGAATATTTAAACCTACCCGCATTGCTCCGAGACAGGTATAAAGATTCGTTCTCATAAAGTTTGCAAGTGTGAATTTGCTTTCAGGAGAACGTACAAACAACGGTCTTCCTTCTTCAAATCCTGTCATATGCTCTCCTGAGAAATAACAGTAGGACAAAAGTCCGCCGCAGTCCGGATCACCCTCCAGAGCTTTATTATAAAGAGTTCCAAACAGTTTGTTCATATCCACTTCCATACCCATTGCTTCTGCAAATTCTTTAAATACATTTACCCATGCATTCAGATCAGAAGTACAGTTGTTGGAATGTGCCATGGCAACTGCATCACCAGCCGGTGTTGTTACCATATCGATCTCTTTGTATGGTTTGGAAAGTGCTTTTTCCAGAACGATCATGGCAAATACAGAAGTACCTGCGGAAACATTACCGGTGCGCTGTTTTACACTGTTGGTCGCTACCATACCAGTTCCTGCATCACCTTCCGGCGGGCACATCGGAATGCCTGCTTTGAGTTTGCCTGTCGGGTCAAGGAATCTCGCACCTTCTTCAGTCAGAGTACCTGCATCCTGTCCGGCAACCATGACTTCCGGCATAATATCACGAAGTTTCCACGGGAATCCATAAGACTCTACCAGTTTGTCAAATTTCTCTACCATCTCCTGGTTGTAATCTTTTGTCGTGGAATCAATCGGAAACATACCTGCCGCATCACCGATACCAAGAACTCTTTTTCCGGTCAGCAAACGATGCACATATGCTTCCAGAGTGCACATATAATCGATGTCTTTTACATGCTCTTCTCCGTTCAGGATTGCCTGATACAGATGTGCAATACTCCATCTCTGTGGAATATTATACTGGAAAAGTTCCATCAGTTTCCCGGAAGCTTCACCGGTAATATTATTTCGCCATGTGCGGAACGGTACCAGAAGCTTTCCTTCTTTATCAAACGGCATGTAGCCATGCATCATGGCACTGATTCCAAGTGCTCCGACGCTGGTAAGCTCCACGTCATATTTTTCCTTTACATCCTTCACAAGGTCGCTGTAACAGCCCTGCAGACCTTTGTGGATATCATCCAGAGAATATGTCCAGACACCGTTTTCGTAGCGGTTCTCCCAATCATAGCTTCCGGATGCGATCGGATTGTATTTATCATCCACCAGAACTGCTTTGATTCTTGTAGATCCGAACTCGATTCCAAGCGCTGTTTTGTTATTTAAAATTGCTGTCTTTGCTTCATTTACACTCATTTTGTAAATCCTCCCGAATGTTTTGATTGTCACATCCGCTTTGTTATTACTGTCCACTCCATTCGCAGTAACTCTTTATTTCCTGAATGCAAGCTCATTCCATCTCAGCTCATTCTTGAAATTGCGGATAGTCGTATCTTTGTCAATGTAGACAGCTTCAATTCCCATTGCAGCAGCCCAGTCACCCATCTGTTCTGCTGTAAGGTCATAGGAAAATGCAGTATGGTGAGCACCGCCGGCAAGGATCCATGCCTCAGCTCCTGTTGCCAGATCCGGCTGCGGAGTCCAGAATGCGCTTCCTACCGGAAGTTTCGGCATCGGTTTTTCTGTCTTCTTGCACTCAACATCATTGATGATCAGACGGAATCTGTCACCAAGATCGATCAGAGAAGTTGCAATTGCCGGGCCTGTCTTGGAGGTAAACACCAGTCTTGCAGGATCCTCTCTGTCACCCATAGAAAGCGGGCATACTTTGATACCGATCTTACCGTCAGCGATGGTCGGGCAAACTTCCAGCATATGTGACTGAAGAATGCCTTCCTTACCCGGAACAAGATTGTATGTATAATCTTCCATGAAAGAAGTTCCCTTCGCATCCTTCACACCTGCAGTCATGATTTTCATCAGACGTACCATTGCCGCTGTCTTCCAGTCACCTTCGGCGCCAAATCCATATTCCTTCTCCATGAGCCGCTGCATTGCCAGTCCCGGAAGCTGCTGTAAGCCGCCAAGATCGCCGAAATGAGTAACGACTGCCTGGTAATTCTTTTCTTCCAGAAATCTCTCAAATCCGATCTCAATTGCTGCCTGTACTGCTACATGACGTTTGAATTCTTCCGGGTCTCTGCCCTCAAGAAGAATGTCATATTTATTATAATATTCTTCGACTAAAACATCAATATCGCCTTTTGAAACATCCTTCACATAATCGCACACTTCATTGATCGGATAAGCATCGACTTCCCATCCGAATTTGATCTGTGCTTCTACTTTATCACCTTCGGTAACGGCTACGTTTCTCATATTATCGGCAACACGGCATACACGGATATGACTGCTTTCCATGATTCCGACTGCGGTACGCATCCAGGATGCCAGTCTCTCCTGTACTTTCTTATCAGCCCAGTGTCCGACGATTACTTTTCGCTCGATTCCCATACGGGTAACAATATGACCGTACTCTCTGCCACCATGTGCAGACTGGTTCTCATTCATGAAATCCATATCGATCGTGTCATACGGAATTTCCTGATTGAACTGTGTGTGCAGATGGCACAGAGGTTTTCTGTATTCTTTCAGACCGAGAATCCATGATTTTGCCGGTGAAAAGGTATGCATCCATGTAATCACACCTGCACATTCATCGTCATCATTTGCCTCGTTGAATGTTTTACGGATCAGCTCATTTGTGATCAGAGTCGGCTTCCATACCAGTTCAAACGGAAGTGCACCGGATTTGTTCAGTTCTTCTACAATAATTTTGGAATGTTCTGCTACTTTTCTTAAGCACTCATCTCCATAAAGGTCCTGTGAACCTGTGCAGAACCAGAATTTATAATTTTTTCCTGTAAGCATAATTCAAGATCCTCCAGTTTTCATATACTGCCATTTTAGGTATACTATCATTCCTGACAGCTCGAGTACATTGTATTTTCTAAAGAATATTCTAATTTTCTAATATCTCACGATTTTTTCTTTTTCGCAGATGCCAGTACAGACTGGATAACAATGAAGAAGCAGAGCAGTGCGGAAAGTACGATTCGTACCCACCAGCTTGATAAAGTACCCTGAGCAGTGATCAGACTGGAAATCGTTCCTTTGATCAGTACACCGAACATAGATCCGATTGGGGTACCAACACCGCCAGAAAGAAGTGTTCCACCAATAACTGCTGACGAGATTGCATCCATTTCAAGGCCTTTTGCCTGCTCTACGAAACCTGCGCAGCTGTTCAGGCAGAAAAGGAATCCGCCGAGGCCTGCAAGAAAGCCATCCAGTACATAAGCGCGGAACATTGTTTTCTTTACATCAAGGCCCATCATAAGGGCACTCTGTCTGTTTCCACCGATTGCATACAGTTTACGTCCGAATTTAAAATATTTCAGAAGGATGGCAATGATCAGAACTACAACAATTGCGATCACAACTGTCGGCGGTATATATGCCGGGATAAATTTTCCTTTTTTGTTTGTGGAGCCAAATGGCATATAGAATCTGTAATTTGCCCATTTCAAAAATAATTCATTCTTAATGGAAATCATATCGGTGCTGATGATTGCTGTCATGCCACGTCCGAAGAACATACCTGCAAGTGTTACGATAAATGGCTGGATGCCCATATAGGTTACCAGGAATCCCTGTACGATACCAAAAGCAAGGCCGATCAAAAGTGCTGCAAGTACCGCAACATATGCGCTTACCCCTTTGTTTTCCATAAGGTCTGCCATAACCATGCAAACAAGCGCTGTTACGGAACCAACAGAAATATCAATACCACCTGTGATCATAACGATCGTCAGTCCACAGGAAATTACAAGAAGACCTGCGTTAGATACAAAAAGATTCAGAAACATCTGCGGTTTAGCAAAACCTTTGTCTGCAAAAATCACCATACCTGCTGCATACATAACGAAAAACAGGACAATTGTGATCAGCAGCAGAAATCCGGTACTTGTCATTTTCTTTTTCTGTTTCATTATTTCTGACCTCCTTCTGCTGCAACGGAAACTTTTTTGCTTCTGTGGCTTTCTACGAATTTCTTAAATACATCACTCTGTAAAGTAACAATGATAATAACAACGATTGCCTTGTAAACAGGAAGCTGATCAGCTTTTACATTCATTGCATACAGAGTAGTTGTCAATGCCTGGATTGTATAAGCTCCAATTACGGAACCAATCAGGCTGAACTTACCGCCGCCGAGGAAGTTGCCGCCAAGTGCAACAGCAAGGATGGCATCCATTTCAAGGTTCAGTCCGATATTATTTGCATCTGCAGAATAGATACGGCTGGATGCTACGAGACCGGCGATCCCTGCAAGCACACCGCAGATCACATAAGTCAGGAATTTAATCATTGTAGAATTCAGACCAACCAGTCTTGCTGCCTTACCATTGATACCAACACTTTCAATATAAAGTCCGAGAGCTGTTTTTTTCAAAATGAGCGCAACGATCATAACTGTTACGATTGCAAAGAGTACCGGTGTCGGAACCGGGGATTTACCGATATATCCACCTGCCATCTGGAAAGACGGTACACGGATATAAGTAATCTGTCCGTTGGTAACAAGCTGTGCGATACCACGTCCTGCAGTATAAAGGATCAGAGTTGCGACCATCGGCTGGATATTCAGTTTGGCTACCAGCAAACCATTGAATGCGCCGCACAGTGCAGAAGCAAGAAGCGCTGCCACAACTGCAAGAATAATAGAATTCTGATAAGCTGTTACAGAAGATGCTCCACCTGATAAAATCTGGCAGCACACAGCTGCTGCAACCGCCATAACCGCACCAACACTGATATCCTGTCCACCGGATGCCGCCGTAACAAGCGTCATACCAACAGCAAGAATAACAAGTTCTGATGCACGGTTGATAACGTCAATAACATATCCGTAAAGAACGCCGTTTCGAATTGTAATATTAAAGAAATCCGGTGTTTTGATCACATTGATCAGAAGAACCGCGATCAGACACACGATAGGAAGAAAAAGTCTCGCATGTGTGATCTTTTTTAATTTACTGTTATTCATTCTTATCGTCACCTCCTGCAATTGCTTTCATGATATTGCTCTGTGAAAGCTCACTTTCTTCCAGTTCGCCTACTTTTTCTCCATCACGGAGAACCGCCATTCTGGAACATGTACGAAGCATCTCTTCTACCTCTGATGAGATAAAGGTTACTGCCATTCCCTGATCGGCCAGATCCAGGACGATCTTCTGGATTTCTGTCTTTGTACCGATGTCGATGCCTCGTGTCGGTTCATCCAGAATCAGATATTCCGGATTTGTCAGAAGCCAGCGTCCAAGGATAACTTTCTGCTGGTTGCCACCGGAAAGACTCTTGATCGGAGTTTCACGGCTTGCTGTCTTGATCTGCAGCATATCAATATACTTATCTGCCGCTTCTTCCATCTCTTTGCGGCTCATCGGGTGGAACATGCCTTTCTTTGCCTGCATTGCAATAATAATATTTTCTCTTACAGAAAGGTCTGCGATAATTCCCTCTGCCTTGCGGTCTTCCGGAAGGTACGCCATACCAAGTTTCATCGCATCCAGAGGACTGCTGATTTTTACTTCTTTTCCGTTTACTTTCAGTGTACCGGAATCTGCTTTATCTGCACCGTAAATGGAACGAACCAGTTCAGAACGTCCGGATCCAAGAAGTCCGGTAAGTCCGATTACTTCTCCTTTATTTATCTTAAGGTCAAACGGTTTGATCGTTCCTTTATGCCCGATACCCTTTGCTTCAATAACAGGTGTATCTGAGAAGACTTTTTTATCCTTATGGTCTCCCTTGATATCTGCCAGATCATCAAAATCTTTACCCATCATCTTGGCAACCAGCATAACTCGCGGAAGATCTTTCGTTTCATATTCTCCTACAAGTTCTCCGTTTCGAAGGACTGTGATCCTGTCACAGACTGCATATACCTGTTCCAGGAAATGTGTGACAAAAATAATTCCTACGCCTTCACCGCGGAGCCGGCGCATCAGCACAAACAGTTTCTCAACTTCTTCATCATCCAGAGAAGAAGTCGGCTCATCCAGAATCAGTACTTTACATTTCATATCAACAGCACGCGCAATCGCGATCATCTGCTGAATTGCCACAGAGCATTCATCCAGCATCTGTGTCGGCGGAACATTGATATTCAGACTTTCCAGAAGCTTTGCAGAACGTACATTCATTTCCTTCCAGCTGATCATTCCTGCCTTGTTTCTCGGTTCACGACCAATAAACAGATTTTCCGCAACGGTAAGGTTCGGACAAAGGTTTACCTCCTGATATACGGTACTGATACCGTTCGCCTGTGCCTCCTGTGGTGAGTGATTGATGATATCTTTATTTTCACCATTCATATGAATGGAACCACTTTCGAATTCATGTACACCGGTCAAAACTTTGATCAGTGTTGATTTTCCGGCTCCGTTTTCTCCCATCAGTGCATGGATCTCACCTTTTCGAAGTGTAAAATCCACATGGGAAAGGGCACGGACACCGGTGAAATTTTTACTTATATCACGCATTTCCAAAACAATGTTTTGTTCCATTTTCTTTCCTCCATTCCCTGTTTTCTTTCATTTTTCCATTTATTTTGCCTGTTTTTGAGCGCAAAAGGGGCGTGGCCCATAAAATCCTTCTAATCTGGATCCTGTTCCACGCCCCGGGCTCATTACTTATAACTATGCTTCAGTTTAATTTCAAGTTATTCAAGATTAGTATGCACGTCCGTCGATAATTTCCTGAGTGATCGGTGTGATGTCATAATCTGTTCCATCGATTGTAACTTTTGTTACAGTATCGTCAGCTGCAAATGCAACTTCATCCACATATGCCTGTTTGTCAACATCTTCGCCGGCTTCCAGTTTCTGGATGATTTCTTCTACACGTGGTCCGTGAAGTGGGTTACACTCTGTATCACATGTGATCTCGCCGGAAAGTGTCTGTGTAAGACCTGCGTTTGTTGTATCGAAAGACATTACAAGAATCTGGCCTTCTTCGCCGCCAACTTCGTATCCTGCTGCTTTGATTGCATCGATTGCGCCGAATGCTTCATTATCGTTCTCGCAGTATACAACGTCGATGTCATCACCACTCTGTTTCAGGATAGATTCCATAACTTCCTGTCCTTTAGCCTGTGTGAATTCACCGGACTGCTGAGCAAGTGTTGTCCAGTTGTCATGAGCTTCTACAGCTTCATCAAATCCTTCTGTACGTCCGATCTGAGCAGATGCTCCGATGGTTCCCTGAATATCAACAAGATTGATTTCTTCATCGCCGCGGCCTTTTGCTTCCAGATATGCATCCAGCCACGCCATTGCTTTCTGACCTTCAAGTTTGAAATTAGATCCTACCCATGCGGTGTAGAGACTGTCGTCAGATACATCTACCATACGGTCAACGATGATAACCGGGATTCCTGCATCTTTTGCTTCCTGAAGAACAGTGTCCCAACCGGTCTCAGTTACAGGTGCAAGTACGATATAGTCAACTTCCTGCTGAATGAAGTTACGGATTGCTGTAAGCTGATTTTCCTGTTTCTGCTGCGCATCATCAAAGATCAGCTCATATCCGTTTTCTTCTGAGAAAGTAGATTTCATGGACTCTGTGTTTGCAGTACGCCAGTCAGATTCTGCTCCTACCTGTGAGAAACCAACTGTAATTGTGTCGTCATCCGCTGCCATTACGTTCACTGCGGAAAGTCCTGCAAGCATTGATACTGCCAAGAGTGCTGTCACCATTTTTTTCTTCATTTTGTAATCCTCCCTTTACATTTGTTCGTGTTTTTTAATATGGTTTTATTATAACAATTTGTTACGAAAACTCCATGGATTATTTTCGGAAAAAAGTTCATACTTTTATTCTTTTATCTGTCTTAATTTTAACAAGTTGGATTTTTTACGATTTCGGTTGAATATTTTTTCCAAGGCGGATCTCCACGGTAGTACCAACACCTTCTTTAGAAGAAATCGTCATTCCATACCCCGGTCCATAGTACAAAGCAATTCGTTCCGCTACTGCCGCAAGCCCGAATCCGGCTCTTTCACCCGTACGTATTGCCTCCTGCACTTCATGCAGTCTCTCCGGTGTCATTCCCTGTCCGTTATCACTGACTGTAAGAACAATTGCGTTCTCTTCTTCCCTGCCGGTTATCGTAATCTTACCTTTACCACGGCGATTTTTTATTCCATGATAAAGGGCATTTTCTGCCAGAGGCTGAATAGAAAGTTTCGGAACCTGTATTACATCCATTTCTTTTGGTATGGACAATTCAAATTCCAGAATATCATGATAACGGAACTGCTGAATTTCCAGATAACTCAACGTATGCCGTTTCTCTTCCGAAAGAGGAATGATATCATTTCCCTTGGAAAGTGATGTTCGGAAGAAAATCGAAAGACTGGAGATCATCTCCACCGCATCTTCCGTCATACCACCTTCGATCAGCCAGACGATCGTATCCAGTGTATTATATAAGAAATGCGGATTCACCTGCGCCTGAATCAGCTGCAGTTCTGTCAGATGCTGCATTTCCTTCTCCTGCCGGACATTCTCCAAAAGCCCGCTGATCCGATGTGCCATCTTATTGATTCCCTGATCCAGTTCCTCAATCTCCACAATCTCTGCACTTACCGGAAGAACATCAAAATTTCCGCGACCGACTTTCTTTACCTTATCTAGCATCTCCGTCACTGGACGGATGATTCCTCCTGTCAGGCGGAACGATCTGCGCATCAGGATTCCAAGCGTTGCAAGCAGTAACACTGCCATTCCTGAGATCAGGATTTTGACTCTATGCGTCAGACTTGTTTCCACCTGTACCAGGTACATGGACTCATTATAAATATAGTTCTGCATCTCCTGCATGATCAGACCTGTAATAATACGAATGTTGCTGTCCATAAATTCCATTCGCCTGTCATACTCTTTGATCTCCATCAGCTGGACCATTCGTTTCTTCAGATTATCCAGATAAGCATCCAGACTGTTCAGACACTTCACCCCACTGGCATGATATGTATTCTGACGCAGCTTCTCCATGATATTCTGAGCATCTTCTACCTGTCCCAGTACATCATCCAGTTCACTGGCTTCCTTTGAACCGATTGCCAGATAATACATTTCCAGATCCAGCTCATCCTTAAAGCTCAGATTAAATTTACTGCTGACAGCCAGATTCTCTGACAGTTTATTATACTGTCCGGCATACTGCCAGAAGATCAGAAGCAAAATAGCCAGCAGGCACGCCATTGGAATCATCGTACTAAAAAGCAAACGGTTCATTTTTTTCTCAAGCCCCATCTGCTTTTTTACTTTGGGAACTACGCCTCTCATGCTTTATCCTCCCGTACTTTACGGTAATCGCTCGGCGTCATGCCCTGTGTCTTTTTGAACAGATAACTGAAATAATGTGCATCTTTATAACCGATTTCTCCCGCAATCTCACTGGACCGCATACCGGTACATCGAAGAAGTTCTTTTGCCTTATTCATACGCAATGAAGTTAGATATTCAATAAAAGTCTGCCCCATATTCTGGCTGAACAGCGCGCTGAAATGGTTTGCGCTGACATTCGCAACATTTGCAACTGTATTTAAGGAGATTTCCTCCTCCATATAATGACTCTCAATAAAATCCACCGCAGTTTTCAGAATACTGCGGTTTTTATTTCCGGAGTTCTGATCCCGGATCGTGATAGCCTGAGAGACCATTTTTTCTGCGTATGCAATAGCACTTTCTATATTTTTTCCGCTCTCCGCAAGGATTTCCTCTGTATTTTCCGGTTCCATTCCTTCTGTATCGCAACCCAGACCTTTCAGAAAAGTAATCACCGAAAAACGTACATTCAGAATCACATAATTTCTGAATACAAGTGATTCCATCGGTTCCTGCCCGATTGCATAGAAATAGTCCTTTACAAAGTTTTCGGTTTCTTCCTGAATACCATTGCTTAAAAACTTCTGCAAAATAGCCGGATTCAATGCATTAACATCTACTTTTTTCAGATAGGCATTATCATTTGTATCTGCTTGACCACTGCGATGCTCCATCATTTCCATCTCATCATAGTAAAGAATATTTTCAACATACAGATATCTCTGTGAAAAAGCTCTGGATGCTGTGTGATAACTTTTCTTTATCTGGCTCAGTCGTTCAACAGGCTGTCCCACTGCAAGGAACCATTCTCTTTTGCTTTCTTTCCGCTTCAGGATTCCCTGAATTTTTCCCACGCATTCTTTTGTAATTTCTTTTATGCTTTCTTTCTGTCCTTTAAGCAGGACACCGTAGGAAAAAATATTACTTCTAAAAAGCATTGCTGACGGATGCCCTGAGAAAAATTCTTCCAGCATTTCCAGTGACTCTGCCTCCCACTCGGAATAGCCTTCCTTCTGACCTGAAAAATCCTCCTCGGAATTCATCGTAAAAATCAGGATATTATATGCCTCTGCTACAATATCCACTCCCAGTTTCTCAGCTTTTTTATATACCTCCATCATATCCATAGAGCCACGTACCAGTGCTTCAAAAAAATCCCGACTGCTGTTTTTCTCATAAGCCTGCATTTCTCTCTGGAATTTCTCATAGTATTCTTTCTGTGTCTTTTCGTGTTCATAACGGCTTCGTATTTCAGAAAGCCTCTCGATCAATGCATTTTTTGTAATCGGTTTCAGAAGATAATCCTCAACTCCGATGTTGATTGCCTGTTTTGCATAATTAAAATCATCATATCCGCTAAGAATAACAATTTTAAGTTCTGGAAGTTCTTTCTTTGCCAGCTTTGCAAGCGTCAATCCATCCATAAACGGCATTTTTATATCGGTAATCAGAAGATCCGGTTTCTGCCTGATCAATAATGGAAGTGCCATCTCTCCATCCGCAGCTTCTCCCACAAGTTCAAAGCCAAGTTCTTCCCACGGAATCATACGTTTAATGGTCTCTCTTACAATGACCTCATCTTCTGCCAGAAAAATCTTTAACATTGCTCCACCCCTCTTATTGCTTTTCATTATATAGAGTCTCTGCTATATACTATACCAGTTCCTTTTTTGTCAGACAAGTTCCTTTTTTGTCGCAATTTTGCAGTACTGTTTTTAGAAAAATTTAATACTTCAATCTCTTTGCCGATGTGGATATGTGTGGTATGATATTGCCAATCTGAAAAATGGGTGTAAATCCTGATATAAATTTGTTTCATATGGAGATAAATGATGAGTAAAACAGAATTTCTTGATATTTTATATAATCAGCTTTCCGGTCAGATGCCGGAAGGAAGTGTTGCTGCTCATGTGCAGTATTATCGCAATTATATCGAAGACGAACAGCAAAAAGGCCGTACCGAAACCGATATTTTAAATGATCTCGGAGATCCCCGCCTGATTGCCCGGACGCTTCTTGATACAGAAGTCGGTGCCGGCAATCCGCAGAACGGAAGCACATATTCTGCTATATACAATGAAGCAGATTCCGATTATAACGAATATGACAGCTCCGATTCCGCCCGGGGGCATGTTAAGAAGCACAGCTTTAAGCTGGATCTTTCCACATGGTACGGTAAAGTTGCTGTCATTTTGATTGCTGCTGTCGTATTACTTCTGCTGGTTACGATTCTCGGTATCCTGATCCCGGTTGTGATCGTTGCCGGTGTAATTATGTACATCGTTTCGCAGTTTCGTAAACAATAGCTTTTTATGCTGTTTTCTTTGTCATAAAGGATACGAATCTTACATGCTGATCCATCTTGTCGCCAATCATTCCGATTACTTTTCCCATGGTAAATGCGGCAAGGATCGTACCGATTCCGAGTCCGTCCAGATGTCCGAGGATACTTAAGGTCATCAGTGCAGTTACTGTAAGACAGGTAACATCATATCCTATCTTGATTCTGGAGTATTGTACTTTCGTGATATCTGCCAGCTCTCTCGGGAACAGGTCTGTCGGAATGATCGGCAGGCCGCAGCGGTTGGAAAGTGCGATTCCGATGCAGAGAAGCAGATAACTGATAATGAAATAAATGACCCGGTATCCGATTGCAGTCGGCAGCACATTAATCCACCTCTCATGTACATCGAGCATTTCGCTGAATGCAAATCCAACAACAAAACTGAAAAGATACGGTGCGACAAATTTCTTTCGCATGATCATCAGGGATAATACCAGCAGTCCCTGGAAAATATAGGTCCAGGTGCCGAGGGAAACCTTCGTAAATACTTCTGAGAATGCATATGGTACGCTGGAGATTGCAGAAATTCCGGATCCGGAATACAGCATCAGCACAACACCCAGACTGTTGATCAGTACAACCACCAGCAATGCCAGTTCGCCCCGCAACACCGGCAGGTTTTGTTTCTTTTGTGTCTCGTATTCTTCTGTCAATTTATATTCCTCCATAACTATTGATTTTCGCCTTGTCTATCTTAGCACTCTGATATTCTTTTTTAAAGATACAAAATCTGAAATCTGAAAAAATATCGAACGCTTCTCTTTGACAGTTGAATACAGCGTTTACACTCTTTGTTCTATCCTTCCAGGTTTTCTTCTTTCATTAAAAATCAGCCAGTAGTTTCTCTCCATTCTACAGCCCGAATCTCTTCTGCACAATCTCTGCCAGAATTTCCGCTGTTCCCCGAACCCCTAGCATACTGGAATCGATCATAATCTGTTTGCTGTCCGGATCTCCCAGGGCATACTTTGCATAGCGTTTGTGATATACGGTTCGTGCCTTATCGACCTTATAGATCATTTTTGTGGCTTCTTCCGGTTTCATCTTGAGTACTTCCACACAGTTTTTATAACGTGCATCTACCGGCGCATAAATATATATATTTAAAACATTTCTGTGATCACGGAAAATATAATCGGCACATCTTCCTACAATAATACAGGATTCCTTTTCTGCCATCTCACGGATGACCTGTTTCTGCACATTATAGATTTCATCCTGCTTCGCGATCGAATCGGAGCCCAACGGAAGCAGCATGGAAAGCAGCTTATGGCTCCATGCCGACTCATGCGACTTCCAATCAGGCAATCCAGCAGATGTACATCAATGGACATTTCTGTTACGCCTATAAATTTGGCATCATTACAAATGGTCTTGGCATCGTCCGTGACATTACTTTTTATAACAAAGACTTCCTTCAGGCTCATCCGGATATCGTTGTTGAAAAGAAATCTGATTCTCCAGATGAATACAAATCTTGGAGATGCCGCCTTTGATGCCATTAAAATCTACAAGACCCTCTTTGAAGAAATTGGATTTCAGAAGGCTTTTATCCCCCTGAAGACAAAGCTCACCATAGAAGGGATTGACTATACTGTAAATGAAAACGGCATTCCCTGCTGTCCTCACGATCCATCTAAAGTAAAAAAACTTTCCTACAGTATCTGAATATCATTATATCAGACATTGCAGGAAAGTCTTATAAGCTTTCACTTATGATTTTCACTTACCGGCTGCTAACGAAACAGCGGCATATCCTGTGGATATTTTCCCATAAAGCCAGGGCGGGCAACCAAATCTTTCGTCCTTTCGGAAACATCCATTAATTCCGGTAAATTATTTTCAGGCTTATCTAAGTAGAAATAAGTACAGCATGACCAGTCATCTTCCCTTTCAAATAAAAGAGGGATACCATTCAGCATTGGAATATCAGCAAAATCTATAGGATCTCCATCAACAGAAATCACCTGATTATTGGCTATCTTATTCTTATACAGCAACTGAGCATGATGGAAATAATCATCTCTGTCAACTCCACCTATCTGCTGTATCGTTGCTTTAAAATTACTGTTGAAATAAATAGGATCCGGAATGTGGAAACGGTAACAGCACAATTCCATATTCTCCTTATCATATACCGGGCAGCCACAGTACAGATCATAATAATAATCCTGTCCCCATGCTGTTCCAATATAATCCTCTACACCTGTACCACATATGGTCGGATAATCAGTATCGCCATCAATATACGCTTTGAATTCACCCTCGCCCCACCATGTATCTGAATACAGTTTTTTATTACACCGAACACCCATATTAGTGCCTAAAAATCTTCCTTTTCCTTCAATGTATGGAAGCAATTCAAAATCTTTTTTCATGTGTGTAGGATTTTCTCTGTTAAAGAAAGCATGGAAATACAAAGTATCCTCTGTGAACTTATCACCCAGTGTATAATCAATATCATAGTAAAAATGCTTAATCGTAACACTGGATTCATTTGTAACTAAAATTTTCATACCTGTTTTGAATGGCATTGGAATATAGGTGCTGAAATTACGTCCTTCCGGATTTGAGAATAATGCATTTTTAAATGTTGCAACTTTTCCCAATCCCACACAGAAAAAGTCACCAAATGGAACACTTACTGCAGGCTTCTCGCTATTATCCCAGAACATCTCCAATTTTATTCCTCTCAAAGTTTCTGGGGTCTGATCACTAATTGTAATCCACATGCGTCGGATAATACCACTTGTATTTTCAGCATGAGCTAAAACCCGGCTCTCTCCTGGATTCAGTGTAAACCAAGGAGCTCCTTTTCTGCCATTTCTCACTGTTCCACCAGCACCTTTTGCACCATCTGGATTTTCATAGCTTGCCCATCTTGATACAACACCCTCTTCAAATTTAAACAATTTATTTTCTAACATAAAATACCTCTCTTTTGTCTGAAAGGTGATATAATGTCAACTTTCATTACAGCATACTCTTTGTCTGTGTGGTATCTGTGTTTCCTGTTACTTTGTATTTCGCTACCTGATTTCTGTAAAAGTTATTAGAGTCATATTCACATAGCAGCGCTTTTACAGAAAATTTTTCGTTTTTATCTTCTATTTTTATTACAATCATCTCTCCGGCAAGTTTTCCCATTTCTTTCATCGGCTCATAAACTACCGGAATCTTATGCATAAAGCGATTTGCAAAATCAGAATCTACAAAACCACCTATAACAATCTCTTCTCCAAGCTTTAACCCTCTGTCTTCCACACAATTCAACACACTGTGAGTCATTGCTGTGTTTGTCGCTATAAGCGCTGTACATCCCTTTTCAATCAGCTCACTGGCTACATCATACGTATTATTCTTACGATCGATGTACCGGATGTATTGTTCTTCTTCCGGTATGCCATGCTTATTTAAAATCTCCTGATAGATACTTACCCTTTCATATGTTGGGCTAATCTGTGGCAGACCGACCAGAAAACCAATCTTTCTAAATCCATTTCCAATCATTTCTTCCAGCATTTTGGCAGTTGCCTCCCGACAATCCAAAATAACACTGTCATAATTTCGATCTGGCAACACTCGATCCATGAATACCAGTGGAAACTTATCTGGCATTTGGCTCTTTATTGTTTGAAAATCTTCTGCCGTAGAAGCAATCACAATTCCGTCTACAACACCTGATGCCAGGCTTCTTAACGCCTGTTTTTCCATTCTAAGATTATCTCTTGTATTGGAAATAACCAAATTATATCCCTGTTTTGATATCACATCATCTACATCTTCAATAAGTGCAGCAAAAACGGAGTTTGTAATATCTGGTACAACAAGTCCTATCATCATTTTTTTGCCGGTGCGAAAAGTTCTGCCAGATGCATCCGGTGAATATCCCAATTCTTCTACTGCATCCATGACTTTTTTTCTGGTCTCTTCGGATACAAAACGTGTGTGATTCAACACATGCGATACTGTAGATATGGAAACGTTGGCTTTTTTGGCCACATCTGTAATCTTTGCTTTCATACGCTTTCACTCTCTGTTCATGTTAATTTTTCAACTTAATATGGACTATATGATTTCCAGTCAGACCATATGGTATAAAATCAACTTTTTCACCATCAAGTATAACATATTCCACAGTTCCAACGCCACTTGTTTTGACAGTTAGTTTTGCTGACTGGTAATTCAGATTTTCTATTTCAAGTCCTTTAAAGGCCTCTGGAACACATGGCTGAAATCTCAGGCCCTGTTCATCATAGCTGATTCCCAAAATACCATATAAAACCTGTGCGGCAAATCCGCAGGCATGCCAGAGCTGTCCCGGCCATCTCCAGGATTTCCCTGTATCAGCTTCAAGAACTTCATGAAAGTTTTTATGGAGAACTGCTGTTCGCATCTGTTGTGCAAGCATTGTAAGCAAAAGTTCTTTGTTCTGTGTTTCAGCTGCCGCAGAAGCAAATCCGGATTCCCATACCGGCCATACCGGTCCCACAAAATGGTTACGCTCTTTCCTGTGAGGGAACAGGCGGATTCCATATGGTGTCATTGCAGTATGTATTCCACTGTTCAGGATTTCTCTTCGCTGTTTTGGTGTTGCAATTTGGAACTTATCCCACAGAGCAGCTTCCTCTCCAGAAGTCTCCCAGATCTGCTTTTCATATGCTTCACTGCCTTTTGGTCCACTGGTAAAGTATCCAGCCTCATCATTCCAGTATTCCTCGCGAATTTTCTCACGCAATTGCTCGGAAACCTTACTCCATTTTTCAGAATTTTCATTTTCTCCATGCAAAAGCTTTTCTATTTTTGCCATGGAATCATATGCCTTCATGTAATAGCATTCACTGCCCAGGGAATAACCGGCATTTTCCGGTTCGGGAAAAGCATCATTAGAAGTAGACTGTTCTGCACGTACAAGACCTTTTTCCTCATTATATCTGTTTTCAATCTCTGTCATTGTTTCTCTTAGTACGTCATATCCATCTTCAAGTAAGCTTCTGTCGCCAGTAGCCAGATAATAATCCCACAATCCGACAGCCCCCATTGCCGGTCCGTCGCTTCCATTGTCAAATCCTTTTTTTATAGCATACAAAAGGGAACGCCCTGCTGTTTCCGGATCGATCAGACTGCCACCACGCATCGCTATATGCACAGAATCCCTCAGCCAGACTCCAAAACCCTCCCCTTTGCACTGAAAGAGTCCTGCCTGCCACATATGTTCCTGTCCGGGAAGTGCATATCCGCCATCGGTACAACGGTCAAAGACTGTCATCGCCAGATTCCATGTTGCGGAAAGAATATCAGAACTGGATTTCAGTATAGGATATTTTTTCAGATTCCTATCTGCTGTCCACTTGTCTGTTCTCCATGACTTTCTTGTCATGTCGCCCCATTTTGTTTTTCTCCATTGAAATTCTTCAAGAATCCTGTCTGCTGACACAATTTCTTCTGAGTTTATGATATACGCATCCGGTTTCCCATAACAGATATCTTCAACATGATTATCATAAACTTTAAACTTGTCATTTGCGAAGATAAGCCTGTCTTCGCTCTTTTTTCTTCTCAATGCTTCTGTTGCTTCTTTACTGTATGCCAAACCTCTCAGTCCATATACAGTAATCTCAGTCTCTGTTTCTTTCTCTGTCACCACATGAATATGTGGATCATTATTTTCTCCAACTCGGATTTTTCCAAGATTTCCACTGATATCAATAACACTGATTTCTTTTGCTTCATTGGTCAGATTATTCAGCAGTACCAGCACCTTATCACCTGCGATAATTTCTGTTACATACTGGTCAAATACTGCTACAAAGGACAGCTTTTCATCGCATTTTATTTCAATCTGGTACTTTCCGCATATAAGCATTTCCGTATCAGAATTCCAGTAAAATGTCTGATAAGGGAGCTGAATTTCCACTTGTTTTTTACCTTTTGTTTCTATATCAAAAATAGCTTCATAAGCATGTGCAAAAATATCCTCAGGTGACAAATCTGCTTCTTTGATTTTTATATTCGGCCAGATATCCGGTGCGATACGAAATCTCAGCGCACAGTCCAGATCTGATGTTTTTGCACTAAATTCACGCTTCCAGATTCTATGAGAGGAAATGTCTTCATATACTTTCCCGTCTTCTCCTGAAACATAGGGAATGGTGATATAGTTCTGTATCCCATCTGATTCTGTCAAGCCGTAAACTGTCTTTTTACCATTATTTTCAAGGCTGTAAATTTGCCTGATATCACCATAAATATTCACATCTTCGCATTTAAAAAGACTATTTTTTGCACTGAATTTTTCTGTAGCCTTTGTGTCAAAAAATGTTTTTGTTTCTGCTGCCGCACTGCAGATTATCTGCTTTCCAGATTCTTCTGTTTCATATTCTACCTGCAGTTTTGCCTGATCATAACCCATTTTTCTGAGTTCTGTAATATAGCTGTTCCCACTAAAATAATGTACTGATTTTTCCAGAGCTGCCCTGTATTCTTCTTCGCGTCTTCTGGTTTCATAACTTTCTCTGATTTCCACAAGCTTTCCCTCCTATTTGATGCCTGACATTTTTATGCTGTTCTGCAGATGGCTTTGCAGGAAAAGCGATATCAGAAATACCGGCAAGCAGGCCAGCATTGCACTTGCAATAACCACATTCCACTTCGTGTTATAGCCTCCAACCATATTTGCGAGATACACCATAATTGTTCGATATTCCGGTTTCTTATTTACGATCAACGGCCAGAGATAATTGTTCCAGTTACCCAGGAAAAAGGCAATACACAGTGGAATAATGATCGGTCGTGAAAGTGGAAAAATAATTGTGAAAAACATTCTGTAGGTAGAACAGCCATCCAGTTTTGCAGCCTCTTCAAGATCTACAGGGAAACTCATATAAAACTGTCTGAACAAAAATATACCATAAGCATTAAACAATGCCGGTAACAGAATTCCAGCATAGCTGTTTGTAATTCCTAATTGTTTACATATCATAAACAAAGGTACAAGAATAGACGATACAGGAATCATCAAAGTACTGATAATCACTGTAAACATCGGCTTTTTCCCCGGAAAATTCATTCTTGCAAATGCGTATCCACACATTGAATGAAGAATTAAAGCAATAATCGTAACTGCTACTGCAATAAGAAATGAATTACCGATTGCAACAAGAAAATCCGGTGTTATCGCTGATTTTATACTTTCAAAAGAAGGAGATGCTGTGATCAGTGATCCTACAAAAACAGTTTTTTCATTTCTAAAACTGACCATAAATAAAATGTAAATCGGAAACAACATTACAATTCCCAATACTATAAGAATTACTGCAAGTATGTTATTTGTTTTTTTCTTCATATCATCATTCCTCCTTTCCATTTATTTTTAACATGATAACGGCAAGCACTGTCAGAATTAGAAACATTACAACTGACAATCCGGCTCCATATCCAGCCTTCATCATTTCAAATGACTGTTTGTAGATATACAGACTGGCAACTTCTGTGGATTTTGCCGGCCCGCCTCCGGTCATTACCATGATAAGATCCAGACACTGGAAGGATGCAATCACCGATGTGATCAGTACAAAAACACTTGTAGGTTTCAATAATGGAAACGTTATCTTCCAGAAAACCTGCCAGGAATTGGCTCCATCCAGTTTTGCCGCTTCATAATAACTATAAGGTATGTCTTTTATTGCTGAGAGAAAAAGAATAATATTGTAGCCCAGATTGATCCATATCAAAACAATCGCAATACAAACCATTGCCTGAGAGGTGGACCCCAGAAACTTTTCTCCCTTCAGTCCAACTGCCTTCAAAAATACATTGATAAATCCGCTTCTTTCCATATAAAGGAACATCCACAGACAACTTGCAATTACAGATGTGATAGAATATGGAAGCAGAAAAGCTGTTTTTACAAATCCAGCCGCTTTTTCGTTCTTGACATAGTTGATCAGAACCGCAAACAGAATGGACAAGATAAACAATGCCGGAACATACATTAAAGTCAACTTGAAGGTTCTTCCCAGAGACTGCCACCATTCAGAATCACTAAACATTGTTACATAATTCTGTAATCCAATAAATTCTTTTATATTCGCAAAATTCCAGTTATATAAACTCATATAAAACGAATATATGATTGGTATGATAATAAAAACCAGAAGACCAATAAAATCAGGAAGAACAAATGTATATGTTACAAGCATTTGCTTCATTTTTTTACCGGATATTTTTCCTTTCTGCTTCATAATTCTACCTCTTTTGTGTTTTATTTTAATGCTTCAATCTTTTCCTGTGCATCCTTTGCTGCTTCCTCACCTGAGCTTCCTCCAAACATTACAGCCTGCAGTGTATCCCCCATAATATCTGATACTTCAGTTGGATACTGTGGTTCAGGTCTTGCTGTGTCATAAAATTCAGTAAAGGTTGCCTTTATACCTTCCTGGAAAAGGTCTTTATTTTTATCGATTATGGACTGACGTACCGGATATGCAAATTTAGTTTCTGTACACCATTTTACGGCATTAGTTGTATCATCACTTCCGAAACACCAGAAAATAAAATCAGCTGCTGCATCAACATCTTTGCTCTGACTGGAAACTCCCAGCATCTGTCCTCCTGCGACAGTTACAGCATCTTTTCCTTCCGGTGTCGGAAGCGGTACAACTCCAATATTATGTCCATCTTTGTTGTATTCTTCTGCTGCATTTATCATATAGGTTCCGCCAATCTGCATAGCAGCTACGCCATTTGCAATATTATCAATACTCCATGGGCCGCTCTGTAATGATGATGGGCAGTATCCGTTCTGATAAAATGATCCCCAGAAATCAAGGGCATCTGCCATATTGTCGCTGCCAATTGTTACATTACCATCAGCATCATAAATATCTGCATCATCCATCCACATAAATGGCCACCAGTTAAACAGTGTATATGCTGTTTTTTCTACCGGAAGAACGATTCCATATCTGTCATCTGTTGTGAGTTTTTCAGCTGCACTCTTCAGTTCCTCCCACGTTGTCGGTGGTTCAATGCCTTCTTCTTTAAGTACATCCGCATCATAAAACAGTCCAAGAGTCTCACACTCAAATGGCAATGTATAAATTTTTCCATCGTCTCCGGTTGCCGCTTCAAGGAATGAGGGAAGAATATCCTTTTTCAGATCATCTGTATAGTAGGAAGAAAGGTCTGCCAACATTCCTGCTTCCGTGAATTTTTTGTAAGTTGCCGGTTCTACCCAGAGAATATCAGGGCATTCACCATTTGCATATGCGGTTGTCACAAGTGTTGTGGTATAATCTGTCTGATTAACACTTGAATATTCAATTTCCACTTTATCCTGTGACTGATTATATTCATCAACCATTTCCTGGACAGATTCTGCCTCAGAGCCATTATGGAAATCCCAGAGAGTAAGCTTTTCTTTTTCTTCACTTGCATATACAGGGGTAAATACCGCTGTAGTCATACTCAAAGCCATAATGATTGATAAAAATCTTTTTAACTTCATAAAAAACCCTCCATTTTTTAATGCACCATGTGCTTATTTATTTTTCTTTGTCAAATTCTTCTTTTACTTTATGAGCCAGTTCTTTGTTTCCTGCTTCTGACGGTGCTGTTCTTGCTGCATTAAGTCTGATCTGTTCTGCCTTTTCAACTTTAAATTTTTCCATTCTTTCATTTCGGCTTCTGTAAGCTTCCTGCATCTCCGGTGTAAGTTCCACCTGATGAGCCGGTTTCGGAATATCAAAAGTTCTCTTAAACGGAATTCTCTCTTCTACCGGCTGAATGGTTACCGCAGTAACAGGAGCTGCCTGGTACCAGTACGCTGTGCATGCCCAGTCATCTGACAGATGATTTGCATGGCCATGTTCCATACTGATCTGAATATGTTTCTTGAAATGAATTGGATCTGTAAGATGGAATCTGTAGGATACCTGATATCCTTTTGTATCTCCGTCATGCATAATCGTACCATTATAAGGTGACTGATTTCTCTGCATTCCCCATGCATGGTTAAAATAATCCTCAGCACCTGTTCCATTAATGCTAGGTTCTTCTTCATCATCGATCAAAATCATGTCGTCGCCTTCTCCCCACCAGCTTCCCTGGAAATGAAGTACAGAAAGATTACAACCGACATAATGACCGCGTCCTTTTGTATCCAGCATCAGGAAATTCTCTTTCCCGTCAAGATTAGGGACACTGTTTACTTCCGGAGAGTTTACACAAAGATCATTTCCCCATCCACTGCATGGCATATCACGTCTCCATGCTGCCTGAAAGTAAGCAATATCTGGAGTCTCTTCATGATAAAGTTCATAATCAATATGGAAAAACAGACCAAGTGGTCTTTCATTTTCATTGATCACCTCTATTTTGGCCCGTTTGTTAAAAGGCATCGGAAAATAACAATTCATAGAAGCAGTCCCACCAAAGGTCAGCTCTTCACAAGGTCTTGAGGATACATTAAAAGGAATAGATGAAAAGCTTGACGGCATGGAATGACCGATACAGAAGAAATCTCCCAACGGTGCCAGTACACTGGGACCATCAAAATCATCCCAGGTCATACGAATCAGAACCTTGCGATAGTAATCTGGATCATTAAGCTCCCAGTTAACACCTTCTGCATTTTCCATCTCGGTTACCGGTGCAACAGAACCGCTCAGAATCGGATGCTGGATAGACGGACCAAGGATTTCTCTGCAAAAGGTTGTCACCCAGATATGATTGATACAGCCTGGTCCCTCAATATCTGCCATAACTGCTGTGTCGCCTGCATTTACCAGCCAGTAATCTTTGTTTCTTCCACTCTGATCCCAGCTGGAAGCTCTGGCAGTTCTCGCATCTGCAACTGTTGTAAGATTTTTTAAAAAAGACATATTATTTTTCTGCATCTTTTTCCTCCTAATTATATTTTTCTGTAAGCAATCGTTTGCGCAAACGTTTTTATGAGTTTAGTATATCATCAACTTCTAATTTGTCAATTATCATTTTTCAACAATATTGTTTTACAAATTTTGTTAATGTTTTTTTATGATATCAGAGAAAAAAGATCAAAAATCTGTTCATGCTTGCATGATTGTATGATATACATATATCCTGAAAAGAACCTTCGTGCTTATCCCGGGACAATCCGTGGAACCGAAGAATGGGATGATACTTATAAAATCAGGACTGTAGTGGAAAGAGATATCAATCACATCAAGGATAATCTGTGTCTTGCAGGGCGCCGGACTCAAAATAAAAAGACTCTGCATGCAGATCTGATTCTTGCCGGCATCACACAACTCATTACTGTTGTTCTTGCAGACAAAATCAACCATCATGAATACATTCGAAGCGTAAAGCCTCTCATAGCATAGGACTTACCAACTCCATAAAGCCAGGGGCTTATTAGAGTGCGCCTAAAACTGGCAGATATCCACTTTTTTATCTTAGAATTCGTGCTCTGCACGAATTCTTCCCTATCTTTTTATTTACCAGCATCTGAATCGCAATTCCTGTTACGATCAATACCAGACCCAGTACAGAAAATACGGTGATCTTCTCTCCCAGTACAAAGTGTGTACACAGAAGTGATACAAAAGGTGTCAGATATGCCAGATTTGCGATCACAGCTGTATTTCCGAGATCCAACGCCAGCGCCCAGGTAAGATACGGAAGTGCATTACAGATGACTCCGTTCCAGATCATTCCAGCCGTCTGGCTCAGAGTCGGCGCTTCGATTTTTCCCTGTATCAGAATCAGGATAAATGCCGTCACCGTACCTGCTACATAAGAAACCATAACGCTTAGGTTTTTGTCATAACTTTCTCTCTTATTCAACGTACAATACAAACCATAGCAGACTGCTGCCAGCAGGGCAAACAGAATTCCCTTTGCATCCCCGACAGCGAACTCTGTCAGCTTTCCATCCGTTGTCACAACCAGAATTCCGAGAAAAGAGAAAACAACTGCCGCTGCTTTTCCGATGTTCATCTTTTCCCCAAGGATCCACCAGGAAAAAAGAATGATCAGTGCCGGCCACAGTTCATTGATCACAAAAGCAGTCTGTGCTTCCAGACGCGCTGTCCCCAGAAGCAGAAAATAATTATAAAAAAATACACCCAGTGAACCGATCACCACCATGCGGATCACCGTTTTACGGGACAGTTCACGTAATTCATATAAATATCCCTTTTTCCAGTTATAAATTCCCAGAAACAACATTGCTGCCAGAAACGAAAATGCCAGCACATAAACTGCATCCAGCTGATTCATCAGAAGCTTTGACGCTGTTGCCACTGTTCCAAAACATAGTACCGAAGTTCCCGCATACATATACTCTTTTTTCATGATCATGTCCTCCTTTTGCTGCTTTGTACTTTTATTATTCAAGAATGCCTCGGCATTCTTGCTGCGAGATGCGCGTCATTTCACATCTAATATAACAGAAAAGACAGCTCTGCGGCTGCCTTCTCTGACATATTTTCTAATTAAAACTCTGCTCTGTTCTTTCGATGATCTCATCCTGAAGTGCTTTGTCAAGATTTCGGAAATGATCACTGTAGCCTGCCACACGAACGATCAGATCACGGTATTCATCCGGATGTTTCTGTGCATTGATCAGAGTCTGCCGGTCTATGACATTGAACTGGATATGATGTCCGTCCAGATTAAAGTACGAGCGAACCAGATTTGCCATCTGTTCCAGTCCGTTTTCGCCCGCCACAACGGACGGTGTAAATTTCTGGTTCAGAAGTGTTCCTCCCGTTGACAGATGATCCATCTTTGCACAGGATTTAATAACTGCTGTCGGTCCGTTCACATCCGCACCTTTTTCCGGTGAAATTCCCTCTGATACCGGTTTGTGGGCATGTCTTCCGTTCGGACTCGCAATCATAACATCTCCGAAATATACATGGCAGGTCGTCGGAAGCATATTGATCCGATAAGTACCGCCACGGTTGTTTCGGCGTCCGGTCACACTCTTGCGGTAAAATTCAAATACTTTTTCCATAATCTCATCTGCATAATCATCGTCGTTTCCATATTTCGGTGTACGGTTTGTCACCAGATTCCGGATTCTGTCATATCCTTCAAAATCCGCCTCCATAGCATCCATAAGTTCTTTCATTGAGAATTTTTGCTTATCAAAAATATTATATTTTATTGCACTTAGACAGTCCGTAATCGTACCGATTCCCACACCCTGAATGTAACTGGTATTGTATCTCGCTCCACCTGCATTATAATCTTTTCCTCTGGAAATGCAGTCATTCGTGAGAATTGAAAGAAACGGAACCGGCATCTCTTCTGCATATATTTTTTCGATCACAAGACTTCCTCTGATCTTAATATCCAGAAAATACTCCATCTGTGTACAAAAGGCATTCCACAGTTCTTCATAGCTTTCAAATTCATATCCATAACCGGTCTTTGGTCCCAGCTGTTTTCCGCTCGTATGATCGTAACCATTAAACAATGTCAGTTCCAGCACCTTCGGGATATTAAAATAACCGGTCAGAATATAGGCTTCATTTCCAAATGCACCTGTTTCCACGCATCCACTGGTTCCACCCTTTCTGGCATCTTCAATGGTCTTTCCGGCATTCAGAAGTTCCTGCACAATCGCATCTGTATTATAAAAAGCAGGCTGTCCCCATCCCTTTCGGGAAATCTCACATGCTTTTTTCAAAAAATTCTGCGGTGTCTTGCGACTGATCAGTACATTGGAGCTTGGCTGAAGAAGTTTCATTTCATCCATACATTCCAGTATCAGATAACTTACTTCATTGACGCCGTCCCTTCCATCCGGTGTGATTCCACCTGTATTGATATTTGCAAAATCTGTATAGGTGCTGCTTTCTTTCAACGTGATTCCGACTTTTGGCGGTGCCGGCTGATTGTTAAATTTTATCCACAGACATTCCAGAAGTTCTTTTGCTTTGTCATCGTCCAGAATTCCATCGTCTACGTCTTTTCGATAAAATCGTATCAGATGCTGATCAAGTCTTCCCGGGCTGTAGGAATCCCACGGATTCAGTTCGCTTGTCACTCCCAGATGTACAAACCAGTACATCTGAATTGCCTGCCAGTAAGTCTTCGGTTTGTGAGCCGGCACAACACGGCAGTTTTCTGCAATCTGAAGAAGTTCTGCCTTTCTTTTTTCTTCTGTGCATGCTCCTGCAAGTTTTTCGGCATACTTTGCATAGCGCTCTGCAAGAATCATGATCGCATCGCAGGCAATATCCATGCCTTTCAGTTCAGCTTCTTTATCAAGGGCTTCAGAATCATTCATATAATCCAGTTTTTCAAGGGCAAGTTGGATATCTGCCTTATGCCCCAAAAAGCCTTTATTATAGATGTTTTCTGAGCCTACTGTATGACCCGGTCCTCTCTGTTCCATAAATTCGGTAAACATACCTGCTTCATATGCATCTTTCCACTCCGGAGTCATATGTGCCAGTATCTTATGCCGGATTGAACGATTCTCCCAGTATGGAATCATTTCCTTTTTCTGAAAATCATAGTCCTCCTCTTTGACTGTAAAATTGATCAGTTTCCGGTCATTCATGACTTTCAGATCCTGTACAGTATGGCAGCAAAGATCAGGGAATGTCGGTGCAGCCTGAGGGTCACAGCCTTTTTCACCAACGATCAGTTCGCCATCACCTATGTATAAGGTTTTTTTCGAAAAATAGTTTTTCAGCGCCAGCGCACGCAGTTCCGGTACACTGACGGTTCCTTCGTACTGTCTGTATATTTCTGTAAAATATTTTGCACGTTCCATGTCGATATGTGCCTGCGTGGTAACACTTTGTTCACGCAGGGATCGGATACGTGCGTTCATGCCTCTTGTTTCCATATATGCTCCTTTCCTGATATTGGTCGTCACGGTTGATGTTGGGGAATGAAAATAACGCAACATTGAAGACTGCTGGTATGTCATCGGAAACAGCTTCATCGTTTAGAAGTTCTTAGCTTTCTGTTTTCTGTGTTATGAGCAAAAACTGCACTGTCTGAGCGGTACGCGAGTTTGCAGTTTTTGTGAATGTATTTAACAGAAAAAAGAAAGTTTAGTACTGCTGAACGCCGAAGCTGTTTCAGAAATGCAATACAGAACTTCACCTCGTTTTCCTGCCATTCTTTCCTCGTTCATCCTCTTTCTATCCACCGATGTAAACCGGATAATTTATGTAGTTCCGGAGTTTTTTCTGCAGTTCCTGTATTCCATATGTTTTTCCGCAGATTTCCCTCGCATTATTTACACAAATATCAATACATGTTTCACATCCGGTGCATCTGCCTGCCTCCGTAAACACTTTTCCATTCTTAACAGAAACCGCACCCTGTGGGCATTCTTCCATACATGCTCTACATCCTGTACATCGCTCCGCATAAAACAGTAATCCTTTTTTATACGACTGCGTTTCCGGATTGTGACACCACTTACATGAAAGCGGACATCCCTTAAAAAATACTGTTGTCCTTGTACCTTCCCCGTCATGGATCGAATATTTCTGTATATTTGTGATCAAAGAATTTTCCATTACATCTCACCCTGCTTTTCGCAGCGACTGCAGGTAGATTGGAAGCAGCTGCTTACCTTTTTCCCTCAGGCTATAACTGCCGCCTTTCAGACACCAGTCATAGATCATTCCCCGCTCCAGAGAAGCATAATTATCCGCCAGATTTTCCGCGCTGTCTTCCTTACTGAATTCGCCGTTTTTCTGCCCTTCCTCAATCAGCCCAAACAACGCCTGATTCAGATAAACCAGCTTTTCATACTGACTGAATCTCGGATTCATGGAAACCATCAGGTCCGCATATTTCTGGTCAAACAAATCACCCATTGTATCCTGAAGTTCATCTTTTTCAGTGAAGTATTCGTAGAACTCCGACTCTTTTATTTTTGCTCTTTCTATTATATCTGCTACTGAGGTGTCTTTGTATCCTTTTTCTCCAAAAAGGCTCCACGCCGCACGCACAATCCTGGAGCGCACACTTTCCTCCTGTTCTTCCATTGTTCCCAGAAGGAATCCACATTCCAGCGGATCATCGTCATCCAGAATCCAGTTGTTGATTCCGGTAATATAGGCACTTCCGGTAATTTTAGGAATGATACCATTCTTTCCATCGATTTCCACCTCCTGCGCGATCTCCCCTTTAAACAGAGATCCGGTAATACTTTCATAAATAAACGTATCCCCGGGTTTCATTTTTCCTTTTGCATACAACGCCACCATTTTGGCACTCGTTCCTGTGCCACATGGGCTTCTGTCTACCTGTGCATCGCCAAAAACCACACAGTTTTTCAGATCAGCTTGTTCATTTTCTGTCGTATCATAAAACTCGACCAGGTCAACGGTTGTGATATCCAGATACGGATGTCTGATTTCCACTGTACGGTTGATTTTTTCTCTCAATTCCATTCCGATCTGTGTCAGTTTTTCCACATTCTGAAGTTCCAGAGAAATCCCGATCTCTCTGGCATTTACAAGTGCAAAAAAAGAGCCTCCGAAAGATATGTCAAAATGAATTTCTCCCACCCCCGACAGTTCTGTACACAGATCTTCTTTATACAAAAATACCGGAACATTCAGGATGCTGACTTCTTTCGCCTTACCATCTACTACATGGACATTGGTACGGATCAGGCCTGACGGCGCATCCAGAACTACTTCTGTATACGGTTCCTCTGCCGGAACCATTCCCGTTTCCACCACCATGGATGCAGTTCCGATACTTCCATGACCGCACATATTCAGACAACCGCCACTGTCCATAAAAATTACACCGAAATCCGCCTCCTCATGAACCGGCTGTGTCAGAAGAGCCCCGAACATATCTCTGTGTCCGCGTGGTTCCAACATCAGTGCAGAACGAAGAAAATCATAATTTTCCATAAGATATTTCTTTTTGTCCATCATGGTATCTCCCGGAAGATACGGAAATCCATCATAAACGATTCTGGTTGATTCTCCCATTGTGTGCGAATCAATTGTTTTGATCTCATAGGCATATGGCAGAACTTTTGGCTGAAATCCCATTGCACATCCTTCCTTTCCTATAACGTAAAAAAGCAAAGACATCTTTTACAGACATCTTTGCCGAACATAAACTTTATATAATTTTATCTTATTATATAAAACCGCTTTTCATTAGTAAAGAAACACTTTCTTATCCCTGTCATTCCAAATTTTAATAACATCAAAAGCTTTTACAGATATTGCAAATGCTTCCTTTATCCGCTATAATGTCAATAACCGATGGAGGACCACAGACAATGTGTGTCCTCTTTTTATTTTGGGAGGGAGTGATTTTATGGACATCAGTAAATATGCACTTTTCGCAGATGTTGCCGATACAGGAAATTTTACAAAAAGCGGAGAACGTATGGGGTACACCCAGCCCGGTGTCAGTCATATCCTGAAGGCCATGGAATCTGAATTCGGTTTTCCACTGTTTGTCAGAACAAAACAGGGTGTCGTCCCTACCCATAATGCCGAGGCGATCCTTCCTCTGGTACGTCAGCTTCTTGCCGTCAACGAACAGCTGGAGCAGACCGTCAGTTCTCTGAACGGACTTACCAAAGGTCATCTTACGATTGCTTCTTTTGCAAGCATCGGACGCAGCTGGCTTCCCACTGTGATCCATACATATCAGCAGAAATTCCCCGGAATCGAAATCGAACTTCTCGAAGGCGGAACTGATGACATCGTTCACTGGGTTGAAAACAGCCGCGCAGACTTCGGACTTTTAAGCAAATGGAATGTAGATTCTCTGGAATGAATTCCACTGTACGAAGATCCTCTGATGGCAATTCTCCCCAAAGACATGGATATGCATGGAAAGAAAGCTTTCCCAATCACAGAAATGGCCAATCAGCCTTTCGTTATTTCCGCGGAAGGTGTCGATTATGACATCCATCAGGTACTGAAAGAAACCGGCATCGAACCGGATATCCGTTTTTCCTCCATGGATGATCATGTGGTAATCTCTATGGTTGCCAATAATCTCGGAATCAGCATGCTTCCAAATCTTGTCATCGGAAACGCACGAGCCCAGATTCAGGCATTGCCTCTGGAACCCAATTTTTCCAGAGAACTTGGTATCGGTATCCGTTCCTATGCCGGTCTCTCTCCTGCTGCACAGCAGTTCATCGCTGCCATTCAGGAACATATAAATACTTTTTAATTTTACATCCCTTTTGCTTTCTTCACGCACTCCATCTGTGCCTCGATCACTGCACTGCGCAGTCCCTTTTCTTCCAGAACACGTACTGCCTGAATCGTTGTTCCTGCCGGTGAACATACCATATCTTTCAGTTCGCCCGGATGTTTGCCGGTTTCCAGCATCAGTTTCGCACTTCCGAGTACGGCCTGTGCCGCAAATTTATATGCCTGTGCACGCGGCATTCCATCCGCAACCGCTGCATCTGCCATCGCCTCAAGAAACATAAATACATATGCCGGAGAACTTCCTGAAACTCCAACCACTGCATCCATCAAATGTTCCGGGATCACTTCTGTCTTACCAAAGGTATTGCAGAGAGTCACTGCAAGAAGTGTTTCCTGTTCCGTCACCTGTTCATTGACGCAGAGTGCCGTCATGCCCTCGCCGACCATCGCCGGAGTGTTCGGCATCGTACGGATGATTTTTGTCCCTTCTCCCAGGTGTGCCCCGAGCCACTGCAAAGTTTTACCCGGTGCAATGGAAATAAAAATCTGTCCTTCTTTTACATTATCTTTGATTTCATCCAGCACTTCTTCCAGAAACTGCGGTTTCACTGCTAGAAAAACAACGTCTGCAAAATCCACAACCTGTGCATTTGTGTCTGCCTTCTGAATGCCCAGTTCTTTCTCAATCTTTTCACGGGTTTTATCTGATTTTGCAGATGCGATCATATCTGCATTCTTTACTTCACCGCTTTTCAGAATTCCCTTTAGCATGGCAGTCGCCATATTTCCGCAGCCGATAAAACCGATTTTCATGATAATCTTCCTCCTTATATGAAAACATTAAATCATATGCAGGTGCTGACAATACCATCAGCATCTCCTCTTCGTCACTTTACAATTCTATAGTAATATTTTATCTATATCATACCTGTTTTCACACAAAAAGTAAAATACTATCTTCTTATTTTGAACATTCTCCATTGTTATCATCCTGCTTATTGAAAGTGTAACGTTTTATGGTATTTTGCGTACTGATCAAGCAGATCACTCCACCTCTGTCCCTCCGGTTTGTTTTCGTTATTGTTGTAATTATCCGGTCCCTTCAGTTCATCCATGTATTGAGTATAATCCAGAATGTAGATATCAACTGTGGAAATGTCTCTGTCTTGGATTGCAAAAATATTGCAGTTTCCAGCAGAATCATTATATGGAAGTTTATTTCCGTTCGCGTCAAGCGCTACCATAAAACAATCACTGTCAGAGCCGTCTTCATAAAGCTCATTTACGGTCAGCTCATATGGTGTACGAATTACAGATTTAAGGCCAATACCTGCATCATTTGTATCGTTCAGTTCCAGAACCTCGGTCTGAGAATCGTCTACTGTAACCGGAATATCAAAGTTCCAGTCACCTTCATATTTGTAGTAGCCCGCATCTGTTCCATATTTTTCATAGTCATCTTCTGACCATTCATAATCTGCTTCCAGTCCTCTTACCTTCGTGATATCCAGATGCAGATTAAAGGTATCCGGAATCTCAATATCTTTAATATATTTCTGATATTCTCCACCACGCTCAGATACTTTATTGATAAATTCTTCCAGCAGCGCATATCCTTCATCCGTTTCATCATTTAAATCATCCTGTGTCACGCCCATCTCATCCAGTACCTGCTGTGTCATTTCGTTATACTTTTCATTATATTCCGTATAATCTTTCGACGCCTGTGCGAGATCATAACGGAAAATACATGCATAAGTTTTATCATCCAGGAACTGCCCTTCCACCTGACCATCGATGACCGGATCTGCATCTGCATTAAAATCAACGCCACCGGTCATATCCAGGTCAATAACCGGTGTACCGCTTTCTGCTATGGTTTCCGTCTCTGGAAATGGCGTATCACTTTTAAGCTGCATCGTCATGTAAACTGCCTGGCTGTTGGCAAATACTTCGGAACATGTGATCGTCAGACCGTCAGCGGTTTTGGTGTAGGCGGTATCTTCTTTTGTTGCCGTAGCATTTGGGGCAGCTTCATTCCCTGTCGTATTGCTTTCTGTCTGATTTCCTTTCTCTCTGTCGGAAGCAGTATTTCCATTTTCTTCTGTCTCAGTTCCATCAACAGCTTCCAGTGTCGTTGCATGGTCTGCAAAATCTCCAAAGAAGCTTACGTTGTCCTGTAAGATTTCAAAAAGTCCACCCACAACAGGAATATTTTTTGCCATGACCGGATTTGTCATATAAAATATAAAACCAACTGCAAGTACTGCCGCCATACCGCCTGCAATCCTGCCCCCGATTTTCATCCAATGATATGGATCTTTTGGAGTTTTTTTCTGCATGACAGTATCATTTTCAATCATGCGATATGCCTGATTAATCCGCTCATGTACAATTACCGGAATTTCTGTATCCTTCTGAAGCTTTTCCTGAAAATCCATTTCATTATTATTAAACGACTTCATTATGCACGTCCCTCCCTGACCTTATACTGATACATTTCTGCAATCTGTTTTCTTCCACGTTGGAGACGGGATTTCACAGTACTCTCCTTCATATCCAGAATCTCGCTGATCTCCCTGATATTAAAACCTTCCATATAATAAAGCAGGATTACCGGACGATACTTGTTATCCAGTGGTTCCAGTACCTGTGCCCATTCCTTCGACGCATATTCCTCTTCATAAAAAGGTGTTTCCGGCATCTCATCGGTGTAAGTAACCAGATTCTTTTTCTTCAGGATATCCTTACATTTATTGATCAAAATGCGTATCATCCATGTTTTGAAATATTTGTTCTGTTTCAGACTTTTCAGATTTTCATAACATGAGAGAATGGTATCCTGTATCGCGTCGGCAACGTCTTCATCGTTTTTCAGATATGCACAAGCGACCTTGTACATGCTCTGCACCTGCTCATCCATAAGCCGGCAGAACGCATCTTTGTCACCTTTTTTCGCCTTTTGTATCAAAAATTCATTCATCGTAGTCTCCATTCTCCTGTATTCGACCGGTCGTCAGGAAATGTTGTGTAAAAGCTTTGTTTATGTGCTTCTACTTATTAGACGCGCAAAACATCAAAAAGGATGCAGATTTTTTCATAAAATTTTCCACATGCAAAAAATACCGCAGAGTCACTGGAAGGGGTATGGCTCTGTGGCATGTTATTGTACTACTTTGCAAGCAGCATGGACAGATAAGAAGTTCTCGTGGTGTCCTGCATAGAATAGCCGATCGTCTGCAGTATTTCTTTAACCTTATCCAGTGCTGCTTCTTTTTTTTCTTCTGTTTCAACAATAATCTCCAGTTCCAGATAATCCCCAAGATTGGTAACAGTATCAACGCACGCTGTGATATTCTCCCTGTGAAAATACTGTCTCAGCTTTTCTACCGGAGGTACCGGTCGAAAACCGATGTGTTCGAGTATTTTCCGACAAATTTTGGCATCACCTACAGTTGTTTCCAACTCCTGTCTGGTCATGGAAATATTATCCATTTTTGCCCCCTTGTATGTAATGGCTGCACTCCTCTTGCCTGTCATTCGATTCTCCGTACTGCGTACACGAAAAGCCTCATCCAAAGCGGCAAAATCATGATGATCTGACGTATAATAAGTATCCGATTCCAGAACAAGATCTGCCCTCACAAAACCCGTTTCTTCCAGAACCCTCTCTATATCTGTCCTGCTGTTTATCTTTAGTTTAATCTCAACTTCTACACTCATATTTGCTCCTGCTCCTTACATTAAAATACTGTCCGATTACCAGTTATTTTCTGTTACTTCCAGCCACTGATATGGATTTCTTTTTACTTAATATATCACAAGTTCATATCAAACACATCTGAAACCGGACACATAATTCTAATATCCATCAGTTTCCCCAATAGTATGGCATGTCGCAGGAAAGCCTTGCCTTACCATCTTCCCAGACTCAAAAATCCAATAAAAAAAGAGGAATCCATTTATAGGAAAATCTCCCCTCCTGAAACACCAGGAGAAATTTTCACAGGATTCCCCATACAACAAAATTTCTTATTCACACCCAGCCCAGGGTATGCAGAGGGACGGGCAACGTCCCTTTGCGGTTTTACAAAATCACTTTGCGGTTTTATATGATTTTTAAATCACATAACCTTTCTGAACAGATCTTTCAGATCTTCCACACTTGCATCTTTCGGGTTGCCCGGTGCGCATGCATCAGCGTGTGCAGATTCTGCAAGGAACTGAAGATCTTCTTTAATTGCTTCCAGTTTTGTCGGAATTCCTACATCAACAGAAAGCTTTCTGACTGCATCGATTGCAGCTTTTCTGTACTCTTCCTGAATATAAGTAAACTTCTTCACAAGCGCATCGTAAACTGTTTTTCCCTGTCCCATATGCTCAAAAGATTTCACCAGAAGCTTGTCAAAATACCAGTTGATCAGATCATATTTATCCAGAAAATTTCTGTAAAAAGTCTGCCTGGTAAGCCCACATTCTTCTGTAATCTGCTTTACGGTAATGTTTTCTACCGAAGTAGATTTCATACATTCTTTCATTGCTCTTGCGAGCCGGTATTTCGTTTTTTCTCCCTTTGTCAGATCTCTCTGGTTGCCTGTTTCAGCCATTCTTTTTCATCCTCATTTAAGTATGGTGTGATTGTCTCATACACTTTGCGATGGTAATCATTTAATAGTTTTCTTTCATGGTCAGACATCTGTTTGGGATCAATTCCCTCCAGATCAAATGGAACCATTGTCAGTGTTTCAAACCTCATAAACTGTCCGAAAGAAGTCTTTTCTGCTTTTCTGCAAAGCACAAGATTTTCATGTCGGATTCCAAATTCTCCCTCCAGATAATAGCCCGGTTCATCAGAAGTAAGCATACCTTCTTCCAGTATCGGCGCCGGATGATCCGGGAGATTTTTCCAGCGGAAACCATTTGGTCCCTCATGCACATTTAAAAGATAACCGACGCCATGTCCAGTGCCATGATTATAGTCCTCTCCCAGTTCCCAGAGTGGTCCGCGCGCAAGATAATCGAAGTTTAATCCGGTACATCCATACTTGAATTTCACAGCTGCCAGATTCAGATTTCCACACAGAACAGCGGTAAAATATTGCTTTTCTTTGTCACTGACCGGTCCGAGAACTATCGTTCTTGTAATGTCTGTCGTGCCTTCCAGATAGTGTCCACCGGTATCTGCAAGTACCATTCCTTTCGCTTCGAGCGGAATATCCGTCTCCTTTGTTGCACTGTAATGTACAATAGCTGCATGTGTTCCATATGCAATGATCGGATCGAAACTGTCCCCGAGAAAATGCTCCTGTTCACTTCGGAATTGATAGAGTTTTTCCGCCGCACTCAGTTCTGTGATCGTCTCTTTTGCCACATTTGTTTTCAGCCAGTGAATGAATTTAGTAACCGCCACTCCGTCTTTAATGTGTGCGAACCGCTCATTTTCCATCTCTGTAGAGTTCTTGACAGCTTTCGGAAGAAGTGTCAGATTTACCTCATCCAAAATCACCGCATCTGCCGGAATATTGCTCACAAGGCGACTGTTGACACCGGATTTGGAGAGAAGGATTCTGCTGCCGGACGGTATCGCCTGTACGTAAGAATAAACTTCATTATATGGATAAATTTTCACTCCGTCAGCTTCCAAATTCTCACAGATTTTCTGCGCAAAGGCACTGACATTTGCATATAACCGAAGCTCGGTATCTGTCATGATCAGATAAGAAAGAACCACTGGGCAACAGTGAATATCATTGCCTCGGATATTCAAAAGCCACGCAATATCATCCAGTGAAGTCAGTACAAAAACGTCTGCATTTTTTGCTTTCATCTGCTCGCGGATCTTTGCAATTTTATCTGCTCTTGTCTCACCGGCCCACTTTACATCAAGCTCCATCACCGGTTCACATGCAAGTGCCGGACGGTCTTTCCAGATTTCCCCGATCAGATCATCATCTACCGAAAAACTAATGTCTTTTTCTCCCAGAAGCTGCTGCAATTCTTCCGCTTCTTTCGCACTTACTGTACGTCCGTCAAATCCCAGACACATTTTCTGTTCCAGTTTTTCTTTCAGAAATTCATGGACGGTCGGAACTCCCGGTTCCCCGGATTTAAACAGTTCGATCGTACTTCCCTTAAGCTGATCTGCCGCCTGAATAAAGTATCTGCCATCCGTCCAGAGTCCTGCCATATCCTTCATGATAACCGCTGTTCCTGCCGAACCCGTAAAACCTGTAATATATTTTCTGCATTTAAAATAATCACCCACATATTCCGAACCGTGGAAATCATCCGTCGGAACCAGATATGCATCGACTCCTTTTTCTTTCATAAGAATACGAAGAGCTTCCAGCCTTTCTTTTACTGTCATAACCTACGCCTCCCGCCTGATAATCTGTAAATCTGTAATCCATGTTAAACAGATTCTTTCTGTTTGTCAACTAAGGGAACTGCCCTTAGACCCGTCAGGGGACCTCGCCGCTCCCCTGACAACCCCTGGGCTCCTTTAAACCTCCCAGGTTATCCAAATATGTAAACATACAAAAGTACCAGAACACCCTGTCTATGTGTGGAGGAGGGTATCCTGGTACTCTGTCATTCTATTGGTTTAGTTGAATTAATTCTTGCTTTGCGTGGCCCGGTGGGGTGCGCGAGGGGAGAGCGGCCTTCGCAACTGTGAGCGCCCTCCCCTCGCATAGGGTTTTACCTGATTGCCAAATCATTGACGGGCTGCCGGGCAGTCCCCGGCAATCTTAAATACGATTTTCCGGACATTCTGCTTTTCTTTATTTTTTATGCAGGGCATATGTGCATCCTGCGGTGCATAATATCCGAATGTTCCTTCTGTAAGAATATTGAACCCGTGATCCCCTGCTTTTTTGTAGAACAGAATGTCCTGATCCGGTGTCCTGTCTTCTTCCATCTCCAGTTCATCTGCAAAATCCACATAAATACGCTCTTCGCCTTCTTCCATAAACTGAAGATCCGCATATTTTATGTGCGCTTCCATCCGGGCATCGTCTTTATCTTTTGTCTCATAAGTCTGCACCAGAGCAAACAGATTCTCACCATCCAGCTCATAGCGTCCTTCCGCAAGATGCTCACTTTTGTCCTGTTTTATAAAATCTCTTATGAGTTTTCCGTATTCTGCAAATTCTCTGTATCTATCAAGATTTTCTATTTTATCAAAAATCATACTCCTGTCTCCTGTTTTGCTTTATCCTTGCCAAGAAGTTTCTTTACAACAGGTCCGAGTACCGGCGACAGAAGGGAAATTGCTGCCAGTGCAAGGAAAACTGCGCAAATCGGGTGCGTCAGGAAAATGGAGAAGTTTCCGTCACTCATGGTAAGGGCGCCTCTGAAGTTTGTTTCTGCCAGTGCTCCAAGAATGATACCAATTACAATCGCAGACATGGAAAACTCTGTCTTATTCATAAAGTATCCGAGGAAGCCACAGAATACCATTACAAATACATCATTCATGGAATTGTTATAAGCATAGGCACCAACAAAAGTAAGAGTAAAAATAACAGGGATCAGGATCTCTTTGGGAATATTTACAACCTTGACAAATACTCTGATCAGAGAAAATCCCATGAGACCCATAACTGCGTTTGCCAGAAGAAGGCCGATAAAAATTGCATATACAGAGCTTGCCTGCTCTTTAAAAAGCAGCGGTCCAGGCTGCATTCCCTGAACCATCAATGCTCCAAGCATAATTGCTGTCGCACCATCACCGGGAATGCCAAGTGTCAGCATCGGGATCATTGCACCACCGGATACAGAGTTGTTTCCGGCCTCCGGAGCAACGATACCTTCCGGTTCACCATTGCCAAAATTGTCTTTATATTTTGACCATCTCTTTGCCTGATCATAAGAAACAAACGAAGCGATGTCACCACCTGTTCCAGGTACACATCCAATAAAAGTTCCGATAATAGATGAACGGAGAAGTGTTACAAACACTCTCTTAAGATCCTCCCATGTAGGAAATACTCTGGTAAGTTTTACATCTGTTTTTACATATTTTTCTTTATAACAGTCCTCCACACTCTGAAGAACCTGAGAAAAAGCAAACAGTCCGATCAGGATCGGTACGAAAGAAATACCGCCCAGAAGATATGTAGAACCAAAAGCAAAACGCACAGAACCGCTCAGATTATCAATTCCAATAGTTGCGATAAACAGTCCGATGAATCCTCCCAGAAGACCTTTTAAGATAGATCCAGACGAAACACTGGTGATGATACTAAGTCCGAATACTGCAAGTGCAAAGTACTCTGGTTTTGAAAATTTCAGTGCCACAGATGCAAGCATCGGAGAAAAGATGATCAAGCAGATTGCACTGAAAATTCCTCCAAATGTGGAACCAAACGTAGATAAACCAAGTGCCCGTCCCGGCTGCTTCAATTTCGTTGCCATTGGATATCCGTCCAGAGTGGTTGCTACAGATGCCGGTGTGCCCGGTGTTTTCAAAAGGATTGCCGAAATGGATCCTCCGTATATCGCTCCACAGTATATACCAAGGAGCATCAGGATTCCACCGACTCCCTGGAAGGCAAACGTAAGTGGAAACAAAAGCGCAATACCCATGTTTACAGAAAGTCCCGGCATTGCTCCAATCAGGATACCTGCACCGGTTCCGAAAATAAGGCCTGCCAGATTGCCTATCGTAAATACATTGCCAAGTGCTACTAAAATGTCAGACATTCTTCTACCTCCTTATCTCATAAATATCGGTGCCGGCAGAGAAATGTTCAGGAGCATGCCAAACAGAATATAAACAGCTGCCAGTGTAATAATCGTTGTAAGAGCAATCTTCTTTACGCTCCGTACTTCCATCAGATACATCAGTGCCGGAATGAACAACAGTGCACCAATATAAAATCCTAGAAAATACAGCACCACACAGAACAGAACAATAATTCCAAAAAGGATATAAACTCTGATATTTGCCGGTGTTGAGATCGTAAATGTCTTTGCTTCAAGTTTTTCTTTATTTTTAATCGTTGAAATCAGCAGGCATACTGAAAAAACAATGATCAGAATGCCAAGCATCATCGGCCAGAATCCGGCTCCCGGATCACCTTCGCCAATTTTTATTTTAAGTGACGAAGCCAGCGCCACAACACCCACACCGACCCAAAGCATGATCACAGAAATTATATAATTTGCTTTTTTCATGTTTCCCATTTTATTTGCCTCCTATGATGCAGACAGAAGAATTTTCCTCCTGCCTGCATGACAGTCTGTTTATTCAGTCTCAATATCTTTCAAGAGATCTTCATACATTGCATAGTCATCTTCCATCATCTTCTGGCAGTCATCCCCAATGATGCACTGTGGATCAATACCCTGTTTTTCGAAGTATTCTTTGAATTCATTACTTTCGCAGGTTGTCTTTGCTGCATCTCTCAGCTGTGTCAGAATTTCTTCCGGTGTATCTTTCGGAGCTACAAGACTTGCCCATGCACGGATCACCAGATCATGTCCCAGTTCTTTGAAAGTAGGAACATCTGGATAAATGCTGGAACGTTCTTCTGACATAACACCAAGAATCTTCATCTCGCCAGCATCTACCTGTGACTTATAGCTGGACGGATCAGCGATCGTTGCATCAATATGTCCGCCGGTAAGTGCCGCAGCAATATCTGCGGAACCATTCGGATAAGGAATGTGTTTCAGTTCCACACCAAATTCTTTTTCAAAACTTACTGCTGCCACATGCCAGATAGCTCCCATACCGGAGTTTCCTACCTGAACGGTACCAGGATTTTCTTTGCAGTATGCTGCAAAATCATCAACGGAATCATATGGTGCATCCGCTGGTACGATCAGTGCTGCCGGTGCTGCGATCGGTGCACAGATTGCTGCATAATCTTCCGGTGTTACCTGGCATTTATCCTGCCATGGGAACATTGCCAGCTCAACAGTTACCATTCCAAGTGTATATCCATCTGCTTTTGCTGCTGAGGTTTCTACCATACCGGTAACACCGCCGCCGTCCGGTTTGTTGGTTGCTACAAAATTAGCTCCATCAAGATTTTCTTTCATATACTGCATAAGACCTCTTGCTGCGGTATCAGTTCCACCACCTGCTGCTTTCGGAATGATAACGGAAATATCTTTGCTCGGATACTTGGCTGATCCACCTGCACTTCCACATCCTGCCATTGTCGTTACTGCCATTGCTCCTGCGAGTACCAGTGCTGCTACTTTTTTACACTCCATAATTTTTTCCTCCCTTGATTATCTCACAATCTTTTGTTCTACACGTTTTGTAAGTTCATTAAGATCTCTTACTTCTTCTTTAAATGTTTCTGTCAGCCCGGATTTATCTTTTGTTCTGCTGTTCAGTGTCACATGAAGACCTTCTACCTCAGAAAGATGATATTTTGCATTTACCGGATAATACTGCCTCTCTATCAGCGATGCAATCGTCAGGAAATCAGAAACTTCTTTTGCTTTTTCTTCTTTATAGTGTTCGCAGAGCCATGTGTAAAGTTGCGGATGGAAATTATCCATAACTCCGCAGAAACCTGCTGCTCCTTCCTGCATAGATTCAAGCAATGTCGTTGTATTTGCGTTGTACAGTTTCAGATTAGATCCTTCGATAACTTCCAGCTTCTTTCGGATCTGTGCAATATCACAGCAGGTATCTTTCAGGAAATAAAATCTTCCTGTAGATGCACACCAGGAAATAGTTTCCGGTGTAAGCAGTCTCTTGTACGGATACGGACACTCATAAAAACCAAGCGGAACATTTGGATCCATGTTTTCCAGAATTTTTTTGCAATTTTCGATCCACACAGAATCATCTTCATCTTCTTTTGCCAGACGGTTAGTTATTAAAATTACTGCATCTACTCCTGTTTTGGCGATTTCATTAAGCTCTGTAATCTGATCTTCAATCTTGTCTGATACATGTCCGGATGCAATTACCGGAACTCTTCCTGCCGCAAACTCCACAGTTTTGGCTGCGTATTTTACTCTCTCCTCAAGAGACAGGTAAAACATTTCGCTTGACTGACATACGGCAAACATTCCGGAAACACCGTTTTTGATGTACCAGTCCACCAGTTCTTTCAGGCCATCATAGTCGATTTTGTTGTCCTCTGTAAACGGAGTCAGCATAACCGGCCATGAACCTCCCGGGAAACGATTTTCCATTTTTTCTTCCTCCTCTTTCCTGTTATTTTCTAATCTTCCAAAAGGCTATATTTTTCCTTTTGTATGTGTATGTGATATATAAAAAATCTTCATCCTGAATAATAGCCGGGTATGCAAATTCGCCCTCACCAGTACTCAGATCTCTGATTTTTTCCCATGTTTTTCCATCGTCTTTTGAAACTGCAAGAGAAATCGGTGTTCGATCTCCCCAGTTTACTCCAACCGGATTATATACAAGAAATAATTTTCCGTCTTCAGAACGTATCATGTCGATTCCACTGTTGTTATTCGGAAGTTCCGTGGCATAAGCTTCTGTCCAGGTATCCCCTCCGTCTTTGGAGTCGCTCCGGTAGATCATGCCTTCAGTACTTCGAAGAAGCATGTGCACCTGATCCGGGATACTTTCCCATAAAGTTGGCTGAATCACACCTCTTCCATAAAAAGACTGCTCACTTACCGGAATGGAACTGTCATCTTTTCCGACTGTTCGCTCTCCACTCTTATACTCCAGCTGACTGATTTCAACTTCCTGTGATTTATTCCATGTTTTTCCATCATCATCGGAACGATCCACAAATGCTTTCCAAATTCCCTGTTCGGTAGATCCCGGTGCCAGAATTCTTCCACTTTTCAGACGGATCGGTTTGTTTCTCACCGGTCCTCTGCCTCCCTGATCTCCCGGAACCAGTTCTTTTTCTTCTCCAAAAGTTTCTCCGTTGTCTTCAGAAACCCGATACATGGTCCGCCACTTACTTATTTCATTTCCTACTTTGTAAAAAATGATGATCTTCTTTTCATCAACCCGGAACAACACCGGATTCCAGTGTGCTTCCTCGGACTGTGCCAGAATTTTCGGTTCTTCAAAATGTTCTTCATTTCCCCTGGTGAACCAGATTGCCACATCACCGTTTCCTTCTTTTGTCCCACCAAACCAGGCTGCAAGAAATCTGTCCGGTCCGATTTTCAGTAATGTGGAAGCATGACACATATCTGTGGGACACTTTTCCATAATCAGTTTCATTTCATCCTCCCTCGCCTCAGTGTGTTCTGTATTTCAGAACACTGTTCTGTTGTGTAAATATTTTTTTGTGAACGCGAAGAGCTCACGTTCACATTTATAATAATTTCTGCTGTTTATAATCGTGTCTGTTATCTATATATTCTTTCTTAACAGGTATTTTCAGGATAAACGATTCTCGATCTTCGCTACATATTTCTTGATCAGCAACGCCCATTCCTGAATCTGGTCATCTGTAAAATGAACCGCCAGACCGCTGACACTGATCGCTGCATATAGCTTATGCGTCTTATCAAAAATTGGCATTGCCACACATTTTACCCCAAACTCATGCTCCATGTCATCGATTGCATATCCTCTCTGCCTTGTTGCCTCAAGCTCTGCTCTAAGCTGAACCGGATCAGAAATCGTATGATCTGTGTAAACAGCAAGATCCCTCTGAAGGTATGCATTGATCTCTTCTTCCGAAAGATTTGCAAGCATTGCTTTACCGATTCCGGTACAATGCATATCAGCTCTCTCACCCAGAATAGAACGCATCAGATTGACAGACTCAGTCGGATAAGTTGCTTCCAGATATACAACCTCTCCATCATGAGGAATGGCAAGATATACTCTTTCATTTGTAAAATTGGCAAGTTCCTGCATATATGGCATTGCTATCTTGATAATGGAAAAAGTTTCTTCCATTGCCCTGCTCAATGCAAAAACCTGCATTCCCAGTTTATATCGCTCTGTCTCTTCATCCTTCTCCAGATAATCCATTGCCTTCAGTGTTGTCAGAATATCATAAACATTACTCTTGTACAGACCAAGACGGTCGCTGATCTCTGTGACACCCCAGGTAGGCTTTACCAGAAAACAATTTAGAACATCCAGTGCTTTTTTTAATGACTTAACTTTGATCTCATCCTGATCCATTGACGTTCTCCTGTTGCTGTTCTGTATTTCAGAACTTTGTTATAAATTATTTTGTAACTAAAGAATAGCACATTTATATTATAATAACAATTGGACAAAATTCATATATTTATTTTCAGTTTTTCATACAAAAGTACCAAACAAGGGGACTATGTAAACATACAAAAAGTACCAGAACACCCTATCTATGTGTGGAGGAGAGTATCCTGGTACTCTATCATTCTATTGGTTTAAATAAACTTTAAATTTTACGCTTACATTGCGTGGCCCGGTGGGGTGCGCGAGGGGAGAGCGGCCTTCGCAACTGTGAGCGCCCTCCCCTCGCACAAGGTTTTCCTGATTGCCAAATCATTGGCGGTTTGCAAGGAAGTTCCTTGTATTTTTAGAAAAGTCCAGTAATCTTTCCGGTCTCATCTACATCGATTCTCTCTGCAGCCGGTACTTTCGGCAGTCCCGGCATAGTCATGATCTCACCTGTCAGAGCTACGATGAATCCTGCGCCTGCGGAAATCTTCAGGTTACGTACTGTAACTTCGAAGTCTGTCGGTGCACCGAGTTTTGTCTGATCATCTGTCAGGCTGTACTGTGTCTTAGCTACACAGATCGGGCAGTTGCCAAAGCCAAGAGCTTCGAGCTGTTTTGCCTGTTTCTGGGCATTTGCTGTAAGTACAACTCTCTTGCCACCGTAGATTTTCTGTACGATCTGGTTCAGTTTGTCCTCGATGGAGCCTTCCAGTTCATAGGAATAAGTAAAGTCGTTTGGCTCTTCAACCAGACGCAGAACTTCTTCTGCAAGTTTGATTCCGCCTTCGCCGCCTTTTGCCCATACTTCAGAAAGTGCTACGTTTACGCCGAGTTCTTTACACTTAGACTCTACAAAGTCAAGCTCTGCCTTGGTATCTGTCGGGAATGCATTGATAGCAACTACACAAGGAAGTTTATATACATTCTTGATGTTGCTTACATGTTTCAGAAGGTTCGGGATACCTTTTTCCAGTGCTTCCAGATTTTCGTTGTTGAGGTCAGCTTTTGCTACACCACCGTTGTATTTCAGGGCACGTACAGTTGCTACGATTACAACAGCGTTCGGGTGCAGATCTGCCATACGACACTTGATGTCAAGGAATTTTTCAGCACCAAGGTCAGCACCAAATCCAGCCTCTGTGATCGCATAATCAGCAAGTTTCAGAGCCATCTTTGTTGCTGTTACGGAGTTACATCCGTGTGCGATATTTGCGAATGGTCCGCCATGTACAATTGCCGGAACGTGTTCCAGTGTCTGAACAAGGTTTGGTTTCAGGGCATCTTTCAGAAGTGCAGTCATAGCACCTTCTGCATGAAGGTCACCTGCGGTTACCGGTTTCTGCTCTGCAACTTTGCCATATGTGTATCCGATGATGATCTTGGAAAGTCTTTCCTTCAGGTCTTTGATGTCACTTGCAAGGCAAAGGACTGCCATGATCTCGGATGCAACAGTAATGTCATATCCGTCTTCACGAGGCATACCGTTTGTTCTTCCGCCAAGTCCGTCTACTACATTACGGAGCTGACGGTCGTTCATATCCACACATCTTCTCCATGTGATCTTTCTCGGGTCAATGTTCAGTGCATTGCCCTGGAAGATATGGTTATCGATCATTGCTGCAAGAAGGTTGTTGGCTGCACCGATTGCATGAAAGTCACCTGTGAAATGAAGGTTGATATCTTCCATCGGAACTACCTGTGCATAACCGCCGCCTGCTGCTCCACCCTTTACACCGAATACCGGTCCGAGGGATGGCTCACGGAGAGCTACCATTACGTTTTTGCCAAGCTTCTGCATACCATCTGCAAGACCTACGGTTGTTGTGGTCTTTCCTTCACCGGCCGGTGTCGGATTGATTGCAGTTACAAGGATCAGTTTACCATCCTTTTTGTCGCTTTCTTTCAGAAGATTGTAATCGATTTTTGCTTTGTATTTTCCGTACTGCTCCAGATATTTGTCATCAATACCTGCTTTTTCTGCAATCTCTGTGATTGGCAGCATTTCGCACTCCTGTGCAATTTCGATGTCACTTTTGAATCCCATAATTGTCTCCTTTCTGTAGGCGCCGCGTCACTTTTTAGTTAAAAAAAGCAGTATCCGAGGTTTCCTCAAATACTGCCCAGACGGTCGGCTCTGCAAATCTCTGATTCCCATGTGGTGATTTCCACGGCTCCGCCAGTCATCAGAGATTCTTTTAAATTGTTGAGACAATTTTATCATAAAGGCTTTAGTTTGTCAAGAAATTATCAAAATTATTCTTTTCTTTTTGCAAAAGTACAAAAAAATCAAAATAAATTTTGTATATTTTTCACATAGAGTCAAGGACTCTATATACTCTATGCAAATGGGACCTCGCCGGTCCCCTCTGCACACCCCTTGGCTTTTTTACTCCTCCCAGGTTATCTATGTATGTAAACATACAAAAAGTACCAGAACACTCTGTCTCCGTGTGGGGAAAGTTATCCTGGTACTTTTTCATTCTACTGGTTAAATTTAAAATTTAGTTCTTGTTTTGCGTGGCCCGGTGGGGTGCGCGAGGGGAGAGCGGCCTTCGCAACTGTGAGCGCCCTCCCCTCGCATAAATTTTTTATAGGTTGTCAAACCATTGACGGGTCCTAGGGCATTTTCCTAGAAGAGTGGTCTCAAGGCGGGGTATAACTCCTTGAACTTCTGGTAACGTTCCTCGTACTTCACCACAAGTTCTTCTTCCGGCTCTACGGTATCTACGACATGCGCCATCTTTTTACCAATCGTCTCAACATCCGGATAAGCTCCGCATCCAACGGCTGCAAGCATTGCGCCACCCATGGATGGACCTTCTTCTACTTCCAGTACATCGACTTTCAGGTTCATGACATTTGCAATGATTTTCTTCCACAGAGGGCTCTTTGCACCGCCGCCGCAGATCTTTGTACGCTCAATCTTAATACCAAGTTTTCTTGCAACTTCCAGAGAATCACGAAGTCCAAATGCCACACCTTCCAGAACAGCCTGTGTCATATCAGCTCTTGTACTGTCCATGGACATTCCGAAAAAGACACCTCTTGCATCCGGATTATTATGCGGAGATCTTTCTCCCATCAGATACGGAAGGAAGAATACATTGTTTTCACCAAGTTTCTGAATCGGTGCCTGCTCCGCTGCGAAATCTTTTGTCTGAAGAATTTCTTCTGCCCACCATTTGTTGCAGGAAGCCGCACTCAGCATACATCCCATCAGATGATAACTTCCATCTGCATGGCAGAAAGAATGCAGTGCATTGTTTTCGTCAACACCAAAGTTTTTACTGGAAATAAAGATAGTTCCGGAAGTACCAAGAGAAATATTACACTGTCCGTCACCAACAGTTCCTGTTCCGACAGCAGCTGCCGCATTGTCACCGGCACCTGCTACAACTTTAACGTCTGCTGAGAAACCAAGCTCTTCTGCCACTTCCGGTTTCAGTGTACCGACAACTTCCCAGCTCTCATACAGCTTTGGAAGCTGTTCTTCTTTTACATCACAGATTTCCATCATTTCTTTTGACCAGCAACGATTCTTCACATCAAGAAGAAGCATACCGGATGCATCAGAAACATCTGTGCAGAAAGATCCGGAAAGTCTGTATGCCAGATAATCTTTCGGAAGCATAATTTTTGCGATCTTTGCAAATTTATCAGGCTCGTTTTTCTTCATCCAGAGGATCTTCGGTGCTGTAAATCCTGCAAATGCAATGTTTGCTGTGTATGCAGATAATTTATCTTTACCGATCTCATTGTTGAGATATTCTGTTTCTTTCTGGGAACGACCATCGTTCCAGAGAATTGCAGGACGGATCACCTGATCATTTTCGTCCAGCGTTACCAGCCCGTGCATCTGTCCGCCAAAACCGATTCCGGCTACCAGAGAGCGGTCAATTCCTTCTGTCAGTTCTTTCATTCCCTCAACACTCTGGGTAAACCAGTCTTCCGGATTCTGTTCTGACCAGCCCGGATGCGGGAAAAACAATGGGTATTCTTTTGATACGATATTACAGATCTTTCCGGATTCTTCCATCAGAAGAAGTTTTACTGCGGAAGTACCAAGGTCAACGCCGATATAATACATGTCTCCTCCTAACTGTGCACTCCATCATATGTATAAAACTCATGCACATTCTGTTTGCGATTGCTATTGATTTTTTTATCTTTATTTTTCTTTTTGCCAAGACATCCCAGGAAAACTCCCGGGATGCCTGTATTGTTTTATTTTGTTATAGTCAGAATGTGTAGATTAACCCCATGGATTTTCTGTCGGATATCTTACACCTGCCGGCTGGTTGTAACCAATCTTCTTTACGTCCAGTCCGAGGAATTTCACTACTTCGAAGAACTGTTTTCCATAATGTCCGAACATAACTGCTCCGTGATGCGGATAGTTGCCCTCGATCAGTACGTGACGATAGAATCTTCCCATTTCTTTGATAGCGAAGATACCGATACCACCAAAGGATCTTGTCGGTACATCTAAGACTTCTCCTTCTGCAACGTATGCTACCAGTTCACCTTCAGAGTTGCACTGCAGACGATAGAATGTAATATCAGAAGCAGCGATGTCACCTTCAAGAGTTCCTCTTGTAAAGTCTGGATCAGATCCTGCCGGCTCAAGAAGTCTGTGCTGGATGAGCTGATATTTAACGGCTCTGGATTCGCACATCTTGCATGCAGGAGTATTTCCACAATGGAAGCCCATGAATGTATCTGTCAGTTTGTAATCATATTTTCCTTTGATATCTTCGTCATAGATATATTTCGGAACAGAGTTGTTGATATCAAGCAGAGTAACAGCATCGTTGGAAATGCAAAGTCCGATGTACTCACTGAGTGCGCCGTAGATATCAACTTCACAGGATACCGGAATACCTCTGGAAGCAAGGCGGCTGTTTACATAGCAAGGTTCAAATCCGAACTGTGACGGGAATGCCGGCCAGCATTTATCAGCAAATGCAACATATTTTCTTGCACCTTTATGAGCTTCTGCCCAGTCAAGAAGAGTGAGTTCGAACTGTGCCATTCTTGCATTGAGATCTTCGTAATATCTTCCTTCACCCATTTCTTTTGCCATATCTGCACAAACTTCCGGGATACGAGGATCGTTTTCATGCTCTTTGAAAGCAACGAGAAGATCAAGTTCGGAGTTTTCTTCGATCTCAACGCCCAGTTCATAAAGGCCCTTGATCGGTGCATTACATGCAAAGAAATCCTGCGGACGTGGTCCGAATGTAATGATCTTGAGGTTACGAACACCGATGACAGCACGTGCAACCGGTACAAAATCACCGATCATTTTTGCAATGTCATCTGCTGTTCCAACCGGATATTCCGGAATGTATGCTTCAAGATGACGCATCTTTAAGTTATAGGAGCAGTTCAGCATACCACAGTAAGCATCACCACGTCCGTTGATCATGTCGCCGTCGCCTTCTGCTGCTGCCACATACATGCACGGTCCGTCAAATCTTTCTGCGATCAGTGTCTCCGGTGTTTCCGGACCGAAGTTTCCAAGGAAAACAACCAGTGCGTTACACTCTGCTTTATTTACGTCTTCGAGAGCTTTTTCCATGTCTTTTTCGTTCTCAACAGTTACAGGACATTCATAAAGTTCTCCCTTATAAGCTGCTTTGATTGCTGCGCGTCTCTTCTCGGAGAGCTGAATCGGGAAACAGTCACGGCTTACTGCAATGATTCCAAGTTTTACTACTGGTATATTGTTCATGATATAAATTCCTCCATATTATATAGAATATATTTTTGAGTTCTGTTATTTAATACGATCAGTCGATTCCAACATTTGCACCTTTCAGTCCGTTGAATGCACCTTCGATAGCTGCTTCTTCATGACCGATCAGCCATTTGTTCTTCGCTGTGAGAAGCTTGTCTTCTCCTTCGGAAGCTGTTTCAAAAGTCAGTTCTGTGTTGGTTCCTTTCGGAAGGACAACGACGCACTGGAAACCGCTTTCATTTACATGGCACGGTGCATAATGCAGTGTAGTTGCATATACTTCGATTGCAGTTCCTGCCGGAACAAGGAAAGCTTCTACTTTTGATGTGTCATATGTAAAATCTTTCTCCACATCCTGCTGATGTCCGATCAGCAGTACAAGGTCTGTCACTGCAACGTTGATCTCGGAGCTGCGGTGGTATTCCAGACCGTTTAATTTCTTGTTATGTCCGTTGCAATATCCGATTTCGATCGGCAGACCGCCATATCCCTTGTTCTGCAGTTCTTTTGCAACCGGCAGTGCTTCCATTTCTTCTACGGAAGGAACATAAGTCACATCCTCCGGAACCGGCGTGTGTTTCATTTCCTTCAAAAGTTCCGTAAAATCATACCCCTCCAGTACTTTGCCATATCTACGGAACGCGTCATCTGCTACATTCTGAATCCTCACCTGAAGTTACCTCCTTTATTTTTTATGCTGAATTCAGTATAGCATGAGCTGCTTTCAATTGCGCCAAATTTTTTGTCCTCTTTAGTGCACTTTTTTGACCTTGTATTTTTTTTATTGTCAAAACATTTGTAAAAATTTCAAAAAAACAAGCGCCTGTGAGAGCGCCTGTTTCCATCTTTTTTTATTCTTTATCTGCTTTGCCGAGTTCACTCGGCAAAAGGCCGTAACGCTTCTGAAATTCTCTTGTAAATGCGCGGCTGCTACTGAATCCGTTGTCCAGTGCGATCTGGCTGATCGTCTTGTCTGTATTCAATAATTCTCTGTAAGCGTAGGTCATGCGAATATCCTGCAGGTATGTCTTAAAATTGACATTTGCATATTTCTGAAACATTCTGGATAAATATGCATCCGAATAGCCAAACATATTCGCAACTTCAGCCAGTTTCAACTCTTCCTGATAATGTTCTCTCATATAGGAAGTGATTCTTGCAAGCGCATCCAGACGTCGGCTGTGACGTACTTCCTGCTCCCCTGCCTCATCAAGACGATAATAATTGACCAAAAGATACAATACATCATAATAAAAAGAACGGATTTTAAACTCATACCCGGTTCCGCGTTTACCGTAAAGTTTATACATTTCACGCACAAGTTTTGAAAGCTTCCCGTCCATTTCCGGTATGCTTCCCGCAAAACGGATAAAACGGTGTGCCGTAAAATAATCTTCAAACTGTTTCAGCGGAATCTGCAAAACTGCCGTATGGTTTTCCTCCGGTGAATCAATTGAATGCACTTCATTTGAATTAATGATCATCAGCTCTCCCGCCTTAAGCGGATGCTTCTCGTCATTCAGGTAAAATGTCAGCGAACCTTCCATTACCGCAAAAATCTCGACGGATGTGTGCCAGTGCTTTTCCCGTACATAATTACCCTGACTTCCCTCAAACAAAAAGAATTTAAATGGCAGCCCCTCATCCGGGATCACCAGTTCATGCTGGAATTCCATGCCATACCCCTCTCACCTGTATATAGTATTTACTCCCACTAATAATAGTTTACTAATTCATATCATAACATGAAGAAGTTTCATTTACAAGCAAGCGAAAATGGCGAAAATTTTATAAAAATTAATCATTTGTTATATGACGGAAAACGGTACCTCATGTACAGGTACATTAAATAATGCTGCATTTTCGATTCCAACACATTACCCAAAATAAAGTACGGTGCACCGGGACAAAAAAAATCCAGCGGCAGGGAGCTCGCCCGGAGTATCCTCTGAATCTGGTTCGCTTGAAAAAATTCGTCCAAGTATCGGAATGTACAGGTTTTTGCATTGATACAGAAAATGCTGCTGTCTGAGCATCTTTGATGCGAGTTCAGCACTTTTCTGTATCGCTTCTAGCAAAGTTCTGTACTTCCTGATACTTTAGAATTTTTGAATTGAACCACGTTCAGAGGATACCTCACAGGCGAGCCCCTCCACTGGAGTTTTTAATATCAATCCCCCTCACCGGGAATCCTTTATCTATCTTATTGCATCCTTCATGCTCTTCACATACTCTCCGACATATGGCACGCAATCTTCCCCATAGGTTTCACACAGCTTCACAATAGCCGATCCTACAATCACGCCATCCGCCTGGGCTGCCATCTTCTTTGCCTGCTCCGGTGTGGAAATTCCAAAACCGACCGCACACGGAATATCCTTCTGCGCTTTTACAAGCTGAACCATCGCCCCGATATCTGTCGTGATCTGGCTTCTCATACCGGTAACACCAAGAGAAGACACACAGTAAACAAAACCTTCTGCCTCTTTTGCGATCATAGAAATACGCTCATGGGAGGTCGGTGCGATCAGAGAAATCAGATCCAACCCATACTTCTCCGCTACCAATGCAAACTCCTCTTTTTCCTCAAACGGCACATCCGGAAGAATCATCCCGTCCATTCCCACTTCCGCTGCTTTCCTACAAAAACGCTCTACACCGTAAGAAAAAACAACATTCGCATACGTCATAAATACCATCGGAATTGATGTATTTTTACGGATTTTTGCAACCATATCAAATACTTTATCAGTCGTAACCCCACCAGATAAAGCACGTAAGTTCGCCCCCTGAATTACCGGTCCCTCTGCTGTCGGATCAGAAAAAGGAATGCCGAGTTCGATCAAATCTGCACCGGCTTCTTCCATTGCATAAACGATTTTTTCAGTAACATCAAGAGATGGATCCCCACAGGTAACAAACGGGATAAATGCTTTTCCTTTTGCAAATGCTTCTGTAATTCTCTTATTCATGGATATCCTCCCCTCTGTAACGTGCGATTGCCGCACAGTCCTTATCTCCACGTCCTGAAATTGTAATAACTACGATCTGATCTTTGCGCATCTGTGGTACAATTTTTCTTGCATAAGCCACAGCATGAGCACTTTCGATTGCAGGAATGATGCCCTCTGTTCTTGACAGATATTCAAATGCATCTACCGCTTCATCATCTGTTACCGGCACATATTCCGCACGTCCAATATCATAAAGATGTGCATGTTCCGGTCCGACACCCGGATAGTCCAACCCTGCTGAAATTGAATAAACCGGTGCAATCTGACCATATTCATCCTGGCAGAAATAAGACTTCATTCCATGGAAAATACCAAGTTTTCCGGTTGCGATCGTTGCTGCAGTCTCTGCTGTATTTACACCACGACCAGCAGCTTCACAGCCAATCAGACGCACACCTTCATCCTCGATAAAGTTATAAAATGTACCGATTGCATTGGAACCGCCACCTACACAGGCAAGTACGGCATCTGGAAGTTTTCCTTCTTTTTCGAGGATCTGTTCTTTTATTTCTTTAGAAATAACAGCCTGAAAATCACGTACGATCGTCGGGAACGGATGCGGACCCATGACAGAGCCGAGTACATAATGTGTGTCGGAAATACGGTTTGTCCACTCTCTCATTGTCTCAGAAACAGCATCTTTTAAGGTCGCAGTTCCTGATGTAACGGCATGTACTTTTGCTCCCAGAAGGCGCATTCTGTATACGTTTAATGCCTGACGTTCCGTGTCTTCTTTACCCATAAAAACTTCACATTCCATGCCCATAAGAGCAGCTGCCGTTGCCGTTGCAACACCATGCTGACCGGCACCTGTCTCTGCAATGACACGTGTTTTTCCCATTTTTTTTGCAAGTAAAACCTGTCCGAGAACGTTGTTGATCTTGTGTGCTCCAGTATGATTTAAGTCCTCACGTTTCAGATAAACTTTGGCCCCTCCAAGGTCTTCCGTCATATGTGCGGCATAATATAAACGAGACGGACGTCCTGCGTAATTGTTGAGTAAGTCTGTCAGCTCACGGTTAAATTCCGGATCATCTTTATAGTGATTATAGGCCTCTTCCAGGTCCAGCACTGCATTCATCAGTGTCTCCGGAATGTACTGCCCTCCATGTATCCCAAATCTTCCTTTAGACATTTGCTTGATTTCCTCCTCTATGTTTTCCTTCAAAATATTCTTGTTTCTCTACACTCTCTTCTCTAATCCTGTACTGCTTTTCTTACAATATCCACAACTCTTCGGATCTTTTCCGGATCTTTCCACTTTTCTGTCTCCACACTGCTGCTCAAGTCCACCGCAAACGGGTGAATCTCCCGGATCGCCTGCTCCAGATTCTCTTCCCCGATTCCTCCTGCAAGGAAAAATGGACGTTCAATCTTTGGAATCAAAGACCAGTCAAATGTCTTGCCGGTTCCACCGCTGCCCTGATCAAGCAGGATATAATCCGCAGGACTCTGCAATGCATTCTCCATATCATCGGCTGTTTTTATGGAAAAAGCTTTGATGACCGGCTTATCTGTATGTGCTTTTAATTCTGCAATATAAGACTCATTCTCCTGTCCGTGAAGCTGTGCCATGGCAAGTGTTCCATCATCTAAAAGTGACCTTACAAGCTCCATTGACGCATTGACAAACACCCCGACCGGCTGAATTTCCGGTGAAAGATTCTTCACCAGTTCTCTTACCTCATCTGCTGTCACACTACGGAAGCTTTTGGGAAATTCAACGATAAATCCACAATAATCAGGATTCGCTTCATTGACTGCAAGGATATCTTCCCTGCGTCTTAAACCACATATTTTAATCATTGTTTTGTTGAAATTTTCTGTTTTCATTTCCTGTATCTCTATGTACTTATGCTTCTTCTAAAGGTGCTCCATTCAGTTCCTCCAGTGCTGCTTTTTTATCTGGACTGCTCATAAGTGTCTCTCCGATCAGCACAGCTTCGATCTGATTTTCATGTAATTTTTTGATATCTTCTGATGTTCGGATACCGCTTTCAGATACAAAAATCACATTGTCCGGTGCAAGTTTACGAAGCCGTATGCTGTTCTGCATGTCCACTTCGAACGTCTTGAGATCACGGTTATTGACACCAATGATCCTTGCTCCACTCTTTATTGCACGCTCTACTTCTTCCTCGTCATGTGCTTCTACCAGCGCATCCATACCAAGGTCTTCTGCCATTTCTCGATATTCCCGAAGCTGTTTATCATCCAGAAGCGCACAGATCAGAAGTACGGCTGCGGCTCCATATGCGGCTGCCTGCAAAATCATATAATCATCGATTACGAAGTCTTTTCGAAGGACTGGAATGTCTACTTCCGATGCAATTTCCCACAGATACTGATCTGAACCCTGAAAATAAAAAGGCTCTGTCAGGCAGGAAATAGCCGCTGCTCCGGCTGCTTTATACTCTTTCGCAATCTCCAGATACGGAAAGTCCGGTGCGATCAGTCCCTTTGACGGGGAGGCTTTTTTGACCTCGCAGATATAAGACATTCCCGGTTTTTTCAGTGCCTGGTAGAAACTGTGTGGTGTTTTTGCCGTTTCAGACTGAATCAACGGATTCAGAAGCATCTGGACTTTTTTCTGTCGGATCTCGTTGATCAGATCTTCACGGGGCATTTCTTTTTTATCTCTTTCGATACGCTCTCTCGTCTTTTCGGCAATCTCATTCAATATATTCATAATAACAAATTTCCTTTTCTTATAAAGTTCAGATATCCAATTCCTTCATTCGGAACAATACTCTGATTTTTCTATTATAGCACCTACTCATTCGAGCAGGCGATAAATTCATCCAGTTTTTTCAGTGCCGCGCCATTGTCAATCAGTTCTTCTGCCATACGGACACCGACTTCCATTGTCTCAGCTTTGCCTGCAATATAGAGTGCTGCACCCGCATTTAAGCATACTGCCTGACGCTTCGGTCCTTTCTCTTCTCCTCTTAAAATTGCCTTTGTGATCTCAGCATTTTCTGCCGGAGTACCACCTGCAAGATCATCTTTGGAACATCTTTCATAACCGAACTGCTCCGGCGTGATCTCATAAGACTGGAACCAGCCATCCTTGATTTCACAAACAGACGTAGGTGCGCTCATTGAAATCTCATCCAGCTTATCCTGTCCGAATACAACCATTCCTTTTGTCACGCCAAGCTTCGCCATTACCTGTGCCAGCGGCTCTACAAGTGCCTGATCAAATACTCCCATCAGTTCCATATTTGCGCCCGCAGGATTGCTTAAAGGTCCGAGAATATTGAATACTGTACGGATTCCAAGTTCTTTACGGATCGGTGCCACATACTTCATTGCGATATGATAATTCTGTGCAAACAGAAAACAGATATTGATTTTTTTGAGGAGTTCTGCACTCTTTTCCGGTGGAATCGTAATATTTACACCAAGTGCTTCAAGTACATCGGCAGCACCGCTTTTTGAGGATGCTGCACGGTTTCCATGTTTGGCAACCGGCACTCCGCCAGCTGCAATAACCAGTGAAGAAGTAGTGGAAATATTGAAAGAATTGGCCCCGTCACCACCTGTTCCAACGATTTCAAGTACATCCAGATCATGCAGTAATTTAATACAGTGTGCACGCATTCCTGCTGCAGATGCAGTGATCTCATCAATCGTCTCGCCTTTCATGGAAAGTGCCGTCAGATAGGAAGACATCTGTACCTCTGTCGCCTGTCCGCTCATGATTTCATCCATAACTGTTTCTGCTTCCTGATATGTCAGATCTTCTTTTTTTGAAAGTTTTACGATTGCTTCTTTAATCATTTTAATTTCCTCCTGATTATTTTTTTATACCAAATTCCTATAACTTATAATCTTTTTTGAATACCTGCGAATTGTTCCGTTGCTCTGCAACTCTCACAATTCTGCAAACATTCGAAATCCGTAGATTTACTTTGTAAATCACTACTTTCTCATGTTTGGCGGGTTCTAAATTCAAATGCTTCTCCATGCAAGCATGGTCAGCATTTAGAATTTTTCACCCTGGTATTCATAAAGTTTTCCACCATCACTTTTCCATCCGGTGTCATGACAGATTCCGGATGAAACTGTACTCCGAAAATCGGATATTCTGTATGTTCGACAGCCATGATTTCACCGTCTTCCGCCTCGGCAGTAACCCTTAAGACATCTGGTAATTTTTCTCTTACTGCTGCCAGTGAATGGTATCTTGCTGCCTGAAAGCTGTCCCCGAGTCCTTCAAAAAGAGGACTCTTTCCAACCGTATAAATGGTCTTTTTCTTTCCATGCATCAGTTCCTTTGCATAGGAGACTTCCCCACCGAAAGCTTCACAGATTGCCTGATGTCCGAGGCAGATACCAAGAATTGGAAGTTTTCCGGCAAAGTATCGAATTGCCTCAATGCAGATTCCGGCTTCTGCCGGTCTGCCCGGTCCCGGTGAGAGAATCAGTGCTTCCGGCTTCATTTCTTCGATTTCTTTTACGCTGTATTCATCATTTCGTACAACTTTTATATCCGGCGCTACGGAACCGATCAGCTGATATACGTTGTACGAAAAGCTGTCATAATTATCAATCAGTACGATCATTCCAGTCCCTCCTGTGCTTTCTCGATTGCCAGTACAACCGCTCTCGCCTTGTTGCAGCATTCCTCGAATTCTTTTTCCGGAACACTGTCCGCCACAATTCCGGCTCCGGACCGGATACAGATCTCACCTTTTTTCTTGTATACCAGTCGTATTGCAATGCAGGTATCAAGGTTTCCGGCAAAATCCAGATAACCGATAGCTCCTCCGTAGATGCCTCGTTTACTCTGCTCCAGTTCTTCGATGATCTGGCATGCACGGAACTTCGGCGCTCCGGAAAGTGTTCCTGCCGGAAGAATGGAATCAACGGCATCTATTGCATCTTTGTCCTCTCTAAGTTCACCTGCAACCGTGGAACCGATGTGCATAACCTGTGAAAAATGTTCCACAGTCATATATTTTTCTACTGCAACCGTTCCGATTTTACTGATCCTTCCTATATCATTTCGCCCAAGATCGACCAGCATATTATGCTCTGCAAGTTCCTTTTCATCTTTTAAAAGTCCGGCTTCCAGTTCCTGATCTTCTTCTCTTGTCTTACCCCTCGGTCTTGTTCCGGCAAGAGGAAATGTTGTCAGTTTTTTGTCTTCAAGCTTTACCAGTGTCTCCGGTGATGCACCTGCAAGTTCGATATCATCACTGGAAAAATAGAACATATACGGTGACGGGTTTGTCGCTCTTAAAACTCTGTAAGTATCAAATAAGCTTCCCTCTGCTTTCGCCCTCATCGGATTGGAAAGCACAACCTGAAAAATATCGCCTTCATGGATATAATGCTTTGCTTTTCCAACCATATCGCAGTATTTTTCTTTTGGAAACTGTGGTTTGATCTCAGATGCCAGCTTCAATGAAGGAAACTCCTCTTTCTCTCCATCGCGTATCAGATCTGCCATTTCCTGAAGCTTTTTTTCTGCTTTCTGATAAGACTTTTCAAGATCATCAAGCATCACTCCTATAATCAGAAGTACCTTCTGGCGATAATGATCAAACGCAATTACCTGATCAAATAACATCAGATCCATGTCCCTGAAATCCGGATCTTCATGCTCTCCCAGCTTTAATTTCGGCTCGCTGTATTTGATATAATCGTAAGAAAAATATCCTACCAGCCCACCGGTAAACGGAGGCATTTCTTCCATCACCGGGCTTTTATATTCTTTCAAAATCTCTCTTAAAGTGTCTCCCGGATGTGCAACCTGTTTCGTAACCACCTCATCATTGCCCACTTCTGTATGACGGATCTTCATGTATCCGTCTGTACAGGTAATTTCCATCACCGGTTCGTACCCGAGGAAAGAATAGCGTCCCCACACTTCTGTCTGGTTGGCACTTTCCAGCAAATAACAATGTCTGCTTGCCTTCCTTAAAGTTCTCATAACTTCTACCGGTGTATATCTGTCTGCATACACTTCCCGGCAGACCGGAACTCTTTTGTACTGTCCTTTTGCTGCAATCTCTCTGATGTTTTCCAGTGTAGGATACATGTATCTTTACCTCCTCCTGATGCATTTCTTAGAATGTGTCTGATAAAGCGGAGCATTTTACATTATTGGAATATTACGGAATAATTTCCTGTAACATAAAAAGCCCGTCCATGACAAAGATTCCTCTGTCAAGGACGAGCAATAAACTTCACCCGCGGTGCCACCTTGATTCACGAAATGACTCGTGCGCTTTGCGGAATACCTACATATTCCCGGCAACTTACGTATGCCCTACGTCACAGAATACTAAGTTACTACCTTTCCCTGTGCCCTCAGCGGTCCATTTAGCAGCCTGCATTTCCATCCGGCTCTCACCCACCCGGATTCTCTGTGCGCGCATAACAGCTTTTATCTCCGCTTCAACGGTTTAACTGATTAAATTGAATTTTCTATAAAATACCATGATTTTTTTTAATTGTCAATAGGGTTAGACAGATTGCACATTTTTTATTCTCAACTTTGTGATTCCCCTCTTTTAAACTTCGGAGAATATGCTATAATAAGCAAAGAGAAAAAAGCAGTGTCATACAGGCACTGTCGTATCATAAAAAGGAGTTTATCCACTATGAAATTTATTTATCCTGCGGTTTTCCGCAAAACTGACAAAGGAACTTACCGGGGATTTTTCCCTGATCTTGAAGACTGTTATGGTGAGGGCGACACACTTGACGAGGCCATCGAAGAGGCTAATGCAGCTGCCTACAACTGGATCACACTTGAACTTGATGAAGATGACTGCCAGCTTCCGCCGGTTTCCGATGAGGATGATCTGGAACTTCAGGATGGAGATATTGTCCGGAATATTTCCGTCAATATCAGATTTTATGAGGGTTGGGATGAATGATCCTTCCAACTTTTTTGTTCAGGGAATATTTACCAGAACTACAGATACCGGTGGAACGTTGATTCGATTCCACCGGTATTTTTGTATTATGATATTTTCAGGAACATTGCCACAGCAAATTTCTACTTCTCTTTTACTGCTTTTTCTGCCGTTTTCGGAGTACCAGTATCGCCGCTGCCATCACTCCCGAAAGTACAAGGATTCCGACAAATACTTCAAGTGGTGTATTGTCTCCGGTCTTCGGACTGGATGCTGTTTTCACACTGTGTGATACAGCCGTCGTACTGCCGCCCGGTCTTCCCTGCACCGTTGTTGCTCTTTTAAGCGCTGTAGTTGGTTTTGTTGTCGGTATCCGGGTAATGACCGGTATCGCAGCAGGCTTTTTTGCAATCAGTCTTGTATTCACAAACTGAATTGCATCCGTTTTGCTTCCACTTCCCTTCCTTGATGCCCAGACTTCTGATTCGAATCCTCCCTGTCCATCATTCAGGACATATACCGTCACTTCATAGGAGCTCTGGTCATATCGTATATTCTTTACGGAACCGGATTTCTGGGATATTTCATAATGATATTCCCCGGGTTCCGTATATTCGATTGCTCCAAACAAACCTCTGCCCGCTCCATTTGAGACTGTAATACAAAGTTCCGTTTCCTGCGGTATCGGTATCCCGCTTTCCTTTGCAGAAAGCACATACTCAAAAACTCTGCTGTCTGCGCTGTTCTGGTTCCTGTAAATAACCGAAACCGGAAGTGTGACCCGGCAGCTGTTTCCTCCCCTATCCGCCATCACCTGACCCGGAAAGAGCAGTATCCCGATCAGCGCCGAAATGCAGAGCAACCTGCATAACTTTTTTATTTTTTTAATCATGTCTGATTCACCTGCTTTTCTTTTTCAAGCCGCCCAAAGAGGATCACACGGCCATTTGTTTCTGCCTCAGCACAGGTTGACAGCCCGATCAACCGGTCCTGCCTGGTAATTCCGATGTCCCGGTACTGCACAGCTTCTTTTTGGATATATGCAAGCAGTTCTACCATGTTTTCCTGCCTTCTGACTTCCGGCCGGTACACCAGCCTGTCATAAGCATCCGTCTGAAGGCACGCATACAAAGTGATTTCAACGCTTCTTCCATCCGGATAAAAAAGTCTCCCTGTCTGGTGCTTTTCAAAATAAGTCCTGTCAGTAAACCGGACCACATCTCCAAACATGGCACCATTTGCCATATGATGCCCAAAGAGCAGATTATAACAGTCGCTGAAATCTGATGTGTTTTCACTGTCCAAAAAAATGGTTCCGGACAATGAAAACTCTCCATACACACCTTTGTTTACATATTCCATATCGTCTTCGCCCTGTACGATTGGATAATCCACATGGGTGCCGTCTATCGTCAGCCATCCACGGACATCCGGATTGATTGCCAGAAGTTCATTAAGACCTGCATCATCCTCATCCACTGACACAGACGGTTTATACTTCATCAGATTCTGAGAGACAAACGCCCCCTGATACAGCATTGCCGTATCCCACAGGGCATAGCCGCCGTACAAAAGCATCACAGTTGCCAGAATTGCCGCCACGAAGCTGACCAGCCAGTCACCTGTCTTTGATACAAAAACAATTATTTTCATTTTTTTCCGTAATGTCTGACGCGAAGGAACGCAAAACCAAGGATAAAGGCTGCTGCTACCATGATCGCATATGGAGCGATATCCATTACGATACCCATCGGAGGTGTTGCATCTTTTGTATTTGTATAGCTGACATTCGTATCTGCCGTAATTTTTCCGGTAGCCGTACCATCTTTAGAAGAATCTGCATTTGCAATGCTGGTTGTATAACCATTCGCATTTGCCTCAACCTCTGTAATGGTATAAGAATCATTTGCAGAAAGGCCATAGATTGTAACACTGTCGCCTGATTTCAATGTGATTGCTGTACTGCTTCCATTCCACTGTTCAATTGCTGGTTCACCATTTTTTGTAACATAATATACTTCATCGTTATTGCTGCTGTTTATTGCAATATTAAACGCAAATTCTTTTGACAGATTACCAAGCTTCCCGGTTACTGTCTTTGATACCGTCAGATCCTGTATCTGACCTTCTGCATGATTATATGTGTTCGTAAAATTTGCTTCCGACAGTTTGTCCCCGGTTGCCTCATCAAAGAAGCGGTAGTCAAAAGAGTCATCTGAATATTTGTAGATATCCAGAATCTTTTTTTCTGTAGAATAAGCAATGCCTTCAAATCCACTTGTCGAAGTCTCTTTAATCACATAACGGTAAATTCCCGGTTCAACGAACGATGATGCATTGACCATAAGTGCTGTATCCTTCGTTTCCTGTTTACTCCCGATATCACTTTTTGCAGATGAAAAACCAATGCTTCCTGTTGTAGATCCATTCGCAAAAGTTACACCGCCTGCAGGGCCGACTTCTACTTTATTGTCCGGATCCGCAACTCCCGGAGCAATCTCAAAACCAAAAGTTGTATTCGGTGTATATGAATTTTCATATTTTTCCAGTGTTTTTGAAATTTTAAGTCCGTCAACACCTTTGCCGATTGGACTGGTTGCTGCTATGACCGGCACAGCCATTACCGTCATCATTGCACCAGCTATTACAACAGCTGCCATTTTTTTCATAAATTTCGCTTTGCTCATCATACTTACTTCCTCCTTAAATCTTTTTACTGCTACATCTCTGCCATCCTCTGCGGAACTTCTTCCAGATACCTGTTTTTTTCTTCCATGTCTGTCTTCAGCTCTTCCAGAAACTGACGGATATACAGAATCTCATCATTCCTATTCAGTCCTTCCGCCTGTTCTTTTTCATAGATTTTCAGACTTTCAAGAAGTGTCCCGCATACATTGTTGATTGCCTCCCCGTTTCCGTTAAAGCCACGGTACAATCTCCGTATCGCCTCATTTTCCGACATCTGAAATGCTGTCGCATAAAGTTTATGGAGCATATAGGTTCTGCGCCCACCCTCTTTCCAGAGTGCAATGTAACGTGTCCCTTTTTTCGTACGTGAAGACACAACTACATGCGTAGAAACCTTTCTCCCGTCAATTCCTGTGCCGTCTACTCTGCGGACAACTGCATTTTCGTTTATCTCATATAGTCCTTCATATCCTTTTATATCCCGCCACATACTCTCACCTTATCCTGTCTGTAATCTTTTTTACTGCTCCGTCACTCATCCATCAGATACCCGAACGGCGTACTATGGTAATGACTTTTCCTTTTATTTCACTTGTATCAACTACCCCAAAAGACCTGCTGTCCTTTGCTCCTTCCCTGTTGTCGCAGAGAATAAAATACTGATCTTCTTTCAGCGCCAGAGGATATTCCACCTCTGAATCATATGCCGGTGTCGTATAAAAAATATTGTCTTCCATCACCGTATTTTTATTGACCATTAACTCGGACTCATCCGTGATCTCCACAACATCTCCGGGCACTGCCACGATCCGTCCGGTATACTGTATACCTTCCTTTTGGAATACCACAACATCATCACTTTTCAGATTTTTGTCCAGTCTGTAATAAAGCATCAAATCACCCGCACATACCGCCGGCTGCATATCTGCATTTGCCATAGGTGTTAGCCCAAAGACCACTCCAAAAAGAATCCCGATAACCGTGATCAGCAAAAACAGCCTGACCAGAAAATTACGAAGTGCTCTCATATTTCTCTCCGATTTTTATTTTTTCCGCCGTGCCGGTTTCAGAAGAAGTCCGGCCACGCCGATTCCTGCAAGTGACATCACAGCAAACGGAAGTGGCTCATCTGTGATACCCATCGGAGCCGGTGTCTCTGCTTTCCACTGCGCATAAAGCACGTTGCTATCTTCATCCAATGTATCGATTCGGATCACATCACCTTTCTTCAGAAGGATTCCATCGCTTCCGTCCACAGAAGTGCTCCAGCCGGCGAAGTAAAATCCGCTCATCTTTACATCAACACAATCGTTATTGATTGTATAGTTCTCATTCGGATTTTCGATTTCCACAACATCGTCTGCTTTTTTCTCTCCATTTACCATACCGCCGTTGTAATTATAAGTAAGAGTTGTCTTCCTTTTCTGTGTCCATTTTGCATAAAGGATCACATCCTCTTCCGGCATCACAAATTCATTCCCCGGATAATAATCCATACCGGTACCATCTGCCTCTGTATTCCAGCAGAGAAATCCTTTCGAATTTTCCGGCACCGCCCAGTCTTTCGGGACTCCCGCCATCTTTGCTTTGGCACCGCCCGCATAACGTCTGGTATCAAGCAATGTCGGAGTATTTATTTCTCCGTTATTTGCATCATAAGTAAGTGTGTAACTGCCTTCATTTGCCCACTGCGCATACAACGTAAGATCTTTCGTGAGAATCTGGTCAAAGTTAAACGGCTGCGTTCCTGCTTCATCCATTGTCCATCCGACAAACCTGTAGTGCGTCCTCTCCGGATCTTCCGGCTTCCGTGCCACATGATTTGCTTCAAACTGTTGTTCCGGAATCTGTGTTGCATTCTCCCCGGTCACAAACGTAACTGTGATCGTCTTTGCTCTCCACTGTGCATAAAGTGCCAGATTAGATGCCGGCATTTTTGCATTATCAAAAGAAAATTCAGAACCCTCTTCACATCCCGGAGTTGTATACCATCCTGCAAATTCCGTCATATATTTCGGAAGTGAATTCGGCGGCTGCGGTGTCCAATTCTGATCGGAAATATCCTTCTCGAAACGAATAGATTGAACTGTTTTTACCGGTTTCTGACTGACATTGTAAAATTGGAGGTCATATGTTTTTCGTGTGTAATAAAAATTATACGTTTGGTCTGCATTTTCCCGTCCACCATCGGTCACTTCCTGCTTCTCATAATCATATCCCGTAATATTTTTGGGATTAAAAGATCCTGCCGCATATACAAACTGGCTGTAATCTGTTAATTCTGTATATTCATCATTGTCTACGTTCTGTCCCCAATAACGTACATCCAATTTATACAGATTCGATTGCCAGTCTGCTGTATAATTCTGTATTTCATTGTCTTTATCTGTCCTTATTAAGTCCTCTGTAACTGTCTGACGCTTTGATGTTTTAAGTATTTCTGTGTTTTTTCCGCCTTTCCATCCATTAAAATACCAGTTCCATCCCCAACCACTGTTATTGTACTGTACCTCATTTCCGGCCGGCCATCTGTCTGCGATCGCTTCACCGTATTTTGCGGTAAACGAATAATTACTTCCTGTATATGTCTTTCCTCCGATCTGAATACTTCCATTTCCGTCATTCAGATGGAATTTAAAAACATAAGAATTTCTCGCATAGCGTACATTCAGTACCGTAGATCCGTCACCTGCGATCGTCACATCTTTCGATGCCTTTGAATCATAATGAAAGCAGGAATACCTTGTGGCATTTCCATAAGTATCTGCTTTCACAGTACTTCCGGTCGCACCGCTTGCCGACTTCTGACTGACATAATCATATACACCTGTCGTCAACGTTTCTTTCCAGTACACAACCTTGTAGCCGGCAGTTCCTTCTCTCCATTTCGCATACACAATAAGATCTGTTTCTACCGTCTGTCCAAATGTGTATGCCTGACTGCAATCCTCATCGGTGAACCATCCGACAAATATATATCCGGCTTTCACAGGATCAGAAGGCTTCTGTGAGTTCTCACCATAGGAAACCAGCTGCGGATCTACTGCCGTTCCACCATTTGATACAAAGCGTATCCAGCTTGCTTTTTTTACTACCGGATAAAGGATAAAATCACCATCTGCGCTGCTGATCGTATATTCACTATCCGGTTGATTGGACTCTGCGTTCCCGGACCAGCCGACAAATACATATCCCACCTCTGCTTTGTATCCATAATTTTCTGAAACAGGTATAATTTTTTCACCATCTGCCAATGCTTCAGTATGAAGGATTCTTCCATGCTCTCCATTATCTGTTTTGTAATAGACATAATGTACATTACTGAACTTTGCAAAAAGATCGAGTTCCACATTTTCTGTGAGATTACCACCCTGTTTTCCGGCAATCTGTGCACCTGTTTTCAAAAAATCCTCTGCTGTAAATTCCGTTCCGTCTTCCCGAAACCACCCCAGGAATTTTTTCTTATCTGCATTTTCACCGGATGCCGCCGGTGTCTGCGGTTTTACCGGAATTTCATTTCCAGAAAGAATCTGGGTATTAATCGGATCTTCTGATTTATCTTCTGTTCTGTAAAAACGGCAGGTTACCGTAAAGTGTGTTTCCGGATCAATAAGGATTGTCTGTACGCTGACTGAACCTGCTTCATCCGAATTTGTCTCTGCATTCCCGGATACCTCTGTCGAATCAGCCGTTTCCTGCTTCGTTACCATCCCCTGATGCTCGTCCGCATCTGTGTCCTGTATCTGCGTCGTCTCTGACACCGGAGTTTCTTCCTGCGTTTCTTCTTTCGTAACTTCTTCCTGTGCCGCTTCTTTCGACTCCTGCGGCCCCTCTTCTGCCGTCTGTTCATCTTCAGGGAGTGCCGTCTCATCAGATTGAACAGCCACCTCTGCTTCATCGTCAGTAACATCCGGACTCTGTGCAAAAATCTGCGGATCTGTCTGGCAGATGAAGGATAAGACTACAGCCAACGTCAACAGGAATGTCATTATCTTTCTTATTCCTTTTAACATTCCGTTTTTCTCCCTTCCTCCTTTTTCATATTTGTCACAGTTTTTATGTCTTTCTATTTCAGCATTACCCCGTTTTCTGTGACACCTATAGTTTATCAGTGAGCAATTGAGTATACAACTTCCAGAATTGCATGTTATAACGTCATTTTTACATATATTTTTCGTTTTTTCCCTACAAAATTCGACATTCATTCTCTGATCCTGATGGATTTTTCGAAAGAAATTTTACACTGTTTTTCAATAAATACAGGACTTTTCGAGCATCTCATGCTATGCTTATAATAACGAATAATCTACGAGGAGTTTTCTTATATGTCTGCATTTTCCGACACACTCAGTCAATATATCAGTAACAAAAATGTCAAAGTTTATTCCATGGCAAAGTACTGCGATACGGACCGCTCCAGCATGTACAAATTTATCAGTGGAAAGCGTAATCCTCCGTCTGATGAAATCATAAAAAAAATGGGCCAGTTTATGCATCTCACACCACTGGAATGGCAAAAATTAAAAGAAAGCTGGGATATCGCCAGAATCGGCGCAGATGTGTATTATAAAAGAAAAAGTGTGGAAAGTTTTATCTGTAATTTTCCGGAACGTCCTGCCCAAGATTTTTGTGGCTGTTCATTTACCCCGGATGTTACTTATGCAGAAAACCGGGCCGACTGTATTTCACTGACTTCACAGCAGCACATTAATTATTATGTACATCAGATGATTCTTTCGGAGGCAGACCGGGGTTCCGGTGAAATTCAGCTCTTCCTGCAGCCTGACTACAAATTCCTGTTTAATCTTCTTGCAAGCTTGAATCCTTCCGGTTCTCTGAAGATCAGCCAGATCATGTGCGTCGGAACCGAGACAACCTTTACAGATGATCATCAGCTCATCAACCTGAAATACCTGCACAGCGTATTCCCGCTTTATATGGCAGGGCATGACTACTCACTGTACTATTATTATGACAATATTGAATCACATTACCAGAGCTTTAATCTTTATCCGTGCATGATTCTTACTTCAGATGAAGCGCTTCTGTGCAGTTCAGACTATCAGACCGGCATCTTTTTCCGCTCCGGAGAAGTACTACGTATGCTTAAGAATCTGTACATATCCTATCAGGAACAGTGTACACTGTTCTTCACTCCTGCTCCGCTTACTCCGGAAAACCATGCCGTTATAATCGGCAGCATGTTTGATTCCGATTTCGCCGAAAATGATCTGCTCGGCATCCAGCCGGAATCCTGTCTGACACCATTTTTTACCGGTACTCTGCTGCGTGAGATGTTTAACCACGATCTCCCGAATGCAGATGCGATCCTTGCCATGGCCGAACAGGCATTTCAGATGAGTATGGACAAAATAAAAAATCAGCAGTTTTTTATCTATTCTACATATGAGGGACTTCTGCAGTTTGTACGTTCAGGACGCACAGATGAGATTCCGGAGATTTTTTATCATCCCCTGACTACTGAACAGCGCATACAGGTTCTGGAAGGTGTATGTGCATGCTGCGAATCCGGTGCGTACCGTTTTCTTCAGAAACCACTGAATCATCTCCCGGGAAATCTTCATTTCTGCATCCGCGGAAATTCCGGTACAATGATCTTCAAAAACAATGCCGGCAAAATTTTTGTACTGAACATCGAAGAGACAAAGCTGGTAGAAATTTTCCGTGACTATCTGGAAAATATGGAGGAAAGCTGTTTTTACAGCAAAGAAGAAAGTGTTGCCATGATTCGGCAGATCATTGATTATCTGAAAAAGGAAAGAACCGAAACAGAATGATCTTCTGTTATTTACATCAAATCTGATAAATATAAAAACACCCTGATGTATACTGAAATGCTTAGTACTCATCAGGGTATTTCTTTTTCATTTTCATACTCACCGGATCATTTAACTGTTTACAATATATAACATGTTTCCTGCATGAAACAATATGTGGCATATTGTGTGGGCAATTTTTTTACCTTTTTCGCCAAAAATCCTCTCTTTTGGTCTGACCGGTTTGTATTTTGGTTTGTATTTTGGTTTTTATATACTGCGAAATTTATGATTGACATCTTTTTTTCTGTGTGTTAATATAATCCACGCAAAATTGAATATGGTCTAATTGGAAACGCACATTCTCTTTGAATGATTAACGAACAACACATGCTCACGTAACTTACTATGAACAGTAGTGTATCAATTTAATCATTTTAAGGAGGTTTTTTTATGCCTAAAAACAAATTTCAGGAAGTTATTTTTACGATCATTATGGTATTTTTTATGGTTTATGCGATGATCTGTTACAACATCTCTCTCAACATCGGCGGAATGTCAAATAAAGTTTTTCTCTCCGCATTTCATGAACTTGTGATCATGGGTCCGATTGCTTTCATCCTTGATTTCTTTATTGTATCCAAGCTTGCTTTCATGTGCGCTGCACGTATGATTGATTTCAGAAACAGCCATCCGTTCAGCAAGATCCTTGCAATCTCCGTGGCATCTGTTGCTTTTATGTGTCCGCTTATGAGCCTTGCCGCAACAATCCTGTTTAAAAATGCCGGCAGCCAGTTCGTCGCTGTATGGCTTCATACAACCGCAATGAATTTCCCAATGGCATTCTTCTGGCAGCTGATCTATGCAGGTCCGATCGTACGCTTTATTTTCAGACATATTTTCAGAGAAAATGAAGCTGTGCAGGCTGTCTCTGCATCTGCTGAATAAATCTGATATAAAGTATTTCAATACAGTAAACTTGCCACTGGCAACTTCTATTGCATACTTTGGCATAAAAAATCTGGTCTGTGGAGATCTTAGAAGACTCTCTGCATGACCAGATTTTTGTTTTCTTTGATTTCTAATTCAGAAGACCTGGAGTCGAAATCTTCTCTTATTACAGAAGATATACAGGAAGATCTTCATTGATATGAACCGGTCCTGCAACAGTTTCCGGCTCTGCATTTTTTACAAAAGCTGCCTGAAGTTCTTCAGAATTCTGTGGTGTGAGAACGGATGTCTTCACAGTTTTCTTTCTTGTCGTTGTCTTCTTTGTGGTTGTTGTTTTTTTCGCAGTTGTTGTCTTTTTGGCTGCGGTTCTCTTTGCAGGAGCTTTCTTTGCTGCCGGTGCTTTCGCTGCCTCTGCTTTTGCCGGAGCTTTTACTTCTTCTGCCGTTTTTGCTTCTGCTTTTACTTCTGTTGTTTTTGCATCTGCATTTGCTGCACGCAGGATGCTGTCTTTACCTACTGACACGATTCATGACCTCCTCTGCCAATTCCGTATATTCTTTTGCACTTCTGCTGGATTTCTTATATTCAACTACCGGAACACTGTTATCCTGGGACCATTCTACGGAACTGTCTACGCGAATCACATGTTCAAATACATAAATACTTTCCAGCTCATGCAGGGTTTCCATCGTCTGTTTGAAGTAATTTTTACGGGTATCGACCTTCGTAACAGCAATTCCGGCAACCTCAAGTTCCGGTGAAATCTGCTTTACTTCATTCAGAAACTCAAACATATTTGCCAGACCAAACATTCCCCACGGGCTTGCTTCCACAGGAATGATCACCTTGTCAGATGCACACAGGATATTCATTACCCAGCCGCCAAGTGTCGGCGGTGCATCGATCAGGATGTAGTCATAAACTTCGGAATCTTTGATCTTCTGCAGGCATTTTCGCAGGATAAATTCTCTCTGCCACTTTGTAAAAAGCTCATATTCGATTGAACTCATCAGTGTGGAAGATGGAACCAGATCCAGATTTTCGTACGGTGTATGCACGATATAATCTGTCAGATCCGCCTGTTTCCCAATTGCATAATAGAGATTATTTTCTCCCTGTGCATGTTCAAGTACCCAGTCCTCCGGAAAGAATGCCAGCGACAGATTCAACTGCATATCTCCATCCACCAGAAGTACTTTTTTGCCGGCACGCGCCATCGCCGCACCGAGGTTCGAACAGGTAGTAGATTTACCACTGCCTCCTTTGTTATTGGTAAAACAGATCGTCACGGTCTTTCCCATCGGAATCCCTCCATAAAAAATGTCATTTCCTATGTCACATTATAAGGGATTCTGTCGAAATTGGCAATGCTTATTGCTTATTATTTCAGTCCAGAATTTTCCCGTCGACGGAGATTGTGACAACCTGCCACGGAATGAATTTCCCGCTGTTCTGAAGAGCCTTTTTTGCTGCCATTTCCAGTCCACCACAACACGGAACTTCCATACGTACAACCGTCACGCTGCTGATGTTGTTGCTTCGGATGATCTCCTCCAGTTTTTCACTGTAATCCACGCTGTCAAGCTTCGGACAGCCAACTAAAACAACCTTTCCTCTGATAAAATCCTGATGAAAATTTGCATAGGCATAGGCAGTACAGTCCGCCGCGATAAGCAATTTTGCCCCTTCAAAATACGGAGCCTGTGTCGGCACAAGCTTGATCTGTACCGGCCACTGCTGAAGCTGAGACTCCATCTTTGCTGTTGCCGGAGCTTCAGTTGCCTCGCGTTTCATCTGACGCATACGGCTTCCCGGGCAGCCCCCTTTTAAATGATGTGCAGCTTTGTTTTGTGCTTCTTTTTTGCGCTGATTTGCAAGTACGGCTTCTTCATCATAAGCTGCCGCTTCTCTCTCTACGAATGTGATCGCGCCGGTCGGGCAAGACGGCAGACAGTCCCCAAGTCCGTCGCAGTAATCGTCACGCAGAAGCTTCGCCTTACCGTCAACCATTCCGATTGCGCTTTCGTGGCAGGCGGCCGCACACGCTCCACACCCGTTGCATTTTTCTTCGTCTATGTGAATAATTCTTCTGATCATAAAATATCCTCCTGTTTTTGTTATTTATTGGTTTCTTCTTACTCTTTTTCTTTTTGTGCCTTGACCTTACACCCAAAGAATACTAAACTAACAAGAAAAAATCCGTGGTTATAACCACAAAATAAGCAAAAACGGAGAATTTTTATGGATTATGAACTGATTTCCCGCACAGCACTGTTTCAGGGGTGCTCCCCCACCGCAACGGAAAATCTTCTGTACGGACTGAAAACTTTTACAAAAAAATATAAAAAAGGAGCCCCGGTTTATCTTGCCGGAACTCCTGTCACTGATATAGGAATCGTATTATACGGTACTGTCCAGATTGAAAACAATGACCTGTGGGGCAACAAAAATATCATAAGTCTTGCACGCGCCGGGGAAGTATTTGCAGAAGCTTACGCCTGTATTCCCGACGAACCGATGATGGTTGATGTCATCGCTATGGAAGAAGCAGAAATCCTTTTTCTGAATGTACCGGAACTTTTCAGGCTTGCAGCCGCCGGAAAAGGCGAATATTCGCATCTGATCCACAATATGACGATGATCAGCGCACGCAAAAACCTGCTGCTGTCGCGCCGTATCCTGCATACCTCTTCCAAAAAGATCCGCGACCGTCTTCTCTCCTATCTTTCTTATCAGGCCGGACTACAGAAAAGCTGCTATGTTGACATCCCGCTGAACCGTCAGCAGCTTGCCGATTACCTCAGTCTGGACCGCAGTGCCCTTTCAAAAGAACTCGGTAAAATGAAAAAAGAAGGACTTCTGGATTACCATAAGAACAGTTTTGTGCTGAAGGATATCGAATAGATTTCATTTGTTTGTATTGCCTTTTGCAGTGCTTTATGCGACAGCTTTATCAAAATTCAAAGGCCTGTTTGATACTGTCATAATGAAGGAATTTATCCTCTGCTGCAAAAGCTTTGATCTCCTCCAGAGTTGCAAACATATAGCCATCTGTCTCTGCTTCCTGCAGGTGCAAATCTTCGTCTTTAACGTCCATGATAAAGCGATATACATCGACGAAATAGTTATCTCCCTCGCCCGGATTTTCACGTTTGTAAGTAAACAAATAACCGCCGTCGGCATCCCGTGCATCAAGGCCGGTCTCTTCTTTTACTTCGCGAAGAACAGCCTCGCGTGACTCCTCACCAGCCTGCGCGGCCCCACCGGAAACCTCCCAGCATCCCGGTGCCCATGCTTTCGTCATGACTCGTTTCGTGATCAGAAATTTGTGATCCGGACGCGCCACCACCCCAAGTACTGTCAGATGGTACTCCCCGTCCTTCAGGCACCAGTCGTTGCGTTTCATTGTGCGGCCCGTCGGTTTCTTATCTCTATCATAAATATCCCAGTATTCCATTTCTTTGTCTCCCTGTTGAATTTTGTATTGAATTTCCTGTTAAACTTTGTATTGAATTTTTATATTGTATTTCTGGTGAATTTCCCGGTCATGCTTCTGGTGTTTATCATAGCATCCCAAGGAGAGGATTGCAAATGAGAGTTTCAGGAATGGAATCTGTGGCGTGGGCATCGAATTGGGCAGTTAATCCCGCTACCCAATGCTCAAAATGCCTCTTTTCAAGATCTTGGCATCGATTTATACTCCTGCTTTTATTTTTCGATGCCTGGTATGTCCGGGAACTTCTCAGATTTTCCCTGTTCCCCTGCAATGATTACACGGAACATATCCAGATATATGTCCACTTCCGCCGCATCCGCCGCACATTGTATATCCGCCGACCCAGCCCATTATCATATCGTGATACAAATAAGGCGTATATTGCTGACCACTTCCGCCACAAATGCCACAGATTCCTGCATTAGAAACATAAATTTGTCCGGTTCCATTGCAGACTTGGCAAACTTTTTTCTTATTGCTTGATTTTTTATTATTCTTTGCAACGTTGCGCACCCGGACTTTGCAAGTTAATTTTTTCTTTCCGATTTTGGCAATAATTTTTACATTTCCGGCTTTTCTTGCTTTAACAATACCTTTTTTATTGACTGTTGCTATTTTTGAATTAGAAGAACTCCATTTTACTTTTTTTCGAGTTCCGCTTACTTTTAATTTAACAGTCTTTCCAACAGTCACGGATGCCGATTTTTTGTTCAAACGAACAGGTGCAGCCGATGCAGGCATTGCCATTGCAAGCGTCAATAATGTGACCAGAAATACTGTCAAAATTCTTTTACTTATTTTTTTCATGACTCTTTTTCTCCCTTAAACTCTCTTATATATTCAAAAATCATGTCATTTGAAATTAATCATAATAAATTCTGTCTGTCCTGTTGCTGTATTCATGACATATGCTGACACTACAAAGCCTGCGCCGCCTGTTACCTTTATTTTTGCTCCGTTCTTGAAATTCTCGCCCTTCTGCCAGTTCTTCTTGCCATAATCAACGGATATAAGTTTCCAGCCTTTTTTCAGTTTGAATTTAATTGCACTCTTTTTATTTGCGTATTTGGCATATTTCAAATTGACATATGCATTTTTATTAAATTTCTTTCCGGAAATTGTAGTCTTTCTAACTTTTACTGAGCTGATTGGATTTGCATATTTAGCTACTGTTAAATCACAACCATATTTTTTTGATCCTTTTTTTACTATAATTTTGGTTTTTCCTGCTTTTTTTGCCTTAACCGTAATTGAACCATTTTTTATTTTGGCAGTTGCAATCTTAGGACTGCTTGATTTTACAGAGAGTTTCTTTCCATTTACATATCCAAGATATGTCTCATTGGAAAATCTGTTTTTCACAGACTGTGCAGAATATAAAGTCACCGTCATCTTTTCAGGTACAATCTGCTCCGCATAATAGTCTGCCGATACCGGTAATGCAGTTACCACCAATACCGCTGCTGTCATCATCATTGCCATTAATTTTTTACATGTTTTCTTCATAGTCTTAATCTCCCTTCGTTTATTGTAAAAAATATTTTTTGTTTCTTATACTTGTATCTTTCTATTTGTAGTCAACGCCAAAATTACTGTCTAAACTTCCCCAGCCCTGAGTTCCTGTCATAACTTCTGAAGCCGGTATGGTAAGTTCTACCACACGACTATTCATTGCTTTTACTGACGTATCTACATTCAGATCTGAAAGATCAATTACAGTCCCCAATGTCTCATCGGTTACAGTAAGTGTTCCTGACGAATAATAAATATTATTATTGGTGCCATTTGCCAGCCATATTCCCAACACTACACTTCCGTCATCATTCTGATACATATATTTCAACTCATTATTATTGCAGCCTTCATAGACCTTTGTTTCATCTACGTACATATAATTAGCAGTTCCAAAAAAGGCTGTATTCTTTCCTTCATTTGTAGCCTTAGCATATCCTGCCGGATATAAATCAACTATTTTATCCGATAGCTTTTCGTTCGCTTCATCACTATAATCGAACTTCCATTCGCCATCTTTTTCAGAAACCACCCAAATATAAGAATCCCATTCCATGTGTGTATTTGGATGTGTACCCGCTACAATATAAAAAGTATTTCCCACTGCGTAGTACCCATCTACTTCTGCAAGTACCTGAAATATCTGGCGATCATAATTTCCTATATGATTCACTGTTTCTGTCGCCGCATCAAACTCATTTTTTATAGTTTCCTCAGAAGTATCTCTGTATAACTCTGCAAAGTGTTCGTAATCATTTCCTGCATATTCTTCAAAATCAGATAACAACTCCTGTGTTGCTTCAACTACTTCTTCATCCGATGCATCTGCCCGCACTACCTTTGCGTCACTTCCACCTGTTAATGTCATCACACCAATCGCCAATGCCCCTGTTAATGCCATCCATTTTTTTCCTTTTTTCATTCTCATTTCTCCCTTCGATGTTATAAATTTTTCACTTCACCTATAAGACACTTAATCCTCCCGTTTGGTTTTAATTTTTTATTTATTTTATTGTATTATTTTGTAACTTTGTTGTCGTAGAAAACAAGTTCCCAAAACGGAAACGAAAAGGAGTTCCAAACACTCCTGTCAGAACTCCCTTTGCTAGTATTTATCATATAAAATTGTTCAAACCAGAAATAATATTTCCAATTGAAGTATTGCCCCTTAATTAATCTTTAGCTGGTATATACTTGTCGGTTCATTCAGACTCGCACTCCATAACTTACCACTCAATTCACTGTCCTCTGTAAACACTCTGGAATCAACAAAATAAGTAATATCCGTATAACTTCCTGCAGCTATCGACACTCCATCTAAAGATATGTTAGAATACGGATTCAATCCCACTGATTCGCCTGAAATAATAAGAGTCGGATAGCCAAAAGTTTTTACCTCTTGGTCACTATCATTTGTGATTCTGATACTAATTGTCCCATCTTCTTCTGATTTATCAATCAAAGTAATTGTAACATTATCAGACATGATCTTAGTGGAAAACTGATTTTCTGTTTCTGCGTTCACTTCCGTACCACCGTTTGTTACGTCTGCGCCTTCACTTTCCTGCACAGCAGTCAAATATTTCTGACTGGCCCAACCAGTCTGACCATCTTCCGGAAATACGAGCTCAGCCCATCCATCTTCAGTTATTTTTCCTGTGCCTTCACAGATTGTTCCGTTTGCAAGTTTCTGAAGCAATTCTCCATCAGCCTGCGGGCTCTTTCTTACGTTTAACATAGAACCATCTGTATTTACTTCATATTGTATTTTCTGTGAATCTGTCTGCTGTACATCCTCCGGTTCATCTGCATCCAAATTTTCCCTATTTGGTGATATTACTTCGGCTTCATCCGTTTGTTCTTCACTTCCCTTTATTTCTGATATAACTTCCTGTACTGCTTCTTTCAAAGGCTTCTTATATCGGTCATACACACCTTTTCCCAGTATTACAATTGCCAGCAACAGCAGAATAAAAATAATTGGCTTTTTGCTCTTCTTTGGCTTCACATTGCGAAAACTGTCACAAGTTGACGTAACGGACTGACTGTCCGGAAATCGCACCAACATATAAACCTGCATTGTATGATTAGTAATTTTCCCGTCAGTCCCCCGTCCATATGTACGTTCCCTACTCGTAATAATCTGTGCTGATGGATTATTTTCTTTCCATTTGTCTACTAATACATGTGAATCTGGTGTAAAATAAAACTTATGTTTAATCAATTCAACAACTGCATATTGATATGGTTCAATTTTGTCAGATACTTCATACACCAGATCTATACTTCTTAACTTTGACCTGTATGTAAATAATCCGGGGCGTAATGATAAGCCAAAATCTGCAGATACATTTGTAATGTATGGATTGTCAGCAAGCCATCTGTTAATCTCATCTATGTTATTTTTAAATTCACCACTAAAATGGTGTCTGAAACTGCTTCTCTGGCTCTTTCCGCATTTATTGCAATAGTGACTATTTGCCTCTAAAACAGCACCACAGTATCTACATACTTTCGGTCCGCTTTGCATCGGCATATGAATTGCCTGTTTTACTTCGGGATCAAGATTGTTTTCTGTTCTTTGTAATCTTTGATACGGACCTATAGATTTTTTGTCCATATCAAAGATATAGGCATAAAGAGTAGCAATTGCCCAAATCACCAATAATACTATTAGATACACGTCATTATTTGTTCCACCCATCTAAACTCCACCCTCATCTGATGTCTCTTCAAGAATTTTTTCACTGAACTAATTATCTGTCGCTTCCTCGTTGTCGCTTACAATGCCATTTTCTTTTAACATTTCTTTAATACTCTCAAGTTCTGCTTTCAGTTCTGCATTTTCCTGCTTTAACTGTTCTGTTTCTGATGCCTCGGCATCGTTGTCTATAGTTGATGCATCGGCCTTTTCTTCCTTATTTTCCGTTACATCTTTATTGTCCTCTTTATTCTCAGCCTCTTTATTGGTATTGCCGGAAGACTGGAAAGCTTTAAGATAATCGGTTGCTTCTTCAGGGTAGCTAATAAACAATGAATATTCTCCTACACCATCGCCCTCAGAGACTATCACCAGATACTCCTTTCCCTCTTCTAATGCTACACCATTATCATAATTCTCATTATTATCATAACTTGCCCAAAAATCATTAGAAGAAAGTCCTTCACTATTCTCATCATACACACTACATATCACTCCAAATTGTTTTCGAAGATTACCTGCCTGTATCAAATATGTTCCTGTAACAGGGGCTTTAAAATTATAACAATTCTTTTGTTCAGTAAATTGTATCGAATCATCTATTTCCGTATAACCAGATACATCTATCCTCTCTTTTTGCTGACATATATGCAAAGTATATTGACCAATTCCTTCTTCTTGCCTTACCTGAATTGTATAAGTCGTATCTGCTTCCAACTCAATAGTTTTTCCATCTTCATAACCGCCCGCAGTAACATCCATAATATTACTGTCATATGCATCCCGCGCCATTAACTTAAATTTCGCATTTGCCGTTTTATCCGTAATTTCAAATCTGTAATTACCATTGACTTTAGGTGTAAACGTATACACATTTTTTTGCTGATAAAAAGTTATCTGATCTTTTATTTCCGAAACCTCGCTGATGTCTGTCGTTTCTTTCTGTGCAATAATAGATACTTTAAAATTAGTATTATCACGCTCAATAGAGTACTGCTCAATTTTTACAGTATAATTGCCCCCCTCTTCTAACTCTATCATTTCTTCTCTGTCACCTTTTCCCCATAGGCTCACGACAGAATTTCCAAGATCGTCATACACGCCTCCATCAATATAACAATTTGCACTTACATCTGTCACTTTGATGTAATATCGTCCATCTCTCGGTGCAGTATAAGCATATTCAAACGATGGTGTCTCCTCTGTAACCGTTCCCTCACCCAATACAACTTCCGGCTCTTCCTCAATCTGAACCGGATCTGCTGTAAATATCGGATCTGCTGTCAGAACATTTTCTATCCCGCCATTTTTAACTGTATCTTCTGTTGTCTCTTCTGTTTCTTCCTCCGCCCAAACTGGAAAGCAGCTGCACCCCAAAGCCATGCTAACACTTAACATTCCGGCTATAATCATGTTTCTTCTTTTGCTCTTCATATTTTTCCCTCTCCTTATCGTTTGTTATATACTTTTACAACCTTTGTGAACTTAATTTTTATATTCAATTCTTTCAAAATTTTATCCCCAGCCGTAAAAGTCATCGTTACCGGTTCGCCTACCTGAATATCTGTGATCTTGTCGACTTCAAAATCATCCAAAGATATTTTTTTCTCTAATTGATCACTCTCGTTTTCCTGCATCTCCTGTTCTTCCAGCAACTGTTTTAATTTATTTCCAAACAAATATCGTTTTATCTCTACTTTATCCCCTCTTTTTACAAACTGAAAATCTGCACAGCCACTGATATCCACTTCTGTTGCTGCATTTTCCTCAACATTTTGCCTCGGTTTTGTAGTTATCTTTTCTTCCTCTTCTGCACTATTTTCTTCTGCTTCAATTTCTTTCCATGTCGTATCATCCGATACAGAAAATTTGTTCAAATTCTGCTTTTTTACAACTTTGTTGATGCCCCATGCTCCCAGACCCAACACTAAAATCACAAGTGGAAGCATAATTATCTTTGTTAGATTAATCTTCTTTTTTTTCTTATCTTTTGGCGTTTTTTTCTTCTTATCCGGCTTCATACACGGAGAAGCGCTTTCTGGCTTCATTGCTATTTCAAGTGTTTTCCGAAATTCTTCTGCATTTTTATAACGATGTATCGGATTATAATCGCAGGCTTTTATAATTATCTTTCCCAGTTTTTCAGAGGCATCAACCGGCAAGGGCAATGTTTCTCCGGACATTCGTTTCTGAAGTGCTTCTTCTTTGTCGCGATAATATATCATTTGCTTCGTTACATCTACGAACGGATCTCTTCCCTTATTCAGAATTTTATACATAACAAGCCCGAGCGAATAAATATCTGCCTGTATGCCATATCGTTCTCCATGAAAAACCTCCGGCGCCATGTAAGAAAAGGTTCCCTTTGATGAATAACAGTCAACAGATTTTTCAAGCTTACGTGCGATTCCAAAATCTCCCAGCTTGAAGCATCCCAGTGATGATACAAAAATATTATCAACCTTGATATCACGATGTACAATTTTTATTTTTTCACATTGTTCCAACGCATTACAGATATCTATGCCAATCCGAATAACATCAGCTTCATCTAATCTGTTTTCGCGGATATACTGTGCCAGATTTTGAAGAAATTCCATTCGTATATAAATGTTCCAGCTGATTTTACCCTGTACTTCTTCTACATAACAATCTTCAATAGAAACAATATTTGAGTTTCCCTTCAGTTGTTCCATTGTGTGAATTTCTTCTATACAGGACTCAACCAGATCTTTATAATACAGGCGCAAACTATTCTTATCTTTGTATTCACGTCTGAGAATTTCCGTATCCTGTTCTTCCAGCGGAATATGTATAATTTTAATCGCACTGAAAAAACTGTTGTTGCCCAGTCTTCTCTCGGCTTTGTAGACAGTACCAAAAGATCCCATTCCTACCTGCTCAACAATTTTCCATTCATTCCATTTATCCGGTAATCTGACTTCCGGCATTTTCCTTCCCCCCTGTTTGTTCCCCTATTCTTCCTGGTAAGATAATTCCCATATATCAGAATATATTGCCAAAGGGCACTCTGACAGCAAACAGATTAATATGTATGTTTCATATGGATTGACTGGATAGATTTCCAGCATTCCACACCCTTTCAGAATCGCATTTGTATTTTTTATATATTCACGACAACGTTCTTCACCTGATACTTCCTCATGTTGAGAAAACAAAAAGAAATTCAACGTAATAAGGTCAAACCTCTCTACCGGCAGTTTTCCCTTTATAATGCCGTCAATTCTCTGTCGGCTCATTCTATACTGCTGAAATTGTTTTTTTAACAGGGATGCCGACATTGTCTGAAGATTTCCATTCTCATTCATCGGAATCCCACTGCATATCATTTTTTCGACATCACCAGGCATTATTTTATCCGGACTCCACAGTTTCTTCTTCCCAGTCTCTTCTGCATCCCTATTATATATCTCTGAAATAACTGTTTTGGCTTTCCACATCATAGAATCAAAACTGTCAAATGCCTTCTTCTTATTGTTATCGTAAATACCTGATGCTTTTAACCATGACAAATAATATAACAGCTTTTCTTCTTTGATTTTCTCTGAATCATGCTCATCCCACAATTTTTTGAAATCCGACGCATCATAATTCTTTGTCACATTCAGTGGCAATTTCCTGTCATATATATTTCTGTAAGTCTGTGCCTGAAGATAATCCAGCTGATTTTTATAGCAATACCAGAAAATAACTTCATCTTTATCATAAAAATTAAAATCTTCTTCTTTAATAACTTTAACCAAAAAATCCGAAACGTCTTCCACCTGCATTCTCAGTCCAAATCCCAACAGAAATATTGTCTGACGTTTCACACAGGATGCACTGAGCCATCCCTTCATGATCGCTGTCCATTTTTTTGTTGTCGGATTAAAAGAATGCGGAGCACCATTCTCATCAAATGCATCATTAATAATCTCACGATATATACTGTCATCTATCTCCGAGAATTTTTCACGAATTCCGGCTCGCTCATAAAGATATCTTTTCAGATAATCCTTAAAAGATACTATTTCCATTCCACGATAAAGATATTTAAAAATTGCTTCGGAATCCATGTCCTGAAATTCTTCTGAATTTACAATACGATGCATTCCACGTATGGCCCGCTTTGTGTAATCGAAATCTCGAATTGTACTCTCGAAATCCACATCATATATCATCTGTTCTCAACCTCTGCTCTCTTTACTTCAGGAAGCTTTTCCAATCTTCATAAATATTATATATCTCTCACTTATGCATTTGCAATATAAAACCCGGTTAATTACGGTTAAAATATATTTAAAATTACTAAATATTTAAAATTACTAAATATTTAAATCTTACTGAGCAAAGGCAGCTTCATATATATTTTTCAGTTGATTGTATGTGTCTACAAGATTGTTATATTCTGTCAACAGCCCATTATACTTTTCCTGTAAACTATTGTACTCACCAGTCAATGTATTATATTCTGTTACAACAGTATCATACTTCTCGCCGAGCTTCTGATATTCCTCATACATTTCCTGCGCACTGGAGGATGCAGCATTTAATTTGCTGGTTGCTTCTTCTACAACCTGATTGTGCGCATCAATTGACTGATTTGCCACATCCTTATAATACAGACCAATTTTTGTGAGGACCTGAATTGCATTCCCTTCCAAATGTTTTGTTGTGTTTCCGGCTATGTACAGCCATGCTTCCTGCTCACTCGCTGCATCCCACAGAACACGTGCCCATTTTTGATCCTGAGATTTTTCTCCGGTAGCCATCACTACACTTCCTCGTCCGATATTACCAATGATTTCATCCTGTGTGGATGGTCCTTTTCGGATATTCATTTCCTCATCACTTGTAATCATGTAGACGTCCGTATTTCGAAGCAACTTCATAGTTTCTTTAATCTCTTCATCTGAAATTCCAGAAGCGTTTGTATTGTTCTCTGTGTCTGTCTCTTTCTCTGAATCTAATTCCGCCGCTTCTTTTTTCCATTCCAGCGATGCATCTTCCTTCGCCTGCTCACTCAGCATCTCACGCATATCCTCAAGATCTTTATCGTATTTTTTCTGTAGCTTTTCACCTGCATAACGATATCCTCCATAACCAAATATACAGCAGGCAGCTAACAGTATCAGAAATGTTCTTGCACTACTCATTTTCACGTCTCCTTCTTTTGTGTTCTGTTTATAAGGCATATGCCTATATAATCTGGTTTTAAAACCATATATTTTTTACAACATAACACAATGCGTACTAACTGTCGTAGACAAAGAGTTTCCTGCTACTCTGTTTCAAATACCTCTGGGGCTGCTGCCTCTGCCTCTACCGTTCCATTGTCTCTGTACTCAAGAGTAACATTGGCAGGTGTTCCCTGATATACAGAACTGACAATACCATAATTTCCACCATCATATATCTGTGGAATTGTTATCTGACAGAGAACATCCTCCTGAGCAGCATTTTCTACCGGCGCAGTAAATTCCTGTCCCGGCCATTCTATCTCTCCTGCATCTTCATTTGTTTCACAGGAAAATCCATTTCCTGTGTAAGTATATATAGCTCCACTTCCTCCCGGGTCTGCCGGAAATACCGCTTTCATATCTTCAAAAACAACTATCGTTCCATTATTCCAGACTGCTTTTGTATTTGGGAAACACTCTGTAATATTTACTCTGAATGCATCTTCATCAGATGTACCTCCCTGCAGTGTCCAGTTTCCATCCTGCTCTTTATATACTTCAAAATACAGTGCAGCATCTTTCTTTCCATTGTTAATAAATGTCTGATCAACCGGCTTTAAGACCGCAAGTAAAAGTTCCTCTGCTCCGTCTCCATCCATATCTTTTTTCATAGCTCCAACAACTCCCGTCGGTGCTTCTGAAAGGCTGATTCCGGCATCACTTCCATTTTCCTGATACGCTATTGCAGCATGGTATGTCACGTCATAAGTTGTTCCTCCAACATATGAATATCCTATTGTAGATTCAATAATATTCTTTGTCGTTTTGACCGGCTCCGGTGTAGGAGATGGTTCCGGAGTCGGGGTTGGAGAAGGTGTTGGTGTCGACGTTGCAATCGGCTCCGGTGTGGCAGTTTCTACCGTAGCTTCTGTAATTACTGGGTTTTCATCCGTATCAGTTTTTTCTTCTGTTGCTTCATTTTTATTCTGATTTGTATAATAATAAACACCTGCGCCGCCTCCGATAACCGCCGCAGCAACAAAACCGGCTATCAGTTTCATTTTAATACCTTTTGCCGCTGTTGCGCCTGCCTGCATCACCGGAGCGGAATTCTGTGTACCCACTTTCTGATTCAGGGAATCCGTTGCATTCCCTGTGTTCCCACTTTTCTGCGCACTTTCATCAGAAGCAGGTGCCTCTTTTTTACCTGATTTTTTACCTAATTTTTTGTCTGTTCCTTTTTTATCTGTTTTTCCCTTTCCATCTCCGTTTTTGTCGGAAATATCCTTATCAGGATTTGAAGATTCTTTTGCATTCAGGATATTATCACATGCAATCTTCTGTCGTATAACCTGGAACATTTTTTCATCCGGCTGTTTGTACAGATTTCTAAGCAGCCAGATAAAGAACGGCAGAGGCGCAAGATTGTAAAGCTTTGTTCCTTTTTTCTCAAGCTCCAGTACTTTACCCTGAATTTTTTTGCGTCCATAATTCAAACGGCTCTTTACTGTATTTTCACTGCACTCCAGTTCTTCCGCAATTTCAGACACACTCAACTGGTCATAATAATACATTCCAACTACAATACGCTGGTCTTCCGGCAAAGCGTCAAGGATTTCTCTTACCAGTCTGCTTGTTTCTTTTTGATCCATGGATGCTTCCGGTAAACTTTCAATGCGATCATCTTCGATTTCCAGAACAACTTCTGTTTCTGTAGAAATTGTAGTTGCCGTATGAAGTACTCTTCGATCCCGTAATGCATTTAACGTCCTGTTGTGCGCAATTCGCTTAAGCCAGGCACAGAAACTGTCACTGTCTTTCAACTGTTCCAGTTTACGAAATGCCGTCAGGTAAGTGTCCTGAACCATATCCATGATGAGGTCTTCATCTTTTGTAATCGATAATATTGTAAAATACACGTCACTGTATGTACGGTTATATAATTCAGCCTGTGCAGCTTCATCTCCCTGTATTGCCCGTTGGATCAACTCGTCCGAAAATCCAAGATATGTACCACATCGAGGACAATATTTGACCTGTCCCTGAATCTCTTTCTCGCATTTAAAACATTTCATTCTCTTTCCTTCCTTTCCATAAAATCAAATAACAAAACCTCCCTGTCAGATATTTATTGTCCAACAGAGAGGTTGCATAATGCTTTAGTACCGGTTTCTTTTATAACTTAATTTGTAGCAATATCAAAATATATTCTCAGTCCCGTCTTTTTACTATTATACTTCGTCAAATTGACAACTTTTTTAACCTCATCTTTGGTAAATCTGACTGTAATACTGTCATCATATGAAAGAGGCTGGATACTGTAATTATTCCAATAAAACCGTCCTGATGCTATAATTTTATTTTCATACTTAATTGCAATATCCATCGCATTCAGATAATAGTTTCGTCCATATGTCTGGTTTAAAAGAACAATTTTAGCTGTCAAAGAACCATCTGGATTATACTGAAGACTTTTTAATCGTGCTTTTACAAAGCATAACTGACTATTATTGCAATACGCAATATTATCCCATGTATTTCTTTGTTGATATTTAACCGGTGTCGTCCATTTATTGGCTTTTATTTTGACCTTACATGTATATTTCTTTTTACCGATTTTTGCAGTAACTTTCACTGTTCCTGCTTTTTTTCCGGTGATAACGCCTTTGGAATTAACGGTTGCAACCTTTTTGTTGGAAGAACTCCATTTTGCTTTTTTCTTTGTTCCTTTTACTTTTAGCTGATAAGTTTTACCGACTAAAACAGTGACTGAACTCTTATTCAGTCTGACCGGTGCCGCACTTACCGTTGCCGGCGCTGCCATAGTGACTACCAACAGCATTACCATCAGCATAGCCATTAATTTTTTCACGTACTTTTTCATGTTCTCTCTTCCCTTCTTTATTTGCATTTCATGGCTTTATAATACCCCCCCCCTGCATATATCCTGTCAATTCAAATCCACTACTTTATTTTCACTTTTTTCGCCTTGCTCCAACCACTGTAATATACGTTTTTCCCGACTTTTTTCCAGCTTCGTATTCTTACATAATATGTTCTCTTTCCTGACAGCTTTGATATCTTTAAAGCAGTAATATTTTTTACAGTTTTTGTCTTTGCATTCTTAAAATTCTTATTTGTCGAACACTGAATCTGATAACCGCCTGCACCACTCACCTTTTTCCACTTTACTTTTGCAGTATTTTTTGCCGCAGTTATTTTTCTAATCATTGTCGACTTCGGAATGATCTTAAACTTCACAGTACAGGAATAAGATTTATACTTTCCTTTTCCTCGGATTACAGCATATCCGGTTCCTACGTTCTTGTTATTCTTATAGGATATCGAATAATATTTCGATGAAATTATGTTATTTCCGACTTTTACTTCTTTTATCTGTGGTTTCTGAGCCTTTCCATTATAAACAACTGTTGTCTTTTTGAGTGACGCTTTCATCTTTACAGTATTTACTGTTGTATTATTCTTTACTGTAGGTGTGATTTTTTCATCTTTGTTTTTTATCTGAAATTTCAGAATTCCATATACAGGAGTTCCCTGATAATTCATCAACTTCCCATTCACCGTACAATGAGTACTTTGATTTTTCAGAGTGGAATATACCGTAATCTGTCCTTCATTGATTCCGCTGTCCGGTACATAATTATTATCGTAGCGCAGGAAATAATCTACGCCTTCTTTCAGAACCTTTCCGCTGGATTTAATTTTCACAGTTACTTTCGGCTCTATTTCTCTGTACGGAATTCCTTCATAGATTTTCTTATCCAGTGTCATTTCATAATAGCTTCGGCTTGTATTTATATGATAATCTACTTTGGCCAGTAGCGCGCCATCATAATTTCCATATGAAGATCCTTTGGCAGAATATATACGCACGCAGGCATATATTGTTTCTTTATCCACATCTGTAGAAATCGGAGGGCAGCCTGCACTGTTTTCATATTCCAGCACATAGTCTGTGCCTTCTTTCATAATCGTACCATCCATATCTCTGACTACAGGTTTGGGCTCAATCGCTTCGCCATTATATGTATATTCTGTTTTTTCAAGTGACGCTGTGATTTTCTTTATTTCGGTTCCATATTGTGCTCCGGTCTGCCTTTCAACCGTTACAGGAACTGTATAAGTTCCTCCGTTTTTTATTTTGACTGTAACACTTCCGGTTCCGACTTTCTTACCTCTGATTTTTCCCAGACTGTCTACCGAAATAAGTTCCGGATTATTATTTGTAATTGTAAAAAAATTAGAGGACTCTGCATAGAACGTATATCCCTCTGAATACTTTGTACAAAATTCCATATTGTCTCTTGTAGATGTTCCATACTGCAGCCGAATAGAACTTGCTCCTGTTTCTAACTGCAACTGCTGTGGATCTGCAATTACATTAAAAGTTCTCTCTTTATCACTCTGCGTGTTGATGACCTCTCCACAGGGATCTGCTGCTGCCACAAACACCCAATACGATGTATTATGATAATCCAGAACACCTACTCCGCAATATCTCATATCTTCCGCCATCATAGCCGCATTGTGCAATGGTGATCTTGACCAGAAATAGTCTGCTGTCTCCGCATTTCCAAATCCGGATCCTATATTTTCATGCAGTGCAAAAAAATCTCCTGTTTCTGCCACATAAATAGTTCCGTACTGATCTTCACGGGGAATTCCTCTAAAAGAACATACAAACCCCAGTCTTTCCAGTGCATCATAGCATCCCGTAAAGTTTTCATTATACGGACAGCGATGTGCAAAACTGACTACTATTTCTGCGGCTCTCTGCATAGCTGCTTCTGTCAGTCCACTGGTGGGCTTTAATTCTGCAAGATTTTTTGCTTTTCTTTTTTCATTTAAGATTTTTACAAATCTCTGTGCTTCGCTGTAATGGCAGACACCCGTAATCGGAATCAGTACATTGTTGTCTGCATGGCAGGTTACCACACCCAGCATAATACCAACTATAGACAGTAACAGATACATCCATATTCTGATTTTTGTTTTTGCTTTTTTCATATTGCCCCTCCATATATCTGCAAAAGAGAACCTAAGACTTTCACCTTGGATTCTCTTTTTGTTATCTGTTTATCATCTTCTGAATTATCTCAAATTCATGCTGACACTATAATTGATATATGTTCTGCTGCTTCCGTCAAATACCGGAAGTCCATTTGCATTGAGTGGATAAATTCCACTGAAGATGACGCTCTGAACGTTTCCCGGTAATTTATTTCCCAGCGTAATTATCCAGCCAGATTTCGCTCCCGGCTGCACTCTCTGGTAATTTACACCTCCGTTTTCTATTGATTTTAATATATTTACAGGAACGTTGTAAGTACCTGCTGTTGTTTTTACGGACATATTAAAGTCGCTGGCTAACCATCCAAAAGCAATGCTTGAATTGCTTCCATTAGTAACTTCTACTTCAATTGTCCTGTCATTATACAAATATGCTTCATAGGTAATTCCATGGTCATATGCCATTCCTTTTGACACTACTTTTCTTACATTTGTATTCTGTGCAGTATTCGTATTGCTTTTAGCTTTGGTTTTTGCTTTGTTTTTTGCTTTTTTGACATTTACTTTACATGTCAGCTTCTTTTTTCCAATTTTGGCAGTAATTTTTACCTGACCGGCTTTTTTTCCTTTTACAACGCCATTTTTATTTACTGTAGCAATTTTGGAATTAGAAGAACTCCATTTTGCTTTTTTACGTGTTCCTTTAACTTTTAATTTAACTGTTTTTCCGACAGTCACGGATGCTGATCTGCGATTCAGACTAACAGATGCCGCCGATACCGGCATTACCATTGCCAACGATACCAGAAGTGCTAACATAATTACAGAAACCTTTTTTACATACTTTTTCATTTTCTTTTTTCTCCTTTCGCAATACCATCAAAATATTGTTTTTTTATCCTTTCTGTCTAATAGACACTTAAAGGACCCGGATGGTTTTAATTTTTTAAAATTTTTTTATTTTCTATAAGTACTATACTTTATATTGCAACGATGCTCGTAGAACTCAGGTTTCCCAGGATACTTTCCTTATTTTTTCCTGTTTTACCTGTAATAAAACAGGAACCATCTTATAGACAGTTCCTGTTTTATAGTCAATATTCTATTTCATTTCTTCTTTTAATTTCAATACATCTTCTAACGGTATTCCAATCTTTTCGGCAATCAGTTCATCATTTAATATTCCGAGAAGATTTTTAGCCGATTCTAATTTTACCTTTTTTTCGGCTTCTTCATATAACATTTTTCCCAACTCTGTCATCCTCATTTCACTCCTTACTTCGTCCAGGTCAATTTTCTCTAAAAATTTGTCAGCCATTGTGTATATCATTGCCTCCAGTCTACGGATATCTTCCTCCGAAATATCTTTTGCTTTTTCTATTATTCTGAACGCACCTGTAATACGCTTTTTCTGCGCTGATTCTCCACCCATTAACGGCATCAGAACCAGTCTGATTAATTCTTCTTTTGTTATTTTTTCGTTTTTGTCTATTTTGTGCCTCAGTTCAATCAAAAACTCATCTGCATTCCAATCTGACATAATAATCGGCATTATTCGATATGTATTCAGTCCCTCCGTAAATTCTGTCACTGGATTTTTGATTTTCCCAGAAAACAGCACACATGTTGTTACCGAAACATTGTACTGATAACTGATTACCGCCTCATACGAACGAAATCTTTTCAAATCTTTAATGCCTTTACTACTGCTCTGAAACTCGAAATGTTTCCAACTTCCATCTTCCATAATCAGGTTATTGTCCTGAAAATACTTATGAAATTCCAATATAGTAGATTCAGTAGGTGCGATTCCAATAACTTTCTCATGGATTCCTAAATATGGCAGTAATTCATCAGCAAAAAACTGCATCATACTCTTCATGATTGCATCTTCATGCTGATATACTGAAGATTTTTCTTCTTTTGTAACACTGATTTCTTCTTTCATTTGAATCCTTTCTGCAAAAAAGTATTCAAAGAAATCACCTAATTACAATATAGCAAAAAAAAATACTACAGACAACTTACTTTTCTGCTGTTTATATAATTTCTATGTTGGTATTTTCTCTGAAATCGAGATAAGAATATTCATTAGAAAATAATAGATATAACAAATTGTAATCGACAATTTCCCTGCACCTGTCTGTATGTTACATAATGTAAAAGAAAAAACGCGCAGGGTCAACAAAAAACGTTCGACAAATTCTTTATAAATATTATTTACGTCAAATTCCGGAATTATTTGACATTCCTCATTGCTTTCGCTACTATTATTTCATAAAAAACAATTTCTTAATTGGATAGTATTGTCCAACTATTTTCAGCATACAGGAAGGAGATCGACATGAATTTTAAGAATCTGGCAGAACAAAACGAGAACTGGATCATCGAGCAGAGGCGTTATTTTCATGCGCATCCGGAGCTTTCTTTTGAGGAAAAAAACACCACCGGGCAGATTGGAAAACTGCTTGAAGAAATGGGGCTGACTCCTCACTATTATCCGGATTATAACGGTCTCTGGGCGATGATCGAGGGAGGCAAAGCTACCCCTGAGAGCAAGACAGTCGCTCTTCGTGCAGATATCGATGCACTTCCCGTTGATGAACACACCGGACTTGCTTTTTGCAGTCAGAATCCAGGTGTCATGCACGCCTGTGGACATGACTGCCATATTGCCATGCTTCTGGGCGGAATCCGTATGCTGATGGCAAAAAAAGAAGACCTAAAAGGAAATGTAAAGATCATCTTTCAGGCTGCAGAAGAATCCTGCCACGGTGCACAGTACTATGTCGAGCATAGTTTTCTGAACGATGTAGATGCCATTTACGGCACACATATCTGGGGAGAGCTGGATGCGCCTTACATGAATTTTGAATCTGGCCCACGTATGGCAAGCTGTGACAATTTCCGAATTGAAATCGAGGGTGTTTCTTCTCATGGTTCCACCCCGCATCAGGGTGTCGATGCGATTTTGACTGCCGCTTATATCATCACAGAAATTCAGGCAATCGTTTCCCGTATGAATGATCCTCTGAATCCACTGGTTGTCACCGTCGGTAAGATAGAAGGCGGACAGCGTTTTAATATTCTTGCTGATAAGGTTGTTCTGGAGGGAACTACGCGTACCCATTCCCCTGAAATGCGCAAAAAAACGGAGCCTCTGCTCCGCAGAATCGCTGAAAATACAGCTGCTTCCATGGGAGCAAAGGCTACTCTGACTTTTGAATATTTTCCGGCTCCTATCATTAATGAGCATGAAGATCTGGTACAGATTGCAAGAGATGCCGCTGCCAAAATGTACGGTTCTGATTGTCTGAAACCATTCCCGAAAATGATGATCAGTGAGGACTTCGCCTACTATATGGAAAAGGTTCCGGGTGTCTTTGGGCTGGTCGGAAGCCAGAATAAATCTCTGGGTATCACCGCCAAAAATCACAACGATCACTATACCGTAGATGAAAGTGTCTTAAAACGCGGAGCCGCTATGTACGCACAGTTCGCGTACGATTTTCTGGAAGAAAAATCAAAATAAAAGCTTCACCGCCGGGAAATCCTCCCCGGCGGTCATCAAAATCTCTTATTTATGCTGTATGCAGTCCACAATCGTCTTCAAGATTTCCTGCATATCCAGCGGTTTAGCGACATGACCGTTCATACCGGCCTCCATACTTCGTTTCCGGTCTTCTTCAAAAGCATTCGCCGTCATTGCAATGATCGGAATCCGCTCTGCTTCTTCGCGCATGAGACCACGTATTGTCCTTGTAGCTGTAAGGCCATCCATCACCGGCATCATAATGTCCATCAAAATCACATCAAATGTACCATCCGGTGAATTTTTGAATATATCGACAGCCTCCTGTCCGTTCCATGCTTTCGTAAGTACAGCGCCTTCATCTTCCAAAAGAAATTCTGCAATTTCCATATTCAGCTCATTATCTTCAACCAGAAGTATATGCAATCCTGCAATAGAAAGCTCCTGTTCTTCTTTTTCAGAAGTTTCTTCCTCTACAGCATCCGGATTGATTTTCAACGGAAGGTTGATCGTAAAGGTAGTTCCTTTTCCTTCTTCGCTGACGACATCAATCTCTCCATTCATTTTTTCAACCAGCTTCTTAACGATGGAAAGACCAAGTCCTGTACCGCCGAGAGTCGTACGTGCTCCGTTTTCTTCCTGCGTGAACGGTTCAAACATATGCTTCTGGAATTCTTTACTCATACCCTTTCCGGTATCCACACAGGTAAACTCATATATTGCATATTTTTCACTACAGGATACCTCTTCACAGTGCAGATCAAGGCTTCCGTTTTCACGATTATATTTAACTGCATTACCTGCGATATTCAACATGATCTGGCGTAAATGCACCGGGCTTCCGATCAGTTTATAGTGTTGGTAGTTTTCTCTTTTGTATGTGAAATGTATGCCTCGTTCTACTGCCTGTACCTCAATCAGAGCAACCACTTCATCCAGCATTTCCCGCAAATCAAACGGTATTTTTTCCAGTTCAATTTCTCCGGACTCCATCTTACTCATATCCAGAACATCGTTTACCAGTTCAAACAAAAACATCGCCGCACCGCGGATTTTTTCTCTGCATTCCTTCTGCTTTTCCATATCTTCCGGGAAATGATCCCCGATATTCAGCATACCGATCACGCCATTGATCGGTGTTCGGATATCGTGGCTCATCCTCCGCAGAAACTCTGTTTTTGCAACATTGGCACGTCTCGCTTCTTCAGCTGTCTCAATGATCTGATTCTGGTATTCCTGTTCTCTGCGTTTCTGCTCATCAATATTCTGCACAGCAAAAATCACAGATTCAATTTCCCCGTCAGCCTGAATTCTCTTCGGAAGCGCTGTCAGCATATGCCAGACACCAAAAGCATCCTGAAACGTATAATTCAAGGATTCCTTTCCCTTCAGTCGTTCCGACAGTGTGTTGATATCTGTAATTTCCCTCATCCCTGCCTGATACTCCTTACCAATGCAGTATGAAGTAATTGCATTCATCGTCTGTTCCGCACCATGTAAATATTTCACAATTTTATGAACTTCCTCCGGTGCACGGATAATTTCAAGTGTCTTATATTTCAGATCAACCACGTAATTCGTAACATAAATCCGGCTGATCGCATCGATAATATTATGCTGATACTCAAGATTTACAAGCTGTTTTTTTGCCAGTTTCTGGTGCATAAAGAGCAGGGCAAGCCATGCAACAAGATAGAATGCCACAGCATATGCAATGACCATACCACTCTCCGTAAAAACTTCGTTTTTCCGAAAAAATACATAAATATAATACTGACCGTATTTCGCATAGCTGCCATAAAATACCTTACCGTCTTCTTTTACACGGATCAGTGTGTCTGCTTCCTGCTTTTCATTAAACATCATAATGCGGGGACAGTCCTCAATCCTTTTGCCCTGCATAGACTGATTGTTTGAACTGATTACTTTTTGACCATCTGAGAGTACAACCGTACCATCCCGCTCCACTTTATATCCGGTAAGTATGCTTTCAATACTGAGTTCATTCTCTATATCCGCTTTCGTACTCGCACTCTCATAGCACAAAATAATGCTCTTTCGATCCTCTGATGCCATTGCAGCATAGTAATAATATTTCTCTTCAGATGTCTCTATCCGATCGGACAGAATTTTCTTTGGATACGTCAGAAGATCCTGCAGTTTCTGCGCTTCAAAGGCAGTATTCCATATCTTATCCTCTATCTTTTCGGTATACTGACTGTTTTTTACATGCAGATTTTTGTCCAGAATCAGAATACCTGTCAGTCTCTGCTCTTTTAAAAACTGATGCATATTTTTGTCACTGATCATTTCCTGCTCCGAAAGACAGCGTTTCAATTCCGTTGCTTTCTCGGCAAGATCCATCTGGATCCGAATTTTATTGTTTGTAAGAATATCATCATAACGGCTACACTGCTCTTTCATAAATGAAATAATCTCCGCAGCATCCTCGTTGGCTTTCCTGATTTCCAGCCTTGTCTGGATTTCAAATACCACACTCAAAATCAGAATACCCGGGATCCAAAACAGCAAAAGCAGTCTTACCGTAGTATTTTCGGTTATTTTTTTAGTATACTCCACCATAACTACGCAGAAATCTCATCGATCAGTTTCAGTTCTTCTTCTGTAAACGGTGCACAGCTGACTGCTTTTACATTATCAAGAATCTGCTGCGGTTTTGATGCACCGATCAGTACACTTGTAACTTCGTTATGATGAAGCAGCCATCCGAGTGCCATGTCGGCAAGTTTCTCGCCTCGCTGCGCTGCCAGATCATTCAGCTTACGAATCTGATCCATCCTGTGCTCATCCAATGTACTTTCTTTTAAAAATCTTCCATCTGTACAGATACGACTGTCTTCCGGAATACCATGAAGATAGCGGTCCGTCAGCTGGCCCTGTGCAAGAGGACTGAATGTGATCAGACCTTTTTTCAGTTTGCCCGCCATATCTTTTAATCCATTTTTTTCTACAGTTCTGTCAAAAATAGAATAGCGATTCTGGTTAATTACAAACGGACAATGCAGCTCTTTCAGGATTGCAGATGCTTTTTCCAGTGTAGGTCCGTCATAATTGGAAAGACCGACATAGATTGCTTTTCCACTCTGCACTACGCTTGCCAGCGCTCCCATTGTCTCTTCAAGAGGAGTTTCCAGGTCCATTCTGTGATGATAAAAAATATCGACGTATTCCAGTCCCATTCGTTTCAGGCTCTGATCAAGACTTGCAAGAAGATATTTGCGGCTTCCCCAGTTCCCGTAAGGGCCCTCCCACATATCATATCCTGCTTTTGTTGTGATAATCAGCTCATCTCGGTAAACTCCAAGATCCTCTTTCAAAATACGGCCGAAGTTTTTCTCGGCGCTTCCCGGTTCCGGTCCGTAATTATTGGCAAGGTCAAACTGTGTAATTCCGTTGTTAAATGCAGTAAAACAGAGTTTTCTCATATTCTCATAATTTGCTGTATCACCAAAATTGTGCCACAGTCCCAGAGACACCTTCGGAAGCATTAAGCCGCTGTCTCCGCAGCGCTTATACTCCATCTGTGTATATCGTTCTTTCGATGCTGTATACATTTCCTTCACCCTCCAAAATGATATTCAAATTCCTTCTATAGAAGATTATCCGTTCAAATATTTCGAAAGTCAAGAAATTTTGTAAGGCTTTTACTTTTCCGAAAATGGAATAGCCATTCGATTTATTTGTTGCTATAATCAAGATACATCAAAACACGAAATGGAAATACTATAGAGGAGTGACAGATCATGGCATCAGAACGTACTGATGAATTATATAAAGTTTTACTCAGCAAAGGATATCCCAAAGAACTTTGTGCAGAGATTGCATACAAAAATATGAATACAGATTATACTGCCACCCGGATGCTCGGATATCTCTATCGAATAAGCAATCCGCGGATTGAAGACCTCATAGATGAAATGCTTGCAATCTTAAGTGACCGAAATGCGATCATTCAGAAAAAAGAACTGGAACAGGCCCAGAGCGTGATCAATGACGTGTATCAGAATGGACTCTAAAACTGATTTAGAAAGGTAGAAAAATGGCACAGATTATATTAACTTTCGGACTCGAAAAAGAAAAACTCAGAGCGGTTCGCAACTCCGCCTCCAACAGCGGAATGCTGGTAAAAGAAATTTCCCGGATAAATTATGGGCAGAAGCTTGGCTTTCTTGCCGGAATCCAGGGCTTTCACAAAGAAAAAACAAATTATATCGGCCCGGATTTCCCACTCGAAATGATGGTATTCTCCGGGACCGACTCCACACAGATGGATGCCTTTCTCGCCGACTATAAGCAGACCGGCGCAGCGTCTATTCCGTTAAAAGCAATCATTACTCCACACAATATCTTCTGGACTGCAGAAGCATTATATCAGGAACTGTTTAAAGAACATCTGCGTTTTATTTAGTTTTACTGTATCGGTTCAAAATCCACAGCTCCATGCTTGCACAGCGGGCAAATGATGTCTTCCGGAAGTTCATCGCCTTCGTAGACATAGCCGCAGACTTTGCAGACAAAACCTTTTTTACCTTCTGTTTCCGGCTTCGGTTTTACATTCTGCTGATAGTACGTATAAGTCATGGTATCCTGATCACTCATAACGCGTGCCTCTGTAACGCTGCAGATGAACATTCCATGCGTACCAAGGTCGACATACTGTTCTACTTTCAGTGACATGAATGCATTGATATATTTATCCAGAAATACAAGTCCGTTTCCAGAACGGTTGATCTTCTGTCCTGCAAACTTATCGACTGTTCTTCCTGACTGGAAGCCAAACTGCTGAAAAACAGAGAATGGCGCATCTACAGACAGACAGTTTACATTGAGAACACCCGTCTGCCGGATTACATGATGAGAATAATTTGCCTTGTTGATATTTACAGCTACGCGATATGGATTGTCCGTCAGCTGCGTAACAGTATTTACAATAAGACCGTTGTCTTTTCTTCCATCGTTGGAGGTAACTACATAAAGGCCATAACCGATGCGGAAAAGCGCAGTCATGTCATTTTTGTTTGCAAGAGTATCATCTTTTGCAATATATTCTTTGCAGAGTTCATCTGTCATATCATCGATCTGTTTACGGTTTTCTTCTTTTACAGCAGACCAGATGTGTACAGAGTTTTTCAGCCAGCCGATTTTTTTGCACTTAGACATCATTTCTTTCATAATCTTTGCTGCCAGCGGTGCCCAGGAACCATTTTCAATGAGGCCGACGGTACGATTCTGGTAATTGTGTTCTACCAGTCGGGTAATAAAATCATTCATAAACGGATAGATACTTGCATTGTAAGTTGTGGTTGCAAGAATCAGTTTTGAGTAACGAAAAGCATCACTCAATGCCTGGGACATATCATCTCTTGCAAGATCATAAACCAGAACCCTTGGACATCCTTTTGCTTTTAATTTTTCAGCAAGAAGAGAAACAGCCATTCTGGTGTGTCCATATACGGAAGTATAGGCAATCACAATTCCGTCATCTTCCGGTGTATAGGAAGACCATGTATCATAAAGCCCGATATAATGTCCGAGATCTTCTGTAAGAACAGGTCCATGAAGCGGACAAATTTTCTGAATATCGAGAGCGGCCGCTACTTTGAGAAGTTTCTGTACCTGTGCACCGTATTTTCCTACGATACCAATAAAATATCTTCTTGCCTCGTCATCCCATGGTTCTTCCACATCCAGCGCTCCGAACTTTCCAAAACCGTCTGCGGAAAAAAGAACCTTTTCTGTGCTGTCATAAGTAACCATAACTTCCGGCCAGTGAACCATCGGTGCAAATACGAAAGTAAGCTGATGATATCCGAGAGAAAGTGTACTGCCGTTTTCCGCTTCTATTTTCTTTCCTTCCAGATCCAGTTCAAAAAAGTTTCGGATCATGCCAAACGCTTTACCTGTAGCAACTACTGTAGTATCCGGATATACTTTCAGGAAATTTGCAACATTGGCTGCATGATCAGGTTCCATGTGCTGTACAATCAGATAATCCGGCTTACGGCCATCCAGAACCTGCTGGATATTGTCAAGCCACTGGTGAGTAAAATCTGCATCTACAGTATCCATAACCGCAATTTTTTCGTCCAGAATCACATAAGAATTATAAGACATTCCACCCGGAACTTTGTACTGCCCTTCAAAAAGGTCAATGCGGTGATCGTTTACGCCTACGTATTTGATGGTATCTGTGATTTTCATATAATTTCCTCCGTTTCTCTTAGATTGAATAATTAAGCTTCCGTTTTTTCTGTTTACTTGTGCCGGTTTAGTTTTTTGTTTTACTGTTATTTGCTTTATAGTTCTTGGTTGCCTGTAATCTGTAATTTTGTTGTAATTCATAACTTTGTTAAAAGAATAACAGAATGACACGAGAATTTCTGTTGCAAAAGTCACAAATTGATGATTTCCCTGAAAAAATATGTTATAATCTGGAAAAAGGGGATAGAATTGCGATGGAACATATTACACTGTTTACAAATATTTTGCCCGAAGAACAGGAACGAATGCGCATCTGTTTTCATGCAAGAGAAGATATTTTCCGAAATGGAGAGACGATCATGGAATATTCCAGTTCCATGAACAAGATCGGGCTGGTTCTTTATGGCAGGGCAGTTCTTTACTGCTGCGACGAAGAAGGAAATGAATATATGATCGATGAGCTTAAGAAAGATGCTGTTTTTGGAGAACCGTTTCTTCTCCCGGCAGACGCCCAACATTATTATGTGACTGCCGCAGAAGAAACAAAGGTAATATTCATTGATTATGAGCATGTGATCAAAAGATGTGAAAAAGCATGCCACCATCACAGTCAGATGGTCAGCAATCTGCTTCAGATGACGGCAATGCAGTCCAGGCAGCAAATGGAAAGAATTTATGTATTATCCAGAGCTACGACCAGAAAGAAATTACTGGCATATCTGAACAACCTTTCCATCCAGATTCACAGCCGCAGCGTACAGATTCCTATGTCTTATACCGCACTGGCTCAATATCTTACCGTGGACAGAAGCGCCATGACCAGAGAACTTAAAAATCTGGAAATAGAAGGGATTCTCACCAAAAAAGGAAGAAATATCTGTCTGCGGGAGTAACTGGATTTTCTCATGTCTGGAACATCCAATTTACGCGGACTTTCATTTGACTTACTCTCCGCACGGTTTCCATCTTTCATGCAGTTTTTACCTTATCCAGATATTTCCGTACCACTTCCAGACCTCCGGTGGGTACGCAGAAGATATCCCTGTGTTTTTCGCATTTTTCACAGACTTCCTCCAGATCAAACCACTGAACGCTCTCTACCTCTTCTGTCTGAAGAATAAGTTCGTCTGTATTCACAGGTTCGTTGAAAATATAAACAAATGCAATCTCTTCGTCCCGGAACATTTTTCCGTGGAATTCTTTTGCAAAAGATATTGGGAAGGTTCCGGCAAAATGCAGCTGTTCCGGTACTGCACTGATTCCCAGTTCTTCTTTCAGTTCCCGAAGTGCAGATTCCAATGGTTCATCTCCTGCCTGAATATGACCTGCAGAAGAAGTATCAAATTTTCCCGGAAAGGAATCCTTATTCTGTGATCGTTTCTGTAAGAGTATCTGTACTCTGCCCTCTTTTTCACGGATAATCCAGATATGTGCTGTCCTGTGCGGAATTCCCTCTGCATGCGCTTTTTCCCTTGATACGATCTGTCCGGTTGGATTACCCTTGCTGTCTATAACATCAAATAATTCCATTTTTATTCTTTCCTTCTTATCCGTATTAGTTTTTATTTCTCAATGAAATGTATTCTTTCAGGCGCAAATCTTTTTCAATTAATCATACCATAAAAATTAATGAATGCAAAAAATTTCTTTAGCAAGTTTCACGCCTTGTAATAAATCACCTTTTTGCCTGTATTCTTCCAGTACCAGATTATTATTATTATATTTCGGAAGTCATCATAGCTATTATTTTAATTTGCCTATTGCTTTGAAGTGAAAAGGTGTTTACAATGCTCATAAGGGGTTCCTTTGTTGGCATTTTTTTGATTAGACAAGAGGTAAACATGCGCACATATTTCCACTATTTCTTAGTTTTTTTTTCTTATATTTGCTCTTTTTCGTGTTCCAACAGAAACATTTGGCCAGACACGGACAAAAGCTCCACTTCGTATTGGACTGGAATTTCGTGAGGCTGACGATAATACCTCTTTTCATATTCTCAATGAAAATCTAAAACATCTGGAAAAGCTTGCCAACGTGGAATTTATCCGCGCAGATCAAAACGATTCCGGTACTTCCAGCGAACAGTCAATTTATAATATTGAATATCTTCTTTCCCAGGATGTGGATGGCATCCTCTTTGCTCCAACAACAAATCAGGTTCTTCCTGCCATATGTCGAATGTGTGAAGAGGCAAAAGTTTACTGGGGCATTTATCTTAGAAGTATTACAGATACGGAGATTGAGGAATTCTGCAAGTCTTCTCCTTATTACATTGGAAATACCTATGAAAACGAAGAAGAGTGGGCTTATCAGCTTGCCCAGTCTGTTTTGAAAAAAGGATATCGAAAGTTTGCTGTCTTATCTGAAGCAAAGTGGGATAATACCTGCCGTTTAAGAGAAGAAGGATTTCAAAAAGCTCTCATGGAATATCCTGATGCACAGATTCTGACAGAAGCCCGCAGCATGCATACCACCTCTGATATTAAAGAAAATATTAAAAGCATTATTCAGGCTTACCCGGATTTGGACTGTTTTTTTCTCGCCGGAACCAAAACCATTGGAGGAACAGAGCAGGTGCTGACTACTATCCAGGCCATGCGAAGTACCAGTCGTATCAGTTTGATTGCAATAGATTTTTCCGATAAGATTGTAGATGATTTTCACACCGGGATTCTGAAAAGTGCTTACGGAACTATGCAGCTTTCTTTAGATCCTTATTATCTGTCAATTTTGATGATTAATACATTAAAAGGATACCCGCTGGAAGAATCCAGTACCAGTTATTGTATTCCCGGAGCTCTGATCACGTCGGAAGAACAGGCAAGGGAGCTCTCTCCTGTCATAGAAGATCGCTCCCTTTTATACTTTCCAGATAACTATATTCAGGATACACTTTTTAAATGGAACAATCCGGATCTGGATGGGACGCAGTTTCAAAAAATCATTGATGCAAATCAATTTCTGGAATCTTCTGTTTCCAGTGGAAATGTAAGCACTATTGTAGAACCATGACCTTCTTCGCTTTGAATATCCATGGAAAAATTATCTCCATAAAGATAGGAAATACGCCGGTAGATATTTTCCATGCCAATATGTGCCTCTTTTTCCTTATGCATTGTAGCATGTTTGAGATTCTCCCGTATTTCCATCAGCCTTTTTTCGGAAAAGCCCTTTCCGTCGTCGCTGATTTCTATGATTAATTCGTCTTCCAGAGGATAGATCAGGATTTCTATATTTCCCTGTATTTCTCCTGTATCGGCAGACAAGCCGTGATAATAAGCATTTTCCACCAGGGGTTGTAAAATATTTTTGGGAATCTTTTTATCCAGAATGCTCTCATCAATATCATATTCTACCTTTACCTGATTGTGATAACGGTAGTCCATGATCAGCTGATATTGTTTCAGGGTCACTATTTCATTGCTGACATTTTCAAATGTAGTATTTTGTGTATTCAGTCGCTCTCTTAATACACGTGTCAAAGCCGTATTTACTTTTATGATATCTTCATATGCACCCTGCCTTGCCAGAATGTTTATGATATTCATGGTATTGTAAATAAAATGCGGATCCAGCTGAGTAGTCAGAAGTTTATAATAAGTGACTGCCTTTTCATATTCTTTCCGTGACAGTTCGCTGGATTGCTGATTGATATTCACTGCCATATCATAAAAGGAATGACTTAACTCCCCGATTTCATCTTCTGTTTCAAAAAACTGTACTGGTTCGTCACCAATAGAAAATTTCTTCACCTGATCCCGCAATAAGCTGATTGGCCGCAGCATTTTATCGTTTGCAGGCACGATGTACAAAAGCGCACAGAATATCGGAATCAGATACAGTCCAAACACTCCCAGAAGAAACCAGCCAAATTCTGAAAACAGGCGTTTATAAGAAATAATACCGACTGTATAAACCAGCGTATTATAACTGTTTTTTATACAGGAGATTCCTCTTGAAGAAAAGAATTTCTGTTCTGTTGCGGATTCTTCCTTCTTTGAGCCTGTTTCCACATTGTTGTAAAGTTCATCCCCATAAGCATTGTAGATTTGAACAATATCCAGTCCATCTTCTGCATTTTTAATATTTCTTATCAAATCTCTTACATCATAACAAAAACAGATGGTAAGGGTATGTCCGTACAATTTTTGACTGTCGATATAGCAGGAGTAATAACTGGGAAATGCAGCTGTCTCTCCTTTCTTTATCGGTGAGATAGAACTGCTTCCGGTTTCTTTTATCTTCTGATACTCTGTACTGTTACGCAGAACATCTTCTATTTCAGAATCTGAACCGTTTAATGAGTGGAATAGGTTACCTTCTTCATCTTCCATAAACAGATAATTAATTACAGAATCTGAAGTCTGAAAATTAGCCAGATATAAATTTACTCTTTCATAAGTCTGAACAGAAGTATTTCGATAATATTCTTGCAGATATCTGGTAAGTTTATCAGTAGATAATAAAGAATAGATCTGTTCCCGCTTTGTTGTTTCAAACTCATCCCAGATATTGGTGATCGTTGTGATCTTTGCTTCTATATTTTTTTTTGCATTATAAAGAAAAAACGTCCCCCCTCCTGCAAAAACAATCAGGAACAGAAACACAAATATGATCGTATATATCGTCAGAAATTTCTTTAGAATTTTTTTACTTAGTTTGGAGTGTACATGAAACATCCTGTTCCCCTTTTCATGGCTTTTTCTTTCGGAAATGCAATGGTTTATAGCCAGTTTTCTGACTAAAGATCTGACCAAAATACTGTGAAGATTTATATCCTACCTGTTCTGCAATCTCATAAATTTTGCAGTTACTGTTTTCCAGCAAAAAGATTGCCTGTGAGATCCTGATTTCTGTAAGGTAATCATTTACTGTCTGTCCAGTTTCCTGTCGGAACAGAACGCTGAATCGGCTTGCACTAAGACCTGCATGTTCTGCAATCTGCTCAATGGTCAGACTGCTGTTTCCATAACTTTCCTTCATATAATCAATAGCACCATTTAGCCATCTTGCATATGTTTTCTTTCCATTTTTGCATAAGTGATGATTGATTTCTGCATATTTTTCTTTAAAGAAATCCAAAAATTCCTGTTTCCCATAAATAAAATTTTGTTCTGGCATTGGAATCATATATCCACTCAGTTCTTCCATCTGAAGAAGCAGGTTGTGATACAACATAAAAATACCATCCGCATCCATGGCCTGAAACAGTAAATTTACATATTTTTCCAGTTCTTTCTCGAAAATTTGCGGATGTCCAATAGATTTTTTCAGACATTCATACGAAAATACCTGTGAAATATTTCCAAGCTGTGTTTCTGCATATAAAGACAGATTCCATTGTTCTTTTTCCGGAAAAGTCTCTTTGAAGTGAAAAAAAGGCAGCATATGTAGATAAATTTTCTTTCCTTCCTCCACTGTGACTCTGGAGGGTAATGTGTATACCTGAATATTCTCATTTATCTTTTTTAAATGATCCCGTATCTTTTTACGGGCAAGGGAAACTGCGGTACAGGAAAACGGAATGCCGGTTCCTTCCCATGGGATTGCTCCGATCACAAGCTCATCTATAAAAAATACATATGACTCCGGATAAAATTCCCGTATCTTTTCATTTATACTTTCATACAGATTTTTTCCATATTCCGGAATACTTTTAAAATGACTTTTCAGTTTTTCCAATGGCATCCACTGTGTAATGTAAAAAAATACGAATTTACCAAATTCTGTCACCTTGTTTTTTTCATCTGGATTCTCATTTTCAAAAAATTTTTTTATCCTGATTTCATTTTTGTCTTTTTGAAGCAATTCATTCTGCAGGATGGTTTTCTTTGCTGTCAGCAGTTCCTCGGTGAGGCTCTTTGCTGTCATTTCATTTTTCAGCAGATAACTGTGAATGCGATTTTGCATGGCGCGTCTGGCATAATCGAAACTTGCATAGGAAGAAATAAAGATAATATAGGTATTGGGATTTTCTTTTTTCAAAATTTCCACGAAATCAAAACCATCCATTACAGGCATAGAAATATCTGACACAATCAAACCCGGCTTCTCTTTTCTGGCCAGTTCCAGTGCTTTTTTACCATTGGCAGCCCCCTCTATGAGAGAAAATCCAAGGGCATTCCAATCCACCATTTCTTTCAGATCCTGCAAAACCAGATAATCATCATCTACTAATAAAGTCTTGATTTTTTTCATTGTTTTCTCCATCTAAAGGGATATGTTGACATATATCACTATATACCTGCTGACAAAGCTACGCAACCTTCTATTTTTTCAATGAAAATAATATTTGTATCTGCTCTCATCTGGAAAAATAAAAGAAAATCATACAAAATAAAAGTTTTCTCTTATTTTTTTCTCTTTTTAAACTCTATACAATAAAATCATCTTAAAAATAGAGAAACAAAATTTATATAAAAACGCAGGAGGTAATTGAACACATGAAAAAGAGACAGGTTTTGGCACTTTTACTTGCATCTGTTATGAGCATGTCCCTGGCTTTTCCGATAAGCACCTTTGCTGCTGACACAGAATTTGCAGAATCTATGGAAACGAAATTTGCAGAACCGGAAATGAAAAATCGTCCCTATGCAAGATGGTGGTTGGCAGAAGGTTCTCACACAGATGAGACCCTTCGTGAATCTGTAAAAGAACTTTATGACGAAGGCTTTGGAGGTGTAGAATTTGTAACCCTTACAAGTGAGGCAGAATTTCTGGATGATGCAACCTATGGCTGGGGTTCTCCGGAATGGATCCATGATACAAAAGTGATCATTGAAGAGTGCAAAAAATATGGCATGAGCGTGAGCATGACCGGCGGCACTTACTGGGCTACTGCAAACCTTCCAAACATCACGCCCGATCAGCAGGAAGCTTCTCAGGAGCTTGGCTATGTGACAGTAAACCTTGAGAAAACAGAAGGAACCAATACCAGCTACAGCGGAGTTCTTCCACAATGTACCCTTCCTGAAGCCACAACCAAGCAGACGCTTGTTTCTGTTATTGCTGCCAAAGTAGAAGATTGGGGCATCCCGGCTACTGTTGATAAAGAAACCAACGAAATAACTGATCTAGGTGTAAAAACCAAGATCAATACTGATTCCATGAAAGTAGTCACAGATCAGATAACTGCCAATGATGATGGGACTTATTCCATTGATTTCACGGCAGATGATGACAGTGATTATGCATTATTTGCATTTTATCAGTATGGAACCAGTGAAAGCTATGCAGCAGCCTGCACCGGACAGGGCTACACCATCAACTATTTTGACCCGGCAGGCGCAAATGCACTGATGTCCTACTGGGATGAAAATGTTCTCACAGACGATGTGATGGATCTGCTCAGTGAGATTGATGAAGCAGATCTTTACATGGATTCGCTGGAACTTATGACAGAGGGTGAAAATTCTACAAAACAGCTGTGGTGCACCGATATGCTGGAGCAGTTTAAAAACCGCAGAGGTTATGATCTGGAAAAATATCTGCCTCTTCTCATCCGTGAAACGCCAGATACTCTGCAGGGAATGGGCCAGTATCTTACTTATACATACGATTTTACAGACACAGATGAGATTGATATGACTTATCTCAGAAATGATTTCTTCCAGACTGAGACAGAGCTTTATCAGGAAAACTGCCTGGATATCCTGCATGACTGGCTGAATAAAAAAGGAATGCATCTACGTGCAGAAAACTCTTATGGAAAAACATTTGAAGTTTCCCAGACAGTATCTTCTGTAGACTATCTGGAGACAGAATCTTTCGAATTTGCAGCAGATGTGGACTCTTATCGTAACTTTACCGGTGCCGCTCATGTATATGACAAGCGACTTTCCTCTGAATCCGGTGCGTCCATTATGACCAATTATCTGTGGAACAACGGCTATTATCGTCAGATTTTCTATACTCAGTATGCAGCTGGTATTCAGAAAACTGTAACGCACGGCTATTCTTCTGCATATGGCCCCGACGAATCCGTTTCCTGGCCAGGCTATGAAGGTATGACTAATCTGATTGCAGAACGTTTCAACAAACGCCAACCGGCATCCATTGATTATGTAGATGTAAATAATCATTTAAGTCGCATCCAAAAAGCCCTGGAAGAAGGTGTTCCGCAGGTAGATATTGCTATGATCCGCACTGATTACTATCTGAACAATCTGCTTACCAGCGTTTCCAGTTCCGGTGTTTACAATAATGCTCTTCACAATGATCGTGCTTACTACTGGACAGATCTTGGTCTTCAGGACAAGGGCTATACCTACGATTACTTCTCATCTTATACTTTCATGGATGATGAAGTAAATGTATCTGACGGACAGATCAATTCCGATGGTGTTGCTTACAAAGCAGTTGTTGTTATGGAAGATGAACTTCCTCTTGATGCTGCAAAGAAATTAAAAGAGGCAGCAGAAAATGGACTTCCTGTATTATTTGTAAATAATGTAGTAGAACATCCAAATAACTCTGATGTTGACAAGGTTAATACGATTGCAGCTTCCACAACCGGATGTAATGATGGAAAGGATGAAGAGCTTGCAGCAGTTATTGATGAAATCAAAGCTCTGGACAATGTAAAGACGATAGATTCCTGTGAGGAAGCCTTGGATGCTCTTTCTGAACTTGGAGTAACTCCAAGAGCAGAAAATGTAGAATCCAACCATAAAATCCTCACCAACATGAGAAAAGCAGATGATGCAACTTATCTCTATGCCTATAACTACATGTATGAAGACGAGGAAGCTTATTCCGGACAGATTTCTGTAGAGGGATCTTATCAGCCATACATTCTGGATACATGGTCTGGCAAAGTGACAAAAGTAACAGATGCTGTTTGTGAAGATGGAAGAACTATTTTGAATGTGACTCTTGATCCAGGTGAAACTGCTCTTTATATCCTGAATCCTGCTGAGGAAGCAGTTACAGAAAAGGTCACAACCGAGAGCACAGATCTGCAGCTTACCGACTGGAGTCTGACTGTAGATTCCTACACACCAGGAGAAAAACTGGAACGTACTGAGACCAATGAGGAGACAGGTGTTACCACTACAGAGGTGACTTACGATACCAATCACGAGGAAATCGACGCCGGTACCCTCACTGACCTGGTTTCCTGGAAAGATATTGATTCAATTGGAGATAACGTGTCCGGAATCGGAACTTACACCACTACTTTCACACTTCCTGATGATTTTGATGCAAAAACTCAAAATGTTGAATTCAAAGCTGACAGCTTTAACTATGGAACTGCCATGATTACTGTAAACGATCAGAAAGTTTCCGTAGATATGGATACTGCAAAAGCAGACATCACAGATGCAGTAAAACCAGATGAAAACACCATTTCTGTCCGCGTAACCAGCAGTCTTTGCAATGTGGTAAGAGATTATGAGCCCGTTTTCTGGATCACTGAAGACACTGAACCGGCGGATTATGGTATGACAGGAAAAACTGTAGTCACCATAACTACCACAAAATAATCACAGACCTTTCAGGATTTTTTCCAGATTGTCTGTAAAAAAGTTTCTTAACAGTTCTGAAAAAGGACGGTCGGATCAATTTTCCGGCAGTCCTTTTTTCAGCAATTATTACATGAATTTCCTTTTAACACAACATCATTTTCCGGAAATTCCAGCGGCTTGTGCTCTTTGCTCTTTTGTTCTGTTGCTCCTTACCTGATATCAATCCGTACCTTTTCTCCAACAGCTTTCCATTCAGAGTCATCTGCTGCATCGTACACTTTTCCTTCTTCTTCGGCATAGGTGTTATCATCTAAATCATACTCTTTAGTAACGCTGCTTTCCATTATATCATCGGATTTCAGATAAAGCTGTAATTCCAGGTATTCGCTGTCAGGATTGGGAATCTCCGGTCTTTCATCATCTCCGGCAGTTCCATACGTTCTCCAAAAATCAGTCTTAAATTTCCAGTTACGACTGATGACTTCTGTTTCTGCATCGTCTCTCAGTTCATACCGCACCTTATTTCCTTTACTGTCCGTTCCACGCAATTCAACTTCATACTTCTGGAACAATTTTTCCGGCACGTCCGCTGAAATACTACTCTGTAACTTATTCAGGAAAATATCTTTCAGTGTTACCGTGCCTTCTTCCGTCTGAACAGAAATATTTTCCAGTTTTTTATTCGTTGTCTGCTTCAGGATTTTTTCTCGCGAAATATTGAAATCAAATGTAAATTCTGCTACAGATTTCTCCCAGTCATCATAGTCAAACGCATTGAGTACAAGATGTACTTCGGAATTTTCTCCGAGATCTGTCGGTGCATGAAAGCGGTACTCCTGTACACGATCATATTCCTCTTCATCTCTGTCGGTATCTGCGTCTAATAAATCATCCACAGAATAAGGAGAATATTCCGCATTCATATATTCATCAAGCTTCTGTCCATTTATTGTGGTTTTGTCCATATCAAGTGTAATTCCCGTATTCTTAAAGGATGAAATACTCTCAGCTTTCTCCTGCTCATTCTTTTTGGAATTATCAATTTCTGCATGCACCCTGAACAGTAAAACGCCCTCATCCAGAACAACTTCTTTTATGTTTACAGTGATCCCCTGATCGATCTGGGACATGTTTAAAACCTCCGTGTAAGACTCGATTTCTTTTTGAAATCCCAGAGTTTCTCCTATAGATAAAGCAAGATTTTTAATCGCGGCCTGTACTTTTGGATTCGATAAAACCGTTGAAATCAAAGCCAGGATCACACAGGCAGCCACCAGTTTACTCCAAAATGATGGTGTCCAGGCTTTTTTCTTCCCTTTCCATTCTCCCTCTGCTTCGCTGATATATTTCGGATCAATATTGCCAAATTCTTTTGAAAAATCGAATTTTTTCATAAGTGTTTTCCTTCCTTTTTTAAGACCTTCAACAGCTTCTTCCTGCTTCGGTACAGATTCATTTTCACACTTCCGACGGACACCGCATGCCTCTTGGCAATCGCCGCAACAGAATCAAAAAACCAGTATCTTCTCACGAAAATATCTCTGTCCTCTGCATTCATTTTTCCAAGAAAATCATTGATAATTTCCAGCAGTTCTTTTTCTGCCAGCTGATCTTCAATGGTATAGGTAACACTCAGCTGATCCATTTCACCCAAAACGTCTGCCATATGTACATCCGGGCGCCTGTCAGCATATTTTTTGCGCAGGCGGTCAATGCTTAAATTTCTCGTGATCCTGCCACAAAAATGTGATAATACAGAAGGCTTCTTCGGCGGGATCAGCGACCAGACCGAAAACCAGGTATCATTCAGGCATTCTTCCGAATCTTCTTTATTTGTAAGCAGATTCCAGGCAATCTTATAGCAGTACGGATGATACTTGTCGCTCAATGCTTCGATCGCATGCTCATCCCTTATCTCAAACAAAGACATGATCTCATTATCTTGCATTTATGGGTTGTCCTCCTCATTTTTCTACTCATACTATATATCGTAAAAAAGCCCGGATGGTAACAAAAAAATTAAAATTTCTTTATAAAAGAACAAAGCGGACAAGTCCGCTTCAGACTCCCTGAATCCCTCAATCTTTGAGGGACTTGCTACGCTTTGCGCGCCAGATGCAGTCTGCTTCAGCAGACATATTCCTCACGCATCTGGTCGCATCCTCGCGGAGCGTTTTTGTGTAATAGGAACATTACGAAGTAATTTCCTATTACACAAAAAAGTCCACTACTCACACAAGCAATGGACTTATATTAATGATTTGTCAATCATATATTATTTTGATATTCTGTTTGAATTTTATCTGACAATATCTATCTGGCACATTTTCATAGCGTTCAATGCATTTTCATGACTTTCCGGTGTCACTCCTGCACAACATGCCGCGTCTACTATGATCGGAACTTCCGGAAGAGCTGCCTTTACCAGAAGCGCATTGGAAATCACGCAGATATCCGTGCAAAGGCCAACAAATGTAATGCTTCCTATTTCATCATCAATGTTCATTGCCACCAGCTCAGCAGCCAGATCTGTAGAACCAAAAGTTTCTTTGTCAATCGGTTCTGTTTTTCTGAGGCTATCCAGTTCATTTCTGATCTGCCAGCCTTCTGTGTTCCGGATACAGTGTGGTACCGGAAGTTTTTTTCCTTCCTGTGTATCCAAATACCATGATTCATGAGTATCTCGTGTAAAAAGAACTGTTCCTTTGAAATTTCTGATTCTCTCTTCTACTTTTGGAACGATTGCAACAGCTTCTTTGGTTCCAAGGACACCATCAATAAAATCATTCTGCATGTCTACCACAACTAAAATATCCTGCATAATTATTCCCCTTCTCTTTTCTCTGTGTCATTTTTATTTCTCAATGAAATGTATTCTTTCAGGCGCAAATCGGTTCTGCTGAGGTCTTGTCTCTGCCGGATATCCCAGTGCAAACATAGAAAATACTTTCACATTTTCCGGAAGTTCCAGAAGGCTGTGGACTTCTTCCATTCGATCCTCCATCGGTGCAATACCAAACCATACTCCTCCGAGGCCCAGCGCATCTGTTTCCAGCCAGATATTCTGCTGTGCAATCGCCATATCAATTTGCGCAAAAGATGGTGCAACAAGTCCTTCTGTATGATATACAGGAACAATAACTACAGGTGCCCCTGCTGCACATCCGGTGTATGGAGTTACTTTGGATAATTTCTGGATTTTTTCTTTATCTGTCACCACAAAAAATTCCCACGGCTGCTGGTTGCATGCACTTGGTGCCTGCATTCCCGCCTTCAGAATCTCCATGATTTTTTCCTTTTCTACTGGTCTATCTTCATATTTTCTTACACTGATTCTATGAAAAATACTGTTCATATTACATGCTCCCTTGCTTATTATTTAAGATAGTTCTATTATAACATGTATATTTTATAAAGCTAACAAATATCTTCACTTCATCCGCAATTAATTCTCACAATAACAGTTTTTTCTATCGTATTTTCCTGATTTTTTTGGTAAAATCATTTTAATTATAGGGACCATTATATATTCATTTTATTGGCTTAAATTGGTGTTGCTCATATACAAACCATCCAATTTTATTACCTTCAATGACCTGCAAGCTACTTGCTCTATCACTGGCCAACCATTTTATCTAAATCATGTTGGTTTCCAGCAGACTTACTCTTTCCCTGGTCATTTAGCACCATAATTTTGGTTGGTCTCCACACCACTTATCGTTTCCATAGTCATTCGGCACCTATATTTTCGTTGACCTCCAGACAACTTACTCCTCTCGCAGTCATCTTCTACACAACACCACAGCAACATTAGGGTATATCTACAATCCACTGACTCCTGAGGGAAGTCTGAATATCATGGAAAAGGCATTTGCCAACTGGTTTTGCCCAAATTTCCTTGTCACAGGAAGTCACAGGTTCGAACTCAATTTAACAAGCACAAAAAAAGCCGGAAACCATTGATTTTTTTCAAGGTTTCCAGCCTTTCGACATAGCGTGCGTTAGAGGATTCGAACTTTCACCCTTGCCCCTAAACCCGCATAGAAAGGAGGTTTCCGCTACCGTTTTTTCCCTTGTCACAGGTAAGTCACAGGTTTTTACTATCATATTCTTCTTTCAATTCTTCAGCCAGATATAACTCACTCATACAGTGCATATCAGATATACCATCACGCATCAACTGATAAGTCCCTGAATGATAAAAGAAATCCAGTGCCGCGTCCAATGAAATTCCCTGCTGCTTTGCAAAACATTCAATGACACGACTATACTTCTTCTGAAGTAAAATTGGATTTGCGTTCATACTTCCACTTCCTTTTCTTTCATCATATCAAAAAGATCATCTACGATATATTCCCGGCTCTGAGTATGCAACATTTCATATTCTGGCACAATATAGCCATTCAGAATATCACTCTTTTCTGTAAATGCCTGATAGACACGTGCTGCATTCACCCCCAGCTTTGCCGCAACATTTTCAATACAAAATACAGCAAATTCCAGTTCATTGGAATTTTTGATTTTTTCATCTGTCATTATAAACAGAATCTACTACCAATTTTCATTCCATTCATACACTATCAAATTTACACATATAATCCCGCAACATTAACAAATTCCAACATGTTATGAACTACCTCTCCGGTATTCAAGATTTTCATCTCAAATTCACCATCTCCGAATTCCATAATATGCCTAAGATTAATTGTCAAATCCTTGCTTTCAGCAATTTTCAAGATCCATTTTGCACAGTTATCTCCACATACAGATGCATTAAATATTCTTCCTGTTTCATCAAATAACATTAACATAATAGTTTTTACACTACCAGATAATTCTTTAGGCGAAATAGGGCCAAGAACCGGACTTTCAATCAAATGTGAACTTACTACATCCGATTTGTCCACATCTCGGATAATCTCAATAGACCGCTTGTCCGTGATCCATTCATCCTCATAACGATTATCAAAATAAACTGGTGGGTAATAAACCGCTTCTTCCATTTTCCCCAGATATACGCTTAACATTCATCTCATCCTTTATCAATCCATATACATCTATTTGTATTAGAATACAATCTCATTACGCTTCATCAATAACATTTCTATCAATTTTTATACAAATTGAAGAACATATCTGATATTAATATTTTCTTAGTAAATTTTCCTACTTTTGCTCAATAAAATCAATTTGTGGATTTTCCGAATAACTTTTCTCAATAAGTTTATCTTGCCCAATTATTTTTACAACATTTGCAATCTTATCTGCAAGAGCTTTTTTATTATGATATATAATATGTACATTTGCATTAGGGCATAATAATATTTCACTCAAAACATCTTTATCTGAAACATCAAGAGAATGTCCTAGTATATATATTTCATCTGCTTCATAATGTGCTGTAGGAAATTCTTTTTTCTTCCTCTCTGTTCGATGAATCCATTTTTTATATTCTGCACCTGTTCCTTTGTATATTCTTTGAAAAAACTTCTTAAACTCAATAAACTCATTATCGCTATCCCGTTCAGTATCCGTAAGATATTCATCAATTCCAAGAATCATATTGCACGTATCTGCATTATTTTTAATATCTGCTTTTCCATGTATAAAATGATACTTCACACCATCTCTGCAATTTCCATATATTCTTTCAAAAGTATTTGTATAATTAAAACTAAGAACATGATTAATTTGTAAGTTCTTAAGCATCTCTATTTCTTTTCCATTAATCTCTATTTTATTTACATATTGGCAGAGATAAATTTCCAAACAATGTGTAAGACGATTTAAGTCCCTTAACAAATTCTCTTTAACCAATTGCATTCCCTTTGGATTATCCCAAACGTCATCTAAACTAAATTTCTCACTAAATCCAGCATATTGATTTTCAATCTCTCTATAATACTTAACTTCTTCCATTGGATTTCTTCTAGCTTCATTTATCAGTTTCCGAACTGCATCTATTTCTTGAATTACCTTTGAAATTTCCGTTTCAAAATCAATCCAATTTTCTCCACACTCAGAAACTTTCTCAAAATGATTAATCCAAAAATTATCTTTTATCATCTCTTTAATTTCCGCAACAGCTGAAGCACTTTCCTTAGCTCCAAGTCCATTTTTTTGAAACCGAGAACACATATCTTCACTTTCTAAAACAAATTTCAAAAACTCCTTATAAGATGTCGGAAGTCCATGAGCAAGATCAAATCCATTACCAATCACCAAAATATTCATATGCACCCTTACCTTATTCCGTATCTTTTCGTAATTCATTTTCAATCTCATCAATTGATGGAGGTGAGACTTTAGAATCTTCTGGAATCAATTTTGATAATTCATATGTCGCCACACCCAACGACTGACTATTTGAAATCTTCTCCAACTTGTGGAAAATTTATATTATTTTAACTATGCCACCTTATCTTTCTTCTGTATTTCTTACATAAACCGTACTTCGTGAAGCACCTTCTTTTTTCAACCAGCCGCTCTCAACCATTTTGCCCAATATTTCTCTGGTTCTACGCTGTTTGATACCAAGAAGTTCCATCGCCTGCGTTGTTGTAATGCCGACATTTTCCAACACATATTTATAAATTTGCTGTTCCTGTTCATTTACCGGCACTTTATCGGCGGGTTTCCGGCGGTTTAACGGCATTTTAACGGCAGTGCTACAGTCATTAATGTCAACAGTATCGTCAACCTGACCTCGATAGATATTGATACGCAGATCAACTTCGCCACCAATAAACTCTGGCTCCCTCAGTCCAGCAGCTTTTACTTTTTCAATAATCCTTGGAATACCACTGCCCCAATGTTCAATCAGATTCATATAGGAAAACGCATGTGCAAGTGCTTCATTTCTGATTTTGGAATACCCTTCTTTCATACGCTCCAGAGTCTGTCCCATCGGCAGTTTTCCCGGTGAAGTAATTTCTAATCTGTTATCATACACCGCAACCTGAATCATGCCATGATCCAGATAGCTGCGATGCACCATTGCATTTACGATTAACTCACGAATCGCGTCCGGTGGAATCTCATAAATATCCTGGCGGTAAATGCCGACAATAGTTGCACCCAGATGAATATTCCGCAGAACAAACTGAAATGCTTCCTCTATTTGTTCCCAAAGCGGTCCGGTGTACTCCCGTCGATCAACAAAAACCGCTTTCGTTGTTCCTTTGAACACACCGCATTGCGTTGCAACATGAAGTCCGCCATGCCCTGTTAAAATGGCATAAGCATTGGACGGATAATCTTTTCCATCACGCTCAATTAAAATCCCCCAGGAACGAAGCTGCTGCCTGCCAACATCTTTGATGGAGGCTTTCTGACCTTCAGTATGTGCATTTTTGACTGCCTGTTCTTTCATAGATTTGCAAAGTGCATCAATTTCTTCATCTGTGATAGTCAAACCACTGCACAAAGCCTGGTCAAAGTAACGATTGCTACCCTCAAACATCAGCTCTCTTACCATATACTCATCAGCCAGGCGTGTTGTTCCAGCAACTCGAACATATATACCGCCTTCTCTGCCAAGAGCCTTTATATAATATGGTCTCTGTCTTCCCTCAGAGATTTCTGCTACAATGACCGTTTTACCATCAATCGTCTGTAAGCTGATATCCGGAATAATTGCCGGCTCACAGCTATCTGACACAGCATTGGAAATTGCATCCATTTTCTTAAACACATCTTCCTTGTCAAAACCTACAACTTCTCTGGTTTTATCAGCTATCCCAAAAATAATTTTGCCCCCGGTTCCATTTGCAAAAGCAACTACGGATTTCATATATTTTATACTTTTCTCCGGTAGATTTTCCTTGAACTCCACATTCTTTGATTCACCTGCAAAAATATCTTCTATGGTCATCACGGCACCTCATTTCTATTCTTTATTCACTCTCAGCTTTGCCTCTATATTTTCAATAATTCATAAATCTTTCTCGAAAAAATTAAATCTTTTTCTATTTCTTCATCTTCGCAATAAAATTTTTCGCATGCTTTATTTTTATACTCATTAGTCAATCCAGCAATTATAAAAACCATCCTTTCAATAAATTGATCTGCCTCACAAACAAATTTACTATTTATTGTATAAGAATGATCAATAATATGTTTAGCATAGTTTCTTATAGTGTTGAAATATTCTTTTCCAATTTTATTTTCAACGTTCGGATAGCCAGACCTCTCAATTACCCATCTCAAATCAACTACAGACAATTTTTCTTTTATGCACAGGGTAAGTATTTCAAATGCCAGAATGCCACTATCCATTTTTTCTTGCGTTGCCAACAATCTATGTAGATTTTCCGCTTTCTCAAAAATTTTTTCTTGTGTACGAATATCTATATTGGCAGTAATTTCTTTAAGAAATTCTTCCAGCCCATCCCTTTCTGTAATATCAAACATCTCCATATAACTTGCGTATTTCTCAATAAAATTATGCGCAGATCCATTGTCAAGTTTAAAGCTGAATGCAATTATTTTTTTCAAATATCGGTCAACATCCATCTCATCCCCATAGATTTGATGTAATGAATTACTGATTTGTTTTTTCTCCATTGCAACTATAACTACTACATTTTCTATCTCATTAAATACATGATGAATACGTTCTAAAACTTTAATTGCATATAAAGGTAAACATCTGTCCAATTCATCAACCATGATGACTACTGTTTGGGTTTGTGATATTTTCTCAATTTGATTCTGTACTTTTTTAACTACTTTCTGGAAACCAAAATATTTATCATATATTTTTACATCCCCCTCTGGAACTTCACCAACACCATCCATGTCAATTCCCGTCTTTGCTTTTATTGCCTCAACCGCAATTTTTGTTATTGTATTCTTAACAGTCTCTAATAATACCCTTTTAGCGTCATCAGTCAATAAATTGATATACTGATCTATCTGATCCCTTAGTACAGAAATAATTGCAACTATTGGCTCTTCATAATAATCATATTTCCAACAGTCATACCGAACAACAAAGAATCGATCAGCACCAGTTTCCTCTGATTGTTCTGGCTGAAGACATTCTTGTATGTTTTCCAACACAAAGCTCTTACCGCTTCCCCATTCTCCTTCAATAGCAAAGCAACAATTTTTATGTTTTTCTGAAAGTACCATAGCTAAATCTACTATCTGTTTAACAAAAGCTTCCCTATCTAAAACATCTTCTTTTGAAATCACCACTTCACCATCTTTCTTTGTTTTAGCCAAAATATTCTGGAAAATTGCATAATTCTTCATGATATCGTCTGGATTAATAGAAATCATTTGGAAATCCTTTTATTATTTATAAATTTATTGTAGCATGCAGATTTTGGGTCAACAACTATATTTTCACAAAAAGGACAATCGCCCTATTAATTTCTGGAAATGTATCCATAATTTAATCAACATCTTCAAATTCATGCACACCTTATATCTACAAACAAAAAGCATAACTATTTCGAAGTCAGAAAATCTTCTTGTTATAACCTGCCAAGAGTTTCTGAAATGCTGGATACACTGTCCGGTCGAAATAATTATGCTTTTTATTATATTATCGAATACAAACTTTCTCTCAAAATCTTAATCACTTCATCTGATAATGTCCGAATATACTGTTTCATTATAGGAGCCATAAAGTGGATTCCCGCTACAGACTCTGCTCTTGAAACTGCCACATAAAACTGTCCGGAATCCCAGCAACGCGGATCAATGTTAACCTGTCCAAAGGTTTGTCCCTGAGATTTATGGATACTCATCGCCCATGCGATCTTAATTGGGAACTATTTAAAGGATCCTACTATTTTTCTAACAATTTTTTTGACAATAACAGTTTCACTGTTTTTGTCTTTTTCTTTGCTTTCTTCTATATCCTGTCTCTCAATTTCTCGTTCATATCTGTATACATCAACCTTCTTTCCTTTATCTGTAAGAATTTGTATACAGGTTGCGTCTCCTCTTTCCTTGCTGATATCAATTATTGTACCCATGGTGCCATTCACATACTCGCCATTTGCATCATTCGCGGTGAGCATCACTTTTGCACCAACATTTACTACCAGGGACTGTTTCGCAAAACTTATATTTTTAATATCCTCATAAGTCACATCGCCCTCAATAATAGCCCAAAATTTCTTTTCTGTTTTTTCATCCAATCCTGTAGAGCTTGCGAAAATTTCTCAGGAATTAATAGTCAAAAATAAAACTGCATACGAGCACCTTGCTACTGGTCTTCCTGTACAGCAGATTCTAGACGAAATCATCCCAAAGTTGATCAAATTGTATAAAGGACACGTCGTTCAAATCGTTCAGTTTGAAACTGATCTGTCCTGTATCAATTTGGCTGTATTATTTGATGATTCTTACACTAAGGAAATGCACCAGGCCAAAATAGGAAAAATCCACAAAGCGATAAATTCCATAAATGATAAATACGGACCTGATACTCTCACCGTGATCAATTGCAATTATCGTGATGTGCAAGATTCAAACAAGAACAGTTCCTATATTTATAAGGCACGTAACGGCACAGTAATCTGGGAACAGGAGCCACTTATAAGACAAGCCCGCCGCAAACTAGCTGAGCTTTTCCCTGATGATTACAGTGTCTATGAAAAGTGGGAACAATATAAAGAAATTTACGCTTCTGCTTATCGCTCTGCACCAAACAACATGGACAAAATTATTGAGTACTGGATCGATACAATATCTCCTTACGATCATGGTGTACATCATTCTGAACTGGTCTTTCCCCTCAATGTACTCAACAATACTATCGCTACCGGCTACAGTAAACAACACCTATATGATATCGTTCGGATCATAGCTCCACCGCAAAGTTATGCTATTATATATTTGCTGTGGCAATGTAATCCTATATCTGATGAGGATCGTCTAAAACGTGCCAAAAAGGATTTTCTGGAACGTGGTTATACCGATGAAGATGCAGATATTATCAGAGATTATGACATTGGCTTGGAAACACTTCAGGGATGGAGGCATGATGAGCCAGAACGTCCATTATCTCACCGTATGTTTGGTGCCAATCCTACTATTAATGCCGGAGCCTTGCAATATCTCAGAAAAAATTTTCCAGACAAAGTAGATGCTTACGAGACTATTTCTAAAGGAATTGATTTATACATTCAGGCTTAAAAACTTTTATTTTACAAAGTATCAACTATTATCCGAAAAGGGCAACTTTTTCCCTGGAAAAACAATTCTGTTTCCCTAGAGGCGTGCAACTTTTACTCTCTTAAAAGTTGATGTGTGACATGCTCCCACCACTTAAATCTCTGATTTTGAAGTGGGGGCTTCTTGCTCAATGGCTCTACAGAGCCAAGTATCTACAAGCTATCCTCGCGTGCCCCGCGATTTTTATTAGTCCGGTTACGGACTTCTTATTGTGCTGTCATGCACATTCTGCAAAGATTCTTTTTCCCTCATTCATGATATTAACTGCTGCATTTGCATCGCGGTCCATTCTGTTACCGCATTCACAGTAATAAATCCTATCAGATAAAGAAAATTCTTCTTTTTTATTTCCGCATACACTGCAAATCTTACTGGATGCAAAATAACGGTCTACTTTGATCAGATATTTTCCTCGTTCCTCCAGTTTATATTCCAGCATAGACAGAAACAGGCCATATCCATTATCATGTACACCTTTTCCAAGATGAAGTCCTCCTGCCATCCCTTTCAGATTCAGATCTTCCACGCATACTGCATCGAAGCTCTCAGCAAGACTGGCAAAGTATTTTCCGGATGGCTCCCTGCTGACTGTCACAAATTTCAGTTTCCATTTTTCTGATATCGGACGGTGAAGCTTCATTCTGACAGCCGTCATCTTAGGCAGTTTCAAATATTTTCCTTCCAGTTTGCAATCAAGAAATTCGATCTGAAAACTCCTGGTAGAGAAGATGACGATCTTGAAGCAGAGAAAAAAGTTGAATTAGGAAGCAACGATTACACAGCAATCGCAGCAAAAATCCTCGAAGGCTGTGGCGGAAAAGAAAACATCACAAGCATTGACAACTGCATCACAAGATTAAGACTTGAAGTAAAAGATATTACTGCAGTCAGTGATAAAGTAATCAAATCTGCTGGTGTTGCTGGTGTTATCAAACCTGGCAAAACTTCCGTACAGGTAATCATTGGACCAAAAGTTCAGTTTGTAGCTGACGAATTTTCCAAACTTTGTGAATAATTAGAATTTAAAAATACCGGACTGTCCTGATGGATAGCCCGGTATTTTTTCCTTGGGAGGTAAGATGATGGAGCATACAAATAATTCCTGTTGTGGTGGTCCATATTATCCGGTATAATAGAGTATCACGCGTTTTGCAGAATATAAGGCTGTATCTTTCCATTCTGCTTTTCTGCAATTCAGAGATATGGTATCTCCGTCTGTCAGAACATTCCTGAGTGATTCCATTCCTTTGTCTGATGTGAGAAGTGCTGTAATTTCTTTTTTGTCTTCTGTGATCCTGACACTGTAATCTACCAGTTCCGGAATCTGAAACAACACATCATCCATCTCTCTGATCGTTCCGGGCTGACTGATCCGCTTCACAAAATCCAGGCGCTTTACTTCACTTCCACAGATACATCTTCCCGGAATAATACGTGTACAGTCTCCGGTCCGGTACCGGATCAGAGGCTGTGCCTCCATTCCAATGGTTGTGATCACCAGTTCTCCCCATTCTCCATCAGGAAGTACGTTTCCCTTTTCATCTATGATTTCCATAATACAATGATTTTCCCGCATATGCATGCCATCATGAGCAGCACAGCAGATGGCTCCGCCAAGCCCCATCTCTCTGGAACCATAATGCGGCCAGAGCTGTGTCTCCAGAATTTTTTCTATCGCATTCATCACTGTTTCCGGACAGGCATCGCCAGATACCAGAGCTCTTTTTATACTGCCTTTTCCACACATTCTGAGCATGGAAAGCAGTGCCACCGGCATACCGACATAAGTATCCGGCTGCTCTTTTTCCAGAATTGTTTTTAGTTCGCCGTAAGTTCTGCCAGTTCCGGTCAGGAGAGGTTTTGCGCCTATACGCCTGATGGCCTCCGCGATCAGTTCTCCAAGACCGAAGGGACCGGAAAACGGCATGGCAACCATAGTCGTACTTCCAGGATAAATAAACTCACCAAGTCCCGCCATAAAAAGCTCTATCGTATGTTCACAGTCTCTTTCTGTGTAAAATACACGTTTACCGGCACCGGTTGTTCCACTCGTCTGTTCTGAGATTACTCTCTGGACTTCTCCCTGTGAACACAGAAGCATCCTTCCACTGTTTTTCGCCAGCTCCGACTCTGTCGTAAACGGAAATGTTTTCAAAGCATCCAGATTTTCCAGTTTTTCCGGCAGATTCCTGTAAAATCCCTCTCGTTCTTTTTCTCTTTTCAGAACAGCATTCAGTTTAGCAAGCTGTATTTTATTTAGTGCTTCTCTCGTAACTTCTGCAATACCTTCCTGCTTACAGATCATTTCATCAATATTGGTTCGTTTCACTTTCTGTATAAATATGTTCCTTTCGAATTAGTCAGGTTGTAGGCACAAAACGGTACCATACCATATTCCGAATCCACTTCACAGATATAGCAGCGTTTCAGACGGTCAAGTTCCAGATTCCAGGCATCCTGAAAAAGCATTCCTGATACTGCAAAGGTCTCATTATGAACCCGATTCAGAAACTCATCCAGTGCGTCTGTCTGCGTCATCTCACCCTCATCATAAGTTTTTGTACTGTAGCTCCACTGGTTCTCAACATACTGTCTGGAATCATCACTGGTTGTACAACAACATCCTTTTCCGGATTTCTTTTCAAGAAGCTTTAATTTTCTCTCACCTTTTCTCAGATAACTCGCATGAAAAGAACAGTATGGATTCTCAGCTCCGCCTCCGGCAAAATCCTCTGCTTTCATGAGTCCCTCTGTCTGTTCCTCGATCAGCTTCAACATCCTCGGTATCGTGATCGGATTTTGCGGGCGTTCCTGTGAACACCTGCCAAAATAACTGATTGGCTGAAAATGTACCCCTCGTACGAATGGCATATGATCCAGAGCAAACTTCAGGATATCCCCTGCCTGCATATCATTCACTCCGGGGGCAATGACCGGTACCAGAGCAATTCCAAGCTCCGCCTCGGAACAGTTCCGGACAGCTTTCTTCTTCACTTCCATCATATCCTGTCCACGAAGCGTCCGATAAACATCATCACTCACTCCGTCAAACTGAAGAAACACCGTGTTCAGTCCCGCTTTTTTCAGTTTTCTGGCATATTCCTCTTCCTCTGCAAGGCGGATCCCATTAGTATTCAGCTGAAAAAATGTAAAACCTTTTTCTCTTCCCATACGTATGATTTCAGGAAGATCATCTCTCATCGTCGGCTCACCGCCTGAAAGCTGTATATTAAACGGACCTCCATGCTCCATCAGAAAATCAAACTGTTTTTCTATTTCACAGATAGAAGGATCTCCTTTCTCCTGACTTTCACCTGCCGAAGCAAAACAGACCGGACAATGAAGATTGCAGCGCTTTGTAACTTCCAGAACCATACAGCAGCCTTTTCGTTCATGTTCCTCGCAGAGCCCGCAGTTATTCGGACAGGCCTTTTCTTTACTCTTTGGATTTACAGGAGTCTCAGCAGACAGATTTTCTCTTCCCCAGGAGAGGTAATCTGCTACACTTCCCTCCCAGATCAGTGTCCGGAATTTCCCATGAAGATCACATTCCTTTGTCAGATAAATCCCCTCTTCACCTATACATTTTTTAGCCGGAAGTACCTTCATACATACCGGACAGACGCTTTTCGTTTTACCAATTGTAATCAAACTTCAATTATCCCCCATTCTGTCAGTATTTCCATAACTTTCATGTATGTCTCTGCGATGAGTGCAGGACATCTCTCCATGATCACTCCCCAGTCCAGATGTGTGATATCTTTACAATAAAACACTCCGAATTCTTCTTCCGTCTTTTCACGGAACCACTGATACAGTTCCTGCACAGCCGGTTTCATCTGAACATCTTCTTTCTCCTCCGGTGCCAGGTTGCCAAGGAAATATCCTATCGCACAGGCACCTCCTGTCAGACATCCGCATGTATCTCCACAATAACCGATTCCTCCGCCAAGACCACCCAGAGCTTTTACAAGCTGTGGATTTTCTTCACCTATGGTTTCCAGCGTCATGATCATCATCATCTGCGAACAATGATATCCCATGCTCCCAAGTTCCGCTATTCTTTCATAAAGGTCCATATGCTACTCCTTTCTGCCAATCACTGCCGTATAACTTAGCTTTTTTCCTTTATACTGCTTCTGCAGAAGCTTATACTCCTCGCAGCAGAATGAATCATTCCAGATTGCTTCCAGATAATATTCCCTCCAGAGAGCCGTCTGGTCTTCCTGGTGAAGAATGCAGAATCCTGTACATTTAACAACCTCTACAAGATTTCCCTGATCCAGATCTGACAACACGAGTAATCCGCCTTTTTTCAATACACGCCAACATTCTGAAACAGCTTTTTGCTGATCTCCGCTGACAAAAAATGCACACTGGCTGATGCAAAGATCCATACTCTCTGCTGTGTAGTCAAGGTTCAGAAAATCTCCTTTCTGTACATCCCTGCTCCGTGGTGAAAGATCCACTCCATGTGCATTTATTCCCAGGGATTTCAGGATTCGCACGGTCTCACCTTCACCCGCTCCAAGATCAAGGGCTTCCATTCCTTTCCTGAATTTGACATATTCCAGAAGATGGAGTGTCTGTGCCTCACCACCCGGATGTCTGTTCATTTATTTGTCCTCCAGTGCACGTTCCACTGCCAGAACTTTTCCAAGAGCCAGTTCCTCCGGAACATAGACAAAACCACACTTTGGACAGACCGGCATCTCAACCGGAAAACCGTTTTCCAGATACACGAATTTTGCTTTTCCTTTTACCAGTGGAACCTTGCATTTGTTGCAGGTCAGCTTTCCTTCCGGATCAATCGTATAATAGTTTCTCTCAACTGCCATTATTGTCCCACCCTTTTCATAATATTCATTCGATGACTGTATGCTCTGCGTACCAGATACCCTTCTTCTGTTTCTATAAAACGCACCCAGAATGTTACATTTCCAAGTCGACTTCTTGCTACCAGTTCTTTTGTTTCTTCATCAAGGACTGCTTCCTGACTTTCTCGGTAATCTGCCAGCACTCTCTCAACGTCACTCTTAAGGATCATACGTTCATCCATCATTCGGATCGCATCTTCTGTATAGGTCACGGTATAATCTTTTTTTTCCATCATCAGTTCCTCATTCCAGATATTTTTCAGAAGTTTTTCTTTCAGCATAAGCCTGTTGTATCGTTTCTCGCTGATATCCGGCATACTGCAGGCATGATCTCCATACAGTAGTTCCAGAATATGTCTGGACTCTCTTCCTTCTCTGACAAATCGATCTCTGCATGCCATGCAATATGTCACATATGGTGCATCTGAACGTTCCAGACATTTTGCTGCCATTTTGGCTGCCATATCCTTATTCGCATATGCCGTCAGGCCGCCATACCCACAACAGGGAGACAGATCTCTGGAATATTCTGTATTTTCAACTGTACATCCCATTTCGGTCAGAAGCTCTCTTATCGTATCCTGTGTATGTACATCTCCTCTGGCACCGCAGGCATCATGTATTGCAACCGGTACTTCCAGTCCCCTGGCCGTCTCGGGAAGTCCGATTTCCTTCAGAATTTCCCAGACTCCTGTGACCACTGCACCAGTACTCTCTTTTAACTGTTTCATACAGCTCGGACAACCTGCTATGATTGCAGGATCGCCAAGCTTTGCAAGCTCCTGTTTCAGCTGCTCATTTACTTTTTCTGTCATTTCATAACGACCTGCCCATTCACTGATTGCACCACAGCACCCCAGAATCAGTGCAACCCCGCCTTCAACTCTTCTGCACAGGTCTTCATATACATCCATGACTACATCCGGCGCAATCGCTCCGGCCTGACATCCTGGAAAAAACACATATCTGCAGATATCAAATCCAGGCTGAGGTTTACATAAAAAAGCTTCTGAATTTGAAAACAACATGTCCATCAACGCAAACTCATGCGGCGCCAATGGCATCTTATCCGTGGATACCATGTTTTCTCTTGCGGATCTGCAAACCTGACTCATATCAAATCCGTTCGGACATGTCACCGTACACTGTCCGCAGAGTGAACAGGAATTCATCGCTTTATTCATTGGATGATCTCCCATAATAATCTGGGTATTATTATAAATTTCACGGGCCAGAAGCCCCGGATGCTTTTTATATTCACTTAAGTAAACACAGCTTTTTATACACTCATCACAATGACACTGTATGCATCTCTTTGCTTCCTCAACAGCCTCTTCTTTCGAATATCCCTCTGCACCACAGGGGATTCTTTCTGACCCTTTGATGCCTTCTATATTCGTATAAAGCCTGGTAGTAACTGCTCCTTCACTGCCTCTGTTGCTGTACGGAGAAAGATTCTGCACGAGAAGATCTACCGTCAGGGCGGCTCTCTTTGCAGAAAAAGCAGCATCCATCACTGATTGTGTTGATCCGCTGACGATCCTGGCCTGTTCTCTCAGCATGATTTCTATATCTGCTTCTTCCTGTGGTGCCAGCTTTTGTGCAATCTCTTCTGATGCACAAACCACATCTGCCAGTTCCATCTTTTCTCTGATAAATACAGGATCAAGACTGCATCCGAATTCAAAAACAAGATCCATGGATTTCAGACGTTTCGCTTCATTCCGACAATCAGATTCCGACAGATGTGCAGCTGCTGCAATATACTCTTCATAATTTTCTTCCTGACAGTAAATAGTTGTAGGATACATTTTCCGCTCCAGTTCCCCTGCCAGAAACAGTGGAAATAATCCTGACCCGAAAATTACTGCCTTTTTCTTTTTTCTTATACGAAAAACACTGCTCCGTTTTCCGGATTCCCCATATCGGACAATTGCGCGCTCTACTTCACGTATGGATACACCGTCGCCAATTTCACAAAGCTTACATTTCTCTTCACAGGGAGCCGTGCATCCGTCGCAAAGAATCATCGGAAATGGAGTGATCTTTTCATAGATTGCCAGAGCCTTCTTAAAATTTCCTTTTGCAGCATAAAACAGCATCTCTTTTGTATCTACTTTGAAGGGACAGGCCGCAACACAGTACGCCGGCTGATCATGGACGCAGAGACTGATCATATGATCCATCTCTTCCTTTGACATTCGATTTACATGATACACATGAGTAGAACCTCTTTCCTGTATATATGTCATAGCCTGCACTCCTTTCGTTGCTGTGAACCGGATCAATACAATTCTTTCGTCTCTAAAGGGGAGACAGTTTACCGTCTCCCCTCATTATATCACATGATAAAATCAGATTTATGATTTATTTCTCAAGTTCCTTCAATGCTGCAAGAACTCTTTCCGGACGGGCAGGAACACGTGTAATACGTGCACCTGTCGCGTTGTAGATTGCATTCAGGATTGCAGGATGCGGAGCATCCAGTGGAGCCTCACCACAGCCGGCAGCGCCATAAGGGCCACTTGGACGATAGGTTTCATTGAAATGAAGTTCAATATCATCCGGCGCATCCTTCGGGTATGGGATACCACAATTTTTCAGAGTGGTATCGTGGTTCAAATCTTCAAAGTCTTCTGTCAGAGCAAGACCCACACCCTGTACAAGGCCACCATAGAAGTTGCCTTCTACAAGAAGTCTGTTCATGATCGTACCTACATCGGCAACACATGTAAATTTCTCAACAGTAACCTTGCCGGTTTCTGTATTAACTGCAACTTCCGGAAGGAAAATCGTGTACATATAAGTTGCAAACGGATCACCCTGTGCCGTATCCTGATCGATCGGATGATCTGCACAGAAGGTTGTTACCCAGTTACCTTCATATTTTGTTTCAAGACCTTCCGCTACCATTTCGTCATAAGTACGGAACGTTCCATCTTCTTTCTTCATTGCTGCAACAAGGTTTTCTGCTGCCAGACGGCATGCATTGCCTGACATAACCTGTGAACGAGAACCACCTGCCGGACCTGCATTCGGACATGTCTTAGTATCATTCATAACAAGTTTGATCTGTTCAGGTCTGATTCCGGCCTGACGAAGTGTTTCATGAGATGATACAAGAACGCCCATATCCGCACCCTGTCCATGATCTTCCCATGCAGCATACATTGTAACAGTTCCATCCGGATTCAGTTCTGCAAAAGCATTGGATGTATCAACACCATCAAGTCCGCAGCCATAAACACCAAGAGATACACCGATACCATATTTTATCTTGCCATCAGAAGCTGCATTCTTCTCGGCAACACGTTTCTTAGCTGCTTCATACAACGGACGTGCAGTCTTGAACAGTGCTTCCTCACAATATACTTCCGGCGGATAACCTGTCGGGATCGTGGTTCCTTCAGATTCCTTGTAACAGTTCATTTCACGCATATCAAACGGATCGATTCCCATCTTTGCTGCCAGAACATCAATTGCGATCTCAGATCCCATATAGGACTGCGGAGAACCGTAAGCACGGAAAGCAGATCCCCATGCATGGTTAGTAAATACTGTTGTAGATTTGTTACGGATAGAATTGATTCCATAACCAGCGCCTGTGAACTGAGAAAGTCTCATGGTAAGCAGATCACCAAATTCTGAATATGGACCATGATCCACATAATTGTTGCCCCAGAGAGCAAGGAGTTTACCATTTTCATCTGCCGCAAGTTTAATATTCATAAATGCAGGAGATCTCTTTCCTGTATAAGTAATGTTCTGGAACTGATTGAATACCAGAGATACAGGACGCTCAAGAATTTTTACAGCTGCACCGATCAGGGCTTCATTTGTCGGAGAGAACTTGTAACCAAAGGTTCCTCCCGCGTGGTTCTGAACAATTCTTAAATTCTCCATCGGAACGCCGATACCATCAGCGATCATCGGCATATGGAGATGAATACCGATAGATTTGGAATGCACTGTTATCATACCATCTTCATCAATGTAGCCATAACCACAGTCCGGTTCAAGATGGAGATGTGGCTGACGTGAACAGTAGGATTCGATCTCTACCTGCTGTGAATCCGGAATGCTGTCCCAGTCAAAATCAGGTCCCTTGATACAGTTTGTCTCAAAGAATGCATTTGGAACACCTGGATGGATTTCTGCCGCATCCGGTGCGATCGCATCCATTGCATTCATATATGCAGGAAGTTCTTCAATCTCAACTTTAACTGCATCTGCCGCTGCACGTGCATGTTCTTCTGTATCAGCTGCTACGATTGCAATCGCATCACCAAACTGGAAAATCTTCTCATCGCAGAGTACCGGACGTTCAAATCCATCTGTCTTATTGTGTTTCGGAAGCATTACAAGACCATTAATCTTGTTTGTTCCGCCGGCTGCTTTAATGTCTTTTGCAGTGATAACACGGAAAACCCCCGGCATGCCTTCTGCTTCTGTTGTATCAATGCTGAGGATGTTCGCATGAGAAACTTTTGCCTGTGTAAGTGCCAGACGAAGAGTTCCCTCCGGCATCTTTAAGGCATCATCTGCACCAAAATCCCAGGTACCTGTTACCTTCTGTGCTGCTGATGGACGAATATAATTTGTACCAACAATAGAATCACCGGTCTGTTTAAAAACAAGATCCTCTTTTGTCATCTCGCCACGCATAACTTTTGCTGCTGCCATAGTTGCATCGATGAGCGGCTTGTAACCGGTACAGCGACAAAGGTTACGCTGTTTGTTAAACCATTCTCTTACTTCTTCTCGAGTCGGGCTTGGATTATTGTCAAGAAGAACCTTCGCTGAGATAATGAAACCTGGAGAACAGAAACCACACTGTGCACATCCGTATGCCATCCAGGCAACCTGGATCGGATGCATATCAGAAATTGTTCCCACACCTTCAATGGTTGTAATCTCTGCATTATCCGGAACACGACTCATCTTATAGATACAGGATCTTGTAACTTTTCCGTTCATAATTACGTTACAAGCTCCACAATGGCCCTCACCGCAGCCAATCTTACATCCCGTAAGAAGAAGATGATTACGGAGAACCTGTGCCAGTGTTTCATCCTTATCAAGAATAAGGATTCTCTCAACACCATTGATCTTCAATGTCTTTTTGATCATCTTGCATCCCTCCTGTTAAAAAAATGTCCCTATTATGTTACTGATCTTCCGGCTTATGTGTTCCGCATGGATCATGATCCGCACCCTTGCCCGTCAGATCTTTGAGTCTTTCCATTCCTCTGGCAGAATAGAAAACAATGGAAGAACTGCTTCCATCCAGATTCTCACCGCTGAGTTTTAATACATTTGCATTTTCGTAATAATCCATCGGAAGTGTCCGGCTGTATTCAACTCCCGTACGCTCATCTTTTACCTGTATGGTAACTTCTTTTGCGGTAATTTCAAAAATCTTATCCATGAAAAAGTTCTCCTGTCCACATCATTATGTATATATTCATTCTATCATGCTTTTTTACAATATTGCAAATTACAATTAAATAAAATTTGGCTATTTTCACACAATTTTCTTTTTTTTATGATATAATAGTACCAATTTTATACAATGCCTTTAAGGAGGTGACTATCATGCAGACAGGTGCCTTGATTGTTGCTGCCGGAAAATCATCACGAATGGGAGACTTTAAACCCATGCTTCAGCTTGGATCCATTTCCATTGCCCAGCGAGTGATCAATAATTTCCGGCAGGCCGGGATTTCTAAAGTAGTTGTGGTAACAGGATATAAGGCAGATGTGTTGGAGCGCCATCTTGCCTCCAATAATGTAATCTTTCTTCGAAACGAAGACTATGCAACAACTCATATGTTTGATTCTGTCCGGATCGGACTGGAGTATCTGAAAGACAAGGTTGATACAGTGCTCTTTACCCCTGTGGACGTTCCACTGTTTACAGCCCGGACTGTCACTCAAATGCTCTCCGCAGACCATCCTCTTGTAACTCCGGTCTGTGAGGGTAAACCCGGTCACCCGATCCTGCTCCGTTCCTCACTTATTGATTCCATCCTGAAAGATGACGGCAGTTCAGGTCTTGAAGGTGCTGTAGAGCACTGCGGCACACCCATGTATTTTCTGAATGTGGAGGATCCCGGAATCATTCACGATGCCGACACACCAGAGGATTATGCCGAGCTTCTCCATGCACACAACCAGAGTCTGATCCGTTCAGAAATCCACATTCAGCTGGCTCGCGAAAAAGTATTCTTTGATGAACAGCTTTATTCGCTTCTGACGCTGATCCATGAAACAGGCTCTGTCCGCGATGCCTGTGAGCATATGCACATTTCCTATTCCACCAGCTGGAATCTGATCCGTACATTGGAATCGCAACTTCACGAACCATTGATCAGCAGAAGCCAGGGCGGTGTAAACGGAAGTCACAGTGAACTGACACCATACGGTGAAGAGTTTCTGAAACGATATGCGCGTTTTTCAGAAGAAACACGAAACTGTTCAGAAAAAATATTTGAAAATTGTTTCAGAGGATTTTTTAATGCGTGATCTTTATCTGATACGACACGGAAAGCCACAATATCCGGATAAACATTCTTATTGTATCGGACAGACTGACCTGCCTTTATCCATGCTTGGACACTTACAGGCAGTCCTTTTGCACGAGGAACTGTCCGATAAGATCTCTGCAATATACTGCAGTCCTTTATCAAGGGCTGTCGATACAGCCAGTCATATAGCACCTGCCCTTCCACATCTGACTGTTTCCGAACTGTCAGAACGAAATCTTGGATCGTGGGACGGCCTTTCTTTTGATAAAATACGTCAAAAATGGCCGGCGATTTATGAGGCACGTGGCAAAAATCCGGAATGTCCGATTCCAGGAGCAGAGACTCCTCTGGAATCCGGTACACGCTTTTCACAGGCGATTTCCAGGATTCTTCATTCTTCGGACAGTAATATTGCGGTTGTCGCTCATACGGATGTGATCTCTTTTTATTTATGGATGCTTTATCCGGAAATATCTGACATACAGAAGTTCCGGCTTCCATGCGGCTCTTATTATCATCTAAGAGTAGATGCAGAGGGAAATGCTGCCTTATCTGATTCACATTACATATTGCCGCATCCTGTTTTGAATGATGAATTATGTCGGATGCTCAGGAATTCTGTTGATCTCCCGCAGCATGTACAGGCTCACAGCGATGCCGTTACGGAACTGGCCTGCCGTTTATGTGATATACTTAAAGTTCATGGATATCTTTTTGATCAGCAGCTCATCCGCTCCGGTGCGCTTCTGCATGATATTGCAAGACTTCAGAAACATCACACAAAAACAGGCGGTGACCTTTTCTTACAATTAGGTTATCCCGAAATCAGCCAGATCATTTCACAGCATCATGGTTTAAAAGAAACAAAACTGGATGAAACGGCTATTGTTTTTCTGGCTGATAAACTGATTGAGGAAACACAGCGTGTATCTATCGAAAAAAGATTTGCTGACAATCTGCATAAATGCAAAAGTCCGGAAGCGATGGAATCACACGAACGCCAGTTAAAGCAGGCTCGCGCGCTGCAGGATATGATACAATCCATCTGTTACATAACACTTTAACATACAAAATTACCGGAGGTTTTTTATATGAGAACATTATTTCAGACAATAAAACAGCAAGTTCTGGAGGGAAATGACCTTGTGCTTGCTTCCATCACAGCATCATCAGGATCGACTCCACGAGGTGCCGGATCCCGCATGCTGATCGGAAAAAGCGGTAGAATTGCAGGCACTATCGGCGGCGGCGCTGTCGAGTATCGTGCTGAACTTATGGCTCAGGATATTCTTGAGAAAAAAGAATCCTGCGAACATGAATTCCGACTGAACCGTAAGGATGTTGAGAATATCGGTATGATCTGTGGTGGTGATGTTACCGTCTTTTTCCAGTATCTTGATCATAATGATCCGGTTATTTCAGAGATTACAGAAACTGCCGCAAAATCATACGAGGAACGAAAGGATTTCTGGCTGATCTGTGATCTTAAGACAACCTCCGGCATGAGTCTTTACAGCCCTTCTTATGGCCTGATCGGAAATGCCGCTGTTCCTTCATCCATATTATCGTCCTTGTCTGCACAGCCATGCCGTTATCGCGGTGATGATTATGATTTGTTTTCAGAACAAATAGGCACATCCGGAACTGTCTATGTATTTGGTGGTGGACATGTTTCGCAAAAGCTTGTACCAATATTAGCAAGTGTTGATTTCCGCTGTGTCGTTCTGGACGACCGCCCGGAATTTATTGATCCTGTGCTTTTCCCGGATGCAGTTGAAACGATACTTTGTGATTTTAATCATCTGGACCAGAGTATCTCTGTCACAGATGCAGATTACTGCTGCGTGATGACACGTGGGCATGCTTATGACACAATCGTACAGGCACAGCTTCTTGCCACACCAGCATGTTATATCGGGGTTATCGGAAGCCGTGCAAAAAAAGCTGCTGTTTTCCGCAAGCTTGTGGAAGAGTACGATGTTACTGAACAAGAACTGGAACGGATTGTCTCTCCTGTAGGACTTGAGATTAAAGCAGAAACACCGGCTGAAATAGCAATCTCCATCACAGGACAGATGATCGAGGTTCGTGCCGACAGAAAGGCTGCCGCAAAATGATGACAAAACCTGTATATCGAACTGTAATCTTTGGTGCCGGACAGATTGGACAGATGACTGCAAGACTACTTGGCAGTTCCTGTAAACTTTTGTGCTTTGCCGATAATGATTCCCGGAAGCATGGACAGCATATTGGCCATGTTCCTGTCTGTTCCCCAGATGATGCAGCTGCACTTCTTCCGGATCTGATCATCCTGGGTGTATTAGATGAAGAACGACGTAACTCTATGAGAAAACAGATGGAAAGCTTAGGTTATCACGGACCATTTTGTGATCCATCTGCCCTTCGCATGTTCGATGCACGGATTGCTGTTATGCGTCTCTTATCAGAGCAGATCTATCAGTTAAATATTTCGGGAGATGTTGCCGAACTCGGTGTTTTTCAGGGTGAATTTTCTTCCCTGATCAGTGCTGCCTTTCCAGATCGCAAAATCCATCTTTTTGATACTTTTGAGGGATTTTCAGAAAAAGATGTGGCAATAGAGACCTCCTGTAATCTGTCCCGTGCCAGAACAGGTGATTTCTCTTCTACTGATGTTGACTCTGTTCTTCGCATTATGCCTGATCCTGCACGGACTGTAATCCATAAAGGATGGTTTCCGGATACTTTTGCCGATATTACAGATGCAGATTTCTGTTTCGTATCTCTGGATGCTGATCTCTACGCTCCGACTGCCGCTGCGCTTCCACTGTTTTATGAACGCCTTTCTACAGGCGGAGTTCTCCTGATCCATGATGTGTACAGCACACAGTTCTCCGGCTGCAAAAAAGCTGTTGATGAATTCTGTCAGAAAAACCATCTCTTCGCAGATCCTGTATGTGATCTGCATGGAAGTGCAATACTTCGTAAGATATGACTTTTCTTAATATGCCAAAATCTCCGGTTCACTCTGAACCGGAGATTTTTATCTCATTGTATAGTCTTATTCCACGTCTCTGCCTGACATTTATAAAGTTCCTTTAAGAACATTTTCCAACTGTTCATCAGATAGATCAACATGATAGAAAAGATTAAAAAACTCACGTATTTCTTCATTAACATCACATTTGATGTATTCTGGATAAACCACTGCGGAGAGCCAACGCATACCAATCAGACGATTGGGTCCGGCCGGACGATCCACCCAGCTGAACGGTGCATTTGGAGTTCCATAAACTTTGTTATCCTGTACCGCTTTTAACGAAGCGTAGTCTGGATTGCTCAGAATATCTTCTGCTGCAGAGTTTCCGCTTTTGTCTGCTTTTGGTTCACCATTTACAACGATCACATCTGGATTCCACGCAAGAAGCTGTTCAGCTGAAATCTGAACGCGAGATCCGTCTCCAAGTTCCAGATCTGCAACATTGGTTACATTGACCGCATCAAGGATCTGTGCATGCTGAGATCCTCTAGGTGCAGTTTCCAGAGAATCCTCTCCATTGCCAAAATATACACTGACCTTCTCGTCTTCCGGGATATCCGCAAGTGAAGCAATATCTGTAAATATCTTCTCTGAATACTCAGCAAGCTCTTCTGCATGATCCTCTACGCCAAGAAGTTCACCCATAAATCGAAACGCCTCTGCCGAATTATTGAGTTCGTTATCCACTGCAATAACCGGGATTCCCAGACTTTTCGATAACGCATCACAGTCAGAAACCATTGCATCATTGATTTTGCCACAATTAAGTGCAATTGTAGGATTAGCAGCAATTACAGCTTCATAATTGATCGCATCTCCCATTCCAAAATTCGGAAGATCATGATATTTTTCCAGAATAATTGACTTCTCAACGTCATTTAATTCATAATTCCATCCCAGAAGTTTATCAGGTGCAACCATATACATAAAAATTGCAGCAACCGGGCCTGTCGAAAAAACAGATTCTATATCTTCTGCTGCCGGGACAGTAACCTTTCTTCCAGCCATATCTGTGATCTCACGTGTTTCCCCGGTTTCCTGTGTTTCAGTCTGCTCCTCACTCTGTGTTGTCTCTTCCGAAGCCGCTTTTGTTTCCGAATAACCTGCAAAAAGGCTGACTGTCATCACGAAGCATAACAGCAACGCCAAAAGATGTCTGTGCTTTTTGTTCATAAATTCTCTCCCTTCTTTTCTCCATATTCAGTCAGATTTGACGTTTATTAAATTGACTATACAACTTTTTCGCATTATAATATATATGCGAATAGTTTTCAAAAACAATTCGCTTTTTTCTGAGTATAGCGCCATAAACTCAGTTAGTCAAGTTACACAAGGTGAGTGATCATGAATTTGACAGATAACGCTAAAGAAATAAATACCACCCAGCGAAAACATCATCGTCTGTTACTGACAGTTATGCTGGTAATTTTATTTATAATTATAATACTTTCCTTTGGAGTCGGATATTATCCGCTTACGCCTTCTCAGGTACTGAAAGCATTTTTATCAAAATTTGGTTATAAGGGAGATATTTTGCCGCAGGCAGCTACCATATTCTGGAATATCCGTCTGCCGCGTATCCTCTCCGCTTTATTTATTGGAGTTTCCCTTTCAGTAGCAGGTTCCACTTATCAGGGAATGTTTCGCAATCCGCTGGTATCTCCGGACATCCTTGGTGTTTCATCCGGTGCCAGTCTTGGTGCTGCTTTTGCTATTTTAAACGGAGCTTCAAACTGGGTGATTCAGCTTTCTGCTTTTGCAGGCGGTGTGATTGCAGTTGCCGCATCCTACCTCATCAGCCGAAAGTCTGCGCACTCTCACACACTCAGTCTTGTACTGACAGGAACTATGATCATGTCACTCTGCAATGCGGGCGTAACCATGATCAAATACATTGCAGATCCCAATGACGTTCTTCAACAGATCACCTTCTGGCTCATGGGCAGTCTGACCAAGACTACTATGAATTCTTTTGTATGGAGTGTCATTCCAATGATCATTGGACTAAGTATGATCTTTATTTTTCGCTGGCAGATCAATCTGCTCACTTTAGATGAAGAAGAAGCCAGAAGTCTTGGAATAAATATTCGTAAATATCGTCTGATTTTTATCATTGCTTCAACCCTACTCAGTGCTGCAGCTGTTTGCCTTGGCGGCCTGATCGGATGGGTGGGATTAATGATTCCACATCTGGCACGCGCACTGGTAGGCGTGGATTATAACCGACTGATACCTGCAAGCGCTATGCTTGGCGGCGGATATCTGATACTGGTTGATGACATTGCCCGCTCCATTTTATCCATGGAACTTCCACTTGGTGTTGTTACAAGCATCATGGGTGCTCCATTTTTTATCTATCTTATTATCAAACGAAGGGAGCGTGCATAGTTTATGCTTCTGACAATAGAAAATGTTTTTGGCGGTTACGGAAATGGAGATGTTTTAAAAGGTATCAGCTGCAATGCCGACTATGGTGATGTACTTTGCCTGCTTGGCCCTAATGGCTGCGGAAAAACAACTCTCTTCCGCATGATGCTGGGAACCCTTCCTGTTACTGATGGAAAAATAGCCATTGACGGAAAAAACATTCATGACTTTACAACGAAGGCACTGGCAAATATGATCGCCTATATTCCTCAATACCATTCCCCCGTATTTGCCTATACCGTTCTTGATGTCGTAATTATGGGACGTGCTTCCCATTTTTCGGCTTTTGAAACCCCAAAAGAACCTGACCGTGAGGCTGCTTTCTCTGCATTGGAAAAAGTAAATGCACTGCATCTTGCCAACAAGAAATATACATCTTTAAGTGGCGGACAGCGACAATTGGTTTTAATTGCCCGGGCCATCTGTCAGTCTGCAAAAATCTTTATCATGGATGAGCCGGCAGCAAATCTAGATTATGCAAATCATCAGCTTCTCATGAATGTAATTTCAGGACTTGCCCGTCAGGGATACTGCATTATCATGTCGACACACAGCCCTGAGCACCCTTTTTCTGTCGGTACTAAGGTTCTCCTCATGAAAACAGGAAAAGTCGTTGGATTCGGCACTCCCAAGGAGGTCATTACATCTGAAACACTACAATCCGTATATGATATTGAAATGGATGTTATAACAGCACATGACCGTTACGGATGTGAACGGACCATCTGTTTACCTGTAAATAATTCATGAAGCAGTTTTCAGGGAGGAGCTTAAATGAATTCTGTATTGGATTACTTTATTTCTCTGCAGGAATCTCAGTCTGCAGATATGAATGAGCAGTCGGTAGAAATGTGGAACAGACGTGCAGAATTTTGGGAAAATGCACGCAAAAAGAATCAAAAAGGAAATGAACGTGTTGTCAGTGCAATAAATTATCTCGAACAAAAGGGACTTCTTGACAAAAATTATGATGTGGCAGATATCGGATGCGGACCCGGCCGTTTTGTTGCTGCCTTTGCCAGGCACGTACATAAAGTAGTCGGACTTGATATCTCCGACAAAATGATCTCACACGGAATGGAACATATTCAAAAAGAAGGATTAAGTAATGCCTGTCTTTATGTATGTGACTTTCAAAAATTAGATATCGAAAAAGCAGGTTATAAACATGCCTTTGATCTTGTATTCAGTTCAATGACCCCCGCACTCCATGGTATGAACGGACTGATGAAGTCCATTGAAATGAGCCGGGCATGGTGCTGTAACACCACACATCTTGAAAGACGGAACTTACTCCGGGAACAGATCATGCAGGATGTATTTGGCCGACAACTAACGCCTCAGTGGAATGGTCGATGGTTTTTCTCTCTTTTTAATATATTATTTTTACTTGGCTATGATCCTGAAACAAGCTATGAAAAATCTCACCGCGAAACCTGGGTAACTCCGGACGAACAATACATTGACTTTCTTATGGAACACATGCTTCCATCTGAGGAACACACACTGGAAAATGTACATAAGATCACCGACTGGGTTCACACCCATTTAAATGAAGACGGACAAATCAAAGAAGTCACACATTCCGCTTATGGAAGAATTCTCTGGGATGTTCGAAACAAAACAGTTCGACCTGATTACAGAACTGTCATAAATGATAGCATGGCAAAATAATCGGTATTACTACAAAATAAAAAGGAATTCTGATATGGCTCGACATATATTTTTAACCGGAAAAAAACAGATTGGTAAATCTACGTTGCTTCAAAAAATATTAAAGAATTACCAGGGAACTGCAGACGGATTTCTGACCGTACGGACAAAAGAATATCTGGGAGATCAGTATTCTGTCCATATGTATCATCTGACAGAATCCAGAGATCCAAATGAACAGAATCTTCTGTTTGTGTGCGGAAAAGCCAATGAGCATACTGCAGATACTTTCAATTGTCTTGGTTGCAGGATTCTTTCCATGTGTTCTGACTGTTCCCTGCTCATTATGGATGAGCTTGGTCCACATGAGGCAAAAGCTGCTTTATTCCGTGAGGAAATCTTACATCTTCTTGATGGACAGATTCCTGTTCTTGGCGTCTTACAGGAACCTGCAGAAGCCTGCTGGCCTGAAATAGTAAATCATCCAAATGTCGAGATAATTACACTTTCCGAAAGCAACCGAAATAATTCCTCTTTGTGTGAGCATATTCTGTCGGATTTTTGAGCCTTCAGGATCACTGTTTCATTCAGGCTGTCCAGATTACTGGTCGGTTCATCCAGCAGAATAAGCAGAGCATCATGCGAAAGTGTTCTGACCAAACTGGAGCTGCTTGTGATTGATGATTTCGGTCTTATGGAACTCGATCTTGATAAATACCGGGATCTCTTTGAAGTCCTTGATACCAGGGATGGCAGGAAATCAACTGTAGGTATCTCGCAATTTCCAGCCAGTACATGGTTCGATATGTTTGCCGATAACACCTACGCTGATGCGTGCCTTACATGTATCACCAATAAGCACCATATGTGTCGTCTAGAGATGAACGGTATAAATATGCGTGAAACAGAATGAATATATTCCTGTGTTTTTTGCATTACTCACAAACTCAATCCAATCGATAATCTTTCTTTTATATTCGGATCATGATTTTTGCCATAAATTCACCATCCTTATATGTAAAGCTGCTGGCACCACCATTTCTTTCTGTGATATGGCGTATGGATTGAATTCCTATTCCATTTCCCGAATGTTTTGTAGACTGAAAAACACCGTTCTTTTCCAGTATCTTTGCATCGAAATTATTTTCAGCCTGAATCAGAAGAATATGTGTATGATGCAAATACATCTTTATAACAATCTTTCTTCTGGAATCTTCTGTCTTCAGACTTGCCTCTATTGCGTTTTCCAGAAGGTTTGAGAGCACCAGACATATATCCATCTCATCCCCGGCAAAATTCTCTGGAATATCAATCTGTGCCAGAAAAGGAATACCTTCTTGTTTTGCATGATCCGAATAATATCCAAGTATACTGTCTACGGCCTGATTATCACAGAAATGGAAATCAATACCTGGCATTTTACTGTCCGCACGTAAAAGATATTTTTTAACTTTTTCCATATCTCCTGTTTCTGCCAGTGCAGACAACTGAAGACAATGATGCCGAATATCATGGCGCACCTGTCTTGTCTCTTCAATAGCCGCACAAAGATTGTCATATCTGGAGCGCTGCAGAGAAAGGAAATGATTTTCCTGCTGAAGCCTTGCATTTTTATTCAGACTTAATGCCATCATAAGAAATATCGCATAAAAGAGAGTCAGAATTATTAAAAGAACAATACTGACTACTATGTAAATCTGTAAAATCCTCCCTGTATATAAAGTACTCTGATATTTTGGGACCATGAATTGATTTAAGCCGATAAAAATCAACGGCAGGATCCAGAATATATACCACGTCTGAGCGAAATTTTCATCTGCTATCAGAATCCGTACCATATGCGTGGCAGGATACCATGCAATCAATACAAAGCTCAGACAGATGAGATTATAAAAAATCCCTGCTTTCACACATAGCCATAATTGTTTTTCTGCGATATCAGGTTCAAAGATCATAATAGCATTTACTGCCCTGGACAGACTTTTTACGCACGCAAAAACTGCACAGACTGCCAGAAAAATGCTACTGGATTTCCAGATCGAAATCTGAAGAGTTTTATGATAGATTAACATAAGAAGTAACAATATGGGAATTAAAATCAATCTGGTAGTAATCTGAAAAATATAACAAACAACTGTCAGATTTTTTCTCCGGCAGCAGTTAATAAGTTGCCAGAAGCCTCCCCACGGTGCTATAATCAGATTTAGCTGCAGGGAACCTCCTGTGGCAGACCCATATAAACCAGTTCACTATCTTGTCAGGGCAGTTGGACTGGTTTTTAATTTTTCGGCAAATGCTCATCTAATACACGTCTTATTGCTTCAGCTTTAGTAATGTTATTATCATCTGCATATCTGAGCAATCGATCATAGAGCTTATCATCTACTCTCACTTTCAGATCATGATTTTTCAACGCATCTGTCGGTCTGCCAGTGCGTGGACTCAATTTAATTTCACCTCCCAACTTTTGAGTTCCATAAATACATTATATACTTTTGAGTTCCAAATTTCAACTAAATTTACTACAAATTTATACAATTAAAAAGCACCTTCCTTTTTCAGACACCCTGCATCTTAAAATAACATATTAAAGATAAAAAGGTGATGAACTATGCAGACTGAAGTAAAAAAATCAAGACTGGAAAATCTTTTTATCGATGGTACAATTGATGAGGAAACGGTAGCGGATATTGAAAAAATGCTAACCAGAAAAAAAGTAGAAAAACTTCACAAATACGCAATCTTATATAACGAGAAAAGAGATGCCTGGTACACTGCCAATCCGCAGGATTATAACAAGCGTATTCAGCGGAAAACTTACGGTGAATTGTTGGACGCATTAAAGCCATACTATCTAGAATCCACTTCCACTTGCCTGCAGGATATTTTCGAAGAATGGCTGGACTACAAAAGAACAATCACCGACAGTCCTAACACTATCTGTGCTCACAGAAAACACTGGAAAAGATTTTTTGATGGCACTGATTTCTTTCAGATTCCTTTACAGGAAATAAAGATCTCAGATATCAATTCTTGGGCAAATCAGCTGATCAAAAAATATAATTTATCCAGTCACACCTGGCAGACGATAAAAACCATTCCAAAGCAGATGTTCGAGTATGCCAAAGACCATGGATATATTGTCACTAACCCATTTCCAGAACTCAGGATAACTGTCAAATTTCGTCAGGTTTCCAAACCATCTAGCGATACACAGGTTTATAACACCGACGAATATCAGCAAATTATCGAAGATCTGTGGAAATCATACAACAAAAAACACGAAGCGCGCTTTTTGTCCATCGTTTGCAATTTTTTGATGGGCTTGCGTGCCGGAGAATTGTGTGCGCTTCGATGGCGAGATCTGGACATGAAGAAATGGAAAATATCGATTGTACAGGAAATGGTACATATGGATGCCACTGAACTGAGTAATCCTTATTACAACGTTTATAAGGCTTCCGGACAGATTGTTATTCTTCCTGGTCAGGAAGGCAGAAAGGGCGTGTATGTACTGCTTGATCATACAAAGACCCACACAGAGCGTGTCATTCCAGTTGTCCATAAAGCCCAGGAGATTTTCAAATTATTAAAAGCAAATGCTCCTGACGCCAAACCTGATGATTTTATATTTGGCTATGGCAGCAAATACCTGAACCTGCGATCAATTAACAGTATGCTGGAATATGCCTGCAAACACATCAGTACAGATGTAAAACGCAGCCACAAGCTGAGAAAGACTTATGCAAGTCGCCTGAATGCTGCTGGTCTTCCTCTTGATCAGATTCGTGCCTGCCTCGGTCACAGCAACACCGCAACAACATTGGGGTATATATACAATCCACTGACTCCTGAGGAAAGTCTGAGTATCATGGAAAAGGCATTTGCCAGCTGATTTCACCCAAATTTTCCTTGTCACAGGAAGTCACAGGTTCGAACTCAAATTCACAAACACAAAAAAAGCCGAAAACCATTGATTTTTCAAGGTTTCCAGCCTTTCGTCGAAGCGTGCGTTAGAGGATTCGAACCCCCGACCTTTTGGTCCGTAGCCAAACGCTCTATCCAGCTGAGCTAAACGCACATTTAATTATTTGCAAGTACTTGTCGCTCGCAACAAAATGTATTCTACTGTAAATAAAGCAATTTGTCAACACCTTTTTTAAATTTTTTTATTTTTTATTTTAAACAGTTTTATATATTCTATTCTGCTGCTTTCCTTTTAATAAATTTGCTTCCTTCTTCAGGGAATGATACAATACAATCACAAGGACATCAATTGTATTTTTTTTCATAAATGTAAACACTATTTTTATACAAATTTTAAGGAGAACGAACATGTCTTTTATCAGTGTATTCGATGTCATGGGGCCAAATATGATCGGTCCGTCCAGCTCCCACACCGCCGGTGCTGCCCGCATTGGTTTTCTTGCGCAGAAAATGATCAATGGGCCTCTGAAAAAAGTAGAATTTACTCTTTACGGCTCTTTTGCCCGCACCTACAAAGGCCACGGAACAGACCGTGCCCTGCTCGGAGGTATCATGGGATTTTCCACGGATGATATGCGTATCCGAAATTCTTTCGAGATTGCAGATCAGAAGGGACTTGCCTTTTCATTCACGCCAAATGAAATCGAGACGGATGTGCACCCAAATACAGTTGATATCCATATGATCAACGAAAAAAATCAGGAAATGACTGTCCGCGGAGAATCACTCGGCGGTGGCAAAGTACGCATCGTAAAGATTAATTCCGTACAGGTTGATTTCACCGGCGAATACAGTGCTGTAATCGTAACTCATCAGGACAAGCCTGGAGTTGTGGCATACATCACCAAATGCCTCAGCGACCGCAACGTCAATATCGCCTTTATGCGTCTTTTCCGCGAGTCCAAAGGTGAAATAGCTTATACGATCGTAGAATCAGACGGACATCTTCCGGAGGATATCGACGATACGATTCGTTTGAACCAGAATATCCACGAAGTTATGATCGTGCAGATGTAAGGAGGGAAAATCATGAAAGAATTTAAAAATGCTGTAGAACTTCTGACATTATGTACGGAAAAAAATCTTCCGATTTCTGAAATTATGCGTCAACGTGAGATTATCCTCGGAGAAACAACTGCCGAAGATGTAGCTGCACGTATGGCACGTGTACTGGAAATTATGAAAGACGCTGCTTTTTCACCGATTGAAAAACCAGTCAGATCTATGGGCGGCCTGATCGGTGGCGAAGCAAAAAAACTCTATCTTCATCAGACTTCCGGCAAAAGTATCTGCGGAAACCTTCTGGACGATGCAATCACTTATGCCATGGCTACACTTGAAACAAATGCTTCCATGGGACTGATTGTTGCCTCTCCTACTGCAGGTTCTGCCGGAATCGTACCGGGACTTCTTCTGGCTGTCCAGAAACATTATCATTTTTCTGATGAACAGATTCAGCAGGCACTTTTTAATGCCGGTGCGATCGGTTATCTTGCAATGAGAAATGCCACAGTCGCAGGCGCTGTCGGCGGCTGCCAGGCAGAGACCGGAATTGCTGCTGCCATGGCTGCTTCTGCTGCTACGGAATTGCTGGGTGGCACTCCAAAACAATGCACCTATGCGGCTTCTACTGTTCTCATGAATATGCTCGGACTGGTCTGTGACCCGGTCGGCGGTCTTGTCGAATATCCATGCCAGAACCGCAATGCCACCGGTGTTGCAAATGCCCTCGTTGCCGCAGAAATGGCGCTTGCCGGAATCACACAGCTGATTCCGCTCGATGAAATGATCAACATCATGTACACCGTCGGCAAAAAGCTTCCGGCTGAACTGCGCGAAACTGCGCTCGGCGGCTGTGCGACCGCACCGTCCGCGTGTGAAGCATGTCATATGTGTAACTAAATAAATATAGGAAAAATCCGTGAAAACAAATAACGAATCTGTCTTTTGAGACGGACTGCGTTTCCGAATTTCGTTCGCCCATTTATTAATGGCTGTAATCATAAACTCGCTCCTGTCTGAGCTCAAACAGCATGATTACAGCCATAATTAGTGCAAACGAAATCTACGGAAGCCTTGTCAGGTCTCTTAATCCAGATTCGTTATTGCTTTTCACTTACACTTTCCTATATTTTATTTACTCGCCATCCGCCGTACTGTCGGTGCTGCCTGTATCAGAAGCCTCCTCTGTCGTATCGGCAGCTGCCTCGGTTGCTGTATCACTGCTGTCTGCCGCATAAGCAAGATTTGCAGATGTAAGTGCCATTGTCAGTCCCAGAATCATCGCTGCGTATTTACGTTTCATGTTAAATCATATCCTTTCTTTATATCGGTTTTGCACCGGTTTTATTTCTATTTTTGTTGTTTACAGGTAATACTATAAAGAAAAGCTTTGTTCCCTTTGTGACAGAAAAAAGGTGATAGTGTGAATTAACTTTAATTAGACCTTAAAATAAAAAAAGCTCTGCAATATTCCTTATAAAAGAATACCACAGAGCCATTTTTACTTTATAAAACCATTCAAATCAATTCCTACGTAAAGCTTCTATCGGGCTCAGCCGCGCCGCTTTCTTCGCCGGATAAATTCCGAAGAATACACCTACCGCACAGGAAAACAGTGTTGCCGCAAGAATTACCGTCAGGCTGATTCCCGGGCTGATCGTCATTCCCATACTTCCGCTCATGACCGAACAGATTCCATGTGCTGCAAGGATTCCGAGAATGATGCCTATCACTCCGCCCATAACTGTCAAAATAGCGGCTTCGGCCAGAAACTGCATCATAATAGAAGAGGTCTTTGCGCCCAGAGACTTACGGATACCTATCTCTCTTGTTCTTTCTGTAACAGAAACCAACATAATATTCATAACACCGATTCCACCTACAAGAAGTGAAATTCCTGCAACAAATGAAATAAACGCAGTTACCATACCAAGCATTTCATTCATCGACTGCAGCACATCCTGAAAGCTCTGCACCTGGAAATAATCTTCTCCGGCACATTGATGGCGCTTCTCCAGAACATGCACTACCTGATCTGCAACGATCTGTGAATCCAGGGTCTTATCTGCCTGAACCACAGTAATGGAATAAAACTCATCAGTTCCGCCCACCAGATCGTCCATAGAAGAATACGGAACATTTACCGTAACCGGCATTCCATCATATGTATAATTGACGAAAGTTCCATTTTCTTTCTGTGTGGTGACACCTATAATACGAAATGATTTTGATGAATCATAGCATGTAATATCAAGGCTCATGCCAACAACATCATCTGTACCAAACAGCTTTTTGGCATCTGCATCCGAAATCACACAGACATTTTTGCCTTCTTCAATCTCTGCTTCGCCAAAATAACTGCCGTATTTCATTTCTGAATTATTGATCATCTTGGCATCCGGACCTTCTCCTGTCAGCATGATTGAAAAGTTCCCCTTACCGGTCACCGTTTCACCATCATAATTATTAGAAACACTGACACCGCCTACTGTATCAAGCTTACGAATCTCCTGCACATCATCCGGTGTGATCCATTCATCTTCTGTCATGGCCTCACTGCTGACGTCAATAGCGATCAGCCCTGAACCGATGCCGTCAATCTCGCTGTTCATCTGATTCTTCGTGCCCTCACCGATCGATACGATTGCAATAACAGATGCAATACCGATGATGATGCCAAGCATCGTAAGGAAAGACCGACCTTTGTTCGCACGGATATTCTGAACCGCCATTTTTACATATTCAAATAAACCGCCCATCAGACACCTTCTTCTGTTTCGGCCACCGCAGCCTCTGAATCACTGCCTTCCAAAGCTCCGGCATCTACACTTCCGGCATCTCCGGATGCATCTACAGGTTCTGCCTGCATTCCTTCTTCGAGAGAACCAAGATCACGAATGACCTCATCCCCCTCCTGAATACCGTCAAGCACCTCTACATATTCATCAGAACTGATACCTGTCGTAATATCTTTTTTGGTAATGACACCATTTTCGATCACATAGCAGAACGAACCGGTCTTTCCGATATTGACAACCTCCGCTGGAAGTACTACAACATCATCTGCCTCCTCTGCGTGGATCGTAACTTTTGCATCTACACCAAAGAAGATGTCTTCATCCGGATTTTTGATACGGACATCTGCTGAGATCAGTGAAGCACCTTTTTCATTCTGTGTTGCTATATGACTGATATTTGTCACTTCACCTTCATATGTTTTTCCTGCCAGCGTGATTTCCGCACTCTGTCCTTCTTTTACCTTGTCATAATCATATTTGGAAACATTGACGTTCACATCCACTTTATCTGTATTCTGTAATGTAAAAAGCTCTGTTCCAAGAGCTGTCGTTGCTCCTTCTACTACAGAAACTTTTGTGATAACTCCGTTAAAGTCCGCTTTAATACCCTTTTTCGCTGCCTCAACAAGTTCCTGTGCGGACATCTGATCCAGTTCGGAAAGATTGTTTGTGATTTCCATCTTTTCTTTTTCTTCAGCGGTAACTGCCGATGGATCGGACTCTGCAACCGCCTGCTGTGAAGACAGTCTGGACTGCAGTTCGGCAAGTGTGTTGCTTGCTTTTTCAAGTTCAGCTTCCAGCGCAGAAGTATCTGCCGTCACAGTCGTGTCTGAACTGTTATTCGTAACGGACTCCGAAGAATCTGAGAAAATGCTGTCCGCCGCACTTCCTTCCGAAGTACTTCCGCCGTTTACATCATTCATCGTAGGTGCCGTCGGTTTCTGCGTCTTGTAGTCTTCGTAGGCACTTTTTGCATTCTGATATGCAATCTGCGCATCGTTTCTGGCACTCTCCGCTACATCCAATGCCGCCGCATTCTCATCACTCTGCTCACTGCTCCATGTCTGAAATGCCATCTGATAATCCGTTTCTGACTGATTGTATGCAGTCTGTGCCTGATTCATTTCATCGGCAAGCATATTCAGCTGTGTCTGATATGCCGGCAGTGTCTCATTCTGATATTTCTTCTGCGCTGCCGCATATGCTTTCTGAGCAGCCTCTGCCTGCGCCGCCTGTGCAGCTATCGCATCTGCTTCTTTTTGTGCTGCTGCCTGCGCTGCCGCAGCCTGTGCATTTGTATTTGCCTGAGAAATCCTTGCTTTTATATTTGCTATGTAATCTTCCTGGGCAGCTACCTGCTGTTTCAGAGTCGCGGCATTTCCCTGTGCATTCTGCTGTTTTTGCACTGCTTCGGCTGATTTATTCAGAGTATTCTGCATGTCGAGCTTTCCACTTTTGACATTCAGCTCCGCTTTCTTTTCTTCGCGCTCAAGATCTTTCTGGTCAAACTCGACCAGCTTTGTCCCTGCTTTTACCATTTCACCTTCTTTGACATCGGCTACATCAACTTTCGCATTGACCGGTGAAAAATAAGTCTTCTGTTCTTCACTTACGACTATTCCACTGGTCTCCACTGTTTGCTGCACATTATCGCGGACAGCTTTTACCACTCCAACCTGTGGAATTACATTTTCAGCTGCATTTCTGCTTCCATAAATATTGGCTCCTGCCACCGCAGCAACTGCCAGCACACCGACTCCGATCACAAGCTTCTTTTTTGATTTTTTCTTCCTGCCATTTACTTTCATTCAGCTGCCTCCTGATCAAAGTCCGGGTTGATCGTATCCGATTCTATTTTGCCATCCATGATCCGCACGACACGTCTTGCCTGTGCAGCGATCCCATTATCATGTGTGATCAGGATAACCGTTCTTCCTGTTTTGTGCATCTTTTTGAGAATTCCGAGTATTTCCCTGCTTGAGGCAGAGTCCAGATTTCCCGTCGGTTCATCCGCGAGAATGACCGGCGGCTGCGCGGCAATCGCCCTTGCGATCGCCACACGCTGCTGCTGTCCTCCTGACATCTCACTCGGTTTATGGTCCATACGTTTCTCAAGTCCGACCATTTTCAGAGAATCGATTGCCAGCTGGTGTCTTGTCTTACGATCAATGCCTCGATATATCAGCGGCAGTTCTACATTTTCAATCGCATTCAGATTCGCAATCAGATTGAACCCCTGAAAGATAAATCCGATCTCACGGTTTCGAACCTCAGACAATTCATTGTCCGACATTTCGGACACATCCGTTCCATTCAGATAATATTTACCGGATGTCGGCACATCCAGACAGCCGAGCATATTCATAAATGTCGACTTACCTGATCCGGACTGTCCTATAATTGCCACCAGTTCCCCCTTCTTTATCTCGAGGCTGACATGGTCCAGCGCCCGCACTTCATTTTCGCCGGGATTATAGATCTTGCAAAGATCCTCGACTTTGATTAACGTATCATCCATTTTTGTTCTCCTCTGCTGTCAACTTTTATGCATTTTCAAGAAATGCTTTATATGCTTTTTTAGCCTCATAAATGTCGGCCTTGCTTGTCACTTCCCATGGTGCATGCATGCTCAGAACAGCCACACCACTGTCAATGACATTCATACCGTAAAGTGCCGCGATATAAGCAATCGTTCCGCCGCCACCGACATCAACTTTACCAAGTTCTGCGGTCTGGAATGCAACTTCACTGTCATCAAAAACCTTGCGTACTTTTGCCACATATTCTGCATTCGCATCGTTGGAACCGGATTTTCCTCTTGCTCCTGTAAATTTATTAAGAACGATACCACGGCCAAGGTATGCTGCATTTTTCTTTTCGAAACACTCTCCGTAAGCCGGGTCATAGCCTGCACTTACATCGGAAGAAAGCATAAAGGAATTACTGAGTGTTCTGCGAAGTGCAAGGTCAGAATAGCATCCCATTCCCCCAAGAAGTTCTGCAACTGTATTCTCAAAGAATTTGGACTGCATACCGGTTGCGCCAACGCTTCCAATCTCCTCTTTATCCGTCAGAAGACAGCAGCTTGTGCGTTTCGGTGCTTCCATTTCCATCAGCGCAACGAAAGAAGTGTATGCGCATACGCGATCATCCTGTCCGTATGCTGCAACCATACTGCGGTCAAAGCCACAGTCACGAGCTTTTCCTGCCGGAACGATCTCAAGCTCTGCAGAAAGGAAATCTTCTTCCTCTACATCATATTTCTCTTTCAGGATGCGAAGTACATTGTTTTTGACTGCTTCTTTTTTCGTCTCATCTTTTTCATCTTTGAGCGGTCTGCTACCGATCAGAATATCAAGATTCTCGCCCTCAATTACTTCTGCTGCTTTTTTCTGAAGCTGCTTGCCTGCAAGATGGATCAGAAGATCAGTGATGTATACGACCGGATCATCCTCATCTTCACCAACTGTCACATTGACCACAGTACCATCTTTTTTGACAATCACACCATGGATTGCGAGCGGCAGTGCAACCCAGTGATATTTCTTTACACCACCATAATAATGGGTATCAAGATATGCGAGATCTGTATCTTCATATAAAGGATTCTGTTTGACATCAAGACGAGGAGAGTCGATGTGTGCACCCAGAATGTTCATACCCTTTTCCATCGGTTCCTCTCCAATATGGAACAGTACCATGATCTTTTTCATGCCGACTGCATAAATTTTATCTCCTGTCTGTATCTTCTCACCGGAAGCAAGTTTTTTATCCAACGATACGTAACCGGCTGCCTCAGCTTCTTTGGACAGTTCGCTTACACATTCACGCTCGGTCTTGCCGTTATCCAGAAATGTGCGATAATCCTTTGCCAGCTTTTCCAGTGCTTTCTCATCTGCTTCCTTATAAGAGAGCCATGCATTTCTTCTTTCCATAATAGATATAACCACCTTTCGTTTGATTTTCAAAATTCTTCCAACATTATACCCCAGTATTTTCCTTATTTCTACATACTTCCGGATTCTTAATAAAGATATAAGAAGTATAAAAGACTTTTTTTATAGTTTCTGCTGTTTATTATGTCCTGAACTGCTTGCCTTTTTTCGTATTTGCGAATTATAATAATTTAAGTTATTGTGTAAATATTCAGCAGGTAGAAGGTACTGAACAATTACGTTATTTTTATAGTTACAGTCACACTTTAAATGTACTTTAAATCTGTAAATATATCACAAATTTTTCATAAAAGGAGTCTTTTCATGCAGAACGCATCTGATTTAAAAACACAGCTTCAGGCGATCCACCGCAAAAGTTATCCTGCTTACAAATCCCTGAAAGGCAGCTATCAGTTCAGGGATTTCATTCTTCATATTGACCATGTACAGGGGGATCCTTTTGCGTCACCTTCACATATCCGTATCAGGCTCAGTCACAAAACCGCAGGCTTTCCAGCCACTTATTATAAAGATACGCTTACGCGTGTGACACTTGCAGATTATCTGACCCGTCAGTTCGAAGCTCAGGTCAGCCGCTACACTTTCCGTGCAAAAGGTTCGGGCAAAAGCGGTCTCATCTCCGTCAGCCACTGCGGACAGGAAGTGCTTTCACGTTCCGCCTGCGAAATTACGGACAAAGAAATCACCGCGCGATTTTTTATTGGATTCCCGGCAAACGGGCGTACCATTAATGCCACAGAACTGGAAAAAATCCTCTTTGATTTTCTCCCGGTCTGTATTGAAAAGGCATTTTTCTATAAAAACACCGATCACAGGAACTTGGAACAGGCAATCTTCCTTGCCGAGGATCAGGATTCAATTCGCTCACAGCTAAAGAAAAAAAATCTTGTTGCTTTCGTGGCGGATCACTCTGTCCTTCCGAGAGAAAGCGGTATTTCTTCCCGCCCTCTTAAGGATTCTGTCCCATTTATGTCACCGCAATCTCTTCGTGTACCCATGGAACTTCCACATGAAGGAACAATCTACGGTATGGGCATTCCCGCCGGAATCACCCTGATCGTTGGTGGCGGTTATCACGGCAAGTCCACGCTTCTGAATGCGCTGGAACTCGGTGTATACAATCACATTGCCGGTGACGGACGAGAATATGTCATCACGGATGCCAACGCTTTAAAGCTTCGCTCCGAGGACGGACGTTTTATCCGCAATGTAGATATTTCACTTTTTATTAATGATCTTCCAAACAAAAAAGACACTCGTTGTTTTTCTACGGAAGATGCCAGTGGAAGTACCTCACAGGCCGCAGGTATTGTGGAGGGAATCGAAGCCGGAAGCAAAGTTTTCCTGCTTGATGAAGATACCTCCGCGACCAATTTTATGGTGCGGGACACCTTCATGCAGGAAGTCATCTCCCGTGAAAAAGAACCGATCACCCCGTTTCTGGAACGTGCAAGAGATCTCTATGAAAAAGCCGGTATTTCTACGATTCTGGTAGCCGGAAGCTCCGGCGCATTTTTCCACATTGCCGATACGGTTATCCAGATGGATTCTTATCATCCAGTGGACATTTCCACAAAAGTCCGTGCGCTTTGTGGAAAATATCCTCTGACTGAGCAAAAAGCGCCTGCATTTTCCATGCCCCAGAGTCATCGTATACTGTCCAAAAAATTGCCCGGTATTCGCAGTCATGGACGTGGTGCCGGCAAACCGGAACGCCTAAAAATAAAAGTACATGGAAAAGATGGGTTTCTTCTCGGACACGAGAACGTTGATCTGCGCTGCATCGAACAGATTGTAGATACTGAGCAGACAGCTGCTCTCGGTCTGATACTGAAATATGCTCTGGAAAATCTGGTCGACGGACAGCGTACTGTCTCTGAAATCGTTCAGCTGCTGTCCAAAGAATTACAAAAGAAGGGACTTGCCGCATTTGCAGACGGTTCTTCCCTTCCATGTGGGTATGCAGTTCCAAGAATCCAGGAAATCTACTCCTGCTTTAACCGCTACCGCGGATAAAGTGATATCATGTCGCGCTGCAAACCCACTACAAATATACAGACTATACAGACATACAGAGAACCTGCCACTGGCAGCTTCTCTCGCATACTTTGTTCAAGAATGCCTCGGCATTCTTGTTGCGAGATGCGCGTCATGCAATGCATGACATACTTCTTCTGCGCATCTCTGCAATCCTGCCGGAGGCTATATCTGATGGGGGATTGACTCCCACCACTGATACTGATTTGTTGCTCGCCACCTACAGAGGTGGGAGTCATTTCACATCTGATATAACGAAAGCAGCCGCCCTCCCGACGTTTCTTGTCAGGTGGCGGCTGTTGAGTTTTCGTGTTCTGTTTTATTTTTAGGGAAAGGAAAGAGTTCCGGCAACTCTTCCGGCATTTGAAGTGTTACCGGAGATCTTAAAGGGCTGTTCCTTTAAGACAAGTACATCATACAATATAAATGTGAGAAATTTTTGTCCTTTTTCTAATAAAAGTATAAAATTTCTAAAATAATCATTACGCTTTTCTTTTATCAAGCTTCCTTGAAAGCATCATGCCCAGTCCCTGAAGAATCTGTACGAGAACTACCAGAATAACAATCGTCACGATCATGATGTCTGTCTGGTAACGGTAATATCCATAACGTATCGCGATATCACCAAGTCCGCCTCCGCCGACAGTTCCTGCCATTGCAGAATAGCCCAGGATCGTTCCTACTGCGATCGTCACACCAACCAGAAGGGAAGTTCTGGATTCAGCAAGAAGTACTTTCCAGATGATCGTCCGTGTTCCGGCGCCCATGCTGACAGCCGCCTCAATCACACCCGGATCAACTCCCTTAAGTGAGGACTCTACCATACGTGCGACAAACGGTGCGGCAGCAATCACAAGTGGTACGATCGTTGCGGTAGATCCATACGTCTTGCCCACCAACAGTCTCGTAAGCGGAATGACGAGAATGAGGAGAATCAGGAACGGAATACTTCTGAGAATATTCACGATCACATCCAGAACTTTATAAACAGCTGAATTCGGGTGGATACCTTCTTTGTCTGTCACTGCGAGGAGGATTCCCAGCGGCAGGCCAAGTACGTATCCGAAAAAAGTGGACACAAGTGTCATATATAAAGTATCTCTGGTTCCTTCCAGAAGCATTGTAATTGTTGCATTATCCCACATCAGAACTCAACTCCTCTACTCCCATATTTGTTTCCCGCAGATATTCGATCATTTTTTCTGCTGTTTCCTCGATCTCGGGAAGCTGCAGAATCATTTCGCCCTCTGCGGCTCCGCCAATATTCTTAGTATCTGCATACAGGATATTGACCGGAGTGCGATAAGTCAGGACCAGATTTGCAATCACCGGTTCAAAAGACGACTTATCTTTAAACGTTACACGTACCAGACGCTTGCCGTTCATTTCCTGAATCTGTGCACGTCCGCTGAATACCAGTCTCCGGGCCGCTTCTGTCTTCGGGCTTCGGAAAAGTTCTTCAACTGTTCCAGATTCCACCAGAACTCCTCGTTCCAGTACTGCCACGCGGTTACAGATTTCCTGTACAACACTCATTTCGTGTGTGATCACAACGACTGTGATTCCATACTCTTTATTTATTTTCCTGATCAGCTCAAGGATGGATTTCGTCGTCTGGGGATCTAATGCACTTGTTGCCTCATCACAAAGCAGGATTTCCGGATCACTTGCAAGCACACGGGCAATCGCCACGCGCTGTTTCTGTCCACCTGAAAGCTGAGACGGATAAGAAAGGGCTTTTTCCTCAAGTCCTACGATCTTCAGGTACTCCAGAGCTTTTTTACGTGCTTCCTTCTTACTGATTCCGACAATTTCCATCGGAAAACATACATTGTCAAGCGCTGTTCTCTGCATCAGAAGATTGAAATGCTGGAAGATCATTCCTATGTTCTGACGTTCCTTACGAAGCTCCCTTTCGGAAAGCTCCGTAAGATTTTTACCATTTACCCATACGCTTCCTGAGGTCGGTCTTTCCAGTAAATTCAGACATCGCACCAGTGTACTTTTGCCTGCGCCGGAGAGACCGATTATGCCGAAGATTTCTCCTTTTTCAATGGAAAAACTGATGTTTCTGGCTGCCTCTACGGTTCCGTTTTTCGTAGAAAAACTTTTACAAAGGTTTTCGACTTGTATCATCGGTTCCATTCGCCTGTTTTCTCCCGTCCCTGTGTTACAATTTTATTTATTCCGCATCCTCTGCTGCAGTATCTTCTTCTGCATCTGCTGTGGCATCCACTGCCTCTGCTTTGTCAGAATCTGCAGATTCTTCAAAAGGTACAACTGCTCCGTCATATGTCTCATTAATGTAATCTTTGATCTCGTCAGATTTCAGTACATCTACCAAGGCTTTGACTGCTTCGTTGTCTTCGTTACCTTCTTTTACTGCAATGACGTTTACATATGTTTTTGCTGCTTCAGAATCAGATGTCTCATGTGCAATGGAATCTTTGGATACGGAATATCCTGCCTGCAGTGCATAGTTTCCGTTCAGTACGACAAATGCAACTTCGTCTTTTACACGGGAAACCTGCGCTGCTTCCAGTTCTTCGATCTGAATGTTCTTCGGATTTTCTTCGATATCTTTTACCGTTGCTTCCAGTCCGGCTCCGTCTTTCAGAGTGATTACTCCGTTGTCCTGAAGGAGAAGAAGTGCTCTTGCTTCGTTTGTGGTATCATTCGGAACTGCAATGGTATCACCATCTTCCAGATCATCCAGTGTTTTCTTTGTTCCCGGATAGATTCCGAATGGCTCGTAATGGATTCCGCCAGCATTTACAAGATGTGTTCCCTGCTCTTCATTGAAGTTGTCAAGATACGGAATATGCTGGAAATAGTTTGCATCGAAATCACCACTCTCTACTACAAGGTTTGGCTGTACATAGTCATCAAATACGGTAACTTCCAGATCCCATCCTTCTTTTTCGAGGATTGGTTTTGCTTCTTCAAGGATCTCTGCATGTGGTGTTGCGGATGCTGCGACTTTGATGGTTCCTTTTTCGGCGTCAGCACTTACAAGTACGCCGTTTGCTGTGATTGTTCCGATTGCGAGTGCTGCTGCAAGTGATACTGTGACAAATTTTCTGTTTTTCATAATTGTTTCCCTCTCTTATTCTCATCCATTATTTTTTATTTGATTTGTTTTATTACTTTTTTTCCATATTCAGTTGTAAGTTCAGGATTTCCTGTTATCCTGACGTTCTCTGCCTGATTTTGAACAAAGAAAAAACAGGAACTCCTTCGGAATTTCCTGTTCATGTAATCTACATTGTATCTGGTTGATACATCTATATTCACATTCTTGACATCTCACCTCAGACCACTCTGCCATGATCCTCTGATGTCACAGGAAGTTTCCGATACATTGAAGCACAGTTTAACATAGACATGCACATGTACATACCCATTCGCATTTCCTTATCCATCATACACATGACATTTCTCTGTACTGATTTCTCTGTAAACATGATTCTTCCTCCTTAATGTGTTCTCTCGATTTTTATTTCCTATCTTTCCGATAGGTTTAATATACTACTCTTCTTTCTGTCTGTCAACACATTTTTTCATTTTTTTATTTACACTCTGTTTTCCTTGCTTGACACTGTTTTTCTATGATGATACCATGATACTGGTTACTTGGGGCTTCCCCCCTGTAAACAGATTTTGTAGCTGACTATATAAACCATATATTATAAAACAAATTTATACAACAGGAGAAAATATATGCAGAAAAAAGCAATGATCGCCATGAGCGGCGGAGTTGATTCCAGCGTAGCTGCCTACCTGATGGTTCAGGACGGCTATGACTGTGCCGGTGCCACTCTGAAGCTTTATGATAATCCACAGTGCAGTTTTCCGGGCCACCGTGCCTGCTGCACACCATCTGATACTGAAGATGCAAGAAGTGTTGCCGCAAGACTTGGCATGCTCTACTACGTTTTCCCGATGCACGACGAATTCCGTCACAGTGTTATCGACAAATTCGCAGACACCTACCTTCACGGAGGCACACCAAATCCATGTATCGACTGTAACCGTTTTTTGAAATTTTCCGCACTTCTTGACAAGGCAAGAGAACTCGGATGTGAGTACATCGCAAGCGGCCATTATGCCCGCAGAGAGCAGGATCCGGAAACCGGACGTTTCATTTTGAAAAAAGGTCTTGATCCGACGAAAGACCAGAGCTACGTTCTTTATGCCATGACACAGGATCAGCTTGCACACACTCTGTTTCCACTCGGCGGCTATACAAAAAAAGAAATCCGCCACATTGCACAGGAGCAGGGCTTTATCAATGCTGATAAGCCGGACAGTCAGGATATCTGCTTCGTGCCGGACGGAGATTATGCTTCATTTATTGAACAGTATACCGGTCAGTCATCCGAACCGGGAGATTTTGTAAATAAAGAGGGAAAAGTTCTCGGTAAACATAAAGGCCAGATTCATTATACGATCGGCCAGCGCCGCGGTCTCGGTATTTCCGCACCGGAATCTCTCTATGTCTGTGGCAAATCACTGGATTCCAACGAGGTTATCCTCGGCGGAAAACAGGATCTGATGAGTAATTATTGTTATATCAACGACATCAACCTGATTCCATGGGATCATCTCGATGCACCAATCAAATGTAAAGTCAAAACGCGTTACCGTCAGCCGGAACAGCCGGCAACTGTGGAGCAGATCGGAGAAGACCTGATAAAGATCACCTTCGATGAGCCACAGAGAGCCGTTACTCCGGGACAGGCTGCTGTCCTTTATGATGACGATATGGTACTCGGCGGAGGAACCATCCTTCCGGAAGGTCTCGCCTCCACCATGACCACATCACAGGGAACAAATAATTAACCCATCTGTACCGTTACATGGTATTCTTTCTTGCCGGGGATCAGAGGAATCTGGTTTCCGGCAATTTTTTCGCCGTCTACTTCCATCCATTCAACACCTTTTTCCACACCGTCCGGTTTGCGGATATCAATATAATATTCCGCATCTCTGTAGCGGCGTTTGATCTGCAGATCACCAAAAGCTTTCGGCAGACACGGATTCACTACCAGACCGTCATATTCCGGCTGGATTCCGAGAAGCGCCTGTGACAGGTTAACAAATGTCCAGGCTGCCGTTCCGGTCAGCCAGCTATTCTTTGCCTCGCCGAATCTTGCTGCGTCAGCACCTGCTATCATCTGTGAATAAATATATGGTTCTGTGCGATGTACATCACTGATCTCTTCAATATAGGACGGGCAGATCTTACGGTAAACATCAAATGCAAGATCTCCTCTTCCGAGTACAGCTTCTGCAATAGAAATCCACGGATTGTTATGGCAGAAGATTCCGGCATTTTCTTTGTATCCCGGCGGATAAGAAGAAATTTCACCAAGTTCCAGATGATATCTGGTATATGCCGGCTGGAGTATCATGATACCATATTTCGTTTCCAGATGTTTATGTACGGAATCCAGCGCTTTCTCAGCAAGGCCTTCTTCTTTTCCGATTTCAGCCATCACGCAGAATCCCTGTGATTCAATATAAATTTTACCTTCTTCACATTCTTTTGATCCGACTTTTGCAGACTGTGAATCATATGCGCGAAGGAACCATTCTCCGTCCCATCCTGCATCCAGAACCGCCTGATACATATCGGCTACTGCACTCTCTGCTTCTTTTGCAAGATCTTCATGTCCTGTACGCAGACAGATTTCTTTAAAGTCTTTACCATATTTAACAAACATTGCTGCAATAAATACAGATTCTGCCACCGGTCCTTCGGATGGTCCGGTCGTCTGGAAAGATTCACCGGGTTCACTGGAGAAGCAGTTCAGATTCAGGCAGTCATTCCAGTCAGCTCTTCCGATCAGCGGAAGTTTGTGCGGTCCGAGATGTGTCGCTGTATAATGGAACGATTTGTTCAGATGTTCAAACAGCGGTACTTCAGAACCTTTCTTACAGTCAAATGGTACCAGCTCATCAAGAATGCCATAATCACCGGTTTCTTTCAGATAGGCAGCAACCGCTGCAATCAGCCACAGCGGGTCATCATTAAATCCGCTTCCGACATCGAGATTGCCCTGCTTTGTCAGTGGCTGATACTGATGATATGCGCTTCCGTCCGGGAACTGTGTAGATGCAATATCAATAATTCTTTCCCTTGCGCGTTCCGGAATCAGATGTACAAATCCGAGAAGATCCTGACAGGAATCACGGAATCCCATGCCTCGTCCGGTGCCGGATTCATAATACGATGCAGATCTTGACATATTGAATGTTACCATACACTGATACTGGTTCCAGATATTTGCCATACGGTCAATGTGTTCGTTCGAACTGGTGACTTCAAAACGTGCAAGCAGTGTCTCCCAGTATGTTTTCAGCTCTGCAAATGCTGCCATTGCTTTTTCTGCTGTATCAAATCTTTCGATAAGTGCTTTTGCCGGGGCCTTGCGGATGACATTCAGCGCTTCCCATTTATTGTCTGCAGGGTTTTCACAGTAACCCAGCATAAATACAAATGTCTTTTCTTCGCCAGGAGCAAGTGTCAGATTGATCTGATGTGCTGCGATCGGATACCATCCGCTTGCTATGGAGTTGCTGCATTTTTTCTTACGGACTGCTTCCGGAAATGCGTTGCCGTTACCGGCTCCAAGGAATTCATCCCTGCTGGTATCAAAATTCTGAACCGGTACATTTACAGTAAAGAAACTATAATGACGGCGGCGCTCTCTGTATTCGGTCTTATGATAAATTGTACTTCCGTGTACTTCCACTTCACCAATACTTAAATTTCGCTGGAAGTTAGTCGAGTCATCAACTGCATTCCAAAGACAGAATTCTACATAAGAAAATAAAGAGATGTTTTTTTCGACATCTGAATTGTTTTTCAAAGTCAGGCAGTTGATCTCGCACGCTGCATCTACCGGTACAAATGCCAGCAGATCCGCTTCCAGATTATTTTTCGTTGAATGGAAACGGCTGTAGCCCAGACCGTGACGGCATTCATATGTATCTGTCTCTGTACCGGATGGCATCGTGCCCGGATTCCAGATCACACCGTCATCATTGATATAGTAATATTTTCCGTTGGAATCTACCGGAATGTTATTGTAGCGATATCTCGTAATACGTAAAAGTTTCGCATCTTTATAGAAACTATATCCGCCGCAGGTGTTTGAGATCAGTGAAAAGAAATCGTTGCTTCCGAGATAATTGATCCATGGCTGTGGAGTATGTGGTGTAGTGATTACATATTCTTTGGCTTTATCGTCAAAATGTCCGAATTTCATAAAGAACCTCCTTCAAAAAACAATATATAAATAAAGTAAAGGGTATGCGATCACGAGTTAAAGACTGAAAACAGAATTGCGAAAACGAATAAGTTTAGAATTTTTATAACTATAATATGATTAGATTGGATTAAGCTCAGTATAATTCACTTATTCAAAAAAATCAACTACATTTTCGCTTACGAAATAGTGTACAAACATGTTTTCGTAATCGTTAAGTTTTTTACGAAATTTTTCGTAAAAACAAAGCGTCTTTTTTGTGAAATTGATTAATTATTGTTAATTATTTTTTGTGCAAGAGGGATAAATTATGCAAATATGACAATTTATACTTGCAAATCGTCCGAAAATACAGTACGATGAGCTTGCGAAAACGATTTAGAAACAAAAAACAGAAAAGGCTGGACATGCATATGGTATCCATGAAAGACATTGCAAAACAGTGCAACGTATCTGTTGCAAGTGTCAGCAAAGCTCTCAATGGTTATCCGGATATCAGCGAAGAGACACGGCAGCTTATTTTAAAGACTGCTTCAGAAATGGGATATCTTCCTAATTCCTCAGCACGGTCGCTGAAAACCAAGCGAAGCCACAATCTCGGTGTACTCTTTGTAGACGAAGCCATGAGTGGTCTCACACATGATTATTTCAACCATGTATTAGAAAGTTTTAAGCGCACAGCTGAATCCAGAGGATACGACATCACATTTACCAGTGGAAATCTTTCCGGTCAGCACATCAGTTATTATGATCACTGCCGCTACCGGGGAGTCGACGGAGTTGTAATTGCCTGCATCAACTTCTTTACAGAAGAAGTACAGCAGCTGGTACAATCCGAAATTCCGGTGGTTACGATCGACCACGTATTCGACGGACGCATCGCAATTGTCTCCAACAATATTCAGGGAATGGAAGATCTTGTCACCTATGTTCTGCAACGGGGTCACAGAAAAATCGCCTATATTCACGGAGAAGATTCTTCTGTTACTCGAAGTCGTCTGGGAAGCTTCTACAGAACACTTCAGAAAAAACACATTGATGTACCCGATGAATATATGCCGGTCATCCCCTATCGCGATGCAGAAGCCGCAGCGATGGCAACCTCAGAACTTCTTGATCTGAAAGATCCGCCTACCTGCATTCTTTATCCGGATGATTTTTCTGCTCTGGGCGGTATCAACGAAATCCACGAACGAGGACTTCGGATACCAGATGATATTTCCATCGCAGGATATGATGGACTCACTTTTGCCCGCATCCTTGAGCCCCGGCTGACAACGCTGTGCCAGGACACAGAAACAATCGGACACCTTGCCGCAAAGAAACTGATTGGTCTCATCGAAAATCCCAAAGCAACGATCATCGATAAGTTCACAGTTGACGGAAGGCTTTTCCCCGGTGCTTCAGTCAGGAATCTGGCAAAATAAAATGCAAAACATATTTGCAAAAACTAAATAATGAAAATTTAATATGAAAAAATAAAAACAAAATTATTAAATCACAGGGAGGTAACAACATGAAAAAACAGATTATGGCAGTCACATTAACAGCAGCTATGCTCGCAGGTTTGGCAGCAGTTCCGGTATGGGCTGATGACGCAGGCTCAGACGAAGGTAAAGTTTTAAACATTTACTGCTGGAACGAAGAATTCAAATCCCGTCTGACCGATCACTATCCGGGATATGAAGAAGTAGACGGAACCCATGGTAAAATCGGTGATGTAGATGTTGTATGGAACATTACTCCATCTGATGATAACGCTTATCAGAACAATCTCGACGAAACACTTCTGAAACAGGCTGATGCAGCTGCTGACGACAAGATCGACCTCTTCCTCGTAGAAGCTGACTACGCACTGAAATATGTAAACACAGATTACACAATGTCTGTAGCAGATCTTGGAATCACAGATGATGAGATTGCTGATCAGTATCAGTACACCAAAGACGTTATGACAGATTCCGATGGAAACCTGAAAGGTCTTTCATGGCAGGGCTGCCCAGGAACCATGATCTACAGAAGAGATATCGCCAAGGAAGTATTCGGAACAGACGATCCGGCAGAAGTTCAGAAGAAAGTTGCTGACTGGGATACCTTCAAAGCAACTGCTGCAGAACTGAAAGAAAAAGGTTATCAGATGACCTCTACTGTAAACGACTCCTACCGTGTATTCTCCAACAACGTAACCAGCCCATGGGTAGTTGATGGAAAGATCACAGTTGACGACAATATCAAGAACTGGGTTGACATGTCCAAAGAAATGGTTGATGCAGGCGAAACATCTACATACGAACTGTGGAGCGATGACTGGAGCAAAGGCTTCTTCAAAGACAGCAACGTATTCGCATATTTCGGACCGGCATGGTTCATCGACTTCTCTATGAGTGCTGATCAGGACGGCTCCGTAGGTAAAGACGGCGGCTGGGCTGCAACAGAAGGACCGCAGGGCTTCTACTGGGGCGGAACATGGATCACAGCAGCTACAGGTACAGACAACCCGACACTCGTTGCTGATATCATGAAAACTATGACAACAAACGTTGATGTAATGAAAGAAATCGTTACAGCTGACAACGACTTCGTAAACAACAAACCGGCTATGGAAGAAATGGCTGCAGACGAAAGCTACGGCGACGCAGTTCTCGGCGGACAGAACCCACTGGCTATGTTCTGTGCAGGCGCAGACAAGATTGACCTCAGCAACATGAGCATCTATGATCAGGGCTGCAACGAAGAATTCCAGAACGCTATGAAGAACTATTTCGAAGGCAATGCAACTTATGAAGAAGCACTCGACCTGTTCTACAAAGCAGTTGTTGAAAAATATCCGGAACTTTCATACTAATTCAGACAGACTGACTTCATTTTCAAATGAACATTCTGAAAAGAACATGATTATCTAAAAATGTGCCTGCCTGAGGTTCAGGCAGGCACATTTTAACTTATGGAGGAAGATAATGGCAAAGAATAATAACCATAAAGCGGTCAGCTATAACAAATGGGGCTATATCTTTCTGATACCGTTTGTAGTAGTATACCTCATATTCCAGCTCGTTCCGCTTATTAGTACAATTTATAACAGCTTTTTTGAAAATTACAGATCGGGATTGACGCAGATTGGACCGAACTTTGTGGGATTTGCCAATTATGTCAAGCTCTTTGAGGGTGGAGAGATCTGGATCTATTTTAAAAACACAATGATCATGTGGGTAATGGGATTTGTTCCTCAGATCCTTGTATCCCTGCTTCTCGGTGCATGGTTCTCCAATCCAAGTCTCCGGCTGAAAGGTCAGCGGTTCTTCAAGACCGTGATCTATCTCCCGAACCTGATCATGGCATCTGCATTTGCAATGTTATTCTTCACATTGTTCGCAGATGGCGGCCCAATCAATTCCATGCTCGTACATGCAGGCATCCTGAAAGAAGCATATTCTTTCTTCAGCCACGCCTGGAGTGCAAGAACGCTGGTTGCGATTCTGAACTTCCTGATGTGGTTTGGTAACACGACCATTCTCCTGATGGCCGGTATGATGGGTATCGATTCATCACTTTATGAAGCTGCCGAAGTAGACGGAGCTACATCTTCACAGATTTTCCGTAAGATCACTCTTCCGCTGCTTCGTCCGATTCTGATCTACGTTATGATCACATCACTGATCGGTGGTATGCAGATGTTCGATGTACCACAGATCCTGACAAACGGAACCGGTGATCCGATGCGTTCAACCATGACACTGATCATGTTCCTGAACAAGCATCTGTTCAGCAAGAACTATGGTATGGGCGGTGCATTGTCCGTATTCCTGTTCATTATTACCGGTATACTCAGTATGATCGTATTCCGATTCAACAAAGCAACTGACGGGAGGTGAGAAGAATGAATGAAAAAAATCAAAAAACCAAAAAAGGAATGAGCATGAAAGGTCAGCGTACCCTTGCTTATGTGGTACTGATTATTCTCACTTTCTTCTGCCTGTTCTGGTTTTATGTACTGTTTATCAACGCAACAAGATCAAACGGAGCCCTGAAAAAAGGTTTCACGGCAATCCCAGGAGGTCAGCTTATCACAAACTGGAAAAACCTTCTCGCAGGGACCCTTCCTGTATGGAACGGTATGTTCAACAGTATCTTCATTGCTACATGTTCTGCTGTTTTATGTACATACTTCTCCACAATGACTGCATATGCTATTCACGCATACGACTTTAAAGGCAAAAAATTCATGTTCACCTTTATCCTCGCAGTCATGATGATCCCGACTCAGGTTACCGCACTTGGTTTCCTGCAGTTACTCGGCAAAATGCATCTGGATGATTCCTTTATTCCACTGATCATTCCGAGTATCGCCGCTCCGGTTACTTTCTTCTATATGAAACAGTACATGGAAAGCAACCTTCCTCTGGAGCTTGTGGAGGCCGCCCGTATTGACGGTTCCGGCGAATTCAAGACTTTCAATACGATCGTCTTCCCGCTTATGAAACCGGCTATCGCCGTACAGGCAATCTTCACTTTCGTTCAGAGCTGGAACAACTACTTTATTCCGGCGCTGGTACTTCATTCTGACAAGAAGAAAACACTTCCGGTACTGATCGCACAGCTTCGTAGTGCCGACTTCCTGAAGTTCGATATGGGCCAGGTTTACGTGATGATCGCGTTTTCGATCTTCCCGGTAATCATTGTTTATATCCTTCTTTCCAGATTTATCGTAGAAGGTGTTTCTGCAGGTGCTGTCAAGGGCTGATCTTCCCTTTCAGAAGAACCCCTTCATTTTTGGACATGTTTTCTATAGTGTCTATTGCATCCAAAAACACTTTGTGATTAAATAAAAAGTAGATAAAATACAGACGGTGAATGTATTTTGCCGTCTGTAATTTTTTTATATATGGATATTGAAGGGATCAAAAATGACAGCAAAAACTTCTCGAATCATTATAAAAACATTCGTCAAAACCGCATTAAAGGATGCCGATGAAGCACCGGAGCGCTGTACCAGAAATCTGGTCGATATGGCGCTTCATTTTTCGAAGGGGCGTTTCCAGATATCTTTTTTTGAGATGGCACGTACAATGTTGAACAACGAAAACAGCCCGTACTATCCACTGATTGAAGATGCACTCAAGCACATGGATAAAGACAAACTTATCGAATTCGGTCTGAATCTGGGATATAATGGCTGCACAATGGGCGCACATATCGTCCGTAAGATCAAACGTACCGAAAATATCAATGTTCCGTGGCTTCTGTTTTTGAACATTGATTCCGCACATGAAAATCTTACAGAAAGTTATCAGCCGATTTTCGATCAGGGCAAAGACCTCGGTATCTACGTATATTTTCTTTATACAAACAAAGATCCGGAGAGACTGCTTCCACTCATCCGCCAGAATGAAGACTGTGCCATCATTCTATTGTGTGGTTCTGACTGCATCACAGAAGATTTCGCAGATTCTGCAAAGGACATCAATCATCTTCTGATCGGTGTCAATTATGACGATCATACCGATGCTGCATGCCTCGTACTCCGCGATCACAGACTTCTTTATTCTGTATATCGCATGTTTACAGAAGATGAAAGTTCCGAAATTCTTTCCGGTTCATACTACCGCTATGCCGAAGAACTTCACTGTCCGTTTTCCGCAGTCATTGCGGATCCGACATGCAGCAGTGAAACCCGTGGAAATGTCTACAAAGCAGCCGTCGGTACACGCGTTGCACAGAAATACCGTACTATTCCGATTGATCTTATGTATGATGCAGAGACTGTCGGAAACATTATCTCTCCGCCGTCCAGTGTAATCGGTTTCCAGCCTGACGGTACGATCTACAATCTCAGGAATAATGGCAAGCTTTTATCCCATAACATCTTCAAAGAATCTCTTCGTGATATTCTTCAGAAGTCATTCTCTATGGGTGAATAAAAGTCACTGACCAATAAAGCAATCTTTTCACATATGTGCACAGTGAAACAGCTCCATAAATCATCCGGTAATTTCCGATATGTTTTATGAAGCTGTTTGCTTTATATTTCATTATATTTTCAAGTTTTAACTGTTCATACGCGCCTGCGTAATCACCACAACCTGAATACAAGATTTCAGTAATTCTACAAATTTTTGCGGCGGAATCGGTTCTTTCTGTGAAATCCATCGTCCAAATGCACAGATAACCGCATCACAGAAAAAGTTCACATAAAAATCCGCATCTGTCTGCTCTCCCACAATCTCTCTGATATCCTCTGCCATCAACGGGCTTACCAGATCACGGAAATGATTGATAAAAGAATTCTGGTCTTCTACTTTCATTGCCTTTCTGTAAAAATCTTTATTCTCATAAAAATAATTGCAAAGATGAAGCACACTGTCCCATCCTATCAGATTCTTCCCAATCTGCACATGATTCAGATATTCTACATCAAATATCCAGTTTACCAGATCAAATTTGTCCCTGAAATGATAATAGAAACTTTTTCGGTTCATATTGCATTTTGCACAGATATCCGAGACAGTGATCTTTGCAAAAGGTGTCGTTTCCATCAATTCTTTCAGAGCTGACGCAAGTGCACTTTTTGTAATATTGGAATCAGCCAACTTTCTTTCCTCCCCTTTTATCGGTTCGTCAATATCCGGTTCCCCACTTTACTATATTTATATATCAGTTGCAAATAAGGCCGCCCCTAAGGCTCCGCAGAGCTGGGATTTCTCGCTGATGACCAGACTCGTTCCAAGACGCTCTTCAAGAGTTTTTACAAGGCCTTTGTTCTGAGCAACACCACCAGTCATCATATAAGCCTCTTCACCGCCTACACGTTTGACCAGCGATGCCGTCTTTGCAGCGACAGCTTTGTTCAGTCCATGTACAATATCATCGGTACGCTTATTCTGTGCGATCAAAGAAACTACTTCGGACTCGGCAAATACTGTACACATACTGGAAATTGTAATGTCCTCCTGATAAGAAAGTCCCACCTGACTCAGCTCATCGAGAGACATTTCCATCGTCTTTGCCATCATTTCAAGGAATCGTCCGGTTCCTGCAGCACATTTGTCATTCATGACAAAATTCTTTACACTGCCATCTTCGTTCAGACGGATAACCTTGCTGTCCTGCCCTCCGATATCAACGACTGTACGTACTTTTGGATCGAGGAAATGCGCCCCTCGTGCATGGCAGGTAATCTCTGTAATGCTCTTATCTCCGTCTGAAATCGCGGTTCTGCCGTAACCGGTAGTCACAACTGCATCCAGATCTTCTCTTGCAATATCAGCCTGTTCAAGAGCTTCCTCCAGGGCTCTTTCAGCGCCATTTGCCGCACCCGCTCCGGTCGGCATGATCACACTGGAAATTATTTTTCTGTCCTTATCCAAAATCACCACATCTGTACTTGTGGATCCGCTGTCGATTCCAGCATAATATCCTTTGCCCATTGTTCTCTCCTTTTTTGTTTCCTTCTGAATACCGAGACTCTCTGCAAAAGCTTCCAGACGCGTACTCAGCTGCCCGCTGCTCTGCAAAGTAAAGTCCGATTCAATCTTCAGAAGCGGCACATCGGTATGACCTTTGATATCCGCATACTCAAAGCTGTAAAAATCACAGAATTTTACAGTATGATAAATAATTCCTTTCAGTGAAGAATCCTGATATAACTGTTTACGTCCTGCATGATCCATCATACGCATACACGGAATCTGATGAAGCAGTTCTCCAGCATACCATTCCATCAGTGCATCAAAATCCATATCTTCCGACGGAAGATTTTCGCCTACGGAACGGTTATAAACACAGGTTTCATTCACAACCGGAAGCGGCATGGACTTACTTGTCATCTCAAACAGTTCCTGTCCCATACGTGCTCCAAGCACCGCCAGATGTGGTTCCTGCGTACGTTCTTTTGGCTGAAAAGCTTTCAGAAAAGCAGCTTTATCAAAAGTAGTTCCTTTATAGGAAGCATATGCAGATGTCAGTGCCTTTAACTGCATTGCCGTACGCTCACGGCTGCATTCTATGTCACAATGTAACATATCGATCATATAAAGAAAATCCATCTGTCCACTGTCTTCCAGTATATCATAAACACTGCGGATTGTGTCACAACAGTTTACAAGAACCAGTTCTTTTATATTCCCGGCAAGAACTTCCTCGAGCACAGCTTTTCCAAATCCGCAGATGTTCGGATGTGTGATCTGCTCTGCGCGTTCAAAACCTTCCGGCATTTCATTTAATATTTCGCATTTACCGCCTAAAGCAGTCAATAGCTCCACCGGTGTATATTTACAGACATAATATGTTTTATTCATGAGCAAAATCCCCCAACATTTCCAGAAAAGCACCTAAACGGGTAGATGTCTGACCTTCCCCACCATGGCTTCGATCGCAGCCGTCTCCGTCCAGGATCAATGTTGGAAGACCTGCTTCCTCAAAACGCTTTTTCGCAATTCGAGAGCCACCAAGTGTATGCTTACAGCCCCAGTGATTAAACCAGACAACACCATCGGCGCCAGCCTGTTTTGCATGACGGATACCGGCATTGATCCTGCGTGAAATCGGTCCGTTCAATGCATGATAGATCAGACGCATTGCCATTTCTTCATATGGATCTTCTGAATGTCTGGAAATATCTGTTGCCTGTGAGAGCTCGCATCCGACGATCTGAACATCATCATTCAAAAGAAGTGCATCTTTTACCGCATCTGACCAGAACGGAATCGTGTGCATCCAATAGATATGTTTACCTTTTTTAGGCGGTGCTTTCTTTACGTCCTGAAGAAGTTTCTCGGTATATAACGCTTCCTCTTCTGTTCCCAGAAGGATATTATTAGTCATTCCGCTGTACAATGGCGACACCAGATCGGACGGGATAAAACGGTCTGCACGTGCGCTCTGAAAGGCATCAAACTGCTGTAGTGTTTTGTAACCTCTTTTTACCCTCTGTACAAGCCTGCCCTCATCAATCTGATGCCCTGTGGTCTGTTCAAGAAACCCACGCAGAGCTCGAAGCTGCGCAGCCACATAGGCAACATTTTCCGACGTCTGACCGGACGGCACATCAATCGAAAACACCGGCACATGAAAAAACTCCGCCAGACGCTGGAAAGTCAGAAGATTCGCGTCACATGCAAGGTTCGTATATACAATACATTTCGGCTTCGGCAGAAGTCCCTTCTCCGCAGCTCCTATAAATGTCTTGTGGTAACTGCAGAGTGTTTCAGAAAGTCCGGAATCCTCTGCACTCTGAAGAAATGCACGCTCTGCACTTGATGCTGTCAGATAGCAGGAAAAACTCTCTACATTATAAGGATATAAACCTGCCTCCTGCATCAGCTCACACGGCGTAAATACGCTGACCAGTACTGACTGATCCGGATGTTTCAACGGCTGAAGCATCACATTCATCATCATACGTGCCAGATACTGATCTGACGGGTTTATTTTTTTCGAAGGAGCCAGACGAAACTTCAGATCCTGTGCCTCCCATCCTTTCGTGAGGAGCCAGCGTGCTCTGTCCGGTGTATTCTCACACCATTTTTCTACATAATTTCCGAATGTCTTTATTATTTCCAATTGGTCTGACCGCCTTTCGATGTCTTTCTTCACAGTATATAGCAAACAATCTCATAATACAAGAATAAAAATCACGAGATTGTCAATAAATTATCATAGTTTGTGCAAATGTTGTATAAAAAAAACTCCAAACCCTCTGAATCAGAGAATTTGAAGTCTTTTAAGTCATGCCGCAGACCGGAATCGAACCGGTACGGGTATCACTACCCACGGGATTTTAAGTCCCGGGCGTCTGCCAGTTCCGCCACTGCGGCATATTAAATTGAAAAAATGGGGCCTATAGGGCTCGAACCTATGACCCTCTGCTTGTAAGGCAGATGCTCTCCCAGCTGAGCTAAGACCCCATAAACGACCCAGATGAGACTCGAACTCACGACCTCCGCCGTGACAGGGCGGCGCTCTAACCAACTGAGCCACTGGGCCAAAAAAATAAGTAAAATGGACCTTCGGGGACTCGAACCCAGGACCGACCGGTTATGAGCCGGTTGCTCTAACCAACTGAGCTAAAGGTCCAAAAAGCCGATGATCGGACTCGAACCGATAACCTGCTGATTACAAATCAGCTGCTCTGCCAATTGAGCCACATCGGCATATAACTCATTTAGATGTATTATACACCAAATGTCGTAATCAAGCCATACCAAAAATCACATTTTTTTATTTTTTGATGACTCCAAGGGGATTTGAACCCCTGTTACCGCCGTGAAAGGGCGGTGTCTTAACCGCTTGACCATGGAGCCAGGTATAAAAAACTCCCCCTGTTGGACTCGAACCAACGACACTGCGGTTAACAGCCGCATGCTCTACCGACTGAGCTAAGGAGGATTATATTTCTTAGAAGATATCTCGTATCTTCAAAACCACATACATGTTGACAATCAACTGAATCTTTCTGACCAT